>CAVREM010000094.1:0-149929 GCA_963720005.1 uncultured Acidobacteriota bacterium | reverse complement strand
CATGAGTTGACGCGAGCGGCGTCGTCAGCGATAGCGGCACGCGTCGTCGTCGAAGCCGCCAGCTCATGCGAGAGATTCGTCTGAGCTGAGGGTCAGATCCGCGTTAGTGTCGAGGTGGCGCCGGGCGCGGCAAGGCGCTGAATCGGCGCGATGCACGTGAGCATCGCTGGAGTCGGATTCTGGAACCTGAGCGCTGGCGGCGGATCGAGACGCTGTATCACGCGGCGCGGCAGCGTCCGGAGAGCGAGCGTACGGCGTTTCTCGCCGATGCGTGCCCGCGTGATGCGCTCCTCCGTGAGCAGGTCGCGTCGCTGCTGGCCCAGCCAGTCTCGACAGCCGCGGTTGTTTTCTCTCCGGAGATCGACGAGGCCGTGCGGGTTGGCTTTTCCCCCGCCAGGCACGAACCGGTCAAGCCATCCGTGACCGATCGCGACGGGGCGCAGTCCAGCGCGACATCGACACCGGACCCAGCGAAACTCTGACAGGCGAACCGCCGTTCGTCCGGGGCACTGCGGCGCAGCTGAGGCTTGCCCACATCAGCGAACCTGCCATGTTTCCGGAGCAGGCCACGATCGCCGTTCCACCCGATTTGCAGTCCGTCGTCCTGCGGTGCCTCGAAAAAGATCCCGCGCGGAGATTTCAGAGCGCCGACAGGCTCAGCCAGGCATTGGCGGACTGCACGACGAATCCCTGAACGATGGTTTTCAGTTCTTTCCTTTTCGTCTTCTACTTTCTCCCGGCCGCCCTGCTGCTCTATTACGCGGTGCCGCGCCGCGCCCAGCACCTGATGCTGACGCTCGTCAGCTTCGTGTTCTACGGCTGGGCCAATCCGCTCTTTTCGTTCCTGCTCCTGTTCTCGACGATCGTCGATTACGTCGCCGGTCTCGTGATCGCGCTCGGCGGGCCAACGACGTGGACGCGGCCGGTTCAGAGGCTGGATCGGAAGGCGTCCGCTCGACCCGGCAACACGCCGCCTTGATCCTCTCGATCTGCGCGAACCTTACTCTCCTGGCCTTCTTCAAGTACTTCAACTTCTCGATCGACAGCTATAACGATCTCGTGGAGTGGCTCGGGCTCCCGGACATGGGGCTCGACGTGACGCTGCGCGTCGCGCTGCCGCTCGGCATCAGCCTGTACATCCTCCAGTCGCTCAGCTACGTCATCGACGTCTACCGCGGCCATTCAACGGCAATGAAGAACTTCGGCGACTTCCTCTGTTTCGAGATGATGTATCCGCAGGTCGTTGCCGGCCCGATCATTCGCTATTCGGAGATTGAAGACCAGCTTCACTTCCGCCGAAAGCACCGCAACGAAGTTCGCGCGGGGCATCTCGTTCTTCACGCTCGGCCTGGCGAAGAAGGTCCTGATCGCCAACCCGTGCGGCAAGATCGCCGATCTGTCGTTCGAAGCCGGATCGCTCGGCGCCGTTGGACGCGTGGTACGGCGTGACCGCTTACGCCTTTCAGATCTACTTCGACTTCAGCGGCTACTCCGACATGGCCATCGGACTGGCGCTGATGCTCGGCTTTGTCTTCCCGAAGAACTTCGATTCGCCGTACCGCTCGCAGTCCATCACGGAATTCTGGCACCGGTGGCACATCTCGCTCTCGGCCTGGCTGCGCGATTACCTCTACGTGCCGCTTGGCGGTAATCGCAAGGGGCGCGTCCGCACCTACGTGAACCTGTTTCTGGTGATGCTGATTGGCGGCCTCTGGCACGGCGCGGCGTGGACCTTCGTGATCTGGGGCGCGATGCACGGCACGCTGCTCGCCATCGAGCGCGTGCGAGGCAAGACGGCCCTCTTCAGCGCCCTGCCCGCGCCGTTCCGCATCGCGACGACGTTCGTCATCGTGCTGGTCACGTGGGTCTTCTTTCGTGCGACCGATGTGCGACACGCCTTTCGATACCTCGGAGACATGCTGGCGCTCGGCACGCCGCACGACAGCGCCGGGCTGCTGGCCGGAATCGTCTATCAGCCGTATTACATCGCCACGTTTCTCGCTGGCCGGAGTCATCGTGTGGAGCGCTCCGCAGACGTGGGACTGGACCCGAACGTTGACGATGCCGAAGGCAGCTGCTGTCGCGGCCGTGTTTCTTCTGTCGGTGACGGTTCTGGCCACGCAGTCCTATAACCCCTTCATCTACTTCTTCTTCTGATGGCCGCCTCAGCATCCCCTCCCCGCCGGCGGGCCGAGCCGCGAAGCTGACGCGCCTGATCGAGATCGCGCACACGACGCGTGTCGCCGGGCGATCGGTGCGGTTCCTGCTGGCCTTCTTCCTGGTCGCAATTGCCCTGGTGCCCGGCCGTCGAGAGTCGGTCGCCGCCCGCGTCAGCGGCGGCGGGGGCTGGCCATTGCGTTTTCGCGACTGTCTGCTGCCGTCAACGAGCTGGGCGCATCGTCCGCGGTCGCGCAGGAGTTACGCCTGTGGCGGCGGATCGTCTCGGGGAATCGCATCCTGCTCAACGGGCTGAGCGCGTTCGAGCGGGCGCTCGAAGACGACTCGTTGATTGCCACGTCGCTGAGGCCGCCCGCCCAACTCGCGATGACCGGCGGCTCGGTGCAGGAAACGAGCGGGTCTATCCCGGACGTGATCGGCTGGCTGTTCTATCGGCCCGACGTCGAGTACCTGACCGGTCGTCCGTTTCTCGATCCCGCGCAGATGGCGCGAAGGGTCAGAGAAGCGCCAACAGCGGCCCCGCCGCCGCAGCCCGACCCGCACTCAGGCCCTCGTCCGGCTTGAATGACGATCTGAGGCGCGTGGCATCGTCGCTGATTGTGATGCCCACGCCGCAGAAACCTGCCGTTCATCCGGACAAGCTGACCGACCGCTATGACGCCGCCACCGTCGTGTTGGAGAATCCGTCGTTTCGCGCATTCGTCGAAGCGGCTCGAGCGCGAGGGCATCTGCGTTTTCAAGCCACTCGAGATCGCTCGCTGAACTCGGTCGACGCGATCCGCTCTATCTCGCGACCGATACACACTGGCGGCCCGAGGCGATGGAGACGGTGGCAGAACGACTCGCGTCATTACATGCCGCTTCACTGAACCTGGTCGCGGTCGGCGATCCGGGCTACCGAATCGAACGGGTCGAAGCGCGAAACGTCGGGCGACACCTTGCGAATGCTCGATCTGCCGGCCGATGCGGGGCTCTTTCCCCCGGAAACGGTCTGGCTGCGCCGCGTTCTGCAGGCCGGATGGTTCGCTTTGGCGATCGTCGACGACCTCGGACGTGCTCGTACTCGGCGACAGCTTCAGCAACATCTACGCGCTGGAATCGATGGGCTGGGGCACTTCGGCGGGATTCGTCGAGCAATTGAGCTATGCGCTGCGGCGTCCGATCGATCGGATCGTGCAGAACGATGAAGGCGCGTTCGCCACGCGGGCGATGCTGCAGCGGACCCCCGAACGGCTCGACGGGAAGCGGGTGGTGGTGTACCAGTTCGCCGAGCGCGAACTGGCATTCGGCGACTGGAAGGTGATTGGCCTGCCCGAGTCGCGGCCCAGGTGAGATCGCGAGCCAATCGTCCGGACGGCTATGGTATCCTCCCCCTTTCGAGCGGTTTTGGGACATTCCTGTCTTTCTGCGGGGAGGCCAGTGATGCCGAATTCTACGCATCCGTCGAGCGCTGCCGGCCGTCGTCTGCGTCGTTCTTCTCCTCGCGGCGTCCATCACGGCACAGCAGGTGCCGCGTCTCGACTCCTACAAGGGCGTCGCGGTCCGGATCCTCCAGAGCAACAACGCCGGCAACGTCCATCACATCATCGACCCGGCGATCAATAAGGTGGTGGGCCTCATCCGCGGCTGCCCGTACGCGCACAACCTGACCGTCCACCCGGACGGCCTCTACTACTACTGCGCGAACGAATCGGAGCGGACCATCGACGTCTTCGATACGAAGACGCTGAAGCTGGTGCAGCAGATCAAGCTGTCGGCGCGGCCCAACAAGATCGTCGTCAACAAGAAGCACCGGAAGATCTACGCCGGCATCTCTCAGCGGACCGCCAAGGTCCTCGGCCCCGGGTTCAAGGCGCCCGACGGCGGCTCGCTTCCCGCGGTGGTCGACGTCATCGACATCGCCACGCACAAGATCGTCAAGAGCATTCCGGTTCACGCTCCGGTCCACAACACCTACGTGACGCCGGACGACAGCTACGTCGTCGCCGGCCTCCGCGCCGACCCGGAACCGGGCGAGCCGACGATCCAGGTGATCGACGCCGCCACCGATACCGTGGTCTGGGGGATCGAGCTGACCGGACACCAGCAGTACGGCCGCGAGCAATCACGAGGTGCGGCCGATGGCGTTCGAAGCGAATCCGGATGGCTCGACCAAGCGGATGTTCGCGCAGGCGACCGCCATCAACGGCGTGTTCGTCGTCGATTGGAACACAGCGTAAGGTCGTCGACATCCTCTGGCCGCCGAAGCTCCCGTTGTGGAAGCAGAACGCCGACGGCATTCAGACCGGCGACATGCACGGCCTCGAGGTGCTTCCCGATCGGATCCATGCGGTCTGGGCGTCGAGCCGGCTCGATAGCCGCATCTACGCGTGGAGCCTGCCCGATCTGAAGTACATCGGCGCCGTGGAAGTCGGGCCGTCCGCCAACTGGATCACGGCGACGCCCGACAGCCGATTCCTGTACGTGGCCGTTTCGGGAAGCGACCACACGCTGGCGGTCGACGTGCAGGAAGCTGCAGATTGTCGCCAAGATCAAGACCGGCGCGCGGCCGGCCCGGATCAGCACGGCGATCCTGCCGCTGGATCGCGTCAACGCCCCATCGCCCACCGGCGGCCAGCCCTAGGAGCGTAGCCATGGCTGGAACGAACCATCTCATGTCGCGCCGGCTCGCCTGGCTGACTTGCGGGCTGGCAACGCGTTCGTCGCTCGCCTGGGACGTCGCGACCCTGTCTGCCGAACCGCAGGCCGGCGCCGGCCGGCGCAGGCGCCAGCTTCCCCAGCGCCGCCGATATCGAGGCCTACCGGAACACGGTCGAGACGGCTGTTCATGACCGATCGCGGCGGCACGATCGGCGGGCATGGCGGCGTGCGTGATGTGCCATACGTGGCAGACGCGGCCGATGCGGTTCAGCCTGGAAACGCCCGCGCACCGACGCGGGCTGGACCGTCGAGCAGTCGCGGCGCAACTTCGACATCGTGACGAAGCTGGTGAACACGAAAGAGCCCGAAGCAAGCCGGCTGCTGCTGAAGCCGCTGGCTACGCAGGCGGGTGGCTTCAGCCACACCGGCGGCACGTACTGGACCTCGCAAGGAGCATCCCGAGTACCAGGCGCTCCTGAAGTGGATTCGCAGCCTGCCGGCCGGCCGTTACGTCCCGGCGCCCGAGCCGGCGGTCGATTTCACCTTCTTCCGCGTCGTGCGTCCAGAAGGTGTTCGCGACCCCACGCGAGGGCCACATTGCCTGCAGCAACTGCCATGCGGGCGGTCTCGTCGGATTCGCGCCGCCGCCGCAGAATGGCAAGTCGTGGAGCGACGAAGAAGCCAAGCGGGCGTTCCAATCGATCTCGCGGTTGATCATCCCCGGGAACCCCGAGCAGAGCCGCTTCCTGTTGAAGCCGCTGCACCCCGACGGCGGCGGCACCTACACGCACAACGGACCGCGGCGCTGGCAGTCGCGCGACGATCCGGAGTGGCAGATGCTGGCCGGCTGGGTGCGCGGGGAACGGAAAGGCGAGACCTGCTCGTAAGTCAGTGCGCGTTGACGCAGCCTCCGGCCGCAGTAGTGGGTCTGCACGCAGATCGCGATCGGGTCGACGCGCACGTTGTCCACCGCCGGGACCGAACACTGCGCCTTCGGACTGCGGAAGGCGAGCGTCGAGGTCTTGGCCGACGCCTTGAACACGTGAGTCCGGGACGCCCACCCCATGTCGGTGCCCTTGCGTCCGGCGGTGTCGAACGTGAACACCCGCGTCTCGGCGCCAAGTGAAACAATCACCGTCTTGAGCGACGGCGCGGCGTCGGGATCGCCGGCCATGTTGAAGCGGACTTCGTACGTCTGATCGGGCTCGGTCTCGATCGTCTGAGTGATCCCGCCGCCGCAGAGCAGGGCCACGCTGCGGGCTCCCTCCGCGTGCTGCCATTTGCGGCCGACGTATGAAACGTCGGCGTCGACGACGGTCCAGCCGTCGATGGCTTTGCTGCCGGGCGTCAGGACCGTGGCGCCGCCAGGGTCGGTGCCGCTCTCGAAGCTGCGGTTGGTGATGAGGGGTTTTGCGCCAGGACCACGCTGAACAGGCAGCCGATCATCGCCACCAACACGATACCCGACCGTTTGATCGAGACACTCATGGCTCCCCCTGGCCGAGACGAAGTGGAGAAATCATACAAGATCGCACGTGCCGATCCACGTGCACCGAGACTCCGCCGGAGGCGCCGCCTCGACTCAATCGTCTTCCTCGCGCATCGCTGACAGAAATCGATCGACTTCGGCATCTCTAAGATCGCTGGCGCGGACATTCTAACCTCGAGCTCCGCTACAGCGGGCCGGGGGTATCATGGCGCCGATAACTGGCCGGCGGATCGTCCTCGGCGCCCGCTGGCCAGCGGCCTGGCCTGGGTATTACTGCACCAGCGCGCTGGAGCACGCGCGCGTCATCAATACGGTGAAGTCACGCGGCGATCAGAGCGCGTATCTATTCGAAGCGCAGATCCTCTATCGGAACTGGCACGGCCTGAACGATCCGCCCGTCGTGCAGCCGTGGAACCGGATGCCGCTGTATCCCTTCTTCCTGGCAACCTTCTATCAGCCAGCCTGGACGGACCCGGAGTTCTTCGAGGTCGCAAAAACCGCCAGCATCTACCTGTCGCTCGGTCTTCTCACCGTCATTGCCGCCGTGCGCTCCGGCGCCTGCCGCCGCTCGCGGCGCTCAACTTCGTCGGCGTCGTCGCGTTTGGGTATTTCGTGTTCAAGGCGGGCTACACCCAGTCGGAGCTGCTCTTCTACACGCTGCACCTCCTGACCTTCATTGCCAGCTGGCAGATGTTCGTGGAGCGCGAACGGCCCGCCGGATCGGGTATGCGGGGGCCGCTGGCCTGCTGGCCGCGTTCGCGTTCCTCGCGAAGGCGGCGAACCTGCCATTCGCGGCGCTCGTGGTGGCGGTCGGCAACCGGTCACGCGTTGATCGTGCTGGCACGAAGACGTCAGGCTGGCGCCGCACTCCGTGCGGCAGCGCCGGCGATCGTCTTCGGCGTCGTGTTTCTCCTGATCCTGTCGCCGTACCTCCGGACGAGCAAACAGATTCACGGTCAGTACTTCTACAACCTTAACACCGCCGCGCTCATGCTGGTACGACGACTATCCGGAGGCGGCGGCCGCGCATCTTGTCTTACGGACCGAACGGCTGGCCGCCCGGCCCCCGATCGATGCGCCCGGGCGCGCGCAGGTACTGGCGCGGCCATTCGGTGGCGCAGATCGCCGCCCGTTTCGGCCATGGCTTCAGCGACATGGCGGCCGTCTCGTTCCGCGGCTACATGTTCGCTGGCCCGTCGTGCTGTATCTGCCGGCAGCCGTCGCGTCGTGACGACGCGGCGCCGAGTCGTCGTCGGCCTGGTGCGGCGGCACATGCCCTCGCTGCTTTTCTGGTCGCCTATGCGGGTGTCTACCTTCCAGCCATCGCCTTCTACGAGCCGACCTCCGGCACGGGCACGGCGCGATTTCTCCTCGCGCATCTCGCGCCGCTGCTGTTCGCCATCACGATGCTGCTGACCCATCGCGACGTCGACACCCAGCGATGGCATGTCGGCGGCGCGATCCTCACGATGCGCCACTTCCACTGGCTGGTCGCAGCGATGCTCTTCTCCGATCTCGTGTTCGTCCTTCCCCATCGCTTGCAGGACGACCTATGGCGGGCGTCTGATTCCATCGGCCGGCCAACCCCCGGCATGGATGCGCTTCATCGCCGCTCGCAATGGCCGAGGCGCTCGAGTTGCAGATCTGCCGAGATCGACCGAATAAGGATTTCACGCCGACGGCGTGGTCCATCCGGCGCAGTGGATTCAGCGAATGATCTGGACGACCGATCGGAGCAGCAAGCGGAGAAGCTGTACACCGCCCGGTAGGTGGTGTTCGTCCCGGGAGTTGCGATCGTGTGGGTGGCGGCGCCGCCGTCCGACCACGATTCGAACGATAGGTGACCGCACCGGACGTCTGCGGCGTCACCACGCCAAGCGTCCGAACGATTCCGACGACGCTCGTGACGGTGACCGGAGCGATCACGGGTTGACCGTCGAGCGTCACGCGGAGCCCGGCCGGCACGGTCGACAGCGTGATCATCGCCGTATTGGGCGTGACGTCGACGAACGAGGTGGTCGACAGCCCGGCGGAATCCGTGGCCGTCAGATACACGCGATACCAGACGTTCGCCGACACCTCGCCGCTGTTCGGTATGGCAAACGTTCCGCCGGCGATACCCGATGTCTCCAGCATGGCCGGGTGCGTGTGCGTGTCGTGGTGGAAGTCGATGCGCCAACGAAGAGCGGCCGGTGCGAGAGTGCCGTCCTCCGGGTCGGTTCCGCTGCCGGAAAACGACAGTGTCGTTCCGGCGGAGTACTTCGAGCCGGCGCCTGGCGTGTGTATCGTCGCGGTCGGAGCGAGGTTGTTGAGGACGGTGAGCGTCGCTGCGTTGCTCATCGTCGATCCGGCCGAATTGGTCACCCGGCAGCGATAGGTGCTGCCGTTGTCGGCGAGTGACCGTCGGCGGCGTCGTGTACGACGCGGTCGTGGCGGTCGGGATGTCGACGCCGTTTTTCTGCCACTGATACGAGAGCGGCGCCGTTCCAGATGCGGTCACCGTGAACGTCGCGGTCGCGCCGGCCGCCACCGTTCGATTGGCCGGCTGTTGCGTGATTTGTGGAAGGCCGGTTCCGCTCGGCACGATCTTGCCGACGCTGCCCGCTCCCCTCGCGAGGTAGTACAGAGCCCCCGTCGGGGCCGAGTTTGAGGTCGACCGGCGAGCTGATCGCCGGCCGCAAACTGCGTCGCCGTCGACGGGCTGCTGGGATCGATGTAGTAGATCCAGCCCGAGCAGTAGTCGGCGAAGAAATACTTCCCGATGTAAGAAGCCGGAAACGTCGGAGCCGACGTGTTGTAGAACGCTCCGCCAGTGATGGCGCACCCGGTCGGCGTCCCGCTGCTGTGCCGGTAGGCTGTATACCGGATTCGTGAACTGCGGAAAGCGCGCGGCGTTGAACGGGCCTTCCGTTGTCGGCCATCCGAAGTTCCGACCCGGCCGCGCGTCGTCGATCTCCTCCCATGTTACTTCGCCCGACATCGTTCACGAACGTCAACCCGGTGCCGGGTTGAATGCTGAACGTAAACGGATTGCGGAGTCCCAGCGCCCAGATCAGCCGATTCTTTCCAGACGCCGTCGCAAAGAACGGGTTGTCGGTCGGGATCTGCGCGGTCGGATCCGAGACCGGGTTCATGCGGATGATCTTGCCGAGGAGGTTGTTCAAGCTCTGCGCGTTGCTTCCATTCGCGTTGTCGCCGTGTGCGGCGTAGAGCTTGCCGTCGATGCCGAAATGCAGCGCACCGCCGTTGTGATTCGTCGCGCTGCTCAGGTTGTCGAAGTCGAGGAGAACCAGCTCGCCTGCGCTCGCGTCGACGACGTCGCCATTCGCCTTGAATCGGCTGATTCGGTTGTGCACCGCCGGCGTCGTGGCCGTGTAGTAAACGTAGATGAATTGATTGACCGCGAAGTTGGGGTCGAAGGCGATGCCGAGCAGCCCACGCTCGCCGGCGGAGTTCACGGTCAGCGTGAGAAATGGCGTTGGAAGGAGCACGCCGTTCTTGATCACGCGCAGTTGACCGCCCTGCTGCGTCACGAACAGCCGGCCGTCCGGCGCGAACTCCATCGCCGTGGGGTTCGAAAGGCCGCTGACGACCAGGACGTCCTGAAATCCCGCCGGGAGGCCGGTCGCCGCTTGTGGCGATTGAACGAACGGGAAGACCACCACCATCGCCGCGCCAATCGCGAGTTGCACGATTGTGTAAGCGGCACACGTCGATTGCGTGCGCGGGTTCCATGTCGACGAGACACGAAACGTCGTTTTGAGCATTTTGCGGAACTGGCTTCAAGAAACCCGCAAGATCCGTTCCCCGGGTCGAAGTAGCCGCTGCGAGCTGTATACTCTCGCGCGCGCCCTCACATGCCGACGACCCTGACCTCGCTGCAACAGCTCGTGCTCGGCGCCTTGTCGGCGGCTGCGCTGGCATTTGTGCTGACGGGCGATGGGCGTGCGCGCGCCGCGGTCCAGGATGGCCAGGGACCGTCGTTCCGGATCGATGAGTCGTGGCCTGCGCCGCTGCCGAACGACTGGATTCTCGGCGGTCCGGCGTCGGTTGCCGTCGACCGTCACGATCACGTCTGGATCCTGCACCGGCCGGCCATGGCGCCAGCCGAGGCCGTCAAATCCGGAAAACGGATCGCTCCACCGGTTCTGGAGCTCGATCCCACCGGGAAAGTCCTTCAGGCGTGGGGCGGGGCAGCCGCCGGGTACGACTGGCCGCAGGAGAACCTGGGTGACTATCCTCGCGGCTCCCCAGGGGAACACGGCATCTTCGTCGACGGCAACGACAACGTCTGGATCGCCGGCAACGGCGACGTCGTCCTGAAGTTCTCGAAGACGGGAAAGTTCCTGCTGCAGATCGGTGAAAAGTTCCGCACCGGGGGCAGCAACGATCCAAGGCTGCTCGGCAATCCTACCGACGTCGCAGTCGACATCGCCGCTGCCGAGGTCTACGTCTCGGACGGATATCTGAATCGCCGCGTCGTGGTGTTCGACGCCGAGACCGGCCGGTACAAGCGCCACTGGGGCGCGTACGGCAACAAGCCCGACGACGGGGTGCCGGCGAACTACGAGCGCGCCAAGCCGCCACCGTCACAATTCTTCATCGTTCATTGCGTCCGGCTCTCGAACGACGGCTTGGTGTACGTCTGCGACCGGCAGCGAAATCGCGTTCAGGTGTTTCGAAAGGACGGCACGTTCGTCGCGGAGGCGATCGTGGCCCCCGATACGCCGACCGGGGCCGGCATTACCTTGAAGGGACCCCTCGCCTCGGGCGTCCTCAAAGCCGGGATCGGCTCGGTCTATCGTGTCGGATTTTCGCCTGACGCCGCCCAGCAGCATCTCTATGTTGCCGACGCGACGAACTCCAAGATTTGGATTTTCGGGCGACGCGATCTGCAACCACGTGGCTCATTCGATGCGCGAGGCCTGCACCATCTGGCCGGCGCCGATTCGAAGGGCAACCTGTATGCGTCAGGCGGGACGCTGCCGGTGAAGTTCGTCCCGGCAGCCGCTCGTCAGGCGAAATAGCCAAAAATCGCCGGCCCACCGCTGCCCGGCTTGGTCCATCATGTGGCCCTTATGAAGACCCGTTTGATGGCCATCGCCGTGATCACGCTGCTGGCCGCGTGGCCGCTTGCCTCGCAAGCGCCCGTGACCCATCGCTTGACCCCGGAGCGCTTCTACAACACGTTCTCGTTCGCCCATCCACCCGCCCTGAAAATCCGGCCGGGCGATCGCGTGATCACGAAGACGATCGACGCGTCGGGCACCGACTGGAACGGCAAGTCCGTTGCGCAGGGGCCGAACCCGCAGACGGGACCGTTCTACGTCGAAGGCGCCGAACCGGGCGATGCGATCATCGTCACGATCGAGCGCCTGGAGACCAACCGCACGACCGGCTTCTCGAGCAGTCTGCTCGCGCCGTACGTGGTTGATCCGGGGTCGATCGCCAATCGCGTCGATCGCGACCCGCAGCGCGCCAACTGGATCATCGACAAGTCAAAAGGGACAACGAGGCTGGACATGCCTGCGATCTCGCCGCCCATCGAGCTGCCGTTGCGCCCGATGCTCGGCTGCCTGGGCACGGCACCGGCGCGCAAGGAAGCGGTGGCGACGAGCACACCCGGCGCCTTCGGCGGCAACATGGACTACGCGGGCTTGAACGCCGGCGTGAAGGTGACACTCCCAGTGTACGAGCCGGGGGCGTTGCTGTTTCTCGGCGATGGGCACGCGCGGCAAGGCGAAGGCGAGGTTGTCGGCACCGGGGTCGAGACCTCGATGGATGTCGAGTTCACCGTGGACTTGATCAAGAAGAAGACGATCGGCTGGCCGCGTATCGAGAACGACACCTATGTCATGGTGCTCGGCAGCGAGCGGCCGCTGCTGCAGGCATTCCAGCACGCGACGACGGAGATGCTGCGGCTGCTGGTGAACGACTACAAGTACTCGGAGCGTGGCGCGTCACTACTGATGGGACAAGCCATCGAGTACGAGATTGCGAACGTCGTCGATCCGCATTTCACGGTGGTCGCCAAGATCCGCAAGGCGCTGCTGCCGCGCTGACGAAACGAAATACAGGGCATGGCGCAAACCTTTCCGGTTGATCGCGGCACGCCAGCCGACCGTGCGCTCGCCGTTCGTGTGCTGGCGCGAGCGCACTGGCGCGTGGCGCTCGCGATTCTCGGTATCAACGGTGCGCTCTACGCCACACTGATCCTGCTGATCGCCTACAACAAGTCCTTGCTCGGCCGTCTCGATAGCGCCGGGCTTGAGCCTCGCCATCGTCTTCGGCGCGGTCGTCACGGTCGCGGCGTGGCTGTTGACGTTGGTCTACGTGCGCTGGGCCAACCGCTCCGACCACGCCCCCGGACGGAGCTGAGCATGCCGACGGCGATTGGTGAACCGAACGCGCTCGCCATCACGTTCTTTCTCGGCTTCATTGGGCTTGCGCTGGCCATCACCCTGTGGGCCGCCCGGAAAACACGCAGCACCGAGCAGTTCTATGCGGCGGGCCGTACGGTCACCGGGGCGCAGAACGGGTTCGCGCTGGCCGGCGACTTCATGAGCGCCGCAGCCTTCCTGGGAAACAGCGGCCTGATCGCCTTGTACGGCTTCGATGGGTTCATCTACTGCGTCGGCGGGATCGTCGGCTGGCCGATCGTGATGGTGCTGATCGCCGAGCCACTGCGCAAGATCGGCCGCTACACGTTTGTGGACGTCCTCGCCTACCGGCTCCCGCAGCGGTCGGTGCGGATCACCGCCGCGCTGGGAGCGTTGACGGTGGTGCTCTTCTACTTGACGGTCCAGATGGTCGGCGCCGGGAACTTGATCCGTTATCTCTTCGGCTTGCCCTACGAGGTCGCGGTGTTCGTCGTGGGGCTGGTGCTGCTGGCGGCGGTGCTCTTCGGCGGCATGATTGCGACGACCTGGGTGCAGATCATCAAGGCGGTACTGCTGCTGGGGGGCGCGAGCGCTCTCGCCGTGCTCGCGCTGCTCCGCTTCGGAATGAACCCGGCCGCGCTGTTCGACGCCGCGGCGACCAGGTACGGCAGTGCCGTCCTCGCGCCGGGCGGACTGCTGTCCGACCCGCTCGACGCGATCTCGCTCGGCCTGGCGCTGATGCTCGGCACCGCCGGACTGCCGCACATCTTGATGCGCTTCTACACGGTTCCCGACGCGAAGACGGCTCGCATCTCGGTGGCCTACGCCACCGGCCTCATCGGGTTTTTCTATCTGCTGACATTCGTCCTCGGCTACGGCGCCACCGCGATTGTCGGCCGCGAAGCGATCGTGGCGGTCGACCCGGGCGGGAACATGGCCGCGCCGCTCCTGGCCGAACTGGTCGGCGGACGCGCCTTCCTGGGATTCGTCGCAGCGGTCGCGTTTTCGACGATTCTGGCCGTGGTCGCCGGCCTGACACTGGCCGGTGCGGCCACGCTGTCCCACGATCTCTGGGTGCACGTCATCCGCGGCGGCCGCGCGGTCGAGCACGAACAGCTGGCAGTGGGCCGCATCGCCGCCGTAGGCATCGCGCTCGTCGCGATCGCGCTGGGAATCGTGTTCAAGGGGCAGAACATCAGCTACATGGTGAGCCTGGCGTTTGCGGTTGCGGCGAGCGCGAACTTCCCGATACTCGTCCTGGCGATTTACTGGAGCCGACTCACCACCGCGGGCGCGAATGCCGGCATGCTGGTCGGGACCTTCGTCACGCTGATGCTGATCATCGCGTCGCCCGCGATTCAGGTCGATATCCTCAAGCACGCCACTGCGCTGTTCCCGCTGCGCAATCCGGCCATCGTCACCGTCCCCCTGGTCTTCGTCGTGGCCGTCGCGGTGTCGCTGCTGCGGCCAAGCCGGGCCGGACAAGAGCAGTTCGCGAAGCTGCAACAACGCGTGCATCTTGCCGCCGAATGAGCGCTCACTTCGGGGCGAGTCGGTTCACTTCCTCGAACCAGTTGAGGACCAGCTCGAGCTGACGTGGAGCCGAATCGACGCGGCTGCGCGGCACCAGAAAGCGCTGACCGTCAGGAGCCACGTCGTAATTCACGGTGACCTCGTCGAAGCTGTACGGTCCTGAGAACAGACGTCGGGCCGCGCCGCTGGTGAATGTTCGGCCGAGGCTGACCGGCGCCGTGAAAAGCGTGTCCCCTTTCGCAAAGAAGAGCTCGCGGCCGTCTCGCGACCACACCGGCGCCGTGCCACCATCGATTGAAACCTGAGTCCGCGTGCCGGGCCCCGGAAACGGCCGCACGTACACCTCGGCCCGACCCGATTCGTCGGACACGTACGCGACCCAGCGTCCGTCCGGCGAGAAGGCAGCCGACAACTCGTTGGCCGTCGTCTGGAGGAACGGCATCGACGTCCGATCGTCGGCGGAGTAGACCCACACGTCCTGACCGGTTGTCGCGCCGATTTGACGGAAGAGCAGCTTGCGTCCATCCGGCGACCAGCCAAGAGGTGAAGGAGACTCGAAGCCGTCGAAGAGAAGCGTGGCGCTGCCGCCGCCATCGAACGTGTCCGAGAAAAGGCGGACCGCGCCACTTCCGGTCGTATCCGCACCGAACGTGACATGAATGCCGTCGGGCATCCACTGGCCGCGATCCTGATCGCCGGCGAAGCTGGCTCGCCCGGGTGAACGTTCCGCGCTCGACATCCAGCACCCATAACTTCGAGAACGCGCCGTCGATGGTGACGGCGATGCGCCGGCCATCGGGAGAGATGCGCGGCCACCAGAACGGCGCCTGCCGATCGGTGACCGGCCGCGCGGCGCCGCTGCGGTCGACCCATAGCAAGCGGGCGCTCGGCGGTCCTGGAGTCACCTGCCGCATAGACCAGCGTCCCCGTCCGGGAGATCGCGACCTGCGCTGCTCCGCTGTCGGGATGCGTGATGATTCCGTCGGCGACCTTGACGGGTGCGCCGGTGACCGCGAGCCGCGTCGCATCGAACCGCACGGCGTACAGGGCCCCCGCGCGCGCGAAGACGATGTGCCCGGTTGGCAGGTACTGGGCGGAATCGCCCTGCGCGATCGGATGCTGCTCTCCCGTATCCAGCGACCGCACAACGATCTGCGCGTCGTCGAACGATTGCAGGTTCGTGGATTTGACCGTGAACAGGATCGCCCTGCCGCCTGGCAGGAAATGCGGCCAGCGGTGGCGCCGCTCATTGCCGTTCCGATCGATGACCGTCAGCGGTTTCGGCTCGCCGCCCCGATCGGAGACACCGAACAGGCCTCGCGCCAGTCGACGACGCAAAGGCAATCGTGCCGTCGTCCGACCATGCGGCGCCCCGGTACCCCTGCGCGCCGACATTGCGCGGCAACGTCGCGATAGTCACCACCGCGCCACCCGCGAACGACACCTTTTTCAGCGCGGGCCCGACGAAGAACGCGAGCCATCTGCCGTCGGGAGAGAAGACAGGGATTCAAAGCACCGTCGGTTCCGGCGATCACGGAACTCTCCGCCTCGTTCAACAGACGGCTGTAAAGCGGCCCCCCGCCGACGGTTCGGTACACGAGCGCGCGTGCCGTCGGGCGAGATGGCAAACGCTGGCTGCTGACCGAGTATCCGAACTCGAGACGGCTCCGCGAGCGGAATCGACGCGCGAACGAGCAGACGCGATTCGGTCGTGGGCCACCGCGAGTACACCAGGGCGCCGACGATGGAGGCGACGATCAGCGCTGCCGCGACGATCCATGCGAGAGCGGCGCGCGCCCGGCACCGGCGGTGGCAGCGCGTCGATTGCGACGTCAGACATCGTCGAATCTCGATGCGCGCCACGCCGATATCGGGAAGGCGTTTCCGGCGGTCCTTTTCCAGGCATCGGCGGAGCAGGCGCCGAACCGGTGCGGGAGTGGAAGCCAGGCAGCGCATCGAAGTCCGGCTCGTGCTCGATGATCCGCGCGAGGATCTCGGTGACGTCCTCGGCCGTCGAACGGCCGCCGGCCGGTGAGCATCTCGTAGAGCACACAGCCGAATGCCCAGATGTCGCGTGCGCTTGTCGACGGGTTTTCCCCGCGCCTGCTCGGGACTCATGTACGACGGCGTGCCGACAATCGCCCCGATCCCGTCGCGGCCGGGTTCGTCGGCGTCGGCGACGGCGGATCGGATCGGGAACGGCGCCGCCGCGGTCGAACGCCTTCGGCAAGGCCGAAGTCGAGCACCTTGACGGTGCCATCCGGCCGCAGCTTGATGTTCGCCGGCTTCAGGTCGCGATGGATGACGCCGTGTTCGTGGGCGGCCTCGACCGCTTCGACGATCTGTCGCGCGATTGGCAGGGCCTCGTCGAGCGGAAGCGGACCCTGTGCGATACGGTCGGCGAGCGTCGGGCCCTCGACCAGCTCGAGCACCAGCGCGTGAATGTCCCCGCTTTCTTCGAATCCGTAGATCGATCCGATGTGAGGATGGTTGAGCGACGCGAGCAACTGCGCTTCGCGCTTGAATCGCGCGAGACGGTCGGCATCGGCCGCGAAGGCATCCGGGAGGACCTTGAGCGCGACGTCGCGATTGAGCCGCGTATCGCGCGCGCGATACACCTCGCCCATGCCGCCCGCGCCCAGCCGTGACACCAAGTGATAAGAGCCCACGACGCGGCCGCTCAGGTCTTCACGTCCGCGTGGTCCTCGAGCAGCACCGCGGCGGGGGTTTCCAGGAAGTTCCCGACGCGGTCCCCCGCGGCAAGCAGGACATCGATACGCGCCCGCAGCGCCGTGTCCTTCCCGCAGGCCTCGGCGAGGTACGCCTGCCGGTCGGCGCCATCGCGCGCGAGCGCTCCTTCGAGCACCCGCTTTACCCGCGGCCAGTCATCCAGCGTCTTCATCCAGTCATGAGCTCGTTGTACAGCCACAGCCTGGCGGTGGCCCAGTCGCGCTTCACGGTCGCCTCTGAAATGCCGAGCGCCTCGGCAGTTTCTTCGACCGACAACCCGGCAAAGAACCTGAGCTCGACGATGCGGCTCTGGCTGTGGATCGACAGCCGCGAACTGCTCGAGCGCCTCGTCCAGCGCGACGACGTCAACGGCGGGCTGCGGCGCGAGCGCATTTTCGTCGAGCGAGGTCACGGAAACGCCGGCGCCGCGCTTGTCGCGTGCGCGCTGACGGGCGTAATCCACCAGGACGCGGCGCATGAGCGTCGCCGCCATGGCGAAAAAGTGCGCGCGGTCGCGCCACTGCAGGGCATCGATCCCGGCCAGGCGCATGTACACCTCGTTGACGAGCGCCGTCGTCTGCAGCGTATGGCCCGAGCGCTCGCCGCGCATGTAGTGGTGTGCGAGGCGGCGCAGCTCCTCGTAGACGATCGGCACCAGCTGCTCTCGTGCAGCGGGATCGCGGTTGGCCCAATCGGCCAGGAGCTGGGAGATGCGCTCCGGCTCGTCGGCTTCGGCGTCTCGCGCCATGGATTCAGTCCTGGGGGCGATTCTATCGCAGGGGTCCTCGAGCCCCGCCGGCCCGTGAGCCCTGACGCTTCCGAAAAGCGCCTTCTAGAGCAGGGAGAGCCGTCAGTGTCCCGTCCGTAAGCCGCTCTCCAGGGAGAAACCCGATGCCCATAGTCATCGCGAACGACCTCACGCTGAACTACGAACAGCAGGGAACAGGACAGCCTCTGATTCTGATTCCCTACCTGGCGGCGGATCATGCCTGTTATGCGTTTCAGGTGGCGGAGTACGCCAGGCACTTCACCTGCATTTCACTCGATCTCCGGGGAACCGGTGGGTCGGACAAGCCGCCAGCCGCTTATACGACCGAGCTGCTGGCCGACGACGTTGCGGCGTTCATGCAGGCGGCAGGCATCGGGAAGGCTCATGTCGCCGGTCTCTCGCTCGGCGGCGCGATCGGCATGTGGCTGGCTGCGAAGTATCCGGACAAGGTCCAGTCCTTGGCGCTGCACAGCGCCTGGCCGAAAAGCGACGCCTTCCAGCGAACGATCGTCGAAAGTTGGCAGATCGTGGCGAAGGCTGTCGGCGTTCCGGACATGATCATCCAGGCGATCTTCCCGTGGTGCTTCACGCCGGAGTTGTATGCCGAGCGGCCAGACTACATCGAATCGCTGGCGGCGTTCGTCCGCAGCCGGCCGCCGCAGTCAGTCCCGGACTTCATTCTGCAGTCGAACGCCGTGCTCACCCACGATGTGACTGCTCATCTCGGGCGAATCACCGCGCCGACGCAGATCACCTTCGGGCGTCTCGACCAGCTGACGTCGACGCGTTACGCGGATGCGCTCAAGGGCGGCATCCGCAATGCCGAGCTGCTCGTCTTCGAAGGGTGCGCGCACGCGCCGCTCTACGAGCATGTCGAGGAATTCAATCAGAAGACGCTGGCGTTCCTGCACCGTCACACCGGCGCAGTGGTCGCATAGCCCGGCGCTGAAGGAGGGTACAGCCTGGTCTCAGCGTTTCGTATTCGCGTCCGCTTCCTGTGTCCGCGCGCCTTTGAGCGAATTCGGCACCGAGTAGTTGGCTTCGTGGCACTCGTAGTCGAACTGGCGGTAGTTGTCGTCTCGCCTGTACGGAAAGGCGATCGTCCAGGGCGCCGTGTAGGTTTCCGGATCGTCGACCGTGACGGAGTACTTCAGCGTGTTCGCGTCGACGATCGTCAGTCGCTCGACCATGCGCCGCTTCGGACTTTGCCTGGCACGACCGTTCGGCGCTCTCAGATTGTTGACCGCTTTGAAATTCGTCGATTCGATGACGAGCGTGTTCCCGTCCCAGTGGCCGCGAGGGTCGCCCTCCCACTGATCGACTTTGGCGTTGAGATGCGCGCGCCCGTCGAGCGGGATGATGCGTGCGTTGTGGATCATCTCGCTGTAGATGACGACGTGTCCCGGCGTCTGCACGATGAGTTTGCCGTTGTTGTAGGCCGTCGGCATCATCATCCCCAGCACGCCGCGTGACACGCAGCGGTCGCCCGCTTCCATGGTTTCCGCCGCATCGTGCAGGTGGTCGCGCATGTAGGCCGCCGTCTTGCGCGCCTCCGGCGTCAACGACGGCATCCGGCCGTCGGGCGGATCCACGACGAGCGCGGGCCAGTCGCCCGCGAGCGGCTTGCGCCAGTACCAATCGAACCAGTACAGGGCATAGAACCCGACATCGTCCGGCCCGGTCGCGTCGCCGGCGTCGATTCGGCTTTTGGCGAGCGCTTCCGCGCGCGCCTGCAGTTCCTCCGGTGTAAACGTGGTTCGCCCCGCGAGCTCCTTGGGAAGCTCGAGTGGGGTGAAGTTCGCCTCTTCGTTGTTCCACATGCCCTGGATGTCGGGCTGCCCATCCGCCAGGCGGGCCGGCGTCCACGGCCTGGTCGACCCCGCGGCCGTCTGAGCGTACGCCGATGGCAACGTGCCGGTCGCGAACACCACAACGCCGACAGCCAGCAGTAATCCATATCTCATCGGAGTCATCCTCGTTGCTCTCGGATTATAGGCCTGACGCCGACAGCGAGGGTTGAGAAGAGGTGATCGGTAGTGCCCGCTGTATCGGCCGCCTGGCGCGGCCAGTCGCTGGCGAGAACCAGTCTTACTCCCGGTACGCACTTGTTGACGCAGTTCCGTCGCGAATCCGTAATTCCGCCTTCGCTCGCTTCGAATTCACGCGAGCTCCGGCGAGACCTCGCCGAAGCCTTGGCGGCGGCGGGCCGGTGGCCGGGTCGCGCTGCGAGGACTGCCGTGGACCGCGTGACGCGAGCTCCGTGAGCTCGCGGATCCCCTTAGTCTTCTCGCGCGACCGTGGATCCTGAGACGGCCACCTCCAACGGCTTCGCGCCAGAACCGCGCCAACAAGTGTGTACCTGGGATTAAGGAGCTTTGTTGAGGCGGTGCGTCGCGAGCGCCCGCTCGATCCACACCGCCTCGGTCTGTCATGCCTGCTGACCGCACCTGCCTGTCCCTGTTCGACGACGAACGACGCGAGCGTGCTGACGCCGCCATCGTCGGGTTGGATGACGCTCGGCACCACCCGGTAGTCGGCTCGCCAGAGATCGCGGCGTGACCGTGCAACGGACGTAGCCGTGATGGTTGTCCGCGAAGCGCAGGTGCGGATTGTTGGCGTTGCCGCCGAACACCGTGCTCAACGTGCGATCGCCGCCGCGTGCTGATCGACGTGCCGATGAACTCCGTCGCCACGGGCTCGGCGTCGAGCTGGACGTAGTCGGGCGGGACGTTGCGCACGAAGTTCTGGTGCACGTCGCCGGTGATCACGATGGTGTTGCCGAGCTGCGCTGCTTGAGGAAGTCGAGGATCTGCTGGCGATCGCACGGGATAGCCGTCCCACTTCTCGCCGCCGAAGGTCCGGATCGCCGGATCGGCGTTGGTGTCGTTCGGCGCGAACGGCACCTGGTTGGCCAGCACGTTCCAGTCGGCGCGTCGACGGCCGAGGCCGTCGAGCAGCCAGGCCTGCTGCGCCTGCGCCCTCGATCGTCCGCGACGGATCGAGCGCGGTCGGGCAGTAGCCGTCGATCCGCTCCGTCGAGCGCGCAGTCGGCCGGCGCGCGATGCGACCGGTACTGCCGCGTGTCGAGCACGTTGCACCGACAGCAGGTCGCCGAACCGCAGGCGGCGGTAGAGCTGCAGGTACGGCCCGGTCGGCAGCTGCGCCGCGCGCAGCGGCATGTGCTCGTAGTACGCCTGATAGGCGCGCGCGCGCCGCGACGCGAAGTCGGGCTGGTTGTCGGCCGGATCGGCCGGGTTCTCCGGGCGTGAAGCCCGGCGTAATCGTTCTCGGTCTCGTGATCGTCCCAGGTCACGATCCAGGGGAACGCCGCGTGCGCCGCCTGCAGATCCGGATCGGACTTGTAGAGCGCGTAGCGGATCCGGTAGTCCTCGATCGACGTGATCTCGTGGTCGGGCAGATGCGGACGGTCGAATGCGCTGGTCGCCGGCCCTTCGTAGATGTAGTCGCCGAGGTGAACGGCGAAGTCGAGGTTCTCCTGCGGCCAGGTGCCTGTGCGCGTAGTAGAAGCCGTTGTGCGTAGTGCTGGCAGGAGACGAACGCGAAGCTCAGCGCGCTCGACGCGATCCGAACGCGGGCGCGGTGCGCGTGCGGCCGATCGGGCTGTACTCGTTGCCGACCTTGAACTGATACCAGTACCAGCGCGCCGGCTGCAGCCCCTCCACTTCCACGTGCACCGAATGGCCGAGCTCCGGCACGGCCAGCACGGCGCCGCGCTGGACGATGCGAGCCATCCGCTCGTCGGTCGCGATTCGCCACTGGACGGCGATCGGATGGTGCGGCATGCCGCCGCCGTCGAGCGGCTTCGGCGCCAGCCGCGTCCACAGCACGATGCCGTCGGGCGTCGGATCGCCGGACGCGACGCCCAGCGTGAACGGGTCGTCGCCAATCTTCTGCGCCGCCGCGTGACGAGAGAGCGCGAGCGGCGCGAGCGCCGTTGCCACGAGAGTCCCGCCGACGCCGGTCAGAAAGCCGCGCCGGCTGAACACGCCAGGCACTGGTGCAGTCTTGCGAATGATCTCCATGGGGTTTCACCTCATCCGCTCGCAGAAAGGTTCGGAGGCGTGCGAGCGGAAGCATCCTCGCTGCGGGAGATCACCTTCGCGTCTCGCGCCGATGAAGCTTTCCTAAAAAAATCAGCGGAGCTGGAAAGACCTCGCATGGATACTTCGACGGACATTCGCAAGGTGGCGCTCCCTTCGGGCGAGATGGTCGCCGCCCTCGGCCAGGGGACGTGGGGAATGGGTGAAGACCGACGCCGGCGCGCGGCGGAAGTGGCCGCACTTCGGCTCGGCCTCGACCTCGGCATGACGCTCATCGACACGGCAGAGATGTACGCCGACGGCGGGGCCGAGGAAGTTGTCGGCGAAGCCATCGCCGGCCGTCGCGCCGGTGTCTTCCTCGTCAGCAAGGTGCTGCCGCATCACGCGACGCGGCGCGGCACGGTGGCCGCGTGCCACGCCAGCCTGAAGCGTCTTCGCACCGAACGCCTCGATCTCTACCTGCTCCACTGGCGTGAGGACATCCCGCTGGCTGAAACGCTCGACGCGTTTCACTCGCTCGTACAGTCAGGGGACATCAGGCATTGGGGTGTCAGCAACTTCGACACCGCCGAGATGGAGGAGTTGATCGAACTCGACGGCGGTGGGAAGTGGCCACCAATCAGGTTCTCTACAACCTCGCGCGGAGAGGCATCGAGTTCGAGTTGCTGCCCTGGTGCCGCGCGCGCGGGATCCCGATCATGGCGTATTCGCCGATCGAACAAGGACGGCTGCTCGCGAACGCGACGGTGCAGCGCGTCGCGTCAAGGCACGCTGCCACCGCCGCGCAGATCGCCCTCGCGTGGGTACTCCGGCAGCGCGACGTCATCGCCATTCCCAAAGCCGCCACTCTCGA
This sequence comes from uncultured Acidobacteriota bacterium, assembly GCA_963720005.1. GTDB lineage: Bacteria > Acidobacteriota > Vicinamibacteria > Vicinamibacterales > CAVVIG01 > CAVREM01. The sequence continues at coordinate 127,296 of CAVREM010000094.1, read as the reverse complement.
TCACGTCCGCGAGAACCGCGAGGCGCTCGAGATCATCCTGACGCAGCAGGATCTGGATGATCTCGATCGTGGGTTCCCTCCGGCGTCGAGGAAAATCCCGCTCGAAGTGCTCTAACACGCGGGCAGGCAGCAGCTGTTGGCGACGGCGCAGCTCGGCTCCCGACCCTGTTCGACGCTCGAACGTATCCGCCGATTTACATCGGCGGCCGACGCCGATCGCGAGGACCGTGCCTCTTGCGCTGACGTCCGATTCATGATGGTCGGCGCTGGTGCTGGGTGGCTTCCCGTCCCCGACAATGTAGGTGGACAGAAAGTAAGACGCACGGTCAGATCCGCGAGGTGCGGGCCGGCGAAAGCGTCCTTGTGACGGACCGTGGCGAGGTCGTCGCCGAGCTCACACGCTCGGGACAGGCGAGCGCGGATGGAGACGTGCCCGCCGCGCTCGTTGCGCTCGCGAAGCAAGGTCTGGCCACCCTCGGCGCTCCCGGCGACGCCAGCCTCTATCCCGCGCTTCCACGGAAACGCCGGCGGAAGGTCACCGCGGCGCAGTTGCTCGAGGACGAGCGCGGGGCCCGTTGAACCTCTACGCGGAGTCCAGCGCCATCCTTGCGTGGCTGCTCGATGAAGGATCAGGGCCGGACGTGCGCCGGTTGCTGGCGGCCGCGGAGCGGATCATCGCGTCCGACCTGACGCTGGTAGAAAGCGATCGTGTGCTGCTCCGAGCCGCCACGCTTGGCGAATTGAGCGAGGCCGAGGCCGCGGATCGACGCGCACATTTCAGAATGGCGGCGTCTCATTGGCACGTCCTCCGGATCGGTCCGGACATCGTCGAGCGCGCCCGTCAGCCATTTCCCGGCGAACCGATTCGAACGGTCGATGCGATTCACCTGGCGTCCGCGCTCGCCGCTCGCTCGGCCGTCGCTGGACTCGAGGTGCTGAGCCTGGACGATCGGATCCGGCGGGCGGCGGGACGGCTCGGCCTGCGAGCCCGTCCCGAGTAAGACGCATCGCGGCGCCAGTGTATCGGCCAAGGCAGCACCGGGTCCGTCGGTAGCGTGACGACCGTCATCGTACGCGCGCAGCGGAGCGGGCCGGTCACGATTGCGCGTAGATCCTCAGACGGAAGCCGTCGGGGTCGTCGACGGTCAGGCTTCGCCCGCCCCACTCCTCGGCCTTCGGCCCCTCGACCAGACGCCCGCCGGCCGCGGTGATCCGCTTCGCCAGCGCGTCGACGTCCTGCGCGGTGTGGAACCACAGGCTGAGCCCCTGGCCCTTCTGGCGATCGCGCCCTTTCGACCAGTCGTCCTGCGACAGGTTTACGCCGCACGCGCCGGCCTTCAACATCGCGCCGAGCAGCACGCCGTTCTTATCGGTGAAGCGGTCGCTGACAAAGAAGCCGAGGACATCGGTGTAGAAGGTAAGGCTCCGGTTGATGTCGTCGACGGTCAGGGCGGGCTCGATCGCGCGCAGCCGCAGCGTTTCGGGCTCGCGGCGGACCGGCCGGGCTTTGCTGCCGCGGCGAGCTGACCGCGCCGGCCGCGCCGCGCGAGATGGTTTCCGTTTCGCCATGAAGCCTCCTTCGCTTTGACGCCTACTGGTCGAGCGACTGTCTCTCCTGCCACAGGGCTTCCAGCTCCGCGACCGCCTCGAAGTCTTTGGGACGCCCCGCCGCGCGCTTGACGCGAATCAGCGCCTCGAGCGTGAGGCACCGACAGTTCACACCGAAGAGGTCCATCTGCATCGAGTCCGCGAGCAGATCGTCGTAGCTGCCGCCGCCCGCCACTTCGCCGAGGAGATCCAGCTCCCCGAGGTCGGTGGTCAGCGTGAAATTCAGGCCAGCCTGGAGCGTCGGCACGTCCAGCTGAAAGGGCAGTCCCGGAGGAGCACCGCGGAGATACGGGTGCAAGGGAGCAAGGGTCGTCGAGAGCCGCTCGAGGTTCGCGCGCGAACGGGCATAGACGACATCGACGTCGCGCGTCGTCCGGATGGCGCCGTGTGCGTTGGCGGCGAGGCCGCCGATGAGGATGTACTCGACGCTGCCGGAGGCCAACGTCTGCAGGAGCCGCTCGAAGTCGGTCACTGGCCTGTTTTCTTCGCGGCCTGGCGGAGCCTCTCGGTGAAGTGTGTGAGCTCGACGAGGCGGCGCACCCGCTGATCGGGCGTCAGTTTCAGCGCCTCCCGCAAGAGCGAGCGATCGACGTCCTTCTTGTACAGCTCGATGATGTCGTCAATCGACGACCGGGGCGCGGCCGGGCGGTCGTCGTCGTTCACGCTCATGCGCTTATTGTACGTCCCGGACGACCGGGCGTGCGGGAAGGCCGGCCCGGCAAGGGCGTGCAAAGCCGGTAGACGCCACGAGCCATCACGCCTGGATGTATTTCTCGAACACCGCGCTGTAGTCGCGGCCGCCGAAGCGATCGAGCACGGCGGCGTTGAGGCTGTCGAGCAGGGCGTTGTACTGCTTGACGATCGCATCCTCGGCGCCGGCGGCATTGAGCTTGTACATCGCCGCCACCGCGTCCAGCGCGCGCACGGCGTTGGCGCGCGCCTGCTCGTTGCGCTCCTGGAGCCGCGAGATCATCGACAGCGCCTTGTAGATGTCCTTGAGCGACTCGAGAAACTTCTTGCGCACGTCGATGCTGAAATGGATGTCGTCGACGTAGAACTTCAGCTCGACGTCCATGTCGATGGTCCCGGCGGTTTCGATGGTTACGCGCGAGATGCGGTGCGCGCCGTACTCATAACGCTTGATCGTGCGCTTCGAGGAAACCGCCGATTCGCCGTCGACGTGGGTGAGCCCGAGATTGGTGAAGCAGGTACTCGTCCTTCTTCGACTTGATCAGGAAGAAGATCTTCTCGCCGTCTTCCCGGAACAGGTAGTCATCCGCGTCGACCTTGTCGTAGTCGGCCGGCGCGATGATGACTCCGACGTCGCTGATGCCCAGCGCATCGGCCGCGAGCTTCTTGAACACGTTCGCCTCCTTGATCGACGACCGTGAATTCTAAGCTGGTTCGCAGCGGTCAAGTGAAACACAAAGGACACAAAGGGGAACGCACGATAGGAAATGCAACCACGAAGACGCGAAGGCACGAAGAAGATCAAGTCGGAGCGATTCGATAGACGCCGCGCGCCGGCATGGTCGCGAAGCCCTCGGCGACCAGTGCGCGGTTACCGAGGCCGGCTTCCGGGCGCGACAGCCCGGTTACACGCGATAGCTCGCCCGGCAGCGTCTGCCCAGCGCCGGCGAGGAACGCCCGCGCGATCTCGCGCACGGCGGTCGGACGCGCCACTCGGCGCCGCAGCTCGTCGGGGAACCGTCCGACGGCGAGCGTCCAGATGTAGGTGAACGGCCGGTAAACGACCGCGCTGGGAACGACCAGCATCGCCGACTGCAGCTCGTCGATGGCGCGATTGAAAGCCGCCCGGTCGGTCACGCCGGAGTCGCGGCGCAAGTCGATGGTGGCGATCTCCCACTCGCGGCGAAGGGTCTTCAAGAGCGCCCGGGCCGGCCGGCTGAGGCGCCGCTCTTCCTCGGATCGGCGCACGCCCCAGACCGCGTGAAAGTGCGGAATCAGCCGCGGCGCGACGAACGTCGCCCGGCCGCGCGCCAGCTTCGCGTAGTACACCCGCCCGCGTGTGAGGATTTCGTCCTTCAACGTCCAGGTGAGCGAGGCTTCCTCGTCCTTTTGCACGTGTCGCGGCATCACCGCATCGCGCCGCCCGCAGACCGCCACGTAGAGCGACGGCCCTGAACGCCGGGCGTCGGTCAGGCAGGCGGCGAAGCCGACGCGATCGATGAAGCGCTCCGCATCCTCGACCGTGTCGACTCGCAGCGTCTCGTCGCGCCGCCAGCACCGGTCGCGGTGCTCTTCGATGTCTGGAGGCAGCGACTGCACGGTCCTATTGTCGAGCGCGCGTTTCTCCTGCCACAAGGCGTCGAGCTCCGCGGCGGTCCATCACCACCGCTTGGCCCAGTGATGCACCGAGAAGGTCGACGGTGTGATGAGGGCGGGATCGAACGCTTCCCGATAGAAGTACGGATAGAACGCGTTCTTCGGAAGAATCGTGGCGCCTGCGATCGTCACCGGCTTGTCCGAGTATCCGCGCAGGCCGGCGCGGATGAGCACGGCGGTGGCCATCTGCGGCCCGAGAATCTCGAAGGCGGCCGGCCCCTCGACCGATCGCGGAATCTCGGCGAGCATGTCGCGAACCAGCGGATGCCGTGGACGCGCTCCCATCACGCCGCTCGCCACGCACATCTCGAATGGCTTGTAGGCAGTGCCGTCGGGGATGTACTGAAAGCCGAGAAAGCACGCGTGGCGGCGAAGAGGCTCGAGGCTGCGCAGCACCTCGACGTCGGTATCCAGGTAGATGCCGCCATGCTCGTACAGCGCGTGGAGACGGATCGCGTTGGACGCGCGCGACCAGTGGCCCGCGGCGAGCGCGCGGTCGATGAATGGATCGGCGGGCAGGTTGCTCTCGTCCCAGCGCTTGATCTCGAACCCCGGATGGTGCGTGCGCCAGGTCTCGATGCATCGGACCATCTCGTCCGACGGCGCGTGGCCGCCGACCCAGCAATAGTGGATGATGCGAGGAATCTTGCGCGTGAAGACGCGGCGGAACAGCGGCAGTCCCTTCATCGCCGTCCGCAACTCAATCGCAGATCCAGGGCCGCACCGCGTTTCTCAGGCTGGGATCGAAGACAAGCGGCGTGCGCCGTTGGCCGAGCTCGAGACAGCCGTCCTCGGTCGAGTTCGCGTGCCATTCCTCTTCGAGCTTTCCCTCGGTGTCCAGCCGATACCACCGCTGGTTCTGCCAGCCATGCCCCGGTGAATACCCGCCTTCGATCAGCCGCCGTCCATGCTCCGCGCGCGCATCCAGCACCGCCCTCGATCGGATCGGCGCATGCAGGCAGACGATCTCCGGCGAGGCGCCAGGGACGCCGGCATTCCCCTCCACCCCGTGGGCGCCCGCATGAATCCGCAGATCGGGAGACGCGCGAGCCAGCCATTTCGCCGGATATTCCATTTCGACGAACGCCATCTGCCGCGCCTCCACCAACTCGCGACACTGCTGGTAGGGGTGGGCCGCCGCGACTCGGCCCGTCATCGTGAGCAGCGCGGCTTCGCCTCGCTCGTGGCTGCCGCGATGCTGCACGAAGTTGACCACTCGGGCCTCGATCGCGCCGGCCGGTGAAGCCGCAAGCGCCTCCGCAAGACAACCGCCGCCGGCGCTCCAGAACTCGTCGGCGTCGATCGGCACGATCCAGTCGGCGCCGGCGCGGGCCGCGTCCGCGGCAAGCCGCGTCACCATCTCCGACTGATGAAAGGGGCCCTCGTCCCGGGTCCACTGGATCCGCACCGTCTGTGCCAGATCGCGCAGCCGCTCGGCGGTGGCATCTGACGAACCGTTGTCCACGATGCGGAATTCGGCGATGCCTTGGGCCGCGTGATAGCGGATGTTGATCGGCAGGAGGTCCGCTTCGTTGCGAACCACCATGATCGCGACGATGTGGAGCATGGACGACAGGCCGGTCGCGTGCTGGCGCCGACGGAGACCAAGCGTATCACCGACAACCGGGGTTCAGGACGCAAGCTCCAGCAACAGCTTTGCGACGGTGTCGGGCATGGTGACGGCCGCGTGATGAGAGGCCGGCAGCTCCCGATAGCGCCAGCCTGCGGTCCGTCGAGCCATCTCGGCATGCGTGTCGAAGCGAGCGCTTGGATACTGCTGGCAGCGAATGTAGGCGCGCGGCAGCTTCTCCGCCGCGGCATTCACACGGCGCACCGGATCCCTGAAATGCCCGACTGGCGTCGGCCGCAGGCGTTCCAGCATCCAACGCACGTCGTCGGGGTCGGTCACACCCCACATCTCGCGAACGATCGTGTCCCACGGGGGCGGCGCAAAGCGCGGCAGGAGCCACCCTGACCCTTCGGATTTCACCAACCGCCTCCAGCGTCGTTCGCCGGTCGGGCGCGACGAGGTCGAACACGGCTTGACCGTCGCCCGGCACGAACGCGTCCAGGTAGACGACCTGCGCGATTCGCTCGGGCGCACGATCGGCGACGCCGGTAATCACGACCCCGGAAGAGCTGTGGCCGACGAGTACGACGTCCCGCGAGATCTTCGTCCTGCAGCACGTTGACGACGTCGGTCACGTGGAGTCTCGAGACCGATTTCGGGACGAGCAAGATGGCTTCGCTCGCCGAGTCCGGTCAGCGTGGGAGTGGAGACGACTCGGTGGATCCGCTGTTCCCCCTCGCGCAGGAGCGGCACGACCTTCTTCCAGCACCAGGCCCCGTGCCATGCAGGGTGAACGAGGACGAACACTCTTCGAAGTCATCGTCTGCGCCTTGAAGCTCATCGTTGTCGTACGAGACCGGCCGCATATCCGGCGGCCCTGAGCACGTCCCGACGCGACGGTTGCAGATGCGCGGGCATGGCCGCGATAATGCCGCGACGGCCGCCTGCTGTCCTGAAGAAGCGCGCGAGGTTTGCCGGAGAAAGATCGGGATTTCCGGAGCCGGGTTATGACGTTTATCTTTGCCGACTGTGAAGTCCACTGCGATCGGCGCGAGCTCCGTCGAAAAGGCACGGCCACGCATGTGGAACCGCAGGTCTTCGACGTGCTGGTCCATCTGGTGCAGCATCGGGACCGGGTGGTCAGCAAAGACGAGCTCATCCGTGAAGTCTGGGCGGGGCGGTTCGTGTCGGACGACACGCTCACCAGCAGGGTAGGCGCCGCTCGCCGGGCCATCGGCGATACGGGCGTAGAGCAACGGCTCATCCGGACGGTGACCCGTCGTGGATTCCGCTTCGTTGCCGACGTACAGGAAGTGTCGAGCCAGTGTCGAGCGACGAAGCGATACGTGCCGCCGTCGAATGCGATGCCGCGAGCCTTCCACATCGCATTCGATACTGCCAGGCTTCAGACGGCGTGCATCTCGCCGTCGCCACAACCGGTTGCGGCGCGCCGCTCGTCAAGACCGCCAACTGGCTGAATCACCTCGAATTCGATTGGCAGAGTCCCGTGTGGTCGCCGCTCTTCAGGCGGCTGGCTCGCACAGTGCCAGCTCGGACGCTACGACGAGCGCGGCACCGGCCTTTCAGATCGGGACGTCGCGGATTTCTCATTCGAGGCGTTCGTTGCGCGACCTCGAAACGGTCGTCGACGAGCTCGGCCTTCAACGCTTCGCGCTCCTGGGCATCTCACAAGGCGCGCCGGTGTCGATCGCCTACGCTGTTCGCCACCCGGAACGCGTGTCGCGCCTCGTCCTGTGCGGCGGCTTCGCGAAAGGCTGGCGCAGGCGCGGCAACGCCGGGGAGGTGGCTCGCGCAGAAGCGTCGGTCACGCTCATCCGCGAGGGCTGGGGACAGGACAATCCCGCGGCACGGCAGATGTTCACGTCGCTCATCGTGCCCGACGCGACGCACGAGGAGATGCGGTGGTTCAACGAACTGGAGCGGCTCTCCGCATCGGCAGACACCGCCATGCGGCTGCTGCACGTCCTTGGCGACATCGACGTCACGGAGTTGTTGCCCCGGGTCGCCGTGCCAACGCTCGTGCTGCACAGTCGAGGGGACGCCCGCGTGCCATTCGAGCACGGCCAGATCCTGGCGCGCGGCATCCGCGACGCGCGGCTTCGTGCCGCTCGAGAGCAAGAATCACCTGATCCTCTCGCATGAGCCGGCGTGGCGGCGTTTCATCGAGGAGGTCTCTGGATTTCTGAACGAGGAGGAACCGCAGCGGCTCGCGAGTGAAGTCCCCCTCGCTTCGCACCGATAGAGACCACATGCCATCCGCGAGCCAGCCGCCTTTGCGCCGCGTCTTCGTTCCCGTCTTCGTCCTCGGCGCGCTGCTGGCCACGGCCGTGCCCGTCTCTGCCCAGGGTTTCGGGCTTGGCGCGCGCTTCGCGTGGGTCAGGCAAGACGTGGATGTGGACGCCGATTCGGTGCGTTTCTTCGGTCTTCACATGCGCGCCATCGGAGGCCGTTCGGGCTTCGAGCTTTCCTTCGACCGCCATACCGAGTCGTTCGAGCTCGTCAACGAGAAAGTGATCGAGACCCCAATCCAGGCATCGCTCCTGGTGCGGCTGGCCCAGGGCAGTTTTGCGCCGTACCTGCTGGGCGGACCCGGGTGGTACCGGCGCACGGTCGAGCCGATTGACGGCCCGGAGGATTCGGGCGATAGCACGACGGAGTTCGGCTGGCATGCGGGTGGCGGCCTGGAGATCCTCGCCGGCCGGCACTTCGGCATCCACGGGGACTACCGGTACACGTTCCTCGACTTCGGCGGCGACGATGAGGAGGACGAAGGGTTCATCGGCGGGCTGCTTCCGGGTTACAAGGGGTCGATGTGGACGCTGGGGGCGACCTTCTACTTCTGACCTTTCCAATCAGATTCCAGACCGTAAGCTCCAAAAATACCCCGCGCGACCGGAGCGGCCGCGCAGGGCACCGAGCGTTATCTGGTCGGCTAGTTGGTCGCCGTGGTCGTCGTCGTGACAGGCACGATCACCGGCATTTCGGCGCCGCCCGCGATCGCCTGCTTGGCCTGACCGAGGCTGAGCGATGAAACGGGGTTCGTCGCCAGATCCGGGCTCACGAGCTTCACGGTGCCGTCCGGCAGCCGGTTGGCTCGATAGACCTGGTGCGTCTCCGGGTCCACGTACTTGCCGGTCATCAACACCTTCAGCAACTCGAACGACGTCCCCTGGTTCTGCACCATGTTCGTCGCGGCGTTGAGCTGCCCGAAGTTCTTGAAGCCGTAGGCCGCTTCGTAGACCGTCCCCGTGTATCCGGCAGCGAGCAGCTTCGCTTCGATCTTCGAGCGCTGGACGCTGTTCTTCTGAAGCTTCTGCCCAAGCGACGTGCCCGCGAAATCGATGGCGCCCGGGGTCGTGGTCGTCGTCGGGGTGACGCCCGTAGTCGTCAGCGAGGACCGTTCAGCCTTTGCCCCCTTGGTCTGCGACTTTGTGGCCTTGGCGTCGGCCTTCGCGATCTTCGTGTCGGTCTTCGCCGGCTTCACCGAGGTCGTCGTCGTCTTTGTAGTCTTCGGGGCCTTCGCCTGAGCGCCCGTGGTCTTCGCCGACGCACCCTTGGTCTTCACCGATGAACCCTTGGCGGGGCTGCCCTTCGACGTTTGTGTCTTCGTGATCGTCGGCTTGCCCGCGTTGGCTTTCGGGAGGTCTTCGGCTTTGCAGCCTCCGTGACTCCCACCGACAGCGCGAACGCAAGTGCAACGAGAACGGTCAGTCGTCGCATGAGTTCCTCCGGGCGGAATTGACGCAACTGCCGTGCCCGGAGCGCCAAATATGTAAGTGACATGTCGTCAATGGCTTGCGGAGTTGCGCCGCCCGGGGGAACCACAGTATTGTGTCGCGATCACACAGTGTCGTTGCGAGGCGGTATCTATGATGTCAAGGCGTCCAGTGCCTCAGCTAACAATTGAAACTACGAGCGGCGCGACGAGTGCATCCTCTATATCAAAGTCGATCCGGAGTGGGATCGCCTTCGCACCGATGAACGGTTCGTGGCGATCGCGCGGAAGGTCGGCCTGCCAGTCATGTGACGCGCCGCCTGTTCGCTGACCTGACTCAGAGGGCCAGCCGCAGCCGCTCCCGAACGGTCCAGTCCTGCAATAGCCGAAGTGGCTTTCCGGACGCCGCGCGATTGCCCCAGCCGCGCGCCTGGACGACGGCGCGCCGTCTTCATGTCGACTTCGATGGTGAGGACGTGGCGAACCTTGTCACCTCGCCGGAGACCGGAGCGACCAGATCCGGGATGCTCCTCGCCAGCACCGGTCAGCGTAGCTCGCCACGCAGTGATGCAGGGCTGCGCCCTCCGTCCGGAGCTGTGCACCGTTCGTGAGTTCCATCAGCTGCCACACGGTCGGCGGCAACGATGGGTCCTGACTTGGGTCCTCCATCAACATGGGCTGCAGCGGCGACGGCGCCCATGTGAGGCCGCCGTTCGCCACGCCAAGGCTGCGATGCCAATCCTGCATCAAGCGAAGCATCGATGGCACCGTTCGTCCCTTGATCGAGAACGACGGCTGCGGCGGCTCGCGCATCACGATTCCGTCCGGCGTGTCCACTGCCACGCGCTCATGCCGAATCGCCTGAACGAAGTCGATCATTGGTCCGACTTGCGCCGGGTCGATCGCGCCAGCGTTCGCGATCAGGAACTCCATACCGTACGCCAGAAATCGCCGTGGCGCAGGTCAATGGCCAATCGCGTCGCCAGCACCGCCCGCACCAGTTCGTCGGGTGCGCTCCAGGCCGAGCAGTTCCGCCCGCCGCATCGCGTGCTCGATCGTCAGATGATCTCGTGAGGAGAGGAAGATGTGTTCCATCTTCCTGGTCATCACGATCGGCAGATCGAGCGATCGAAAGCTCGCACCGCGCGCGTGCGCGACGAACCATTCACGCTTCTTCTCTGCGTACGCGTCATCCGTCGCGTACCACGACGCCGCGAGGAACTTCGGCACCGGGAATGTGCAGACCAGATGCTGTGCCAGCGAACACACCGCGGGCCGCCAGGACGCCGACGTTCCCAGCCAATCTCGCCACTGGCCGGACATGTGCGCTCCTGAACCGCGACAGATTGACGAGCGCTTCGACGCCAGGATGATGGCCGTTGACGACCGGCGCGTCCAGTAACCGTGGCGCTCGATTCCGAACGCAGTCCAGAAGCTCGTGGAATGTCGCCGCGGCGAGCGTGTTCGTGGCCAGGCGCGCGTACGCCTGACTGATCGCACGGTCGGTCTGTCGTCTGTGATGCCGAACGAAACGTTCAGCCGAAGACACGATGTCCTCCTTCGTTCTTGAACTGGATTCTGCGGATGTCGACAGCGTGCTGAATCGAGCTGTCGATGTCAGATGCGGACCGGATGGACCACGCCCCACCGGACGCGGTGTCGTCCGCCGTGCAGACCAGAACTAGACGAGGGAGAAGAACATCGTGAAACGATCGTGAGGCTTCGACCTGCGAGTCGTCAAGGCACAGGACTGTAATCGGCGATGAGTTGCACAGGCGTGAACGAGGGACCGCGTCCCGTCGATAAGTGCCGTGATGGCAGTCTGGCGCGACGCGCGAGTTGTTGGTGGTGCCGCGCCAGGCAAGGCAGTGGTCCATAGCTCGGACGAGCTTCTCGAAAACAGCTCGAGCCGAGCACGCAATCCAATCTCAAGCCCGTTGCGTAGACAGCAACGAGTGACTCGCGATCTAAAAGGAGATCTGGAACATGCGTGAGACTGTGGACAATGGGAAGCGACGTGTGCTTGGCGCTGTGTTCGTGGTGACGATGGTCGTGGCGGCGTGGCACGGAGTGGGCGCCAACGGCCGCGTGGACGATCGCAGCCTTTCGGGCGACCTGCGCGTGATCGGCTTGACAGACGAGGGGCGCCTGGTCGGCTTCAAGGCGCGTTCGCCGAAGCGGACCAGGGATATCGGGGCGGTAACCGGCCTGAGCGGATCGGACACAGCGCTCGTCGGCATCGACTTCCGCGTGCAGGACGGGAAGCTTGTACGGCGTCGGCAACGGCGGCGGCGTTTACACGATCGACCCGACCACGGCGCAGGCGACGTTCGTCAACGCGTTGTCCGTGCCGTTGAGCGGAACGTCCTTTGGCGTGGATTTCAATCCCGCGGCCGACCGGCTCCGGATCGTCAGCGATACGGGCCAGAACCTCGCGCACAATGTCGCCGGGGGCGTCACGGCGGCCAACGGCGTGCTCACCTATACCGTTCCGCCGGCCGCGCGCGGTACCGGCAGCGGGGATCACGGCCGCCGCCTACACGAACAACGATCTGAATCAGCCCGCCACGGCTACGACGCTCTTCGATCTCGACACGATGCAGGACCAGGTCGTGGTTCAGTCGCCCCCGGGCGCGGGGATTCTGGTCGGCGACCGGCATGCTCGGGGTCGATGCGGGCGCCGACGCGGGGTTCGACATCTACAGCCAGCTGTCGAGTGGCGTCACCGCCGCGAACGTTCCTCTGGCGACGCTCATGACGAACGGCAAATACACCTTCTACCTCATCAACCTGACGACCGGCGACGCGACTTCTCTAGGGACGTTCGACCAGAACGTGGTCGACATCGCCATCCCGTTGAAGCAGTAGCCGGCCCCTCGAAAACGCATCCGCCCGGCGCGTTCATCGGCGTGCGGGCGGATGCGGAGTCGAGGCGGCGCGTCACATCGTGATATGAACGCTGCGGCCCCATTACCATGAGAGGGACTCATAGCACCGCAGTTCACTTGGTCGGACGCGTGGCTGCTTTTTGCCGTCGCTCTCGCGGCGAGGCGTGGTCAGGCGACGCTGAAAGACGTGATCGGCTGGGGCGATGCGATCAACCACGCCATCTTCACGCCCGCGGAGCTGCGTCGCGGGTTCGCGAAACTGATCGCCAGCGGACATGTCACAGGCGGTGATTCATTTGACGTCTCTCCCGAAATACACGACATGGTTGCGCGGGCCGAGGAGAGGGGCATCGCGCCGCGCACGCTTCAGAAGCAGCTCGACGCGCTCCTGGAGGCGGCGCCGTACCCGGCCGGCGATCCTCAGGCGGAAGATCCGGAGTGGGCTTTTCCCGAACTCACCGACGCCATGATCGATCGAGCGGTGCAGGCCTACCACGAGGAATTCCGGCGTCGAGCACGTCACGAGCAGTAGCGCGCCGAGGGAGTCATCCAAGACACTTCTTAAGGCCAAGGACGCCACGGCTCTGATGCCTCGTATCTACCGAAGCGACGCCGGCTGCGGCAGCGCGAGGTTCGAGAGGCGTGAAATGACGGCGTCGGCCGCGGCGCCGTCACGGACGCCCAGGTCGCCGTCGAGCAGCGTGAGCGTGATGTAGCCCTGGAGGAACAACGCCAGGTCCGTATCCGTCTCGTTGCCGGCCGACGTCACCGGCCGCAACTGCGACCGCAGCTCGTTGGGCGTTGCCGGTCTCCGAGTAGACGCGGGTGTACGAACTGCTGTTTCGAAAGCGGGGTCCACTTCACGCCTTTCAGCTGCTCCGCTGGAAGCGCCGGGACGTTCATCGTGATCACATACCGATCGGGCAGCAGCTTGCCGTCGGCGGATCGATTGACCGACAGCGCGGCGATGATCGAGTTGCGAGCGCGGCGGCCATCCCGTATGCACTATCGGCGTCCGGCCCGGTGCCGGCAGACGTCGCGATCGCCGGGACGCCGTATCGGGTTGCTGCAATGGCGGCGTTTACGGTCCCTGAGTTGTTCGTGCTCAATGCCAGGTTCTGCGCCGGCATTCGTGCCCGAAACGACAAGATCGGGCGGCGTGTCGCGCAGGATGTGCACCAGCCCGATCACCGCCGCGTCGGCGGGCGTCCCGTAAACGGCCCACACGCCTTCGCTCTTCTTCTCGACCTTGATCACACCGCTCGTCATGCTCATGCTCGACGAGCTCATGTTGGTTGCGGGCGCGACCACGGTCACCTGGTGCCCCGCCGCGCGAGCGCCGCCTGCATCACTCTTCAGCCCGGTCGCGTCGAAGCCATCGTCGTTGGTCAGCAGAATTCGCAGCGACCGTGTCTGCGCCGACCCGATGTCCGCAGCCGCTGGAAAAAGAAGCCGACCAACAGAATCGACGGCAGCAGCAGGCGTAGACGGTGTCGTCATGGCGTTTGCCGCGGAGCGTATCACAACGATGCCGCCAGGAACTCGGCGGCTGAACGTGCAGCGCGGCACGCTAGAATTGAGCACGGACCATCTCTCAGGAATTCAGATGCGCCACATCCTCCTTGTTGCCGTTTCAACAGCCCTGCTATCCGCCTGCGGCGAGACGTCAGCGCCGGTCGCCGAAGCGCCAAAACCTTCGGTCGGTTCGTTCGGCGTAGACCTCGCGCAGATGGACGCAACCGTCCGTCCAGGCGACGACTTCTACGGCTACGTGAACGGAACCTGGCTCAAGACATTCCAGATGCCGGCCGACCGCGCCCGCTACACCACGGGCACGAGCGTCTCGGAGAAGATGGAATCCGACGTCCGCATCATCCTGGAGGAACTCGCCGCCAGCAAGGGAGCGCCGGGCACGGTGGCGCAGAAGGTCGGCGATCTTTACGCCAGCTGGATGGACGAGGCGGGCATCGAGTCGCGCGGCATCGAGCCCTTGACTCCCTATCTCGGCGAGATCGCCGCGGTGAAGACCAAAGCCGACCTCATGAAGTTGATCGGCGACATCGATTACACCGCGCCGTTTACCCTCGGCGTCTATCCCGACAACGGCGGACCCCACCAAATACACGGTGTGGGTCGGCCAGTCGGGCCTCGGGATGCCGAACCGCGACTACTACCTGAATAAAGGTGAGAAGTTCGACGCCTATCGTGCGGCGTACCGCGAGTACGTGACGAAACTGTTCACGCTGATCGGCGACAAGGCCCCTGCCGGTTCCGCGGCCAGGGTGATCGCGCTCGAGAACAAGATCGCCGCCGTCGCCTGGCCGCCCGAACGCCAGCGCAGCGTCAAGGAGACCAACAACCCGATGGATCGGGCGGGCCTCGCGAAGCTCGTCCCCGCCGTCGACTGGAACGTCGTGCTGACTGGTGTCGGTCTCGGCGACGCGCAGCACTTCATCGTCAACGAGACCACGGCGATCCGCGACGGATCACGACTGCTCGGCACTGAGCCCCTCGAGGCGTGGAAGGCTTACCTGACGTTCCATATCGTCCACGACCGAGCGGCCGATCTTCCAAGGGCATTCGACGAGGCCAACTTCGATTTCGATTCGAAGACCCTGCGCGGCGTAGAAAAGCAGCGCGACCGGTGGAAGCGCGGTATCACCGCGGTCGACGGCTACATCGGCGAGGGCCTGGGCGAGCTCTACGTGAAGAAGCACTTCCCGCCTGAGCACAAGGCGAAGGTGGACGAGCTGATCGCCAATCTCCGCGCCGGCCTGAAGTCGCGGATTGAATCATCCGCGTGGATGGACGCGGCGACGCGCGCCGAGGCTCTCGAGAAGCTCAAGTCGTTCGAGGCCCGCATCGGATATCCGGTGAAATGGCGCGATTATTCGGGTCTCACGATCGAGCGCGGCAAACACTTCGAGAACGTCACGGCGGCGCGGCACTTCGAATGGAACCGCCTGGCCGGGCGGCTCAAGCAGCCAGTCGATCGCACGGAATGGTTCATGACGCCGCAGACCGTGAACGCCTACTACGATTCGCAGATGAACCAGATCAACTTCCCCGCGGGCATCCTGCAGCCGCCGTTCTTCGATCCCAACGCCGACGCGGCGGTGAACTACGGCTCGATCGGCGCCGTCATCGGGCACGAAATCGGCCACGGCTTCGACGATCAGGGCCGCGAGTTCGATGGCGCGGGCAAGGTTCGCAACTGGTGGACGCCGGAGACGAATGCCAGGTTCCTCGAGGCCACCAGGAAGCTCGAGGCGCAGTACGAAACGTTTTGCCCGCTCGAAGGCGCGTGCGTGAACGGCCAGCTCACCATGGGCGAGAACATCGGCGATCTGGGCGGGCTGGAGATGGCGTATGCCGCCTACAAGCTGTCGCTCGGCGGCAAGGAAGCGCCGGTGATCGACGGCTTCACCGGCGACCAGCGCTTCTTCCTCGCCTTCGCGCAGGCCTGGCGCGGCAAGATGCGCGACGATGCGGTGCGGGCCCATGATGCTCACCGATCCGCACTCGCCTCCGGCGGCGCGCGGGCAGCTGCCGCTGCGCAACATCGACGCCTGGTACGCGGCGTTTGGCGTCAAGGAAGGCGACAAGCTCTATCTCAAGCCGGAAGAGCGCGTGAAGATCTGGTAGATCCGCGCGTCCACCAGCGTGGAGATCGCGTGTCAGAGTCGGAACGTACAGAAACGCTGTCTAAAACGCAACCGCGAAGGCTCGAAGGCGCGAAGAAAGACACGCCAAGCAACAGGGAGACCTGAATCATGGAGCGGCAGACGACACACCCACCGGCGGAGCAACACGATGTTGTCAAGCAGACGTACGACGAGGCTCAGAGTGACGGGCGCTATGAGGAGGGGATGGCAAGGATGGCGCTGTACCACCGTCATTGCCAGGACCCGGTGATCTTTCGAACGCTCGGCGATATTCGCGGGAAGTCGCTGCTGGATCTGGCTTGTGGCGACGGTTTCTATACGCGGCGATTCAGGACCGAATGCGCGGCCAACCCCGTGATGGGGATCGACTTGTCCCCGAAGCAAATCGAGCGGGCCATGGCGATCGAACAGCGGCAGCAGGCGGGAATCGAATACCGAGTCGGCGACGTCATGTCGCTCCGTGCGGAACGCCGATTCGACATTGTGACCGCAATTCACCTGCTGCATTATCTCGAGAATGCCGCGGAAATAGCATCGGCGTTGAGAAGGGTTTACGAGACTCTCGGTGATGGCGGCCAGTTCGTCACGATGATTGCCAATCCTGAGTTCGATCTGGAACAGCACGATCGATCGGATTCGAAGACGAAGTTTGGCTACTACTTTTCAGCCGCCGAACCTGGCAACGGGGGGCTGCTGCGATTCCATCCCGGCGGATTTGAGAAGGCGCGGGAGTTGACCGTCGAGTTTCGACGCTGGGAGCGTGGCTTCCTGAACGGCATTGCAGGCGACATTGGCTTTACCTCGGAGTGGCACGATCCGTTCATCAGCGCTGAGGGGCTCGAGGAGTACGGAGCCACATTCTTTGAGAATTACCTGGCCAATCCTCAGAGCAAGCTTCTCCGGCTGACCAGGAATGTGTAGTGACATCGCATCGTGTCTGTCCGATCGATGCGGTGCATCTGACGCGCCTTGGCCGAGGACTTACTCCATTCGCGGCAAGGTGAGCCACAGCGCCGCCGCGAATGTCGCCGTCATATACACCCACGCCGCGGAGAACACGTAGTGCATCACCGTGTTGAAGCTGTTGCCTCGCCACACCGCCGGCGAGTAATAGAACCACTGCGCCAGCATCCGCACACCCCAGAAGATGGTCAGGCCGAGGAGAATGGCGCGGCTCAGCCGCGTTCCTTCAAGGAGAACATCGCCGCACGTCAGCAGCAGGGCGGCAAAGAGCGCGAGGAGCAGGATGATGAATGCGCTGTGCACGAGGAAGATCTGCCGGTTCAGGAGCGACAGGCCCGCCATCTCCTCGCGCCATCGAAACCGCCGCGGCACGAACAGGTTCACGACGACGAGCAGGGCGAAGAGCACGCCGACGATGCGCAGGTGGACGAGCAGCGTTGCGGCGTCGAGCGTCATGACAGCCTCCGGAGGATGAACACGCGGACGAACGGCGTGATGGCGAACTCGTCGAAGACGCCCAGGCGCGCATCACAGAAGCAGCGCGTCCACGTACGGCGCGAGTGGAAGTGCAGGAAGCCGGGGCCAAACGCGAGGAAATTCGCCACGTCGCGAAGGTGCTCGGCGACGATCGCGCGCCCGCCAGGTGTGATGACTCGGTAGATTTCGTTGAAGAGCGCCACGCGTGCTGTGTGCGTTCGCAGCTCATGGGCCGACAGGAGCACGAACACCGCATCGAGCGCGTTGTCTGCCATCGGAAGGTGGTCGAAGCGCGCACGCTCTGCCTCATCGGCCGCCGACATCCTTCGCGCGCGGACGATCGAACGCTCGGTCATTTCCACGGGATCGTACACATCGATGCCGCGCCCGCGAGAGCCGGCAAACAGGCTTCGCAGGATCGGCGTCATCTCGTCGAAGCCGGCGTGGATGCTGATCCATGAGTGTGGCCAGAATCCGAGTGCCTCACGGATCCACGTTCCTGACATCAGCGACGAGCGGTCGTAAACGATCCACGAGGCTGCGAGCGACCCAAGTATCCACAGCCCCGCGACCGCAGAGGCGCAGTAGGCGACGCCGATGAGAGCGCCGCTGCTCGCCGGGAGCATGGACGCAACGTGAGGCGCCGACGCGGCGGCAACCGTTCCCGCGGCGTAGTACGGCCAGTTGAACCGCACGATCTGGCGCAGGCCGTGCAATCGTTCGCGCGGAAGCGCCGGGCGGACGAGCGGAATCATGATGCCGCCTCCTGCGGCCGCGCGTTGAGGGTGTAGTGCACGCCGCGCTCCCAGCGATACTCGATGTCATCGACCTGGAATGCCGCGGCCAGGATCGGCGCGACGCCGCCGAACGTGTGATCGTCGAGAAACGACATTCGGCGAACGTCCACGTCGACCGGCGTCGGCTTCCAGTTGGTTCTCGTTGCCTCGATTGCCACCATGGCGTGCGTCTCCGGTTCGTAGTCGAACGTGAAGCGGAGCGGGCCCGCGTAGTGGCGCGCCTCGCGAACTGACTGGAACGGCGACCCGTTCGGCAACCTCAGCCGACCGATGCTGGCCGTGAGGTCGATGTCGCCACGGCGATCAGGAGTGCGCACGACTACCGACAAGTCGCGTGCGGTCGCGTCGACGATCGCGTCGCAACGGTGATAGTTGTAGTGGGTGAGCAGGTTGCCGCCGACGACCATCCGCCTCTCGTTCGTGTCGCTGCGAAGGATTCGCAGTCCACGCAGCACCCGGCCGTCGGGGGTGCGGAACTTCACGAACACCCGATAACCGGCGAGAAAGAAGTCCTGCCCGAGCGGCTGCGGGAAGCCAGCCGGGCGAAGCGAGCGCGTCTGCACCAGGGCGACAGCCACGAACCCATGACCCCGCAGCTCGTCGAGCTCGAGGCCAGGGGGCAGCAGCGGACGCAGGACGCCCGCCGGCAGCGCGTATGTGAGCGTAAGGCACCGGTCGAAGTGGGCCTTGATGGGAATCGGGTGCCGGCGCAGCCGCGCTCGAAGGTTCCAGGGCGGTCGCGTGCCAGCCGCAGTCCAGGCGAGCGCGAGAAAGGCGAGGTTCACGGGAACCAGGCCGGCCGGCCACAGCAGCAGGTGGCGCGCGAACGCCAACTCGATGGCGTTCATCGAGAGCAGAGTCACCGTCTGTGCCGCTGCGCACGCGCGCGGCGCGCGCCGCGAAAGCACCCACGCGGCCAGCAACACCTCGAACGCGCCGACGATCGTCAGCGCCAGTTCACCCGTCGCGCCGTTCAGGCCGGGTATGGACTGCACGATGGCGAGGTGCCGCGGCGATCCTCCGAGCAGCTTGTTGTACAAGCCGTGTACGAGCCACACCGATGCGACGACGATGTGGATTCGGGTGAGCTTCGGGTGGCTGGTGTGGATTGTCATTTCTGCAGGTACAGGCCCGCGGTTGGCTTCAGGAACGGACGGACGTCACGGTGGAAAAGAAGTCCTGTCGTGATCCACGGGACGACCGCGAGGGCGACATAACCCAGCGCCTGCGGCTCGGAGGCGAACGTCTTCAGTGTCGGGACCCCGTGGAAGAAGAGAATGATGTACGCGGCGGCGACGCCGAGCGCGGAGAAGAACAACGCCGAAAGTGTGGTCAAGTACCAACCCCATCGACGCTTTTGGACGAGAGCGACGATTCCAATCAGCCAGGCCGCCAGGCCGGTGACGACCGGCCAGGAAAGAACCAGGTCAGCTTCGAGGCTCAGTGCGTTCGTGAACACCAGTGCGGCCATGACTCCCGCCATCAGAACGTTGGCGGCGATGGCACGCGCGGCTGCGGGAGGAAGGGCAGAGCGCATCGGCTTCGCGATCAGAAACTGACGACGAATCCTGGCCGGCTCGCCGCAAGCGCATAGACCAGCGGCAGGTACATGAAAACAACGTTGAGGGCGTGGTAGCCGACGCGGCGCCCTCTACTCGTCAAGTAAGGGCGCATGTCGAAGACGAAGGTCGCGACGAGCAGCCGCAGCGTCCAGAACAGCGCAAAGAAGACGCACAAGGCACGCGCCAGTGTCGTGCCCGACGCCAGCGTTTCGGCGAAAACGAAGGTGATGACGCTGAAGCTGACCAGGCAGAGCGCGATGAACGTGTAGTAGACCCAGAACAACTGACGGATGAACGCCGGCAGCCCCGCAAGATGCGCGTGCATGTTCACGACTTTCGGCATCATCAGGCCGGCGCACATCAGACCGACGTGCATCACACCGGCGACTTGCAGCAGGACCGACAAGCTGATCGTCATGACAAGCACCTCGTCCGGCCAGGGCCGAACCCTAAACAGCTCCGATCGCCGCCGAGCATGGGCAGAACCACGTTGTGGACGAAGGGTGGCGGAAACAGCCAGAACGCCGGGCCGACGGTGACCAGCGCCGTGAACATCCAGCCCCGCCAGCCGCGCCCCAGACCAAGCAGCCGGCCGAGTGCTGACCGTTCGCTCGCGAGACCGACTCCCTGAAGCACGAAATAGCCGGTCGGCAGGCCATACCCCCCGCCCGCGGGAACCGAGATCACCAGTTCGTGCATCAGCCCTGAGGCCAGGAACGTCGTCAGCGTCGCGCCGAGCACGCCGACCGACGGCCGCAGCGCCTTGAAGGCGTACTGGCTGGCCAGCTCGTGAAATGCGGTGTTCCATCGCCGTCCCCAGAACTCGCCGAGCGACGTCGATCGAGCGGGGCTGCGCATCAGCGGAACGGCATCCACACCCGCCCGTCGCCACGCCAGCGACAGCAGGTGGAACGTGCCGAAGTGCAGGATGAAGATGGCGCCGGTCATGCCGATCCATCCGGCGACCAGCGGGCTCTCGGGCCACGCCCACCGGGCGACGATCCAGATCAGGACACCGCCGAACACCACCTTGAGTCCTGCGGCGCTCCATTCGGGCAACGACGGTGGACGAACCGCTGCGTTCCTGGTGGACAGAAAGGCTTCGGCGTCCATCCCGGGCCAGGCGAGCAGATAACCCAGCATGCGTCGGCGATCGCGTGCACCGATCCGCCCGCGCACGGTCCAGTACGTCAACCATTTGCACCAGGCATAAATGGCAAACGCCAGCGTCCACATCAAAACCCAGCGCGGCATGACTGCGTGGCCTCCATCACGCTCCGAGCCCCAGTGCCTTGAGCACCTTGTCGCCCGCTTTCATGAACTTGAAAATCGCCGCCGGCGTCCAGCGGCGGACCTGCGCGTAGAGCGTCGCGGTCGTCTCGAAGAACGCGTAGAGCTCCTTGAGACGCTCCTCGGTGTATTCGTCGGTCGCCTTGTCCGCTTCTGCTTCGGCAATGCACGCGCGCAGCATGTGCATCGTCGGGTCGAACTCACGCTTTTTCCGCTCGTCCATGACGATGCGGAACATCTCCCACACGTCCTTGAGGCTTTCGAAGTGATCGCGCTTGTCGCCTTGCACGTGAACCAGCCGGACGATGCCCCAGCCCTGCAGCTCCTTGAGGCTGGTGCTGACGTTCGAACGCGCGACTTCGAGCGCCTCGACAATGTGGTCCGCGTTGAGCGGCTGCGGCGAGATGTAGAGCAGCGCGTGAACCTGGGCGACGGTGCGATTGATGCCCCAACGCGTCCCCATTTCGCCCCAGTGGAGGATGAAACTGCGCTGGACGGAGGACAGCTGGCGAACGGCGGCGTGTTTGCTCATATGCCTGTAAATTCTGTCATTTCTGTCAAGACAGAATATACAGAATATAAAGGCGAGAAGTCAACCCGGGTGCCCGAAGGCGCTAGTCCACGGACTGTGGCAAGGGGGCTTTAGGAGAGGGGCGGCGGTCGAAGGACTGCCGCCCTTTTTCTGCGGCAACTACCGCTTGCGCTTCTTGATTTCCTCGAGAAAGAACTGCTGCAACGCAGGATTCGCCAATCCCAGTTGTGTTGCCTCGTCGAGCGCGCGGTCTACCGCCCAGCCATCCACCATCACCCGCTTCATGAGCCACATCCCGGCGGCTCTTCCACCGCCCGCTCAATGAATGAACGCCGGCTGAACGCCCGGCGTGGTGATCACTTTCAGAAATGCATCGACCGCGGCGGGATCCGGAGTGGTCGCGCTGAAGGGGATGTGGAAGTACTGAATGCCCGCGGCCTTGGCCGCCGCTCGATGGGCGTCGACGTCGGCACCCGGCTCGGTCGCCAGCCGCAGGTTGATGATGGAGCTGTAGCCCATCTTCTTGACGGCAGGCACGGCGTCCACCGTGATCGCCCCGGCGCACGCAACCGTGGACTCCACCTTGGCAAAGTTCCGGATGCCCGGCACGTCCTGTTTCACCACCTGGGCGGCACAGACGGACGCTCCGAGCCAGACCATCGCCGCCACCGTCCCAGCCCTGATGCTGATGCTTGTCATGGACCGACCTCCGATTCGACCAAGTCTACGCCTGTGACGACGTCCGACAATTATTGTTAAGCCGCGACCCAGCACTTCCAGGGCCGCGTCAGCTGCCGCCACGCCCCGGTATTGTGCTTCTTCGAACAACGGCAGCCCGCTCAGATCTGAATGGGCGAAGAACAAACGGTCTCGCCCCTCCTGGAGGCGCTTCCGGACGGGAGAGCCCAGGAATCCCGGCGTCGGCCTGACCATCGCATGGCCCATACGCATGATGTCGATGCGGGTGACGCATTCAGACAGGTCCGGGTGGGCGCGCGACAGGTCGGCCAGGATCCGATCCTTGAGCGAGCTCCAATCCTGTCCGAGCAGCCACTGCCGCGCCGCCACCGGGCTGCCCGCCGCGAGCGCCCAGTAGTAGGTCCAGACCGTCTGCGGCACGTGGACGCGCAGGCTCTGGTGTGTCGCGACGACGTAGCCGAGCGCGGGAGAGTCGAACAGCACGTTGTCCCAGGCAGGACCGATTCCTCGTTCACGCGGCCATCGATCCAGGGTCAGGTTTGCCGTGATCCACGGTGAGTAGACGGTGTCGGCAGGCGGCATGTCCTCGACAATGCGCGACGCGACCAGCATCGGCGTGGCGACGATCACGGCATCGGCCACCCACTCGGCTTGCGGGGTCACCACGTGCCATCTGGCGTCGCGGCGCTCGATTCGGTACGCGGGCGCGGTGGTTTGCACCATCGGCTCGAGCCTGTCGAGCAGGAGCCGGACGATGCGTCCGTTGCCTTCTGGCCAGGTGAGCGGACCGCTGTCGTCGTCGTCGCTGTCTCGAGCCGCGAAGTAGTGAATGCCGGCCCATGCGGAGACATCAGCTGCCAATGCGCCGTAGTCGTCGCGGCAGGCGTAATCGATAGTCCAGCGCAGCCAGGGCGAATCAAGTCCCTCCCGATCGAGCCAATTGGCCATCGACAGCGCGTCTTCGTCCCCACCACGACCAGCCGCCATCGGCAGCTTGAAGCGGCCGCTGGACGCGAGCTCGCGCATCCGATCCTCGAAGCGCGCCATCTGGTCACGGTCGCGCCGCGTTGGACCCACGGCGGGCTCGAGACCTTCCTGCCACCGGCCGTGGATGAACAAGCGCTCGCGCGGCGCGTGCACCAGGTGCCGCTCGTCGAAGCGATGGCCGTCGAACAGGCCGAGATCCTCGAACAGTTCCCGCACCAGGCCGAGCGAGCGCCCCGGCACCGGCACGTAGTGAGCGCCCCATGGGAATGCGCTCACCTCGTTGTGGCCCCATCGGGCGTTGCCACCGGCCTCGGCTTCCATCTCGAGGAGCTTGAACTCGCGAAAGCCGCGTTTGTGCAGGCGCCAGCCGGCGGACAGGCCGGCGATGCCTCCGCCGACAATCACCAGCGGCAATCGAATCGTCGCGCGCGGCTTCGCGATCGGGACGCGGTCCCTCAGCTGATGTCCAAGCGCGACCGATTCGTTGACGAGCGACCCGAGAATGCGGCGCCTGCTCTTCGGCAGCAGTCCGATGAACGCCGTCGTCAAGAACCCACGGCGCGAGACGGTCATCGATTGATCTCGCGCCATTCGCGCTCGTAATAGCGGACGAGCGCCTGGGTATTGAGCCGGTTCGGCTCGGCATCGACCCGGTCCATGTCGGCCGGAAAGTCGAACAGCTGCGGAATGATGGCGGCGGTCAGGAAGCGCAGGCCCGGCGGCAGTACCGTGGCGATCGCAGGCCTGGTCCTGCCGGCCAGGACGAACCCCCATTCGCCGAACGACGGCACGTACACGTGGTACGGCGCCGCGGCCAGACCCGACTGTTCGACGGTGGTGACGATGCACCAGTACCGATTGACGGGCGAAGAGCGGCGACGTCGCCTGCACCGCAAAGGCGCCGTCCGGCGTCAGGTGCCGCAACAGCATGCGATAGAACGTCGTCGTATAGAGCTTGCCCAGAGAAAAGTTCGACGGATCCGGAAAGTCGACGATCGCGAAGTCGAACAGCTGATCGGGCTGGTCGATCCAGACAAACGCATCCTCGTTCACCACGCGGACCCGCGCATCGTCGAACGCTCCGCGATTGAGCCGCCGCAGATCGGGATGCGTCCTGAAGAGACGGGTCATCTCAGGATCGAGATCGACCAGCGTCACCGATTCCACGGACGGATATCTCAGCACCTCGCGCAGGGCCAGACCGTCGCCGCCCCCGAGGATGAGGACCCGGCGCGCGGCTGGTAATGCTGCCAACCCAGGGTGCACCAGCGCTTCGTGGTAGCGATATTCGTCGCGGGAGCTGAATTGCAGATTCGAGTTGAGGAACAGCCGCAGGTCGTCTTTCCAGGCCGTGAGGACAATCCGCTGATAGGGCGTGGTGCGCGCCAGGACGATCTCGTCGGCGTACAGGTTGCCTTCGCCCAACTGGAGAATGTCGTCTGCCCACAGCATTCCCGCGCCCAGCAGCGACAGGGCGGCGACACCGGCGATCTGCAGGCGCCGGCGCGCGCCCAGCGCCTTGCGCAGCACGACCGTCGTCCAGAGCGCGACGCCGACGTTGATCGCGCCAAACAGCATCGGCGACCGGACGAGGCCGAGCCTTGGCACCAGCACGATCGGGAAGAGCAGCGACGCACCCAACGCGCCCAGGTAATCGAAGGTCAGCACGTTGGACACCACGTCCTTGAACTCGAAGCGATCCCGCAGGATGCGCATCAGCAGCGGGATTTCGAGTCCGACCAGGGCCCCGACGACGAAGACCAGCGTGTAGAGCAGCAGCCGGAAGGCGCTGGTGTAGGCGAAGGCCAGGAACAGGATGGCGGATGAAAATCCGCCGACCAGGCCGACCATGATCTCGATGAGCACGAACCGGGCCACCATGCCGCGCGCCACGAAACGCGACAGCCACGAGCCGACGCCCATGGCGAACAGGTAGGTGCCAATCACGGTCGAGAACTGCGTGACGCTGTCGCCGAGCAGGTAGCTCGCCAGCGCGCCTGCCACGAGCTCGTAGATCAGGCCGCACGCAGCAATCAGCAGGACGGAGGCGAGGAGCGCCGCGGTCACCGGCGGTCAGTGAATGGCCGCGGCCACGATGATCGATATGCCGAGCGCGAGGGCGCCGATGAGGATCGCCAGGGCGGTGTTGTGCTCGTCGATGATTTCCTTCCACAACGTGTACGGCGTCAGCCGATCGATCGCGACGAACGACCCGAACAGGATCACGATGCCGATCAAGGCGAAGACGACGGCGGCGACGACGTTGGACAGGAGAGTCGGGTCCATGGCTACTTTCCTCCGGCGTAGCGAGGCGATCCGGCGTACAGCGAGCGGTATGCGCCTGGATTGTCACGGATGGATTGAGGGACGTTCCGCACCGGCGTGGGCCGGGCACCGAACCAGCCGCGCACGTCCGCCGCGCCGGCCGCACCCAGCACCAGCAGTCCGTACAACAGATACAAGGGACGAATGATCATCGCGTCCTCACGCTGCGTGGTCGCTCTCCTGCCAGCGCCTGTTCTCGAAGCTGGCCGAGCGGATCAAATGCCAGGCCGGGCCGACACCCAGCAAGAACAACGCGATCAGGTATGGCCAGAGCGATACGACGTCGCGCCGGACCCGAAGCCGGTACTGGATTTTCGGGTTCGTCTGATCGCCTTCGGGATCGACTCGCAGATAGGACTCGCCGGCCGGCACACGCGGAATGAGAATGCTGGTGCCTGCGGACCCCTCGCTCCACGATCCGTCCCCGTCCACACCCGAATACCGGCTCACCTCGCGTGCCACGTTCAGGGCCGTCCCGGTTCGCGTGTCGATGAGCGCGAGATCGAAGTACGCCCATGAGTTGTTGACGCTGGTCTCGATCTCGAACTGGATCGTGCCCGCCTCGCGCAGCGTAAAAGGCTCGGTGACGAAAGCGGCCTCGGCGGTCGCCCTCGGCTGAAACGCGTAGTCGTGCGCGAACACCTGCTCGCGCGCCGCCGTCAGCGTGCGGCCGGCCAGGAGCAGCAGCAGGGCCAGCGCCAGCGCCGCAAAGGTTCGCAGGTAGCCCGCGGTCTTGCCTGCATAGGGCGACGGCTGATGCGCGAACACGCCAATCGGGTCGGGCGGTTCTCCCGGCAGCGCGAACGCCTTCCAGACCTGCTCACCGGTGGTGTACTCGCCGAGCGACCAGGTGGCTTCACTCTTCGTGCCCTTCCCTCGACAACATGAACGGCGGCGCCACGAAATCTGCGACTTCAACCCGATCCTCGACCTCGACGCGCCACGGGAACTCTCCCAGCACGAACTCGGTGCTGGCAGTCGCGGACTGGAAGTGGCGGAACGTCCGGTCGTCGGTACGTGGCCGTCGGCCGCGTCCTGGACGAGACGGCCGGCAGCGCATGAATCGAGCGGATGTCGCTCCAATGTCCCTGGTACTCGCTGAGATATCGAAACCCCTGATAGGGATCGAAGAGCACGTACTCGTTCCAGCCGTATGTCGTCCCTTCCACCTTGATTGATCGCTGCTGGAACCCGATGACCTCGGCCTGGCGGCCGCGCAGGACGCCGCGGCTCCCGAGCGGGATCGTCGGGACGATCCGATTGAGTTTGGCGTCCTTCTGCAGGATGGCGAGCGTCGGATCGTTCGGGTCGAGAATCGCCCCGCAGGAGGTGCACGCCACCGACAGCGTGTGGCGCAAGGCACGCAGTTCGACGGCGGCCCCGCAGTTCTTGCAGTTGAATCCCCGGGTGCCGTCGACGGCCGTGCCGCTCGTCGAAGGTCCTGACGTTGCGGAGGGCCAGGGCGTCGTATTCGACGAATCGCCCGATGAACAGCAGCGGACGAGGCTCGCTGTAGTCGATGGTGGCAAACGACTCGTCATGCGCGCGCAAATCGACGAACGGGACGGTGTCCTTGTCCCAGTAGACGAAGGGCAGTTCGCCTTCGACGCCCCGGTAGCGCGCGTT
This sequence comes from uncultured Acidobacteriota bacterium, assembly GCA_963720005.1. Taxonomy (GTDB): domain Bacteria; phylum Acidobacteriota; class Vicinamibacteria; order Vicinamibacterales; family CAVVIG01; genus CAVREM01. The sequence continues at coordinate 100,225 of CAVREM010000094.1, read as the reverse complement.
GGTGATGGAAGCGACCGTGAAGGAACGGCCGTGAAACGAATGGTGGTCTCCGACGGACACGCTCTCGATGGCAGGCAGCGCGGCTGGCGCCGCCAGCTCCGAGATCGCGTACTCGGCCTGGGCGTCCGACAGCCACCCGCTCTCGCCGTTCGCAAAGATCAGGTGCCACTCGTTCCATCCGCCGTCGTCGTGTTCGTAGACGATGCGGCCGATCACGGTGAACGGCCGATCGTCCCAGCGGCCTTCGGTGCCAATCTGAATCGGCGAGCTGTCCTGCGGCAGCTCACTGACTTTGCCGAGCGCCTCGAGGTTGACGTCGTGGCGCACGACGACCGATTGACAGTGAACACAGACCGTCTGGACCGCACCCGACCAGCGGAACTCGATCGGCGCGCCGCAATTGGGGCAGGCTCCGGCCCGAAGCGTCATGATCCCGTGGTCCGAACGCTCTCGACGGCCATGGCGGGACCATAGACCCGCTCGAGCCGCCGAACGTCAACCGATCGGGCGCCAAGCACGTCGGAGAGGAGCCGTGGTGCGTCCCAATCGGCGCGGGCGCGGCAGCAAAAGACGTTGAGGCACATCGTGCCGAGCTCAGGGAAGGTGTGGCAGGCCAGGTGCGACTCGGCCAGCATCACGAACCCGGTCACGCCCCCGGTGCCGGCAAAGACGTGCCATGCCGGATCGGCCGACCGGCGTGAGATGCAACTCGGCGATCAGCCGATCGAAGAGCGAACGCAGGACGGCCAGGTCTGCGAGAGCTGCGGGGTCGCAGCCGTGGGCGTCGACGACCCACTCGATGCCGCGCATGGAACGGCAGTATACCGCCGCGCTTCGCCAACGCTGTGCAGCTTCTCGTTGTATCCTGCGGTGATGAACCGCCGCGAAGCGATCGCCGTGCTTGCCTCGGCCGCCGGCGTGCCGCTGACGTACGCCTGCAGTGGCGGCGCATCGCCAGCAGGATCCGGAGCCGACCCCGAGGCTCGAAGCGCTCGCGCTCGTCGATCGGATTGCCGAGAACCTGCTTCGCCTGTCGCCTGAAAGCGCGACCTCGCTCGGCATCGATACCGGCGATCGCGCGGCGCTTCGCTCGCAGCTGACCGATCGGTCGCCGCAGGGACAGCAGCGGATTGCCAGCCAGGTGCGCGACGACCTGAGCGGCGTCAGGGCGATCGACACCGCGCCGCTCACGCACGCCACGCGCACGAGCGTCGAAGTGGTTCGGAGCGCATACGCGATCGCGTCCGAGGGTTTCGGACTTCCGTATGGCGACATCACGGTCGGCGGTTGGCGCAACACGCCCTACGTCGTGATCCAGAACGTCGGCGCGTATCTCGACGTCCCACGATTCCTCGACAGCGACCATCCGATCGAGAACGCCGCGGACGCGGAGGCGTATCTGGCGCGGCTGCAGTCGTACGCCGTGCAGCTGGACGGGGAGCTGGCCCGGATGCAGGCGGCCCGCGGCGCCGGCCTGGTGCCGCCGGTGTTTCTGATCGACAAGGCCCTGACCCAGATGCAGATGTCGGCGAAGGGCGCGCGCGAGGGTGGCTCGCTCGTCGACTCGATCGCGCGGCGGACGGCCAGCATCCCGGGCAGCTGGGCCGAACGCGCGCGGACGATTGCCGCGCAGGAGGTGGCGCCGGCGCTCGAGCGGCAGATCGCCGAGCTGCAAATCGAGCGCTCGGCGGCGGGCGCCGACGCGGGCATGTGGGCGCGTCCGCGCGGCGAGGAATTCTATCGGTGGGCGCTCAAGGCGGCGACCACCACCGACATGTCGCCGGACGAAGTGCATGCGCTCGGCCAGAGCGAGTTGCAGCGGCTGCACGCCGAAATGGATGCGATCCTGAAAGGCGTCGGCTATTCGAAGGGGAGCGTCGGGGAGCGGATGACGCGCGCTCGACGAGGACCCGCGCTACCGGTTTGCCGAAGGCGATCAGGGCCGTGCCGAGATCATGGCCTTCATCCAGAATCGCCTCGACTGGATCCGCTCGCAGCTGCCGCGCGCGTTCAATACCCTCGTCGACCCGAAGATGGAAGTGAAGCGGCTGCCGCCGGAAGAGGAACCGGGGGCGCCGACGGCGTACGGCGGCCCCGGCTCGATCGACGGGAAGATCCCGGGGCGCTTCTGGATCAATCTCAGGGAGACGAGCCTGCACAGCAAGTTCAGCCTCGCAGACCTGGCGTTTCACGAGTCGATCCCAGGGCACATCTGGCAGGGCGAGTACACGCACCGGATGCCGCGTGCGCGGCAGCTGCTGTCGTTCAGCGCGTACTCGGAAGGATGGGCGCTCTACGCGCAGCAGCTCGCCGACGAGCTCGGCGCGTACGCCAGCGATCCCGTCGAACGCCTCGGATACCTGCAGGCGATCGCCTTCCGCGCCTGCCGCCTGGTGGTCGACACCGGCATTCACGCCAAGCGCTGGACGCGCGAGCAGGGCGTGCGATTCTTCGTCGACGTCAACGGGTCGAATCCACTGGAAGTAGCCAGCGAAGTCGATCGCTACTGTTCGTGGCCGGGCCAGGCGTGCGGCTACAAGGTGGGACACACCGAGATCAACCGGCAGCGCGAGCGCGCGAAAGACGGCGCTCGGCTCGCGGTTCGACCTCAAGGCCTTCAACGACACGGTGGTCCTCGGCGGCAATGTGCCGCTGGACGTCCTCGCGAAGAACGTGGACGAGTACATCAAGACGGCAAAGACCTAAGCTGGTCGGCTGGTGACCATCCGTTCCGCGTCAGCCGCTCTCGCGATTCTCGCCTGCTCCGCAACGCACGCCTGGGGCCAGTCGACCGCCACGTGGTCCTTCTCGGCCGCGGTGTACACATACCTGTTGCCCGACGACGATAACTACGCTCAGCCCACGGTCACTGCCGACCACGACGGCGGACTCCACCTTGAAGCGCGCTACAACTACGAGGACCTGGAGACGGGCTCGGTGTGGGTGGGCTACACGTTCGGCGGTGGCGAAGCGGTCGCATGGGAGATCAAGCCACTCATCGGCGGCGTCTTCGGCGAGACCACAGGCCTCGCGCCCGGCTACAAGGGTTCGTTGAGCTGGCGGATGATCGAGGGCTACAGCGAGGGTGAATATGTCTTCACCGGCGAGGCCGCCGACCGCTTTTTCTATAACTGGTCGGAGCTCACGCTCGCGCCGGTGGAGTGGTTCCGGGGCGGGATTGTGACGCAGCGGACACGTGCGTACAAGACCGACCGTGAGATCCAGCGCGGTCTCCTCGTCGGAGCGACCTACCAGAAGCTCGACGTGACCGCCTACGTGTTCAACCCCGACGACAGCAAGCCAACCGTGGTCCTGGCCGTCGGCCTGAGTTGGTGAGCCTGGCGAGGCATCGCGGGCAGTCGTGCGGCGACGATATACTCTCCCGTCACTCCCTTTATGGTTGGTTCGGAGATCGGCCACCGCCGTTTCGCGGGGCGCCACGATCTCGGACGTCGTGCTGATGACGTCGCGAGAGGTCGCCAACCAGACGCTATGAGCGATTCGTTGGCCCGGAGGCATGCTTGCGGCATCTGATCGCGCTGGTTCCCGCGGCGGCATTCGCGCTCCTGATCGGCGGATCCTCACCGGCGGCGCAGCCCGCCACGCCGCGGGCCGCGGCGATCGATGCGGTGCTTCAACAGGCCGTCGCGCGGCGCGACGTGCCCGGCGTCGTGGCGATAGCGACCGACCGGCGCGGCGTGATCTACAGCGGGGCCGCTGGTGTCGCGTCCGGGAGGCCGGCGCGGCCGATGACGACCGACGCCATCTTCCGTATCGCGTCGATGACCAAGGCGGTGACCTCGGTCGCGCTGATGCAGCTCGTCGACGAGAAGAAGGTGGGGCTCGACGATCCGGTGTCGAAGTACTTCCCGGCGTTCGCGAAGCTGTCGGTCATCACGTCGTTCGATCAGGCGACTGGCGCGTACACCGTGCGGCCCGCCTCACGACCCGTAACGGTTCGCCATCTTCTCACCCACACATCCGGTCTCGGGTACGGGTTCACGAGCCCGATCGTCCGCGACTTCAAGCCGCGCAACGGCGATACGTTCGAAGTCGGCCCGCTGCTCTTCGATCCCGGTGCCGACTGGATCTACGGCACCTCCACCGACTGGGTGGGACGCATCGTCGAGTCCGTGTCCGGGAAAGATCTCGACACGTATTTCCGCGAGCGGATTTTCGGGCCGCTCGGCATGCGCGACTCGCATTTCAACGTGCCGGAGACGGCGTTGCCGCGGCTCGTCCCCGTGTGGCGCCGGCAGGCCGACGGCTCGTTGATCGAGCCGCCTGCCGCGCCGCCCCAGCGTGTCACACGGTTCAACGGCGGAGGCGGGCTTTCATCGACGGCCGGCGACTACATCAAGTTCCTGCAGATGTTGTTGAACGAGGGGCAGCTGAATGGCACGCGGATTCTCTCGGCCGCGAGCGTGAAGCTCATGTCCGTGAACCAGATGGGCGCAGTGAGCGCCCATGCGACCAGGACCGCCCAGGCCGACCTCAGCGCCGACTTCTCATTCATCAACGAAGGCAAGGACAAGTGGGGGCTCGGGTTCCTCATCACGAACGAGGCCACACCGGGACTCCGATCGGCGCGATCGCTCAGCTGGGGCGGCCTCAACAACACGTATTTCTGGCTTGATCCGGCGCGCGGCGTCGCCGGCGTGATCCTGATGCAGTTCCTGCCGTTCGCGGATCCGAGAGCGCTGGCGGTGTATGGCGATTTCGAGCGTGCTGTTTACCAGACGCAGTCCTCTTCCCAAAAGCCGGGCCTGAAAGGCCCGGCCTACGAAGGCTGGACCCCGCCGCGCACACCTGATGGCCGGCCTGATTTGCAGGGTGTTTGGAACTACGCGGCCGGCACTCCGCTGGAACGACCCTCCGCCTATGCAGGAAGAGAGTTTCTGACGGACGACGAGCTGGCTCGAGCGGAGCGCGAACTGCGGGAGCGTGCCAACGCCGATCGACGCGATGGAGCGGGAACCGACGCCGACCTCGGTCGCGAAAGCAACGAGTTCTGGTTCGCGCGGAGGAAGACAATCCTGACCCGGCGAACCTCACTCATCATCGATCCGCCGGATGGGAAGCTGCCAGCGGTCACCGCGGAGGCCGAGCGTCGTCGAACCGCCAATGCAGATTATCTCCGCGAGCACCCGGCCGACTGGGAGGACCGACGACTCAACGAGCGCTGCATCATGTTCTTGCAAAGCGGACCACCAATTATTCCAATCAGTGGACCTGGCGGAGAGCTGCTCATTGGCTTTCCGTTTCATTTCGAGATATTCCAGACCCGTGACTATGTCGTCATTCATCACGAAGAACTCAACCGCCGGATCATCCCACTCGATGGGCGGCTCGAATATTCCGGCCACGATTCCCCAGTGGCTGGGCGACTCCCGCGGCCGTTGGGAGGGCGATACGTTAGTGATCGAGACGACCAATTTTCGCAAGGAGCGGCCTTACGCGGGGGTCGTCACCACAGCTCGGATGCGTCTCGTCGAACGCCTGACTCGAGTCGATGCGGACACTATTGACTATCAGTTCACGGTGGAAGATCCGACGACGTGGACGAAGCCCTGGACGGCGACTGTCCCCATAGAGAAGAGCGACGGAAAGCTCTACGAGTTCGCGTGCCACGAGGGGAATTACTCGCTGCCGCATATTCTGAGCGGCGCGCGCGCCCAGGAGAAGCTCACGGGAAAACCCTGAAAGGCTGGGGAATTCAGTTGAGCGTCCACATCGCCAGCGTCGACACATCCTTCACGAACACACGATTGCCCGAGATGACGGGCTGAGCCCACGTCGCGCTGCTCGCCACGGTGTACCGCTTCAGCGGCTCGAACGCGCGCGCGTCTCGACGCAGCACCAGCAGCTCGCCATCGTCTTTGAGCGCAAACCAGAAGTCGCCGGCGGCTACGATCGCGGCGTTGGTCGCCTGACGAGGTTCGCTCGTCCACAACGTCTTGCCGCTGCGAGCATCGAGACCAAAAAACTGACCGCTCCGTCGTTGTGAGAATCCGACCAGTGTCTCGCCGATCAGTACCGCGTCGCTCATGTACAGCGAGACGTCGGGATTCTCCCAGACCTGCTCGGTCGTCCACTGGTTGTTTTGGCGCACGACCCGGACTGCCACCACCGGTTGCTGGTAACCGGAGACGATCAGCGTGTCACCGTACCGGACTGGAGTGATGATGTTCTGCGCGTACTCGGTCGTGTAAGGACGTTGCCAGAGCAGGCTGCCCGTGGCCGCATCCAGCCCGATGAACTTCTGCTGGGTCATGGTCACGATCTGACGTGCGCCGCCGAAGTCGTACAGCATCGGCGACCCGTATCCGGGGCCGTCGGCGCTCCACGCCCAGCTCACCTCACCCGTGTTGACGTCGAACGCGCTCAGCGTGCCTTTGTCGTTGCCGCCCATGTGGAACACCACGCGGCCTCGATCGACGAGCGGCGAAAAGGAGTGTGAGGTCCAGAGCGGCTGAGCCGGCAGGCCGGGCTTCTGCCACAACTGCTTGCCGGTCGCGGCGTCAAATGCCGTGACGATTCCGCTCATGCCGATCGAAAACAGTTTGCCATCGGCATACGCCGGCGTCGATTTCGGTCCTGGTCCGTGCGGCGCCGCGGCCTTGTCCATCGTGAACGGCGCCGGATAGCTCGTCCGCCAGAGGACCTTGCCGGAAGCCGCGTCGAGCGCCGCCATCACTTCGTCCTCGCCCTGGCGCGAGAACATGTAGATGCGATTGCCGACGAGGAGCGGGGTGGCGTACCCGTTTCCCACGTCGACCTTCCAGCGCTGCGTCAATCGATCGGGCCACACTTTGGGCGGCACGAATCCGGCCACGTGTCCGTCTCGGTTCGGTCCGCGCCACTGCGGCCAGTTGTGGGAGTTGGTCTGGCTCGATGCGGAAATCGAGAGTCCCGCTACGAAGATCGCCGCTGCCGCCACCTTGTTCATCGACCGCGTCCCCCTCGGGGTCAGATCTTGTATTTCAACAAAATGTTGAATGACAAGACCTGACCCCGCCTCGGTTGTTGAAATACAAGAATCTGACCCTATGGTCTGCGATTTATTCTAGGGGTATGGCGAGACCACTCCAGAAGCCGTCGTCTATTGCCGCCGGATTCCTGTGGCTCACAGCCGGTGCGGCCTTGTGCGGCGTCGCGGTGTCCTTCGCTCAGCCGACCCAGGGCACAGTCGTGGGTCGCGCCATGGACATGACGGAAGCGCCCCTCCCCGGCGTATCCGTGACAATGCTTCCCGACCGCGGGGGCGCGCCGACGCACACCATCGCCGATCACGACGGAAGGTATCGATTCGATGACGTGCCGGCAGGTACATATCGCATCGACTTCAAGCTGCAGGGGTTCGACATCGCGAGAGTGAATCACGTCGAGCGTTCAACCCGGCGCCACGGCGACCGCTCACGGATGGCTGAGGGTCGGCAGTCTGTGCGAATGCATCATGGCAGGACACGGCACCCCAGTGGTCTCCCTCAGCGAGCCACCCGCGCCGGCGCCGCTCGAAGGCCAGGTCGTCGACGACGCGGGGCGCCCTCTCCCGTACGCCACGCTCGACCTCGTCACGGTCCAGGGTCGCGAAACGGCTTACACCGACCATGAGGGACGCTTTCGCGTCCGTGCGCCTGTCGGCGCCTGGTCGATTACGGCATCCGACAGCGGGTTCGAAGCAGTCACCAGGGAAGTGTCCGGGCCGACCAGCGGGCCGTTGGTTTTCAAGCTTCCGTACGCCGGCACCCAGGACGTCGCGAATACGGAGCGCCTCAATCGTCGCACCTGCTACTGTCCCGCAGTGTCCTTCGTGCACGAGCAACGCTGACGCTCGCGCTTTACTTCGCTGCGGGGCGCGCGCGCGACGACCACGAAACGGCGCGGATCTGCCAGCCTCCTGCCGCGCGGCTCAGGACCATCATCTCCGTACCGATCGAATCGATCGCCCGCCCCTGGAACGTTCCCTTCAGTTCGTAGGTGCAGGTCGACCACGCCGCATCGCCTGAAACGACCACGCGGAGCTCGCCGCGCTTGAGTGGGACGCTCTTCTCGAACTCGATGTCGGCCGGCAGGTGATCCTTTTCATACTGCGCGCGCGTCTCGACGCTGCCCGCCTCCAGAAACACGGCGTCGGGGCCGACGACCGCCATCGCCCCGGCGGCATTTCCGGCGGTCACGGCGGTATGAAAACGTGCGACCACCGCACGGACGGCTGCCTCGTCACCGGTCTGCTGCGCCTCGAGAGGCTCGTCGAGCGCAATCAGCGCACCAGCTATCAACAGTGGCCTCGCAACCGCCGCGTACACACGTCTCATCATGCAGTTCCTCCTACCGCGGAATTCTAGTCGTGGGCCCGATCGCCTGCGTGGTCAGCATGCGCTGAAAACATTCAACTGAAGTTTGACGGCTACCGAGGGCCGCCTCGCCCAAGTCCCGTCGCACCTCGCGCAGGTTCACCCCGGCCCGGCGGATTCAGCGCCGTCGATGGAGGCACCAGGCCCTGCATGCGCAGGTAGGTGGTGATCGTGCCGTAGTCCTCGGCGCTGTGAATGCCCGCGTACACGAAAGCATAAGCCCGCGAGCCGGTGATTACGCCGCTCCCCGTCCCGCCGAGATTCGGCGCCGATTCCGTCAGCCAGGCGTCGCTCGCCGCCGCCAGCAGGCTCGAGCAGTACGCGATCGAATCTTCGAGGGCTTTGACGATCGCGGCCTTGGCGGTCACGGCCTGGAGACTCGGAGCCGACCGCCGCTCGAAGCCGGGCGGCATCCCGGCCTGATTACAGAACGAGTAGTTGGCGCCGCTCGCGTGGTTGATCTGTTCCCCGAAGGTGCGGACATCAGGTGTCGGCCGGAATGCATAGCCCGTCTCGGGCATCATTTGCGCGCTGACCATCAGGAAATTGGCGAAGGCATTGAAGGACTTCTGCACGATCGCGCCGAGCGGCCGGTTCTTGAACGTCGCCTGCCGCGCCTGTTCCATTTCGGCGGCCCGGTCGTACTTCGGCGCGAGCGCCTGGCTCGCCAAAATCTGCTCTGGCGTCAGCGCGGGAACCAGAGGTCCCGCCGGCTGCGCCGCCGCCTGCCACACGAACGCGGCGAGGACACTCGCGATCACGGCCGCTTTCAGCACGTCACGCATGATCGACCTCGCTCCTCAAATCCCCACAGGCCTCGTCGGCAACAGTTCGATTGCGTTATGGTATCGCGCTATGGCAGTCGGCAGAGCACGTGTTCTCTGCGAGGGGTTTGCCGAAGAACCCGGGCGGTTTCGAACGTATTTTTCCTGGAGGAGGTCAGCGATGCATCATCTCGCAATCTTGACCCGGTCTCTGTCCGTGCTGGCTCTGTGTGTGCTCGCGCAGGTGGTTTCAGTCTCAGCGGCGAACCCGCTCGACTGCAGCAAGGAATCGCTCGCCGCGGCTGTGGCCGGCGCGCGTGAGAAAGACGCGGTGATCCCGTTCACCGGCGTGTGTGCCGGTCCGATCGTGATTACCACCGACGGACTCACGCTCGAGGGAGTGAACACCGCCGTGATCGACGGCGGAGGGCAGAATGCCGTCGTCGTCGCGGGTGCCAGCCGCGTGTCGCTCGGCGGAGTCGAGGTCCGCAACGGTCTGAACGGCATCGTCGCCTTCAACGGCGCGCATCTGTCACTGACGGGCATCAACGTGCACGACAACACCTTGTCCGGCATTTCACTGCAAACGGGGTCGAGCGGCCTGCTTAGCGAGGTCGTGATCGAAGGCAACGGGTTGCACGGACTCGATCTGCAGAGCGGATCTGCCGCGACGGTCACGGGCTCGCTGACGTCGACCGCAAACCGCGTCTTCGGCCTCAACGTCAACGGCAGCTCGATCACCTTCGTGGATGCGATCGTCACGGCATCTCAAAACGCGCTGGGTGTCCAGATCGCCACCAATGCCAATGCCTTCATCAACGATGCGGGCACGGTGATCAACGCCATCAACAACCTCGCCACCGGCCTGACCATCGTCTCAGGTGCGCAGATGGTGTCGTTCGGCGGGACGATCAATGCCTCCGGCAATCCCGTTGCCGGCGTCTCGGTGAATTCGAAGGCTGGTCTGGATCTGGACGCAGCGTCGCAGCTCAACAGCTTCAACAACGGCGACGGCCTGCTGATTCAGCATGATTCGACCATGACCGTGTTCAACACCCCGCAGTTCTGGGCATGCCCGGCTTCAGCACGATCAACGCGCACCACAACACCAGGAGCGGCGTGAGGGTTCTGACGGCGTCAACCTTGACGCTCGTGAACCAGGCCCGGGTCATCAGCACGCAGAACAGCACGGTGGGCCTGCTTGCCGACAACGGCGCCGGCATCACGCTGGTGAATTCGACGCTCACCGGCAATACGACCGGCGATCTCCAGATGACTTTCGGCGCACGGGCGCTCTTCAGACGCTGACCTTCGGGACAGCCTCGTGTGACGCGACGGTGTTGGTTCGCGGCACCTCTGGCATCGTCTGTCCGCAGTAATCCGCGGAAGGGCACGTGGCGGCCCGGCGTGATTTGGCGTAATCTAGGCCCTCTCATCGCAGCGCTTGAAACAAATTGACCGGGTCTTCATCCTTACGCAGGAGACGCGTATGCGAGCAGTAGCGCCAGCGTTCGCGGCGGTCGTCATCGTGTGTGTCATGGGCCTGGGCCTCGCCGGTTGTGTATCTGCGAACCAGCCCGAGGGCGCCAATGCGCCGTCGTCGGCATCCGGAAGTGGGGGAAAAACAGCTACCACGAGTGGCCGACCGGGCCGTATCAGGTCGTTGACGAACTGGCCCAAGCCGCTGCCCGACACGCGCCACTCGCATGACGGCTGGACCTGGGGATCGTTCGGCAGCGTCTATGCGGAGACGCCCGACCGCATCTGGGTCGCGATGCGCGGCGAGCTGCCGCTGCCCGCGGGTGCGAAGCCCGTGGACGCCGTACGCGGCGCTCAATCCGTCACGCGGCAACGCCCAGCCGAACACCGACGGCCTGACCGCCACGTGCGAGCCGACCGAGAAGCGCGGATGGGAACGGCGCTTCCAGCACGTGCTCTTTGTCGTCGACCGCAACGGCAACCTGGTCGACGAGTGGCCGCAGCACGATCACCTCTTCGGCCAGCAGCCGTGCGGACGCGGGCCGCACACGATCAAGATGAGCCCGTACGATCCGGAGAAGCACGTCTGGGTGATCGACGATCAGCTGCACGTGATCTACCGCTTCACCTACGACGGCAAGCTGGTGAAGACGTTCGGCCAGCTCGGCGTGCGCGGCCGCGGGCCGAACACGTTCGATCGGCCGACCGACATCGCGTGGCTGCCCGACGGCACGTTCTTCATCAGCGACGGCTACGGCGGCAAGCGCGTGGCGAAGTTCGACGCGAAGGACAACTTCATCATGGACTGGGGATCCGAGCCGAAAGATCCGCAGAACCCCGGACCGTCGGAGTTCAACACGCCGCACAGCATCGCCATCAGCAAGGACCGCCGCGTCTTCGTCGTCGATCGCGGGCACCAGCGGATGCAGGTGTTCGACGAGAACGGCAAGTTCCTCGACATGTGGCCGCTGCGCTCGCCGCACTGGCCGGCCAATCAGGGCACGTTGATGGTCAACCACATCATCACCGAGGACCAGTTCATCTGGGTCGGCGACGCGCCGACCAGCCGATTGATCAAGTTCGATCTGAACGGCAACTACCTGTACAGCTGGGGCGCGCCGGGCCCGCAGCCGGGCCGGCTGAACTGCTCGCACGGGATCTCGACCGACCAGGACGGCAACCTGTTCCTGGCCGATTGCTTCGCCGGCCGCGTGCAGAAGTTCACGCCGCAGCCGAACGCGGACCGCGGCAAGCTGGTCGGGCAGATCCTGCGGTATCCGGTCAAGAACTGAAGGGTGCTGGGTGCCCACCCGGCACCAAGCACCAGGCACCAGGAAAGGGCCCTCATTTGGTAGCCAATCGGAAGTAGCGGCGGTGGCCTCGCGCGCAGCCGGCAATCGCAAGCCATCAACCGTTCTGCCCGTCGTTGTCGGCGTGGCCGACCACAATGGCTGGGCGATCCTCGTCTCTGCGGCAGCGGTGAACGGCGAGCCGGCCGTCGTCGATCGACGGCGTGTGCCGCTGGTCGAGAAGGGTGTACCCGAGCCAGCCGTATCACCACGAGACGCTGGCTCTCGCCGCCGACGAGGCCGAACAGCTGGTGCGCAAATTGAAGCGATCGAGTGCCATGTGTACCGCAGCGGCTTTCGACGAGCCTGTTGACTGATATGTCAGCCGCGATATCGAGTGTCCTCCATCGCCATGCGGCATCCGCCGCTCGCGCACCTGCCCGCGAAGGTCGCGGAGGTTCACCAGTCCTATCACGTCATGTGTCGAGCGGATGGCGTGCTCTATCACTCCGCGCTGTGTGCGGCCGCTCGTCGGCGTGGCCTGAACGTCGTGTTTCATCGCCGCGGCGAGGAGCTGGCTCTGGCCGCCGAGGCGTTGCAGGGGAGTCCTCTGGAAGTCGAGCGATACGTGAACAGTCTCCGGCATACACTGAAGCCGCCATGGACGGCCGAATATCGCCACGCTTTTGCGGCAGCGATCGGTCGGCTGAAAGCGCACTCGAGAACTCTTCGTCTGAGCAGCAAGCCGAGATCGGCGGCCAGGCTTCCTGGGCGTTCCCAACTGTGATTAGAGGATGGACGCGCCTGCACACGAGACGAGAGCGCCCCTAGCTGCTTTCCTCGTCATCGGATTGCTTCAGAGCCTGCTGACCGCCACCGGCGAGGAGCTGGGCTGGCGCGGCTTCCTCGTGCCTGGCGTTGGCGCGGATCACATCGTTCGGACGCACGGCCCTGTTGAGCGGCGCGATCTGGGCGGCGTGGCACGTGCCGCTCATCGTTCTTGCCGATTAATGGTGACGGAGAGAGAGCGTCCTCTCTGCATGCGCTGAAATCTAAAATGGCAAATGCAACCACGAAGACTCGAAGTCACGAAGAACAAAATCAAGGCACGGAAACACGAAACACGAAACTCAGTGGTTGCGCTATCCGGTCAGGGACTAAGCAGGGTCAGAAGACGATGCGCAGTCCGGTTGGCGTGAGCGGCGCCGACGGCGATCGCGGTCCGAACGACGGCGGCGGCTGCCCCATCTCGTGGGCCCCGAGGTCTGGTGCGAGGCCGGCGTAACCGTCGTTGATGTTGGGCAGAATGGCACCGGCGTCGATTGCCGCGCAGCCGGTCCTCAAGGTCATGAGCCGGGTTGGAATCGGCACCGGCGCCGGCCCGGGCACGTCGAACGTCGCAAAGCAGCCGGCGCGTCAATGCGTCACCGCTCGTCTTGAGTCCGCTCGCCGCTGCCAGCGCCGCCACGCTGGAGTAGACCACGCCGCCGTATCTGAACGGCGCCGTGCTGGCGCCCCAGTCGAAGCCGTCGTGATTCAGATCGGTCTGCCAGTCCCTGACGTTTGATCCGAAATCCCAGATCTGCCCTCCCGCGACCGAAATCCAGAGGTTGTTCCTGACGATCGACCGAAGCAGGTGCGCATCGTTGCAGCAGATCATCTTGCCCCACATCACGATCGTGTTGTGCGCGATGACCGACCGATCCGTGGTCCGGAACTTGAACGGACCCTCCATGAAGCCGACCAACTGATTGCGGGTGATGTACCACTGGGAGCCGTTCTGAGGCTGGTAGCTGATGCCATTGTGCGCGGCATTGTGGATGCGGTTGCCCCAGACGCGGATATTCGCCCCGCCCGGATCGCCTTCGAAGCCGTCGTCCGAGACGTCGGAGATGTCGTTCCCGTAGACATCGATGTTGTAGGTGCCGTTGGAGATGCCGTCTGCGACGTTCGAGATGACGTTGTGGGCGACGACGTGGCCGAAACTGTCGACGGCATAGCCGTTCAGCTCGATGCCTTCGCCGTCAAAGCTTTCGGTCCAGTACGGCGTGTCGCCGACGATCGTGTTGTCGGTGATGTGCCAGCGGCTGCCGCCCTGCTGCAGGTAGATCGAGTAGTGATTGTCGAAGAACAGGCACCGGCTGATGACGACGCCGGTCGGCGCGCTCTTCGACATCAACGCATACGGCTGATTCCTGACCGTCAAGCCTTCGAGCCACACGTAGCTGCCGGAGATGTCTATGCCGTCGAAGAGAGCCTCTCCGTCGCCAGCCGATTTCCACACTACATAGGCTGCGGCGCTTCCCGATCCGGAGAACGTGATCCTGCCGCCGTAGTTGCCGCCATGGACCAGAAACGTGTCTCCGGGCTGTTCGACCGCCTCAGCCGCGGCGATGCCTCGAAATGGACTCGCGGCGGAACCCGTGCCGCCTCCCGACCCGGGCACGACGTGAAACGTTCTTCCTGCGGACGGCGGGACGGGAACCGGCCGCGTGGCTACGACGACCGTTTGCGCTCTGCCTCCACCGTCAGGATCGGCGAGCGTCAGTCGCACTTCGTACCGAGGTGTCTGGCAGGAGGAACAGGACGCTACCGGCGAACATGTTGGCCCCGTTGTAGTCGACGCGGACGAGCGGCAGCGCCGGGCGCCAGCCGCCGGTCGCGGCGGTGCGAAATTCCACGGCGGCTGTGCCATCGTGGTCCGCATCGCCCGCGATGCTCCACTCCACGCCGATTGACGACAGGGTCGAATAGGTGCGAATTGCACCGGGGACGACGCTGTTCGTCTGCGCCAGGAGCGCGGCCGGCGCCAGCGCGCACCACAGCAGTGCCGCGATGGCGGTGGACAACCATGCACGCGTACTTGCGCGGTGCGTAGAATCGACTGAAATGCTCACGAAGCTTGACAGCCTGCCCGCGGGATGCAACCGGCGTGCCGGTGCATAGAAGGACGCGCCAGGCCACGCGCGCATTTATCTCGATTACACATCGCGGCAACAGTGGCGAGATTTGTAACGCACACGTCGGCCGCCTATTCCTTCGGCATCGCATCGCGTCGGCGTCCTATTAGAAGGCGAGTAAGATTTGCAGCGTAAGAAGTAGCACGCGCAGGGATGCCCGCGTGGTACGCGGTGGCGTGCTTCGTGGTCCGGCGAATTCGGCGCCGCGCTCGCCGTGACCGGCTGGTTGTTCTGGCGTCGAAGGGAGAGCGTCCTCTCCGCTTGCGATGCAATTCAAGATTTAAGATTTCGTACTTAAGATTGGCGCATTCACGAGTTGGCCGCCCGCGAATGCAACCACGAAGACTCGAAGGCGCGAAGAACTTCAAGCCACGATTCGAGATGCGGTAGTTGCATCGACCCTGCAGTATTCCATGATCCGGATGCGCAACGCGCTGCCGAGGTCCTGAGGTAAATCGCTGGTGAAAACGGCCTGGAGCGTCGGGATCGTGTTCGTGCTGGCGATAGCGGCGCTCGCCTGGTTCGAACCCCAGCGCGGCGATCGCGCGCTGGCGGATCACCTCGAAAATGGAAAGGCCTATCAAGCGCGGGTCCTCGAACTCACCGGCACGCTACCGCCGATACTGGCCGAAAGCTCGGGCCTCGCGGTGAGTCGTCCGCAGCCCGGAGTCTACTGGTCGCACAACGACTCCGGAGATGGTCCGAATCTGTACGCGATCGACGCGTCTGGCCGGCTCCTGGCCACGTTTCAGATCGCTGGGGCCGAAGCTCGGGACTGGGAGGACATGGCGTCCGGTCCGTGCATCGGCGATCTTGCGCCTGCTGGCGCCGCCGCTCCGCCGGTTTGCTTGTATCTCGCCGACATCGGCGACAACGATCGCGTACGCCAGTGGCTGACCGTGTACGTTGTTGTCGAGCCTCGGGCTGGATGAGAACACTCGGACCATCGCTTCCCGATCGTTCCGGTACCGCTATCCCGATGGACCGGACGATGCGGAAGCGTTCGCGGTGCTGCCGGACGGAGACATGACGATCGTCTCGAAGGGCCGTAGCGGCACGATTGGCTTCTTCCGTCTCCGCCGCGACGCGATCGCCCGCGCGACGTGTCGGGCGAGGTGCTGACGGCGGAATACGCGGGCGACAGCGGCATTCAGCCGGATGGCGGTATCGGACGCTTGGCAACGGGCGCCGCTGTTTCGCCGGATGCGACGACCCTGGCCGTCAGGACCTACTACGAGGTGTTCTTTTTTCATGCCGTGAAGGATGACGATGTGGTCAACTGGCGCGGTCCAGGGAAGCCGTGCTTTCTCGGCGAGGCGGAATCGCAGGGCGAAGCGATTGCCTATCTGGATGCACGACACGCTGGTGCTGACCTCGGAGCGTGGGCGCGGCGCCGCCGGACTGATTCACCGATTACGGTGTTAGAATTGTCTCGCAAATCAGCTTACCTGCGTCGCGAGCGAGCGCGCGAGCGAGCCACGCGAACGGAGCGCGCCGGCGCCGCGGCGCGGGAGAGCGTGTGGGGAGTCCGAGGGGCGAAGCCCCTCTTGTTACACTATGACGGCACATCCCGACTCACCGTCTGCGGTGTCGTCATCCTGCTTCATGAGTCGTCCGCGGGCTTGGGCAGGCGCCTGGCGACCCGCCGCCACACGGTAACGCCGGGCGATCTCGTCGTCGATCCCCCGACGCTCATCAACCTCGGCTTCGAGTGGGTCATCGACGGCGACGCCAACCGCAATGCGTCGGTGGCGGTGTCGTATCGCAAGGCGGGAGAGACCGCCTGGAAGAACGGGATGCCGCTCGTGCGCCTGCAGAACGAGCGCGTCACCCAGCCGAACGTCTTCAACCTGGTCCTGCCCAACATGTTTGCCGGCAGCATCCTCGACCTCGAGCCGGACACCGCCTACGAGGCGCGCTTCGTGATGACCGATCCAGACGGCGTCGGCGGTCCCGCGGCCAACGCGACGAAGACCGTGACGGTCCGCACTCGGCCGGAGCCGAAGCCGGCCGCAGGGCGGCAAGGTCTATCACGTCTATCCGGTCGGGTATGACGGTCCGCGCCAGGAACCGTCATTCACCGGGCTGATGTGCGCCTACAACTACTACTGCGGCGCCGGCGACACGGCGCCGGGCGGGCGCCCGCGGGTGAAGCCTGGCGACATCATCCTGATGCACGCCGGCACCTACGCCTATCAGTACGAGGTACTACGCCAACCAGACCACCATCAATGCGACGACGACCTTCGAGGGGACGTATTACCTGACGGCAGACGGGACGCCCGAGCGACCGATCGTGATCAGGGCGGCCGGCGACGGCGAGGTGATGATCGACGGCCGCGGCAACTTCAACCTGTTCAACGTCAAGGCGGCCGACTACAACTACTTCGAGGGGATCACGTTCAGGAACACCGACATCGCCATCTGGGCGGGCACGCAGTTCATCGCCGGATCAAAGGGCCTGACGGTGAAGCGCTGCACGTTCGATCAGGTCGGCCTGGGCGTGTTCTCCAACTACTCCGGCTCGAGCAACTTCTACATCGCCGACAGCACGTTCCTCGGCAGGAACGATGCTAAACATCTGATCGGCTGGAACGGTGCCTTCTGGGAGCAGTTCCGCGGCGTGGAGGGCCAGGAGTTTCCGCCGGTCATGAAGTCGTACACCGCCATCCGCCTCTACGGCCCCGGCCACGTCATCGCCTACAACTACGTGGCGGACTTCCACGACGGCATCGACACCGAGATGTACGGCATGCCCGACGGGTCGCACGCCCACGACGGGCCGTCGTATCCGCCGCGCGAGTTCTGGGATCGGCGGCCGGTGTCGATCGACATCTACAACAACTACATCACCAACGCCCACGACAACTCGATCGAGATGGACGGGAGCATGCACAACATCCGGTTGATGCGGAACGTGCTGATCAACTCCGCGTCGCATCCGATGTCGACGCAGCCGTCGGTGGGCGGGCCGATCTACTGGATCCGCAACATCGTGTATCACGCGCCGGGCGGGTCGACCAGGTCGTCGGCGGGGTCGCCGGGCGTCGTCTTCTACCACAACACCGTGACCAGCGAGACGAGCATCGGCACGGGTGCGAACCGGCATTGGCGCAACAACCTGATCCTCGGGCAGAGCACCGCGCCGGCGATCTTCAGCGTCACCACGAGCACTCCATATAGTTCGTCGGACTACAACGGCTTCCGTCCGAATCCCGGCGCGGCGTACTCGTTCCAATGGAACGTCCAGCCGGAGGAGGCGGGAGGACGAGGTGCGGCGCCCGGCGCCGCAGGGCGCGGTGCGGCGCCTGCTGGCGGACGTGGGGGGCAAAGCGGGCCGCTGCAGCCCAACCAGTTCACGACGCTGGAGCAGTACGCGAAGGCGAGCGGCCAGGATCGCAACAGCGTGCTGGTGGACTACGACGTGTTCGTCAACGTGCCGAAGCTCGAACGTGATCCGAAGACCGTGCAGCGGCTGTACAACTTCAGCGACTTCGATTTCAGGCTGCGGCCGGGGTCGGCGGCCATCGATCGCGGCGTGGCGATTCCGAACGTCAACGACGGCTTCACGGGCAAGGCGCCGGATCTCGGCGCGCTCGAAGCCGGGCAGCCGCTGCCGCAGTACGGGCCGAGGCCGCGTCAGTAGATGGAAGCGGCACACGTAGGGACGACACGTCAATCACCGAGCGCCGCGCCGTGGTACCGCCAGGTCAACCGCGATCAATGGCGCGCGTTCTGGGCGACGTTTCTCGGGTGGGTGCTCGACGGGTTCGACTTCACGATCCTCACCTTCGTCCTGATCGACATCCAGCGGACGTTCACCGTCGACAGCTTCCTGGCCGGGATCCTCGGCACGGTGACGCTGATGATGCGCCTGGTCGGCGGGGCGCTCGCCGGCACGGCCGCGGATCGTTGGGGCCGCAAGCTGCCGCTGATGCTGTCGATCCTCTGGTTCTCGGTGTTCGCGGCGCTCAGCGGATTCTCGACCTCCTACGCGATGCTCTTCGGCTTCCGCGCGCTCTTCGGCATCGGGATGGGCGGCGAGTGGGCGGCGGGCATGCCCCTGGTGATCGAGCACTGGCCGGTCCGGCTGCGCGGCATCGTGTCGGGCCTTCTGCAGGGCGGCTACAGCTGGGGATACATCATCTCGGCCGCGGTGTTCACGTCGCTGTACCCGGTGCTGACGCCGTACGGCGATCTCGCGTGGCGATCGATGTTCTGGCTGGGCATCCTCCCCGCTCTGCTCGTGCTCTGGATTCGGGCGCGCGTGCCCGAGAGTCCGGTCTGGCTCGAACGCCAGCAGCACCTCCGTGACCATCGCACGACCGACGGAGTGTCGCTGGTGCGGATCTTCCGGGGCGACCTCCTCCTGACGACCGTCCAGACCTCGCTGCTGATGGCGGCGTTCATGTTCTCGTACTACGCGATCACCTACTGGTACGCGACGTTCCTGCGCGAGGCCGGCCGGTCGACGCTGCCGTACATCGTGGTGTTCAACATCGGCGCCATTCTCGGGGCGTTTGCCTGCGGGCGCATGTCGGAAGGGCGCCTGGGCCGGCGCGGCGCCTCGACCGTCGCGGCGCTGGCCAGCATCCTGGTCGTGCCGTTGTATCTGTTCGCCGAGGATCCGCTGGTGCTCGGACTCGGCGCGCTGCTCATCGGCACGTTCGGCGCGGGCATGTGGGGCATTGCGCCGACCTACTTGTCCGAGCGGTTCCCCACGGCGGCGCGCAGCGTGGGCGCGGGGTTCTCGTACCACGCCGGCGCGGCGCTCGGATCGGCCACCCCGGCGGTCGTCGGGCTGCTCCGCGACGACGGCTGGCCGCTCCCCCGCGCCATGGCCCTGTGCATTGTCGGGGGGCTGCTGCTGGTCGCCGGCATCCTGTGGCTCGGCCCCGAAACGCGCGGGCGCGAGTTCTCCGCGACCGACGGGTGAGTCAGTGTGAGTTGGAGAGTTGGCGAGTTGGAGAGGTCAGACACGTCGGGCTGGTTCGGACGACGCTGAGGCAATTGCCCTCGCGCACGTTGATTCGATCCGATCGATTGGCCCCGACTTCTACTCTCCCGACGTGGTGGAGGCGTGGGGTTCTGGCCTGACGCCGGATGTTTACGTCAGGGCCATGGACGCCGGCGAGGCGTTCTTCATCGCGACTGGGGAGCTCGATGGCAAGACCGTTGTGCTCGGCTTTGCGACGCATCGCGTCGACGACGATCAGGACGGGGCGTCCGTGTATGTTCGGGGTCGTGCAGTCAGGCGGGGGATCGGAACGGCGCTTCTTCGGCTGGCCGAGGACCATGCCCGGGCGCATGGCGCGAAGACCATCCAGATCCAGGCGTCGCTCGCGGGCGTGCAGTTCTACAAGGCGAATGGATTCGAAGAACTCGGGCGTGGCGAGGCGCGGCTGATGTCAGGCCAAGCGATGCCGTGCGTGTTCATGCGGAAGACCCTCACCGACGAGGCATAGTCTTAGCAACCCCTTCTTTGTGTCCTTTGTGTCCATTGTGGTGAAGTAGTTCGATTGGCGATTCGGCCACGGCTGCTGCTCATCCTTCTATTGTTCGCTGGCCTGGTGCGTCCAACGCTGGCCCAGCCCCAACCGCCGGCTCAGACCGAGCGTCAGATTGCCGGCGTCGTCCGGCATGCGGAAACGGGTGTCCCGCTGCCCGGCGTCTCGGTCAGCGCCGATGAGCGTCGCACCGTGACCGATCGCGATGGGCGGTTCGTGCTGCGTGTGCCTGCGGGTGTGGTGCTGATCGAAGCGAGCGCGGCGGAGTTCTATCCGCTGTCCACGACGATCGACGTGACGCTGACCGATGCGACCGAGACCGAACTGCTCCTGGTGCCGCGCGCCGGCTTTGCCTCGACGGTCGATGTCGTGGCTGCCCCGCCGCCCACCGCGGCGCCCTCAGCCGTCGTCGTCACGCCGGCGGAGGTCCTGCGGACGCCCGGCGCGCTCGACAACGTGTTCCGGACGCTGCAAACGCTGCCTGGAGTGGCAGCCGCCGAGGAATTCAGCAGCCGCCTGGCGGTCCGCGGCGGTGCGCCGGATCAGAATCTCACCGTCATGGACAGCGTCGAGATCCACGATCCCTACCGGCTGTTCGGCCTGACGAGCGCGTTCAACCCCGAGACGATCTCGCGGTTCGAGCTCGCCACCGGCGGATTCAGCGTCAAGTACGGCGACCGGTTGTCGTCGCTGCTCGTCATCGAGAATCGTGAAGGGACCCGGCGCGAACGGCTGAACGGATCGGGCTCCCTCAGCATCACCGACGCCAACATCATCCTCGAGGGTGGGATGCCGAAGGCGGGGAAGGGATCGTGGCTCTTCAGCGCCCGCCGCACCTACTACGACCTGGTGGCGTCGAGAGTGGCCGACCAGGAGTTCCCCAGGTTTGCGGATATCCAGGCGAAGGCGGTGTGGGAACTGGCTCCGGGCCGGACGTTGTCGGTGTTCGGGCTTCGCAGCCGGCAGGATGCGGCGCTCGACATCGACAGCGACGATGCCCGTGGTGAGTTCAACGACAACACCGAGAACGATCTCGCGTCGGTACGCCTGGATGCCACACTTCGGACCGAAGGCACGATCGCACACGATCGTGGCCTATTCCAACAGCGCATCATCGTTTGGGCTCAACGCGGCGTTCGAAAACCGCAGCCAGCGGGCCAACACCAACGAGGGGACCTTCGACGTCGCGAACGTCGTATTCGATCGGGTGCTGTCGGTGCGCGATGTGTCGGTGCGTCAGGAGCTTGCCTGGACGCTCGGCGCGCATGTGGTCGAGGCCGGCGGTGAATTGCATCGGCTTGGCACCGAGCTGTCGTTCGAGATCAGCGGCGATCGCAACCCCGCCGCGGCCAATGGATCGTCGCAGCAGGGCGGCGCCGGCCTGCCCGATTTGCTGCAGTCGGTGCGCGACGTCTCGCGTGGCGGCATTTGGCTCCTGGATCGCTGGCAGGCGGCGCCGGCGCTGGCCATCGAAGCGGGTGTCAGGCTCGATCGGAGTGGTGTCAACGACGATACGCAACTGTCACCGCGAATCACCAGCGTGTGGAGCCTGGATTCCCGGACGCGGCTGCGCGCCGCGGCCGGCCGTTACACGCAGAGCCCCGGCTACGAGAAGCTCGTGCAGAGCGATTACGTCCTGGATCTAACGGGCAACATCGGCCGTCTTCGGAGCGAGCAGGCGGGCCAGGTATCGGCTGGCGTGGAACGCGACTTCTCTGGTGGGGCGACGCTGCGAATCGAGGGCTACTACAAGGCTTCGTCGCGCCTGCTCGTTGGTCGCCTTGAAACCGACGGGGAGCGGCAGGCACGCCTCGCTCAATATGATTTTCCTGCCGCGCTCGCATCGAGCGTACCCGGCGGACCCGATCATCACGTCGACACCGACCAACGATGGTCGTGGTCGCGCGTACGGCTTCGACGTGTTCGTCTCGCGCACGACCGCTCCGGTGAGCGCCAGGGTGCGCGGCTGGGCGAGCTACACATGGGGACGGGCGGAACGCGAAGCCTACGGGCGCGTCTATCCTTTCGAGTACGACCGCCGCCATGCCTTCTCGGCGGTCGCCTCGTATCGCTTGAGCAGTCGCTGGGAACTGGCGGCGACCACCCGGGTCGCGTCTGGTTTCCCGAGGACGCCGCCGCTCGGCCTGCGCGTGGCGAGCGAGGCGGACGCCGTGGACAGCGACGGCGACGGCAACAAGGAGGAACTGGTGCCAGCCCTCGATGCAGGCCGCCCGATTTACGCGGTCGACTTCGGCGGCGTCGGCAACTTGAACACCGCTCGCCTGCCGGCGTTCGCCCGCGTCGACCTGCGGATCACGTGGCGCCCGCGCGGAGCGCAGGGCAGGTGGGAGTTGTATGGGGAGATCATCAACCTGCTAAACCGCGAGAACGCGGGCGCCCTGGAGCCGACGCTCGAGCACGATCCCACGTCCGACCGGCCGAAGATCGTCGAGCGGCCCGATCAGGGCATCCCGCGCCTGCCGACCATCGGCCTCCGTTTCAACTTCTGACGCCGACCTCCCGCGTCAGCCTGTAGCCGATCGCCGCCGCGATTGCCGCCACCGCGAGCCCTGCGAAGACGTCCACAGCGTGGTGGTACCTCGTGTACACGCAGGCCACGCTGAGTCCGACCGCGAGCGCTCCGAAGCCGAGTGACGCCCTCCGGTTCGTTGCATACAGTCCGAACGCCAGCGCCCACGTGCCCGACACGTGAGCGCTCGGGAAACATCCTCCCGAAACCGCCGCCCCCGCGATCAGGCGCTGGCTGACGGGGGTGAAAACCCAGCCGCCGAACGAACGAAGGCCCGCCATGACGTCGGGATGTTCCCACGGCCCTCGCGCCGGGAGGAACGGGTACCACACGTATGACAGGAAGAAGCCGAGCATCATGCTCGTCATCGCGGCATGAAATCCGCTGCCGGGCGTGACCCGGCCGCGGCGGCCCCCGTTCCAGGCGAGGGCGATCCCGCCGATGATCAGCGGAAAGTACGCCAGGTGAAACGCGTGCATGATCTCGTCGAGCAGCGGATTGCCGGCCTGCGACAGCGTCACCGATGGAATGCTGCCGAACAGCATGCGGTCGGCGTTGAAGAGGCTCTGCTCGAACCAGTAGGGCGCGTCCGCGGCGGCGGCGTTTACCGTGAGGGACACTTCCTCGAAGAACGGCGTCAGGAGCAGCGCCGGGTACGTGTATCGCAGGAATCGCGCGACTGATCGCGCCCACGAGTGCCAGCGGGAGTCAGCCGCGCGCGGCCGCTCCCACGCGGCGCCTCGGGGAGGCAACGACAGAAGGCCGGCGAGGAGCGCGGTATGCCCTGCGAGGATGTAAGGCCATCGCGGTACCGCCCAGGCAACGGCAACCAGCGCGACGAACGTCGCATAGATCGCCACCGCCCAATCCACTGCGATCCAGGAACCGGCCCGTACCGATTCCCGGTCCAACTCGGCTGGGGCGGAATAGGTTGAGAGACTCGCTTCATCGCCAACTCTGATGTGCATTGACCCGATCTGAGGCGATTCGAGCGAAGTCGTCGAACAAACGCCTACGGATCGGAATGCGAAAAATCTCCGCGAACTGGCTCACGGGCTCCGATAGACCGCCACCTTGAGCGTCTCGCCATCAAGCCATCCGGCACCGGCGTAGATCGCCATGGAGTGTGTGGCCGGATCCACGAACAGCCCTGCCGCCGCGTCGAGATTGCAGAAGCCGTCCTTGCAGTAAAGCATTCGGTTCGCCACCTTTACGACCGCCGGGGCCGTCAGCATCGGGTTGGCGCCGTGAGTCGTTTCCCTTGGAAAGACAACTTCGTACAGATCCGCGTAGTCGCGGCCCGGGAGGAGGGTTTGCGGTGCCACGCTGTTGTGAAAGCCGACCAGGTACAGCCGCCCGTCCGCTTGCCTGATGAAGTTGATGCCCTGGAAGTGGCTGAACGTCGGATCCTGATCGGACCGTGCTTCCACGCCGGAAACGCGCCACGACAGCGGTTCAGGCTGGAACCCTTCGCTCAGAATGGTGGTCCGCGAGAGATAGAAGTCAATCCGCAGCGGCAGGCCGTCGAATTGACTGAGCACCGCCACGAGAACGTGTCCGTTCGGAAGCCGGGTCATGGCAGTCGAGGATGCCTTCCGGCCCGGTCTCGCGATCTCGACCGCGAGCCGCAGGGGACGCTCCGGGTCCGCCAGGTCGTAGAACAACACCTTGGCCTGGCGCGGGGAACCTCCATGCACCGGCACCGCCAGGACCGATCCCAGCATGCTCAACCCACCCGCATGCGACATGACATCGTCCACCAGGATGCGCGTGACGACTTCACCATCGCATTCGCGCTCTGGATCGTCGTCCCGAGCCAGACGGACGATGAACAGGTCCGAGCCCTGCTTGCTCGACCCGGACATCACCAGATATCCCGGCTGGGGCAGCCGTTGAATGCCCTGAAAGTGGTTGCGCAGGCCGAGGAGGTTGGTAAGAGTTGCGCGGTACGACGGTCTGGGTATCAAGCCGTTCGCGCAGGCAGTCAAATGCTCGCCGCGTGTCTCTATTCGAGCAAACGCCGCTTCCACATCCTCCAGGACCGGAGGACTCGCGGTGTTCGCCTCTGTCGAGGCGTCCGTCTGTTGCGCCGCGACTGTCCACGGCGACAAGGAGAGAATCGCGAGGAGAAAAACAGGGACGTGATTTCTCGTCAACAACCTTACCTACTGCGGAGTTCCGGGGAGAGCAGGCTGAAGGCCAACTACCAGCGGAGCCTCTAATTATCGTGGATTGACGGCCCCGCTTACAACAAGCTATCTCATCGAGTAGGGCGCAGGGCTGCACCGTCGTCCACACCGGCACGTGATCGCTGGCACGGGTCCGGTCCTGCGCCTTGGCAGCCCCTGGCCGGCTCGTGGCACACAGACCGCGAGAGCAGCCGACATCAGAACGGGAACGTTGCGTAGATGCGCACGCCTGACACCGTGTGACCAAACTGGTAGCCGGCGGCGAGCCAGCGCAGCGGAATTTTCCAGATGTGAAGGTCCGGCTCGGTTGAGAAGCTGACGCCGGCCTCGAACTGTCCCCGCATGACGATCGGCTCCTGGCCGTCCCGTTCGAGCTCCAGCCCGTCGAAGGCGCGGCCGATTGCGTAGATTCCGGCGCGCGCCGGGTTCTTCAGGACGGAGAAACCCAGGGGAAGCTGCGCGTCGATGCCCGCCTCGAAACTCGCGTACTCGTCGTACGTATCGACGATCGCTGGTGTCTTCCGGCCGGCCACCGCGCCACCGTAGGTCAGGTGCAGACGCCGCAGGTCGTGGAACGACCTGGCACGAACACCCACTCCGTACATCACCTGCGTCGAGGAATCACCGCTGCCCCTGCCGATGCCCACTTCACCGAACGGACGTACCAGTATGCGCTCCCCGACCGGCACCTCGACTTCGAGGCCAGGAATAATCGCCGCGATGCGAAGCTTTCGGACGAAGTCGCCGAGGCTCGACACGCCCTCGATGTGCATCGAACTCAGCGATATGGGAAATGTGACCCTCAGCCCCCATGGATGCGTATCGAGGCTGCGCAGGTGAAAACCGAACGGCAGACGATACAGCTGGATGCCTTGCGCCTGCACGTCCGAGCTCGCGGCGGTGTCCTCGGTGGTGAAGAGCAGCGGATCCAGGCCCTGATCCTGGGCCATCGCCGGCCTCGCGGCGGCGATCAAGAGGAACAGCGCGGCGGCAGGAAACGGCGTCGTTCGAAGGATGTTTGAAATGGTATAACGTGCCGCGGACAAACACGGCATTTCGACAGAGGAGTCGGAACATGGCACCGTTTTCGAGCCGTCGAGACTTCGTGAAACAGGCGTCGCTGCTGGTTGTCGGGGCCCACGTCGCACCATGGTTGAAGCTTGCCAGCGCCGCGGCTCTCGAGAACGCGGTGGCCGAGACATCAGCGGGCAAGGTTAGCGGCGTCGTCGTCGATGGCGCCAGGGTATTCAAGGGCATTCCGTACGGAGCGCCGACGAGCGGCCCCAATCGTTTCATGCCCCCGGTCAAGCCCGCGCCCTGGACGGGCACGCGCGATGCGCTCGCCTTCGGTCCCACCGCACCGCAAACCCGCGACGCCTCCGGGACAACCGCGGCCGGCTCGCCGGCTCTGCAAAGCGAAGACTGTCTCGTGCTGAATGTCTTCACGCCGGCCTTGAGCGACGGACGCAAGCGGCCGGTGATGGTCTGGCTGCACGGCGGCGGATTCTCGAGCGGCTCGGGCTCCGGCCGCATTCTCGATGGCACGAGCCTCGCCCAGACGCACGACGTCGTCGTCGTTACCCTGAATCACCGCCTGAACGTGTTCGGCTACACCTACCTCGGCGACGCCATGGGATCCGACTTCGCGCTGTCGAGCAGCGTCGGCCTTCTCGACATCGTCGCCGCGCTCCAGTGGGTGCGCGACAACATCAGCCGCTTCGGCGGAGATCCGGGTCTCGTCACGATCTTCGGCCAGTCCGGCGGCGGTCGAAAGGTCGCCACGCTGATGGCGATGCCGATCGCGAAAGGCCTGTTTCATCGCGCGATCATCGAGAGCGGAGCGGTGCTTCGCTTGACGACGCACGAGGACGCGGTCAAGCAGACCGATCTGCTCCTCGCCGAGCTGGGGTTGAAAGCGGGCCAGGTGCGGGAGCTTCAGAGCGTGCCGATGGAGCGGCTGCTCGCGGCCGCCGCCGCGGTGCAGAGGAAGATCACGCTGCGTGAGCCCGGCATGACGGCAAACAGTCCGATGGTCGACGGCAAGACGATTCCGGCGCACCCGTGGGATCCGAAGGGGCCCGCCCTGTCGGTCGACATCCCGTTGCTCATCGGCTACGCCCGCACCGAGGAGACGCTCTACGATCGGCCAACCCCTGAGACTCTGGCGCTCGACGAGGCTGGCCTCCGGGGGCGAGTGTCGAAGCGGCTCGGCGGGGATCCGTCGCGCGTCATTGACGCGTTTCGCAAGGCACATCCCGAAGCGACGCCATGGGATCTGTGGATCCTGATTGCGACCGACCATCCGCGCGGCACCTACTCGCGGGAGCTGGCGAAAAGGAAGGCCGATCAACGTGGTGCGCCGGCGTTTGCGTATCGCTACGACTGGGAAACCCCTGAAGGCGGCGGACACATGCGATCGCCGCACACCATCGAGATTCAGTTCGTGTTCAACAACATCAAGATTGCCGGACCGCTGATCTCGAAAATGCCCGAGGCGTATGCGCTGGCCGACAAGACGAGCGCGGCGTGGGTCGCGTTTGCGCGGACGGGCGATCCCAACACCCCCAGGTTGCCGAAGTGGCCGGCGTACTCCGCCGCGTCGCGCCATACGATGCTCTTCAACAATGAGTGCCGCGTGGAAGCCGATCCCGACCGGGGCCCGCGTCTCGTGATGGAGCAGGCGCTGAAGCTCGCGTAGTATCGCCCCATGGATGTCGCCAGGATTCGGCAGCACACGATCGGCGATCTTCCGCGGCGAACCGCCGCCCGTCGTCCGGACAAGATCGCCGTCTGCTTCGGCGAGACGAAATGGACGTACCGGGAGTTCGACGAGATCTGCAACAGGCTCGCGAATGGACTGATCGAACGAGGCCTGACGGCAGGCGACCGCGTCGCCATCCTCTCGCGTAACTCACACGCGTTTGCGGCACTGCGGTTCGCGCTGGCGCGGATCGGCGGCGTGCTCGTGCCGATCAACTTCATGCTGAACGCGCAGGAGATCGCGTACATCCTGCGCAGCTCGGGCGCCAGGGCCCTGGCGGTCAGCGACGAATTCCTCGACACCGGCAGCCGCGCCTCCGCGCTCGACACGCGCGTGACGCTGACGCTCCGGGTGTCGCAGTTCGACGAGCTGCTCAGCGCCGACGCGCGAACGCCCGACACGGCGGTGGCGAGCGACGGGCTTGCGCAGATCGTTTACACGAGCGGCACCGAAGCCCTGCCCAAGGGCGCGATGCTGACGCACGATGCCGTCCTCTGGCAATACGTCAGCTGCATCGTCGACGCCGAGATCGACGCCGCGGATGTGATCCTGCACGCGCTGCCGATGTATCACTGCGCGCAGCTCGATGTCTTTCTCGGTCCGGCCGTCTACCAGGGGGCAACCAACGTCATCGCGTCAGCGCCTGCCCCGGAGATCGTGCTCCCGCTCATCGCCGAACACCGGATCACGTCGTTCTTTGCGCCGCCGACGGTCTGGATTGGCCTGCTCCGGTCGCCGCTGTTCGACCAGCTCGATCACTCCTCGCTCAGGAAGGGTTACTACGGCGCGTCGATCATGCCCGTCGAAGTGCTGCGGGAAATCCAGCGGCGCGTCCCGGAGCTGCGGCTGTGGAACCTGTACGGCCAGACCGAAATCGCCCCGCTGGCGACCGTGCTCGCCCCGGACGAGCAGCTCCGCAAACCAGGATCCTGCGGTCGGCCGACCCTGAACGTCGAGACGCGTGTGGTCGACGACCAGATGAACGACGTCAGGCCTGGCGAGGTCGGCGAAATCGTGCACCGTTCACCGCAGCTGCTCTCGGGCTATTACGACGCGCCGGACAAGACGGCAGCGGCTTTTGAGGGCGGATGGTTTCACAGCGGCGATCTCGCCACGGTCGACGACGACGGCTACATCACCGTGGTCGATCGCAAGAAGGACATGATCAAGACCGGCGGCGAGAACGTGGCCAGCCGCGAGGTCGAAGAGGCGATTTACCGGCTGCCGCAGGTGTCGGAAGTCGCCGTGATTGGCCTGCCGGACCCCCGGTGGATCGAGGCCGTCTCGGCAGTCGTGGTGGTCAAGCCCGGCCAGACGCTCGACGCGTCGGCCCTCGTCACGCACTGCCAGGCCCACCTTGCCGGCTTCAAGGTGCCGAAGCACGTGTTCTTTTGCGAAGCGCTCCCGAAGAACCCGAGCGGGAAGATCCTGAAGCGGGAACTGCGGCAGCAATACCAATCGGCGGGAAGCGGCCAGGGCGGAACAGACGTTCGGGGTGTTGCCTAGGCCCGTAACAGATCGCGCCGGACGAGCGTGGTAAAGTGGCCGCGCTATGACTCGCCATGCCATCCTGCTGACGCTCTCCGCCGTTCTGGTCCAAGCGCCTGCCGACTTCGAGGTCGTCGATCAGGCCGCCTTCCAGAAGCTGTTTCCGAAGGGCGCCGCGGTGCGGAAGCTCGCGGGAGACATGAAGTTCATCGAGGGCCCGGTCTGGGTAGCCGAGCCGGCGGGCGGGTACCTCGTGTTCAGCGACATCCCTGCCAACGAGCTGAAGCGCTGGGACGCCAAGAGCGGGGTGCGGACGTTCCGCGCGCCCAGTGGATCGGCGAACGGCAACACGCTCGACCGTGAAGGGCGTCTGCTCACCGCGGAGCACGCCGGGCGGATCTCGCGGACCGAAAAGGACGGAACGGTCACGACCGTCGTCGATTCGTTCGAAGGCAAGAAGCTCAGCTCACCGAACGACGTGGTGGTCGCGCGTGACGGCACGATCTGGTTCACCGATCCCCCCTACGGCCTGGCGGGCAGGAAGCAGGAGACGCCAGGGAATTACGTGTACCGGCTCGATCCGGTGAAGAAGAGCATGACCGCCATCGTGACCGACATGCCGAGTCCGAACGGGCTCTGCCTGTCACCCGACGAAGCGACGCTGTACGTCGCGAACTCGGCCAAGCCGCCGGAAATTCGCGCGTACGCCGTGAGCACCTCTGCGCCGTTCAAGGGCCGGGTGTTCACGACGCTGGACAAGGGCATCCCTGACGGCATCCGCTGCGATGTGCTCGGGAATGTCTGGTCGAGTTCGGGTGAAGGCGTGCAGATTTTCGCCCCGTCGGGCCAGCGGATCGCGCGCATCCTTCTTCCCGAGAGCGCGGCGAACCTCGCGTTCGGCGGCCCCAACGGAAGGACCGTCTACATGACGGCACGCACGTCGCTTTACGCGGTGGACACGCTCGTGGGTGGCGCCAACGCGAAGTAGTCGGGTCAGGTTTCTGGCGCACCCGGGCCTTCAATTCTCTCGGCCCAGTTCGGTACAACGGTCAGGCTGAGCGGCGGCGCAGCCGGCCGTTCACTCGGCGGGGCGCTCTTGATCATCAAAAAGCGCTCGCCGTCCGTGAGACATCGTAGCTGCGCAGATTGAATCCGCGCGTGGAGGTACCGAGCACGTAGGACTTGTCGAGCACGCGCCGCGGGTTTCCCGGGTTAGGTGTCGGACCGCCCGAGTCCATGGCCACCGAGGTCAGCAGCCCCTTGCCATCGAGATAGAACAGTTCGCGCCCATTTCTGGCCCACAAGGGTCGCGAACCGCCGGTGTCAAGATCTGCCAGAGGCCGCCATCGGTGTTCGGGAAGGACTCACGTAGATATATGGCCGTCCCGGACTTATCCGACTGATAGGCGATCCAGCGTCCATCGGGCGAGACCTCGCCGTCAGTCTCATTGGCCTTCGTCCTCACCAGCGGCGTGGACGTGCTCGTCGTTCCAGTATTGGCCCGTCAGCAGCGGGACCATCCTGACGTCCATCTGCAAGGTTCCTGCGCCACTCTCGAACAGGAGCAGGCGCGTTCCGTCGCGCGTAACCGCGCTCGGAAACTGCGGGTTTCCGGTAATCAGTGATCCGCTCGGGTGCGCCGGTCCCGTCAGCGGCCTGCCAGAAAATCTTCGGCGTGCCCGTTCCGCCGACTGCGGCCCAGACGACTCGCTTGCCGTCAGTAGTCCAGACCGGGTTCATGTCGAGGGATTCATGTAGAAAACGTCAGAGGTCTCGGCGTCTGCACGCCGGAAGTCCCAGATCCAGATGTCGTTGTCCCGGTCGCGAATCTCGAGGGCGGCGCGCAGGCCGTCCGGAGAGATCCTGGGCACCGTGTACGCGCGCGTCGGCGCCTGGATGGGCTCTTCACGGCCCTGACAGTCGAGCCCACACGAGCGTGCGAGTTCGGCATAGCTGTCCGGCGTCCCGTTCATCATGACGAGGGATCCCTGGCGCGACACCGAGATTCGGCAGCACCCGTGCCGAACATCATCAACTGCTCGACGACCGGCACGGCACTCGCCGGAGACCGCGAGGGTACGAATATCGAACGTGACTGCGCGAAGTGAATTGCTCACGGCATACACGAGATGGCCCGTGTCGACGTATTCGCCTTGCGCTGCATTGGCGATGACGAGTGTCCGTGTGCCGGCGTTCAAATCGAGCACGTCGATTCGGTTCTCGGTTCCGGTATTCGCACCGCCTGTCGAGACGATCGTCAACAGGACGGAGTGCCCGTCGGGAAGCAGGAAGGGGAACAGGTGGTCCAGTTCGTTCTGAGCCCTGTCAACAGTGGTCAGGATCGTCGGCTCGCCGCCGTTCGGCGGACACCGACAGCAGTCCGCTGGCCAGGTCGCTGGTGCTGAAGAAAATCGTACTCGTCCGGCCCCCAGCTTGCTCCGCGTGGCGCTGAGACCCGTCCCACACACCAACGTTCACGGACCGCCGTCGATGGACACCTTCCTTAGACCATCGGAGGCGAAGTAGCCGACCCACTGGTTATCCGCGGAAAAGAATCGCGCTCTGACGGAAGTTCCCGTCGCGAGCGACTTCGTGCCCAGCTCGACACCTTGGCCGCAGGCGCATCCGATCGTTCTCTCCGAGCGGACCCCAGCACGTACGCGATGAACCAGCCGTCAGGCGAGATGGCGATGTCCCGAATGCGTTCCCCTGTGTGATAAGCGACGTCCTGACGGTGTGATCGAAAAACTGATGACGTCGCGTGGTGCAGGTTCCGGCCCGCGAGAAGACGGCCAGACGCCCCTCCCGCCGTCGAGCGCGATGCCGGCAGCCAGCGCCAAGGTGCGACCACACCAGGACTCGCCGAGACGACCGGCCCCTCGCGCGTGACGTCTCGCCGGCCGCAGGCGATACCTGATCACCATCGCTCCAGCAGAATCTGGCGACGCCGATGTCTGAGATACGTGCGCGGCAATCCTTCTCGAGACAACGCTTGATGAGCAGCCGGAGGTGATCCGGAAGGTTCGCCGGCAGCGCGCTCCAGTCCGGTTCTGCACGGACGACGGAAGCGATGCACGTCCGTCACGTCTTCGCCTTCGAAGGCGCGCTTGCCCGACAGCATCTCGAACAGCACACATCCGAACGCCCAGACATCGGTCCGCTTGTCGGTGAGCCGGCCGCGTGCCTGCTCGGGGCTCATATAGGCGGCCGTTCCAAGGATGACGCCCGCCCGTGTCGCGGCGAGCGAGAGCGTCGGCGACATCGACACGCTGTCGGAGTCGCGACGGATCGACGGCCTTGGCCAGTCCGAAGTCCAGGATCTTCACGGTGCCGTCGCGCGTCAGGGCGATGTTGGCGGGCTTCAGGTCCCGGTGAATGATGCCTTTCTCGTGCGCCGCCTCGAGGGCCTCGGCCACCTGCCGCGCGATCGTCAGCACTTCGCCGAGTGCCAGGGGCCCGCGCCCGAGGCGATCGGCGAGTGTCTCGTCCGTCGACGAGCTCGAGGATCAGCAGGTGCGCGCCGTCAGTCTCTTCGAAGCCGTAAATGGCCGCGATGTGTGGATGATTCAGGGAGGCGAGCAGCTGCGCTTCTCGTTGCGACCGGGCGAGCGCTCCGGCTCGTGAAGGAATGCTGCCGGCAGGCTCCTTGATGGCCACGTCTCGCCCGAGCTTGGTGTCTCGCGCGCGGTAGACCTCGCCCATACCCCCGGCGCCGAGGGCCGAGAGAATTTCATAGGGCCCGATGCGCGCGCCCGGGGGAATTGGCATGAAAGCCGGATTATATGCGGGCTGGTCGTTCGTGTGCCGGCTGGCCCGGACGATCTCGTAGACGATCGACGCACCACAGTCGAGGCTGCGCTTCTTCTGCTCCAGATCGAACTCGGCACCGAGCAGGAACATCGCGAGCACCAGGTCCGCCTCTTCCGATCACTTGTGCCGGTCTATGACCAGAGGATCGAAGTGGAGGAGCAGCGGATACTTGCCGAGCGGCGTGTTGGCGAAGTCCCACGGCTCCAGGTCCTCAATCGACTACGGGCCGAGATCATCGCGATTGAGCGGACATCTCCGGAGCTGGCGTTACCTCGGCGTCGCCGGCAATTGCGGAACTCAGTGGCGCAAGCGAGTGCGGGGACTCGGCGCATGTCGGCAGCCGCACGCAAAGCCGTTTCGAATCGGATGAAGCGCTATTGGGCTGAGCGGCGAAAGGCACAAGCGAGAAGGGACGCGCCTTGGAGTGCCGAGCCCGCTAAGTCCTCGCGGTTCGAATCTGTTGAGGATCGGGAAGGGAGCTCGGAACGCCAACTGCATGGCCAGTTTAGGTCCAAAACCGGCCGACCCTGACGGCCGCGCGGTCAGTCGGCCGATCAATAAATCCGGGACCAACGGTCGCATTGGGCGTAGTATCTGAAACCGTTTTTTGGCTTTCTTTCTCATACTTGACGCTGGGCATCCTTCCAAACCTACGGAGGCCAATATGCGGCGGAGAGTTCTTGCACTTCCGATCGCGGTTCTCGCCGTGATTACTTGGATCAGTCCTCAGGCGGCGGCACAGGACACGAAAACCGCTCGTGGAACGGTCACGGCCGTGGCGCCGACTTCGGTCAGCGTCAAGGCCGGCAACCAGGAAATGAAGTTCACCGTGGACCCCAACACCGACGTGACGGCCGAAGGCGCTGGCACAGCCACACGCAAGGCCGCGGCGGTTGGCAAAGGGGTGACGCTCCCCGAGCTCATCAAAGTCGGGGAAGCCGTCGAGGTGCGCTACCACGAGAAGGCTGGCGCCATGCACGCCACGAGCATCAGGCGCGTCTCTGACGCAGGCTCTGGGGGCGTCTCGACCTCGAGCCCTCAAGCGGTGACGGCGGATGGCACTGTCGAGAGTGTCAGCGGCACGCTGCTCACTATCTTGGGCTCGGGAAGTGGGGGCGCGGCCTCCAAGCAAACATTCGTCGTCGATAGCAGCACCAAAGTGATCGGCGTGGGCGCAGGAACGGCCGCGGCCGCTGCGGGCGGAAAGATCGCGATCACGAATGTCGTTGGGAAGGGCGATCGAGTGACCGTCACGTATCGCAAGATGGGTGATGCGTTGCAGGCGACTGAGATTCTGGTGAGGACGAAGGCCAAGTAAGCCGTGAAGCCGCGCAGACGGCCCTAATGTTTCCTATCGTCCGTCCTGCTGGCGCTATGGACAATAGGGGAAACATTAGGGCGTCTCGCGGTTAGCAAAACGACTGTTCCCGGACCCGGGGCCCGTCCAGCCTCTCGCCTTCTCCTCCGACAGCAATAGTCAGCGGGTTCCCAGGCGAATTCCACCCACGAAACGAATGCTGCTGATACTCTCGTCTTCGGCAAAAAATCGGCGATAGTCGAGCTGACCGACCACGCTCCAGCCACCCATGGGAATCGCAACACCGCCCCCGAATTGAAACATCAGGTCAGTGGCGCTGGCATCCTGCTCTAAGAACTCCTCCAGGATGTCCTCGCAGTTGAAGCCGGTCACATCACACCCGAACGTCACCCGCGTCGCTCCGAACAACCCCTGCACAAACGGCGTCACACTCGGACTTGCGAGGCTGCTCCAACGAATGCCACCGCCGAAGGTCGTGAAGTTCGCGGACGCCGAGACGCTCGTGCCAAGGATGCCCGCTGACTCGCTCCAGCGCGACCAATCGAGCTGGCCAACGACATCGAGATTCCCCGGAATCGGAATGGCCAGGTCGACGTTGAGACCAAACGGAGCGGTCAGGCTTTCGTCGAAGTCACCGAAATCACCAAAGTCACCGGAGTCGTCGATCGAGAGCGAGAAGCGCTGCCACTGGTAGCCGACGGAGAGTTCTTGCGCCGAGGCCGGGACTGCAGCGAGGACGATCGCCCCCAAATGACCCCGAGTCCCAGCCGTTGTACGGATGTCTTCACGAATGCCTCCCAATTTGTCGCACGTGACTGATCACTTCTCTGGCACACGTAGCGCTGGCGGTCTCCTCTCGCTGGAATGCGCGGATAACGCGCAAACAGGCTCAGGTCCAACATTTCGGCACTCGCGCCGCCCTGGATCGCTACCGCATGCGGACGGCGAGACGCGTGCCCCCAGCCAGCGTTGATCGAGTACCCGTAACCGGCAGAAAAATAACATCCGGCAGTGCGAATTGGCTTGAGAATCAGTCGTGCGTCGCGCGGAGTGGTTCGCCGGGCGACCGTCCAGAAGGAGATTTGAATGACCCGACTTCTCACGCTTGTCTCGTCGGCGGCTCTCGTCATTGCCATCGGGGTGGGAGTCTCGGCTCAAGGCAAGAAAACCATGAACGCCCAGGGTATTGTCTCCACCGTCACCACCAGTTCGTTGGCCGTGAAGGGCGCCAGCGAGACCTGGACGTTCACGATCGACAAGGACACCGAGGTACAGGCCAAGGGCGCCACACACAAGAGCCTGGCACTGAAGGCTGATGGCAAATCGTCGGTATTGACCGACTTCGTAAAGGTGGGCGATCGCGTCAGCGTCTCCTATCACGACATGGGGACGATGAAGCACGCCGCCACCATCAACGTCACCGCGCAGGCTGCGCCGAAGTAACGCCCGCCCACTCTGACGGCCAGTCACAAGTGCGTGCTCGACTGCGCACCGAGGCTGGCTGTCAGCTTTTCCCGCGAGGCTCAGCGAGCCTGGTCATCTCCGTTTACGCCAGCGCTGCCTCCGATTGGCCGCGTGCGACCTGGCGCCAGCCCGAAGTAGGCGCCGCTCGAAATCCGCATTGCTTGTCGCTTGCCCTACCTCTACAATTCCCACACTCGGCGCTCGTCTCCCGCCCGTGCTTCAGCAAGGAGTCACTATGCACCCTCGTCTCCGGCCTCTCGGCGGCCACGGCGCTCGTCACGGTCGTCGCGTTGTGCAGCCCCATCGCGCGCGGTGTGTCCGCGCAGTCATTTGGCAAGGCCATCCAAACCGCGGAGACCGAACGGTTCCTGATCGACGCGCCGATCGTCCGTCTCGGCAAGACGCTGGGCGGCGTGACCTTTTCGCGACAGGCGATCCTCGAGCTCGATGGCGTGACGCGGTTCGCCGTATGGAAGACGATCGACGAGAAGAAGAGCGGTCTCACCGAATTCGCAGCCCGGGGCGGCGAGCTCAATTTCCAGGACAGCTGGCGCACTGAGATTCCGGCCTACGAGCTCGACAAGCTCCTCGGCCTGCACATGGTGCCCGCGACCGTCGCGCGCACCTACAACGGCGCCGAGGGATCGCTGCAGGCCTGGGTCGATCTGGGCATGTCGGAGGCCGAACGGCTCAAGAAGAAGATCTCCGCGCCGGATCCCGAAGCCTGGAACCGCCAGATGTACAACGTGCGGGTGTTCGACAACCTGATCTACAACACCGATCGCCACGCCAACAACATCTGGGTCGCAGCGGACTGGACGATTATCCTCATCGACCACTCGCGCTCGTTCCGGCCCTTCTCGCAGCTCCAGACCGAGAGCGACCTCCGCCGCTTTTCGCGATCGCTGCTCGCGGCGCTCGAGAAGCTCGATCGCGCGACCCTCGACGCGACGATGTCGAAGTATCTCGATCGCTACCAGATCGACGCGCTGCTGGCGCGCCGCGATCTGATCGTCGCGCGTGCGCACCGCCTGGCCAAAGAGCAGGGCGAAGCCGCAGTCCTCTTCCCGTAACCCGCTTCGACACGATCTCGCGTGCAGCGCCGCCGCCGCGCTGTTCGCCAGCTGCCGATCCGTCTGATCACGAGGAGCCGCGCACCGTCGTCGCCGGCAGTTTCTCCTCTGCCTGCAGCAGGGCGCTGAACAGCCCCTGCAGCACGCCCACATGATCGGCGGCGACGTCGAACAGCGCCGCGCGGTCGAGGCGCACGACCAGACCCTCGGTTCTCGCCACGACTCGGCAATTGAACGGCTCGCCGGCGAGCGTCTCGGTCATCCCCACCGTTGCGCCCGGGCCCGCGACAAGCGGCGCGGCGCCCCCGCCATCGAGCACCAGTTCACCGGCGATCACGTGAACGATCGCCGGCTCGTCGCTCGCGTCGAACAGCACCATCCCCGGCGACACCACCATCTCGCGCGCGACCGCGGCGAGTTCGAGGAGCTGCGTCACGAGCGCCTGGCTGAAGAGCGGCGTTCGCCGGAGCACGCGCATCCTGTCGGCGGCCGACATCGGAACGGTCGCGGGCACGGCCGGATCACCGAGCCCGTCTGGCGGATGAACGATCCGCCAGCGGCGGGCCTGCGGACGGTCGAGCAGCAGGCGGAACAAGCCCTGCGCCACCTCCACGTTGTCGGACAGCGCGGTCAACAGATGGTCGCGCCCGATCACGAGGCAGACCGCGCGATCGGCGGCCCGCACCGAGTGGCCGATCGGGCGGCCCTCGAGCAGTTCGTCGAAGGCGAGCGCCGCCGGCCGGTTGACCTCGCGAACCGCGTCGCCGTCCGACAGGTGGACCATCCCCTCGATCAGGAATTGCACGTTCTCGGGATGCTGACCTTCGTGGTAGATCTCGCGCCCCGGCTCGTGTCTCACCTGACGCGCGGCCGCGGCAATCCGGAACAGCTCGTCGACCGAGACGAAGTCGAAGAGCCGAATCGCGCGCAGGCGATCGACGAGCTCGACCGACGGCACCGGCTCGAGCCAGAGATCCCAGCGCCGTTCGGCGAGGCGCCGCGCCGCGAGTGCCCACGACGCCGCCTCGAATACCGGCCAGTCGGTCACGCGCCGGTGCTCGAGCGTCCATTCGAGATCGGGCGCGAGCGACCAGAGCCGGCGCTGTTCCACGAAATGGATTGCGGATGCGGCGACCACCGCATCCTCGTCGTGCACGAGGTGGACGAGCGCGTCCTCGAGCTCGCGCGGGCGCGTGCTCAGCAGCTCGTTGCCGCGCCGCACCTGCTCCGCGATTGGCAGGCCCTCGATGATCGGGAGGACGCGCCGCCGGATCGACCGGGCGAGGACGTTGTCGAGGAACTCCAGCGCGGCGGCGCGTGCCCGGCGATCGCCGTGCGCAATCGCATGGCGGGCGGCGGCGACGTCGCGGATCGAGTACAGCAGCCCGAGCACGCGATACACGCGATCGATCGTTCGTTCCAGCTTGTCGTCGAGGGCGCGCACCAGCAGCGTCCCGGCCGCCGTGGAGTCGCGCGAGACGACGTCGTGCCGCAACGTGAGGTAGTTGTAATAGCGAGCGGTTTCCACGACGATCAGCGCCTCGAGCGGCGCCGAGGGGCAGACGAGCGACGGGCGATCGCGCCGCAGGCGCTCCACCGCCGTGATCACCTTGAACCGGAGGAAACCGTCGGGCTCGTCGAGTGTATCCGCGAGGGCGTCCATCGACGCCTGCACCTGGATCCGGGCGAGCGTCGCCGGAATGTGCCGGCGCACCCATGGGTCCTCGTCACGGTCGCCGAGAAAGTGGCGCAGCGGCGCGATGACCGCGTCGCCGCCGGCGACCAGCGCGTCGCGCGCCGCCGCCTTCAACCCGCGGTGGCCGAGCAACGACACCAGGCTCGGGACGAAGAGCGGGTCGATCGGGCCAAGGGCCTTGACGCTGCGAATCGCCTCGCGCGCGACGCTCACGTCCTGGTCGGCGATGAGCGGCACGAGCAGCGGGCGGAACCGCGGGTTCTTGACGTGGGCAAGCGCGGCCGCCACTTCGCGCCGGGTGTTCACGGCGGCTTCGCGCATGTCGCCGGCCAGCGCCATCAGCGTCGCCTCTGCCGCCGCGGCGTCGGATGCCCGCCCGGCATCGGCCAGCACGACCGCCGCCGTCGCCGCGATGCGCGGTTCGGGATCGTCGAGGTAGCGCTGCATCGACGACGCGATGTCCTCACGCCGGAGCGCGGCGAGCGCCTGAACCGCCGCCGCCCGCACGTCTGCGTCATCGTCCCGGAGCAGCCGCTCCACCTCGGCGGCCCAGCCGGGCGCCGCCGAGCGCCTCGTCGGATCGAGGGCCCGCAGCGTCCGGGCCCGCACCGCGGGCGAGTCGTGCCGCAGCAGCAGGGGCGTGATCAGATGGCGTTTGTCGAGCATGGCGAGCATGTCGATGGCGTAGAGCACGCTCGCCTCGTCAGGGCTCGAGAGCTCCTCCACGAGCAGTTCGACGGTCGCCGGGTCCGCGACGCTCGACGGCGCCGACGCGGGCACGAGCGCGTGGGCCTCGATGCTGCGGCGGAACGCCTTCAGGTATTCGGCGCGTGCGCGCATCGCCGCCACGATCCAGATCGCCGAGATCACGAGGCTCGCGTAGCTGAGCGAGGGCCAGGACAGGTTGAATCCCCACGGCTTGATCAGCACCAGGATCAGCAGGGCCCCGCTCGCTTTGGCGAGGCGATCCATCGTGACGTCGACGAACGGCTTCGCGCGGTACTTCACGTCGGCGGGCAGCGGCAGAAACAGCACCTCCCGCGTCGTCTTGTCGATCGTGTAGCGGATCGAGGTGTCGAGCACGCGCGCCACCGCCGGCGCCCACAACGCGCCGGTCGCGAGGATCAGCGCCGCCGTCCCGGCGAGACCGACCGGCAGGATCAGCAGCGCGACGGCCAGGCCGAGCGCGCGGTGGATCTGGCTGGTGAGCGCCACCTGCACGATGAAGCCGGCGATCGAGAGGTAGAAGCTCACCTGCGCGAGGAAGCCGGTAATCGCGTCGGTCGCGTCGGCGCCCTTCATCGATTCGGCCGCCATGTTCAGCTGCTGGTCGACGATCGCGGCGCCGATCGCGGCAAACCCGATCACGACCGAGATGAGCTGCAGATGGCGCGACTGCGCGAGCAGCCGGATCGCCTCGGCGCCGCCGACGCCGGCTTCCTCGCCACCGGCGCCCGACGCGCCGTGCGCGGGCTGACGGCGTACGATCGCGGCGACGATCCCCGCGCACGCGGCGATCGCCAGCGCGCTGACGAGGAGCAGGTTGTCGCTGCCCACCCGCGACACCGTCAGCGCGGTGATGGCGGCGCCTGACGCGCCGCCAAGACTGGCGCCGCCGCCGATGATCCCGAACACCCGCCTCGCCTGGCGCGAATCGTAGATGTCGTTGGCCAGCGTCCAGAACTGGCTGATGAGCAGGATGCCGAGCATCAGGCCAAAGACGTAGAAGGCCACCGAAATCCACACCGCGTCGCTGCCGAACAGGAACCAGAAGACGACGAGGATGGCGGAGATCGCGAGCTGCGCGCTGGGGATGGCCCAGCGTCGCGGGATGAGACTGGTGGCGCGCGAATAGCCCTGCATCAGCACGGCGATGAGGACGCCGGCGATCAGGAGCACGTAGGGAAGATTGTCGGCGCCGAGCGCGGAGATGAACTTCGATCGCGTGATCGGCCGGAGGACGTTGTAGCCGGTCATCGCCAGGAACGAGTAGACGAACATCAGGCCGGCGGTGGCCGCCTCGTCCCGGCGTATCGAGAAAATGCTGCCGAACACACGACGGATCAGCGTCACGCGCGCGACGCTCCGTGCCCGCCGATGCGAGATGCCAGTCATTTGTCGTCTGTTTCTCCACGGCAGGCACGTCGAGTCGCCGGCCGCGCATATTCTCGGCTGTATTGCGCTCGAACCTCAACCGCTCTACAGTTAAAGGCTCCAGGTTTTCGCCTGATTCGCTCGACAACGGAGTGCCCATGCACCCTCGCTTTCGGCTCCCCGGCGCTGCGGCAGCCGTCGCGGCGGTGCTTTTGTGCGGACCGGTCGCGCATGGCCTGCTCGCCCAATCGTTCGACAAGCTGCAGTCGGCAGAGATCGAGACATTCCTGGCTGGAAGCGCCGATTCGGCTTGGCAAGACGCTCGGCGGCGTCACGCGATCGCGGCAGGCGATCCTCGAGCTCGACGGCGTCAGCCATTTCGCGGTCTGGAAGACCATCGACGACAAGCGAACCGGCGTGACCTCGCTCGGCCGAGGCG
Organism: uncultured Acidobacteriota bacterium; assembly: GCA_963720005.1. Classification (GTDB taxonomy): domain Bacteria; phylum Acidobacteriota; class Vicinamibacteria; order Vicinamibacterales; family CAVVIG01; genus CAVREM01. The sequence continues at coordinate 59,007 of CAVREM010000094.1, read as the reverse complement.
CGTCCGAAATCAACTTCCGCGACACGTGGAAGACCGAGATTCCGGCGTACGAGCTCGACAAGCTGCTCGGCCTGAACATGGTCCCGGCCGCCGTGGCGCGCACCTTTCGACAACACGGAGGGCGCGCTGATCGCGTGGGTCGATCTCGGGATGTCCGAAGCGGATCGCCTGAAGAAGCAGCTGATACCGCCGAATTCCGCGGCCTGGAGCCAGAACATGGCGAATGTCCAGCTGTTCGACAACCTGATCTACAACATCGACCGGCACTCGAATAACATCTGCATCACCAATAACTGGGACATCATCCTGATCGACCATTCGCGCTCGTTCCGGCCGTTCAACGAGCTGCGGACCGAGTCGGAGCTCCGCCGCTTCTCGAGGTCGCTGCTCGCCGCGCTCGAAAAGCTCGATCGCGCGACCCTCGACAAGAAGATGTCGAAGTATCTCGACGGCCCGCAGATCGAGGCGCTTCTGGCGCGCCGCGACGCCATCCTGGCGCGCGCGCGGCGACTGGTCGAGGAGCAGGGCGAAGCGGCGGTTCTGTTCCCATGAGAAGCACTCGCGCAACGTCATTCGCAGCGGCGCTCGCAGTGGCCGCGATGGCGGGCGATGGCCCTCTTCGGCCGCGCGTCCCTTTCCGCCGCCCCGCGCGCGGCGCCGAGGGCTCGTCCTGCGGCCTCTCGACGCCCGATCGCATCGTCGCGGTCGGCGACGTGCACGGCGCCTACGAACGGTTCGTCAAGATTCTTCAAGCGGCGCAGATCATCGACGGGCGGCAGCGATGGAGCGGCGGCGCCGCGGTGCTGGTGCAGACCGGCGACGTCGTCGATCGCGGACCGGACGGCCGCCGCGCGCTGGATCTGCTGCGCAAGCTCGAGAACGAGGCCGAACGCGCCGGCGGCCGCGTCGTGCCGCTCATCGGCAATCATGAGGTCATGGGCATGGCCGGCGACCTGCGCTACGTGAGCGCGGACGAGTACAAGCTCGTTCAAGACCGCGGAGTCCGAGTCGCTGCGCGAACGCGTCTCGGCCGCCGTCGCCACGCGCGCCGAGTCGGCCGCGCGCACCGCCGGCGAGCGCTTCGACCGCGACAAGTTCCGCGCCGCCTTCATGGCCGAGACCCCGCTCGGCCTGATCGAGCGGCAGGTCGCGTTCGGGCCCGAAGGCGATTACGGCCGCTGGCTGCGCGCGCACGACACGGTCGCGACGGATCAACGGCGTGCTGTTCATCCACGGGGGAATCAGCCCGGCCGCCGCGGCGCTCGGCTGCGAGGGCATCAACGAGACCGTCCGCGGCGAATTGAAGGCAACTGCCGGTCGATGCCGCGCGGCTGCCGACGTTGCTGGTGACGCGGGAAGACGGCCCGCTGTGGTACCGCGGCCTCGCGGTCGAGAGCGAGGCGACGCTCGCCGGCGACCTGACCACGATGCTCGAGCGCCTGCAGGCGCGCGCCATTGTCGTCGGCCACACCGTCGCCGCCAACGGCCGGATCGCGACGCGATTCGGCGGCCGCGTCGTGCAGATCGATACCGGAATGCTCGGCGGGACGTTCTATCCAGGCGGGCGCGCCTCGGCGCTGGAGATTCGGGATGGCCGCTTCGTCGCCGTCTACGAGGACGGCCGCGAGCAGCTGCCGATTCGACTGATCACCAGCAACACGCTGCCGGAGATCGCGCCAGCATTGCGCTGAAGCAGCCGACCCTGAAAGGGTCGGCCCACCGCCGTTATGCTGGCTCGTGCCTTCTGTAACTCGATCTTCCGACTTACGCCGACGTCGAGAGCGCGGCCGCCCGGATCGCCGGCGTCGCGCACCGCACTCCTGTCGTCACGTCGCACAGCGTCGACGAGCGCACCGGCGCGCGCGTGTTCTTCAAGTGCGAGAACCTGCAGCGCGCCGGCGCCTTCAAGTTCCGCGGCGCCTATAACGCGCTGTCGCGGCTGACCGCCGACGAGCGGCGGCGCGGCGTGCTGGCGTTTTCGTCCGGCAACCACGCTCAGGCGGTCGCGCTCGCCGGCCAGATCCTGGACATCCCGCGCGTCATCGTCATGCCGACCGACGCGCCAGCCGTCAAGCGCGCGGCGACCGAAGCGTACGGCGCGGCGATCGTGCCGTACGACCGCGAGCGCGACGACCGCGAAGAAATCGGACGGCGGATTGCGTCGCGAGCGCGGCCTGACGCATCGTCCCGCCCTACGACCACCCGCACGTCGTCGCCGGAGCGGGCACCGCGGCGCGCGAGCTCATTCGAGGAGGTCGGCCCGCTCGATCTGCTGCTCGTCCCATGCGGCGGCGGCGGACTGCTCTCCGGGTCGGCGCTCGCCGCCAAAGCGCTGGCGCCCGGCATGCAACGTCGTCGGCGTCGAGCCGGCGGCGGCCGACGATGCGACGCGATCGTTCCAAACGAGGACGCTTCAGCGCGTCGATCAATCCGCAGACGATCGCCGACGGCGCGCGGACGCCGTCGCTCGGGTCCATCACCTTTCCGCTCGTCCTCGCCAATCATCCGGACATGACCGTGGTCGACGACGAGAGGCTGCTGCGCGCGATGTTCTATCTCTGGGAGCGCCTGAAGCTCGTCGTCGAGCCGACCGGCGCGCTGGCCGCCGCGGCGCTGCTCGAAACCGACGCCGCCAGGGACGCCGGCCGCGTCGGCGTGATCCTGAGCGGCGGGAATGTCGACCTGGCCGAAATCAGCGGGTGGATTCGGAGCCGCTAAGGGATCTCCAGCCGCGCGGCCGGTATTGTCGCGGGCGCGCCCGCGCGCGGGAGGAAAGCGTCGACGATCGGCGTGCCCGCCCAGTCGGTCGGCTCTGGAAGGCCCAGCATCCACAGCACCGTCGACGCGGTGTCCATCGTCCTGATCGAAACAGACGCGAGCTCGACTGGCCGTACGCCGCGGCCCCAGGCGATCCACGGGATCGTCACGTCACTTGGAGCGGCGGTCCCATGGCCCTTGGCATGGCCGCCGTGATCGGCTGACACGATGACGGAATAGTTGCCCGACCCGAATGCGGCATCGGCGGCGGCGAGCAGGCGGCCGATCGCGGCGTCGGCCACACCGACGGCGACGCGATACGGATCGGTCATCCATCCTGACTCGTGCCCGGCGGTGTCAGCGTCGCCGAGGTGGACGAACAAGAGGTTGGGACGGGCGACCTCGAGGTAGCGCTCGACGTCGCGGACCGTTCGCTGGCTGGTCCATTTGCCGAACCAGCCGCCCGGCGCCTGCGAGTAGTCCAGCGTCCCTTCGCGCTGCAGCGTGTGGAACTTGGCCTTGCTGAAGAACGCGGCTGTCCGGTAGCCGCGAGCCCTGGCCACGCCGAAGATCGTCGGCACCTCCACCGTATCGAACCTGGCCGACGGCGCGTTGTTCCACAAGACGTGATGGCGATCGGGCGACTCGCCCGTGAGCATCGACGTATGCGACGGGAGCGTGTTGCTCGGCATGATGGTCGTCGCCTTCAGCGAGTAGCTTCCGGTACGCATCATCCGCGACAAGATCGGCGTCTCGCGCTCGCCGATCGCATCGGGCCGCAGACCGTCGACCGAGATCACCAGAACGTGGTTGGTGATCGTCGACTGCGGCAGCGACACGTTCAGGGGCAACGGCGCGTTCGAGTTGACGTAGCGAGGGGCGCAGCCGGCCGCACCAGCAATCGCGCTCACGAGCAGCACGGCGACGAGGTTTTTCACGGATGTGCTCCGGTAACATCCCGAGAGTAGCCGTGGCGTCCCGGCCGGGTCAAATCGTCGACGTGAGCCGTCCGGCTAAAGCCGGACGCTGCAATGGGGATGATAGGATCGAAGGGTCTCCACCAGGAATCACATGAATCGTGTTCGACCGAGGGCCGATTCGGCGGCGGCTCTCGCCATGATGTGCGCCGCCTCGGTCACTGCCCAGTTCGTGGCAGGCAAAGCGGCGCGCGACGCGCTCTACCTCGCGAACCTCCCGGTCACTTCCCTGCCCGCGATGGTCGTCGCGACGTCCGTCTGCTCCATCCTGTTCGCCCTGGCCAGCGCCCGAGTGCTGCGCCGGCTGTCCCCGGCCTCGTTCATCCCGGTCGCCTTCGCTGCGTGCGCGGTGTTCTTCATCGTCGAGTGGCTGTTCGAACCGGCTCTTTCCGAAAACGATCGCGTGCCTGGTCTACCTGCAGGTCTCGGGCGTCGGTCCGATCCTCGGCTCGGGGTTCTGGCTGATTGCCAGCGAACGGTTCAACCCGCGATCGGCGAAGCAAAGCTTCGGCGGCATCACCGCGGCCGGCACGCTGGGCGGCCTTGCCGGCGGCCTGCTCGCCGAGCGCGTCGCGGCAGTCCTGGGCATGGGGGCGGTCCTGCCGATGCTCGCCGCGATCAACGCGCTCTGCGCATGGCAGATGCGGCAGCTCGCCGCGCCGATGGACGCCGCGGCGGCGACGCGACGCGTGGCGGACGCGCCTGAATTGTCGCCGGCGCCGGCTCGCCCGGGTCTTCGCGCGCTCTCGCACCTCAAGTACCTGCGCGATCTGGCGGCGCTCGTCGCGCTCGGCACGACCGGCGCCGCGCTGGCCGACTACGCCTTCCGCGCGCAGGCGGTGAGCTACGCTGGGCGGCGGCGATGGCGCTGCTGCAGTTTCTTCGCCGTCTATTACGCGGGCGTGAGCCTGGTCACCTTCGTCGTCCAGGCCGCGCTGAGCCGGCTCTCGCTCGAACGGCTCGGGCTCGGCGCCAACGCGGGCACGCCGTCGGCGGCGCTGCTCGCTCGGCGGCCTCGGCGCGATCGTCGCGCCCGGCCTGCAGAGCATCGTCGCGGCGCGCGGCGGCGAGTCGGTGTTCCGCGGATCGCTGTTCCGCGCCAGCTACGAGATCTTCTACACGCCGATGGAGGCGGAGCGAGCGGCGCGCCGCCAAGTCGATCATCGACGTCGGGTTCGATCGGCTGGGCGATGCGGCTGGCGCCGCGGCCGTCTGGCTCGTGCTGCTGTTCCTGGCGCCGGCGCAGCAGCTCGAGGCGATCCTCTGGCTGGCGGTGGCGACGGCGGCAGTGGCGCTCGTGCTGACCACGCGGCTCAGCCGCGGCTACGTCGAGGCGCTCGAGCGCAGCCTGCTGAAGCAGGGTGTCGACGTCGACATGGGCGAGATCATCGACACGACGACGCGCTCGACGATGCTGCGGACGCTGAGCGACCTGCGCCGCCAGATGCCGGTGCGCGCGGGGTCCGAGGTGGTCGACTCGGTATCGGCGCGCCGTGTGCTCGACGCGGAGATTGTTCAGGTCGAGGCGCTGCGATCGCGCGACCGCGAGCGCATTCGCGCCGCGCTGCACGGCTCGGACGATCTGCCGGCCACCCTCATCCCCCATGTCATCCCGCTGCTGGCGTGGGATGCGGTCGCCAACGACGCCGTCGACGCGCTGCGCCGCGTCGCCGAGGAGCGCGTCGGCGCCCTGACCGATGCGCTGATCGACCCGAACCAGGATTTCGCGGTCCGCCGCCGGCTGGCGCGCGTGTTCTCCGTCTGCGTGTCGCAGCGCGCCGTCGACGGCCTGCTGCTCGGCCTCGACGACGTCCGCTTCGAGGTGCGGTTCCACTGCGCGCGGTCGCTGTCGCTCATCCTCGAGAAGAATCCGCGCGTGCTCGATCAACCGGGATCGGGTGTTCGACGTCGTGCTCGCCGAAGTCAAGGTCGGCCGCCCGGTGTGGGAAGGCCACCGGCTGCTCAAGGAGATCGAGGCCCAGGACGTGCGCTTCGCCGACGAGTTCGTCAAGGATCGCGCGAGCCGCAGCCTGTCGCACGTCTTCACGCTGCTGTCGCTGGTGCTGCCGTTCGAGCCGCTGCAGATCGCCTACCGCGGCCTGCACACCGGGGACGACAAGCTGCGCGGCACCGCGCTCGAGTACCTGGAGAGCGTGCTGCCGAAGCCGATTCGCGAAGGCTTGTGGCCCTTTATCGAGGAGCGTCGCAGAGCGGCCGACAGCGCGTCACGCCCGCGCGAGCAGATCCTCGCCGATCTGATGCGGTCGAATCAGTCGATCGCGATCAGCCTCGAGGAGCTGCGCGTGAAGGCGAAAGCGGGGAAAGGATGATGGCAAAACACCTGAAGGCCATCGCGCCGCGTCCGCAAACGCCCGCGCCGGCGGGCAGCTCCGGGATTCGCACCTCCGGACGGCTGCCCGAGGACGCTGCTGCGCGATCAGGTCCGCCGGCTGGTGGCGTCGAGCCTGGTCATCGCCGGCTGCTGGACGTTCGGGCTCGTGATGGACGCGCGTCGTCGTCCCGGCGATCGGGTGTTCCGCGCAAGGATCCTGCCGATCGTGATTGCGATCGCCGGCATCGCGCTGCTCGGCGGCGATGTTCGCCTACCTGCCGCGCCTCGGCGCACCGTTCCGAGACCAAGACCACGATGGGCCTGGTGTTCATGGTGGTCGAACGCGCTCGGCATCGCCGTCATGAACGCCTCGGCACTCGGCGGCGACGATGCCGAACATCCCGATGGTGTCGTGGACGGCGGTGCTCATCCTGATCTTTCGCGACGATCTCGCCGACCTCGCCCGCGGCGGATGCTGGTCGCCGGTCTCGCGGCCGCGACGATGGATCCGCTCGTCGCCTGGATCGGTACCTCCAGGGCCTGCCGGCGCTCGCCGCCGCACATGGCATTGCTCCATTACCTGCCGAACTACATCGCGGCGTTCATCGCGATGGTGCCGTTCAAGGTGATGCACGGCCTCGGCAAACAGCTGCGGGAGGCGCAGGATCTCGGCAGCTATCAGCTCGTCGAGCGGCTCGGCCAGGGCGGGATGGGCGAAGTCTGGCGCGCGGAGCACCGTCTCCTGGCGCGCAACGCCGCCGTCAAACTGGTCCGCCCCGAAGTGCTGGGCGCCGGCGGCGCCGAAGACGCGCATATGATCCGTCGCCGGTTCGAGCGCGAGGCGCAGGCCACCGCCGCCCTCAGCTCGCCGCACACCATTCAGCGTGTTCGACTACGGCGTGACCGACGACGGCACGTTCTATTACGTCATGGAGCTCCTGTCGGGCCGCGACCTCGAGTCGCTGGTCCGCGAATTCGGGCCGGTGCCGCCGGACCGCGCGTTGTTCCTGCTGCGCCAGGTCTGCCACTCGCTGGCCGAGGCGCACGCCAGGGGGCTGGTCCATCGCGACATCAAGCCGGCGAACATCTATGTGTGCCGGCTGGGGCTCGAGTACGACTTCGTCAAGGTGCTCGACTTCGGCCTGGTGAAGGTCCGATCAGCCCGGCGGCCAGCGAGACGCTGACGACCACGATCGAGCACACCTACCGGCACGCCGGCCTACATGGCGCCGGAGATCATCCTCGGCGACGTCGAACGTCGATCGCCGCGCCGACGTCTACGCGCTGGGCTGCGTGGCCTACTATCTGCTGACCGGCCAGCTCGTGTTCGAGGCCGACACCCCGATGAAGATGCTGATGCAGCACGTCCAGGCCGAGCCGGTGCCGCCGTCGCAGCGCACCGAGCTGCCGATCCCGCGCGAGCTCGACGAGCTGGTGCTCGCCTGCCTGAAAAGGACCCGCGGACAGCGGCCGCAGGATGCCGAGGAACTGCTGGCGATGGTCTGGCAGTGCAAGACGTGCGAGACCTGGAACCAGCAGTCGGCGCGGGGCTGGTGGGAGGCGCACCTGCCCGAGCTGAGCCGGTCCGCTAGACCATCGTCGAACCCGAGCGACGTCGAGCCAGTGGCGGCATCGTACTGATGGCCGAACAGAAGACCTGGCTCGATCGCGCGCTGTCGGTCGTCACCGACGTGCGCGCCGGGCGAAGGCGTCGGCGCGCTGCTCCTGGCCGCGAACATCTTCTACCTCCTGCCTTCTACTCGGTGCTCAAGATCGATCCGCGACGCGCTGATCCTCAGCGCAGGGCGGCGCCGAGGTCGAAGAGCTACTCCGCCGCCGGCCAGGCGCTGCTGCTGCTGGCCTTCGTGCCCGCCTACGGCGCTTCGTCGCCGCCCGCGTCGACCGCGTCCGGCTGATCACCGTCGTCACGCTGTTCTTCGCCTCAACCTGGTCGTCTTCGCACTGCTCGGCCTCGCCGGCGTCGCAGATCGGCGATCGCGTTCTTCATCTGGATCGGCGTCTTCAACCTGGTGGTGGTCGCGCAGTTCTGGGCGTTCGCCAACGACGTCTACATCGCCGGAGCGCGGCAAGCGGCTGTTCCCGCTGGTCGGCATCGGCGAGTCGCTCGGCGGCGTCGCCGGGCGCGAGCATGCGGCGTGCTGTTCGCGGGCTCGGCCCGTATCACCCTGATGCTCTCGCGGCGGCCGGCCTGCTGCGTGCCGCTCGGCCTCACCTTCTGGGTCAACCGCCGCGAGAGCGCGCTGGCGGCACGCGATGCGGCCGCGGCGCCGGCCGACGCGCCGCGTCGGCAAGCGCGCACGGTTCCAGCTCGTCTTCGCGGACCGCTACCTGTTCCTGATCGCGCATGCTGTTCGTCGTGCTGAACCTGGTCAACACGCTCGGCGGGTTCCTGCTCGACGGCTCATCGTCGAGGAGTCGCTGCGGCAGGTCGCGCGCCGGCGGCTGGCGGTCGAACCAGCGCGAAATCGATCGGCAGGTTGAGCGGCGGCGTCCAGACTCTGCGGTGAACCTCCTCGGCTTCGTGCTGCAGACGTTCGTCGTGTCGCGCATCTTCAAGTATGATCGGCGTGCGCGGCGCGCTGTTCATCCTGCCGCTCCTCGCGCTCGGCAGCTACGGCATGATCGCGGTCCTGCCGATCCTCGCCGTCGTGCGCGTCGCCAAGATCCTCGAGAACAGCACCGACTACTCGATTCAGAACACGACGCGCCACGCGCTGTTCCTGCCGACCAGCCGCGAGGCCAAGTACAAGGCCAAGCAGGCGATCGACTCGTTCTTCTGTGCGCGCCGGCGACATGCTGCAGGCGGTCGTCGTGTTCGTCGGCGCCAGCCTCGCCTTCACCGTCAGCCAGTTCGCGGCCGTCAACGTGGTGCTCGTCCTGGTCTGGCTCGGGATCGTCGTCGCGATCGTCCGCGAGCACCGGAAGCTGGTGCCGGTGGAGAGCGAGGAGAAGGCGGCCTGACGGAACTCGCCACCTGTAAAGTGCAGCGCGAAGGCGTTTCGCGAGCGCGGGAGCGCTGGCAGTCGCGATCCTTGCCGCCACGCTTTCAGCGCGCCGCGGCGCAGCAGGCCGACGACCCGGGCGCGCCGCGCGCGGCGCGCCGCTCACCATCCTCCAGCTCAACGACGTCTACTCGACCGTGCCGGTCGACGGCGCCGGCGGCCTGGCCCGCGTCGCGACGCTCAAGCAGCGGCTGACGCGCGACGGCGCGGACGCACGCTGATGCTGCTCGCGGGCGACTTCCTGTCCTCGTCGGTCGCCTCCACGGTCTTCAAGGGCGAGCAGATGATCGCCGCGCTGAACGCCGCCGGGCTCGACATCGCGACGCTCGGCAACCACGAGTTCGACTTCGGCGCCGACATCCTGCTGCAGCGGATGGCCGAAGCCAAGTGGCAGTGGGTCGTCTCCAACGTCGATCGACCGGACGACCGGCAAGCCGGTCGGCGGCGCCGTCGCCATACGTCGTCCGCACGTTCGGGCCGCTGAAGGTCGGCTTCCTCGGCCTCTGCTCTGACCGAGGAGGTCGCCGCCGGAGTCGGATCGCGCGGATCCGAAATCGTCCGATCCGCTGCGCGCCGCGGCCACGCTACCTGCCGATGCTTCGCCGCGAGCGGGTCGACGTCATCGTCGCGCTCACCCACCTCACGTTCGAGGAGGATCGGCGCTGGCCGAACGCTTTCCCGAAATCGACGTCATCGTCGGCGGGCACGAGCACTTTCCGATCACGGCGACCGTGAACCGGACGCTCATCAGCAAGGCCGGGATCGGACGCGAAGTTCGTGGCGCGGATCGACGTCGCCAAGCGGCCCGGGCGCCCGGTCGAGCGCTTCTACGAGCTGATCCCGATCACCGGCGCGCTGCCCGACGACCCGAAGACGGCGGAGGTCGTCAACGCGTACGAGTCGAAGCTCGGCGCCGGGCTGGACGAAGTCGTCGGCTCGAACCGGACGCCGCTCGACGGCGCACATCGTCGCGGCTGCGCGCGTCGGAAACCAACCTCGGCAATCTCGTCGCCGACGCCGTGCGCGCCGCCGCGCGCAGCGACGCGGCCATGGTCAACGGCGGCGGCATCCGCGGCGACCGCGTCCACGCGCCGGGGCCGCTCACCCGCCGCACGCTCCCGGAGATCCATCCGTTCGGCAACGTCGTCTGCAAGCTCAGCGTCCCCGGCCGCGTGATCGTCGCGGCGCTCGAACACGGCGTCTCGCGGCTGCCCGCCGCCGCCGGCCAGTTCCCGCAGGTTTCCGGGCTGACGTTCCGCGTCAACCCGGATGCGCCGCCCGGCACGCGCGTCACGCGACGTGCGGGTGCAGAACGCGGCCGCTCGATCCCGAACCGTATCGTACACGCTGGCGATTCCCGACTTCATGCTCGCCGGCGGCGACGGCTACACGATGTTCAAGGGCCAGAAGGTCCTGGTCGGGCCCGAAGCCGGACAACGATGGCCGCCGCGCTCGAGCGCTACGTCGCCGAGCGGCGCGAAGTGGCGCCGGAAGTGGAAGGGCGGATCGTGATGAGTGCGCGAGCTGCAGTGAGTCGCGTCTCGGTGCACAGTCGGTGCGCTCGCGTGCAGCTCGGACGAGTCGCGTACCGAACCGAGCGACCGTTGGACCTAGGACCGTGCACCTCGTGAACCGTCGTGCGACCTTGAGCGCCGTAGCTCAGCGCCCGCGCCGCTGCGGTCGCCTACGCTGCGAAGCCGCAGTCGCGCACGAACGACGCGGACGGCGAGCAGGACGCCGACGACGATGGCGTAGCGCAGCGGCGGGCGGATGTCGGCCTTCACCAGCCACCAGTAGTGCACGACGGCGGTGATCGCCGACGACGTAAATCAGCCGGTGCAGCGCCTGCCAGCGCTTGCCGCCCAGCCGCCGGATCATGCCCGCGGTCGACGTCAGCGCCAGCGGCACCATCAGCAGCAACGCGTGAAGCCGATCGTGATGAACGGCCGCTTGTAGATGTCCTCGCCGACCGACGCCACCAGGTTGCGCACGGTGGTCCAGGAGACGATGCCGTCGGGGAAATCGAGGCCGGCGAAGCGATCGGCGATGACGTAGATGAGGAAGTGCAGCGTGCCGTAGAAGAACGCGAAGAGCCCGGCCATGCGGCGGAACCGGATCAGCCAGTTCCAGCCGGTGAGCCGCCGCAGCGGCGTGATCGCGAGCGTGATGCAGAGGAAGCGGAGCGCCCAGACGCCGGTTTCGTTGGTGATGTCGCTGAGCGGGTTGGCGCTCAGGTTGCCGGTGAGCGCCGCCCAGACCAGCCAGGCGACGGGGCCAGGCCGCGAGAAGGCCAGCGGCTTCAGGATCCAGCGGATCGTGACTGGGAACGTTCACGCTCTACGTTCGCACGTCTCGACGTTCAGGTCGTTCAGTTCAGGGGCCGACGGAATCTGAACGAACCTGAACACGAACCGAACCGAGCACCTGGAGTGTGAACGGCGCAGCGCTAGTAGTTCTTCTTCAGGTCCATCCCGGCGTACAGCCCCTGGCACCTGATCGGCGTAGCCGTTGAACATCAGCGTCTTGCGCCGGAAGAACTCGCCGATGCGGCGCTCGGTCGCCTGGGTCCAGCGCGGGTGATCGACCGTCGGGTTGACGTTCGAGTAGAAGCCGTATTCCTGCGGCGCGGACTCCTGCCACGTGTTCAGCGGCTGGCGCTCCGACGAAGCGGATCCGGACGATCGACTTGGCGCTCTTGAAGCCGTACTTCCACGGCACGATCAGCCGGATCGGCGCGCCGTCCTGCTTCGGCATCACCTCGCCGTACAGGCCGACGGCGAGGATCGTGAGCGGATGCATCGCTTCGTCCATGCGCAGCCCTTCGATGTACGGCCAGCGCAGCACCGGCGACGCGGACGCCGGGCATCTGCGCCGGAGTCGGCCAGCGTGTAGAACTCGACGAACTTCGCCTTGCCGTCGGCTCGACGCGCTTGATCAGGTTCGCGAGCGGGAAGCCGACCCACGGAATCACCATCGACCACGCTTCGACGCAGCGCAGGCGGTAGATCGCGCTCCTCGAGCGTCTCGCCCTTGAGGATGTCCTCGAGCGCGTACTTCGCCGGCTTGGCGACTCGCCGTCGACCACGACCGTCCACGGTTCGGTCTTCAGCGACTTGCGCGTAGAGCGACGGCGATCTCCTTGTCGGTGCCGAACTCGTAGTAGTTGTTGTAGGTGGTGATCTGCTCCCAGGAGTTCGGCTTCTCCTTGGTCTCGCTCAGCTGGCTGGGCTTGACGTTCTCGAGCTTGCGGCCGTGCGGCGCGGGCTCGGCGGCCGACAGCGTCGCATCGGCGGCCAGAAGACGCCGCCCCTGCCGCGGCACCGGCCGCCAGGCCGGCCGCGCGAATGAACTCGCGCCGGTTCAGATAGAGCTTCTGGTCGGTGATCTCCGAGCTCCGGATGTCCGACGGGCGCTTGATCAGCATGGGGACATTGTAGCGCGGAGACACTGGCGCTGGAGGCTGGGAAGGGAGTGCTGGGGAGCGGAGAAACGGAGACGGCACCGAGCGCCTGCGGGGTTACTGCCAGCAGCCCCAGCCTCGACTTTGAAACCGTTCAGTTGGTTCGGCGCATCACCCCGGCCAGGCCGAACAGGGCCGATCCGACGAACAGGAGCTTGGCGCCGTCGGGCAGTGTCGGGAGGGCCGAATCGGCGCGCGTCGACGCCTGCACGAGCGTCAGCTGACTTCTGGCGACTGCTGGCCGCCACGATGCCGATGTCACCCCGGCTTGCTGCGCGGCGGCGCGCCGATGACGGTACGAACAGGAGTGGATTCGAGCGAGAGCGCGAAGCCGAGCGGAACCGCGAGAGCCGCGGCGAGGACTGCGAGCATCAGAACCCGATATCGCTTGCGCATGATCGTCGACGTCAGTTCAACGGCAGCCGCACTTCAAGTGATGTGCCACGGCACTTTTCGGAAAATTCTTCAATGAAGCGGCGCAACGCCGGATACGGTTCAGCGTGGCGCGGAAGGAGTTTTCATAAAGTTGCCGCGCGCGGCGCGCATCGGGCGAACGCTGTGCTACGCTCCGGACGTGCCGACGGCTCGTCGGCTGCAGGCGTCTTACTCGCAGCTGCTGTCGCTCGCCGTCCACGAGTTCCGGACGCCGGCGTCGGTCGTCGGCGGCTACCTGCGGATGCTTCAGCGCGACGCGAGACCGCCGCTCAGCGAGCGCCAGCGGAAAATGATCGACGAGGCCGAGAAGTCGTGCGCCCGGCTCGTCGCCTGATCGGCGAGCTGAGCGAGATCGCGCAAGCTCGACGGCGGCGACGGCTCCGTCAAGCGACGAGCCGATTCGACCTCTTCGCGCTCGTCGCGGAGGTGGCCGCAGGTGTGCATGAGGCAGACGAGCGCGAGGTTCATCTGGAGGTGCGCGGCGACGACGTCCGGCGCGCCGATTGCACGGCGATCGCATGACGACTTCGCAGCCGCGTTCGAGCGCATTTTTCCGGGCGATTCTGCGCGAACAGCCGGCGGCCGGCGACCGTCGTCGCCGACCGCCGGCATGGACGCGACCGGACGGCGCCGTCGGCCGTTGTCGTCGTCGCGCGAGCACGGACGTACAGACGGTCATACGACGCGCCGCCGGCGCCGTTCGACGAAAAGCGCGGCGGCCTCGGCCTCGCGCTGCCGATCGCGCGGCGCGTCATCGAGCGCGCTACGGCGGGCGCGTCTGGTCGCCGGCTCGCGGGCAGTCCGACGCCGGCCTCGCCGGACGGTCATGCGCTGATCGTCTCGCTTCCCCTTAGCGGAGTTGAACCGTTGAAGAAGCCCTTACGTCGCCATCGTCGACGACGATTCGGCGTTCGCCAACTACCTGCGGACGTTCCTGTCGCTGCGCGGCTACGAGACCCGCTCGTACTCGCGCGGCGACGAGATGCTCGCCGCGGTCAAGCAGGGCGATCCGCCCGACATCGTGCTGCTCGACGTGATGATGCCGGGCATGAACGGGCTCGAGACGCTGAGGGCGCTCAAGGCCGCGAAGCCCGATCTGCAGGTCATCATGCTGTCGGGCCGCGAGCAGGCGTCGACCATCGTCGAGGCGGTGCGCCTCGGCGCCGCCGACTACGTCGTCAAGCCCGACGATCCGGAAGGGCTCGGCGAGATCGCGCTCGACGCCGCGATCAAGAGCGCGATCGAGAAGACCCGCCTCGTGTCGCGAGATCACCGAGCTGCGCCGGCAGCTGAGCGACGACCAGGATCGCGCGTTCCTCTTCTGGGGCGACAGCCCCGAGATGCAGACGATCGCGCTCGGTCATCGAGCAGGTGTCCGACAGCGACGTCACCGTGCTGATCCGCGGCGAGAGCGGCGTCGGCAAGGAGCTGGTCGCGCGCGCGATCCACCAGCGCTCGCCGCGCAAGGAGCGGCCGTTCGTGAAGGTGAACTGCGCCGCGCTGCCGGCCGAGCTGCTCGAGAGCGAGCTGTTCGGCCACGAGAAGGGCGCGTTCACCGGCGCCGCCACGACGCGCATCGGCAAGTTCGAGCAGGCCGACACCGGCACGATCTTCCTCGACGAGATCGGCGAGATGAAGGCCGCCGCTGCAGGCCAAGCTGCTGCACGTGCTGCAGGACGCGCAGTTCACCAAGCTCGGCAGCAACAAGCCGATCAACGTCGACGTCCGCGTCGTCGCCGCCACCAACCGCGACCTCGAGGCGATGATGCTGCGCGGCGAGTTCCGCGAGGACCTCTACTACCGGCTCAAGGTCATCGAGGTCACGGTGCCGCCGCTGCGCGAGCGCCGCGACGAGATCCCGCACCTCACGCGACTTCTTCATCGATCGCTACGCGCAGCGCTACAACCGGCCGGTGCGCCAGCTGTCGCGACGAGCTGCAGCGAGCTGTTCCTGACCTACGAGTGGCCGGGCAACATCCGCGAGCTCGAGAACATGATCAAGCGGATCGTCATCCTCCAGGACGAGCAGCTGGTCGTCCGGGAGATGTCGCGCGCGCCGCGCCAGATGCCCGCCTACGCATCGGCGCGGCGTCGGCGCCGGCGCGCGCGCCGGCGTCGCGACCGCCGACGAGCCGGACGACTTCGAGGCCGACGACCGAGCGACGACGAGCCCGAGCCGGAGGTGCCGCTGCGCACGGCGCCGGCCGGCTCGCGGCTCGCCGACGTCGCGCAAGCAGGCCGCGCTCGAAGGCCGAGCGCGCGATCATCGAAGACACGCTGCGCCAGGTGCACTGGAACCGCCGCCGCGCCGCCGAGCAGCTCGGCGTCAGCTACAAGACCCTGCTCAACAAGATCAAGGAATGCGGGATCAGCAGCACGTAACTGGTCAGCGCGTGCTCAGCTTCAGCACTGGCATCACGCCGAGGCAACGTAGCGACACGTACCGAGTCGCGAAGTCGTCGCTTCCGCTGATTTCTGCTCGCGAACGCGCGTTCCCTCGATAACCGCGCTTTTCGCCACTCGCGCCAGAGCTTTTCCGCTCTGGCACCTGCATTGCTCAACTGACGCGCGTGTCGACGACTCAGCCGCACGATTGCGTCAACGGGCACGGCCGCGCATGACTCGAACAGCCCCAGGTGATGGTCGTCGACGACGACCTGGCGATGTGCAGCTTCCTCCGCACGTTCCTGGCCGCGCGCGGCTACGAGCGCGATCACGTTACGCAACGCCGACGAAGCGGTCGAGCGCTTCCACGCCGAGCGGCCGGCGGCGGTGCTCCTCGACGTCGTGCATGCCGGGCGCGATGGACGGGCTCGCCGCGCTCGCCGCGTTCAAGAAGATCGATCGCGACGTCCCGGTCATCGTGATCTCGGGCCAGGGCCGCACCACCACCGTCGTCCAGGCGATGAAGCTCGGCGCCACCGACTTCGTCTGCAAGCCGTTCGAGGACGCACGAGCTCGAAGTGCCTGCTCGGCAACGCGCTGAAGCAGCGCCAGCTCAGCCAGGAAGTCGCGACGCTGCGCGAGCAGCTGAAGGCGCAGTCGCAGTACACGATGCTCTTCGGCAACAGCGAGCGGATGGCCGAGGTGCGCGACCTGATCGAGCGCGTCGCCGACACCGACGTCACGGTGCTGATTCGCGGCGAGAGCGGCACCGGCAAGGAGCTCGTCGCGCGCGCGCTGCACGAGCGCCTCGCTCCGGCGCGACAAGCCGTTCGTCAAGGTGAACTGCGCGGCGCTGCCGACCGAGCTGCTCGAGTCGGAGCTGTTCGGGTTCGAGAGGGGCGCCTTCACCGGCGCCATCCAGCACAAGCCCGGCAAGTTCGAGTTCGCCAACCACGGCACGATGTTCCTCGACGAGATCGGCGACATGAGCTTCCCGCTGCAGGCCAAGCTGCTGCAGGTGCTGCAGGACGGCGAGTTCTCGCGGCTCGGCGGCAAGCACGACGTGCACGTCGACGTCCGCGTCGATCGCCGCCACCAACCGCGACCTCGAGCACGGCCGTCGCCGACGGGCCAGTTCCGCGAGGACCTCTACTTCCGCCTCAACGTCGTCGTCGATCAACGCTGCCGCCGCTGCGCGAGCGGCGCGAGGAGATCCCGCTGCTCACCGACCACTTCCTGAAGAAGTACTCGGTGCAGTACAACAAGCCGCTGCACTCGAGTCAGCGGCGAAACGATCGCGGCTGTTCATGGAACACGACTGGCCGGGCAACGTCCGCGAGCTCGAGAACCTGATCAAGCGCATGGTCGTGCTCGGCACCGAAGCGCCGATCCGCAAGGAGCTCACGCAGCAGCATGGCGATGGCGATCGCAGCGCGCCGCGCCGTCCTGCGCAGCGGCCGTGCGCCGCGCCGCCGGCGGCCGCCACGCCGCCGCCGCCGGCGCCGCGATCGCCCGACGCCGCGACGGCCGCCGCCGCGGCCGAAGCCGGCAACGTCTCGCTGAAGGACATCTCGCGCACGGCGGCGCGCGAAGCCGAGCGCGAGCTGATCCTCAAGATGCTGCAGCAGACGCGCTGGAACCGGAAGGAAACCGCCGAGATCCTCGGCATCAGCTACAAGGCCCTGCTCTACAAGATCAAGGAAAACGGCCTCGACAAGGCCTCCTAGCACCATGACGAGCAGTTCGTTTTACGAAGAGGGCTCGCGGCTGCTGACGCCCGAGCGCCTTCGAGTTCGTGCTCGACGGCGAGCTGAAGCGCGCCGTGCGCTCGCAGAACTTCCTGACGCTGGTCGTGCTCGAAACCAGCCGCGAGTGGGAAGGGATGATGGTGACGGCCGACGACGGCACGGTGAGGAGGTGGCGCAGCTCATCGGCCGCGAGGTGCGCGACACCGATCTGCTCGGCCACACCGACAAGGGCACGCTCTCGCTGGTGCTGCTCGACGCCGACTTCGAGCACTCGACGCGCGTCATCGATCGGCTCGTCGCGCGGATCGAGAACTACGAGTTCCAGAACGCCGCTGCGCATCGCGGTCGGCGCCGCCTGCTATCCGACCCACGCGGTCGACGCCGAATCGCTGAAGCGGCAGGCCATGTCGCGGCCGCTCGTCAACTGGCGCAGCGGCCCGTCGCTCTTCATCCGATCAGAACTGAGGGAGCAGCCATGAAGAATACACGCATCCGCCGTGCGTCTCGCCGCCGCAGCCGACGGTCCTGGTCGCGCCTTTCCTGCCGCCGCGGCCTGTCGGCCGCCGACTCCGCCGTACGCGCGCCGACACGTCGCCGGTCGTCGGCGAGTACCGGCTCGGCGCCGGCGACAAGCTGCGCATCGAGGTCTACAAGGACGCCCAGCTGTCGCAGTCGCTGCAGATCCGGCCGGACGGCAAGATCACCCTGCCGCTCGTCGGCGACCTCGATGCGACCGGCCGCACGCCGCTCGAGCTGCGCGACCAGATCACGAAGTCGTTGCGCGAATACATGACCAATCCCGTCGTCACCGTGATCGTTCAGGAGGCGGTGTCGCTCAGTGGTGTTCATTACCGGCGAGGTCGCAAAGTCGGGCCCTGTCCAGATCCACGGCCCGCTGAACATCGTCCAGGCGCTCGCGATGGCCGGCGGGTTCAACGAGTGGGCGAACAAGAAGGACATCCGGATCCTCCGCCAGGGCCCGGCCGGGCTCCAGACGCTCCATTTCAACTACCAGGACGCGATTGATGGCGAAACCAGGCCGATCTACTTGAAGGCCGGCGACACGGTCGATCGTCCGGTAGGGACCAAGGGCCGGGGGCTGGAGAAGCACGATGACGCGACACATGACGAGAGCCGGCGTCGCGGCGCTGGTCGTGCTGGCGGCAAGCGCGGCGCTCGCGCAGGAGCCGGCCTCGCGCGCCCGGGTGGACGTTCACTCCGAGCTTCGGCTTCTCGGAGACCTACGACGACAACGTGACGCTGTCCGGGAGGACCGATTTCGGGCCGCCAACACACGTCCAACAACGATCTGATCTCGGTCTACTCTCCGCAGGCCGACCTGTCGTTCCTCAGCCGCCGCACGCGGATGAACGCCGGATACAGCGGCAGCCTGCTCGACTACCGAACGTTCTCGATGTTCAACCGGTGGGACCAGCACGTCCAAGTCGGTCTGAGCCGCACGGAATCGCGGCGGGTCGAGCTGGGGTGTGCAGGGCAACCTGAGCCTCACGCCGTCGACCGACGCGCTCGAGTTCGACGGCATTCCGTTCAGCCATACCGGCGCGCGATCGGTCGTCGCTGCGCGGCATCGATGGAATACCGGCTCAGCGAGCGCGACTCGCTGTCGACGTCGCTGGTCGGTCAGCAGGTGACCTTCGATCGGCCCGACGAACTGCTGCCCTACCTGCGCGGCGGCGAGTCTATCGAATCGCTCACGCTCGTACCGACGGCGTGTGAACGCGCGGCTCGGCTCGGCGGCAGCTTATAGCCTGCGCCGGACGCGTCGTGCGGTCGACGACGCTCGAGCGCCTGCACGTTTCACGCGCATGCGCGCCGAGGTCGACTACCAGACTGACGCAGGCCTGGACCGTGAGCGGCGGCGCTGGCTTCGACTACGTCCCGGCGACGCTGATTACGCCGGCGCAGCATGCGCCGGGATTCAGCGGCGCCGCAGACTGGGTCGGTGCGATCGCGCGTTTCATCGTCGGCTACCAGCGGATGTTCATGCCGTCGTTCGGCTATCGGCGGCGCCGTGGAGAGTCAGGACGTCACCGCGTCGTACCAACACGCCGCTGTTCGACAGCCGGCGGCTCTACACCGACGCAATCTTCTCGCTGGCGCGACAACAAGCCGCTGCTGATGAGCACCGGGGCGGCTCCGCCTGCGCACGACGCCGTTCCGCTCGCAGCCATCGGTTACGCGCCCCGTCCGTGGGTCCGCGTCGAAGGCTTCTACTCGAGAGCGCTTCCAGACGACGATTCGATCCCTGGCGGCGACATCGATCGCAACCGCCTCGGCTTCGTGATCACCACGTCCAGACCAGTGAGGATGCAGTGATGGAAGAGCCTCGTTTCGACCCGCTCGATTACGTCTCGGCGTTCAACCGGCGCAAGTGGTGGTTCATGGTCCCGGTCGGGCTGTCGATCGTTATCGGCGCTGCTGCTCGATCTGGCTGCTGCCGCGCAGCTATCAGTCGACGGCGACGATCGGCATCAGCACGCCGCGCGTCGCGGCCAACATGGTCGGCGGCCGCGGCCGCCGATCGCGGCCGAGCGCACGCGCGCCATGGCGCAGCAGCTGCGCAGCCGGCCGGTCCTCGAGCGCGCGGCGCGCCTCGAAGGGCTCGACCAGCAGGAATCGATCGACGCGGCGGTGAACCAGTTGAACCGCGGCCTCGCGGTGAGCTTCTCGTCGTCGGCCATCAAGGGCGCGATGACGCCCGATCAGCGCGAGCAGCTCGACAGCTACGACGTCGATCTACACCGAGAGCACCGCCGCCGACGCGCAGCGGATCCTCAATCGCGTCGCTCAGGTCTTCGTTGAAGAGAACAGTCGGTCCGCGCGAGCTCCGCGCGCAGGACACCGCCGAATTCATCACCCTGCAGTTGCGGGCCAGCGAGGAGCGGCTGACCGCGCTCGAAGGCCGGCTGCGAACCGCAAAGGAAGCGTACATGGGCCGGCTGCCTTCGCAGACCGGCGCCAATCTTCAGATGGTCGATGGGCTGCGGCGTCAGGTGGAGTCGAACGCCACGCAAATTCGCGGCGAGCAGGACCGTCTGTCGCTCCTTGACCGGCAGGTCGAGGAGATGGAGCGCGGGCTCGACGCCGGCCCGATCAACGGCGGCACCGCGCTCTCGACGCAGGCGCGCATCCTGACGCTGCGCAGCGAGCTCGCGGAAGCCCAGCTCGAGCTTCACCGAAAAGCACCCCGAGGTCGTGCGCCTGAAGGAAGAGCTCGCCACGGCAGAAAGGATCGCCGCCGCTGAGCGCGAGCTGCCAGCCAAGGATCGGGCACCGGCGCTACAGGCCAATCCCGAATACCGCCGGCTCGTCAACGATCGCAATACGGCACGAATGCGCATCGCCGAGCTGCAGCGGCAGCAGCAGGCCGCCGAAGGCGGCATCGGCCAGGTACCGCGCGCGGGTCGAGGCGGCGCCGCGCGTCGAACAGGAAATGCTGTCGCTGACGAGGGAGTACGACCTCGAACGCGAAGCCTATGGAAAGCTCAAGGAGCGCCGGCAAGCCGCGCTGCTCAACGAGGAGTTGATGCGGACGCAAGGCGGCGAGCAGTTCTCGATTCTCGTGCCGGCGAGCTTCCCGTCCAGTCCCTTCAAGCCCAGCGCGCTGCGCGTGATGTTGATGGCCCTCGGCGCCGGCCTGGTCATCGGTGGCGCCGGTGTGATGGGCCGCGAATACCTCGACCGATCCGTTCACGACGTCCGTGCCCTGCGGGATGAGTTCGAGCTGCCGGTGCTCGCCGAGATTCCGCGCATCGAGCCCGCCCTGTAGAGAGGAACGCATATGAGCCGCATCCAGAACATCCTCGAGAAGGCCGAGCGCGAGGGCGCAGTCCTGCGGACCGGTCGAATGGTGCCGTTCGAGCCGCCCGCCTCGACAGCAACCGCACCGATCCTCACCGTTGCGGATTCCGTGAGAGAGCCAGTGGCGGTCGCCATCACGCCGCCGCCCGCACCTGCGGTGATCGCGCCAGCGGCGGCTGTGACGGGTCTCGGCGGCGCGCCGCTCGAAGAGTGCGATCACCGGCTACTCGGCGAATCTCAACCCGCTGCTCGTCGCGGCGCTCGCGCCGAAGTCGCCCGCCGCCGAGCAGTACCCGATCGCTCCGCACTCGCCTCGCCCAGGCGGAAGGCTCGGGCGCGCTGCGCACCGTGCTTGATTACCAGCCCGCAGAAGGGCGAGGGCAAGTCGGTTACCGCCGCAAACCTCGCCCTGACGATGGCGCAGGAGCTCCAGCGGCGCGTGGTGCTCGTCGAAGCCGACCTGCGCAAACCGTCGCTGCAGCACCTGTTTGGTCTGGCGCCTGGGCCCGGGGCTCTCCGACTACCTGTCGGGCGCCGTCGAGCTGACGGATGCGATGCGGTTCATGCCCGATCACAACCTGACGTTGCTGACCGCCGGCGCGACGCCGGTCAATCCGGCGGAGCTGCTCGGATCGACGGCGATGCGCCGGCTGCTCGACCATCTGCGCACGCGCTTCGATCGCGTGATCCTCGACACCCCGCCGGTGCTGCCGCTGGCCGACGTCGCCATCCTCGCGCCGCTCGTCGACGGCTCGCTGATGGTGGTCCGCGCCGGCGTCACGCCGAAGCCTGCCATCGAGAACGCGCTGCGCGCCTTCGACTCCTCACGCCTGCTCGGCGTCGTCCTGAACGAATCCGGTGTCGAGCAGGACTACCGGTATGAGGCGGTGAGCAACTAGGACGCTGGGGACGAGGGGCTCAGGACTAACAGCTAGTCCCCAGACCCCAGCCTCTAGCCACAGGCTTCGATGCAGGTGTTCAATCGCAACGTTTCGGGTCGCGGGCTGACGGTGTTCGGCTTCGAGCTGGTGCTCATCTCCGGCTCGATGGTGCTCGCCGCGAACCTCCACGATTCGAGCGAGGCACCGTCGGCGATCGCGTTGAAGATCGCGCTCGTCACCGCGTTGTGCCAGCTGTGCTTCTACTACAACGACCTCTACGACCTGACGTCGTGCACTCCAGCCGCGAGGTGATCATCCGGCTGCTGCAGGCGACCGGCGCCGCCGCGATCGTCCTGGCGGCGGCCTGCGTGACGGTGCCGTCGCTGATCCTCGACCCGAGCACGTTTCTGACCGCGCTCGGCGTATTCGTGATTGCGGTCGCCACCTGGCGGGTGGCGTTCAACTATTTCGCGCACGATCCGTACCTCGAGGAGCGCGTGCTGGTCGTCGGCACCGGCCATGCCGCGCAGCTGGTCGCGCGGCAGATCGGCGGGCAGCACGACTTCGCCTACCGGCTGGTCGGGTTCGTCGACGACGGCGAGGGTATCGAGATGGTGCGGCACCACGAAGTGCTCGGCAAGGCGGCCGATCTGCGGGCGATCATCGCCGAGCACCATGTCGAGCGGATCATCGTCGGCCTCTCCGATCGGCGCGGCCGGCTGCCGATCCAGGAGCTCCTGCAGGCCAAGCTGTCCGGCGTCCGCGTCGAGGACGCGACGACGACCTACGAGCGTCTGACCGGCAAGATCCTGATCGACGACCTGAAGCCGAGCTGGCTGATCTTCTCGGACGGCTTCCGCGCGTCGCGCTTGACCCGGGTGGTGAAGCGGATGCTCGATCTCTCGCTGTCGATGATCGGGTTCATGCTGGCGGCGCCGCTGATGGCGCTGACGGCGCTGGCGATCCGGCTCGACTCGCCGGGCCCGGTGCTCTACAGCCAGGACCGCGTCGGCGAGAACGGCCGCATCTTCACCGTCTACAAGTTCCGGTCGATGCGCACCGACGCGGAGCCCGCCGGCCAGCCGGTCTGGGCGCGCGACGGGGACGACCGCGTCACGCGCGTCGGCCGCTTCATCCGCGCCAGCCGCCTCGACGAGCTGCCGCAGCTGTGGAACGTGATGCGCGGCGACATGAGCTTCGTCGGCCCGCGCCCGGAGCGGCCGTTCTTCGTCGAGCAGCTGGCGCGCGAGATCCCGTTCTACGTGCAGCGCCACGCCGTCAAGCCCGGCCTGACCGGCTGGGCGCAGGTCAAGTATCAGTACGGCTCGTCGATCGAGGACGCGATGGAGAAGCTGCGCTACGACCTCTACTACATCAAGCACATGTCGATCTTCTTCGACCTGACGATCGTGCTCGATACGGTGAAGGTCATCCTGTTCGGAAAGGGAGCGAAATGACCTGGAGCGGCCGATGAGGGGCGTGGTGCTGGCGGCCGGCAAGGGCGCGCGCCTGAATGGCACCGCCGGCAACCTGCCGAAATGCCTGGCGCGCGTCGGCGGCCTGACGCTGGTCGAGCGGCAGATTTCGGTCCTGCGCGCCTGCGGCATCGACGACATCGTCGTCGTGGTCGGCTGCGAAGCCGAGCGGGTCCGGCGCAGCTGCGGCCGCGGCGTGCAGTTCGTGGAGAACACGCGGTTCGCGCAGACCAACAGCCTGTACTCGCTGTGGCTGGCACGACCTCTGCTGCTGGACGGGTTCGTCGTCATGAACTGCGACGTGCTGCTCCATCCCGCAGCTGCTCGACGACCTGCTGACCGCGCGCTACGACGACGCGCTGCTCGTCGCCTACCAGGAGGACGACGCGTCGCCGCTCGGCGACGAGGAGATGAAGGTGCAGACACGGCCGCGGCCGCGTCGTCGACATCTCGAAGGCGATGGCGGCCGATGCCGCGGACGGCGAGAACGTCGGCGTCGTCAAGTTCGGCGCGGAGGGCGCGCGGCTGCTCGCCGCGATTCTCGACGAGCGGGTCGCCGCCGGCGGGCTGCGCGACTGGGCGCCGCGCGCCTTCGCCGAGTTCGCGCGCATCCGGCCGCTGCACGCCATCGGCACGCGCGGCTACCCGTGGACCGAGATCGACTTCCCCGAGGACTACCAGCGCGCGGTGTCCGAGATCCTTCCGGCAATCGAGGCCGATCGGCGGGCCTCGCTGTCGCCGGCCGTCGGCGAGTAACGGAGAGACAACATGTACGAACGCTTCTATCGGCTTCGCGAACGGCCCTTTGCCCTGACGCCAGATCCCGACTATCTCTATCCGAGCAAGATGCACAGCGAAGCGCTGGGCTACCTGCGCTACGGGATCGAGAGCCACGCCGGCTTCGTCGTGATCACCGGCGCGATCGGGTCGGGCAAGACGACGCTGCTGCAGACCCTGCTGCGCAACGTCGACAACCGGATCACGGTCGCCCGCGTGATGAACACGCTGCTCGATCCGCGCGAGCTGATCGAGGCCGCGATGATCGACCTCGGGCTCGAACCGGCCGGGATGAGCAAGCCGGCCATGCTGAAGGCGTTCGGCGAGTTCCTGGTCAACGAGCGCGCGGCCGGCCGGATGGTGATGCTGGTGATCGACGAGGCGCAGAACCTCTCGCTGCCTGCGCTCGAAGAAATCCGGATGCTCTCGAACATGGAGACCGAGAAATCGAAGCTTGTGCAGATCCTCCTGATCGGCCAGCCCGACCTGCGCGACAAGCTGTCGCGGCCCGAGCTCGAGCAGCTCCGGCAGCGGATCACGGTCAGCCATCACCTGCTGCCGCTCGACGCCGAAGAAACCGCGCGCTACATCAACCACCGCCTGGCGCGCGCGGCGATCGGCGCCCCGCTGGAATTCCCGCGCGTGCGTGACCGATCGGATTCACGACCGCAGCGGCGGGATCCCCCGGCTGATCAACGTCATCGCCGACGCGACGCTCGTGTTCGGCTACGGCGAGGAGCGCTCGGAAATCGACGAGCCGCTGATCCAGGACGTCATCGCCGATCTCGACGCCACCGGCGTGCTCGGCCTGCAGCCGAACCCCGAGCGTAGCGCCTCGGTGGTCCCGGTGGAGCAAACGGCCGGAGAAGTGGGATTGCGGACGACGCCGCAGCCGGTCGCCGCGCCAGTCCAGCCGCCGCCGATGCCGCAGCCGATCGCCGTCCCGGCGGCAGTGGCATCGCCGGCGGCATTCTCAGCGCTGGCCGCGCCGCCGCCGGTCCGTGCGGCCGCGACGGCCGATATCCAGCTCGCCGAGCGCGAGCGCCAGCTCCGCGAGCGCGAGAAGCAGATTGCCGATCGCGAGCGGGAGGTTGCGGAACAGCGTCGGGTCCTCGCGGAACAGCACCGCATTCTGAAGACAGCTGCCGCCGTCCCTTCGCCGCCGCCGGCCGCCGACGGACCTGAGGCGCCTCGCTACGCGGCTGCCGCTCAGTCGTCGTCCGAATCGCCGGCCCGGCCGCAGGCCGTCGCACACTGGCCGCCGCGGCGCGAACCGCCCGCACGCCCCTATCGCTATGTCGTGCAGCGTCGAGAGACCCGAAGCTTCTGGCGGCGTGTGAGCGACACGCTGTTCGGGATCGAACCGGTGCTGGAGGATTCGCTGTGAGCCATTCGCGTTCGTCCGCCGCCGCGCTTCGTGAGCGCATCGACCAGCGCACCGCCCGCGTCGGCGTGGTCGGTCTCGGGTATGTCGGGCTGCCGCTGGCCGTCGAGTTCGCGCGCGCCGGCTATCACACGACTGGCATCGATCTCGACGCCCGCAAGACCGACGCTGTCCAGCAGGGCACGTCGTACATCCCCGACGTGCCGACGGCGGAGGTGGCGCGGCTCGTCGCCGAGGGCCGTCTCCGCGCGACGACCGGATTCGAGGTCGTCGCCGAGCTCGACACCATCAATATCTGCGTGCCGACGCCGCTCCGGAAAACCAAGGATCCGGACATGTCGTACATCGTGTCCGCGGTCGAACGGATTGCCGAGCACCTGCGCCCGGGGATGCTCATCATCCTCGAGTCGACGACCTATCCGGGCACGACCGAGGAACTGGTGAAGCCGATGCTGGAGGCCGGCGGGCTGCGCGCCGGCACCGACTTCTTCCTGGCGTTCTCGCCGGAGCGCGTCGATCCAGGCAACCCATCGTTCAATACCCACAACGTCCCCAAGGTCGTCGGCGGGGTCGGCCCCGCTTCCACCGATCTGGCGGCCGCGCTCTACGGCGCCGCGATCGAGCGCATCGTCCGCGTGAGCTCGCCGCAGGTCGCCGAGATGGTCAAGCTGCTCGAGAACACGTTCAGGGCGGTCAATATCGGCCTGGTCAACGAAATCGCGCTGATGTGCGACCGCCTGCAGATCGACGTGTGGGAAGTCGTGAACGCGGCAGCGACGAAACCCTTCGGGTTCATGCCGTTCTTCCCCGGGCCGGGGCTCGGCGGCCACTGCATTCCGATCGATCCGTTCTACCTCTCATGGAAGGCGAAGCAGAGCGGGTTCGACCCGCGGTTCATCGAGCTGGCCGGTCAAATCAACGGGGCGATGCCGCACTTCGTGGTCGACAAGATCGCCGACGCGCTCAACCGGCACCGCAAGCCCTTGAATGGATCGACCGTCCTGGTGCTCGGCGTCGCCTACAAGCGCGACATCGACGATATCCGCGAGTCGCCGTCGCTGGACGTCATGACGCTGCTGCACCAGAAGGGTGCGGTGGTGCAGTACGCCGATCCGTACGTGCCGGCGCTGCAGGCGCGCCACTGGCCCGGCGGGTTCGACCTGACGACCGAGCCGCTCACACCCGAGGCGCTGGCGGCGGCCGATTGCGTGGCGATTCTGACCGATCACCGCACCGTCGATTACGACATGGTGCGCTTGGCGTCGGCGCTGGTCGTCGACACGCGCAACGCGATCGCCGGCGAGCACGCCCACGTGCTGAAGCTCGGCGCGCCGGCACCAGCCGTTCGCGAACCGCTCGCGGCAAACGCCGCGTAGGACCGGCATGGAGCTGACCTTCTGGCTCTCGATCGCGTTCGTGGCCTACGTGTACGCCGGTTATCCGGTGCTGCTGCGGGTCTGGGCCACGAGCAGGGCGCGACGCCGGCCGGGCGCTGACGCAAACGGGCGGACGGGGCTGCCGGGCGTGTCAATCGTCATTGCGGCCCGCAACGAGGCGGCGCGGCTCGGCGCGCGGCTGGACAACCTGCGATCGCTCGACTACCCGCCGGCGCGACGTCAGATCATCGTCGTCTCCGACGGCTCCACGGACGGCACGGCCGATGTGGCGGCCCGCTATCGGCCGTTCGTCGAGCTCATCGAGGTCTCGCATGGCGGAAAGGCGCTTGCCCTGAACGCCGGCGTCGCGCGGGCAAAGTTCGACATCGTCGTGTTTGCCGATGCACGGCAGAGGTTCGCGCCGGACGCGCTGCGCCAGCTCGTGGCGCCGTTTGCGGACCCGGCAATCGGCGGCGTTACGGGAGAACTGCTGCTCGATTGCGAATCGGCGCTCTTCACGAACCGGCGCGACGGAAAACGGCGCCGGAGACCGGCGAGCACGCGTGTGGCGTCCGAACGCCGAACGAGCGGCGACCGCCGACGTCGGATTCGAGTCGACGATCGGCGACGGCGTCGGCCTGTACTGGCGGTATGAAAAGCACCTGCGGCGGCTCGAGAGCGCGGTCGGATCGACGCTCGGGGCCACTGGCGCGATCTACGCGATTCGGCGCAGCCTGTGGTCGCCGCTGCCGGACGGCACGATCCTGGACGACGTGCTCACCCCGATGCGGGTGGTCATGTCGGGGTTCCGCGTCGTGTTCGAGGAACGTGCGCAGGCGTTCGACCGCGCGCCCGCCGATGCCGGCGCGGAGTCGCGGCGCAAGGTGCGGACGCTCGCCGGCAATTTCCAGATTCTGGGTCTCGAGCCACGGCTCCTGGCGCCCTGGCGCAACCCCGTGTGGTTCCAGTACGTGTCGCACAAGATCTGCCGGCTGCTCGTGCCGTATGCGCTGCTCGCGGCATTCTTCTCGAGCCTTGCGCTCGCGCCAGCACAGCGTCTTCTACCTGAGCATGGTTGCCGGCGAGGTGGCATTCCTCGCGCTCGCGGGCTACGGCGCGCTGCTGGATCACCGCATGCGGATGCCGGCGCTGCACGACGAGCTCGGCGTGCCGGCACGAGGGCCGGCGTGATGAACGGCCCGCTGCCGCGTCTCGCACGCGTCGCGTACGCGTTCGTGCTGATGAACTACGCGGCGGTCGCGGGGCTCTTCGCCGTGGTGACGCGGCGGCGGATCTGGCGGTGACAATGGAAAGGCTGACCTTCAACGTGTCCGTCGGCCCGCGTTCTGCGTCGGCTGTCGGTCGGCAGCCGCGCGGCGGCGGCCCCGCCGCGCCCCTCGCGCGTCGCGACGGCCACACACCGCCTGGCGGCCGCGGTGCGCGAGCGCTACGACTGGGACTACCTGTGGATGATCGCGTTCACCGCGGTCCTCTTCTTCCGGCCGCAGGATCACGTGAAGGCATTGACGCCGTTGCACCTCGCCGAGTTGACCGCGATTGCCGGGCTCGCGGCGATGGCCGCACGACGGATGACCTCCGGGCAGCCGATCGCGCGCATCAACCCGGAAGTTGTCGGTGTGCTCGCGTTGGGCGCGGTGATCGTCGTCACGATGCCGTTCTCGTTCTGGCCCGGGGGGTCGCTGGCGCTGTTCAGCGACGTCTACGTGAAGATCATCCTGATTTTCACGTTGATGATGAGCACGATCTCAACGCCCAGGCGCCTATCGCAGATGACCTGGCTGATCATCCTGATCTGCGGCTACCTCTCAGTGCGGGGTATCTACGATTACGCGCGCGGCGTGAACCTCATGGAGGGAGATCGCCTGCGCGGAGCGGTCGGCGGGTTCATGGGGAATCCCAACGATCTGGCGATGAACCTGATCGTCTTCATGGCGCCGGCGCTGATCATCGTCTTCCAGGACCACCGGCTCTTCAGGCGCGTCGTCGCTGCCGGGATCGTCCTCGTGATGGCTATGGCGATCGTCCTCACGAAGTCGCGTGCCGGGTTCATCGGCATCGGCGCGATGGGGGCGGTCGTCGTGTACTACGCGATACGTGAGCGGCCGACGGTCGTGTTCGCCCTCATCTTCTCCGCGCTGATCGCGACGCCGCTGATGCCGAGCGCGTTCTGGGACCGCATGGCGTCGATTACCAACCCGGACGAGGACCAGACCGGTTCGCGCCAGCAACGGATTCAGTTGTTCAGGCAAGGTCTGCAGGTGTTCATCGAAAACCCGATTACCGGGATCGGCGCGGGCCAGTTCGTGAACTACGACGGCGACATGATGGTCGAGCGCTGGCGGGTGACGCACAACGTGTGGCTGCAGGTCGCTGCTGAACTGGGCATCTTCGGGTTCTGCGCGTTCGCGTTCCTGGTCTGGCGGGCTTTCACGTCCTGCTTTGCGGCGCGGCGTTTCATTCGGGGCCCGACGAAGAGAAATCGCCACGCCGCCGCGACCACATTGACACCGCTGGAGCAGAAGGTGATCGACATGAACGCGAAAGGCATGCTGGCCGGCCTGGTCGGCTGGATGGTCTGCGCCTTCTTCGCCTCGGTCGCGTTCAACTGGACGTTCTATTACGTGTTCGCGCTGGCGGTCGCCGGCCGCGAGATCGCACGGGAACGTCTCGCCGCGCGGGAAGCGGGCGAGCAGCGCACGGTTGCGCCCGTTCCGGTGGCGCCGTGGCGGCGACGAGCGCTGTCCACGTAGGCTGCGCCTTTCACGCGGCCGGGAGGAAAAGAGATGGGGCTCATTGGTGGCACGGTCGGTGACAGGCTGCTGACGTGGATCGCGCCAATCGAAAATCCCCGCGGCTACATGAACGGGAGCGTCTACGAGACCACCGGCAAGCTGCAGGCGCTGCTCGGAGAAGCGTTCTTCGCCGAGATTCAGGGCAAGACTGTTCTCGACTTTGGCTGTGGCCCAGGCGCCGAGGCGGTCGAAATGGCACAGCGCGGAGCGCGACGGGTCCTCGGCATCGAGATCCGTGAGGCGTTCATCGAACAGGCGCGGCAACGCGCTGCCTCGGCCGGAGTGGCGGATCGGTGCGTCTTCATGACCGCCCCCGACGAACCGGCGGATCTGATCGTCTCAATGGATTCGTTCGAGCACTTCAAGGATCCCGGAGAGATCCTGCGAATCATGGACGCCTACCTCGCGCCTCATGGAAAAGTCGTCGCATCCTTTGGTCCGCCCTGGTACCACCCGCTGGGCGGTCACATCTTTTCAGTCTTCCCGTGGGCACATCTCGTGTTCAGCGAGAAGGTCTTGCTTCGCTGGCGCAAGAAGTTCCGTCCGGAGCAGAAAGCACGCAGCATCGCCGAATGCGGGCTGAACGCGATGACCGTGCGGCGGTTCGAGCGCCTCGTGGCTGCAAGTCCGTTCCGCTTCGAACGGTATGACATCCGGCCGATCCATGGCCACCGGTGGCTCACTGCGCCAGTGCTCCGCGAATTCGGAACATCCGTGGTGACCTGCACTCTGGTCAAGCGTGGACATCCGTTCCATTCCTGAGTCCTTGCATGAGTCACGACCTGTTGGCCCTGGACTAGGTATCAGGATGTCGGCTCGGGCCGCTCAGGCCTGCGCTGATGCGAGACGCGGCCGATACCGCAGGTGTGACGCGACCGCTGTGTACATCTCGCGATCGCGGCGGCTAATCGCCACGAGGCCAAAGACCGCCAGATAGAACAGACCGCCAACCATCGACTGCAGCGCGACCATGGTGAGCGTTCGGGTACGCGGTCGGGAGGCATCGCGAAATACACCGCCCCAAGCGTCAGAGCCGGCCACAGCGCCGGCCAGATCGCCTGCGCTGCCAGCGTACGCAGCGGCAGCTCGACGCGCCGGCAAGCGGCTGGATAGACGAAGAAACAGGTGCTGCACACGACCGGAACCAGGGTGCCGAGCGCCACGCCGATCAGACCCAGCGGTCGAACGAGCGCGACGCTGACGACCAGGTTGACGATGCCCGTCGCCATGCTGACCGACGCCATTAGACGGTGCATCCCGCCGCCCTTGAGCAGGGTGGTTGCCGTACCAGCACCGACGCGAATGATGACGGCCATTGACAGGATCTGCAGAACAGGGACGCTGCCCTGCATTTCGCTGACGCGAGAACCGACCCAGGCGTGAATGAGGGGATCCGCAAGAGCGACGAGCGTCACGCCAATCGGCAGCACCATCGCAAGCGACAGCCGCGTGCCATGCAGGAAGATGCGCCGCAGCCGATCCGCCCGCGCCACCGCGTCGCTGTCGACAACGACGGGGAAGAGTACGGCATTGAGCTGGTTGGTCAGCTGCTGCACGACCGTGACAATTCGCGATGCGGGAGCCCAGACTGCGATAGGAGCGACGCCGAGAAACGTGCCGATGACGAGCTGATCGACTTGATAGTTGAGCCGGACCCCATATCGATCAGTAACGAGTAAACGCTGAACCCCATCAGCTCGCGGAGGCGTTTGCGACGGAACAGCGACGGCGAGAGGCGCAGCGCCGGGTAGGTACGGGCCGCATTGCGCCAGTAGGCGATATAGGTTACGACCCGCACGGATGTCGTCGCCAGCACCAGGGGTACGAGCCCGTAACCGGCGACGAGCACGCCGATGTTGACTGCCGCAACTGCGACGCTGCTGGCGATGGCAACCCCTGCGTTCACGTTGTACCGCTGGAATCCGTTGACCACGCCCCCGAAGACGCTGAACGGGAAGTTGAGCGCCACCTGGACGCCGATGATCAAGAGCAGCCAACGGCCGACCTCCGCCTGCTCCGGCGTGAGGCGGAACAGCGCGCCGAGATTGAACGCCACTACCGCCACGATGATGTAGACGAGCAGGCCAGCGCCTGCGTAGACGAAGAACAACGTGCTGGCAACTTCGTTGAGTGCCCCGGGGTCGCGCCGGGCACGATAGCGCGCGACAAAGCGGACGAACGCACCACCGAAGCCCAGATCGAGAATGGAAAAATGAATCGTGACCGAGGATGCGAGCATCCAGATGCCATAGGCGGCTGATCCAAGGTGTGACACGTTGAATGGCAGCAGCACCAGGCCGACTACCGCATCGACTACGAAGGCAGCGTAGCGGCCCGCGACGTTCTTAGCGACCAGCTTGGAGGGCGCCTCGTCAGACCGGAAGGTGTCGTTTCGCGGGGAGGTCACGACTAATTGATAACCCGGTGGGTTGCGACCCAGCTCATTAGTGCACGCCGAAATGACGTCCCCTTGTGGACGTTTCCTCATAACGAGCTGCAACGTATCCCGCGAAATAGCACAGCATAACTTCGTGCCTGAATTGCTCTTCAGCATCGAACCGCAGGGCCCCGCGGACCCACCCGTAGATCGCCTCGCCCGCGCTGCGCCACATGAACCGCGGCATTCGCAGGAAGTGCGGCACGTGCTGGAGATCAACGCCGAGTTCGTTGATCGGCTGCAGCCGTTCGAGCGCCACACGCGAGCATCCTTTGCCGTACCACCATCGACGGAAGTAGGTCTTCGTGAGACGGCTCGCCGGCACGTGATGCCGGACCAGCATGCCTGGCACATACAGGCCGCGGCCGTCCGCCGCCCGGGCGCGGCCGAGGAACTCCGGCACTTCCTGACCGAGGATTTGCGTTCCGGACGAACGGCCCAGCCGCGGACTAAATCCGCCGATCTTATCGACCAGCGTTCGTCGCATCGCCATGTTCGCGCCGAGCGGAACCCGCCGCCGCTCTTCGAAGATGAACGCTTCGGGTCCGTAGTCGAGGATTGCAACCGCGCCCCAGAGATCCGCTCGCGTCGACGACAACCAGGTCGGCCGCGCCGCCTCCCAGATCGGTTGCACCGGTCCGCCCGTGTAGTCGATTCCGCGTTCCGGCGTGATCAATGGACCGATCGCCTCGTCGAGCCAGCGGTCCGCGACGACGACGTCGTCGTCGATGCACGCGATCACCGGGGCCCTGCTGGCGGAAATGCCGCGATTCAGCGCGTTGGAGCGGCCCTGCGCGCGTTCATACTCGTAGCGCAGCGTAACCGGGAAGGTGGCCTGACGACTCCGCACGACAGCGGCGGTGTCGTCTGACGAGTTGTTGTCGACGACGACGACTTCCCAGTTGGGGACCGAGCGAGTCTGAAGGCGCGCGAGCGAATCGAGCGTTGCCCCAAGCGGCGCCGCCCGGTTGAATGTCGGGATGACAACAGAGACGGCCGCATCGGCGGCAGCTCCTCGAGCCTGGTCGGTCACAAATCAACCCCCAGCGGTCTCGGGCTCGACACGCGGACGTGATATCGCAGCCGGTCGAGGACGCTGACCGATGTTCGAGCAGCAATGCACCCGCCGTGCTGTCGACCACGCGGCGCACGCTCAAGCTGCACTTCGCCCCGCTTGCCGGAAGCGATATAACGCCATCGCTGCGCGCGGCAACCTCGCGGCGAGCGCCAACATCCAGCCACCGCGCCGCCGGTGGAGCGCCGCCAAATGGATCCGCGCCGCCGACGCATCTTTCCGAATCAGGCTGTCGCGGACCCGCGCTGCCGCCAGGTCCGCTTCGTACTGAGCTGCCGACAGGTCCAGCGTCGCATGCTCGGGCGAACCCACGATCAGTGACCGCCGCGTGTGTGCGAGGACGCGCAGAGCGCCCTCGAGCATTCTTGTGTCTGACGACGACAGGCTGCCGGGCCGGCAGGTGTACCAGCCGAGCGGTTCGGGATTGCGGGCAAACGTGCAACCGGCGAGGCCAGCCCGCAGCCACATCTCGTACTCTTCGTTCGTCAGGAAGCGCGGGATCGAACCCACCAACGCGGTCGATCAACTCGCGGCGGAAGACCGCCATGATGAAATGCAGGTTGTCGTCCGCGAGAAGGTCCGCGAGCTGAAGGCGGCGCGGATCTGCACTCGTCGGACGCGCCGGCTTGCCGTCGCGCGGGCCGCCGTGGCACCATGCGTTGCCAAATACCACGTCGATCTCCGGGCGGTCCTCGAGGATCGAGACCTGCCGCTCGAGAAACGTCGGCGTCCACGCGTCGTCGCTGTCGAGAAACGCGAAGAACCGTCCCTTCGCGACCTGGAAGGCGGTATTGCGCGCCGGTCCGGGGCCCGCATTCGCCTGGCGGAACAGCTGCACGCGCTCATCGAGGACCGCCCGCCGGGCGACCAATGCGGCTGTGTCGTCTGACGAGCCGTCGTCGACGACAAGCAGCTCGATGTTCTTCACCGTCTGGCGGAGCACCGACGTGATCGCGCGGTCGACGTACGCTGCCGCGTTGAACGCCGGCATGACGACGCTGACGGTGGGCGCGCTCACCGCCGACCTCGAGGCGGACCCGCGGCCAGGGGGCCCAGTGCCAGGTGCCAGGTGCTGGCTGGCTCGCGCCAGGAGATCGGGGCTTACCGCGCCGACGTTCGTGGTCCGGCCGTACAGGGACGGTGCGGTCGGCCAGTCGAAGTCGCAGGCGGAGTCATCGGGCAAAGGCGGCGCGAGCTCAATAGCCTCGTACAACGCCGCGACGGCGCGGGTCGTCGCGTTGCCCGGATCGTGGAACAGGTCTGCGGCGACCTCTCGGCGTGTTGCGGACTTGCAAGCCGGATCTGCCAGGCCCCGCTCGATGGCGCGGACAGTCAACGCCGCGTCGACGACGACCGACTCGGAGACATCGGTGAGCAATGAGACGTAGTCGCCGTGGATCTGCGCGGATTCAATCAGTTCGGGGACGTGAATTCTGACGATCGGGCGATCCAGCAACAAATACTCGAACCCGGCGGAGCTGTGGTCAGTCACCAACAGGTCGGCGGCTTCGAGATACGGGCAGATGTCGGAGCCAGGCTGCCAGCACACCCCGGCCAGCCGGCAGAACATCCGCGATGGCCGCCGGCCAGTCTCTGCCGCCGGAGTATCTGGTCCGTCCGTCGCGCGAACGATCGTGCAGCTTGACGATGACGTTCACCCGGAGCGCGGCCAGTCGGCGAATCAGATCGAGGCCGAGACGGTTCAGCGAAGACTGCGGCGACCACGTCGGCGCGTAGAGGACCGTCTTCCGGTCCGAATCGAGACCGAGCGAGGTCAGCACCGCATTACGCTGCAGCGAGCCATCGACCAGCCGATCGACCTTGGGCATACCGATCAGCCGAATGGCCGGGCTGTCCGCATCGATGGCGCCAGCCGCAATACAGTTGCGGAGCCGGCGGCTATTGACGAAGAACAGTCGATCCCAGACCCGCATCGACTCGGTCGGCGCGTCGAAGCCGTACTTGCCGGCAACGCCGTGGAACATCTGGATGCGGCTCGTGCCGCGGGGAGCGGGGTCCACATGAAATCCGATGTGAGGTACGCATCGAATCGCATGGCCGCGGCGCGGAGCGGTCCGATGATGCGCGCATCGGGTCCGGCATTGCCAAAGATGGCCTGCGCCCGGCTCGGCTCTTCGCTCGCAGTGCAGTAGAAGCGCACCCGGGGATCGGCGGCGAGCCGTCGATGCACCGGCGCCACCATCACATAGTTGACAGCCGTGCGGGCGTTGACGAGGATCCGCCGCTCTTCCGACATGCGATTAGGCCGAGGAGCACGAGGTCCGGTCGAAGACGAATTCGTTGCAGCCGAGGCCGACGCCGCCACACCTCAGCGACTTCAGCGTGAAGCCGCGCGCGCGGCAGAAGTCGAACACGGCTTCGGGCGTCGCGACCTCGTACGGATATCCTCCCACCCAGTCGACGGCGTCTCGCCAGCGGTTCATGCCGCGCACTCCGTGAGCGGTCCAGAGTTTGAGGTAGCCGAGCGGATGACCGGACAAGGTCAGGCGCCCCAGCGTCTTGGCTTCATCCGGCGCGATCGTCGCGGCGGTCAGTAACGGCCGGAGCGGTCGGGGCAGCCGGTTGTACAGCCGCTTGATCCGGCGCCACCGTTGGCTCCGGGTGCCGAGATCGTTGTAGAGCGCGATGAACAGGACGCCGCCCGGCCGGACGGCGTCGCATGCCGCGTCAACCGCGTCCCACATGCGGCCGGTGTGATGGAGCACTCCCCAGGAGTACGCGACGTCGAACCTTCCCAGCGCGGCCATGTACTCGTGATCGAGGACCGATCCCTGCTCGATCGTCCAATGCCCATCGTCGACGGCGAAGCGTCTTCTCATCTCGCGCGTACACGCCACGCTGTCGGCGTCGTAATCGAATGAATGCACTTTCGCGCCCTGACGGCGCGCGGCAAGGCTGAAGAGACCGCTGCCGCAGCCAATGTCGAGGAAGGTGCGACCGGCGAGGTCCGGGCACCGGAGCATCGAGAGCAGGGACGCTTCGGCGGCGGCGATGCGTGGTTCATCCACTGAGCGGAGAAACGACTGCCAATTCTTACCGAACTCGAACCGGTCACCGGCGGCGACCTCTTGGCGGTGCAGCCTCTGGGTGGGGTGAATGGTTGTGGTAGCGCTCATAACCCGCTCATAACCTCGGTTTGGCATGCCACAGCCATGCCAAACTCAACTGGTGACGCCGTGCCGGTCAGGCGTATGCGGGCGTATCGTTTGCAACTCCACCGTTCGCGTGTCCAAGCTCAACGTGGCGCTCGTCGCGCCCACGCTGGAAATTCTGGGTGGCCAGGCGGTCCAGGCGAACCGGTTGCTCAGCAAGTGGAACGGGGATGCTGAAGTTGAGGCGTGGCTCGTCCCAGTCAATCCCGCGTTTCCGCGTCTGTTACGAGGCGTCCGCTCGGTCAAATACCTGCGGACCATTCTCAACGAGCTCATCTATATCCCGTCTCTCGTCCGCCACCTCCGTCGTGCCGACGTCGTGCACGTATTCTCGGCATCGTACTTCTCGTTCCTGCTGGCGCCCCTGCCGGCCATTCTCGTGGCGCGGCTGCTTGGGCGGCCGGTCGTCCTGAATTACCGCAGCGGCGAGGCGCCCGACCATCTCGCGCGATCACGGGTCGCGCGGTGGGCGGTGCGATCGGTCCAGCGGAACGTCGTGCCGTCGCGTTTCCTCGTCGAGGTGTTCGCCACGTTCGGCATCGACGCCAGCGTGATCCCGAACGTGGTCGACACCAGCCGGTTCCGGTTTCGCGATCGCGTTCCGCTGCAGCCGCGCATTCTCTCGACCCGCAACTTCGACGGCCTTTACAACGTGGCGTGCACGATCCGCGCATTCCAGCTCGTCCAGCAGCAGTTCCCTGACGCGACGCTGACGCTGGTCGGCGGCGGGGAAGGAAGAGGATCGCCTTCGAACGCTCGTTCGGGAGCTCGGCCTGCGGGGCGTGACGTTCGCCGGACAGGTCGGCCCCGACGACATCGCGCGCTTCTACGACGACGCACGACATCTACCTGCAGAGCCCGGACATCGACAACATGCCGACGTCGGTCATCGAAGCATTCGCGTGCGGGCTGCCGGTCGTGTCGACCGAAGCCGGCGGCGTGCCTGCCATCCTGACCCATCGCACCCACGGCCTGCTCGCGCCGCTCGACGACTACGAAGCCCTCGGCCGGCATGTCCTGGCGCTTCTGACGAACCCGGCGGGGGCGCGCCAATACGCGCTGGCGGCCCGCGACTCGATGCAAGGTTGCACCTGGTCGGCGGTGCGCGATCAGTGGTTGCGTATCTATCGATCGGCGCTCGACGCCGCCACCCGGCGACAGGTTGGGCGCAACCTGGCCGACCCCGTGTCCCCTCGATGACCCGGCGCCGTCTCGCACAGCTCGGACGGATGGGCACCGCCGAGATCCTCTCCCGGTCGCGGACAGGTGCGCGCATCGCGATCGATCGGGCGCGGGCCACGGTCGTTTCGCCCCGCTGGCGGCGATCCGATCTGCGCAGGACGCTGTCCGGCGAGCGGACGCCGGCCGACCTTCGACAGGCGGTGACGCAACAGCAGTGGACCGATGCCCATCTCGCGGTCGCGCGGCTGATCGCATCAGGTCCGCAGCGGTTCGTGATCGCGCCGTCGGTCCGCCGCGACGTGGCCGGCCGCGTCCGCGAACAATTTCCTGCCGCCGCGCGCGATGCCGCCGCGCGCGGCGACCGTCTGCTCGCTGGCGAGTACGACCTGCTCGGCTACCGCGGCCTTCGCTTCGCGAAGCCGCAGGGCGATCCGGCTGGCCACTCGCCCCGACTGGCACTACGACCCTGTCCATCGCCGGTACGCCGCCGTTCGTCTTCTGGTCGACCGTGCCGTTTCTCGACCCCGGCTGCGGCGATCACAAGATCATCTGGGAGCTCAATCGGCATCAGCACTGGCTCGTTCTCGGCCGCGCGCTACTGGCTGACCGGCGACCGGCGCTACCGGAACGCGGTGCATCGAGGAGCTCGCCGGCTGGATGGATGCCAACCCGCCGCTGATGGGGATCAACTGGGCGAGCATGCTGGAGCTTGCCCTCCGGTCGCTGTCATGGGTGTGGGCCGCCCACTTCTTCGCGGACGACCCTGG
Organism: uncultured Acidobacteriota bacterium; assembly: GCA_963720005.1. GTDB lineage: Bacteria > Acidobacteriota > Vicinamibacteria > Vicinamibacterales > CAVVIG01 > CAVREM01. Next base: position 20,728 of record CAVREM010000094.1, on the reverse strand, counting down.
ACGACGAGACGCCCTGGCTCGTCGATCTGGTTCTCGGCCTCGATCGCCAGCTCACGCAGATCTCGCGGAACCTGTCGCGATACTTCAGCCCGAACACTCACCTGCTCGGCGAAGCGCTCGCCCTCTATGTCGGCGGCCGGACGCTTCCATGGCTCGCCGCCGCGGACCGCTACGAGCGAATCGGGCGAACCGGTGCTGGTTGAAGAGATCGGCCGGCAGATCGCCGGCGACGGCGGGCACCGGGAGCGCTCGGCGCACTACCACCGCTACACGCTCGATTTCTACCTGCTCGCGCTCGCCGTGGCCCGAATCACAGGAGATCCGGCGGCGGCGCAGTTCGAAGATGCCGCCGGCCGGCTCGGATTCGCCGCCCGGCTGCTCGCCGACGACCGCGGCCTGCTGCCCAGGCTCGGCGACGACGACGGCGGGTCGACCTGGCCGCTCACCGGCCGCGCCGTCGACGACATCCGCGACAGCCTGGCAGTCGCCGCCGTGCTCACCGACCAGCCCGATCTGCGGATCGGACCGCCACCCGAGGAAGCGTGCTGGCTGCTCGCCCACCCGGCGTTGGCGGACGCCGCAGCCGACGCGCCGGCGGCGCTGCAGGAGCCGATCGGCTCTGCCGCCTTGGCCGAGACCGGATACTACGTCTCGCGATCGGCCGCCGGCGATCACCTCGTCGTGGATGCCGGGCCGCACGGCTATCAGAACGCCGGCCACGCGCACGCCGACGCGCTGTCGCTCACCTTCAACGTCCGCGGCCTTCCGTTGCTCATCGACGCCGGCACCGGCTGCTATACGGTCGAACCCGATGTTCGCGATCGCCTGCGCTCGACGCGCGCTCCACAACACGCTGACGCTCGACGGCCGTTCGCAGTCGGCGCCCGCGGGCCCGTTCCATTGGCAGCACGCGGCGACCGGCGTGGCCCGGCGCTGGCGGACCAACGCGGGCTTCGATTACTTCGAGGGATCGCACGACGGGTATGACGCGCTTCGAACACCGGCGCCACATGCTCGTGCTGCATGGCGATCTGCTGGTGGTTGCCGATTTGATCGCCGCGGTGCCCGGCGACGCGGCGTCACATCGAGCGGACGTGCACTGGCACGTCGACCCGCGATGGGCGACGACGGTCTCGGGCCGGCGGGCCATGTTCCGGGCGATGGGAGAGCGGGTCGAACATGGTCGTCCCGCATGGCCTCGTGCGAGCTGTTCGCCGGCGACGACTCGGGTCTCGGCTGGCACGCGCCGGTCTACGGGCGGCTCGAACCGTCCGCGGCGGTGCGCATCAGTCACACCGGCAGCGCGCCGTTCTGGATGGCGACGGTTTTCGGGCTGAACGCGGCGAACCCGATCGCCGACGTCGACACGCTGCCGGTGTGGGCGGAGGCCGGCGCGCTCGCACACTCGCTGGCGCTGCGGATCTCCGCGAACGGCGGGAACCGACTACCTGCTGCTCGCCGACCCGGCCGTCGACGCCGCGGCGTCGCCGCGCGGCTGGCGCCTGGCGGAGTTCGAGACCGACGCCGCGATGTTGTTCTGCCGGACCGATGCCGACGGCCGGCTGACTCGCGCGGCGATGGTCGACGGCACCCGGATGCGCTGCGCCGGCGGCGCGCGCGTCGCGCTGGCGCTGCCGGCGGCCGCACCGCACCTGCACCTGGATCTGTGCGGCGAGGAGGCGCGCCTGAGCGGGCCGTCGTGGGGCGCCCGCCTCCTGGTCGGCAGCGAGGCGGTGCCGGTCGCCGTCGAGCGGAGAAGCACGGCCCGCGGCCGCGCCGCCGGAAGGAGCCACTGATGTGCGGCATCGCCGGGTTCGTCGAATCGCCCTCGGTCCCGCATCCGTTCTCGCGCGGAGGACCGCCGCGCGCTGATTGGCGCGATGTGCGGCGCCATCCGCCATCGCGGCCCCGACGACGAGGGCGTCGTGGTCGGATCGCCGGCGTCGGCGATCGGCATGCGCCGGCTCAGCATCATCGACCTCGCCGGCGGCCACCAGCCGATCCACAACGAAGACGGCACGGTGTGGATCGTCTTCAACGGCGAGATCTACAACTTCCGCGAGCTGCGCGCCGAGCTCGAAGCGGCCGGCCACCGCTTCTACACGTCGACCGACACCGAGGTCATCGTTCACGCCTACGAGCAATGGGGCAGCGGCGGCGATCGCCCGGCTGCGCGGCATGTTCGGGCTCGCGATCTGGGACACCCGGCGACGGATCGCTGCTGCTCGCGCGCGATCGGCTCGGCATCAAGCCGCTGTACTACGCCGAGGCCGGCGGTCGCCTGTACTTCGGATCGGAGATCAAGTCGATCCTGTGCGCGCCCGGACGTGCCGCGCGACATCGACCTCGACGCGCTCGATCACTACCTGTCGTTCCTCTACACGCCGCGCGATCGTTCGATCTTCACGCGGCATCAAGAAGCTCCCGCCCGGCCACGTCCTCGTCTGGCGCGACGGACGGCACCGCGTCGAGCGCTACTGGGAAGCTGCCGGCCGACGAGACGTTCCGCGGATCGGAGGCGGACGCCGTCGCCGCGCTTCGCGGCGTCCTGACCGACGCGGTGCGATCGCACCTGGTCAGCGACGTGCCGCTCGGGGCCTTTCTGTCCGGCGGCATCGACTCGAGCGTCGTCGTCGGCCTGATGGCCGAAGACCGCCGGCGCACGCGTCAAGACGTTTTCGATCGGCTTCGACGAGCCGGCGTTCGACGAGCTGGAGCACGCGCGGCGCGTCGCGCGCACTTCGGCACCGACCATCACGAGTTCGTCGTGCAACCCGACGCGATCCGGCATTCTCGACGCGCTGATCGGCCACTTCGACGAGCCGTTCGCCGACTCGTCGGCGATTCCGACCTGGTACGTCTCGGAGATGGCGCGGCAGCACGTCACGGTGGTGCTGTCGGGCGACGGCGGCGACGAGCTGTTCGGCGGCTACGACCGGTATCTGCCGCACCCGCGCGTCGTGGCGTTCGACCGCTACGGTCCGAAGGCGCTGCGCCGCGTGGCGGCCATCGCCGCGGCGCGGCTGCCGCACGGGACGCGCGGCAAGAACTTCCTGCGTCACGTCGGGCGCGACGATGCAGGGCCGCTACCTCGACGCCATCCGCCTGTTCAGCGCCGACGAAAAGCCGGACCTGCTCAGCGGCGACGTCCGGCGCCAGCTGACGGGACCGGATCCCGAGCGCCTGCTGTCGCGCCACTTCGAGCGGTTCGCGCACCTGCCGTGGGCGAGCCAGATGATGCGGTTCGACATGGAGACCTACCTGCCCGAGGACATCCTGACGAAGGTCGATCGCATGAGCATGGCGCATTCGATCGAGTCGCGCGTGCCGCTGCTCGACAACGAGGTGCTGGCGTTCGCCTGCAGCGCTGCCGGCGGCGCTGAAGATCAGGAACGGCCGCCGAAAGCACGTCCTGAAGGAGGTCGCCGCGACGCTGCTGCCGACGGAGATCATCGACCGGCGGAAGCAGGGCTTCGGCGTGCCGATCGGCGTCTGGTTCCGCGGCAGCCTGCGCGAGCTGTTCGCCGACACGCTGCTGTCGCCGCGCAGCGCTGCAGCGCGGCTACTTCCAGCCGGCGTTCGTGCGGCTGCTCGTGGACGAGCACCTCGCCGGCAAGCGCGATCACACGCTGCGGCTCTGGCAGCTCGTCGTGTTCGAGCGGTGGCATCAAGCCTACGTCGACGGCGGCGTTGCCAGCTCGACCGCTCGAGACACCCTCGCGATGCCACACAGTGAACCGACGCTTCCACTCGGCGCGGGCCGGCTCGCGGGTTGAGGGAAGAAATCGCCCCATTTACTGAAGTTTCGTGGCACTGGCCTTGCTCAGATGGCGGGGCATGTGCGGCATCGCCGGCTTGGTGTCCCGCGACGCGCTCGCTCCCGACGCCCGGGCGCGCGCCATCGGGATGCGCGACATCCTCGTCCACCGCGGCCCTGACGAGGCAGGCCTCTACGCCGACGGCCAGGCCGTCCTCGCCCACCGCCGGCTGAGCATCGTCGATCTGACGACCGGCCAGCAGCCGCTGTCGAACGAGGACGGCAGCGTGTGGGTGTCGTTCAACGGCGAGATCTACAACCACGCCGAGGTGCGGCGCGCGCTCGAGCCGCACGGCCACGTCTACCGCACGCAAATCCGACACCGAGACGATCGTGCACGCCTACGAGCAGTGGGGCGACGACTGCGTCCACCGCTTCCGCGGCATGTTCGCGTTCGCGCTGTGGGATGCGCCGAAGCGCCGGCTGCTGCTCGTCCGCGATCGCCTCGGCATCAAGCCGCTGTACTGGACGCGAGCCGGCGATACGCTGCTGTTCGCGTCGGAGATCAAGGCGCTGCTCGCGAGCGGGCTGGTCGCACCGGAGGCCAACGAAGCGGCGCTTCCCGAGGCGCTCAGCACCCGGTACGTCGCGGGCGCCGGACACGATGTTTCGCGGCGTGCAGAAGCTGCTGCCGGGGCACCTGCTCGTGTTCGAGGACGGCGAGGTGAAGATCCGGCAGGTACCTGGGATGTGCCGACGGGCCGGCCTGAAGGGCCGAGCGAGCGCCGAAGGCGGACGTCGTCGGGCGGTTCCGCGCGCTGCTCGAGGAGTCGGTCCGCCTGCGGCTGATGAGCGACGTGCCCGCTCGGCATGTTCCTGTCGGGCGGCATCGACAGCAGCGCGATCGCGGCGCTGATGGCGCGGATGATCGACCGGCCGCTGCAGACCTTCTCGGTCGCGTTCGACGAGCGCGCCTTCAACGAGCTCGAATACGCGCGCGAAGTCGCGCGCGCCATCGGCGCCGACGCGCACGAAGTCGTCATCGACGATCGCGACTTCTTCGGCGCGCTGCCGCGGCTGCTGTGGCACGAGGACGAGCCGATCGCGCACCCCTCCAGCGTGCCGCTCTACTTCGTGTCGGCGCTGGCGCGCCAGCACGTCACGGTGGTGCTGACCGGCGAAGGCAGCGACGAGCTGCTCGCCGGCTACGGCAAGTACCCGCGCATCGCCTGGAACTGGCGCGCCGGAACGATCTACGAGCGGATGCTGCCTCGCGCGGCGCGACAGGCGGTCGCCGGCCGCCTCGCTGCCGCAGCTGCCCGGCCGCCTCGGGCGCTACGCGCGCCGGTCCTTTCTGGCGATGGACCGCACGCCGCAATCGATGTTCCTCGACAACTTCGCGTCGATCCGCGTCGCGGATCAGCGGCAGCTGTCTGGCGGCCCGACTCCGGGCAACGGCCACCGCCGGTCATGCCTACGCTTCGTCGATGGCCTACTTCGACGCGCCGAACGGGCGGAGCACGTTCCTCGATCGGCTGCTGTACGCGGACATCAAGACCTACCTGGTCGAGCTGCTGATGAAGCAGGACCAGATGAGCATGGCGACGTCGATCGAGAGCCGCGTGCCCTTCCTCGATCACAAGCTCGTCGAGTTCGCGGCAACGCTGCCCGATCGCTGGAAGCTGGCCGGCTTCACGACCAAGCGAGTGCTGCGCGAAGCCATGCGCGGCTTGCTGCCGCCCTCGATTCTGAACCGCCCGAAGATGGGCTTCCCCGTGCCGTTCGCGTCGTGGGTGCGCGGACGCTGGAACGACGTGGCGCGGGATGTCCTGCTCGATCGCCGCACACGCCAGCGCGGCGTCCTCGATCCGGCCGGCGTCGATCAGCTGCTGCGCGATCACGCAGCCGGCCGCGCCGAAGGAGGCGATCGGATCTGGACCCTCATGAACCTGGAGCTCTGGTACCGGACGTTCGTGGACGGCGATGGCGTCCAGACGCTGCCCGAACCCGCTGCCGCCGCCGCTCATGCGAATTCTCTGGCTGAAATCCGACCTGCTGCTGCCGCTCGATAAGGGCGGCCGGCTGCGCACGTGGCACCTGATGCGCCATCTCGCGCGCCGCCACGAGATCACCTATCTGTCGTTCGCCGAGGGCGTTGCGGACGGCATGCACGAGGTCGCCCGGCGCGTCGAGACCGTGCCGCGCAGCGATCCAGCCAAGGGCACGCTTCGCTTCTATGCGGACGCCGCGATGCACCTCGTGGATCCGCTGCCGTATGCCGTCGGGAAGTACCGGTCACGCCAGTTCGCTCAGAAGCTCAACGCGCTGCTGGCCGAAACCCCCTACGACCTCGTCGTCTGCGATTTTCTGTTTCCGTCGGTTAACCTGCCGCGCCAGCTCCCATGCCCGGCGGTGATCTTCACCCACAACGTCGAAGCCGAGATCTGGCGCCGCCACGCCGAGACCAGGCATGGCCTCGCGCGGCTGCTGTACCGCGCGCAATACACCAGGATGCTCCGCTACGAGGAGAGGGTCCTCAGGCGGTTCGACGGCGTGCTCGTGGTGTCCGACGCCGACCGTCAGACGTTCGCGCGCCTGTATCCCGCCGCCATTCGGCAGGACGCTCACGTCGTCTCGACCGGCGTCGACACCGGGTTCTTCTCGCCGGCGCCGAGTGCCGCGGCAGGACGCGGCCTCGTGTTCACTGGGTCGATGGACTGGCTGCCGAACGAGGACGCGGTGACGTATTTCTGCCGCGAGATCCTGCCGCGCGTTCGCGCCGACGAACCCACGGCAACCCTGACGATCGTCGGCCGCGCGCCGACGCCCGCAGTTAGGCGGCTGGCTGCCGATCACGGCGTGACGGTCACCGGCCGCGTCGACGACGTGAGGCCGTACATGCAGGACGCGGCGGTCTACATCGTGCCGCTGCGGATCGGCGGCGGCACGCGCCTGAAGATTTTCGAGGCGATGGCGATGGGCAAGGCCGTGGTGTCGACAACCGTCGGCGCCGAAGGCCTCCCCGTCCACAACGGCGAGCACCTGCTCATTGCCGACGAGCCGCACCTGTTCGCCCGCGCCATCGTGCGGCTGTTCAGGGATGTCGATCGGCGGCGCGCGCTCGAGGCGGCTGCCCGGAAGCTGGTCGTCGAGCGCTACGACTGGTCGGCGGTCGCGGGCGAGCTGGAAGACGCGCTCGTCCGCTACGCCACCAGTCAACCGAGTCCCGCGGCAGCGCCGGCTGCCGCCACGAGCCCCACGGGCGGAAGGCGGTGGGGGTTGGCCCTGCCACAAGGTGAAGAATGAAGGTCTCAGTCTTTGGTCTCGGGTACGTCGGAAGCGTGTCGGCCGCGTCGTTCGCCGCGGACGGCCATGAAGTCGTCGGCGTGGACGTCAATGCCGACAAGGTCGAGGCGGTCAACGCCGGGCGAAGCCCGATCGTCGAGCCCGGCCTCGACGATCTGCTCGCGCAGGGCGTCGCGGAGCGGCGCCTGCGCGCGACGACCGACACGGCCGATGCGGTGCAGTCGCAGCGAGGCCTCGCTGCTCTGCGTCGGGACGCCGAGCCGCAAGAACGGCAGCCTCGACCTCACCTACCTCGAACGCGTGTCCGAACAGATCGGCGCCGCGCTCCGCGACAAGCCGTCCTATCACGTGGTCGTCGTCCGCAGCACGGTGCTGCCGGGCACCACGCACGACGTGGTGATTCCGGCGCTCGAGCGCGACGTCGGGCAAGAAGTACGGCGACGGCTTCGGCGTGTCGGTCAACCCGGAGTTCCTGCGCGAAGGGACCGCGCTGAAGGATTTCCGCAAGCCGCCGCTGACGCTGGTCGGGCACAACCACGCCGCCGACGCGAGCGGCACGATTGCGCTCTACCAGGCGATCGACGCGCCGCTCGTCAGCACCAGCATCCGCGTCGCCGAGATGATCAAGTACACGAGCAACACCTGGCACGCGCTGAAGGTGTGCTTCGCCAACGAGATCGGCACGCTGTGCAAGCGGCTCGAGATCGACAGCCACGACGTGATGGACGTCTTCTGCCGCGACGAGAAGCTGAACCTCTCGCCCTACTACCTGAAGCCCGGCTTCGCGTTCGGCGGGTCGTGCCTGCCGAAGGACGTGCGCGCCCTGCAGTACCGCGCCAAGGAGGTCGACGTCGACCTGCCGGTGATCTCAGTCGATCCTGCCGAGCAACCGGCTGCAGATTCAGCACGCCTTCGACCAGGTCGATCGACACCGGGACAGCAGCGCATCGGCCTGCTCGGCTTCAGCTTCAAGGCGGGCACCGACGACCTGCGCGAGAGCCCGATCGTCATCCTCGCCGAGGCGCTGCTCGGCAAGGGCCGCTCGCTGTGCATCTACGACAGGAACGTGTCGCTGGCGCGGCTGGTCGGCGCGAACAAGGAGTACATCGAACAGCAGATCCCGCACCTGTCGTCGCTGCTGTGCGAAACGATCGACGAGGTCATCGACGGCTCGGAAGTCATCGTCGTCGGGAATCAAGTCGCCGGAGTTCGCCGAGGCACTCACCCGGACCCGCGCCGGATCAGATCGTCATCGATCTCGTGCGCCTGCCGATCTCGGGAGCGCTCATCCAGGCCGACTATCGCGGGATCTGCTGGTAATGGAACGCGTCCGTCATGCGAACGCTGCTCATCTGCCACGAACACGCGTCGCTCGATCGCGAGGGGCTCGCGCGCTGGCTGGGATCGTTTTCGACCTACGCCGGCACGGTCGTCGTCCGTGAAGCGCCCGGACGCCGGCGGCGCCGAGTCAGCCGCGAGATCAAGCGGGTCGGCGTGTGGCGGTTCCTGGATGTGATGGCCTTCCGCGTTCATTACCAGGCTGACGACGGCGCGCGCCGATCAGCGCGTGGGAGCAGCGTGAGCTAGAGCGGCTGCGGGCGTCGTATCCATCACGTGCGCGATGCACCTGAAATCGTCGTCGACTCTCCGAACGCCCCGGCCGCCGAACAATTCATCCGCGACTGTCAACCGGATCTCGTGATCGCCCGTTGCAAGACGCTGCTCAAGGAGCAGGTGTTCTCGATTCCGCGGCTCGGCACGTTCGTCATGCACCCAGGGATCTGCCCCGAATACCGTAACGCGCACGGCTGCTTCTGGGCGATGGCGTCCGGGGACGACGCCAATGTGGGGATGACGCTCCTGCAGATCGACCGCGGCGTCGATACCGGTCCGGTCTTCGGCTATTTCCGGGTCGGCAGCGGAGCCATCCGAATCGCACATCGTGACGCAGCACCGCACGGTGCTGGATCACCTCGACGGCATTCGCGACATGCTGACCCGGATCGCAGACGGCACGGCGCTGCCTCTGGAAACGCGCGGACGCCGGTCCGCCGCGTGGGGCCAGCCGTGGCTGTCCGCCTACTTCAGGATGCGGCTCCGCGGGCGGGCGGAAAGACCGGTGCTGCAATCGTGAACGCGCTCATGTATCACGATGTCGTGGAACCCGGGGCGGAGAACGCCAGCGGCTTCCCCGGTCGCGATGCGAATTCGTACAAGGTAACGGTCGACCGCTTTCGCGCTCACCTGAACGCGATTCTCGAGCGGTGCTCCCTTCCCGCCCTTCCCGTCATCACCTTCGACGATGGCGGGTCGAGTGCGAAGGTGGCTGCCGATCTGCTCGAGGGCAAGGATCTGCGCGGCCGCTTCTTCGTCACGGCCAATTACATCGGCACGCCCGGTTTCGTCGACGCCGCCGCGATCCGCGACCTCGACCGGCGTGGGCATCTTGTGGGCAGTCATTCGTGTTCGCACCCGCTGAGAATCGGGCACTGTCCCCGGGGCCAGCTTCGCGAGGAGTGGACACGAAGCCGCGAGATCATTTCCGGCATTCTCGGACGCGGTATCGAGCTCGCGTCGGTCCCCGGCGGCGATTTCCGGCCAGCAGTGGCCGAAGCCGCGGCGGAAGCGGGCTTCACCGATCTCTTTACCTCCGAACCAACGGCGGCCAGCCGTTTGGCGTTCGGCCTGAAACTGCACGGTCGGTTCATCATCCGATCGTGGACATCCGCGCGGCTCGCTGCGGCGCTTTCGGCGGGCGACTACCTGCCGCGCGCGCAGGAGGCGGTCGTCTGGAAGGTCAAGAAGCTCGGGAAGCGGCTGGCCGGCGAGCGATATCTTCAGATTCGCGGGCTGCTGCTGGGCGATGCTCAGGAAGTGCAGTGGGGGGACTGTCAGGACTGACCGCCGCCGAGCCAAGCACCTGCCGGTAAAGATGTTCGGCGCGCGCCAACTGCGCGTCGCTCGAGAATGTCGCCAGCGCGACCTCGCGGCCCCGTGCGCCCATGGCGGCGCGCCGATCCGCATCCCGCAGCAGCAAGACGATTCGATCCGCCATGGCGCCGTCATCTCCCGGCGCCACCACGAACCCGGTCTCGCCGTCGCGGACTGCCTCCCTGGTTCCGCCGACGGCGGTGGCCACGACCGGTCGGCCCGCCGCCATGTACTCGACGATGACGTTCGCGAAGCCCTCCGAGATCGAGCTCAGCACGCACACGTCCGAGATCGAGAGCAGCTCCGGAACATGTTGACACCGGCCGGTGAAGAACACGTCATCGGCAATGCCTAGCTGCGCGGCGAGCTCTCGCATCGGCTCGAGCAGCGCGCCTTCACCAGCAATGATGAACCCGCAATCCGGCACAGCGGCTTTGATCGCTTTCGCCGCCCGCAAGAATGTCGGGTGATCCTTCAGCTCCAGCCAGAGATTCGCCAGAATGGTGACGAACACGCGGTGCGAGGCATTGGGAATTCCCAGCGCGGCGAGTCGATCGGCGCGCGGACCGTCGAGCACCGGCGGAAACCGTGAAAAATCGACGCCGTTGTGGATCGTCCGAATCTTCGCCGGAGCGACTCCACCGGCAACGAGATCCGCCGCGATCGCATCGGCATTCACCACGATCGCGTCAGCGCAATCGAACGCGCGGCGCTCGACCCAGCGCTGCGCGCGGCTACGTCCCGGGTCCATCTCGCGGCGGGATGCGATGCGCGCCGGCACTCTCGCGATCGTCGCCGCCGCCATCCCGAAAATGTTGGTGTAGAAATCGTGCGCGTGGACGAGGTCGATCTTCAACGCGCGCAGCGTGCCGACCAGCCGTGCGAGCTGAGGGACGATGCTCGGGTGGTAGAAGCTGATGGTTGGAAACGCGTGGATCGGCCCGAGGTCGAGCCGGTCGATGTCCCGGCGCAACACCCCTGCGTCGGTCAGGCAGGCCACGTAAACGTTGTAGCGGCCGGTTGCGTGCAGCAGCCGCGTCAGCTGCACCGCCTGTCGCTCGGTGCCGCCCTGATGAAAGCTGTCGATCAGCTGGAGAACGTTGGGCTTCATGCCGCATCCAGCGCGGCAACCGTTCGCCGCGCCGCGTCGCGCCAGCCGGCCGGATACTCGATGCCCGCCGTCAACGCCCGCGCCCCGAGGCCGGGCAGACCATCGGGATCGTCAAAATCTCCGGCGAGCCGCACGCCGTCCGCGGCAAAGTCGGTGAGCGGCCAGCGGAACCGGCCGAACGCTTCCCGCGCGAGGGCCACGCGTGCGGCGTCGTAATCGAGCAGGTGCGCAGCAGCCCAGTCCACCGCCGCCGCGTTTCCCGCCGGCGAACAGCAGGCCGAGCGGAAGCGGTTTCGGCGCCAGGGGGCCGTCGGCGTGACCGGCGACGATCGCATCGACCAGCTGGATGACGCGGCGCTGCGGCGTATCGGCCATCGTGCCGTCACGTCGGCCGTAGAGCAGGATGCGATTCAGGTCCAGGCACGTCCGCCAGATCGTGTCGTTCCCGGACCACGATCCCTCGTAGCCCAGCCGATCGCCGCGCACGCGCAGAATCCGCGCCAGCAGGAATGTCAGACCGTACCAGAACGTTCCGGCGACACGCGAATCCGTCTGGTTGCGACGGTCGGCCACCGACTCCAGTGCGCGCTTCACCCGGCTCGCGGCCGGATAGCAATCTCCTCCCGCCGCGGCACCACCGAGGCGGTGATGCGGTAGATACTCCTTGTTGCCGTTGATCCCGATCAGGTTCTTCAACGCACAGGTGACGCCCGCCTTTTTGTGAGTCTTGAGCTTCGGCAGGTTGATCACCACGTCCGCGTCGAGCACCTCCCTGGCGATCAAATACTGGTGACGTCCCGGCCGGTGGGTCTTCGCCATCAACCGTGGGTTGTACCAGGTGACCCGGAAGGCGGCGCGATCGTCAGTGACTGGCTCGAGCAGGCTGTCGCGGCTCAGATCGAAAAGGGCGAATCGATCTTCCGGCTGCAGGTTCTCCGCCGCAACGCGGACGCCGCCGGACAGGACGCACGTGGTGCGGCGGAAGTCCTGGACGCCCGCGAACCGCGGTTCGACGGCTGCCAGCGCGGCGGACCACTCACTGAGGCCGGTGCGCTGCAGCAACTGCGTGAAGTCGCAGCTCTGAATCGGTGCATCGCCAACCGCCACGCGTGAGGCGCCGGCGCGCAGCGCCTCCTCGACGACCGCGCGGATGACCGACGCGTGCGTCACGAGCGGCCCGAGGCCCCACGGCCCTTCATTCTCATGCAGGACCAGATTCGGCTTGACGAGGACGCGCGCGCCGGGCCGGATGACGCGGCCGAACGCGCCGCGCTCGGCGTCGGCCCAGCCGAGCGTGTTGGCGACGCGCGCCACCGCTTGTCGTACCACTTCTTCGTCGCGGTAGCTGGCGTGCGGGACGTCGACCGCTGCCACGACCGGATCAAACATCGCGCTCATCGAACATCCGAGCGGGTGAACCGGTGCTTGCCCGCCGGACTGAGTGGAATCGAGTCGCGCTCGCGCGTCTCGACGGTGATCGGCGCGGTTGTCAGCGCTTGAATTCGTTTCACGGCGTCGGCGGCAACCCGCGCCCTCACCGCCGCGTCCGTCCGCGTGTCGGGAACGACCCATAGCGTGATGCGATCTGGTGCCGTCTGGTGGAACTGAAACGTGCGGATCCCCTCGCTTCCGTACATCAGGTGCGTGAAGAACTCGCCATGGACGACGCGGCCGTCCGGCAGCACGAAGTTGTCGCTGACCCGCGCGACCTGCAGCGTCATCAGCGGGAAGTTGTTGCCGCAGCCGCAGCGCTCGGAGACGAGATCGGCGCAGTCCTCGTTGCGGTAACGGATGAACGGCATCGCGTAGTTCCAGAGCGACGTCAGGATGAGCGGCGGCGCCGCGCCGGGCGCCGCCCGATCGGCCTCGAGCACCACGAAGTCGGCGTTGACGTGCATGCGGCCGTGCGGACACTCGGCGGCGATGTTCTGCACTTCGCTGCTGCCGTACAGGTCGTAGACGCGGCAGCCGAAGACCCGGCTGATGACGAGGCGCTGTTGCGGGTACAGCTTTTCAGCGGTGGTGCAGACGCCGCGAAGCGGCGCCACGCGCCGGCCGCTTGCCTCCAGGAATTCCGCGAACCGCGCGACCGTCGAGGCGTAGCCGAACGCGATCGTCGCGCCCAGCCGCGGCCACCGCCGCAGCCACTCTTCCATTTCGGCCGGACCCGAGTGAAACGGATCGAACTGGTACATGCGCCGGACGCGCTGCCGCAGCTCGAACTCGGCGCGCGACATGCGCTGCAGCCGCTCGTTGCTGCCCCAGAAAAAGGCGACCATCTCGCCGAGCCGCCAGCCGCACTGGAGAAAGTTTCGATAGGTGCCGGCGTCCGACGCGTCCATGTAGCCGCGCTCGCGGTAGAACGTCAGCGGAACCCCCGTCGATCCGCCGCTGTGGTGCCGTTGCAGCTGGTCGAGCGGCACATCCTCGCGGATGAGGTCGCGCCCTCGCTCGCGGATGATGTCTTTGGTCAGAATGGGTAACCGGGCGAAGTCGTCCAAGGTCCTGATGTCGCGGCTCGTCACACCAAGCGAACGGAAGAGCTCGCGGTAGTACGGCACCCGCTCCTCCGCGTGGGCCAGCAGCGCCGAGAGTCTCCGGAGCTGGTTTCGCTCCACGTCGCCCGGCGACGCGAACGGTGCGTCACGGATTTCCTGGAGAATGCCGAGGGTTTTCGAGCGCCGCAGGCGATGCGTCCCGGCGAGCAAAAGGTACCCGGGCAGGCTCGTCCGTGACGAAGAATGAGACGCGGACTCTACAGTCGTGCTTCGGCGCGGGACATCGACACTCAACGGCATGCTCCGGTCAGGAACCCGGAGCACAAGGTGAGCAATTAGTATGCCGTAGAGTTCACCTGACGTCGCGCCAGGACCGGCCACTGGCGACCTGGCGCCCGACGCACGCCCGCGCTCTGGTGTACGCGTCGCTCAACGCACCCGCCGAGACCGGATGCGCCAATTCGATGTCGGTCGGACATCCCGCATTGCGGACCTCTGGAACCGGCGCCTCGGGGTCGGCGAAATAGCCGGCGACGCCTTCGCGGATCCACGCCGGGCGTCCCTCGAGCGCGGCGCCGACCATCAGCGACACGAGCGCGCGCCGCACGGTGCGATCGAGGACGCCGCGATCGCGCAGCACGCCGAGCGGCAGGAAGTGCAGCGCGCCGCCGACGACCGAACCCGACGTGAACCACGGATGGCCACTCGCCTGCTCGTACGCCGCCGCGCTCGGGTGAAACGTCGCGCTGATCCGCGCGGGCGCCTCGACGCCCAGCCTCCGCGCCACGTCGTCGCGCGCCGCGGGTCATCAGCGATTCAACCTCGGACTGCCCCGCGGCGTCGGACGGCGCCAGCGCGACGGTCATGTCGGCCCGCCGGGCGGGCGTGGCGGCGGTGGTGGTTACCGGTGAAATGGGCGCGGGAGCGGCCGGAAGCACTGGCGCCGGCGCCGCGGGCGTGTAGGAAGCGATGCGAAGCCCCGGATAGTACTGGGTGAGAATCTGCGCCGCGGTCTGGCCGGCCTCGGCGCGATGCATCGCGCCGATCACGCACATGCCGACGCCGTGGCCGGAGCCGCGGCCGGTGAAGCGATACACCGTGCCGACCTTGCGGAGCTCGAAATTGGCGCTGAGAATCCGCATCCAGCCGAGCGTCGGGCCGACGGCCATGCGAAGGTCCTGGCCGGAGATCTCCGAGGGCGTCATCCCGTCGAGAACCAGCTTGCTGACGCGTCCCGAGGCGTTGCGCGCGGCGACGCGCATGTCGCGCAGCGTGCCGCGCATGCCGGCGGCGGCGAGCGCGCGCTGAAGATCCGGCGCGGCAAGCTCGGCGCTCCACGCCGGAAAGCCGCGGCAGGCATCGTCGTCACGAGACGGCAGGTAGGGCGGATCCGCCGACGCCGCCCAGACCGCCGAAGGGACCTCGGTCCTGCCGCCGCACGACGCGCTGTAATAAACGGTCGCGGGCGTCGTGCCGTCGAACAGCACCAGTCCGGCCGTCGCCTGCGATGCCCGCTCGGTATCCTTGTTCGCCACGCGCATCACCTGGCAATGCGTCTGGTCGCAGAGGTCGAAGCCTTCCGACCGGTGCTTGCCCATGTTCGCGGCCGTGTAGGTGCGGACCGCGATCGCGAGCGCTTCGAGCGCGGCCGGCGCCGTATTTGGCGCCGCCTCGCCCGCCAGCACCCGGGCGACGTAAGCATCAAGGGGCAGAACGGTGACAGTATGGGTGCCGCCGCTCAGGACGCCAATCCGGATGCCCGTCTGCGCTGAAGGGTTGACGAGGACGCAGAGGAAGCAGAGGACGCAGAGCGCAAAGGCTGCGGAGCGCTGAGCGCAGAGGCGCAGAGGTCAGCAGTGAGGTCCTCATTCCAGCGACAGAAAATCTCTAATCGAGTCCCACATGACTGGCAGGCTCGTAATGCAGCTGATGATCGTCCTCGAGCAGCGATAGGGTCACGTTCGGTCGCGTGCGCGCGAATTCCTCGACGGTTCGCGGGTCGACCGACTTGTCCGACAGACCTTGAAAGACGAGCGCCGGCTGGTTGAAACGGGCTCCGAACGCATCGTACCGCAGGCTGTCCTCGTAGAAAGAAAAATCGAGCGGCCGCTCCTCGCCGGCGCCGTAGTGGAAGAACGGCAGCGATCCCTTGCGCCGCCACTCGTCGATCCGTTCGGGCGGCAGCAGATGATGGCCGGGCTTGGCGAACATCACGGCCGGGGCCATCAGCACCAGCCGATCGACGCGGGCAGCAAGCTGTTCGGCGGCGAGGATCGCCAGCGTCCCGCCGAGACTCGACCCGATCAGCGCGACCGGGCCGTCGGCGCGGCCGACTTCGCGCGTCGAGCTGGCTCAGCATCCTCGTCATCGTCATCGTGCGGAAGTCCGGGGCGTTGAAGTCGGGACAGACGAATGCGCGGCCGCGTTCCGCCAGGCGGTCCCCGAAGTAGCGCGCCTTCGTCGACTGCGCCGACGAGGCGAACCCGTGCAAATAGAAGATCACAGCAGCCGCTGGCAGTCCGGCCGGCAACGGCAGTTGATCAAACCCTCGCCGTCGGTGTTGTAGTCGTAGGTGAGCTCTTCACCGCGCCGGATGGTCCTGGCCGCCCGGATCCAGATGACGCCCTTCTTGATGTCGATGTAGCAGTTCGGGCGGCACGATGGTTGACGAAGCGTGCGACGTTGCCGCCGACGCCAGCGTCGACGACCATCCGGTTCGTCAGCTTGAAGCACCAGATATGGCCGTTCCTGATGTACCGGCGCTCGCGTTTGAGGCTCTCCTGGTTCGAGATCTTCTCGCCGGCGTAGTCGATGATGCGTGTGTTCTTGGTGATGGTCCGCGTCGCGTAAACGCCCCACCCGTGGATTCGAGACCGCCGCCGCACTATCATATAGGCCAAATTATGAACGGAATCATCTCCGCCTGGGGCCGTATTCTGGCCGGCTACATCCCCTCGCTCTCGATCGAGATCACGCGGGAGTGCCCGCTGCACTGCCCCGGGTGCTACGCGTACGGGGACGATCATCTCGGCGGCGAGATGACGCTGCGCGAGGTGCGCGACTTCAAGGGCCAGGAGCTCGTCGACGGCGTCATGGCCCTGGTCGATCGCCACAAGCCGCTTCACGTGTCGATCGTCGGCGGTGAGCCGCTGGTGCGGTACCGCGAGCTCGAACAGATCATTCCGCGCCTGTCGGCGCGCGGCATTCACACGCAGCTCGTCACGAGCGCCGTCCGCGAAATTCCGAAGGCATTTGCCGACCTTGCCGCGTACTGACAATCGTCGTGTCGATCGACGGCCTCCAGCCCGAGCACGATGCGCGCCGGACGCCGGCCACCTACGACCGCATTCTCAAGCACATCGCCGGACAGACGATCACGGTGCACTGCACGGTCACCCGGCAGCAGGTCATCCGGCCGGGATACCTCGAGGAATTCCTGCGCTTCTGGTCCGACCGCCCTGAAGTGCGGAAAATCTGGATCAGCCTCTATACGCCGCAGATCGGCGAGATCTCCGAGGAGCGGCTGACCCCGGCCGATCGGCGGCAGGTCGTCAGCGACCTGATGGCGCTGCGCCTCCGGTATCCGAAGCTCGAAGCGCCGAAGGGGCTGATCGACGTCTACGCGAACCCGCCGTCGTCGCCGGACGAATGCGTCTTCGCGCGGACGACCACGTCGATCTCGGCCGATTTGACGACGCAAGATCACGCCGTGCCAGTTCGGCGGAGCGCCCGACTGCAGCAACTGCGGCTGCATCGCCTCGGCCGGCCTCGCCGCCGTCGCGCGCCACCACTTGTGGGGGTTCGTCCCGGTCGGATCGATCTTCACCGGATCGGTGAAGGTCGGCGAGCAGGTGCGGCGCCTCCGCCCCGTTCGAAGCGTACAGCGTCGGCCTTAGCGACGCGGCGGCGAGCTCTTTCTTCGCCGCCTTCTTGCCGGCTTCGGTCTGCGCCCAGTCCTCCTCGAAGATCGCGTCCATCTGGCGCACGACCTTGCGGTCGTCGACGATGACGCCGACTTCGCGGCGCTTTTCGAGCTCGAGCTTGCGCAGGCTCTGGCTGCCGACGAACGCGCGCGAGCCGTCGCGGATGATCGCGCGCACGTGCAGGCGCCTGCCCGAGCTTCTCGCCCTTGAGCGTCCCACTTCGCCTCGACCTTGCCGATGACTCGGACGTCGACGCCGGCCTTCGCCTTCGCCCGAGGATCCGCAGCATCGCGTCGTCGGTGAGCTGCGGATCGTAGATCAGGAGCTGGCGCTTCGCGCGCCCTGATGAACTGCGCCGAGGCGCTCGCGGGCGTTTTCGGGGCTGACGACGAAACGCTCGTAGCCCGGCTGCATACGGCTGGCGGTTGAAGTCGGCCTCGAACAGCTTGGCCGCTTCCTGCACCAGCTGCTGGTTCTTGGTGATCGACGCCGAAGCTTCGGCTCTTGTCGATGTCGAGCGCGGTGAAGTTGAACCCGTAGACGTGCAGCATCCGCCCGTCGACGATCATCATCTTGCCGTGGTAGCGCACCAGATCGTCGGCGGTGCGCGACACCGTCACGCCCGCCTTCCAGCAGCTGCAGCTCGAGCTTGCGCAGGCTCTTGTCGCCGCCGCGGTTGGTGTGGGCGGTCAGCGCGCGGACGTTGACGCCGCGGGCGACCGCGGCCTCAAGCGCCCGGGCGATTTCGCCGCGATCGAGGCGGAAAATCAGGATGTCGATCGCTTTCTTCGGCCTGTTTGATGGCGTTGACGATCGGGGGCATTCCACCGTCGGGCTGAACGATGAGCTTCACGGCTTGCGGCTCCTGTCGGGCACGAACCTTGAAACGTTACGTCTCGACGTGACACGACTCATGATTTCCAGCAAGTTGCTCGCCAAACCCGGCCCGCGCCGGCTCATCCGGCGTCGCTGCCATCCATGGTCGCCTTTACGGTCGCGCGCACCGGCACGGCGCAGGAAGCACGACCCGGATCCAAGCCGCAATCCCCAAGGCCGCGGCGATCAAGGGATTCCTGGATCGCGGTCAACGAGTACGTCGCGCTTCAAAAGAAGGTCGACGACGGGCTGCCGAAGCTGTCCGGCAACGACGACCCCTCGAAGATCGAGGCGCACCAGGCCGCGATGGCGGCGCAGAATCAAGCTGGCCCGAGCCCGGCGAAGCGCGGCGATATCTTCGGGCCGGCGGAGCCGGCCTGATGGCAGTCATCCGCGACGACGCCGAACCTGCGCAGCCTCCGCGAAGCGCGCGCGGCGATGGAAGAAGTGCCGAAGTTCGATCCGCCCGCCGTGAATACGCGCCTATCCGGAGAAGGCGGCGCTGGCCACCGTTCCTCCGCTCCTGCTCGACGCACTGCCGCGAGCTGCCGGAGGGCTTGGAGTACCGGTTCATGGGCAACGATCTGGTCCTGCGCGACACGAAGGCGAACCTGATCGCCGATTTCATCAACAACGCCGTCCCGACGGTTCTGCAGACGAGATGAGCATGGAACGGCACCTGGCGTCCGCCGCATTAGTTTCGCGCTCCTCGCTTTCGCGATGCGCCCGATGGCGGGCATCGGCGGCCCCCGCGCGCGCAAGACTCCCAGGCGGCGCCGAGCGCGCCGGTGTCGGTCGAACTGAAGGTGCCGAACAGAAACGGACTCGGTGAAATTCGCGGTATCGGCGATAACGGCACCGGTGAGCGCGACAATCGAGGTCGCCGAACAGATGGCCGAACATGCAGACGACATTTCCGTTCGACTTCGTCATCATGCTCGGCGACAACCTCTACGGCAGGAGAAGCCGCGACTTCGTGACGAAGTTCGAGCGCCCCTACAAGGCGCTGCTCGACGGCGGCGTCAAGTTCTACGCGGCGCTCGGGAACCACGACGACCAGGCGAACCGCTTCTACAAGCCGTGGAACATGAACGGCGAGCGATTTTACACGTTCAAGAAGGACGACGTGCGTTCTTCGTGCTCGACAGCGACTATCTCGATCCGCCGCACCGTGCAGTGGCTCGAGAGGAGCTGAGGAGTCAAGCGAAGACTGGAAGATCGCCTACTTCCATCACCCGCTCTACTCGTCGGCGGCGCCACGGTCCGAAGACGACCTGAAGCCGATTCTCGAGCCGCTATTCGTGAAGTACGGCGTCAACGTCGTGTTCACCGGGACACGACCACTCTACGAGCGGATCAAGCCGCAGAAGGGGATCTACTATTTCGTCGAGGGATCGTCCGGCAAACTGCGCCCGGGCGACCTTCGGAAGACCGCCTTGACCGAGGTCGGCAACGACCGCGAACAGTCGTTCATGATCGTCGAGGTCGACGACAACGAGCTGCACTTCCAGGCCATCACGCGCACCGGCAAGACGATCGATTCCGGCACGCTGACGCAGCAGGAAAAGCCTAAGCCCGCGCCGGTTGACGCCAGCGGCACCAAGCGCTAGCTGATTATCGCCCTGCGAAAACGAACCCGCACGCCACCTTGGACCAAACGAGGAGCGCCGATCGTGGTCGGGTTGGTCTGGACGTAGACCTCCTCGTCCAGGATGTTCTGCACCCCGAAGAACACCTCGATGCCCTTGCCGAGCGCGCGCGAGGCCGTGAAGTCGAGCAGCGTGAACCCGGGCAGGCCGGGGTTGGCGCACGACTGCGACTGCACGGCGCATCCGTTGGCCGGAACACCCCTGGCGTTCAGGTCGTCGTCGGACCGCTTGCCGGCCATCTGCAGACCGAGTGCGAGGTTCATGGTACCTCGGATCGGTGTAGGCGAACTGGATCGAACCGCGGTGCTGCGGAACTTGCGCGAGATACTTGCCGACCAGCTCCGGATTGGTCGGATTCTCGGTTACCTTCGCGTCGTTGAACAGATACGCGCCCGCGACGCGCCAGCGCGTGCCGAGACGGTACTCGATATTGGTTTGCATCCTGAACCTTTGTCCGGCCAAGGTTCTGCCGCTGCTGCGTGTTCAGGCGGATCTCGTCACGTTCGACACCGGGTTCTCGATCCCGTTGATGTACCACGTTCCACGGACAGTGACGTTCTCCGTCGCGATGAGGTTGACACCGGCTTCGCCGCCGACGAGGTTTTCGGGTCCGAGCTGATTATTGGCCAGCACGAGCAGCGCCCCGACCCGGAACTGCCTGTACAGCTCGTTCAGGG
>CAVREM010000093.1:0-68984 GCA_963720005.1 uncultured Acidobacteriota bacterium | reverse complement strand
CCCAACGACCCACCAGTAGGAAGATCTTTCCACAATCCGCAGTTTTTAACCAGATTCCGCCGATCTTCGTGGTGTGGAGTGGTGCTGAGTGGTGTCACCCCGGCTGGAGTTGGTGACACTCGGTGACAGCCGGATCGGCGTGTCGGTCTGGAGCAGAAGTCAGGCGAGTGGCAATCCGACCTGCGGGCCAAGCCCCTGCCCACCAACAGTGCGATTGAGCGTGTCTTGGGCAGATTACTAAACATTGGGCGACTGATCGTTATTAAATCTGCCGAAGGGGGAAGAATGGGTTAAGCAGAGTCCGAGAAGCAGCGTTATGCTACCTGCTTCTATCGGGCTGCGAAGCCACCGCTATCCATTACTCGTGCGTGATTGACCGCGAGCCGGACGCGACAGACCGCCGACTGACGCATCGGGCCAAAGCGACGACGGACACGGCGGCACTTCGAAGGAGATTCAGCCATGCGAACGATTGGAGTTGTGACCTGCTACGCGCTCGTGATCGTGTTGACGCTACTCGCGCCCGCCAGTGCCCAGGTGCTTGACTTCACCACGATTGACGTCCCTGGGGCCTCGGCCACCCTGCCACGTGATATCAACCCTGAAGGTGACATCGTCGGCTTTTACGGTGTCGGGGCTGCCTTTCCTAGGCTTCCTGATCCACCAGGGCATCGTTACCGACTTCGTAGTCCCTGGAGCCGTAGCCACTCGGCCCCGCAGCCATCAACCCTCAGGGTGACATCGTCGGCTTCTACGTTGCCGGGGGAGTCACTCATGGCTTCCTGTTCGTCGAGGGCAGCTTCACCACCATTGATGTCCCTGGCGCTACCTCCACTCAGCCCTTCGGGATCAATCCTCAGGGTGACATCGTTGGCCAGTACTCGGCTGGGGGCACGCTTCATGGGTTCCTGCTTGACAAGCATGGCAGCCTCACGACGATTGAGGTTCCTGGCGCCTCCTCCACGGGGCCTTCGGGATCAACCCTCGGGGCGACATCGTTGGCCAGTACTCGGCTGGCGGGACCACTCATGGCTTCCTGCTCGACAAGCATGGCAACCTCTACGACGATTGACTTCCCTGGCGCCTCCTCGACACAGCCCATTGATATCAACCCTCGGGGTGACATCGTTGGCATGTACTCGGTTGGGGGCATTACTCACGGGTTTCTGCTCGACACGGCGGGCAGCTTCATAAGCATTGACGTCCCTGGTGCCTCCTCCACCGCCGCATCGGGTATCAACCCTCAGGGTGACATCGTCGGCACGTACTCGGTCGGGGCGATCACGCACGGGTTCCTGGCACGATAGCCCTGGCATCGTGCGCGACCAATCCCAGGAGGAAGAGGTGCGCCCCGTCGTGAAGTTCGCCTACGCCACCGGCTGGCGGACGGCGAGCGAAGTCCTGCCGCTCGAATGGCGCGACGTCGATTGGACCGGGCGCTGCGTTCGACTCGACGCGCACACGACGAAAAACGGCGAGCCTCGGTCGTTCCCGTTCACAACGGAGATCGAAACGATCCTCACCGGCCAGCTTGGCGAACACGAACGACTGAAGACGGCCGGGACGATCTGTCCGTTCGTCTTTCATCGCAACGGCGAACGGATCATGACGTTCCGCACGGCGTGGAAGAACGCCTGCAAGGCGGCGGGGTGTCCCGGCAAGCTGATTCACGACATGCGCCGGTCTGCTGTTCGCACGTTCGAGCGCGCCGGCGTGCCCCGGTCGGTCGCGATGTCGATCGTCGGTCACAAGACGGAGTCGATCTATCGCCGCTACGCTATCGTGGATGAAGCCATGCAACGGGAAGCGGCCGCACGCCTCGATGCCTGGATGGCTCTCCCTGCGACAGCACCATCGACGTCCACCGTTACTCCGCTCCGTCAAGGTAATCGACGCCGGGGCCGCGTCACGGGCTGATTCTGTATCCGACACCTGCGCGCGAGAAAGATTAATACTCACAGCGGCTGTACGGGGACCTATCCGCCGGAACGCTGAAGACTTCTTGTCGGAATGACCTGGGTTTCAGCCGCCGGCGCCTGACGATTACACATGGCGCCGACGGCTGCAAGCGCTGTTGGGCGGCTCGTTGTCTTCCTTACGCCAGGGTCAGGGCGAGGCCGCAAGAGCCATTGTTGCCTCTGCTGGGATCATTGCTTGGACTTCTCAAGCCGCGCTGCGACGCGTTCGCTTGCAACTCGCAATACCTGCTTCACATCCTCAAACCGCGTCTCCGGCAAATTATTGAAGTCCATGAGCCGGTGCGGCAAACTGAATCGCCGGAGCGCACGAATCGCCATCTCGGTTTCCGGCTGGCGGTTCGCGCCGGTCGACTCGTGCAGTGCCCCCACGTGCCGATGCTGCAAGAGCGCAACACGCGGCGCGGGTTTCTGGAACCCGACCAGATCGCCGCCATCTGCGCGGCGCTGCCCGAGAGCTTCGCCCCATCGTGAAGTTCGCCTACGCCACGGGTTGGCGGACAGCGAGCGAAGTGCTGCCGCTCGAATGGCGCAACGTCGATTGGGGCGGGCGCTGTGTTCGGCTGGACGCGCACACGACGAAGAACGGCGAGGCGCGGTCGTTCCCGTTCACGGCCGACATCGAGACGATCCTCAAGGGCCAGCTTGCCGAGCACGAACGGCTGAAGGCCGCGGGCACGATCTGCCCTTCGTCTTCCACCGCAACGGCGAACGGATCATGACCTTCCGCACGGCATGGAAGAACGCCTGCAAGGCGGCCGGGTGCCCCGGCAAGCTGATTCACGACATGCGCCGGTCGGCCGTTCGCACCTTCGAGCGGGCGGGAGTGCCCCGATCGGTCGCGATGTCGATCGTCGGCCACAAGACGGAGTCGATCTACCGCCGCTACGCCATCGTGGACGAAGCGATGCAGCGGGAAGCCGCCGCCCGTCTCGATGCGTGGGCGCAGTCACCGCAGCCGCCACGGTCTGGCGTTGTCGCACCGATCCGACGGGCAAGGCGTCGATAGGCAACCTTGGCTCGCCGTTGTGCGGCAAGGTTCTTCATCCGCCTGTAGGATCGTTGCCGCAGCGCTGGAGAATAGGGAGTCCGGGAGAGCTTCAATCTTTGCGCATCTATTTCGCGTAGGAACTGGCGAATCACCTGCACATACCGAGCCGGCCTCGTGCCGAGCATGGTCATATGCGCGCTCTGTTCGAACACCTCCACCCGTGCGCCAGGAATGGGCTCCTGATACGAAACGGCCTGTTCGGGCGTGACCTCATCGTACCGACCGACAGTGAACAAAACGGGGAGGCGAAGCTGGCTGAGCGACGACGTGCGGTCGTAATCTTTGAGCAGTCCGGTGACGAAGAACTCGTTGGGACCCCACATGGCGTTATAGACTGCTCCACCAAAGCCATCCACAGTCCTCTGCAACTCCGAAGGCCAGGGGTCCAATCGTGAAAGGTGCGGTTTGTTGAAAACTCGGGTCGCCTCTTGGTATTCAGTTGAATCGGTGTACCGGCCCTTTCATGGCGACTGAGCGTCTCCTGCACATCGGGCGGAAGCGCCGCTCGGAGCGCCTGCACATCCCGAATATACCGCGGAATATTCAGTGCCGGCCCAGCGAGCACGACACTCTGGACACCTGTGGGTTGGGTCAACAGTAGTCCACTGCGAGCATAGAGCCCCAGGAATGACCGAGAATGTGGACCGTGTCGAGACGAAGTTGACTCCGGACCTGCCGCAACTCTTCGACGAACCGCTCGATCCGCGACAGAGTCGGATCGGTCGGGTGATCCGAGCGGCCGCAACCCAGCTGGTCATAGAAGATGACAGGACGCTCATCGGCAAGTGCCGCCAGCCTCTCAAGGTAGTAACTGGGCGCCCAGGTCCACCGTGGACGAGGAGCAGTGGCGTTGCTCGTCCGGAGCCGACGAGGCGGTACCAAACTCGACCGCCTGGCACATCGATTTGGCCTTCTCCCGGCTTCAACCCAGTGGAGCTACAAGCGCCAACCACCAGCAACGAGGCAACGATGAGATGGTTCCGTATCACGCCTTGCCTCCACACCGCCCGCTTGGGTATCACTCTCCGCCCAACTGATAGTAGACCGATCGGCAGCTCGCGGTCGATCCCACGGACTGGCAGCATCACGCCAAACCCCCGGCAACTGAAAACGTCCGATAAGCGTTGGACTGCTGGATACTTATCTGCATCACGGACTTCTGCGTCGGCGAATTAGGCGACCTGCATAACGAGATGCAGCACGCGGCGCAGCGCCGTTTGGTCCTTGCACGCCGCGAAGACGCATCGTTGGGACGACCGACCACTCGGATATGGGTTAATCGGGCTGCCTCATCAAACATGAACAGGCTCAAAACGGGATCAGTCGTTCCGTCTGACAGGCGCGCGCGACAGGCGACGACCTCAGACCTCGCGAATTTCCTAGAAATTAGTGCCGGGGGCGGGAATCGAACCCGCACGCCGCTTGCGCGACCCAGGATCTTAAAAACGGGGCCGATGTACCTGGCGAACTGGGAATAGACCGTCTTCTTGTTCTTCAATGTTGTCACGATGTTCTTGTCGGCCTCGCGCGCCCAATGAGCCGCGCGCCAGGACCCGCGATCCCACAACACTGTCGGCGCGTCGGCTCCATTTGGAGGTTAGCCATCGCTGTCTCTTAGCGCATTGGCTTCAAGAGGGCGATCAAACCGTCCCCGAGCGTGGCTCGCCAGTGAACGTCTTCGTGCGCCGTCCCAGTCTCGCGGAATGTGACGTCGTAACCCTTTGCGACCAACACATCCCTGAAATGACGGTTGGCGACGGTAATGCTTTCGTCAACGACCAACTGGTCGAGCGGGCGGTTCGCGTCCGACATTCGCTCGTACACTCCGTAGTCCAGGTAGAAGCGCACCGGGACGCGCGGGCTCGTCAGGTACATGTTCGCGAGAGCATTTGGTTCGGCGCTGACAGACGTGTTGCTCTGACGCACAGGCGAAAGCTGGAAAGCACCAGACTGCGAAAGCACACTACCGAACAGACCCGGATAATGCAGCGCGATCGAGGCGGCTCTCTTCGCGCCGGTGCTGTAACCGCCGATGACGAGGTCACGTGGAGACGTGCTGATCGCGAGGACGACCGCAACATTGGCAGGAGTTCCTCTGCAATCGCGCGCTCGAAGGCGTCACCAAAGCCCCCAAGATCGGTCGGCCGGTGTTCCGACGTGTCAACGAAGCACACCACCGGTGGCCGGATCAACTTGGCGGCTACAAGGTTGTCGAGCGTGTTCAAGGCACGAGAGCCCCAGATGTTGTCGATGTAGGCATATCCGTCGAACAAGATCACCAGCGGATACGGACCAGTTTGCCGCATATTCGAACGGCGTGTAGATCATGATGTCGCGCGCGCCGTTGAGGACTGCGGATTTGAGCTGCGTGTGTTTGATGACGCCGCGACGCGACGGAACACCTCGAAACCACTTCTCATCCGGCGCGCCGGGCAATTCCAGAATGGATTTCGCGTTCGCAGTCGAGGGGTCGAGTTCCTCTGGATAGTGTCGAGGATTCAGCGGGTCGATCTGGATGTGAGTATCCGATCCTGCGGCCATCGTTCGGCGAAAACGCATAGGTAAATCTGCTGCCCCGACGGACGCGAATGGTCTTGTACCATACGTCAGTGCCAGCGAGATGACTTAGATAGTACTCGTCCGCGCGGCCCTGAGTCGTCGGCGGCCAGAGCAAGAGCACATTCTCAATGTCGTACGTTTCTCTCCAGAGAAACGTTGCGAGCACGTCCTCCTCACTGTTTTCCAGTCGCTCAAAGAAAGGGCTCTCTCGTGCTGCCTCTTGCCAGAAGCGCTTGAGTGCCTCCGGTTGTCCCTGCTGAATATCGCGCGCGAGGCGCTTGATGCGCTCGCTCGGATAGACGTCGCGGGGGCGCGCCTGAACATCGCGCATGCGGGTGGACGCCGCGGCACGGTCCACGCGCAATGTGTACGACCCTCGTGTCGCTCCAGACTCCTGAATCCGAATCCGGAACGTCCCTGCTGCCGGCGCCAGGAATCCCACGAGGCGTTCTTGAGACGGCTGTGGCTCGGACAGCTCAAACGTCTTGATTGTGACACCCGCCGGATCAAGAACGGCCAGCGTGCCGGCCACGCCTCGGAGCGCGAAGGTGCCAGAGACGAGATCGCCGACCCCAGCCTGCACCGGGTATTCATGCAGCTCGGCCGGCCCGATGTCGCGAACAAGCGGCGAGCCGAATGTCAGAGTCGGAGCTTGGCTCTGCACACGACTGGAGGACAGCCCTAACAACATGCACATGGCGACGAAGCGGGCGACATTCATCTGAGAATCCCCGAGCGCGAGTGCGAATGGCTAACTTTCAGTGGGCCGACCAGCATAACTCGACCTATCTGCTAAGGCCGGAGCATAACGCGAAGGTGGCAGAGGGTCAGCCGTCAACGAATTAGAGTCGTCTGACGAACAGGCTCAGAACGGGATCAGTGGCGCTTCGAAGCCTATTGGCGGGCTCGGTCACACGCCAGAACGTCGCGATTTCCTAGGAATATCGTGCCGGGGGCGGGAATCGAACCCGCACGCCCCTTGCGGGACCCAGGATTTTAAGTCCTGTGCGTCTGCCAGTTCCGCCACCCCGGCGCACGAGAATTATCTCGGAAATCTGCTGATTTGTGTTGGCGTTCACGACGCGAACTTGTCACAGATGCGTTCGAACCGAGCAGTTGACCCAGGGTGACTGCATAGATAAGCTCTCGTTCTTCCCGCCCATATCCCTGGTTCGTCAATACGACACATCCGGAGGCTCAGTATGAAACGCCGATTGATCGCGGTCCTCGGGTTGAGACATCTGTTGGTCACGGCGATCTTTGTCAGTACGGGCATGACACTGGCAGTGGTCGCGCTGACCGCGCAAGGCAGCACAATCCAGCGAGGCGCGGAGCTGGCGCCGGTGCCGCTCAACATGGCGGGACTCAATCCGGCTCTGGTCCGCGAAGGGAGCTACATCGTCAACGCACAGGGCGGCTGCAACGACTGTCACACGGTTCCGTCGTACGCCGCCGGCGGAAATCCGTTCATCGGCCAGCCAGAGGTGGTGAACGCCGCCTGCTACCTTGCGGGAGGCGCGGCCTTCGGACCGTTCGTGTCCCGTAACCTGACGCCGCGTGCCAACGGTCTTCCGGCGGGTCGTACGTTGACGGAGTTCAAAGAGACCATGCACGCGGGCACAGATTTCCGGACCCCCCCGGACGGCACCCCGATCCTGCAGGTGATGCCTTGGCCGGTCTACGGCAAGATGTCCGATCGTGAGCTCGAGGCCATCTACGAGTTCCTGCGGGCGATTCCGATGATCAATCCACGGCCGGCTTTCTGCGTGGCTCCGCCAATGCCTTAGAGGGCGCCGCGTCTCATCTCCGCCCGAGCGCTCCAGAACGCGTCGGCTTGCGTTCTGGAGCGTGTTGCATGCCGTCGACACCCCTTTTCAGACGGCTGTGTCTCATCAAGACGGAGCACGCTGTCTCACCACGGAACATGCAAAAGCGGGCAACGAACATCAACGAAAGGATTTCGGTGCATTTAAGAGCGCGGCGCAGGGGCATGGTTCCTGCTCTGCTATTCGGCGTGGCGAATCTGTACTGGCCGTAAAACGGCCCGAACAGACAAACCGTGTCGGCGCCCTACTTCCCCTGGGGCGCCGACCCCTCCATCTCCGCCGGTTGTCATCCCACGAAGAACGTCGCGATCGCGCCGCACTGGGCGGCAGCGCACGCACGCCAGCACGCCTTCGATGACAGCCCTCAACTGGAGGTGGGAGGAACAGACCGACTTCGATCGCTGGCTTGGGCGAGGTTCGATGAACGGCGTTTGCCGGCTGGCTTACCAGGGGGTGGTGTCGCTCGAGCCCCGCTGCTGGGCCAGCCAGTCTTCACTGACGTTCCCGACGTTGACGTCCTTTTGTCGGCGTCGGAACAGCCGGCGGAGGACGACCGCAATCAGTCCGACCGAACCTGTCCACAACACGACCCTCAGGGCCTGAGCCTTCACGCGACGACGCGGAGGCAAGTCGCGTGCCGCGCGAGAGCCGCGCAATTTCCTCGGATTTCAGCCCGGCGCGTCAGACAGGCCTGCGTAAGTGCTACACGCCCCGCTCCGGCGATCCGACGGCGACTTGAAGGGTCCGCCCTTACGCGGCGGTCCAGCCGCCGTCGACCAGGATGTCGGCGCCCGTCACGTACGACGAAGCGCGGCGAGGCGAGGAACAGGCAGGCGGTCGCGACTTCGTACGGCTGGCCGAAGCGGGCGAGCGGGATATGCGCGCAGAACTCGCGATAGCGCACCGGATCGTCGGCGACCGGCTTGATCATGTCCGTCATGATCGGCCCCGGCGAGATGGCGTTCACCGTGATGTTGTCCCCTGCCCATTCGATCGCCAGCGTCCGCGTCAGCTGCAGCAGCGCGCCCTTGCTGGACGCATAGCTGGTGCGCCCGGCGTACGACCGCGAGCCGAAGATGCTCGCGACGTGAATCAGCCGGCCCCATCCGGCCGCCTTGAGCCGCGGATACATCTCGCGGGCAAACAGGAACGCACCGGTGCTGTTCACGCGCTGGATGCCGCTCCACTCGTCGAGGGAGATCGCCTCGATACGATTCCTGACGTTGACGCCGGCGGAATTGATCGCGATGTTCAGCCTGCCGCCGAACACCCGATCGACGGTCGCGCCGAGCGATTGCACCGATGCTTCGACCGCGAGATCGGCCGCGCAGCTCGCGCACGGCACGCCGGCGCGCGCCGAGATGTCCGCCGCGATCGCACTCGCCTTCTCTTCCGTCCGCGCGGCGATGCACACCGACGCGCCATGCTGCGCGAGCGCCTCGGCCATCGCGCGGCCAAGGCCCGACGCGCCGCCCACGACCAGCGCGGTGGCGCCGCTGAAATCAAATGGACGATCGATGGACATACTCTCGGGCTCGGCTCGAAGTGAGTGTACGCTGAGTCGATGGCGAACTCAGAGGGGCGGGTCGAATCGATCAACACGTCGCGCGGCGGCGTGCCGAAGACAGCGGTCCTGGAGGCACACGTGACGAGCGAAGGGATCGCCGGCGACGTCCAGCGCGACCTGCGGTATCACGGCGGACCCGAGCGAGCGGTCTCGTTGTACTCGCTGGATCTCATCGCCGATCTGCAGCGCGAAGGACATCCAATCGCGCCCGGGCACGGCTGGCGAGAACCTCACGATCGTCGGGCATCGACTGGAGCCTCGTCGTCCCGGGACGCGAGCTGCAAGTCGGCGAGGTTCGCCTGGCGGTCACGCGCTACGCGTCGCCATGCGAGAAGATCCGCCACTCCTTCAAGGACGAGGATTTCACGCGGATTTCGCAGAAGGTCCATCCCGGCTGGAGCCGCGTCTACACGCGCGTTATTACCGCCGGAACCATCCGGCCTGGAGATTCCGTGCGGTTGTTGTGAAAGTCCGGCACCCCGTGCGCTCCCCGAGTCCCGAGCACCGAGCCTCGAGTCCCGCCGGGCACCGAACATGCACCTCTGCCGAAAGGCAGACCGGCAGTGGAAGCGCGCTATCCAAGGAGCGGCACGTCATGGTCCAACTGCTGACCCTGATTTCCATTCTGATGGCCATCGCCCTGGGCGTCTGGCTCGTCGCGCGCACACGAGGCCAGAAGGACCACCTCGTCCACGCCTTCGGCAGCGACTGGCTCGACGGATCCAGGCCACATCTGGTCCTTCGGGAATGGTGATCCTCGGGCTGGGATTCTTTATGCTGATGGTGGGTGATCGCCACTGGATGAAGCCGAAACGAGGTCAGCCGTGACGCGTGTCCGTCAAACCGACAAGATGCAGAAGAAAGATCAGCACACGACCCGCGACGATCGGCAGGAAGTCGAAGAGCACATCCGATCGAGCGGCACCAAGCCGGGGATCAAGAACCCGAACCGCGATCGCGCGCGGGGCGACTGGGACAGGTCGAAGGGAGGAACCTAAAGATCCTGAGAGCTCACCTTTTCTAATGCACCGCATGAGGGCGAGCTGACGAGCACGCGGGCGATCATCGCCTCGAGCCGCGCCTGATCGATGTCGAACGGCCCGGCGACCGCCGCGCCCAGCGTGATCTCGATCGCGATGCACCACGCCGCCCGCTCTCGTACGGATTCACGATCCAGCTGAAGCCACGCAGCGCGACGGTCTGAGCGGGCGCGCCTGGGTGCTTGCGGCGATGCATGCGCCTGCAGCATCCCTTCGAGCACCAGCCGGACGTCGGCATCGGTCCAGGCGCGCGGCTCGCGCGCGATGCCGGCGATCGATTCGTTCGTGGCGTAGTCGTCGCCCTTCAGGCAGACTTCGACGGGAACGGTCATGACCTCAGCGCCTGCTCCAATTCTTCCACAGTCGTCGCCGGCGGCCCGCACGTGAAATTGCGGCAGACGTACGCGGCCGGCTTGCCGTTCACCGGCTTCATCGACGCGACGAGCGGCAGCGCGCCGCCGAGGCGGCCGCGGCGCTCGTCCGACAAGGTGAGCGTCGTCGCGAACGGCAGGTAACGCGTCGCGACGGCGCGCGCCAGCGCGCCGTCCTCGCCCTCCCCGACGATGACGACCTGCTGCGGGCCGGCCGCGTACGCCGAGAGCGCCGCCGCCATCATCGGCACGGCCGCGCCCGGCCTGCTCGAGCCGCTGGGCGAACAGGCGCAGCGTCTTCTCGATCTTCGCGGACCAGCTCGGCGGCGTGCTCCTCGGACAGGTGCGACAGCGCCAGGAGGTTCAGCACCGACACCGAGCTGGCCGTCGGCTCGGCGCCGTCGTAGTCCTCCTTCATGCGCACCAGCACGGTCGGATCCCTGCCGGTCGTGCTGAACCAGCCGCCGTCGGCCTCGTCCCAGAACAGCTCGTCCTGGCGATCCTGCAGCGTCGACGGCCCATGCCAGCCACTCGGGCGCCGGATCGGCCTGGAACAGCTCGAGCAAGCCCGAAGATCAGGTACGCGTAGTCCTCGGCGTACGCCGTCGATCCCCGCCTGGCCATCGCGAAAGCGCCGCAGCAGCGTGCCGCGATGCCTGGTCCCACATGCGCTGTGCGGATGAACGCGGCCGCGCGCTGCGCCGCCTCGACGTACGGCCCGGCCGTCCTGCGCCGCGTCCCTGCATGACGCGGCCGGTCCGGGCGAACGCCGCAATCATCAGCCCGTTCCAGGCGGTCAGCACCTTGTCGTCGAGGTGCGGCCGCGGCCGCGTCGAGCCGCGCCGCGAACATCGCGAGCCGCGCGCGCGCCAGGACGTCTTCGACAGCCGTCTCGGTCGATGCCGAACGCGGTCGGCAAGCTCCGGCACCGACTCGGCGACGTACAGCAGGTTCTTGCCGACGAACTCCTGCTGCGGATCGACCGGCGCGTTGCCCTCGTCCTTCACGCCGTAACGGCGCTTCACGATCGCGGCATCGCGTGCGGACTGTCGCGCGACCGCAGGCGCCGTCCGAGCAGCTCGTCCAGCTCTTGGCCGTCCACAGATAGAACGCGCCTTCCGCCTTGTGCGGATGACTCGGTGCCTGCGCGCTTCCGGCGGAACGCTGTCGGCGTCCTCGGCCGAGAAGAACCCGCCGTCGCGGTGCGGTCATCTCGCGCAGGACGTAGCGCAGCGTGTCTTCGGCGACGCTCAGCGAAGCCGTCGTCGCCAAACGCCTGCGCGCCTTCGACGTAGGCGAGCACGAGCTGCGCCTGGTCGTACAGCATCTTCTCGAAGTGCGGCACGCGCCAGGCCGGCGTCGACCGAGTAGCGATGAAACCCGCCGCCGACGTGGTCGCGCATGCCGCCGAGCGCCATCGCCCGCAGCGTCGCACGCACCATCTCGCGCGGCGTCGGCGTCGCCGGTCCGCGCGTGCTCGCGCAGCAGGAACAGCAGCTCGCTCGGCCTCGGAAACTTCGGCGCGCCGCCAAAGCCGCCGTGCCGCGCGTCGAACGCCTGCCGGAACTGCGCGACGGTCCGCTGGAGCGCGGCGGCGCCGGGCGGCGTCCACGCGGCGCGCGGCTGGTCGCCGGCCCGCAGCTGCTCGGTGACCGCCTCGGCCGACTCCACGACCTTCTCGCGGTCGGCCCGCCACACGCGGGCGATCTCCTGCAGGATGTCGACGAACCCCGGCCTGCCCCATCGTCGACGACGGCGGAAAGTAGGTGCCGCCGTAGAACGGCTTCAGCTCCGGGCGTGAGCCAGACGCTCATCGGCCAGCCGCCGGATCCGGTCGTCGCCTGCACGAACGTCATGTAGACGCGATCGACGTCCGGCCGCTCCTCGCGGTCGACCTTGATCGACACGAAGTGCTCGTTCAGCACGCCGCGCGACGTCGTCGTTCTCGAACGACTCGTGCTCCATCACGTGGCACCAGTGGCACGTCGAGTAGCCGATCGACAGAAAGATCGGCTTGCTCTCCGCTCGCGCCTTGTCGAACGCCTCGCTCGCCCACGGATACCAGTCGACCGGATTGTTCGCGTGCTGGAGGAGGTACGGACTGCGCTCGCGCGCGAGCCGGTTCATCCAGCGATTATGACATGCAGTAGAATCGCCCGCGATGCATCCACTGTCGGGCAAGCGCGTGGCGATGCTCGTCGAAGACGAGTTCGAGGATCGCGAGCTGACCGGTCCGCTCGAGGCGCTGCGCGCCGCCGGCGCGACGGTGCTGCTCGTCGGACCGACGGCCGGCGCCGAGTACAAGGGCAAGCGCGGCACCGCGGTCGTCAAGTCCGACATCGCGGCCGGCGCGGCGAAGATGAAGGACTTCGACGCGCGTCGTGATTCCCGGCGGCCACGCGCCCGACAAGATGCGCATGCGCCACGCGATGGTCGATCTCGCGCGCGACGCGATGGAAGCCGGCAAACCGGTGGCCGCGATCTGCCACGGCCCGCAGGTGCTCATCTCGGCCAACGCGCTGCGCGGCCGCACGCTCACCTGCTGGCCCTCGATCGCCATCGACGTCAAGAACGCCGGCGGCCTCTACGTCGACAAGCCGGTCGTCGAGGACGGCAACCTCATCACGTCGCGCAAGCCGGACGACGTGCCGGTGTTCAGCGACGCGATCATCCGAGCGCTCGCGCGATCAACAGGCACGCTCGACCGCGTTCGAACGGCACGGTCCTGCACGTCTTACACGCGCGGAGCCGGAGCGGCCGGCATGTCTTCCGGCCGGCCGCGCCGCAGCCGCGCGTAGGCGGCCGTGAACTCGACGCCGTACAGCAGAATCACCGCCTGGATGTAGACCCAGAACAGGAAGACCACGACGGCGGCGATCGATCCGTTGACGCGGGTGAAGCGGGTCATGTCGCGCATGTACCACGAGAACCCTTCGAGCGCGCCCTTCCACAGCAGGCCGGTGACGAACGCGCCGATCCAGACGTCGCGAAACCGCACCTTCGCGTTCGGCACGAAGTAGAACACCAGGCCGA
This sequence comes from uncultured Acidobacteriota bacterium, assembly GCA_963720005.1. Taxonomy (GTDB): domain Bacteria; phylum Acidobacteriota; class Vicinamibacteria; order Vicinamibacterales; family CAVVIG01; genus CAVREM01. Next base: position 55,561 of record CAVREM010000093.1, on the reverse strand, counting down.
CGACCAGGATGAACAGCAGCGTCGTCGCGTTGCGGACGGCGAAGCTGCGCAGCACCTCGAGCCCGGGAACTGCGCCAGCGACGCCGGCGAACCACGTCGCGCCGACGAGCTGCGACGCCCAGACCAGCAGCAGCGCGACGATCAGGACGATCCCGGCGACGATCAGCATCAGGAACGAGAACAGCTTGTGCTTCCAGAAGCTGCGCGTCTTCTCGACGCCCCAGGCGTAGTTCACCGCCGTGCGTGATCGCGCCGAACACGCCGAGCGCGCCCCAGATCAGCGCCGAGGCTGCCGGCGACGCCGAAGGTGACCGTGCTGCTGCGGAACGCGTCGAGCTGCGCTGGTGATGAAGTCGAACTGGCGGGGAAAATAGCGGAGGACGAAGTCGAGCACGGCGTTGCGGTCCGGCTTCGTCGGCGGTGACGCTGCCGAGGATCGCGAGCGCCAGCATCGAGAACGGGAAGAGCGACAGCAGGGCGTAGTAGGCGATCGACGCCGCGTAGGTCAGGTTGTCGCTGCTGTAGAAGCCGACGAACGCCGCGCCACGCTGAGAGGCCGGTCAGGAGCGCGAGCTCGCGCGCGTGTCGACGCGACGAATCGTCTCACGCGTCATTATGTCAGCCGGTCCCGATTCAGTCCACGCCCGCCCCGCTTCGGCGGCCAGGTAGGCGGGGACGTTCTGCCCGCCCAGCCACATCCGCGAGGCGTCCGCGACGCAAGCCGCCGGAGCGGCGGCGTTCGTGATGACGACGACGGCTGCCGCGACCCCGGCCGACGCGAGGATCGCGTTCGCGATCCGTCGCGCCTGCGTCTCGGTCACCGGCGATCAGCTCCGCCGCGAACCGCCTGGCGTGCCGCTGGGCTGAGCCCGCGGTCCCGCGCAGCGGATCGGTCGGACGCGCTTCGAATCGAGCTCGGCGCTGTATCCGAGCCGCCGGCCGTGCGTCGCCGGTGTTGCCGCCGGTCGCCTCGCGCACGTAGCGCTGCGCTTCGTCGGCGCCGCTTGCTGACCGCATCGCGCGCCTTGTCGTAGGCATCGCGTGCCCTTCTCCGCCCAGCCGCCGGCGGCTTCGCTCGCACGGCGGTAGCCTTCCGAGGCGGTGTTGGCGAGGTTGCCGGCCTGCTCGGCGACCTGGCTGCGCAGCTCGGTGCCAGCCTTCGGGGCGAACAGCATCCCGAGGCCCGCGCCCAGCACGGTGCCGGTCAGCAGACCCATCACGAAGCTGCCGCCGCCGCCACCCTCGTTGTCGAAGCGATCGTATCCGTCTGCCATGAGCTCCTCCTTCAAATTCGCCAGTAGTGCAGATTCAGGTCCGCAATGCGGACCTTCAGGTCCGCCCGTCGTCATTGCCTCACGCCGCGCGACTGCAGCATCGTCTCGATCGCGACGCGCGCGCCGCGCACGAAGCCGACGAGCCGGCTGGTCTTCGCGCGCACGTTCGAGCGCACGCGATCGACCGTGTCGTCGACCCGATCGATCGTCGAGTGGATCGCGTGATCGACCCGCTCGGTCTCCTCCTTCACCTTCGCGCTCACGACCTTCACGTCGTCGAGGATCGCGTTCACGCGCGCCATCGCCGGGGCGACATGCCGCGCTTCGAGCGTCGTTGACGAGCGCCATGACCCGCCGGTACGCCATGAAGCCGGCGATGCCGACGCCGATGAGCACGAGCGCCTCGAGGACGCTGACGGCCGCCATGATGCCGAGAAAGAGGTTCGTCGTGCCAAGTTGCGATTCCATGTGGACCCCTCAGAACGGACTCGTCTGATGCGGATTCGACGAACCGTGGCGACGGGGTGCCCGTCTCGCCGATCGCCTCGTTCAGCAGCTTCCAGCCTTCGCCGCGACGCCAGCCGCCTTGGCCACGGTGCCGCGGAAATGGTTGAGCTCGCGCGCGAAATCCTCGAGCGCCGGCTCGAGCTGTCGACGCAGCTGCCGGCCGTGGTCGGTAAAGAACATGTACCGCGACAGCCGCCCGACGCGCCGCTCCGATACAGCTCGCCACGCAGGCCTGCGAGTTTTCGGTCACACTGGCCTCCTCTTGCCGCAACCCAGTGAGTTGCTACAAGTTGTGTGCCAGCGAGGCGCGACGCGGCTCAGGGTCGACCGCGACGCCGGGCTGGAAGGCGCCGGCCGCGATCGCACGACAGCGGCGCTAAGTCGCCGATGGCAGTGGCAGGTGCTCGAGGCGTTCGCGGCCGCGCGCGCCGACTTGCCGGCATCGCGGATGTCGTGCTTCTTCATCTTGCTGTAGAGCGTCGGCCGGTACAGCCCGAGGATCTGCGCCGCCTCCTGCTTGTTCCAGTTGGTGCGCTGCAGCGTCTGCAGAATCGCCATCTTCTCGATTTCGGCGAGCGTGCGGTGCGGCGGGATGACGAAGTCGGTCGAGCTGGTCGATTCCTCGCGGATCGATTCGGGCAGATCGGCGACCGTGATCTCGGTGCCCTTTCGCGACGAGCACGGCGCGCTCGATCGCGTTCTCGAGCTCGCGCACGTTGCCGGGCCACCGGTTGCGAATCAGCAGGTGATAGACCGACGGCGCGAGCGTCTTGACGTTCTTCTGGTAGCGCTGCCGGAACTTGTCGAGGAAGTAGTCGCACAGCAGCGGAATGTCTTCGGTGCGCTCGCGCAGCGGCGGCACGCGCAGCGTGATCGTGTTGATGCGGAAGTACAGGTCCTCGCGCAGCCGCCCTTCCCGCAGCGCCGTATCGAGATCGATGTTCGTCGCGCAGATCAGGCGGAAGTCGACGTGCACGATCCGGTCGCTGCCGATCGGCCGGTATTCGCGCTCCTGCAGCACGCGCAGCAGCTTCGTCTGCAGGTACGGCGGCATCTCGCCGATTTCGTCGAGCAGCAGCGAGCCGCCCTCCGCCATCTCGAACAGGCCTTCCTTGTCCATCGTCGCGCCGGTGAACGCGCCCTTCTTGTACCCGAACAGCTCCGATTCGATCAGGTCCTTCGGGATCGCGGCGCAGTTGATCTTGATGAACGGCCCCTTCGACCGCTTGCTGTTGTAGTGGATGGCGTTGGCGATCAGCTCCTTGCCGGTGCCGTTCTCGCCCTGGATCAGGATGTTCGCTTCGCTCGCCGCCACGCTCTCGATGAGCTCGAAGAGCTCCTGCATCTTCTTGCTCTTGCCGATCACGTTCTGGAACTTGTAGCGGTCCTGCAGCTTCTGCTTGAGCTGCTCGTTCTCGTCGAGCAGCGACTTCTGCTTGATCGCCTTCTCGAGCTTGTCGATCAGCCGCTCGGCGTCGATCGGCTTCTCGAGGAAGTCGAACGCGCCCGCCTTGACCGCCTCGACCGAGCGCGGGATGTTGCCCTGGCCGGTGATGACGATGACCTCGGCCTCGGGCTCGAGCTGCTTGAACTTACGGACGAGCTCGATGCCGTCCACGTCGGGCAGCATCATGTCGGTGACGACCGCGTCGGGCCGCCACGTGCGGAAGAGCTCCTCGCCGCGGACGCCGATGAGGGCCGTCCGAACCTCGTAGCCCTCGTGCTCCAGCAGGATCTTCAGCCACTCGGTCATCGACGGCTCGTCGTCGATGGCGAGTACACGTTTCTTCCGTTTCAGGGTCATACCGAAATGAGTGTAGTGGAAAAGCGCAATCAGTCAATACACCGACGCCGTTGTGTCCATTGAGTATTACATGCTGTCATCGTAAATACCGATGAGCTAGTTATTGTCAGGTCCAGCCCGTCCGGTATGGAGCGGCCAGCGCAGCCGATCGGAAGCCGCGGCACGCCGCGGTGCGATAATCCCTCCGGATGACCGACCTGCGGCCTGGCACCCGCCACTGAATGGACGTCCTCGAAACCCACATCGATCCAGCCGGCCCGCTCTTCAAGGCCAACGCCGAACGCATGACGACGCTCGTCGCCCAGTTGCGCGAGCGCGTCGAACGGGCGCAGCAGGGCGGCGGACCCAAGTACCTCGAACGCCACCGCGAGCAGGGCAAGCTGACGGTGCGCGAGCGGATCGACCAACTCATCGACCCCGGCACCCCGTTCCTCGAACTGTCGCCGCTCGCCGCCTACGACATGTACGACAACGACGCCCCTGCCGCCGGCATCGTGACCGGCATCGCGCGGGTCTCCGGGCGCGAAGTCGTCGTCGTCGCCAACGATGCGACCGTCAAGGGCGGCACCTACTACCCCATCACCGTGAAAAAGCACGTCAGGGCGCAGCAGGTCGCGCTCGACAACCGGCTTCCGTGCGTCTACCTCGTCGACTCGGGCGGCGCGTTTCTCCCGCTGCAGGCGGACGTGTTCCCCGATCGGGAACACTTCGGTCGCATCTTCTTCAACCAGGCCCGGATGTCAGCGGAACGGATCGCCCAGGTCGCCGTGGTCATGGGATCGTGCACGGCGGGCGGCGCGTACGTCCCCGCCATGTCGGACGAGACCGTCATCGTCAAGGGAACCGGGACCATCTTCCTCGGCGGGCCGCCGCTGGTGAAAGCCGCCACGGGAGAGGAAGTCACCGCCGAAGAGCTTGGCGGCGCCGACGTCCACACGCGTCTGTCCGGTGTCGCCGACTATTTCGCTGAAGATGATGCCCACGCCCTGCATCTGTGCCGGACGATCGTATCGACGCTCACCGGCGTGAAGCACCTCCCGCCGGATACGACTACGCCGGAAGAGCCTCGCTACGACCCGGCCGACATCTATGGCGTGGTCAACGCCGACAACCGGAAGCCGTACGACGTGCGTGAAATCATCGCCCGGCTGGTCGACGGATCGCGGTTCGACGAGTTCAAGGAGCGGTACGGATCGACGCTGGTCACCGGCTTCGCGCGGCTCCATGGCTTCCTGGTCGGCATCGTCGCGAACAACGGCGTCCTCTTCTCGGAGTCGGCGTTGAAGGCGACGCACTTCATCGAGCTCTGCAACCTGCGCGGCATCCCGCTGATCTTTCTCCAGAACATCACGGGGTTCATTGTCGGCCGTCAGTACGAGCGGGCGGGCATCGCCAAGGACGGGGCGAAGATGGTGCACGCCGTCGCCAACTCGGTCGTGCCCAAGTTCACGGTGATCATCGGCGGGTCGTTCGGCGCCGGCAACTACGGCATGTGCGGGCGGGCGTACGAGCCGCGATTTCTGTGGATGTGGCCGAACGCGCGGATCTCGGTGATGGGCGGCGAGCAGGCGGCCGGGGTGCTCACCACCGTGAAACGCGATCAGCTGGCGCGGGAGGGCAAGCCGTTCCCGCCAGAGGATGAGCAGGCGATGCGACAGCCGATCCTCGACAAGTACGACCACGAGGGGTCGCCCTACTACTCCACCGCGCGGCTGTGGGACGACGGGATCCTCGACCCGGCGGAAACCCGCCGCGCGCTGGCCCTTGGACTGTCGGCGTCCTACAACGCGCCCATTCCCGACGCGAAGTTCGGTGTGTTCAGGATGTAGGGCGGGGCTTTTAGGCCCGAGGATGTAGGGCGGGCCTTTAGGCCCGCCGTCATGACCGAAATGTCGTACCGATATCTCACCATCAGACGCGACGGTCCCGTCGAATACCTCACCCTCAATCGGCCTGATGTCCGCAACGCCTTCAACGAGGACGTCATCGCCGAGCTCACGGCGTGGGCCTCGCGGACGCACGGCGACCGGACCGTTCGCGTCGTCGTGATTGCTGGCGCCGGCCCGACGTTCAGCGCCGGCGCGGACGTCCAGTGGATGGCGAAGACGGTCGCCTACAGCCAGGACGAGAACCTGCGCGACGCCGCGGCGGCGTCGGCGATGTTCGCGGCGATCGACGCGCTGCCGGTGCCGGTCGTCGGCCGCGTGCACGGGGCGGCCCTTGGCGGCGGCGCCGGACTGGCCGCCGTCTGCGACATCGTCGTGGCCGAAGAATCGGCCGTGTTCGGCTTCACCGAGGTCAAGCTCGGCATCCTTCCGGCGGTGATCTCCCCCTTCTCGCTGGCAAAGATCGGCCGCTCGGCCGCCCGCGAGCTGTTTCTCACCGGCGCGCGCTTCTCCGCCGCTCGCGCACGTGAGATCGGGCTCGTGCACGCCGTCGTACCGGCCAGCGAGCTGGATGCCACCGTCGACGCGTACGTCCAGGAGCTCCTCACCGGTGCGCCGGAGGCGATTGCCGCGGCCAAGGCTCTGATTCGTGAGGTCTGGAGCCGCCCGCTCGACGAAGCCCGGCCCATCACCGCGCAAGCGATCGCTGCCAGGCGCGTCTCGGCCGAAGGACAGGAAGGGCTGCGCGCGTTCCTCGAAAAGCGGAAGCCGTCGTGGAGCAAATAGCCACGGGGTGCTGGGTGCAAGGTGCCGGGTGCTGGGTGCTGTGATAAAGCGCCTCCTGATCGCCAATCGCGGCGAGATTGCCGTCCGAATCATCGCGGCGTGCCGCGAGCTTGGGATCCGCAGTCTGGCGGTGTACTCAGAAGCCGACGCTCACGCCGTCCATGTCGAGGCGGCAGACGAAGCGATCTGCATCGGTCCTGCGCCGCCACGCGAGAGTTATCTTTCGATTCCTGCCGTCATCCGGGCGGCGCAGACCCTCGACGCCGAGGCGATCCACCCTGGCTACGGGTTTCTCTCCGAGAACGCGGCGTTTGCGTCGGCGTGCGAGGCCGCCCGGATCATCTTCGTCGGACCGCCGGCTGACGTCATCGCGCGGATGGGTTCGAAGATTGCCGCGCGGCGGCTGATGCAGGACGCGGGCGTTCCGATCGTGCCGGGCGAGACACCCGACGATCAGTCGGACGCCGGCCTGCGCCGCGCCATCGATCGGGTCGGGCTCCCGGTGCTCGTCAAGGCATCGGCCGGCGGCGGCGGCAAGGGCATGCGACGCGTCGCCGAGCCCTCGCAGGCGCTCGAGGCGATCCAGGCCGCGCGGCGCGAGGCCACCGCGGCCTTCGGCGATGGGACCCTGTACGTCGAGCGGCTCATCGAGCGGCCGCATCACGTCGAAGTGCAGGTGATGGCCGACGCGCACGGCGACGTCGTGCACGTCTTCGAACGCGAGTGCTCCGTTCAGCGGCGGCACCAGAAGGTGATCGAGGAGAGCCCGTCGCCCGCAATCGACCCGGGTCTCCGCATGCGCATCACCGAAGCCGGCGTCCGCGCTGCGCGCGCCGCCTCGTATCGAAATGCGGGCACGATCGAATTCCTCGTCGACCTGTCGTCAGGGCAATCGGCCGCTGCGCCGTTTTACTTCCTCGAGATGAACACGCGTCTGCAGGTCGAGCATCCGGTGACCGAGCTCACGGCCGGGGTCGATCTTGTGCGGGCTCAGCTCCTCGTCGCAGCAGGTGAACGCCTCCCTTGGCGACAGGCGGCGATCGTGCCACGCGGGCACGCCATAGAGGCGCGTGTGTACGCTGAGGATCCGGCCCAGGGATTCATTCCGCAGGCGGGCCGCATTACGTCCTACCGCGAGCCGAAGATGCCTGGGCTGCGGATCGATTCAGGGATCGCTGAGGGGAGCGACGTCCCGGTCTACTACGATCCGCTGCTCGCCAAGGTGATCGCCTGGGCCGAGACCCGCGATCTTGCCATCACTCGCCTGTCCACGGCGCTCGGTCAGTTCGTCATCGAAGGAATCAGGACCAACATCCCGTTCGTGCGTCAGATCCTCGAGCATCCCGCCTTCCGCGCCGGCGACGTCGACACGGGATTTCTCGATCGCGAGGGCGCGTCGCTCGTAGCGTCGTTCGTAGCGTCCGGCTTTAGCCGGACGTCAGAGCAAGGCGTAACGTCCGGTTCTAGCCGGACGTCAGCAGACGGCAGGCCGTCCTGGTGGGATCCCTGGTCCGGCGACAGGAAGGCCCGCCCTGCCGCGGCCACGCAGGCGCCGGCCCGATCGCCCTCCCGCCGGCGGTCGCCAACCGACGGGGCGCAGTCGCTCGCCGCGCCGATGCCCGCGACGGTTGTGAAGGTCCTGGTCAAGCCCGGCGATCGCGTCGCGAAGGGCGACACCGTCGTCGTCCTCGAAGCGATGAAGATGGAGCTGCCGCTCCGCTCGGCGGGAGATGCGACGGTGAAGGCCGTCCATTGCCGCGAGGGCGAGCTCGTCCAGGCGGAGGCCGTACTGGTCGAGCTTTCCTAGTCCTGCTGCTTGGTGCCGGTTCCGCGCTTGATCGTCTCGCTCCGCTCGAGCATCTGCGCCGACCTTCATCGTGTCGCCGTCAATCGTGAGCGACATCACGACCCAGATTGGTACACCGTTCTCACGTCGCATGGTTGTCAGCACGAGCATGTCTCCGTCCCTGACCATGCCCGTTGCCTCGGAAGGCGGAAATTTCCCGAGCTGCACGCTGGCAGCGACGACGCCATTCTTTTGAGAGATCCGCACCGTCTCCTGGGCACCTGCAGGATTGGTCATTTGAATCACCCACGTGCCCATGAACGGCGCCACCTGTTCGGGAGTGATGCCCAGGCCTTGCCCGCTCGCCGGCTGTCCTTCGGAGGGCGACCCTTTCAGGGTCGCCGCGACCAGAAATCAGCGACCCTTTCAGGTCGCCGCGACCAGAATCACGACCGCCAGTGCCCAGCGGGCGGCGTTCATCGTTGCTCCTCAGGCAACGTGAAATTGACCGTCACGGTCGCAATCACTTCCACGGGCGCTCCGTTCAGCAGCGTCGGCTGATATCTCCACTGCACCACCGCGTCGAGGGCCGCCTGATCGAGGAGCGGAATCGACCGCAGCACGTGGCCCTCTTTGACGGAACCGTCGGTGTCGATGACGAGTTCCAGGATCACGACGCCTTGAATATTCGCCGCCTTCGCGAGCTGGCGGGTATACGGGTTCCACTCTTCGAAACCATGCGCGGCTGGCCGAATCGCACCGCCGACCGGATTCGGGCAGGTTTGTCTCCCTGAGCAGCAGGTCACCACACCGGCGTTCCGATGGACCGCCTGCACGTCCGCCGCGCCCGATCGGCACAAATGCCATCGTGGCCTGTGTCGCCGAATGGCAACCGGCAACTCGAAACGCCGCGTCGCGCCTGTTGGCTCGAAGCGCCACTGGCGGACCGCGTCTTCCGCCGCCTGTCCGAATAATTTCGACGGCTGCGACGCCCAGAACGTCGGGTCGGTGACGTCGCGCTCGGTGGTGAGCCGCGTGCGAACCACCTCGACGTTCGTCACTTCGCCCGCCGTTCCCACCGTCACGTTCAAGGTCACGACGGCTTCGACGCCGTGACCCTTGGCAGCCTCCGGATACACTGGGGCAACCCGCTGCGTCACGATCGGCGCCCCGGACATGTCGCCTGGTGAAGCGTACGGGCCTCCTCCATGGCGCGCTGATGCGCTTCGCTCGCGGCCTGCAGCTCACCAGCGTGGCCTGAACCTGCAGATTTGCAGCTGCCTCAGCCAAGCGCTCCTTCGCCTGCGCCGCGGCGCGCATCCTGATTCCTCACCGGCGCGTTGACCACTGGCAGAAGTCCAGGATCGATTGGCTGCAGCGAGACCGGGACGAACCTCGCCGGTCCTCGGCAGCGGCAGCACTGTCATCCCGTCAACGCGCAGCGGCAGCGCAGACAGCCGCTACCCAGCCCGACGCGGCAATCACGACCATCAGAACGACAAAACCGCATGCGATTCGTAGACGTGACATGGTGTGATCCTCTGAAAGCTGTCTGATCCTCGAGACAAGGTGACGGCGCCGGATGAACGGCATCGCGGCCGCGAACGCTGCCGGCTCTCCCGCGAACATCGCCAGCGCGCGGACGTACGGCTGGCGCACCCCGGTAATCCGAACAACTTCTTCGTCGACGAGCTCCTCGCGACTGAGCTGCAGCTTCGCCAGCGCGAACCAGATCGCCGGGTGGAACCAGAAGAGGCACCTGATCGCTTCTTCGCCCAGCATCCACAACCAGTCGCGGCGGGCGACGTGCAGCAGCTCGTGGCAAACCACGGCGCGCTGCGCGTCGAGCGGCAGATCCGCGACCCGCTGCGGCAGCAGCACGACGGGCCGAAGCCAGCCAAACGCGACCGGCTGAGCGATCTTCGCGTGCCAGCGGATCGACGTGCTGGGCGCAACCGCTTTCCTGAGCACCTCGACATCGTCGGGCAGCACGGCCACATCGCTCCGGCGCCGGAGCCGGATAAGCGCCAGGACGCCGACGCCAAGCCATGCGGCCCGTGCCGCAGCGCCCGCAAGGAGCAGCCCGCTGACGGCTGCCGCTGCCGACACGCGCGGTTCAGGTTGCACCTCGCCAGTGTCGACGACGGCAACAGGCGTCGTCGCGTCGCCGGCGGATTCGGTGGTGAACACGACGCGGTCCGCTGGCTGCGCGAGAAGTGGCAGCGCAAGGCACGCCGCCACGATCAGGCGCCAGTACGCCACACGCGCCCGGGCCATCGGCATGCGGACGACGCCGGCAGCGAACGCCGCCGTCGCGACGACGATCAGCACCTGTGCGCTGTAGGCGATCAGATTGGCGAGGCTGGCGTCTGTCACTCGCCCTCCTTCATGAGGCGCAGGAGCTCGGCCCGCTCCTTCTCGGTGAGTTTTCCGGTCTTGACGAGGTGCAGGAGCAGCGGGCGCGACGCGCCATCGAAGACGCGATCGACGAACTCGCTGACCATGGAGCTGATGGTCGCCTGCTCGGCCCGCGCCGGACGGTAGCGGAAGGCGCGCTCGTCCTTCTCCTTCTTGAGGTATCCCTTCGACTCCAGGATGTTCATCATCGTCATGACGGTGGTGTACGCGACGCGCCGATTCTCTCTGAGCGCCTCGTACACCTCGCGGACCGTGGCGCTCCCGAGGCGCCAGATCACCTTCATGATGGAAAGCTCCTGGGTGGTCAGCGTGTTCTGCGGCTTCCGCATGTCTGCGTCTCTACTCCTCCTGCGTCCTGTCTACTAACTATTTAGTACCTAAGTATTCAGTGTCAAGTAGATTAATAGGGATGACGATCGTCGAAGTTGGACCACGGGACGGCCTGCAGAACGAGCAGGCCGCCGTCTCGACCGCGGACAAGATCGAGTTCATCAACCGCCTCAGCGCGGCTGGCCTCCCGGTCATCGAGGTCACGGCGTTCGTCAGCCCGAAGTGGGTGCCGCAGATGGCCGATGCGGCCGCTGTTTTCGGCGGCATCGTCAAGCGGCCGGGCACGAGGTACTCCGCGCTGGTGCCGAATGTGGCCGGTCTCGAGCGGGCGATGGCCGCAGGCGTCACCGAGATCGCGGTATTCGCCGCGGCCTCGGAAACCTTCAGCCGCAAGAACATCAACCAGGGCATCGAGGAGTCGCTCGCGGGATACAAGGCCGTGTGCGACCGCGCGCTCGCGGCCGGCCTTCGCGTGCGTGGATACCTGTCGACCGCCTTCGGGTGCCCGTACGAAGGCGCAGTCCAGCCTCAAAAAGTGATCGAGGTCACCGAGCGGTTGCTGGCGCTTGGGGTCTTCGAGGTGTCAGTCAGCGACACTATCGGCGTCGCCCATCCTGGCCAGGTGCGTCACGTGCTGGAGGACCTGACCGCGAAAGTGCCCGCGGGGCGGCTTGCCCTGCACTTCCACGACACGCGCGGCACGGCCCTGGCGAACGTGCTCGCTGCCCTGCCCTTCGGCATCACCACGTTCGACGCATCGGCCGGCGGCCTCGGCGGCTGCCCCTACGCGCCGGGCGCGGCGGGCAACCTGGCCACCGAGGACCTGATCTACATGCTGGATGGATTGGGGATAGAAACGGGCGTGTCGTTGAAGGCCGTCACCGAGGCGTCGGCGTTCATGGCCGAACGCCTCGATCATCGGTTGCCGTCGAAATATTTCCAGGCGGTACGGCGAACGTAGGAGGCTGCGGCGGATGGCGGACCTGAGAGGTCCGCCCTACGGAGGCTCGGGGCTGACCCTAGCCTCTAGCTTCAACTGCTTCTGTTTCCTGCAGCAGCTTCACGACCTGTTCGAACGGCACCATGTTGATCGCGTCGTAGTCGGCCGGGCAGCCGAACTCACGCTGTTGCGGTGCGGTCGGATTGCCGAGCGTGACGCAGAGGCCGCAGCCGATGCACAAGTCCGCGCGAACGGCGCACACCATGCGGCCGTCGCGATCGGGTTCCTCCACGATGCAGCCCGCCACGGGGCAGGCCGCCTGGCAGATCGAGCAGGCAAACGCGCCGAAGCAAGCGTCGGGATCGATAACCGCTATCGTCTTGGGCGCCTTCTTCCGAGGGCCGCCCATCATCTTGGTCCACATCGTGAAGAGATTATATCCGACGGCCGTGCTGGTCCTGAGAGTCCGAAATTTACAATTTACAATCTGTGAATCTGTCAGACTTCCGAGCCGACCTGTCGCCTACTTCAGCGGCGCGCCGATGCCGGGTGTGCCGATCTCCGGCATCGCGGCGAACATCGTGGACGAGTGCTCCCAGATCTGGCCGTTCGCGTTGCTGCCGAAAAAGCGGACGTTGCCCGGCTGCGCCGGATCGGCCGCCGACTTGAACGATTGCGCCCCGTCGCCGGCCGCCATGCCGTTGCACGCCCCGGGCGCGCCCGCATACGACGCCCCGTTCATCTGGATGATGTAGTTCGAGCGCGTCACCGTGTCGGAGTATCCGAGGTTGTAGCTGACAAACGGGTCGCGGCTCCCGGGCGGCGGCTGTCCCAGGACCGTCAGCCGCGGCGCGTAGAAGCCGGCCGCGCAGGTGAGCGCGTAGACCAGCTGCCCGCTGTTAATCGCGCGAAGCGAGCCGATCGCTGACGCGGCGCCGGCCGACTGCTGCGCCATCAGCAGCCGCGGCAGGGCAATCATCGACAGCAGCGCAATCATCCCCGCGACGAAAATGACGTCAATCAGCGCGAAACCGTCAGCGCGACCCCGCCTCCGGGGCCGCCTCGTCGGGCCGGTGCTCACAAGTGGGCCAGTCATTTGGTTGGGAAGAACTGCAGAGGTCGTGCCGGATGGCCAATCCTACAAACCATGTCGGTTCAACGACTTACGTGAACCGATGTCAGCCTGTTGGATGACACTTTATGTCAACCGCGCTGCCGCCTGACAAAGCTTGGCACCCAGAGGCCTTCGAGTCCGCTCGGGCCAGGGCCGCTCGGAGGCCCGGAGCCCGCCGCGCCGAAGCTCGAAGCGGGGCCTGCCGCGCCGACCTGTCCGCCGGAGCTTTAGCGGAGGCGGAAGCTCGAAGAGCGTAGGCGGGCCTCACGTGCTGGCGCGGATCAGGCGGGCACTGAGGCCGTCGACAAGCTCGCGGTCCTCCAGCGGGAGATCGTGCACAAAACAGTTGATCGCCTCGACGACGACTCTCCACTGCGCGAGACCGGTTACCGCGCTCACTGCGTTCAATCGCGCCTTCATCTCCTGAGGCACGCGGATGCTTAGCTGCGGGTAGTCCTTGACCTTCTCTCCGACCTTCGCGCCAGCGGGCGGGCGTCCCGCGCGCCGGCGGTGGTTGTTCGATCGAGCCTCGCGTCTGTCGCTCATAGTGAAGATCACCGGCGGCACGGCTGAGATACACGCATTCCGATGTGTATCGGACACGCGCCAGAAACAATTGCAAGCCAGCGCAATCACCAACATTGACCAGTTCTGCAAACGGGATTCCACTGGCGCGCAACGGCCCCGCCGGTTGTCACCGGGGCGCTCCGGCACTGTCCAACTCTTTGACGGCCGTCACCTGAGGCGTTCACGCCGCTGCCGTCGCTTTTCCGAATGTTTTGTCGGGTTTCGGAATGGCGCTGCAGTTGCATTGGAGGCAGTGCGTGGCTGACTCTCCTTCTGCTTATCCCGTCGAGCGTCGATCATCGGATCGCCGCGACCGCCGTAAGCACTCGCGCAGCGGCCGTCGCGCGCAGGATCCGCATACCAGCTGGCGTCGCGTCTATTGGTTGTTCGGCGCGTACGCCCTGTACTTGAGCGCCCGAAAACTTCCGTCCACTCTTCGCCGCCTGTGGCGGCATGAAACGGTTCACCAATGACGATGCGAATGCGAAGCACATACCGACGACAGACCGCGGCGACGATGGCAGCGCTCGTCGCGTCGATGGCCATCGTGTCCGCGCAGACGAAGGTGACGCCCCCGGCCAATAAGTACTCGGTACAGGAGGACGTCAAGCTCGGTCAGGAGGCGGCCGGGGAAGCGCGACGGCAGCTGCCGCTGCTGCGCGACGAAACGGTCGACAGCTACATCGACCGCCTCGGCCAGCGCCTGGTCGCGGCGATTCCCGGCCGATCAGCGCCACCCGGGCTTCAACTACACGTTCGACGTCGTGAACGTCCGCGACATCAACGCGTTCGCGCTGCCCGGCGGACCGATGTTCGTCAACCGCGGCATGATCGAAGCCGCCAAGACCGAAGGCGAGGTCGCCGGCGTCATGGCGCACGAGATCAGCCACGTCGCGCTGCGCCACGGCACGGCGCAGGCGAGCAAGGCGACGCCGTATCAGATCGGCCAGATCGCGGGCGGCATCGCCGGGCGCCATCGTCGGCGGCACCGTCGGCACAGGTGATCTCGCAGGGCACGTCGTTCGGCCTCGGCACCGCATTCATGCGGTACGGCCGCGAGTACGAGCGTCAGGCCGACATCGAGGGGGCGCAGATCATGGCGCGCGCCGGCTACGACCCGCGCGACATGGCGAGCATGTTCCAGGACCATCGAGAAGCAGTCCGGCGGCTCAGGCCCGGAATGGCTCAGCGATCACCCCAACCCGGGCAACCGTTCGGCGTACATCACCAAGGAAGCGGAGCTGATCCGGGTCAGCAACCCGGTGCGCGACACGGCCGAGTTCGATCGGGTCAAGTCGCGCCTGCGGTCGATGCCGAAGGCGCCGACGACCGAGGAAGCGACACGCAACGGACGGCGGACGAACACCTCGCGCGGCGAAGGCAACCCGGGCAACCCGCCGAGCGGACGCGTCTCCGCGCCGTCGTCGCGTTATACCGAATACGAGGAAGGCGGCCTCTTCCGCGTCAGCGTGCCGTCGAACTGGCGCGAGCTGCCCAGCAACTCCTCGGTCACCTTCGCACCCGACGGCGCCTACGGCTCCTACGACGGCCAGAGCGTGTTCACGCACGGCGTCGAGATCGGCGTGGCGCGCAACGAGCTCGCGCAACCTGCAGCGGGCGACCGACGAGCTCATCGACTCGCTGGCTGAATCCAATCCGCGCCTGAGGCGCGAGTCGGGTTACCGGCAGCGATCGGTCGGCGGAAGGAATGGACTGCAGACCGTCCTGAGCAACGTGTCGGACGTGACGCGTCAGGAGGAAACGATCCAGCTCGTCACGACGCTCCTCTCCGACGGCAGCCTGATGTACGCCGTCGGCGTCGCGCCGGACAACGAGTACTCGGCGCCTATCAACCCCACTTCCAGCGCGTCATCCAGTCGCTTCGGTTCTCGCGCCAGTAGCCGGTAGGCCGACCTCGCCTCCGCCCGATGCGACTCGACCCGGGCTACGGCGAGGGTCGGCCGCTCTCTCACTCCGCGTTCCTGCTCTCCGCCATCTCGAGCCAGTCCAGTTCCTCTTCGATCTCGTGGAATGCATCGTCGCCGATTTCGTCGTGCGCGCGCATGGCGTGCACGGCCTGACGCGCCGCATGGAGCGCTTCGCGATGCAGGCCTGTGTGCGCGGCGTGGGCGGACTCGCCTGAGGTGGCATCCGCGTCGTTCGTTTCCCAGATGGGCCGTGAACTCCTGGCGGACGGCGTCCGCGACCGGCGACCGATCCCGCTCGAGGTTCGCGAGTCCTGCCGCCAGCGCGCGCTCGCGCGCCGCGCGCAGTTCGCGGCCGACCGGATCGTCGTCGTGCAGGTCGAGCGCGCGCAACAACGGCTTGAGCGTCAGCCCCTGAATCGCCAGCGTGCCGAGGACGACGAGAAATGTGGTGAGCACGATCAGGTTGCGATACGGAAACGCCGCTGGCAGCGCCATCGCCGCCGCGAGAGAGACAATCCCACGCATGCCGGCCCACGAAATCGAGCAAGCCGCTCCCGATCGTCGGCCGGAGCATCGGCCGGGGCGGCCGAAAGCCAAACCGGCGGTGACGCCACCTGACCACCGCGTTGAACGACATGTGCCAGGCGAAGCGCACGACGATGACCGTCAGCAGGACGGCGCCCGCGACGGCGACGTAGCGGCCGCCGGTCGGCCGCGTCCAGGCTCTCGAGAATGGGTCGAAGCTGCAGACCGATGAAGATGAACGCCAGGATGTTCAACGCGAATACGGCGCTCTCCCACACGGCATATGTAGGAATCCGGATGCGCGCTGGAGTTCGTTCGGGCGCAGTCCGCGCCGTCGTCACCGCGAAGCACACCATCGTCAGCACGGCTGACAGCCCGATCTGTTCGGCGAGGATCCACACGCCGAACGTGGCGACGAACTGGAGGATGATTGCGGTCGGCACATGCTGCACGCGATCCAGCACCTGCAGCATGAGCCACCCGAGGGCCGGTCCCACCACCACGCTGCCGGCGACAGCGAAGAGGAACGCCGGGGCCACTGCGCCAGGCGAGAAGCCGCCTGCCGCGACGGCGCCTACCGCGAGCCGGTAGATCAGGAGTGCACTTGCGTCATTGAGCAGGCTTTCGCCTTCGAGAATCGTCAGGATTCGGTGAGGCGGGCGCAATGGCCGGAGCACGGCCGTGGCGGCGACCGCATCCGGTGGCGCGACGATCGCGCCGAGCGCGATGGCCGGCGCCCACGGCATCGACGGCATCAGCGTGCGGGCGACGACGGCGACGGCGACGGTCGTCAGTCCGACGGCGACGACGACCAGGCCCGTCACCGGCGCCCAATTGTCTCTGAGGTCCCTGACTGACGCGTCGAACGCCGCGTCGAGCAGCACCGGCGCGACGAACAGCGCCAACGCGAGCTCGGGCGGAAGCGTGAACGACGGCGCGGCCGGGAGAAACGCGAGCAGCGCACCGCCGATCGCCAGGAAAACCGGATACGGCGCTCCGAGGCGGCGTGCGCCGGCCGCCAGGATCACGGCAGCGACGAACAAGGCCAGCAGTTGCTCGAGTTCCCTCATGTCACCGGACAGCAGTGAAAAGGTTACAATCCTCGACCGTCGAGGTGATCATGAAGTTCCGGTTCTTGTCAGCCATCGCTGTCGTGTTCGTCGTCCTGGGCGCCGCTGCCAGCGGCCAACAGCCCGGTCCACAGGCAGTGCGATCGCCTGAAGTGTCCGCCGACCGCCGCGTGACGTTCCGGATCGCCGCGCCGAAGGCGACCGAGGTGCGCCTCACGTGCGAGTGCGTGAACGGCGCGCAGGCGATGGCGAAGGACGACAAGGGCATCTGGTCGCTGACGCTCGGTCCGTTCGAGCCGGACATCTACGAATACGAGTTCACCGTCGACGGCGTGACCATCCTCGATCCGAGAAACGAAAAGGTGAAGTACAACGGCCGGCCGTCGACGATCTCGAGCCTCGCTCGAAGTCCCGGGCGGTGGGCCCCTGTTCTACGACGCGAAGACCGTGCCCGCACGGCACCGTCGACATCCGGTGGTATCAGTCGAAAGCGGTGAACGGCACCAGGCGCGCCTACGTGTATACCCCGCCGAACTACGATCGAGGCACATCACGCCTGCCGGTGCTCTACCTGCTCCACGGCGCCGATGGCGACGACAGCGCCTGGACCGCCTTCGGCCGCGCCAATCACATCCTCGACAATCTCCTTGCCGAGAAGAAGATGACCCCGATGGTCGTCGTGATGCCGTTCGGCTACGCCTATCCGCCGGCCAACGGCGCGGCGGGCGACAGGCAGCGTACGGACTTCGAGAAGGACCTGCTCCAGGATCTCATCCCGTTCGTCCAGGCGAACTACCGCGTCCACACCGATCGCTCGAACCGCGCCATCGTCGGCCTGTCGATGGGAGGCGGACAGGCGCTGAACATCGGCCTGCGCCACCTCGACGTCTTCAGCCGGGTCGCCAGTTTCAGCGGCGCGGTCCCACGCGGCGCGGCGGCTGACAGCTTCAACGACGTGCTGGGCGACGCGAAGAAACTCAACACGAGCCTCAAGCTCTTCTGGGTGGGTTGCGGCACCGAGGACGGCCTGTTTGCCCCGAACAAGGAATTCTCGGAGCGGCTGAAGAAGGCCGGAGTGACCCACACGTTCCACGAGAGCGGCGGCGCGCATACCTGGAGCGTGTGGCGGAAGTACCTGCTGGAAGTCGCGCCGCAGCTGTTTCCGACGACGTGATCTCCGGGCGCGATGCTCGAGGCTCAGGGCTCGCGGACATCTTAGAGTGCCTGCCTCAGCTCGTAGTGCGGACCTTCAGGGTCCGCCGTTACGGCAAGCGCGAACGCAATGTACTCGCCCGAGTAATTCCCGCCGCTGACGGGGACGACGATGTACTGCTTGCCGTTCAGCTGATAGGTCATCGGCGTGCCGCTCTGCGGGGCCGGCATGTAGACGGCGCCGACTTCCTTCCCGGTCTTCTTGTCGTACGCCCGCAGCATCGCCCCTCGCGGGCGGTTCGGCAAGGTCGTGGCCAACGGCTCCCCGATGATGACGAGCGTCTTGGTGACGAGCGCGCCGACGGCGCCGGACTGGCCCGTTCGCGGAATGTTCAGGCCCTTGAGCGCGGGGTTGTTGCGCACGTTGTCCGGTGTTTCACCGTGCGGGACCTGCCAGAGGATGTCGCCGCGATCCAGATCGATCGCCGTGAGTCGGCCGTAAGGCGGCTTGAGAAACGGCAGGCCGCTCGGATTGATGTTTCCCGCGCCGTCGCCGGTGCGCGCGGTCTGCGCTTCGCCTCGCGCGGGAGGCACGAAGTCGGCGCCCACGTTCTCGCCCGGCCCCGACACGTAGCGTACGCCGTTGATGACGGTGCCCATGACGTAGTTGGCGTCCGAGAACTCCCGGTTCGGCGGCGGCAGGAGGCCAAGCGGCACGAGCGACGTGTACGACGGCACGTAGGCAACATGCGTCTCAGGATCGTAGGAGCCGCCCGGCCAGTTCGTGCCTCCGGACGACCGGAACCCGGCAATCGGGCCGCCGACCTTGCTCACGGGCGGCGGCGTGAAAATCGGCCCGAGCTTGTACTGCGACAGCAGCTTGGTCGCTTCCGCGCGCAGTTCGGGCGTGAAGTCGATCAGGTTATCGATCGTGACGCCCTGGTGATCGTACGGCGGCGGCTTCGTCGGGTGCGGCTGCGTCGGCGCATACCACTCGCCCGGCACGTCGCCCTGCGGCACTGGCCGCTCTTCGATCGGCCAGACCGGCTGGCCGGTAATCCGATCGAACACGTAGATCCACGCCTGCTTGCCCATGATCGCCACGGCCTTGATCGGCTTGCCGTTGACCGTGATGTCGACGAGCATCGGCGCCGTCGCGATGTCCATGTTCCAGAGCGGATGGTGCACGAGCTGGTAGTGCCAGCGCCGCTTTCCGGTCTTCAGGTCCACCGCGACCAGGCTCTCGGCGAACAGGTTGTTGCCCGGCCGATGCCCGCCGTAGAAATCCGACGAGGGCGTCTCGACCGGCAGGTAGGCGAGCCCGAGCTCCTCGTCGACCGCCACGTGGTTCCACACGCCGGTGTTGCCGTTGACGGCCCACGAGTCGTTCAACCACGTATCGTTTCCGAATTCGCCAGGGCGCGGGATGGTATGGAAGATCCAGGCGCGCTTCCCCGTCCGCACGTCGAACGCGCGCACATAGCCGCGGGTGTTGTTGTGCGTTTTCGGCGTCTGCCCTTCGCGGAACGCGGCGCCGACGATCACGAGGTCGCCGGCGATCGCTGGCGTCGAATGCAACCCGACCTCGCCGGTGACGAGATCGATCTGCTGATCGAAATCGAGCTTGAGATCGACGATCCCGTCGCGGCCGAACGACGGGATGCGCATCCCGGTCTTCGCGTTCAACGCGATCAGCCGGTACCCGGGCGTGAAATAGAGGATGCGCTCCTCCTTACCGTCGGTCCAGTACGCCAGGCCGCGGCCCGACAGCTGGCGCGGCGCGGCCGCGCCGCGCGCGCCTTCGGGGTAGGCGTGGACCCACAGGATCTCGCCCGTGGCCGCATCAAGGGCAACGACCGCCCGCCGCGAGCCGGCGGTGGCGTAGAGGACGCCCTTGACCATCAGCGGCGTCCCCTCGAGCTTGTACTCGGGGCGCGTCCCGAAGTTGTCGGTCTTGAGCCGCCACGCGATCTGCAGGCTGTTGAAGTTCGAGGCCGAGATCTGCTCGAGCGGCGAATAGTGATGGTTGCGCAGGTCGCCCGCATAGTGGCGCCACTCGCCGCCTGCGCCAGGCGGGCCGTGACTCTGCTCGGGCCAGGCGCCTGGGCCGACGCGCGCCAGGGGGCCGGCGGCGAGAGCACCGCGCAGCAGGCTGCGGCAACGGCGATGATCTTCTTCATGGCTTGGGAAACAGCACCGGCAGCGCCGGTTCCGCCGTGAACATGCAGCGCGCGTTGTGGCCGGCGAACACGATCGCCCGGAGGTTCGGGAAGGTCTGCTTACGCGCCAGCTTCTGCAGGATCTCGTCCGCGAAGTCGTACGAGGTCAGCGGCCCGCCCGTCGACGCGACGCCACCGGATCGCCAGCTGTCGCCGGCGCAGCTCCAGCTGACTTCGCTTTCGGCGAGCGTGTCGTTACAGTCGCCGTCCTTCGACGCGAACCGCGGCGCGATCACCGAGGGTGTCGTCGAGCGCGCCAGCGAGGAACGCCGCCGCGACCGCCGTTCGAAAGTAGTTGTCGGCGTCGCGGCCGGCACCGTGCACCATGATCAGCGCTCGCGTCACCGCGTCGTTCCGTTCCGTCAACGGAAAGGTGCGATAGACGAGCGATCGATTCGGGCCTCCCGACAGCTCGACCCATTCGGTGCAGGCGGTGGTCGTGCATGGTGCCGCCCCGGCGAGCGATGGTTCGAGCGCTGGTGCCAGCGCGGCAGCCAGTATGACGAGAGCGCGGTACACCGGACGACTCCTTGCCGGTGGCCATTGCCGCGAGCGAAGGCGGGGCGATATTAGCAGATCGTGGTATAACCCGCGGCAGTCGTGGGGGTGTGATGAACGGGTGGATGGGCGTCGTCGCGGCGGTGGCCGTCGTCGCGGCGATCGCGTACGTCGTTGCCGAAATCGCCGGCCGCTTCGCGCGCGGCGCGCTCGTGGGTATCCTTCAGCGCGAGCACGCCGGCGCCGCGATCAGTCCGAGCGTCCGCCGCCCGATTCGCATCGTTCGAGCCGCGGTCTTCCTTGCGGTGGCCGCGGCGTTACTCCTTCCGGCGCTCGACTTGCTCGGCGTCGGTCCGCGCGTCGGCGTCACCTCGGCGACTCTCGGCGAGTGGTTCTTCGGATCGGGCCTCAGGATCGTCGTCATCGCGATCCTCGCCTACGTGGTGGTCCGGATCATCGCGGCCACCGCGCGCCGCCTCGAGGAGGAGCTCGCCCGGCAGGAAGCGCCCGACATGGTCGAGCGGCTGAAGCGCGCGCGCACGCTCAGCCGCCTCGTCCAGAACGCGCTCACCGCCACCATCGTCGTCATCGCGGTGCTGATGATGCTCCACGAGCTGCGGGTCGACATCACGCCCATCCTCACGAGCGCGGGCATCCTTGGCCTGGCGGTCGGCTTCGGCGCGCAGACGCTGGTCAAGGACCTGATCGCGGGCTTTTTCCTGACGTTCGAGAACCAGGTCCGCGTCGGCGACGTGGCCACCATCAACGGCACCGGCGGGCTCGTCGAGGCGATCAACCTGCGGACCATCGTGCTGCGCGACGTCACTGGCGCCGTGCACGTGTTTCCAAACGGATCGATCGAGCGCCTGTCGAACCTCACGAAGGACTTTTCCTACTACGTGATCGACGTCGGCGTCGCGTACAACGAAGATCCCGACGAGGTGGCCGAGGTGCTGCGGTCAGATCGGCCGCGAGCTGCAGGCCGACGCGCAGTTCGGGCCGAACATCCTCGAGCCGCTGGAAGTGCTGGGCGTCGACGCGTTTGAGGAATCGGCAGGTGACGCTCAAGATCCGGATCAAGACGCTGCCGCAGAAGCAGTGGGAGGTCGGCCGCGAGATGCGGCGGCGGATCAAGAAGACCTTCGCCGCCAAGGGGATCGAGATCCCCTTCCGCCATGTCGCCGTCTACTTCGGCGAGGCGAGCAAGCCTTTCCAGGTCGAACAGGTCACGCGGACGGATTCGTAGCGTCCGGCTTTAGCCGGTACGGGATCGTCGTAGGTCCGTGTGCCCCGGACCAGCGTAGAATCCCCTCCGCATGGGGCCACTGCTCCTGACGTTGCAGCTCGTTCTAACCGGAGGATCCGAGCCCCAGCCGCAGGACGCGGACCGCGACCCTCCACGCCCGCCCCGAAAGTCGTGACCGTCGGCCGCACCGGACACTCCCCCCAAGATCGATGGGCAGATTGACGACGCCGCGTGGTCGGAGCGCCGTGCGGATCACCGAGTTCGTCCAGCAGCGGCCGCTCGAAGGAGCGCCAGCAACCGAGCAGACCGAAGTACTGATGGCGTACGACGAACGGCAGCTGTACTTCGCCATCTACGCGCACTACACCGACCCCTCGATCATCCGCGCCAACCGTGCTCGACCGCGACCAGATCGGCCGCGACGATGCCGTCTCGATCTACTTCGACCCATTTCTCGATCAGCAGCGCGCGTACATGTTTTCGGTGAATGGTTATGGCGTCCAGGCCGATGCGCTGGCGTCAGGCACCGGCGGTGGCGGGGCGGTGGGGGCTTTGGAGGCGGAGGCGGGGTGGCGGTGGTGGCGGCGGTGGCCGGCCGCCCAGCGGTAATACGGGGCCGCCTCAACCCGGCGCGCCGAACGAAGACAGCTCGTGGGACGCGCTGTTCTACAGTGCCGGCCACCTCGTCGAGGACGGATGGGTCGCCGAGCTGGCGATCCCCTTCAAGAGCCTGCGATATCCGGCGCGTCAGCGCGGCGAGGCCCACCGGTGGGGCTTCCAGATCCAGCGCGACATCGAAAGCAAGAACGAGAGCGTCGTGTGGTCCCCGGTCTCCCTCAGCATCATGGGCTTTCTCACGCAGATGGGCACCCTCGGCGGGCTGCAGGATTTGTCGACGAGCCGGAACCTGGAGCTCCTGCCGACCTTCACGGCCATTCACGCTGGTGCCATCGACACCTCCAGCGGCCGATACGAGCACATCGACGGCGGGCCGCAGGCGGGCCTGAACGTGAAGTACGGCGTCACCTCGAACCTGATCTCGGATTTCACGGTGAACCCCGATTTCTCGCAGATCGAGTCCGACGCCGCGCAAATCGAGGTCAACCAGCGGTTTCCGCTGTTCTACTCCGAGCGGCGGCCGTTCTTTCTCGAAGGACAGGAAATCTTCAATATCCCGGCGCCGGTCACGCTGATCCACACGCGCACGATCGTCGACCCCGCGTACGGCGGCAAGACTGACCGGGCAAGGTTGGCCGGACGTCGCTCGGCGTTCTCGCGGCGAACGACGAAGCGCCTGGCAGGGTGATGGCGTTCGGCGAGCGCGGGTTCGACCAGTCGGCATCCGTGTTCCTCGGTCGCGTTCGCTACGACTTCTATCCCGAGTCCTACGTCGGCGCGGTGATCACCGACCGCGAATTTCTCGACGGCTACAGCCGTCTCGGCGGCCTCGACGCGCAGTTCAAGCTCGACGCGACGCACAGGCTGAACCTCAAGTACATCGCGACCGGCCGCACGGACGATCTCGGGAACTGCGCGTCAGACCGGCTCGATGCTCGAGCTCTTCCTGCGCAAGGAAGGACGAAACGTCAGCTACCAGGCGATGCACTACCGCGTCTCCCCGGAATTCAGCACCGCCCTCGGGTTCGTGCGGCGCGTCGACATGCAGGAAAGCCGCGGGCAACTTCGGCTACCGATGGTGGCCGGAGAGCTGGGTGATCAACTGGGGCCCGCGGTTCAACTACTCGCGCATCTACGATTACAACGGCGTCCTGACGGACGAGGACATCAACCTCAACGTCCAGGCCCAGTTCACGCGCAACATGAACATCAACGCCAGCGTGACCGGGGGGATGGAGCGCTACGGCGGGATCGACTTCGATCGGCGCCGCTTCAGCCTCGGCGGCGGCGTCAACACCAGCCGGCGATTCTCGTTCGGCGGCTTCATGAACATCGGCAAGCAGATCCGGTATATCGAGGCGCCGTATCTCGGCGACGGCCTGAACGGCGCCCTCTTCATCACG
Source organism: uncultured Acidobacteriota bacterium (assembly GCA_963720005.1). Taxonomy (GTDB): domain Bacteria; phylum Acidobacteriota; class Vicinamibacteria; order Vicinamibacterales; family CAVVIG01; genus CAVREM01. The sequence goes on along the minus strand of CAVREM010000093.1, from coordinate 31,490 downwards.
CTTCGCCCCGTCTCGCGCCTCCAATCGCAGATCGAGATCAACACGAGCCGATTCGTGGATCCCCGGATCGACCGCGAAGTGTTCAACGTCAAGATCCTGCGCGCGCTGACCACCTATCAGTTCACCGAACGGCTTCTTGATGCGGAACATCACCGAGGTCAACAGCTTCGACGGCACGCTCGCCTTGAACCTGCTGGGCACGTATCGGGTGAACTCCGGAACGGTGTTCTTCGCCGGCTACGACGATCGGTATCGCCACGCCGACAAGTTCGACACCCTCACCTACCCCGCGCTCGTCTTTCCCGGCCGCGATTACCAGCGAACGAACCGCGCGTTTTTCGTGAAGCTCCAGTACCTGTTCAGATATTGAGGTGGGGCACGGAGCACGGGTGCACGCGGTGCACGAGGTCGCGGAGAACGCACGGATGCACTGAGATGCTGCAGCTCGCACCATGTGCACCTCCGTGCACTCCGTGCCCCCGTGCACCGTGTGCACCGTCTGTGCACCTCGTGACCTGTTCACTTTGACGACGAACCGTCCCGCGCGCGCGGCCTTTCAGGAGGGTGTCGAACGCCGACGGCAGATCGTCGAGCGAGATCTCGGTGGCAATCGAGCGGAGCTGCGGCGGCTTCATGTCGGTCGCCAGTCGCCGCCACACCTCGAGGCGGCGCGGCATCGGACACATCACCGAGTCGATGCCGAGCAGCTTCACGCCGCGCAGGATGAACGGCAGCACGGTCGTGTGCAGCTCGGTCCCGGCCGTCAGACCCGAGTTGGCGATCGCGCCGCCATAGTTCATCGTCTTCGTCAGCCAGGCGAGGATGTCACCTCCCACGGCGTCGACGGCGCCGGCCCACGTCGCCTTCTCGAGCGGACGCGTGCCCATCTGGAGCCCTGCGCGCGAGATGACGTCGGCGGCGCCCAGCGACCGCAGGAACGCGTGCTCCCCGTCCTTGCCGGTCAGTGCCGTCACCTTGTATCCGAGCTTGCTGAGGCAACTCACCGCGAGGCTGCCGACGCCGCCCGTTGCACCAGTCACGATCGACCGGTCCGCTTCCCGGCTTCAGCCCGTTGTGCTCCAGTTCGACGATCGAGAGCGCGGCGGTGAAGCCGGCGGTGCCAATCGCCATCGACTCGAAGAGATCCAGGCCCGCGGGCAGCGGCACGACCCAGTCGGCCGGCACACGAGCGACCGCCGCGTAGCCGCCGTCGTGCGCGACGCCGAGGTCGTAGCCCGGTGACGACGACCGGCTGGCCCGCGCGAAACCGGCCGTCGGTCGACGATCGGACGGTGCCGGCGAGATCGATGCCGCCGACGAGCGGGAACCGGCGCAGGATCTTGCCGGTCCCCGTTCCCGCCAGCGCGTCCTTGTAGTTGACGCTGGAGTAGGCGACGTCGATGACGACGTCGCCTGGCGTGAGTTCGTCGATGTGTCGCGTCGACGACGCGGCCCGGGCTCTTTGTCGTCGGCGATGCGAAACGCGCGAAACGTCATCGAGCGAGCGGATCCGGCCGGATCTGGAAGTGCATCACCTTGCTCGACGTGCCCTTGCCGGTCTCCATGTGGAACGGCGCGCGCGTCGAAACCGTGGCCCACACGCCGCGCCCTTTCCATCCGCCCTTCGGGATCGTCGATGCGTCCATCCATCCACTTGCTGTAGAAGCCGAGCGGATACGGCACGCGCATCACCACCCACTTGCCGTCCTTGAGCGCGAGCAGCCCCTCCGAGAGATTCCCGGTGTTGATCGGCGTGTTCGCGCCAAGGCCGAGCGTGTCGAACTGATCGACCCACGTGTAGTAGCTGCCCTCGGCGCTGCCGCGCTCGGTGACGCCCTTGAGCTGCGGCAGCGGCTCGGGATAGAACGTCCACCCCTCCGGGCAGTGCTGGCCGGTCGCGGTCGGTCCCCGCAGGACCTTGCACTTCCGGCGATCGAAGCTCGCGAGGTGGCCGCTGGCCAGCGCCGTCCAGTAGACGCCGTTGCGATCGACGTCGCCGCCGCGCGGCGAGAACCCTTCGATCGGCACGCCGTCGCGCATCGGCAGCTCATAGACCTCGGCGAGGGCGGTTTCCGGCGGATTCGATCCCGGATTCAATCGGATGGCCGCGCCCAGGGAACCCGAGCTGCGTGCCCCACACCGATCCGTCCGGCGCCGGGGCCACCGAGTAGAACGCCCCGCCGTACCGCCGATCCTTCGTCGCGATCGGCCGGTGCGTCCGGTTCCAGCGCCGCGTCGCGGCGTCCGTTGCCGTTGGTGTCCATGATGAGCGCCGTCCAGCCCTGCGACTTCGCTTCGTCCTTGGTCTCTTCCCACATCTTGCGGTTCAGCCACCCGACCACTTGTCCGCCGCCGCTCGTCCACAGCGTGTGGTTGGCGTCCTCGGCAAACATCAGGTGGTGCGTGCCGAAGCAGGTGCTGATGTGCGTCAGCTGCCGCGTCTTCGGGTCGTACACCGCGAGATGCCGGCTCGAGCGATCGAGCGGCGTGAGCTTCGCGGACGGATGGCTCGATCCGGCCTTGCAGTAGTCGGGGTTGTCGAAGGCGCGAATCGCCGACGTGATCCACACGCGGCCCTGTTCATCGAACATCGGGTTGTGGACGTTGTTCTTGCTCTTCCAGATCGGCTCGCTGCCCCAGTACGGCGAGGGGTGCGGCATGTTCGGCGAGGTCGCCGGCGTGTTCGGATCGCGGACCGTCAGCTCGACGGCGCTGGCCACGTGCCGCACCGGATCGAGCACCGGCAGGTAGTCGGCGCTCAGCTCGAGCGCGCCGTAGAGCGGGCCCCTGGCGTTGACCGTCGGATTGCGGCGATCGGTCGAGACGACGTCGTGCAGGTACGCCTTCGGATCGGCCCAGTCCCACCAGGTGATGACGACGTTGCGCTCGGCCCCCTGCGGGCGCGGCGGCGCAGGCGGCAGCTCGCCGCCGCGGATGCGATCGGTCCAGCTGGCGAACTCCGCGAGGATCCGCTCGCGGCCGAACTGATTCAGCGCGCCGCGCCATCTGCGCGCCGGCCTGCCCTGACTGGACACGGCGGTCCCACGCGGCGGCGCGTCGTCGGGAACTCACCGAGCTCTCTCGGGATCTCGCGCGTCGCCTTGTTGCCGAGCTGATGGCAGGCGAGGCAGCCGCCCGACTTCAGGCTGCGAATCCAGTCGGCCTGGACGCGCATGTTCGGGTTGATGCCGTGGCGGTCGGCGCCGGTAGCGGCGAACTCCGCCTTGTCCGGCACGCGCATCAGCGAGAACCAGTAACCGGCCGGGTAGTACTGGGCCGCGGCCTTCGCGTCCGGCGCCACGGTCGCGGTCAGGTTGACCACCTTGCCCGGCGCGGCGGTGACCTTGGCCGAATCGACCAGGCCATATCCGCGCACCCACACCGAGTAGCTCGCCTTCGGCAGATCCGGCAGCAGGATAGCGGCCGCGATCGTCGGTGACGACGATCTTCACGAACTTCGTCGGGAGGTCGGTCGTTTCCGCAATCACCCAGACGCCCGCTTCGGGCCCTTTCGGTCCGGAGACGACGCCGCCGATGTCGTCGGCGTCCACGGTCACGGCGGCCGCGGGCTGCTGCGCCCCGGCCCCGCTGGTCAGCGCTACGACACCCGCGGCGATCGCGAGCGCAGCCGTTCCTGCCTGTAGGAAGTGTTTGGCAGTCATGAATTCCTCCAACCGCCGCGCAGTTTATCACCTCGGGGCTCGGGACTCGGGACTCGAGGCTCGGGATTTGTTGCGCTTCGGCGCGGGCGGTAGAATCCGCGCTGCCGTTGGATAAGAAAGCGCTTTGGCTGCGGTTGAAGGCGTACGAGTTCGACCATCTCGTGCCGCCGAGTCTGTGGCAGCAGGTCGTTGACGCCTTTGGCGGCACCGATGCGGCGACGAAGGCGTTCGCTGACAAGCTTGCACGGAAGCTCGCGTGGTCCCCGCCGTTCGCGCTCAGGGCCGTTGCGGAGTATCGCAAGATTCGTCTATCTGGGCATGGTCAGTGATTTTCCAGTCACCCCGTCAAAGGTGATCGACCAGGTGTGGCACGAACACCAACTGTTCACCGCAGGGGTACCGGAAATTCTGCAGCGAGATCCTCGGCCGGCACTTCGATCACCATCCGGAGCTCATGCCGGCCGCCGAACAGCTCGCGACCTACCAGGCGCAATACCACGAGACGCTGGCGCTCTACCAGAACGAGTTCAATCAGGATCCGCCGGCCGACATCTGGCTCGTCCCCGAAGTTTCAGGAGACACCGATCGTCGCCGCTGCGCGCCGGCCAAGACGGACAGCGTCGTCGAGCGACGCCTCCGTGTACGGCGACGCGCCGCTCTACACCTACTTCGAATCGGATGCTGCCGGGCATGGCAGCGATTCGACGCATTCGACGGAGGCCACAGCGGTGGAGGCGGCGGCGGCGCTGAATGGTCCGACAGCGCCGGAGCCGACGCGAGCAGCAGCGATGGCGGCGCCCAGTCGTGTGGAGGATCCAGCTGCTCGTCGGGATGCAGCAGCAGCGGTTGCATGGCGGCGGCGGAGACTGACCGAGTGCCGAGCCCGAGCGAGCCCGAGCCCCCTTGACATGTCATTTTAGTTTGATCTAAATTGGCCGGCATGTCGCCGGCTCCCGCGGTCCTGGCCGCGCTCGCGTCGCCCCGCCGCCAGGAAATTCTCCGGCTCGTGTGGCGCAGGGAGCTGTCGGCGGGCGAGATCCACCGCGCGATGCCCGACGTCACCTTCGGCGCGGTCTCGCTCCAGCTCCGCGCGCTCACCAGTGCCGGCCTGCTCGAGACGCGCGCCGAGCACAAGTTCCGCTACTACCGCGCCCGCCGCGAGGCGCTGGGCGCGATGGCGCAGGTGCTCGAGCGGATGTGGGACGACGCCCTGTGGCGATTGAAGCTGGCCGCGGAGCTCGAACAGACGCGCCGCGGGCCCCGGCCCTGGCCCGAGCGAAGTCGAGGTCACGCCGGCCGCGCAAGAAACGGAAACGACTGATGACCACACTGCCCTTTCATGTCGAACGCGACTGTGATCATCCGCGCCACGCCGGAAACCGTGTTCCGCTTCTTCACCGACACCGAGTACTGGGCACGCTGGTGGGGCGCCGGCTCGACGATCGACCCGCGGCCCGGCGGCCGCGTCCTCATCCGGTTTCCGGGAGGCAACGAGGCCTCCGGCGAAGTGCTGGAGATCCGCGCACCCGAGCGGATCGTCTTCACCTACGGCTATGCAAACGGCCAGCTGATCCCGCCCGGCGGCTCGCGCGTGACGATCGGGCTCGAGCCGGTTCGCCGACGGCACGCGCGTGCGCCTCACGCATGATGTGGCCGACGCGGCCGCCCGCGACGCGCACGTGCAGGGCTGGCGCTTCGAGATGGCCGTCTTCAGTGTCGTCGTCGCGGACGTCGTCAATTCAGGCGCAACCGCGGCGGTCGATACCTGGTTCACCGGCATGGTCCAGCCGGACGCTGGCGCGAGCGAGCGCATGCTGGCAGAGGTCGCGGCGCCCACGGTCACCTTCCGCGATAGCTTCAGCAACATCGCGGGCATCGCCGACCTGCTGCCTCATCTGGCGGCCTCCCGGACGTTCATGCCCGGCATCAGCCTCAAGCGGATCGGCGACGTCCGTCACTGTCAGGGCACCGCCCTCGCCGATTGGGTCGCGATCGCGGCCGACGGCGCCGAGCGCTCGCGCGGAACCAATGTGTTCGTCTTCGGGCCGACCGGCAAGATCGAGTCGGTCACGGGCCTGTGGGCGCGCCATCCCGGGGTCGTAAAGGAGGAGTCATGAACTGGACGGCACACTCTGAAATTGCTAGCCGCGACATTTCGCGATCCTGATGGCCATGCGTTGTCGATTGCGGAGTGGGTGTCGCGCTAGATTAGCTGACGCTTCGGCTTTTTGGTCGCCGCTGTTGGCGGCGCGGGCGGCCGCGGCAAGATCTTTTCCGAACTGCACGCCCTGCTTCGCGGTGATCAGCCTGGCCAGCTGCACGTCGAAGAGCTCCACGCCGTCGAGACCTTCGTCCTGCGCGCGCTGCCCGAACATGTTGCGCGCGTACGTCGACGTTGTGCTGCAGGCGCCGCTGCAGTTTCTCGCCCTTGTGCCCGGCCGAGACGTCGCCGTTGTAGACGTTCTCGAGATCGCCCAGCAGCTGCGTCGAGTACCTCGCGGAGCTCGCCGAGCGCCTGTTCCTCGGCGGCGAGGCGGCCGATGAGCGGGATGGCGTGCCACAGGAGGATCTCGGCGAAGTGGACGCCGCGCTTGGTGGCCGAGACCTCGGCCTTCGGCTGGTCTGAGTTGTCGGCGTAGATGACGGCGTGAATCTCGTTCGCCACCGGCACCGGCAGGATGAGGACGAACGACGGCGATCCGCCGAACAGCTTCCGGTTGCCGTCGGTCAGCTCGTTCGCGGTCAGGCCCTGGACGCGGCCGGAGCGGACGGCCTCGGCGAGCGCCGATCCCTTGGTGAGCGGCACGGCGACCTTCGAGATGTCGCTGCCGAAGTCGAAGCCGGTCTGGCGGCGGCCCTCGAGCCGGTTGCCGTTGACGTGGAACAACGCCACGCGCGAGAACTCGGAGGCGAGCGCGTCGACGAGCACGGTCAGCACGTCCGTGACGCTTCCGGCCGCCGATGAGCTGCTGGAACGCGCCGCGCAGTTGATCGATCGGCATCGTCGCGCCGCCGCCCTTCTGCGGCTGGCTGCGCGCGCTGCTGACTCTGCTCGGCCAACGCCGTCTTCGGCTCGCTGCAACTGCTCGGCGATGTCGTCGCGCTCGCCCTGGACTTTTTTCAGTTCGGCCTCGGCGAGGGCGCTCGCCGCCGACGCCTGCGCCAGCTTGGCCTGGTAGACCTTCTCCGACGCCTGCAGCTTGCTGATCGTCGTCTGCGTCGATTTCTCCGATCCCTGCAGCTTGTCGAGGGTCGCCTGCAGCGACTTCTCGGAGGCCTGCAGACGCTCGATGGTGCTCTGGCGGCGCCTTGTCGTCGGCGCGCGCCTTGTCGAGACTGGACTGCAGCGCCGACTGATCGGCGCGCAGCTTGTCGACGTTGCCCTGCAGCGATTTCTCGGAAGCCTGGAGCTTGCTGATCGTCGATTGCAGCGACTTTTCCGAGTTCTGCAGCCGGGAGATCGTCTCCTGGCGCGCCTTCTCGTCGCTCCTGGTACTTGTCGATCGCGGCCTGCAGCGTCGACTGGTCGCCGCGGAGTTTCTCGACGGCCGTGTGGAGGGTCTTCTCGTTGTTGCGGGACTTGGTGAGGGCGCCCCGGAACTGCTCCGTCTCGGCGCGCGACTTCTCGGCGGCGCCGCGGGCCTGCTCCGCCTCGGCATGCGCCTTGTCGAGCGCCGCCCGCGCCTGCTGGATTTCCGCGCGGACCTTCTGAAGGTTGGACTCGGCCTCCTCCTGGGCGCGACGCAGCCGCTTCCTCGACCTCCGCCGTCACCGCGGCGTTCAGGCGGTCGGTGAACTCGGAAGCTTCAGCGGTGATGAGATCGCGCAGATCCATGAGAAATCAGGCCAGGAACAGCTCACGCGCTGCAATTGTTACGCCCGGGAAGATCCGCGCAGTCTGTGCTGAAGATGTGCGGTGAGACGACACGATGCCCCACCGCGCCACTAACGATTTTGAAATCGGAATTTCGCGTTGCGTGTCAGCGCGCCGCGGGGACGACCGCTTCGGCGCGCGGACGCGCCGCTGCAAGCGCGGTGTCGGCCCCGCCCCACACGCGCTCGAGGCGGGCGCGAACGGCGGCGGCATCGCGCCCGTTTGCCCTGGCGCTCCAGGCTCGCCTGCAGCCCCGACAGCGACCAGCCGTTCTCCGGAAACTTCTTCAGATCTCCGTTGAAGGCCGCTTCCGCTTCCTCCGCGCGCCCGACCTCCAGCAGGGCAGCGCCCTGCAACTGCCGCACCGGAATCGGCCAGTCGGGCGGCTCCATGTAAGTCAGACGGTCCTCGAGGCTCGCGGCGGACGAGTGAAAGTCGCGTGTCTCTTTGACGAGCCCGCGCGCCCGGGCGATGTCGGCCTGCAGCAGCTCGTCGGCGATCGCGACGATGCTGTAGGCCGTGTTGACGCTGGAGATGAACAGCGTCTTCAACTCCGGTCGATCCTTGAGCTCGGCAACCGCGGCGTGCTCGCGCTCGGCGCCGGCAATTTCCCGTCGGGCGGCCAGTGCCATGCCGCGCGCCGCGTACCACATCGCACGCATGTACGGCAGGTCTGCGGGCGGACCGTCGTCGGCCAGGATTTCGTTCCACATCCCAAAGCGCAGCTTCACGAACAGCGGCGTCAGGTGGAAGTGCTGCACCATGCCGCCCATCCCAGGGTCGCGCAGCATGTCGGCATGCATCTTCGCGCGCAAATCCTCGGCGGCCTTCAGCGCGTCGGCCCGGCGTCCTTCCATCGGCGCCGACGCCACGAAGAAATGGATGTTGTGCGTGTAGTAGCCGATGTCATAGGTCATGTTGCCTGGCGCGCGGTCGCCGGCGAAGTACGACTCGTCCGACCTTCGCCGCGTGCTGGTTCGCCACCGACGCGTCGCGGTAGCGGCCGGTCCGCAGGTAGATGTGGGCCGGCATGTGCACGATGTGGCCGGCGCCCGGCATCAGCGCCGCGAGCTTGTCGGCGTACGCTTCGGCGCGTCCCGGGTTGGGCGACGCTTCGACGGCGTGGATGTACAGGTGGATCGCCCCGGCGTGATCGGGCTGCCGCTTCAGCACCGACTCGAGCGCGCCGAGCGACCTCGCTCGGTGAACTCACGCGGCGTGCCGTCGATGTTCCAGTAGTTCCACGGCGAGGTGTCCATCAGCGACTGCGCGAAGAGCGTCGCCGCGTCGAGGTCGTCCGGAAAGCGCCGCGCGAGCGTCTCGCATCGCGTCGGCGTAGGCCGCGTCGAGCGGCGGCCGTGCGGCGCGCGCGGATCGGCGACGTAGCGCTTCGCGAGGGCGTCGATGTAGGCGCGCTCCCGCTCGGTGGCGTTGCCCGCCAGCTTCCTCGCCTGTTCGATCGCCTGGTACGCCTCGGTCGCCGCCGGCTCGGTGATCGGCGCGTTGATGTTCGGCCCGAGTGCGAAGGCGACGCCCCAGTAACACATCGCGCACGACGCGTCGAGCGCGATCGCCTGCTTGAACGCCCGGATCGCCTCGCCGTGGTTGAAGGCGTACGACAGCCTCACCCCCTGGTCGAAGTACTGCTGCGCCTCGGGCGATGAGGTCGTGATCTCGTGGCGATGGCCGCCCAGGTTGTCGTAGAGCGGGACCGTCGGCGCCGGCGGCTTCGAACACGCGGCAGCGACACGACGACAGGGCGACACGGACAGGAGCGATCGAGCTTCGGGATCATATCGGATTATGACGACGACGCTACACGCCCCCGAGTGTCGTCAGGATCGTACGATGGTAAGCTCTCCCCTTCGAGGTCGCCATGAGCTTTCTTGAACGAGCTGAAAATCGGTGCGCGGTCGCTGGCGCGCGTCCCCGGTCTCGCGATTACGGTCATCGTCACGCTCGCCCTGGGCGTCGGCGCGAACGCCGCCATCTTCAGCGTCGTCCGCGGCGTGCTCCTCCGCCCGCTCGTCAACCGCGACGAAAACCGCCTGATGTACATCCGCCAGAGCGCGCCCTGGCATCGGCGCCGAAAACACGACCTTCTCGGTGCCCGAGCTCCAGGACCTCCGCGCGCGGGTCAAGACGATCACGCGCGTTCGGCGACTTCTCCACGATCAGCTTCACGATGATCGGTCTCGGCGAGCCGCGCGTCATCCGCGCCGGCGTCGTCGGCGGATCGTATTTCGAGGTGATGGGCCTGCGTCCCGTGATCGGCCGGCTGCTCGATGCCGAGCGACGATGGGCAGAACGCGCAGGGCGCGGCGGTGCTGACGCACCGCTTCTGGACGACCGCGCTCAACAGCGACCCGGCGATTCTCGGCAAGACCGTTCGCCTCGGCGCGCGATCCGCGACGATCGTCGGCGTGCTCGAGCCGTCGGTGCCCTATCCGGCCGAGACCGAGCTCATCGCCAACGTCGTCACGAGCCCGCATCACCTGTCGGCCACGATGGTGACCGGGCGCGAGCACCGGATGACGGAGCTCTTCGGCCGCCTCGCGCCCGGCGCCGACCTCGAAGGTGCACGCGCCGAGCTCCGGGCCGTCCACGCCGACATCATTCGCGAGAACCCGGGCACGTACTCGAAGCAGTCCAACTTCAGCATCAACGCAGTACGGCTCCGCGATCAGATCACGTCGCGCGCGCGGACGGTGCTGCTCGTGCTCCTGGCCGCCTCCGGCCTGGTGTTCGTCGTCGCCTGCTCGAACGTCGCGAACCTGATCCTCGCCCGCACCGTCGCGTCGCGAAGGCGAACTGGCGATTCGGGCCGCGCTCGGCGCCAGCCCGCGCGCGCTCCGGCGGACGCTGCTCGCGGAAAGCGTGCTGCTGTGCGGCACCGGCGCGGCGCTCGGGGTCCTCAGCGCGCAACCGATGGTGTCGGTGCTGGCGCGCTACGCATCGCGGTTCTCGATCCGCGCGCTCGATCTCACCGTCGATTCGAGCATGCTCTGGGTGGGCGCCGGCCTGGCCGTCGCCGCAGCGGTGCTGCTCGCCTATGTCCCGCGCCTGCCGTCGCCCGACACCTCCCACGGCGCCAGCGTCGCGACCGGCAGCGTCCGGATCACGGGCCGGACGACGGGGCGGCTGCGGCTCTTCGCGGTCACGCAGATTGCGGCCTCGTTCATGCTCCTGGCGGGCGCCGGGATGCTCGTCAAGACGCTGTTCGCCCTGCAAGCGGCCGAGAGCGGATTCGACACGCGCAACGTCCTTGCACTAGACGTCCCGATCATGGGCGCGGGCCGGACACCCGATCAGACCCTCGCGTTTTATCGCGACATGCTGCAACGGATTATCGCCTTGCCCGGCGTGAACCGCGTGGCGATTGGCGCTGCGGTGCCGTGGCGCGACGTTGGCAACGGAGGGCCGGGGTTCCAGTTCACCGCCGAAGGGTACGTGCGCGCCGACGGCGAAGAGGATCCGCGCGCCCAGCTCCGCACGGTGTCGTCCGGCTTCTTCGCCACGCTGGGCGTGCCCATGGTCGCCGGACGCGACTTCAACGAAGGCGATCGGCGAGGCGCCGAACCCGTTGTCATCGTCAGCGAGAGCGTGGCCCGCCGCATGTTTCCCAATCAGGAAGTCGTCAATCGCCGGGTGATGTTCACCGATCCCGTCGGCAAGTTCATCAATCTCAGCCCCGAGCCGCGGCGCATCGTGGGGGTCGTGCGTGACATCGACGACCAGAACGTCGTCCCGGAGCCGACCTTCACAATTTACTCGGCGTTCGACCAGGCCATCGGCGGCGGCCGGCTCTTCGTCCACGCGGGCGTCGATCCCTACTCGCTGGTGCAGCCGATCACGCGCCTGATTCGCGAGATGTCGGCCGAGCAGCCGATCGAGCGGCCGGCGGTCCTCGAGGACGTCCGGGCTGAAGTGCTCGCGCCGAACCGGCTGAACGCGCTCGTCTTCGGCGGCTTCGCCGCCGTCGCGATGGCGATTGCCATCGTCGGCGTGGCCGGCGTGCTCGCGTTCTCGGTCAGCGGCCGCACGCGCGAGTTCGCCATCCGGCTGGCCGTGGGGTCGCCGCCGCGGCACGTGCTCACCGGCGTGCTCGCCGAGGGCGCGGTCATCGCGGATCATCGGCGTCGTCGCCGGCGCCGCGGGAGGCTTCATCCTGGCCCGCATCGCGGCCGCCTTCATCGAAGGCACGCAGGTGCCCGATGCGATTCCGGTCGCGGCCGCGGCGCTGATCCTGCTGGCCGCCGCGGTGGCGGCGTCGCTGCTGCCGGCCGCGCGCGCCGCCCGCGTCGACGTCATGGATGCGCTAAGCGCAGATTAGTCGGTAGTCTGTAGTCGGTAGTCCGGTAGTCGTGTCAGTGTCGACGAGACGCGGAGGGCACTCATATGGAACGAAAGACCGCGAAGGATTTCGATCAGGAGCTCCTCGATCTCTTCGATCAGTACGTGCACGGCGGCGTCGACCGGCGCGGATTTCTCGATCGCGCCGGCAAGTTTGCGGTCGGCGGGATGACCGCCGGCATGCTGCTCGACGCGCTCAGCCCGAAGTTCGCCGAGGCGCAGCAGGTCCCGCCGACCGACAAGCGGATCAAGACCGAGTCTGCCGAGTACCCGTCGCCGAGCGGCTACGGGAAGATGCGCGGCTACCTCGTGCGCCCGGCGAATGCCACCGGCCGGCTGCCCGGCATCGTCGTCGTCCACGAGAACCGCGGCCTCAACCCGCACATCGAGGACATCGCGCGCCGTCTGGCGCTCGACAACTTCATGGCGTTCGCGCCCGACGCGCTGTTTCCGCTCGGCGGCTATCCGGGCGACGAGGACAAGGCGCGCGAGCTCTTCCCGAAGCTCGATCAGGCGAAGTCGCGCGAGGACTTTGTCGCCGCCGCGAACTGGCTGAAGGCGCGGCCCGACTGCACCGGCCGAATCGGTGCGGTCGGTTTCTGCTACGGCGGCGGCATCGTCAACATGCTGGCGACGCGCGTCCCCGACCTCGCGGCGGGTGTGCCGTTCTACGGCAGCCAGCCGCCCGCGGCGGACGTGCCGAAGATCAAAGCAGCGATGCTGATTCACTATGCCGGCGTCGACGAGCGGATCAACGCCGGCTGGCCGGCGTACGAGGAAGCGCTGAAGGCGAACAAGGTGCGGTACGAAGGCTACACCTACGCCGGGGCGCAGCACGGCTTCAACAACGACACCACGCCGCGCTTCGACGCCGCCGCGGCCAAGCTCGCGTGGGGCCGCACGATGGACTGGTTCAACAAGTACCTCCGCACCTGAATCCCGAGGCTCACCGCTTTGGACGACATCTGGAGCGGTGAGCCGAACATCGTCCTCGACGGCAAGTACCGCATCGACACGCTGCTCGGACAAGGCGGAATGGGCGCGGTCTATCGCGCCACCCACCTCGGCACGACTCGCACTGTCGCGCGTCAAGATCATCCACCCGCACTTCTCGCAAGATCCCGAGTTCGTCGAGCGGTTCCGGCGCGAAGCGGAAGCGGCCGGCCGCCTGCGCCACCCCAACGTCGTCGACGTCACCGATTTCGGCTTCGCCCCGACGCGCACCGGGCAGGTCGCGTACCTGGTGATGGAGTACCTCGACGGCCGTTCGCTTGCCGACGTGCTGGCAAAGGAGGGACGGCTGTCGACGGGCTGGGTGGTCGACATCCTCGAACAGGTCTGTTCGGCCGTCGCCGAAGCCCACCGCCTGGGCATCGTGCACCGCGATCTCAAGCCGGACAACATCTGGCTGGAGCCGAATCGCCGCGGCGGCTTCACGGTGAAGGTGCTGGACTTCGGCCTCGCCAAGCTGGCCGGCGTCGAACCGCCGGCGCCGCTGCCGACGTCGAGACCAGGCCCTGAGGACATGACGGGTGCTTTTCCAGCGGCCGATTCGGGCCTGGTGACGCAGGCCGGATCGGTGACCGGCACGCCGTTGTACATGTCGCCGGAACAGTGTCGCGGCGACCAGGTCGATGCCCGATCCGACATCTACAGTCTCGGAGTCGTCGCCTATCGCATGCTCGCCGGCGCACCGCCGTTCTCGGGCGATGCGCTGCAGCTCATCAAGCTCCACTGCGACGCGCCGCCGCCCGATCTGACCGCACACGGACTCCGGCTGCCGCGGCGGCTGAGCGCCCTCGTCATGGCCGCGCTGGCCAAGAATCCGGCGGACCGCCCGAACAGCGCGGCGGGATTCGGATCGGCGCTTCGTGCGAGCGCCGAGGGCAGCGGCGCGCTGCTGCGCCATGCGGTGTCGCTCTACAGCGAGCACTTTCCGGTCTTCTTCAAGCTCTCGCTGCTCGCCTCGATGCCGCTGATCTTCTTCGCCGGCGTCGTGGTCGTCGATCGACAGGGACACCGGCGGAGGAACGTCCAGCCCCGCAGCTCTTCTGATTTTCCTCGGCATGATCGCGTCGAACCTGTTCGCGTACGCGGCCGTCGCCGGCGGGGCCGTCCCGCTCGTCGTTCAACTGGCGGCGACACCACTACGGCCGGCGCACCTCCGCACCGCGCTGCAGGCGCTAAGCGGCGGCTCGGCCTCTTCACGGCGTCGACGCTGCTCCTCCTCTTTATGACAGCTGGCCGCTTCGGTGCTGCTCGTCGTGCCGGGAATTGCGCTCGCCTTCTGGCACATCCTGTACGCGCCGGTGGCCGTGATGGAACGGCTGTCGCTCGCTGGTACGTTGAGGCGCGCCCGCCTGCTGCTCCGGCGCGTCTGGAGCACTGCTGCCGTCATCGCGCTCCTGCAGTTCACTCTTCCATTACTCGTGTGGATCGCGTCGATCGATTCGGAGTTCACGCTGCGTTTCGACGACAACTGGCAGCCGCGCGAGCTCGGCTTCAGGTTCGGCATGTCGGCTGAATCGATGCTCTTTCAGCTGCTCAACATCGTCGTCACGCCGCTGACAGCGATCATGACCGCGCAGCTCTACCTCAAGGCCCGCCACGCCGGCGGCGAGACGATCGACGCGGCATGACGCTGGGCCGAGCGTTCATCGATGCCGCCAAGCGCCGGCCGTCCGCATTCTGCATGGCCGACTCCACCGGCCAGGAGCTGACCTTTGCACGGGCGCTGACGGCCGCGCTGCTGCTCGTCCGGCGCTATCCGTCGGACGACGGCTGATCGAGCGGTACGTCGGCTTGCTGCTGCCGGCATCGGTCGGCGGCGCGCTGGCCAATGTCGCCACGACGCTCGCCGGCAAGGTCCCGGTCAACCTGAACTTCACGGCCGGCCACGACGCGATGGCCGCCGCCATCGAACGCTGCGGCATCAAGACGATCCTCACGGCCCGCGCCTTCGTCGCGAAGGCCGGCATCGAGACGATCGACGGAATGGTGTTCGTCGAGGATTTCCTGAAGGCGATCCCGCTCGCGACCAAGCTTCGCACGGCGCTCGCCGTCAAGGCGCTGCCGGCCTCCCTGCTGGCCCGGTTCTACACGCGCGAGGCGCGCCCCGACGATCTCGCGACCATCATCTTCTCCAGCGGCAGCACGGGAGTCCCCAAGGGCGTCATGCTCACGCACCGGAACATCCTCGTCGAACATCGACGGGGCGATGCAGGTGTTCCACCTGACCGATCCGCGACGTGATGATCGGAGTCCTGCCGTTCTTTCACGCCTTCGGCTTCACCGCCACGCTGTGGCTGCCGCTGGTGAACGGCTTCGGCGTCGCCTACCACCCGAACCCGATGGACGCCAAGACCATCGGCGACATCGCCGCCAAGTACCGCGGAACGATCATCATCAGCACCCCGACGTTCTACTCCTCGTACATCCGCAAGATTGCAGCCCGAGCAGTTCGCGCACCTGCGCTACGCGGTCGTCGGCGCCGAAAAGCTGCGGCAGCCGATCGCCGCGGCGTTCAAGGAACGGTTCGGGATCGATCTCATCGAGGGTTACGGCTGCACGGAGATGTCACCGGTCGTTGCCGTCAACATGCCCGAGCCGCGGCCCGGGTCGGTCGGCCGGCCGATCCCGGGCGTCAGCGCGCGCGTCGTCGATCCGGTAACCGGCGAGGGGCCGCTCGTCGGCGAGGAAGGGATGCTGCTGGTCAGCGGACCGAACCGGATGATCGGCTATCTCGACGATCCCGACCTGACCGCGGCGGCCTTCCACGGCGAGTGGTACGTCGACCGGCGACATCGCGACGATCGACGCCGACGGCTTCATCCGCATCACCGACCGGCTGTCGCGGTTCAGCAAGATCGCCGGCGAGATGGTGCCGCACATGAAGGTCGAGGAGGAGATCCAGGCGCTCCTCGACGAAGGCCACACCGCCACGGTCGTGTCGGTACCGGACGAGTCGAGAGGCGAACGGCTGATCGCCTTCTACTCGGACCCCGGCCTCACGCCCGCCGCATTGTGGGAGAAGCTGACCGCGACGTCACTTCCCCGCCTGTGGATCCCGAAGCGCGAAGATCTCCGGCCGATGGAGTCGATCCCAACACTTGGAAGCGGCAAGGTCGACATCCAGAGCCTCAAGGAGATCGCCTCGAAAACGGAGCACGCGGACTAGGATGTTTAGGCACCAGACGGCGAACTGCCGACGAGCCGCAGCGGTTCTCCGCGCTCTATGCGCGGCGAGCGGCTGTGTTGACGCTACTTCAGCGCGAAGCCGTGTGGAGGCCGCCGACTCGCGATCGCTGACCGCGCGAGAAGCCTGAGGGGACCGAGCGAGGTCACGGACCTCGCGTCCAGCGGCCGACAGCAGGCCTCGCAGCGCGGTCCGGCGCCGGAACGACGGCTTCGCGATGCAGTAGCGTCGACCCAACACATGGAGGGGTTGCCTTTTGCGCTGACACCACCTATCTGGAATCACTCTGCGCCCGGTGGCCCAGCGTCATGGCGCTGAAGGCGATCGTCAGCACGCAGCAGGCGACCATCGTGATGAACACGCCGGTCCAGCCCCAGTGGTCCGCGATCCAGCCGACGCCGGTGCCGGCGATCGCCGACCCGAAGACGTAGCCGAAGAAGCCGGTGAATCCGGCCGCCGTGCCGGCGGCTTTCTTCGGCACCAGGTCGAGCGCGTGCAGGCCGATGATCATGATCGGGCCGTAGATCAGGAAGCCGATCGCGATGAGTGCGGCGTAGTCGATCCAGAGCGGACCGTTGCCGTTGAGCCAGTAGACGATCACGGCGCACAGTGTCAGCGACATGAAGAGGATCGTCGCCGGCGCGCGCCGCCCGTGGAAGACGCGGTCCGATACCCAGCCGCACGCAATCGTTCCCGGAATCGCCGCCCACTCGTAGAGCGCCCAGCCGATGCTCGACTCGCTGAACGAGAAGCCCTTCGCGGTCTGCAGGTAGGTCGGAATCCAGTTCACGACGCCGTAGCGGACGAAATACACGAACGCGTTCGCGACCGCAATCGCCCACAGGTAGCGGTTCCGCAGGACGTGGTCGACGAAGATCTCACGATAACTGAACGTGCGCTCGCTGTCGGCGCCGTAGCCCGGCGGGTAGTCGTTCCGGTACTCCTCGATCGGCGGCAGCCCTTCCGACTGCGGCGTATCGCGGAGCAGGAAAAAGGCGACAACCGCCACGCCGGCCGCGATGAGGGCGTTGAAGTAGAACTTCGCGCCCCAGTCGCCGAAGAGCATCACGCCCCACAAGGCGAATGTCGCCACCAGCGCCCCGCCGATGTTGTGCGACACGTTCCACGTCGAGACGACGAGGCCGCGCTCGTTGGTGCTGAACCAGTGCACCATGGTCTTGCCGGACGGCGGCCAGCCCATCCCCTGCACCCACCCGTTGACGGCCTGCAGCACGAACACCACGCCAGCGACGCGTAGATCCCCTTCGCAAGCCCCGACACCGCCATCACGGCGCACGACAGCAGCAGGCCGAGCGGCAGGAAGTACTTCGGGTTGCTGCGATCGGAGACCGATCCCATCAGGAACTTGGAGATGCCGTAGGACACCGACAGCGCGGTCAGCGCGAAGTCCGAGTTCGGCCTTCGAGTGCTGCGGGTACTCGGCGAGGATGTCGGGAAGAGCCAGCGCCAGGTTGTTGCGAACCAGGTAGTACGCGGCGTACCCGGCGAAGATCGCCGGCGAACACGCTGCGCGCGATGCCGCCGGTTACTCGCGATCGATGCTCGTCGCAGCCGCGGACCGGTTGCCCGGCCTGAAAGGCCGGGCCTGCAACGGCGCCGAGACGTCAGCGAGCCTGATAGGTCCCCCTGAAGCCGTTCCGGCCGTTGGTGACCGTGAACTTCCCGTCCGATTCCACAGAGGCCTTGATCCAGTGGCCCTGGCACTCCGCGGTGTCCTCGAGGTTCGCGATCATCGCTTCGCTGGTGTTGTGTTCCTTGTCGAACAGCGAGAGGTGCCCCTGCCAGATCCCTTCGATGCCCGGCGACTTCGCAATCCGCTCGTAATGCACGGTGGCGGCCTTCTGCTGACCCGGCGACGGCCCGCCCAGGCCCTTCCGCGGTCCGTTGTTCACGATCACGACCTGCGGCTTGATCGCGTAGAGAAATCCGGGCGCGCCCGCGCCATCGAACGCGCCGTGGCGGCCGGTCTGATACAGCGTGACCTCGCCCAGCTTGTTCACCGGACACGCGAGCTCCATTTCCATGGCCCAGTCGAGATCGGCGAGATCGAGAAATCTGAACTTGCCAAAGGTAAACAGCGCACCGACCATGCGGTAGTTCTCGGGGACGTCTCTCGGCTTGTTCTCGGCGGTGGCGCACAGCGGGTTCGGCCGTGCCTCCGTTCATCGGTTTCGCGAGCAGTTGACCGTCCGAGGCGACGATGTCGACCTGGACGCCCTTCAACGGAATCCGATCACCGACCTTGACGATCGTTCGCCTGTCGCCGCAGACGCTGAGATAGGCGTCACGCCACCGCTGGTTCGCCGGCTCGATGAAATCGCCGCGATCGAAACAGCGGCCGATCGGGATCAGCTTCGCCAGGGCCGGCAGCCCGCCCTCGTGATCGGCGTGGAAATGACTGAGCACGAAGTAATCGATCCGCTTCAGCCCCGCCTGCTGCGCGACCGCGAAAATGCGCCTCGCGTCCCGGTCGCCGACCTCCCAGCCGGCGTCGACGAGCAGCGATTCGCCGGACGGCGCGATGAGCAGCGTCGCCGCGCCGCCCTCGACGTCCACCCAGTAGATGTCGAGATTGCGCGACTGCGCGTCGGGCCCGGGTTGCGACTGGCAGGACCGCAAGCGGAGCGAACAGCACTGCGACGAGCGTGATCCACTGCACGACAGCCTTGACCATAGAACCCCCGCTGGTGACGGATTACCGGGCGGCGCTGGCGGTCGTCGGCCGGGGCGCGGCGTTCTTCACGTACTTGTTCAGCCAGTTCAACGTCTCGGCCACCACGTGCAGGTTCGACTCGCGCGCCGCATAGCCGTGCGCTTCATGCGGGAGCGTCACGTAACGGACCGTCGCGCCATGCCCCTTGAGCGCCATGTACAAGCGCTCCGACTGAATCGGGAAGGTGCCGGTGTTGTCGTCGGCCTCGCCGTGAATCAGCAGCACCGGCTCGTTGATCTTCTGCGCGTGGAAAAACGGCGACATCGCGCCGTACACCCCGGGCACCTCCCAGAAGGTGCGCCGCTCGTTCTGGAATCCGAACGGCGTCAGCGTTCGATTGTAGGCGCCGCTCCGCGCGATGCCGGCGGCAAACAGGTCGGAATGTCGCCAGCAGGTTCGCCGTCATGAACGCGCCGTAGCTGTGGCCGCCGGCGGCGACCCGTCCGCGGTCGGCGATGCCAAGCTCCACGGCCTTGTCGATCGCGGCCTCCGCGCTGGCCACGAGCTGCGACACGTAGGTGTCGTTCGCCGTCTCCCCGGCGCCGACGATCGGCATCGTCGGACCATCGAAGATCGCGTAGCCCTGCGTCAGAAGCAGCAGATGCGAGGCGCCGCTCACGGTCGTGAAGCGGTTCGGCGAACCGACGACCTGGCTCGCCGAGTCCGTGTCGGTGAATTCCTGAGGATAGGCCCAGAGGAGCATCGGCACTCGCTGCCCCTTCTGATAGCCGACGGGCAAATAGATCGTGCCGCTCAGACCGACGCCGTCCCGGCGCTTGTAGGTCACGAACTGGCGATCACTCATGGCGCGCGTCAGCTCGGGGTGCGGATCGGAGAACTCGGTGACCGTCTGCTCCGCGTTCGCCCGGAGGTCCCGGACCACATAATTCGGCGGCACGGTCCTGGTCTCGCGACGCGTCAACACGCGACCCGCGCCATCGTCGAGCAGCCCGACAACGGTTTCGTAGCTGGTCGTGCCGCTGCGGAACACGCGCTCGGTCTTGAGCGTGCGGAGATCGAGACGATCGAGAAACGGACGATCGCCCTCCGATGACGCGCCCGACCCGGCGAGATAGATGCTGTCGCCAGCTTGCAGGACGGTGCCCCGCCCCGGACGCATCAGCGGGCTCCCGGGATTGCCGTAGCTGTCCTGCTGGCGGCGGTCCCAGAGCTTTCGCGGCTCGCCCCAGCTCGCATTCAGCACCCAGGTCCGCGTCGTGCGCGATGCGCGATCGTTCTCGGTCAGGAGAATCGACCCCTTTTCCGTCCAGCTCACGCCGCCGTAGCGATACTCGGTTCTTGCGACCTCGGCCGGATCGCCCGCGAACGGAGCGGCAAGCGTAACGATTCGGTCGCGATGCGGCACGGCGTTCCGCAAGTCCCCCTTGTCGAGCGCCTCGACCCAAAGAAGAGTCGCCGGCATCTGCGGAACCCAGCGATACGACCGCGGCCCGGTCGCGACGCCGTTGATCGGCACCGTGTCGCGCATCGGCACGTCCGCGATCGACCGGACGCGCTCGCCACGCCTGTTCCAGACTTCAACGTCCTGCGGGAATCCGCTGTAGAACAGGAGGCGCGAGAACGGCCGCTTGATCCTGGAGATCAGCAGGTATTCGCCATTTGGCGACGGCGTCGCGGAAAGAATGCCCGGACGTCCGATGGCGGTGCGCCGCAGCCGACGCCGGATCGATCAGGCCCAGTTCGGCCGTGAAGTAGTACTCGAACAGGTTCTCGTCGTGCGCGCTCGTCAGCATGTCCTGATACGTGGCGAGCGGACCGGGCGGCCCGAAATTCTCCTGCACGTTCGGGCCCGCCGGAGCGGCCGGCAGCACAGGCGCAGGACCGCGGCCAGATGGCACGAACGGGCAAAGCAAGGCCGTGCTGTCGTCGAGCCAGTCACAATCGCCCGCCAGCGTGTTCAGCGCACCGTCCACCTTGCGTGTCTGCGCGCTCGCCACGTCGCCAACGTAGATCTCGACGCGCGAGGAAGTGGTGTTCGTGAACGCGAAGCGCCGCCCGTCTGGTGAAAATCCGAGGAAAGCAATGTGCGCGTCGGCTGGCACGCTTACCTTCCGCTCCGAGCCAGTGGCCACCGTGCGAAGCGTGATGCCGGTACCCGCCGGGGCGCGATGCGGCCCGTTGGTCAGCGGGTTCACGCGTACACCCGCGAGACGGAGCATCGGCTGCGCCAGCTCGGCGATCGACGGCATCGCCCGCCGAGACAGGAGCGCCAGCACATCCCGCGTCGGGCTGACCGTGACGCCCGGCAGCGGCTCCGCATCGAGGATGTCCACGATGGCCTTCGGGGGAACCTGGTAGGTCGACGGACCGGTCTGCTGCGCGAGCAGACTGCTGACGCCGGCAACAAGGGCGAGCGCGACAGCGAGAACACTTCTGCGCATGCGACCTCCAACCTCCGAGGTTGTAGGCCGGGCCTTTCAGGCCCGGCAATTCGCGGACCTAAAGGTCCGCACTACGAGCGATCGGCTCGATCACCAGCTGCTCGACGATGTCGAACACGGTGCGCCGGTGGCTCCGGCGCGATTCGTCGGCCGTGCTCGACGAGGTGGTCACGACCACGAGGTCGAGCGCGGGCACGACGAAGATGTATTGGCCGCCGAAGCCCCACGCGAAGCGCACGTCCTGCCCGGCCAGCTCGCGTGCCCACCAGCCGTAGCCGTAGGTCTGGTCGCTCCATCGCGAGCGCGTCCGCGGCACGAACGAGTCGTCGACCCACTTGGCCGGCACGATCTGACGCCCACCGACGGCGCCCTTCTTCAGGTACAGCTCGCCGAACGCCACCATCTGCCGCGGCGTCATCAACATGTCGTTGCCGCCGAAATAGATGCCCTGCGGATCGCGCGGCCACTGGGCGAGCGCGAAGCCGAGCGGCTTGGCGAGCACTTCCTGCGCGTACTGCCACGTGCTCTTCCCGGTGGCCTTCGTGAGGATCGCCGACAGCAGGTGCGAGCTGCCGGTGCTGTAATCCATGTAGGTACCCGGCTCGGCCAGCAGCGGTCGATCGAGCGCGTGCTGCACCCAGTTCGCGCTCTGCACCCACGCGCCGTAGTAACGGTTGCTCGTCGACTGCAGCCCCGACCGCATCGTCAGCAGGTCCTCGATCGTGATCGTCCGCTTGCGCGGATCGACCTTCGGGCCGTTGAGCGAGGGAAAGTAGTCCGCGATCGGCTGGCGGATGCCGGCGATCGACCCACGATCGATGGCGATGCCGACGAGCGCCGAGATCACGCTCTTCGCCGCCGACTTGATGTTCGCCGGGCTCGAGGCGCGCGCGCCGTTGTAGTAGCGCTCGACGATGAGCGATCCGCGCCAGCTGACGAGCAGGCTGCGGATGCGATCCAGGTCCGCGGCGGCCTCGCCGGCCTCGGCCAGCAGCGCGGGTGTCTCGGTCTGCGCGTAGGTCAGAGGGGCGAGGACCAGCCAGACAGCGACGAGCGCGGTGAGACATCTCACGACGCCGACATTCTAGCAGTCGGCCGAACGCTGGTATCTTGATTGCCACGTATGCAGGTCGAGGATCTCTTTCAATGGCCGGACGGTCCCCAGATGGTGCGCGTCGTGGCACGCGTCGCCGTCGCGGCGCTCCTGGGCGCCCTGCTCGGGTGGGAGCGCGAGCGCGCCGGGAAGGCAGCCGGGCTGCGCACGCACATGCTGGTCGCGCTTGGCGCCGCCCTGTTCGTGCTGTTCCCTGCCGAGGCGGGCATGGACATCGCCGACCTGAGCCGGGTCATCCAGGGCGTGGCGACTGGCATCGGGTTCATCGGCGCTGGAACCATTTTGAAACGGGCGGAGTCTGAGCACGTCGAGGGGCTGACCACCGCCGCCAGCATCTGGCTGACCGGCGCGATCGGCATGTCAGTTGGCGCCGGTCAGTTGTGGCTTTCAGCGCTCTGCGCCATCTCGGCGTGGATCATTCTGTATGTGCTGGCGCGCTTCGACTCGCGCTAATCTGGTGCTTGCCATGATGCTGCCTGTATGCAGGGCTGCGTCTGCCCTGCTCACCGCCTGCGCGATCGCAGCTCTCACAAGCACAGCCGCGGCACAACCTGCACCCGCCGCCGGCGTCATCACCGGACGCGTCGTCGAAGAAGGAACGAACGCGCCGATCGCCGACGCCCGCATCTCCCTCTATTCCATGGCTCGTCCCGGCTGACGGCCAAATCCCGCAGCCGCCAGCAAACCACTTCGGCGCGGGACGGAACGTTCCGGTTCGAGGGCCTCGCGACGGGGCGGTATCGACTGAACGGCCAGAAGACGGGTTACGTGATGCCCGGACCGGTGACCCCGCCTCCACCACCAGTCGTCATCGAGGCGGGCGGGCCTCCCGCGGCTCCGGTCGTCGTGCTGCAGCGCGGCGGTGTCATTGCGGGCCGCGTCCTGGCGCCGGGCGGTGACCCGATCGCCAAGGCTTCCGTGTTCGCGATGCGGCATCTGCCGGGCGATCCGTCGGGACGTTTGCTGATGGCGGCGCCTTTTGAGAGCACCAACGACCTCGGCGAATTCCGCATCCACAGTCTTGCCGCGGGCGAATACTACATTCAGGCGGCGCTGCCCTCGGAGACTTCGAACGCGCCGCGCACGACCGTGTTGGCACGCACGTTTTATCCGGGGACGGCGGAGCCTTCAGCGGCGCGACCGGTCACGATTACGGCCGGCGCAACGATCGGCGCCCTCGAGATCGCCCTGCTGGAGGTACCGGCCTACGCCATCCGAGGTGTGGTGGTCGACGAGGCGGGAATCCCGGTAGCCAATGCGGGGGTCATGCTCAGCGGCGACCCTTCCCGGGGTCCATATATCATTCAATCGCGGACGAGGGCCGGGGCCGATGGCTCGTTCGCGCTCGAGGGAGTACAGAGCTGGCAGCTATCGCCTGAACGCGGCGTGGCCGAACGTGTCGAAAAGCGCTCCGAGTGGAGGTTTCGGCGGTTTTGTCAGTGGACCCGGAGGCGTCAGGGTTATCACTGAGTTCAGGAACGGGATCACGACGGAACTTCGCTTCGAACCGGCCGGCGAGGTGGGAATCGAGATTCAGAACGATCACGTCGGCGGCGTGCAACTGATCGCGAAGCGGCCCGCGCAATAGTGCGTCGCACTCTCAGCTATTCGGCGCGAAGGGCCTGCAGCGGATCGACTTTCATCGCACGGCGCGCCGGGATGTACGCCGCTATCAGTCCGACCCCGACCATCACCGCCGAGGCGATGGCGAACGACGCGGCGCCGCCTGCGCCGAGATTCACGACGACGCTGGCCGCGGCCCGCTGACTCCAGAACGTGAGCGGCGCGGCAATCGCCACGCCCGACACAACCAGCCACAACGCGCTTGCGAAAACCGTCTTTCCGATCTCCCGTCGTGTCGCGCCGAGGGCAATGCGGACGCCCAACTCGCTGGTTCGGCGGGCGACGGTGAACGCCATCAACCCGTAAAGACCGATCGCCGCGAGCATCGCCCCGAGCACGCCGAACAGGCCGGCGACGAGCGCGATGAGACGCTCCGGCACGATCGACGCATCCATCTGCGCGGCCATCGTCGTCATGCGCGCGACCGGCACGCTCCCGAGCACGTCACTGACCGCGCGTCGGACCTCCGCGGCGGCCGACGCCGGGGCACCGACGGTTCGCACCGACAACTCAGAGAACACGTTGCGGCGGTCCTGGACGGCGTTGAGGTACACCGTGCGCGGCGGAGGTTCGCGTAGATCCCCGTACTTCGCGTCGCCGACGACGCCAACGATTTCATACGGGACGGTGTCGCCTTCGAACAACACCTGCCGGCCAACGGCTGTCCCGCTGCCGAAGTAGTACCGGGCCATCGCGGCGTTCACAATCGCGACGCGCGGCCGCCCTTGATCCTCGAACTGAAAATCCCGTCCGGCGAGAATGGGCGTACCAAACGTCTGAAAGTACTTCGGCGCGATGATGTTCATCGCCAGACGGCGACGAGCGTCTGGCGGCTCGACGAACCCGGGCACCGACGCAAAACGGCTCCCGGCCGCGCCGGAAATTGGCGTCATGCCGCTCAATGTAGCCGCTTGAATCCCGGGAATCGCCTCGAGCCTCGCTGTCAGATCCCGGTACAGACCCAACCATTGGTTGCGTTGATTCCCGGCTCGTCCCCAGTCCAGGGTGACCAGCAGGATCGAATCGTGATCGAATCCGAGGTCTCGACTTCTCAGGTTCGAGAGGTGCGCGGCAAAGAGGCTCGCCGACCCAGACGAGCAGCATCGACACGGCGACCTGCGCGACAATCAGCGTTTTCCGGAACGTCCGTCCGGACCGCGAGTCACCGGCAACACCGGCGAACCGCAGCGATGTCACCGGCGACATGAGAGACGCACTCAGCACCGGCACGGTCCCGAAGAGCACGGCCGTGAAGGTCGTGATGCCCGCTGCAAACAGCAGTACCCGGAGATCGGGACCCACCCCAATGTCCAGCCCACCCGGATAGAACAACCGAATATCGCGTCCTGACACGACGATTCGGACCAGGGCGCTCGCGCCGGCGTACGCCGCGGCCACGCCAAGCACGCCGGCTGCGGCGGCAAGGAGCAAGGATTCCGCCACGGCCTGGCGTACCAGCCGCGCTCTCCCGGCGCCGATCGCCACGCGCAACGCCATCTCGCGCCGCCGTGCTTCCCCGCGGGCGGCCAGCATGCTCGCGACGTTGAGGCAGGCAAGAAGCAACAGCACGAAGACCGTCGCGCCCAATGCGAGCAGCGGCGTCTTGAATTGTTCACGGAGCGGCGACAACCCCGCCGATGCCGGCTCGAGGTCGAGCCTCACCTGGCGCCACGACGGATCGTTGGCAGCCCGCTCGTTCTCTTCGATCCGCCAGCGGTCGAGCACCCGCATTTCCGCCTGCGCCTGCTCGATTGAGATGCCAGTCTTGAGGCGGCCGATCAGGCTCAACGCCCCGCCCTGCCGCTGTGCTGCGACGGGCAGCCAGACCTGTGGACGTGCCCCGACCTGCACGCCGTGGAACGAGCGCGGCGCGACGCCGACGATCGTCGCCGCCAACTCGTCGACCACGATCGGCCTTCCGAGGACCGACGGCTCGCCGCGGAAGCGTTCCTGCCACAGTGACCAGCTGACGACTGCCGCGGGCTCCGCCGACGGCACGTCGTCGCTCGGCTCGATCAAACGTCCGATCGCCGGCTGAAGGCCAAGCGCCTGAAAGAAGTTGCCGACGACGATCTCACCGTCAACCGCCTGCGCGTCGGTCCCGTCGGCCGTCAACGACATGCGCCTTGGGGCGACGCCGATCAGGTCGGCAAACACCTGGTTGTGATCGCGGAAGTGCTCGTAGACCCTGGGCGAGAACATGTTCAATCGGGGATCGCCGGGATAGTTGGCGCTCAGCAGCTCCACCAGCTGATTGGGGGCCTTCACCGGAAGCGGCCGCAACATCAGCGCGTTCGTCAGGCTGAAGATCGCAGTGTTTGCCCCGATGCCAAGCGCCAGCGTGAGGATGGCCGCCCCGGCGAACGCGGGATTCCGCATCAGCCATCGAGTCGCGTACGCCAGGTCGCGGCGAAGATCATCGAGCCACATGTTCGCTCCGGAGCGCTTCGACCGAACCTCCGAGCAGCCTAGCGCCCCTTCGCTCCTTCATCGCGCTCCTGCGACGCGCGCGCCCCGGAGAATGCCTTCCATCCCGTAGTTCCCTTCGTGGCAGGCGTACTCGAAAATCGGGCCGTCCATCTTCGTCATCGGCACCGCCACCGTGTACGGCCGCGTAAACGTGGTCGGATCCTCCACCGTGAATTGATGGTCGATCGTGTTGGCGTCCACGCGGCGGAACCGCTCCACGATCCGCATGTTGGCGCCCGGCCGACCGGCAACAGTTGTACGAGTTGAATGGAGAGAGCTCGTGGTAGTTCGTCGTTTCGACGACGAGGGTGTCGCCCTCCCAGCGGCCCCGCGAGTCTCCGAGCCAGAAGCGCAGCGTCTTTGGCGCATGCCCGCGACCATCGAGCGGGATGATGCGGACTTCGTGGATCATCTCCTGCAGGATCGCGACGTAGGTCGGCGTCTGGATGATCTGGAAGTTGTTGTTGTAGCCGCCCGGCAGCTTCGGCGCGCCGCGCGTGATACACCGCTCGGCCAGATTGCGGTTCTCGGGTCCGCTTGCCTCGCCGCGCATCGCCGCGGCGACCTCCGCCGCGCGTTTCTGACCGTCGGGCGTCAGCGCCGGAATGCGGCCGTCGGGCGGATCGATCACGAGCGACGTCCGGCGTGTCGGCACCGTCCCGCCGCGCTCCCACCAGAACTGGTTGTACGCTGCGTTCACGTCGGCCAACGGATTGTCCGACCGCTGATCGTATTGAGTGGCCGCGGCCACCTCGAGCTTGCGCGCTTCCTCGGCGGTCAGGAACTCGCGGCCGGCGAACGCCGCCGGACGTTCGAGCGGCGTGATCGTCGAGTTGGTCCAGAGTCCCTGCAGATCCGGATGGCCCCACGGCGTCAGGTGCGGCTGCCCCTTAACCGATTGAGCAAACGCCGCGGTGCTCCAGCCGGCGAGCGAGAGTGCGAGCACGGCGTGGCGAATCCTGAAATTCATCGCGGCGACCCCTTGGCGGCCAGTTCGGCCGCGTCTTTTTCCTGGAAGCGTGCGCCCAACAGCGGGACGGCAGCCAGCGCGGCGGCAGCGGCGACTCCACGGATCAGCCTTCGACGCATCGAGACCTCCTTGCGTCCGTCGCTATGATACGCGCACCACGAGGCCGCGGGCGTGGCGTAGGGCGGACCTCTCAGGTCCGCGTAGGGCGGACCTCTCAGGTCCGCGTAGTAGAGCGGCCTCTTAGGTCCGTGTAGGGCGGACCTCTCAGGTCCGCCGCGATACCATAGCGCCATCGTACCCGTGGCCCCTACCGTTCGTTACCGGTTCTCCGCGTTCGTGCTCTCGCCGCGCCAGCGGCTGCTCCTGCGCGGCGACAGCCCGGTGGCCGTCATCCCGAAGTACTTCGACCTGCTCGTCCTGCTCGTTCGACACCGGCACGAGGCGGTCTCGAAGCAGACCATCTTCGCCGACATCTGGAGCGACGTCATCGTGTCCGATGGCGCCCTCTCCCAGGCCATCCGAACCCTCCGCCGCACGCTTGGCGACAACTCGCGGGAACCGCGGTTCATTCGCACGGTGTCGCGCCACGGATACCAGTTCGTCTGGAGCGAGGTGGTCGAAGAACCAGACGATGAGCATCTTGCGGCACCGGCAGCCGTCAATGCGAAACGCCGACCCGCCGGAGCTTCACGCGGAGGCGGAAAGGGTCGGCCTACCGCGAGCCAGCCGTCGAGCCGGCCGATTCGGTCGAGCGGCTCGTCGATCGCCTCTTCGTCGGCATCGCCGCCGGTCCGGACGGCCTGGACGACGCGCGCGAGACCGCCGAGCGGCTGCACACGCTGGGCACCGCGGAGGCCATCTCGATCGTGAGGCGCCGGCCGAATCACGCGCCGGCCGTCGCGGTCATGCGCGACGTGCGTTGGAGCATTGCCAATGCCGGGGCCGTTCCGCTGGACACAGCCTCCTCGCTCGCGTTGATCCGTCTTCGCATCGCGGACGCACGGCGCACGATGGCGCGCCGCTGGGCCGGGGCCGCCCTCGCCGGGGCGACAAGCGGCATCGTCGCGGGTCTCACGGGAGGGTTCGCGTTGTCGATCGCAGCGGGCGCGCACGCGATGCCGCAGTCCGCACTCGGCCTCGCGGCCATTGGCGCTGTTGCGGGAGGCGTTGGCGCCGGCGGCGTGGGCGCCGGACTGGCCGCGGCGGAGGTACTCGCGCGATCGCGACGCGGATGGGCCCTTGCCGCATCTGGGGCGATTGCTGGAGCGCTCGTCGCCTTCGCCTCCCATGCCATCGTTCGCGCGGTGCTGGCGGGCCTCGTCGGGGCGCGCGACATCGAGATCCCGGGGTTCGTGGAGGGGCTCGTGGTCGGCGGCGCCGTCGGCACAGGCTACGCGTTCGCGACGCCGCAGCCGCCTGGAGGAGGCGTGGCCGCGCCGAGCGGCCGGCGCCGGGCCGCGGTTGCCCTGATCACCGGCCTGGCCACCGCGGCCGCCGGCGCGGTCCTCGCGCTGGCCGACCGCACGCTCGTCGGCGGCCTGATCAACGAGATCGCGAGATCGTCGCCAGACGCGCAGCTCGTCCTCGCCCCCCTCGGCCAGTTGATTGGAGAACCGGACTTCGGACCGGCGACGAGGGTCATCATCAGCGCGCTCGAGTGCGGGGCTTTTGGCGCCGCGGTCGCCTGGGGTCTCACGATCCGGCCCAAATCACGCACTTCTCACTGAACGCTCACCGAACGGTCAAGACTTCCCCGCCCCATCACGGCGATCCTGCGTAACGCCTGTAGCGTCCGGCTTTAGCCGGACGTCCGCGGCGACCCTGAAAGGGTCGCCCTACAAAAAGGTCTTACGACAAGGAGGATTCAGTGACCGTTCGCCGCCTGGTCGCCATCGCGTTCATCCTGATCGGGACTTCGCTTGCCTGGACCGTGCTCGGATCGTCGCTGCTTGCCCGCACCGGTCAGTTCGACGGCCGGCTCGAACCAGAAGTGCAGCTTCTCTGGGGAGGGCCCCACCGGCAAGTGGCGCCGAACGCCTGGATCCTTCGCCCGGGCATCGACACCGAGACGGTCGAAACCAAGGAGCCGGACGGCCGCGTCGTCCGCCGCGAGATCACCAAGCCGGTTCTGCAGCGGGTCGCGGTCGCGCTCGAGCAGACGCGGGCCGAGGTGATGCTCGACCTGGAACATCGCCGCAAGGGCCTGTTGTGGTACCCGACCTACACGGTGTCGTTCAAGGCGACCTACAAGTTCACGCAATCCCGACGCCGACCCGCGGCCGCTCCGCGTGCGCTTCCCTCTTCCGGCGGACAACGCGCTGTTCGACGACTTCGTGTTCGCGCTGAACGGCCGGCAGATGGATCCGGCCAGCGACGTGTCGAAGGACATGTCCGCGGAGGTGACGGCCGACGCCGGGGCGCCGGTCACGGTCGACGTGCAGTACCGGTCGCGCGGCATGCGGACCTGGACCTATGCATTCACCGAGAACGGCACGGCGCAGGTACGCGACTTCCGCCTGCAGATGCGGACGAACTTCGGGGACGTCGACTTCCCGCCGGCACCGTCTCGCCGACGACGCGGACGCCGGGCAACTTCGGGGCTGGGCCTGGCCTGGAGCTTCGCGAACCTGATCTCCGGGCAAGCGATCGGCATGGAGCTGCCCGAACGGCTCAATCCCGGACCGTTCGCGGCGCGCGTGACCTTCTTCGCGCCGGTGTCGCTGCTCTTCTTCCTCGCGGTGATGGTGATCGTCGGGCACGACCTCACGGGCCGTCGCTGCACCCGATGCACTACTGGTTCATCTCGGCGGCGTTCTTCGCCTTCCACCTGCTGCTGGCGTATCTCGTCGACCACGTCAACGTGCATGCCGCCTTCGCGGCTGCCGCGGTCGTCAGCCTCACGCTGGTCCTGAGCTACGTCCGCGTGGTTGCGGGCGCCGCGCGGCGCGCTGGCCGCGGTCGGCGCGGCGCAGGCGGTGTTTCTCGTGCTCTTCAGCTACGCGTTCTTCTTCGAGGGATTTACCGGCCTGGCGATCACGGTCGGCGCGATCGTCACGCTGTTCGTGCTGATGCAGATGACGGCGCACGTGTCGTGGGACGAGGTGTTCAGCGCCGGCGCAGCGGCCGCGACGCACGGAGGTGGCCATGCCAGCCGCGGTTAGCGCCGCTCCGCGGCCCGCACCGCAGCACGACCTCGTCGATCTCGGTCGTGACGCGCCAGGCCGATGGAGTTCGTCGACCTGACGGCCGTCGCTGTCGCGCGCTGGTCGAAGCGCTCGGCCTCCGCGACGGCGTGCGTGACGGTGCAAACGCGGCATACGACGACGGGCCTGCTGATCAACGAACACGAGCCGCTGCTGCTCGACGGACCTCGAAGGCCATGTTCGAGCGCCTCGTGCCCGGCGGCGGCGTCGTACGCGCACGACGACTTCAGCTGCCGCACCGTGAACCTCGGCCCGGACGAGCGGCGCAACGGCCATGCGCACTGCCGCGCCGCGCTGCTGCGCACGTCCGAGTCGATCGCCGGTCACCGACGGCCGGCTGACGCTTGGCCGCTGGCAGCGCGTCTTTCTGGTGGATTTCGATGGAGGGCAACGGCGGGAGGTGTCGGTGGCGCTGGTCGCCACTCGACGTGTGTAGGCTGCGTCGTCGCGTGCGGATCGCAGAGCGTTCAGGAACGCTGTCGCTGACCGACGTCGCGAGCGAGCGCGCGAGCGAGCGTCAGGGGAGTCCGAGGGGCGAAGCCCCTCGGCGATCGAATGAAGATCGATATCATCGTCGTCTACATCCAGCGTTACGAGCGGGGGCATGAGGTGGACTTCGTGCCGCCGATTACGGGCATTCACCTGGCGGCGATCACCCCGCCGGGGCACCGCGTGCGAGTCGTCCACCAGCAGGTCGAGCCCGTCCGATTCGACTCGGACGCAGATTTGATCGCGCTGTCGTTTTTCAGCGGCTTTGCGCCCGAAGCCTACCGCCTCGCCGCCGAGTTCCGCCGCCGCGGAAAATCGTCGTCGCGGGCGGCCCCCATGCGACCTTTTCGCCAGACGAGGTGCTGCGCCACTGCGACAGCGTCGTGCTGGGCGAGGCCGAGT
>CAVREM010000092.1:0-31048 GCA_963720005.1 uncultured Acidobacteriota bacterium | reverse complement strand
CGGCGCGTTGTCTCCCCACGGCAGTCGCGCCGGACCCGGCCAGGGATCCACGTTCGTCCGTTTGGCCCACGCGTCCCACTCGTCCGAGAGCCTCTTGACGATGTCCGGGTGCCGGGCCGCGACGTTGTTGCGCTCGACGCGATCGGCGGCGATGTCGTACAGCTCCCACGCCTCGGGATACAACGAGACGATCTTCCAGTTGCCCGAACGCACGGCGCGGTTCCCTTCGTGCTCCCAGAAGAGCGGGTGCGGCCGGTTGAGCGGACGGCCGTCGAGCGCCGCCCGCAGATTGACGCCCTCCATCGGCTGAATCGCGCGGCCCTTGTACTCGCTCGGATACTTCGCGCCGGTGGCCGCCGTCACCGTCGCCATGATGTCGATGACGTGCGCCGGCTGCCGTTCGATCGCTCCGCGCCGGTTGGCCGCGATGCCGCGTGGCCAACTGCACGATGAGCGGCGACGAGATGCCGCCCTCGTGCGTGAAATGTTTGAACCGGCGGAACGGCGTGTTGCCGACCGCTGCCCAGTTCATCCCCAGATAGAGGTCCGAGTTGGGACCACCCGGAGGATCGCCGTTGAAGCGGCCGTCGGGGCCGGATTCGGCGTTGGCGCCGTTGTCCGACATGAAGAAGATGAGCGTGTTGTCGAGAACCCCACGCGCCTCGAGGCCCTTCACGAGCGTGCCGACGGCCGTGTCGATGGCCTCGATCATCGCGGCATACACCGCCATCTGGTGGTCGAACCGATCCTTCTGTTGATCGGAGAGCGAGTCCCAGGGAGGCGTGTCCGGCTCGCGCGGACTCAGCGGCCACTTCGCGTCGATGAGCCCCATTCGGACCTGCCGCTGATAGCGCTCCTGCCGCATCCGGTCCCAGCCGGCCTTGTACTTGCCGCGGTACTTGGCGATCAGTTCCGCCGGAGCCATCAACGGAAAATGCGGCGCGTTGAACGGAAGATACAGGAAGAACGGCTTGTTGGCCTGACGCGCCTCGTCGATGAACTTGAGGCCGAACTCGGTCCAGAGATACGTGGCGTACCAGCTCGAGCCGAAGACGGGCGCATCGCGCGGCGTCGCCGCGCCGTTCAGAAACAGCGGCTCCTGCGCGCGGCTCGTGAGCGGGTTGTCGCCGCCGGTGTAATTCTGATTCGGAAAGAACATGCCGCCGGCGCGGAGGCTCAGCGTGCGTTCGAAGCCGCGATCCCACGGCGGGGTCCCGTTGTCCTGGCCAAGGTGCCACTTGCCCGACATCGCGGTGAAGTAGCCCGCGTCGCGGAGCACTTCGGCCATCGTGACGGACTGATCGTTGAGGCGCCCCGTGGTGCCAAGCGACCCGCGGCGGATGACGTTGTCGAGATGCCCCATGCCCGCCTGGTGCGAATACAGCCCGGTGAGCAGGCTGGCGCGCGTCGGCGAGCAGCGCGGCGTGGCATAGAACTGGGTGAATCGCACGCCGCGCGCGGCGAGGGCGTCGAGATTGGGCGTCGCGATCTCGCTGCCAAAGGGCCCGATGTCCGACCAGCCCATGTCGTCCACGAGGACGACGACCACGTTCGGGCGGGTGTCCGGTTGCGCCGCAGCCTGTGCGGAAGCGGCGGGCACACGCCGCGCGGCGGCCGCCCACACCACCAGGACGCACGCTGCCGCCGCCAGCCAGAACGATCGAGCGCGCCGAATCGCCATCGAGCCTCCTGTCGGAGCCGGCCTCGACTCCCTGCCTACATCGCGCCTGCCGTATACGCGCCGTTGACCATGCGGTGAATGCCCAGCGGGTTGCGATTCTGGAGCGCCGGCGGCAACCGATCGTCCGGGACGTTCTGGTAGCACACGGGACGCGCGAACCGCAGCATCGCGGCGGTGCCGACCGAGGTGAAGCGCGCATCGGTGGTCGCCGGGTACGGGACCGCCGTGATTCATCGCCGGCGCGACTTCGACCCCTGTGGGAAACCCATTGAAGACAATCCGGCCGGCCTTCTGCTCCAGGTCGCCGAGCAGCTCGCTGAATGCCGCCAGGTCCTCGCCGTCTGCGTGGACGGTTGCCGTGAGCTGCCCCTCGAGCGACCTGCACGCATCGAGCGATCTCGCTCGCATCCGACGCACTGAATGACCAGCGTGAACGGTCCAAAGGCCTCAATGGCAAGTTCCGGCGACGCCAGGAATCGTGCGCCGGTCGTGACGCCGACGCTGGGCGCCGCCTGCGTCTTGTCAGCGAGGGCCACGGCCGACGACACGGCGGCCACAGGGACGCCTGCGGCGTGCGCGACGCGATCGCGATGTTCGACGAACGCATCCCGGATGCCGGGCGTCAGCATCGTCCCGCACGGCGCTGCCGCGACCGCGGCACTGAGCGCCGTCATGAATTGGTCCGCGTCAGCGCCCTGTGGGACGAACACCAGTCCGGGCTTCGTGCAGAACTGCCCGACGCCGAGCGTGAAGGACGCCAGCAGTCCCTGGGCGATGGCGGCGCCGCGCGCGCGCAGCGCCGCGGGCAGAATGACGAGCGGATTCAGACTGCTCATCTCCGCGAACACCGGAATCGGGCGCGGCCGCGAGGCCGCGGCGTCGAACAGCGCGCGGCCTGCCGCGTGCGATCCGGTGAAACCCACCGCGGCCGCGGCGTCGTGCCGGACCATCGCGACGCCGACCGTGGCGCCGCCGCCGTGAATCAGCGAGAACACGCCGCCGGGCAGGCCGCAGCGCTGCGCCGCGCGGGCGATGGCGCGCCCGACGAGCTCCCCGGTGCCCGGATGCGCGCGATGCGCCTTGACGACGACCGGACACCCGGCGGCCAGGGCCGACGCCGTGTCGCCGCCGGCCGCGGAAAAGGCGAGCGGAAAGTTGCTCGACCCGAAGACCACGACCGGTCCCAACGGCAGCAGCATCCGCCGCAGATCGGGTCGCGGCAGCGGCTGCCGCTCGGGCAGCGCCGTGTCGATGCGCGCGTCCACCCAGGAGCCTTCCCGCACCACTTCGGCGAAGAGCCGCAACTGACCGCATGTCCGGCCGCGCTCCGCCTGGATGCGCGCGGCCGGCAGCCCGGTTTCCGCGGTGGCGCGCGCGACGAGTGCGTCGCCCAGCGACTCGATCTCCGCCGCGATCGCGTCGAGGAAGGTGGCGCGCGCCTCTGCGGATCTGGCCCGGTAGTCGGCAAACGCGTCCGCCGCCGCCCGCATCGCGGCGTCCACGTCCGCCGGATGATGCCTCGTGAAAGTCGGGTGCGATCTCGGTCCCGAGCGCCGGATCGAAGGCCCTGAACGTCGCACCGGCCGTCTCCGCCGGGGTGCCGGCGATCAGGCTTGTACCGTGAATGTGCATGAGCTGATGCTCCGGCGTCAGGGGTGAGGCGGCGCCACGGTGTTGACCAGCGTGCCCACCGGTTCGAGCGTGATCCGGATCTCGTCGCCCGCCGCCAGTGTGAACGCGTCCGGCGGCACGATGCCGGTGCCGGTCATGAGGTAGCAGCCCGCGGGAAAACTGTTGTCGCGAAACAACCACTCGGCCAGCGACGGCAGCGGACGTTTGATCTGGCCGATCGTCGTCTGGCCGCTGAAGACCGGTCGCGCCGCCGCGGCTGATCGCGATCGCAATCGTCGCGTCCGGCCCGGGCAGCGCGCGGTCGATGACCAGGCACGGGCCGAGGGCCGCGCTGCCGGCGTAGACCTTCGCCTGCGGCAAGTAGAGCGGGTTCTCGCCTTCGATGTCGCGCGAGCTCATGTCGTTGCCGATCGTGTAGCCGAAGATCGCGCCGCGCGCGTTGATCGCCAGCGTCAGCTCCGGTTCGGGCACGTTCCAGCGCGAATCGGATCGGATCCGCACCGCTCCGCCCGGCCCGACGACGCGGTGCGGCGTCGCCTTGAAGAACAGTTCGGGCCGGTCCGCTTCGTAGACCTTGTCGTAAAAGCTGCCACCGCCGGCGTCTTTCGACTCTTCCATGCGCGCCGTGCGGCTGCGGTAGTAGGTGACGCCCGCGGCCCAGACCTCCTGCGAGAGCAGCGGCGGCCGCGACGGCTCGGGCGCCTGCGTGCGCGAGCCGCGATCGAAGAGCTGCGTGGCTTCGCCGTACGGATCGTCGGCGCGAAAGATCCGGTCGATGGCGGCGAAGTCCGAGAGGCTGGAGAACGCGCCGTCGCGTTCGAGGGTCAGGCCGGACACTGTGGCGTACAGACGAATCACTGTTGCTCCTGGCTGGTTGCGAGGTTGTGCCGAGTCAGGCGGTTTGGCCCGGCGCGGCGATGTTGCGAACCGCGATCTCGCCGAGGCGATCGCGCAGCTGCGTCAGATACAAGCTGCGCGGCGTCACGTGCCGGTCGATCGACTCGAGGTGACCGACTTCCTTGGTCGGATCCTGGAACGGAATGTTGAACACGACGGCGCCGACGCCGACGTGGCCGAACGCAAAGTTCTGCGCGGTCGGCGGCTTCTGGACGAGAAAGGGCCCGACGCAATTCCAGAACACGGTGTTGGCGCCCGCCCACCCGATGTTGATGTTCTTCCAGAACCGGGCGGTGAGCGGCGCCTCGACATTGTCGTAGAGGCTGCCGGTCGCCCATCGCTCGTGCGGCTCGCTCGAGGAATACGGGCTCGTCGCCTTGCAGTCGAGAAAGACGTTCCCGCTGGCCGTCGGCTGACCCGTCATGAACGAGTGGCGCCCCTTGTCGGAGTGGCAGCGCTGCACGAGCGCGAGCTGCCCGCGCAGCGCGAACGTAAAGCGCCGCGCCCCCATCCGGCGCGAAATCGGCTCGCGCGACACGCAGTCCTGCACCGTCAGCCATTTCGATCCGCGCGCCGCGCCTCACCATGCTGTTGACGAAGTGGAGGGCCGTGGCATTGCGCACCCAGCCGTGCTTCACGTTGTCGAAGGTGATGAAGTTGGCGTAGTGGGCCTCGTCGGCGTAGTACTCCTCGGCGACGTAGTTCGGCCGGTCCATGTTGCCGTATTCGCGCGTGCGCACGGCCGGATCGAATTCCGACATGCCGCGCAGGTTCTCGATGCCGACGTTCTCGATACGGCCGGGATCTTCGTATTTCAGGATTTCGCCGCCGCCCCAGCGTTTCTCGATCGCGCAGGTAATCGGCGCGTCGATCGTGATCGTGTTGCCCTGAACGTCGGTGACGACGCGATCCCAGTCGATGTCGAAGGGCTGCCAGCGGCTCTGCGGCGTCTCTCCGTTCATCCCGACGGCGGCGATCCAGTCGCTGTTGCCGATGCGCCGGACGATCACCGTATCGCCGGGCCTGAACCCGCGGGCGGACGCCACTGTGAATCGGCGCGCGCCGACCGGAACGTGCTCGTCGAGGACGAGCTGCCGGGTGTCGTCCTTCACGGTCACGCCGGATCCGCCGGCGATTCGGATCAGCGTCGGCTGGCCGCCGCCAAAACCACCGCCGCCCGGACCACCACCGGCCGCGGGCGTCCGGCCAGTCCCCGTGCCGATCAACACGGTGCCGGTGTCTCCCATGCCCTCGCCGCGCAGCACGACACCGCTCGCCTGAACCCTGAGGGGCGTCGCCATCCGGTAATACCCGGCCCGGAGGAGCACGGCGCCGCGGAATCCGCTCCGGTCGAGCGGGAGCGCCGACACCTTGTCGATGGCCGCCTGGACGGTCGCCGTGTTGTCGCCCGCAACCGGCCAGATGGTTTCCTTCACCGGCACGGTTGGAATCGGCACGCCGCCGCCGCCGTACCCCGCGTGCGACGAGTCGTGGATGGTGTTGCCGTGTTCATCGGGAACGTAGACGAGTTTGCCGTCGAGACCCGGATAGATCCGCGACACCGTCGGCGGCAGATCCTGACGCTGCGCCGGGCTGCGGGATATCAGCGCCGGCGCGATGGCCAGCTGCAGGATGCTCCGACGAGATAGGTCGCTCATACGTGGAGTGACAACGCTATTTTCCTGGGAGCGCGTACGCGACCCAGCCCATCGGCCCCACCGGCGCGGCCGCCGGCGCGGCGGCGAAGCCGCGACCGCCGGCGCTGCTCGCCGCGGCCACGAGCAGGTACTGCCGTGCCGTTCATCACGTAGGTCACCGGCGAGCCCTGGAAGTTGCCGCCGAATCTCGACGACCACAGCGGCGCGCCCGTGTCGCTGTCCCAGGCGCGGATGTGATTGTCCTTCCCCGCGCCGAACACGAGGCCGGATGTCGTCACGATGACGCCGCTGTTGATCGCCGGTGAACCGGTACCGGTAATGCCGCGCGCGGCGAGCGCGGGATCGTCGCCGAACGGAATGCGCCACTTGATGGCCGGCACGTTCAAGTCGTATTTCACGATCGACCGTGAACGGCGGCTTGATGCGGTTCCCGACCGTGTGGTACTCGTTGATCGTGTAGCGCGTGAAGTTCGGCGTGCCCTCGGGATACGGCGGCGCGCCGCGGCCACGACCCGCCGGCGGCCCCGGGCGCGTCCACGCCGATCCCGATCCCGCGATCAGCTCCGGCGGCGCGCCCGATCCTTCTGCCGCGCCGCGTCCGCGCCCCGGACCGGCCAGCGGGCCGGCGCCACGCCCGCGTCCACCGGCGGTCGAAACCAGAAACGCGACGAGATTCTCGACGTCCGCGCTGCCGAGATGCGGGAACGGCGGCATCCGCCCCTTGCCGGTCGCCACCACGGAGCGAATCGCCGCCGCGTCGAATCGCGGCGCGCCGGCGGCGATGTTATTCGCGGGATCGGCGGTCTCGTAGACGAGCGGCACACCCATGTCGGTGCCGCGACGCTCCGGGCCGTGGCAGACCTGACACTGCTGCTGATACACCGTCTGACCGGCGCCAACCGGCCCGGCGGCGCCGCGGCCGGCGTTCGCCCGGACGGCACCAGCCGGACGATGCCGGGGTTCTCGTGCGCGACGAGATAGACGAAGCCGGCACGCGGATCCGCCGCGGTGCCGCTGAAAATCGTACCGCCATTGCTCGCCGGCACCCAGACCGTGTCCGTCAGACCGATGGGCGTGAAGATGCCGCCGTTCTTCGCCGCGAGGAGGCGTTTCTTGATCGCGTCCGCTTCCTCCGGAGACAGAAACGGACTGATGTCCTCGACGCCGAACGTGTGCTTGACGTACTGCGGCGGGTTGGTCGGATGGGGCTGCGTCGGCCAGCTCGCCTCGCCTTCCATCTCGCTCTTCGGAACCGGGCGTTCTTCGATCGGCCAGATCGGCTGCGCCGGTCACGCGATCGAAGACGTACAGCCACCCGGTCTTGTTGGTGACGACGACGACGTCGCGGTTCCGTCCCTGGTGACGGATGGTCGTGAGCTGCGGCGCCGCGCTGGGATCCAGATCCCAGAGGTCGTGGTGCACGAGCTGGAAATGCCACCGGCGCTTGCCGCTGCGCGCGTCGAGCGCGACGATGGACGTGCCGAAGAGATTGGCGCCGTGCCGATCCGCGCCGTAGAAGTCATACGTCGGCGATCCGAGCGGGACGAAGACGATGCCGCGGCGAACGTCGATCGTCGTCTCACCCCAGTTGTTGACCCCGCCGATGTATTTCCAGGCGTCTTTCGGCCACGTGTCGTAGCCGAACTCGCCGGGGCGAGGCACCGTGTGGAACGTCCAGACGAGTTTGCCGGTGAGAATGTCGTAGGCGCGGATGTCGCCCGGCGCCGACATGTAGTCTTCCCCCGGCGCGCTCCCCAGGATGATCAGATTCTCGAAGATGCCTCCGGGCGTGTTCGACTGGATCGCTCCGATCGCCTCCGGATCGCGGCCATCGATCCCGACGCGCAGGTCGACGACCCCGTTCGTGCCGAACGACATGATCGACTTTCCCGTCTTCGCGTCCACCTCCTGCAGCAGGCTGTTCATCGAGAAGATCAGCCGCTGGTCGCGCCCGTCCGCTGCTTTCCCAGTAGTTGATGCCGCGGCTCGTCATGCCGGTCATGTTCTCGCGGATCCACAGCTCCTTGCCGGTCGCCGCGTCGACGGCGACGAGCGACCCGTTTCGCCCGCGGCCGTAGGCCATGCCGCGGACGACCACCGGGATGCTGCCGGTGTCGCCGTGCGGATACGTCCACGCCACCTGCAGACGCGTGACGTTGGACCTGTCAATCTCGCGTGACGTCGAAGTAGCGCGAGCTATCCGGGCCGTTGCCGTACCCGGTCCACCATTTGTCGCCGGACGACTGTGCCAGCGTCGCGACGGCCGCGGCGACCGTCGTCGCGAGTGCGGCCGTCAGCGCACCGTGTCGCACTCGCCCGCTCATATTGGTCATGCAGATCTCCCGTCGGTGTTTCCCGCACGGTGCCACCTACTTCAGCGTCAGAATGACCACCGCTCTTGCCGGCAGTGTGACGGTGAGGCTGCCGCCCGCGAGCGACGCGCCGCTGAACGCGACCGGCTTGACGGTGTCCGGCGCGTCGAACGTGTTGTGCGCGTCAATGGCGCCCGCCGTGAGGATGCGCCCGGTCACCGCCTTGGGCGAGACGCCGGTCAGCTTGGCGACCACCGTGACCGGCTGCGACGGGCTGGTGTTGACGAGGGAGACGTGGACGGCCGACTTGTCCGCGGCGCGCGTCGCCGACGCGCTCACCATCGGGATCTTCTTCTGCCCGAACGTGTAGTCCGGCGCGGTCAACTCGATCGGCAGGGACGTTCCGCCCTGGTGCACCTTGAACATCTCGAACACCCAGTAGGTGGGCGTCCGCAGCATCTTCTCCTTGCCGGTGAGGATCATCGCCTGCAGCACGTTCACCGTCTGGGCGATGTTGGTCATGGTGACGCGCGCGGCGTGCTTGTGGAAGATGTGGAAGTTGAGCGCCGCGACGACGGCGTCGCGCAGCGTGTTCTGCTGGTAGAGGAAGCCCGGTTCCGTGCCGGGTTCGACGTCGTACCAGGTGCCCCATTCGTCCACCACCAGTCCGATCCCGCTTCTCGGGATCGGACTTGTCCATGACCGCCCCGTGCTTGGTGAGCAGTTCGTCCATGCGCAGCGTCCGCTCCAGGGTCGAGAACCACATGTCCTCGCCGAAGCCGGTCGCCGATCCCCTTGCGCTTCCAGTTGCCGGTCGGCAGCGTGTAGTAGTGCACCGACAGGCCGTTCATGCGGCGACCGACGCGATCCATCAGGACCTCGGTCCACTTGTAGTCGTGGGCGTTGGCGCCGGCCGCAATCCGGGAGATGGGCTTGGCGCGGTCGTAGTTCTTGATGAAGGTGTTGTACTTGCGGTAGCTCGTCCGCGTAGTACTCCGGCGCGCATGTTGCCGCCGCAGCCCCACGGTTCGTTGCCGACGCCGAAGTAGGGCACCCGCCACGGCTTCTCGCGGCCGTTCTGGCGGCGCAGGTTGGCCATCGGGGACACGGCGTCGGAGGTCATGTACTCGACCCACTCCATCATCTCCTGCGGCGTGCCGCTGCCGATGTTGCCGGTGATGTAGGCGTCGGTGCCGAGCTGCTCGACCAGGTCCATGAACTCGTGCGTGCCGAAGCTGTTGTCCTCGACGACGCCGCCCCAGTGGGTGTTGATCATCGACGGCCGCTTCTCGCGCGGGCCGATCCCGTCCTTCCAGTGGTATTCGTCGGCGAAGCAGCCGCCCGGCCAGCGGAGCACGGGGATGTTCAGCTCCTTCAGCGCGGCGACGACGTCGTTGCGGATGCCGCGCGTGTTCGGAATCGGCGAGCCGGGCCCCACCCAGATGCCTTCGTAGATGCCGCGTCCGAGGTGCTCGGCGAAGTGGCCGTAGACGTTGCGGTTGACGACCGGGCCCGGCTTGTCGGCGCGCAGCGTGGCGGTCGCGCTGACAACGGTCGCGGCCGGCGCTTGCGACTGGCCGCGAGCCGCCGCGAGCAGGACGACGGCGATGACGAAGGACAGCCGGATCGAGGTCGTGCTCTTCATGATTAATGGGGACTAAATCCTGTTGAACTTGGCGATCGCCTTCTGCAGCGATTTGAACTCGCGGATGAACGGGTACATGCCACGCTCGCGATCGTCGATGGCCTGCGCCTCCTTGAGGATCTCCGCCGCGCGCTCCTGGGGCACCACCACGACCCCATCCTCGTCGGCGACGATGATGTCGCCCTGCCGGACCGTCACGCCCGCGCACTCGACGGCGACGTTCTTGGCGACGGTGGCGTAGTGGCCGACGGCGGTACGCGGCGACTTGGACCGCGCATAGACCGTCAAGCCCATTCGCCGCACATCCCACAGATCGCGAATCGCGCCGTCGAGCACCATCCCCGCCATGCCTCGCTCGACGGCCGCCGTCGCCATCAGATTGCCCATCGCGGCGATGTCGAGCGTGCCTTCCATGACGATGACGCCGACGTCTCCGGGCTTCGCCTCGTCGATGATTTCCACCGAGTGCTTGACGGCGAGCGCCGGCGTCGCCTGCTCGGGCGGCGCGGGCTTCGCCAGCGCGGTCACCGCCCGGCCGACGAGATTGGTGCCCGCCATCAGCTTCATGTCGTAGCGCATCGTCCCGTTCTTGCCGGTCACGAGCTCGACGGCATCCGAGACCGACGCCGGGTAGGTGCTCTTGAATCCGGCGATCAAGGGGTCGCCTGCAGCGCCGGGTCCTGGCCCACTCCACGCAGACCAAGCGTGGCGGCGCCCACGAGCGGCAGCGCAATCAGCAGCGAACGAGAAGAACGGCGGATGTTCATGTGCGGCTCCTCATGCGAAGAACGGTACGCCCGGCGTGGCGTAGCGGCGCATGCCCTCTTCGTTGATCTCCACGCCGATGCCCGGCTTCTCGGAGACCCTGATGAACCCTTTCTCGACCTGCGGTCCGTCGTAGGTCACGATCTCCTTGTACATGGGATTGGTGTCGAAATAGGTCTGCCACTCCAGGATCATGAAGTTCGGAACCGCGGCGCAGACATGCGCAGCGGCCATCGCGCCAAGGTACGAGGCCACCATGTGCGGCGCAAACGGGACGTAGTAGAGGTTCGCCAGGTTGGCGATCCGCTGTCCTTCACCGAGGCCGCCGGCCTTCTGGAGGTCCGGCATGATGATGTCGACGGCGCCCATCTCCAGCAGGCGCCGGAACCCGTGCGCGAGGAAGATGTTCTCGCCGGCACAAATCGGCGTGCTCGTCTCCTGGGCGATGAGTTTGTAGGCGTCGACGTTTTCCGCCGGCACCGGCTCCTCCAGCCACATCAGATTCAGCGGCTCCATGCGCTTGGCCACCTGCTGCCCGGTCGGGAAGTCGTAGCGCGCGTGCATGTCGGCGCAGATGTCGAAGTGGGGGCCCGACGGCTTGCCGCGCCGCGGTCAACTGGTCGACCATGCGCTGGATTTCGGCCGGACTGGCGGTCCAGTTGAATTGATCGTGCTTGTTGGGATCGTTGCCCTGATCCAGGTCGAACTTCACCGCGGTGTAGCCGTCCTTTTTCGCTTTGGCGGCCGCCGTCGGCGAACTGCTGCGGCGTCGGCAGCCTCTGCTGATACAACGCGGTGTCGAGGTAGAGGCGGATGCGATCGCGGAATTTCCCGCCAAGCAACTGGTAGACCGGCACGTTCAGCGCCTTGCCCGCGAGATCCCACAGCGCCGTTTCCACGGCCGAGAGCACGGCGATGTAGACGCCGGATTGCGCGCCGCCGAAGACGCCGCCCTTGCGAATCTGCTCGAACAGCCGATGCACGTTGAGCGGGCTCTGATTCCGAATGCGCTGCCCGAAGCCCTGCACCATGTGATAGGTGCCGCCGATGGCGTCGACCGCTTCGCCGCAGCCCCAGATCCCCTGGTTCGTGTGGATCTTGACGAACAGGCTTCCGCGGACGTAGCCGGATTTGAGCTCGGTGATGCGCAGCGCGGACGGGCTCGACGCCTGTCTGGCGTTGTCCACCGCTTGCCCGAACGCTTCCAGCGGCCGGGCCGCGGCGGCGCCGGCCATCGCGCAGGTCGCCAGGAAGGTACGCCGACCGTTGCTCGTCTTGCTCATGAATTCCTCCCTACTTGATCTCGAAAATGTAGGCCCGGCCGCCCTCGGCCGGCGTCGGGCCCGCGTGAACCGTCCCCGCCGGCACGAATGCCGCCTTGGGCGCCGCCGACGGATCGAAGATCAGTTCGACGGCATCGCCAACATGACGGTGCGCCGCGCCCGATGCGCCGCCCATGATCACCCAGGCCGCGGCACGACTGTTCGATCCCAGGCCGGCGCGCCGGCGACCTTTCGCAGGCCGTCGGCCGGCTCCTCGGCCGCGGCGCGCGGCGCGGCGGGCTTGACTTCGATCAAGACCGCCCGCATCGGCGGATCGCTCGCACCTTCCTCCACGTGGGTGACGTTGGCGCGGTTGGTCTGAAACACCCACGGCTTCGTGTTGACGAGCCGCCCCGGGGCCTCACCCTGCGTAATGATGCGATCGCCTTCGACATACGAGATGCCGACCAGGTCGTAGCGGTGCGTGTGCAGCGGATACTTCTGCTTGAGCCACGACACGTCCCACACCGCAACGACGTCGTTTTCGAGAAGCGCTCGTCGTGCCAGGCCGTGGAAATGGCGGCGGCAGTGCCGCGGATTGACCCGCGACGATTGCCAGGAGCAGTGAGAGCACGGTCAACATATTTCATCGGACGTCTCCTCCCGGAATCCACGACGGCATCACGTAGGCGTAGAACATCACGATCAAACCGACCAGCGACGCCAGCACGATGCTGTGCCAGAAGACGGCTTTGAAGATCGCGGCTTCG
This sequence comes from uncultured Acidobacteriota bacterium, assembly GCA_963720005.1. Lineage (GTDB taxonomy): Bacteria > Acidobacteriota > Vicinamibacteria > Vicinamibacterales > CAVVIG01 > CAVREM01. The sequence goes on along the minus strand of CAVREM010000092.1, from coordinate 18,426 downwards.
TTGCCCTGCTGATGCGTGGCGGAACTCGACACGACGATGGATTGCGCGTCGATCATCTTGCCCATCACGCCGCCGGTCGAATTGGCCGCGCCCATCAGGATCGGACTCAGGCTCAATTGCTCGGCCGTCACTTTCTGCAGGTTGCCGAACAGCGCATTCGACCCGGCGTCGGTGCCCGTCAGCGCCACGCCCAGCCAGCCGAGCAGCGTGCCGAAGAACGGAAACAGCCAGCCGGTGCCGGTCAAACTCAAGCCCATGACCGTATCCATCCCGGAGTAGCGCGTCACGTACGCCAGGCCGACCATGAAGCTGATCGCCAGCAGCGACGGCATCATCTGCACGACCGTGCTCTCTGAACAGCCGCAGGGTCTTTCCCAACGGCAGCCCCGCGAGGAAGGCCGCGATGATGCCGCCAATGAAAATGACCGTGCCGGGAATCGCGATGAAGTTCAGATTGACCGTGGCGTCTTCCGGCGTCGGCATCGGCGCGACCGGCGGCATCTTCAGCACCGCGTTGTGCAGGTACGGCATCGGCATTCTCAAGGCATCGAAGTTCAGATACCTGGCTGATCGCGGGCAAGCCGGTGACGAAGATCAAGATCGACGCGACGATGAACGGCGACCAGCCTTTCAACACCTCCAGCGTCGAATGGTGTCTGGTCGACGTCGCCAGTTCGCCGCTGACCGGCATCACCTCCGCCGGTTTCCAGAACTTCAGGAACGCCACCATCACCAGCAGCGAAAAGACGGCGGACACGATGTCCACCAGCCCGACCTCCTGAAAGTTCGACCAGTAGAACTGCATGCCGGCGAACGACGCCCGCTGACCAGCAGCGCCGGCCAGACCTGCCACGTCTCGCGCCAGCCGACCATGCTGCGCACCAGCCAGAACGGCAGAATCAGCGAGAGCGGCGGCAGAATGCGCCCGGCCATCGCGCTGAACTGCACTTCCGGCAACCCCGTCACGCCGGCGAGCACGCGAATCGGATTGCCGACGCCACCCCACGCCACCGGCGCGGTATTGGCGATCAAACAAAGCGTCGCGGCTTGAAACGGGTTGAAGCCCAGCCCGATCAGAAACGCCCCGGCAATCGCCACCGGCGCGCCGCCGCCGCCCGTGCCTTCCAGGAACGCGCCGAAGCAGAAGGCGATCAGCACGAGCTGCAGGCGCTTGTCCGAAGACAAGCCCGCAATCGAGTCCTTCATCACCTGAAACTGTCCGGTCGTCGGAGGCGATGTTGTAGAGAAAGATCGAGGCGACGACGATCCAGCGCGATGCGCATCACGCCGAAGATGAAGCCGTGTCCCGCCGCCGTCGCCACCAGCACGGCCGGCATCCCGAAAACGAACAGGGCCAGCGCCGACGGCCACCAGCAGTCCGCTCAACGCCGAAACCCAGACGCGCTTCTTCAGCACGACCAGGACGAAAAAGAGCGTCAGCACCGGCAACGCGGAGACCGCCGTCGACAGCAGCCAGTTATCGAAGGGATCGTAGAGTTGCTGCCAGGTCATGACGGCTGCCGACGGCTATCGCCCGCGGCCGCCGGGCCCGCCCAGGCGTTGCGGCGGCGTCGCCAGCATGTCGTTCTTCTTGTTCATGTCGCGGGCGATGCCCACCGCCATCAGCTCGAGCGGCACGGTGCCGGTGGTCTCGAATCCTCTGAACTCGCCGACGCGAATCGGGATCGCATCGCCTGGTTTGATCGGCGCCGTTTCCTGGCCCACCGTGGCGGTGCCTTCACCGCTCAGCACGTAGTAGAACCCGCCGACGCCCGGCTCGCCGGCCGGACCCACCGACGTTCCGGGCGGCAGCACCAGATGGTCGACGTAGGCCCACGTCGAGAGGAACACGCTCGGCGGGAGCGCGCGGCGGTACTGCACCGCTCCCTTTCCGCCCTGCAGGCCGGTGATCGGACTGCAGCCTCGCCCGATCGAGGTTCATGGTGATGAACTGCGGAACCGGATCGAGCGCGGCGCCGACACGGCTGTCGCCGAGGTCGAACGCGTCGTAGACGCCGCGGAACGCCGTCACGTTGATGTTCAGCCATTGCACCGGCGTGTCGGTCGCGTTGTAGATCGCGTGCGAGTGGCCCATGCGCGCCGGCGCGCCCGCCGGCCCCTTCAACGTCGAGGTCCGGCCATCGATCGTGAATTGCGCTTCGCCGTCGAGAATGACGAACATCTCCTCGCAGTAATTGTGGAAATGCGCGCCGATGCCTGACTTCGGCTCGATGACGCCGCGGTGAAGGAACCACAGGTTGGTGTCGAGCGCATCGCCGCCGAACATCCCGAAGAAGCGCAGCTGGCCCGCCCCGCCGTGCACGCCGGAGGACGCGCGATAGCGCGACGGGTCGTCGCGGGCGATCCGCTGCTCGAGCGTCGGCCGGAGCGGATTGGCTGGCTGATTGGGCGCGGGAGCGCCGCCGCGGCCCTGCTGCGCGACGATCGCGGGAGCGGACACCGCGAGCGCGATCGACGCGATGGCGAGACGGCTGTTCATCATTCCTCGTTTCTCAGTGCGCCGTTCGCTTCGCATGTCAGACCTCGTCGTAGAGAACGACCGGGTAATCCTTGAGCGTGGTCATGGTCGCGCTCCACCGGCGGCCACACGCGCTGGTGGGCGGCCGAGGCGATCCACTTCTGACGCAGCTCCTCGTTCTCGAACTCCAGCTCGAAGCGGTAGTTGTGATTGGCGGGCGCCGTCCCCTGCAGGATCGTCCGGCGCTTGAGCATCTTCACGCGGACGTAGCCCTGCGTGCTTCTCCGCTTCCGGCACGAAGACGCGGTGGAACGTGTCGAGCATCTCGCGCTCGCGCGCGGGAGCGACGTCCATTTCCACGTAGAGCCGTATGTGTTTCCCCTTCGCGGCCGCGCGCGGCGCGAAGCGGCCGAAGCCAAACGCGCGCGGCGGCGGCGACGACCGCCGACCGCAAGAGTCCTCGCCTGTGCACATCTGTGGGGCGGGTTGTCACTTGATTCCCTCCGGATAACGGAAGCCGCGGACCTTCGTCTGGATCGCCCACGCCGAGATTGCGCTCGACCATGTAGAGCACGTCGTTGTTCGGGCCGCCGAACGTGAGGCTGATGGGAGGCTGCGGCACCCAGATCGTGCCGGCGTAGGTGCCGTCAGGCAGAAAGATCTGGACGCCGCTGTTGGTGGCGACGTAGTAGCGGCCGTCGGTGTCGACCGCCGTGCCGTCGGCGCCCGAATTGAAGCGGTCGGCGGCATTCGCCGCGCCCAGCACCTCGGCGGTCCGGTTCAACATCGCAAACTGCCGCTTGTTCGACAGCGATCCGTCGTCCGCCACGTCGTAGGCCCAGACGAAGTTCTCACCGGGTTGCGCCCACGTGTTGTTGACGTAGAGCGTCTTGCCGTCAGGTGAGAGCTCGACGCCGTTCGGCATCGCGAATTCGCCCGGACCGATCACGACGCTGGCCGTGCCGTCGGGCGCGACGTAGTAGACCTGCTTGCCCGGCTGGCTCTTCTGCGCTTCGGGCGTGAACTGCGGATCGGTGATGTAGAGGCCGCCTTTCGCGTCCATCACGAGATCGTTCGGGCCGTCGATCGGCTTGCCGTTGACCTTGTCGAGGACGACCCGCACCACGCGGCCGGTGGCCGGGTCCACTTCCACCACGCGATGCCCGAACATGTCGCAGACGAGCAGGTTGCCGTTTCGCGCGGCGATCGTGCCGTTCGACTGCATGCCGCTCGAGAGCGGGCGCCACTTGCCGTCCGGCCTCCATGACGATCAGCCGGCTGCGCGCCGGGCTGCCGGTCCAGTCGTTGCGCGGCCGGGTTCTGGAAGAACATGTCCGAGAAGTACAGCTTGCCCTTCAGCCAGGTCGGGCCTTCGGCGAACGTGAACCCGTCGGCGAGCTTCTTCGGCTTCGCGCCCGGCGCGACGATCTGCTCGTAGAGCGCGTGCTGCTTCTGCGCGCGCTCGACGTAATCGGGCCGCACCGGCCAGAAGACGTCGAGCTGATCGGCGCCGGCGTCGCCGAGCTTGGCCGAGTGCACCATGCCGCCCGGCAGGTACACGCATGTGGCCCGCCTGCGCCCGACGCGGGATAGGTCCGGTCCATCACGCCCTGATCGAGCGTGCCCCGGACCGTGTGCGTCAACTGATCTTCGGGATGGATGTGCAGCGCCAATGGTCGGACCCGGGATCCATCCGGACCAGGCTGATTTGCGCGTTCTTCCCCCAGATCAGCCGCGCGTTCGCGGTGCTGCGACGGTACGACTTGCCCGGCAACGGGATCGATCAGCGGCGTCCACTGGATCTCGTTCACGTTGACGACGACGCCGGCGGGAAGCGATGGCGTCACACCCTGATCGGCGAACGCGGCGTTCACGGCGGACGTATTCTGTCCGGCGAGCGCGAGATGATCGAGCCGCACCGGTGAATACACCTCGAACGCCTTCCAGCCCTTCGCGCCGGCCTTCACCGATCGGACGGAGCCCGGCTGCAGGTAGAGCACCTGATCCTTCGTCAGTTCCGCGGTCTTGCCGTCGAACTCGATCGTCGCCGATCCCTCCTGGGCGATGACGATGAGTTCCTCGCTCGAGCGTCTGTGACGGATAGACGGCGTCCGGGCGCATCTCGACCCGCTCGAGGAGCGCGCCGCGGCCCCAGCCGAGTGTGGCCGCCACGCCCGGCGCGATCGTGATGGTGGGCAGCGTGCCGGCTTCGACCGGCTCGCCGTCGGCGAGCGTCATCGGCACGCGCACGCTCGGCAGCTCGCGCGTGCGGCCTTTGACGTTGTTCTGCTCGATGACGCGCCGGTTGGCGTCGGCCCACTGGGGGCCGCCTCGGGGGCCGCCCTCGAACAGCCAGCCCGCGACGATCAGCGCCGCAAGCGCCGCTCGGACAGGCTAGCCGCGTATGATTCACCAGCGCTGCGCGGCTGTGAATGATGCGGCAGCGGCACTGGCTTATCACGCCGCGGTTCGGCACCGCGCTTCGCGCGGCGCTGAAGACGTCGCCCGGGCTAGTCCTGAGCGAAGGCCCGGGAATCGGGCCTGAGTCGAAGCCCGAGGGGCGACTAGCGGGCCCTCGGATAATCCGGACTAGAAGCGGAACAGGCCATTGAAAGTGAAGAATCGCATCACGTTGTTGTTCACCGCGCGGACCTGGCCGAAGTTCGTACTCGTGGGGTTCAACTCCGGATTGGCATAGTGCTGCCGGTTGAGCAGGTTCTGAATGTCGAGGCGGAACTGGAACGTCCGCCGGCCGCCGAGCGTGAACGTGCGCGCGACGTTCGCGTTCAGATAGGACAAATCGAAGCCGCGCACGCCGTCGACGCGGAACGGAAACGTCCGCTTCTGGAAGGCTGCGGGCTGATCGGCGGTATCGCGCTCGAACCCGGCGTCGATGTTGAACCACGTCTTCGTCGGATCGAACGTCCCGTCAGGCCGCAGCGCGATTTCCGGGTTGTCCTTCTTGATGTCCTCGAGATTGCCGTTGAAGAACAGGCGTGCCCCAGTTCAGCAGCGCGCCGGGCTGGTACTCGTAGGTGGCGCCGAGCGTCCACCCGCGCGCGAGCGCGGCGAGCCCATCCGCCGCTGGCCAGGAATGGTTTCCCCGGTCCGAACGGCAAATCGTAGACGGCGGCGCCGGTCAATCGCCAGGGCCGCGCCGTTGTTGTTGGTCTGCCAGAGCGTCGGCTCCCGGTCGAACTCGTGCACGGTCCGGTTCTCCGTCACCCGGTTCACCGTCAACGCGGCGTTGGCGCTCAGGCCATTGGCGTACCGCCGCGTCAGCACGATTTCGAGCGCGTGCGACTTGATCACACCGAGCGGCTGATCCTGGAGCTGCAGGCCGTTGTTCCCGGCGCTCATGTGCGGAAACGCGCGCAGCAAGCGATGCCGCTGGGTGGTCGTCGAGGTGAAGAACGTCGAGCCCGCCATGCGCTGATAGAGCAGCGGATTGCTCGTCCGGAGCGCTTCGAAGTTCGAGATGTGGAACGGGTTCGGGACGTTCTGGGTCAGATAGTCGTTCGCCGAGGTGTCCCGCACGTTGGCGCTGCTCCAATACTGCTCGGGCAGATAGTCGAGCCGCAGCGCGATGCCCTGTCGATCGGCGTACGACCCCGCGTAGGCGATGTCGATCGCCGTGCGAGGGTTGAGTTCCCGCTGCCAGCCCACCCGCCACCGCTGCACGCGCGAGTGCACGCGATCGGGGTTCTCGGCGGTGAAGGACTGGCCGAGCATGTTGTCGAAGCCGAGCGCGTTTCCGGTAACGGGGTCGTAGCGGTTGGCGGTGCCGCCGCGCAGCGGGAAACGGATTGGCCAGCGGCAGGATGCCGTTCTTCGGATCGCCCAGCAGCGTAGGTCAGGCCGAAGTCGTTACTGAGCTGGTTCGTGGTCGTGACATCGTAGCCATCCTGGTTGGGCGTCCAGTCGCGGGCGTTGATCGTGTCGTAGTAGACACCGTAGCCCCCCTTGATGACGTTTTTCTCCCCCAGCTTGTAGCCGAAGGAGACGCGCGGCATCCACAGCGCCTCGGGCTGCCAGCTCCGCGTGCCATAGCCTTCCGTGCCCGCGTAGACGCTGCCGCCCTGCACGCTGGAACTGGCTGACCGGCACTTCGGGGATAGGACTGCGGGCATAGGCGGCCTGTGCCGCGGCGGCAATCGACACGGCGGCGTCCGGATCGAACCACAGCAGCGCCCGGTCCTGCGACTCCTTGATGCCGTTCTGGTACTCGAAGCGCAGGCCGAGGTTGACCGTCAGGTTGCGAGTCACGCGCCAGGTGTCCTGCGCGAAGGTGCCGAAATAGTTGTTGCGGACGTCGAACCCGTTGTTGTCGGAGATCGACACCGACGTGGGCATCCCCAGCATGAACGCCGCCAGGCTCAAGCCGATTTGCTGCGCCGGGAACACGTTGGTGGTGTCCGCCGCGCGGGTGTAGGTGTTGTCGTAGTTGAACGTGCCCATGTTCCCGGCGCCATCGCGGCTGGTGCGCTGTGCCCACTGCAGGTCCACGCCGCCGCGCAGGGTGTGCGACCCTCGCGTGCTCGTCAGGTTCGATTGCCCCTGGTAGGTCGAGACCCAGATGCCGCCGTCGACCGTGCCTCCCATCGCCTGGTACGCGTCGATGTTGTTCTGCGGCAGGATGCACTCGAAGCGTGTCAGGCAAAAGTCGTCCATGTACGACGGCAGGCCGACCGACGTCGGGGTGTAGTTGACCAGGTTCTTGCGGAGATCCCGCTGATGGGCGCGGTTCCCGGAGATCTGCGTGTCGATCAGCGTGCCGCCCTTGATGATCTTCGTCCATGTGCCCGTCGCCGACCAGCTGTAGCGCGCGCGGGCGACGTCATGCAGCCCCCGGAACTTCGGATCGGGAGAGTCGTAGGTCCAGTCGACCAGCGACGACTCGATAAACTTGTTGCCGTTGCCGCGAAAGAAGAATCGCGAGCTGTCCGACTGGTTGTAGTCGACGCGGACGCTACCCTGGATGTTGCGCGGCTGGTCGGGTTCCGCCGCGCGGAAGTAGTTGTTCGTCGGCTGCTGCGTCGGGGAGAGAAAGTTCTGGTTCGGCGCCGGCACCATCGCCCGGTAGAGCGCGAACGCCGGGTTCTTGTACGACCCGTCCGGATTCATGAAACGGTCTTTGGGAATGATGTTGTTCGGGAACGGGTCGCGGATCACCCGGCCGGGCCGCGCCGGGTCGGCCCTCGTCGTCAGGGGATCGAAGATCTGGTACTGGTGGTGGCCCGCCGGCGTGGTGGCCCCGGCGCCCGAGGGCAACAGCAGCAGGTCCGAGAAATCGCCGTCGAGGTGCTTCTGGTTCGCAGGCACCGTGGAGTTGCCGGCCAGGCGCCCTGGCGCCGAGTCGTTCGACATCGAGAAGTTGCCGAAGAAGAACGCCTTGCCGCGCCCGTCGATGATCTTCGGGATGACGAGCGGCCCGCCCAGCGTGAAGGCGCCGATGTGTTCGCGGCCCGCCTTCCACGCCTTTTCGATACGCGGATCCTGCTTGAAGGTCACCTTCTGTTGCAGCGTGGGTGAGTTCAGGCGGTTGTGCCAGTGCGTGTAGTTGGCCGAGCCGCGCAGCGTATTCGTCCCCCCGCGCGTCATCATCGAGACGCTGAGCCCCGTCCCGTGCCCCTGCGACGCATCGAAGTTCGACGTTTCGATGCGGACCTCCTCGATCTGATCGGAATTGGGCGAGCTGGCCAGCCGGCGCCCGAACCCGTTGTTCTGGGCGCCGTCGATGGTGTAGTTGTTGCCCGTGTTGCGGCTGTCGAAGCCGCTGCCCGTGCCGAGCTGTCCGCCGGCGGCGGCCGTCGTGCCTTCCATGTACCCCTGGAAGACGTTGATGACCTCGGCCTCGGCCGTGCCCGGGACGACCCCCACGGCAAAGCGCGACAGCATGATGGGCATGTTCGAGAACATCGGCAGCCCTTCCACCATGCGTCGGTCGAAATTCTGGCCCGACGACACCGTGGTCGTATCGAGCAGCGGGGCCGAGGCGACGACCGTGACCTCCTCGGTCACTTGTCCGACCTCCAGCGTCACCGTCAGGCTGACGGTCTGCCCGACAGCCAGGGTGATGTCGGTCTGCTGTGTAGCCCTTGTAGCCGGCGAGCTCGACCTGAACGGAATACGTGCCCGGATTGAGCAGGAGGGCTTCGAAGTAGCCGCGGGCGTTCGTGACGAGCGGCAGGGTCTGCGCCGTGTCGGTGTTGCGAACCGTCACGACCGCGCCGGGAATGACCCCGCCCTTGTCCTGGACGATCCCATTGATATTGCCGCGAGTCTCCTGTGCCTGCGCGGGCAAGGCTGCCAGCACGAGCACCAACGACGCGATCATCCGCCGCATTCGCATGGAACCTCCTCTGCCGACGTCACACGGTCACCGACGCCTTTTCGTCGTTATGCGCAACGGCCATTGCATATAGCGCACAGCCAAAGGAGGCGCATGCTACCAGCGAAGCGCGCATGAGTCAAACGAAAATGAGCACGGAAATCGGTACGGAGGACGCGCACCATGCCGGTGCGCGGGATCGCGGGTCAGCCTTCGAGCGAGGCGGCGATCGCGCGCGCCGCGGCGACCACCTCCGCGGTGGCTTTCACGATGCGGCTGTCGAGGCAGGCGGGTCAGCGGCGCCGAAATGCCGACCGACGCGACGATGTCTCCCTGCGCGTCACGGATCGGCGCCGCGATACACCGCACGTCGTCGAGGTGTTCGCGGTCGTCGAGTGCGTATCCCGAGGTTCGGACGCTCGCACAGACGCGCGCGAGCTTCGGCAGCGAGACGATCGTGTTCCGCGTATAGGCGTGGAGCGGCACGGATCCGAGCAGCGCTTTCAGCGCGTCGAGATCCATATCGGACATCAACGCCTTGCCATGGGCGGTGCAGTGGAGCGGCACGAACTCGCCGGTCTGTCCCACCACCGTGACGACATGGCCGTTCGGCGTGTGATGGTCGATGAAGAGCACCTGGGCGCCCTCGCGCACGGCGATGTGCGAGGTCTCGCCGATCTGCGACGTCAGCGCGCGCAGGTGTTCGTGAAAGAACGTGCCGAGCAGGGGGCTGCCGTATTTCCTCGACAGCCGCCAGGCGGTCGGCCCGAGGATATAGTCCTTGCTGCCGATCGGATTCGGCGAGGAAGCGGCGCCGCCGCAGCGTGTTCGCCAGCCGGCACACGCTGCTGCGGTCGATGCCGATCAGATCGGTCAGCTGCTTGAGCGGCACCGGCACCGGGAGACACGGCCACGGCCTCGAGAATGGCGAGACCGCGGTCGAGACTCTGGATTTGGGCTGTGTCGCGGGTCTTGTTCAAGCTCATAGCGGCGTGAGGGATGCTCACAGCATACCATCCCACGTGACCGCCTGCAGTCAGCGCGTCATCGCTTCGCCGGCTCGAACGACAGCGTGCGGCTGAAGAACGGCATGACGTGCTCCTGGAAGCGGACGGCGACCTCGCTCGTGTGCGTCCCCGGATAGATCTCGAAGTGTTCGCGATGCCGTACTGATCGAGCGCGTCGTGCAGCTTGCCGGCGTCGACGCGCAAGCCGTCCTGATCGCCGACGTCGATGGCAATGGCGCGATAGCGCCGTAATCCCGGGATGTACTGATCGATGAACGCCAGCGGCGCGTTGGCGGCCCACTTCGCCAGGACCGCCTGCTGCGTTGTCGCCGATCGGCAGATCCAGGTAGAGCGGCGGATTCTTCGGGTTCGGCGACCACGCCGCCGCCGACGCCAGCTGCGCGCGCAGGCCGAACGGCAGCTTCGCCGAGTCCGCCGGCGTCTTGACCGCCGCCAGCGCCTCGTCGTTCGCGCGCGTTGCCGCCCGGAGCGCCGCGACCGCCGCCGCTCCGCGCGGCGACAGGCAGCACGGGCTCATGATGTAGAGGCTGCCGAACACGTCGGCGTGCTTCATGCCGATGCGCGTGGCGCCGTAGCCGCCCATGGAGTGGCCGACCAGGCCGCGGCTCTCGCGGCGGCGATCGTCCGGTAGTGCGCGTCGATGTAGGCCACGACGTCGCGCGCGATGTAGTTCTCGAAGTCGCCGGTCGTCACCGAGCTGGAGTACATCGAGCCGTTGTGCACCGTCTTCGAATCGGGCAGGACGACGATCATCTCGCGCGCGCCCTTTGGCGAACGCGCCTTCGATCGTCTGCGGCACGTGGATTTCCTTCGACCACTGCTCGGCGCCGATCGAATAGCCGTGCAGCGCGTAGACGACGGGATAGCGGCGGGTGCGGTTCTGGTTGTAGCCCGGGCGGCAGGAAGACGAACGCGTCGCGGTCGACGGCGTCCCCTTCGAGATTGCCTTCGAGCGCCGGGCCGTGAATCTTGATGCGCTCGACGATCGCCGGGCGCGCCCCGGCGCACGACGTCCGGCACGTTGGTCTTGACTTGCGCGACAGCGGCCAGCGCTCCCGCGGTCGCGGCGAAAGCCGCTGCCAAAACGGCCGCGCGTCGTAATGATATGGTCACGTCCGACATATCGCGGTGCTCCCTCTGCGTGCGCTGAAGGGTATCCGAAACGGAGAGAAAGATGAAGAGACGATCGTGCCTGCTGACGCTCGCGGCGCTCCTCTGCGCGGCGCCGCTATCGGCGCAGGTCGTCCGGCTCGAGATCACCTCGCGCGAGCCGATCAACAGCGGACAGCCGGCCGGTGCGGCGGGGCCGTTCGAGCTGATTCGCGGACGGATCCACGGCGAGGTCGATCCGAAGGATCCCCACAACGCGATCATCCAGGATCTCGGCCTGGCGCCGCGGAACGCGCGCGGCAACGTCGAGTACGTCGCGACCTTCGCACTGGCCAAGCCCGTCGATCTCGCGAAGGCATCGCACGTGCTCCGTCTATCAAGTGGTCAATCGTGGAAACGGGCAGGCGACGGCGAATGCCGAGGGAGACATCTCGCTCGTCAGCGGCTGGCAGGGCGATGTCATCCCGACACCGACGAACCAGACGATCGTCGTTCCGATCGCCCGGAAGAAGGACGGCTCGCCCGTGACCGGCCGCGTCATCGCCCGGTTCGTCGATCTTCCCGACGGCGCTCACAGCGCGCCGATTCGCCTCGCCTCGCTCGGCACGCCACAGCCGTATCTGCCCGCCGATCTCGCACAGCCCGACGCGACGCTGACGTGGCACAGCCGCGAGAACTACGCCGGGCAGCAGGACGCGAAACACACCGTGCCGCGTGCCGCCTGGGCCTTCGCCAATTGCGCAGAATACGCCGTGGCCCGGCACACCCGATCCCTCGCGCATCTGCGTCAAGGACGCGTTCCGCGCCGACCGCCTCTACGAGCTCGTCTACACGGCGAAAGATCCGCTGGTGCTGGGCGTCGGACTGGCCGCGACGCGCGACATCGTGTCGTTCTTCCGCCATGCCAAGGCGGATGCCTCAGGCACGCCGAATCCAGTGGCCGGCGCCGTCGAGCACACGATCAGCATCGGAGACTCGCAGTCCGGCAATTTCATCCGCACCTTCATCCATCTCGGCTTCAACCGGGACACGCAGAACCGCATCGTCTGGGACGGCGCGTTTCCGCGGATTGCGGCACGTCAGACGCCGATCAACCTGCGCTTCGCGCTGCCGGGCGGCGCCGCCGGCATGTACGAGCCGGGCAGCGATGGCGTCGTCTGGTGGACGCGTTACGCGGACAAGGCGCGTGGACTGAAGGCGGCGGGCCTGCTCGATCGGTGCACCGCGACGAGAACCTGCCCGAAGATCATCGAAGCGTTCGGATCGGCGGAATTCTGGGGACTGCGCATGTCGCCGGATCTGATCGGCACGGACGCGACGGCCGACCTGCCGCTGCCCGCCAACGTCCGGCGCTACTACTACCCGAGCACCACGCATGGCGGCGGGCGCGGCGGTTTCCCGATCGACGGCACGACGGCCGCGAACAGCCTGTGCACGCTGCCGACCAATCCGAACCCGCAAGCCGAGCAGACCCGCGCGTTGACGCGCGCGCTCGTCGAATGGGTGACGAAGGGAACACCGCCGCCGCCGAGCCGCTACCCGACGCTGGCCAACGGAGACCTGGTGGCGCCGACGCGCACCTCACTTGGCATGCCCGATATCCCCGGGCTGCCGTTCAGCGATCGCTTACTGAATCCGCTGCTGCGTTACGACTTCGGTCCCGGTTTCAACGCCGCGGATCTCTCGGGGGTGATGTCCGTCGTCCCGCCGCGGGTCGTCAGCGCCCTGCCGACCTATGTGCCGCGCGTGAACGAGGACGGCAACGAAACGTCGGGCGTCCCGTCGGTGCAGCTGCAGGCGCCGCTCGGTACCTATCTCGGATGGAACACGTTTCGTTCGGGCTTCTTTGCCGGACACGGCTGCGGATTCCAGGGGGGCTGGATTCCTTTCGCGAAGACGAAAGCGGAACGGATCAGCAGCAACGATCCGCGGCTCTCGCTCGAGGAGCGCTACGGCACGCACGAGGCGTATGTCTCGACGGTCAGGAAGGCGGCGGAGCAGGCGGTCACGGACCGTTTTCTGCTGCCGGATGACGCCGCTCGATTTGTCCGCGAGGCGCAGGGGAGCAAGGTGCTCGAGAGGGCCCAGCCGACCGCCTCCGCTGCGCCGGCGTGCGAGCAACTCGCGTCGCTCAACCTGACGAATGCCTCGGTCACACTCGCCCGTGCCTATCCGGCCGGCGACTTCACGTCGGGACGCACCTTCCGCGTGCCGGCCTTCTGCCGTGTCGCCGTCACCGCGAAACCCACCGCCGACTCGGACATCAAGGTGGAGGTCTGGCTGCCGGAGGCTTGGAACGGCAAACTGTTGGGGACCGACAACGGCGGATTCTCTGGTGCGATCAATTACGCCGGCCTGGCCGGTGCCATCGCCAAAGGCTACGCCGCCGTCAGCACCGACACGGGCCACGCCGGCGATCACATGGACTTCGGTATTGGGCACCCCGAGAAGATCGTGGACTGGGCGCATCGTGCGGTCCACGAGATGACGGCGATCGCGAAAGCCGTCGTCGAGAAGGCCCATGGACGGGCGCCGCTGCACTCGTACTTCACCGGGTGCTCCACGGGCGGACAGCAGGCCCTCAGCGAGGCGCAGCGCTATCCGGCTGACTACGACGGCATCGTCGCGGGAAATCCGGGCAACAACCGCATCCCTCTGATCTACGGGTTCCTGTGGTCGTGGCTTGCGACGCACGACGCCAGTGGCAAGGCGACGCTGCCGGCCGCGAAGCTGCCGGCCCTGGCACAGGCCGCCGTGGCGGCCTGTGACACGAACGACGGCGTCGTGGACGGGGTGATCGCCGATCCGCGCACATGCCGCTTCGATCCGGCGGCGCTCGCGTGCACGGGAGCCGAGACGGATTCCTGTCTGACCGCGCCGCAGATGGACGCCGCAAGAAAGGTCTACTCCGGCGCGCGCGCGCGTGACGGACGGCAGCTGTATCCCGGATGGGCGCCAGGCAGCGAGTCCGGCTGGGGACAGGACATCATCAATCCCAGTGCGCCCGTGCGCATCGGCCTCTTCCGCGACTGGGTGTTCAAGAACCCCTCGTGGGATCCGCGCACGTTCGACTGGGACAAGGACGTTGTCACCGTCGACGCGGCGTTTCCGGTGCTGAACGCGATGGCGACGGACTACGCGGCTTTCAACGCGCGAGGCGGCAAGCTGATCATGTACACCGGCCTCGCCGACCCGGTCGTCTCGCCGCTCGACACGATCGAGTACTACGACAGCGTCGTCAAGGCGAACGGCGGCCTGGAAGCGACGCGGCGGTTCTATCGCTTCTTCGCCGTTCCCGGGATGGCGCACTGTGGCGGCGGCAACGGGACGAGCACGTTCGACGCGCTCGCCGCGCTCGAGGCATGGGTCGAGCGCGGCATCTCACCGGACAGCATTCCCGCATCGCGCTCGATCAACGGGCGCGTGGATCGCACGCGGCCGCTGTGCGCCTATCCGGCAGTCGCCCGCTACAGGGGATCTGGAAGCGTCGATGACGCCGCGAACTTCTCGTGCATCTCCGGCGAGCCGCGGGAGCCGCGTCCGCACCCGACTCGTCCGCCTGCCGCCCCCGTATCTCGATGACACCGACCGCAGCCAACATGAAGACGGTCCCACTTCGCGAAGTCGCGCATGCCCGCTCGGGCGAAAAGGGTCCTGGACGTCAACGTGACCGTCGTCGCGTACAGCGATCCGCGCCTACCGTCTCATCCTCGATCAACTGACCGTTGACGCTGTCCGGCGGCTCTACGATCCGATTGTCCGGGGAGGCGTCGAACGTTACGAATCGCCCCGCATCGGTGCCCTCAACTTCGTGCTCCGGGATGCGCTCGGCGGCGGCCGCTCGCGCACGCTCGCGTTCGAGGAATCGGGCAAGGCGCTCTCGTCGCGCATCCTGATGATGAAGGTCGTGGTTCCGGACGACTTCCCTGAGCGGTCCGCCATGGGCGGATTGCCTCCGGACCCGTTTCGAGCGTCCGACGGAACATCGCGGGAAGGTGGTTCGACTCGGCTCCGCCACCGGCTGGGCGCGCGACAGGTTCGAACCGGCGGCGGATCTGGTCGCGACGGGGCTCGATCGACTACCTGTGCTTCGACTCGATGTCGGAAGTGACGATGAGCGCGGCGCAGGTGGCGATGCTCGAGGAGCACGGCACGACGCCCTACGATCCGTACCTCGAGGCACGGCTGGAGCCGATCCTGCGAGTCGTGCAAGGCTCAAGGGATCAAGATCATCACCAACCAGGGATGGCTCGATCCACGCGCGGCTGCCGAACATGTCGTGCGCCTCGGGGCCGCACTGGGTATCGAGGGCCTGCGTGTGGCGGCCGTGTGCGGCGGGCTCCTGACCGAACGCATCCGCTCGATGAATCTCGCGTTCCTGGAAACGGGACAGCCCATTGCGGACTGCCCGAATGAGATCGTCTCCGCGGAAACGTATCTGGGTGCGCGCGGCATCGTCGAGGCGCTCGGCCAGGGCGCCGATGTCGTCATCACCGGGCGCGTCGCCGACGGCTGCCTCTACCTCGGTCCCCTCGCGCACGAATTCGGCTGGGACTTCGACGATCATCACGCCATGGCCAGAGGCATGGTGATCGGTCATCTCATGGAGTGTGGCTGCCAGGTGACGGGTGGCTATTTCGCCGATCCCGGATTCAAGGATGTTCCCGACATCGCCAATCTCGGCAATCCGATCGCCGACGTCAGCGCGACGTCCATCGTCATCAGTAAGCTCGACGGCACCGGCGGCGTCGTTTCGATGGAGACCTGCAAGGAGCAGCTGCTCTACGAGGTGCTGGATCCCTCGTTCTATTGCTGCCCCGATGTCGTCGTGGACTTCAACCAGGTGTCGTTTCGGCAGATTGGTCAGAACCAGGTCGAAGTACATGCCGACGCCGCCGGGATAGCCAGGACATCGACCCTGAAGGCGCTGATCGGTGTTCGCGAGGGATATGTCGCCGAAGAGATGGTGCTGTTCGCGGGCCCCGGGGCGCTCGCGCGGGCGGAGTTGACACGCGACATCCTCGAGGCGCGCTTTGCCAAGGTCGAGCTGAAAGCCGACGAGATCCGCATGGATTACGTCGGTCAGAACAGCGTCCATCGTGGCGCCTCGCCGCCTCCGGCCGCTGAGCCCTACGAGGTCGTCCTCCGAGTGGCCGTGAAGACGACGAGCCGGCACGAGGCGGCCAAACTGCGCCGGGAAGTCGATCCGCTTGCCGTGAATGGTCCGGCCGCGACCGGCAAGTGGGGCACGAGCGCGCCCGGGTCCCGGGTCCGTGCCTGCGTCGGTCTGAACTCGTGCCTGGTCCCGCGCGACGAGGTCGCATGGACCGTCACCATCCACACGGCTGACTCGGTCGGCTGCACTGAACGCGCCATAGGCATGCTCGCCATTCTCGGCTTCGCGACGATCGGCATTTTTCTCGTGCTCGTCGCGGCGACGAGAACGCCGGTGATCGCCGCCCTCATCCTGACGCCGCTCGCGGCGGCGGTGGCTGGCGGCTTCGAGCGATCAGGTCGGGGCCTTCGCGGTGGACGGTCTGAGGACCGTGGCGCCGGTCGCAGCCCTGATGCATGTTCGCCGTGCTCTACTTCGGGCTGATGATCGATGTCGGGCTCTTCATCCCGCTCATTGAGCGTCTGCTCGGCCTTGTCCGGGGCGACGCCGTCAGGCTCTGCCTGGCGACCGCGGCCCTGCCATGCTGGTCGCGTTGGACGGCGACGGCGCGACGACCTTCCTGATCTCCGTCACGGCGCTGCTGCCGGTCCATCGCCGGATGGGCATCAATCCGCTGGTGCTTCCCGGCGATTGTGGCGCTGGCCGCCGGCGTGATGAACCTGCTGCCGTGGGGCGGTCCAACCGCGCGGGCGATGAGCGTGCTTCGTGCCGGCGTCGACCAGATTTTCGTGCCCGTGCTGCCGGCCATGGGCGCTCGGCATCCTGTGGGTATTCTTCGTCGCGTGGTGGCTCGGACGCGCAGAGCGGCGGCGGTTGGCGTCTCAGCCGGAGCCGATGCCCGGAGGCGCGACCTGAAGCCACAGTCAAGGGAAGCCGGCCGCGCCGGCGAGGGGCTCGCTCTTCTACTTCAACGCCGTTCTCACGACTCGTGGTCGTCCTGCTGCTCTTGCAGGGCCTGTTTCCCGACTGGGTGAGCTTGCCGGAATTGCCCGCGCCGCTGCTCTTCATGGTCGGCCTTTGCCATTGCCTTGCCGATCAACCGGAGAACGGTGGCCGCACAACGCGAGCAGCTGGCCTCTCACGCCGCCAGTGCCGTGCTGGTGGTCTCGATGATTCTCGCGGCTGGCGTGTTTACCGGAATCCTGAACGGCAGCGGAATGATCAAAGCGATGGCGACGGTGCTCGCGTCGAACATCCCGCCGGCGCTTTCGCCTTGGCTCAGCCAGATTGTCGCGGATCACCAGCATGCCGCTGAGCCTGGTCTTCACACCGGACGCGTACTACTTCGGCGTGCTGCCGGTGTTCGCCGAGGCCGCGTCCGCCGTCGGCCACGATCCGTTGGCCATCGGCCGCGCCGCCATTCTTGGCCAGATGACGACCGGCTTTCC
This sequence comes from uncultured Acidobacteriota bacterium, assembly GCA_963720005.1. GTDB lineage: Bacteria > Acidobacteriota > Vicinamibacteria > Vicinamibacterales > CAVVIG01 > CAVREM01. Next base: position 914 of record CAVREM010000092.1, on the reverse strand, counting down.
CCTGAGCCCAATGACCGCGTCGACGTTCATCTTGATCGGGCTGTCAGGCGTGTCGCTCCGCGATCACCAGAGGTTCGCCTTCAGATGGGCGTTCGGCACGACCCTGGTCATGACGCTCGTCGCGTCGGTCACGGGGGCCCTTTGATTCTCCGGCTGAATGTCTCGGAACTGGCGGCTGTACTTGAACGAGGTCGCGCCGAAGTTGTTTCGATAACGCCCACGACTCTCGTCGCTACTTCACGCGTTTCGCGACGAGCTCTTCCGTGGCGAAGTCAGCGACCTGCCGTGTGAACTTGATTTCGTCGTTGGACGTGACCTTCCCCGTGTAGGTGATCTGGATCTCGTTGCCCTCGAACTTGAACATTTCCACGAACGAGACCTTGTCCCCCTCGACCTTGCCCTGCTTGATCTCGCCGGCGGCACCCATGTTGGACTGAAGCTTTCCGGTCAGCGTGGTGCCCTTCACGACGAATTCATACGTGTAGTTCTGGGTGCCGATCTGCGTGTCGAACGAAGCCTTCCACGTGCCCGTGATGTCAGCGGCGAACGCGCGCATCGTGCCGAGCAGCAGGAGCGTGACGATCGTCAGGTGGCGTCGATAGTTCATGTGCGTCTCCTAAATGGTGGGAGTCGGCGCCGATTGAATACCCGTGCAGCGCATAGACGACGGGAAAGCGTCGCGAGCGATTCTGGCTGTAGCCAACATATCCGTCGGTTCCTTGGGTTGCGGCCGAAGGGTATCCGAAAAGCAGGGGAAAGATGAAGATCCGGGCATCTCACTGAATGAGCTGCAGCGGCGTAGAATGCTGTTCGCTGTAAAGCGGTCGCCCTGCCCGCCAGGGGCGCGCTGGACTCGGGCACGTTGCGCGGGGACACTCGGACGAGGTGGGCCGTATGAAACGACTGTGTGTGTG
>CAVREM010000091.1:0-39480 GCA_963720005.1 uncultured Acidobacteriota bacterium | reverse complement strand
AACCTTCGCTCACGCCTGCCAACACTCGCGTGAGCTACGGTTGGCAGGCCATGCGAAGGTTGTCCACCGTAGCGCGCAGCGCGAAGGTGGACTCATTCTCACAACTTCGCTCACGCCTGCCAACACTCGCGTGAGCTACGGTTGGCAAGCCATGCGAAGGTTGTCCACCGTAGCGCGCAGCGCGAAGGTGGACTCATTCTCACAACTTCGCTCACGCGTGCCAACGGGTGCGTGAGCTACGGTTGGCAAGCCACGCGAAGGTTGTCCACCGTAGCTGCGAAGCAGCGAAGGTGGACTGCTGACCATCAAGGCCCCGATCAACCTTCGCTCACGCGTGCCAACGGGTGCGTGAGCTACGGTTGGCAAGCCACGCGAGCGAGCTTCGGTTGGCGAGCCAACTGTCAGGCGAAGGTTGTCCACCGTGGCGCGCAGCGCGAAGGTGGACCTCGCAAACCAATTCAGCGGCGCTTGAAATTCCGAGCTGGGGTTGGATACGCTCTGGAGCCGTGGCGTCCGAGCCGGTTACGCTGTGGTCCGATGGTGTCAATCGTTGTCTGCTCAGGCGCGATGATGGTCGATTCCAGTTACTGCTGTTCGGCGAGGGCCGCATGGATCGAGTGGAAATATGCTCCAGCGAGCATCAGGCCAGGAACAGGGCCCAGGCGTGGGTGGCGGAAATCGAGGAGTTGCGGCAGCAAGCTGCGACGCCGCAGGGATGATGCCCACCCCGCATGACGATCGGCGGAACGTCGAAAACGCCATGGCTTCGTGATCGTCTGGAGGCGATCGCGAAGCCGGAGGTTTTGCAGGCCGATTGGAAGTTGGGCCTCAACGAGCGCTACGCGGCAGTCAGGAAAGAGGCGCAAGACACTTGGATTGAGGGATCCGCCGGCTCGCGCCCATTCGACTTCCACCGTGAATTCTGATTCCGCTGCCACCCCGCCGGCCGAGCTCGTCGCCGAAGATCTCCTGCGGCTACCACGCGAAGGTGGACTGCTGACCATCAGGGCCCAAACGGCGTAGCATGTGGGCGCGACGAACGCCACCTCACTCAAGGGAGCCCCACCCATGCGTTGCATGCTCACGTGTGCTCTTATCCTGATGACCGGATTGACCCCCACGCTCGCTCATGCCCAGGCGGCTTCGTCGGGCACAACCGGTCGATCGGCTGTCGACATCACTAAGGCAGACATCGAAGCCGCTGTGAAGATCGGGATGGCCGCCCTCGCGCCGGGCAACGTCAGCGTCTCCGACCGCAACATCAAGCTCACCGATAGCGGCGCCTACAACGTGGCCGTCGCCTTCGTCACGCGACCGGCGACGAAGGTGCCCTCCGGACGCGCGCTGAGCCACGACAAGATCACCGAGATCTACTACGTCGTCCGCGGCAGCGGCACGCAAGTGACCGGACCGCTGGCCAACGCCACCCGGCAGGAGGAATCGACGACGATCGGGCCGGGGTTCTCCAGCACGAGCCCGATCAGCGGCGGACGCGCGACCAGGCTCGGGCCGGGCGAGATGCAAATCATCCCACCGGGCGTCGGCCACGTATGGACCGAGATCGCTGACGGTGGCATCGACTACATGGTGATCCGCGTCGATCCCGAACACGTACTCGGGTTGAGCAAGTAGGAGCTGCGCCATGCGCATCAAGAATTTCGGTAAGGTCGTTCTGGCCGTGGGGTTCGGCCTTGCAGGAGCCGGCGCGGGCATCCTCGCCCAGAACCAAATCACGCCCGGCCACGATCGTGTGCCGCCCCATCGGGAGCCATCGCCGTACATGAGCGCCGCCGACATCCAGACAGGCCTCAACTCGCTCGATCCGAAGCTCGTCGCGTCGAGGACCGGCGGATCCATTCCGTTCGCGGCCGGCAAGGCGCCAGGCGTCGTCCGCCGCCGGGTAACCGGACCGCAGTACGCCATCACGCACACGCGCACGCTGGAATACATCATCGTGACGAAGGGAACCGGCACGCTGGTGACAGGCGGCACGCTGATCCCGCCGACCATCGACAGCGACCCGTATCCGAACAGCGATCCGAACGCCACCATCAGGAGCGCCGTCGGCGTCACCGGCGGCCTGGCGCGCAAGGTCGGACCTGGCGACGTCGTCGTCAACCTGCCCGGAACGCCGCACTGGCTCAGTGAGATCGACGGAGCCATCGAGTACGTCGAGATTGCCGTTCCGAACGTCGATCCTGCGCCAGGCGTCGAGCGGGCTGAAGTGCGCCCTGCCCCACCTCGCTAGGCAGCAAGATTTACCGTGCAAACGGCGCGCAGGGGCTTCCCCCCTGCGCCACAATGCGCCTCCGTTATTCCCGATAGAGGTCAACGTAGCGTCCGCCTTTAGGCGGACGGCAAGACGTCCGGCTGAAGCCGGACGCTACGGTCCTGCGGTCCTGAAAGGGCCGTCCCACTGGAGGCGCCATGAAAGTCGGACGGCGAGACGCTCTCAAAATCGCGGCGGCGGTGTCGTCCCTCGGTGCAGCCAAGGCGCCGCCCCCGCCGCCTCCGATCGTCACGAGCGGTGGAGTCCGCCTCTACCCGACGTGGGATCCGGTGCAATGGTGGACGACCGAGCCGGTATCTGGGTGGGACCTGCCGCATATCGTGTCGCTTGGTGCATCGCTGGCGCCTGACGGCGCGACGACAATCCAGGACACCAGGAACACGCCGCTTCACGGACCATTCACGAGAGCGTATTTCCAGTTTTCGACCCGCCCCCTGAACGGCGCGCAATCGCTCGACGGCGTCTTCAGCGCCGCCTTACATGCGATCGAGTGGCACCGGCGAATCGATGCGGTCCTCGCATTGCAAGTTGTCGTGCACCGGCCCGATACGAGTGTGCGCGGCGTGGCATTGGCCCTCACGACCGATACGCTGGAGTTCACGCTGGGAGATCCACCCAAGAGCCGTGCGGCCCAGAACTGGGCGCTGGCGCCAGTCGCGTGCCAGGACGGCGACGTGATTGCCATCAACGTCGGCATCGCCGCCAACAACCAGTCGAATACGCTGGCTCAGACGGTCGGATTTTTCTTGTTCGCGAGCGAGGCGGCGGACATCAGCCGGCTCGACGATCCGATGCTCGCCAACAGCTGGGTGGAATTCTCTGCGCCGCTGACCTTCTACTGAGGCAGCGCGCAGCGGACAGGTGCCGCCCACCGGACGTTCCACGTCGTGCTCTTCCCCGACGTGCCCGGATCGGTATCGGGGGACACGTTTCCGGGCGCGCGCTGGAAGGCGATGATCGCCGCCTGCCGATCGAACTCCTGCGGCTCCGGGCCGACCGCGGGGTTCATGATCGAGGTCCGCGTCTCGACGTGCAATTGACCGAGCGCGTGCCCGAGCTCGTGGATCCGCAGCAGCCGCCGCCGGTCGTCATTCTTGTCGAAGCCATGGTCGAGAAACATCGCGCCCGCGACAACCGACCCGTCGGCATTCTCCGCCCATCGGCCGTAGCCGATTGTCCGCGCAAACGTCTGGATGCCGTTGTAGCGCCCGACGATGATGGCACCCGGCCGGGCGACGGAGGTCCGCTCGCCGGACGCCGGGCGCTCGACCTTCACTTCGGCAAACGACGTATACGTGCCGCCGGTCAGGAGCGACAGGCCTTCGTTCAGGTGCGCGATGAGCAGCGACACTTCGTCGTCGGTCAACTGCTCGGACGTGGCGTTGAACTCGTCGGCATCTCCGCGGAAATTCATCACTGACGCGAGCACCACCAGCGACGGCCGCGTCGTCCATCGTTGCAAACGGGCATTCGCCGTCCTGAACATCTCGTCGAACGCATGCAGGTCGAACGAGGCCGGCATCAGTGACAGCCGCGCCGGCACGCTGGTCGGTCCGGTGACCATCGTCCGCCGCTCCACGATGGCGGTACCTGACACGACCGCGGTGTAGTCGCCGGGGCCGTTGACCTCGGTCGTGAAGCGACCGGCCGCGTCGGTGGTGACCTTCGGCGCGCTCCCTACCTGGACCGACAATCCCGCTGCCGGCGCACCGTCCAGGGCGCTCGACGGTCACCCCTTCGAGCTTCCGATCGGGGGAGGCCTCCGAAGGCGCCGTTGACGAACCCGCACAGCCCGCGGCGGCGGTCACCATGAGAACGCACGCAGGAACAGACAGTCGCATGACGCGGCGAACGTGCAAGGACGATGCTGCCGAGATCTGTCGTAAGTCGTTGATTGCCAGCGGCTACGTCATGGTCGACTGACCGTGACGAAACGCCGCTTGCACAAATGTAATGAACGGACTCGAGGGCAGCGCTTACGCGTTGCCGATCGATCGTCCCTGGATGATGTGGATCAGGAAGAACACGATCGCGATGACCAGCAGGATGTGAAGAAAGCCTCCGAGGGTCGTCGTGGTCATCAGACCGAGAAACCACAACACGAGGCAGAGAAACACCAGAAACAGCATGTCGTCACCCCGTTGCACGTTAATGCACGCGCGAGGCCAACTCCAGCGGTCTGGCCTTGTGGTGCCGGGCCTAAGGGGCCCGGCCTACGCGGCGGCTACCGAGGGGAAAAGCAGTAGTAGACGACGATCTTGGTGGCGAGGAGCATCGACCGCCCGACCTGCGGCCACGACAGGCACACGCCGGCGGCCATCGAGATCATCAGCATCGCTTCCCGCGAGGCCGCGAGCCATGGTTCGAGCGTGGCTCTCCTGCAGGAGCGATCGACCGGTTCGGAGCGGTTGCGGCGGAGTGACATCCCTTCACCCTCCGCAGACGAGGCATCGAAACAGTTGGACCGCCGAACCCTCGAAAAGGTTGTGTCCAGGGTGTCAATTCTGCGCAACGTCACTAGTAGGCGGGCAGCTCGGCAGTTGACGTGGTGAGCCGCCTCATGCAAAAGGCGTCGAGCGACAGCGCGTCAGGGTTGATGAACTCCACGCCGGCGCGGTAGGCGAGCGCGCCGTTGGACGACTCGACCGACGACCAGGCGACGACGCCCCGGACCTTGACCTCCGAGTCCGAGTCGACGAGCGCCAGGCGCAGCGGTTCGGACGGCCGAAGGCGCATGTGCACCAGGAGCTGCGCGCCGGTCGACGACAGGTTGACCAGCGTGCCGTTCTCGCCGTTCACGATGACGCCGGCGCCATCGGTCACAGGAAAGCGAGGCGCACGCCGCGTCCCGCAGTAGTCGAGCGGGTGCGACGTCTTCAGGACGGCGCCCTCGAGGCCGAGCGCCTTGTTCGTTTCGAGAATCATCGGCGAGTTCGTTTCGTCCTCGGTCAGCACGCGCAGATCGATCGACCCCATCCGCTGATCGTGCTTGAGCCGCGCCACGAGCGCGGCGCCGCGGGCGGTGAACGCGAAGGTTCGATCGATCGCCAGGATCTTCGGCGGATGCGATTCGACCGCGTCGAACGCCTTCAGCGCGTCGGCGTCCGAGAACAGTGCGACGCTCGGCTCCGACCCCAGCCGCTTGCGAAGGGCAACTTCGTGCTCCGCGCGCGCGATGACGATGAGGGACGGTCCCATGTTCGTGCTTATCGGCAAGGACGGGGCCAGCGATACCCCTCGGTTACCGCAAGCTAATTGATGCAACGACAGCACTTAGTCGACATTTCCCGCCGCCGCATGTGACGGCCGGGTACGGGATCTGTAACGGGTACGCAGAATTGTGAGATCTTCGGCACTTACATGCGGGAAGTCGTCGTCCGCGTTGAGAGCATTCGCAAGGTGTACGGCCGGCTCGTGGCCGTCGACGGCGTCTCGTTCGATGTCCAACGGGGCGAGATCTTCGGCCTGATCGGGCCGAACGGCGCCGGCAAGACGACGACGCTCGAATGCGTCGAGGGTGTTCGGCGCCCGGATCGCGGCGCGATTTCAGTGCTCGGGCTCGATCCGGTCCGCGACCGCCGCGCCCTCCAGCGGCGCATCGGCGTGCAGCTGCAGTCGGCACAGCTCCAGAAGCGGATCACCGTCCGCGAAGCCGTCGAGCTGTGGACATCGCTCTACGAAAATGCCGTCGACGGCGCGACGCTCCTCGAGCAGCTGGGCCTCGCGGCCAAGCGGGATGCGTGGTTCATGACGCTCTCGGGCGGACAGCGGCAGCGACTGTTCATCGCGCTGGCCCTCGTCAACGATCCCGAGGTCGTCTTCCTCGACGAGCTGACGACCGGCCTCGACCCGCAAGCGCGGCGCGCGATCTGGACGCTCGTGCGGGGCATCCGCGATCGCGGCAAGACCGTCGTGCTCACCACCCACTCGATGGACGAAGCGGAACGGCTCTGCGATCGGGTGGCGATCATCGACCACGGACGCATCGTCGAGATCGACTCGCCGGAAACGCTCGTCGCGCGGCACTTCCCCACCGGGCGCATCGCGATCAGCGACACGAAGTGGCTTCCGCCGACGCTCGAGGACGTGTTCCTGAAGCTCACCGGCGACGCGATGCGGGACTGACACGATGCTGCGCGGGCTCCTCAAGTTGACCTGGATCGAGATGAAGATCTTCGCGCGCGAGCCGCTCGGTCTGTTCGGCACGCTCGGGATGCCGGTCATCGTCTTCGTGATCCTCGGGCGCGTGCTCGGCGGACGAGCGGCCCCACGCCCGCCCGAGATCGCACGCGTCGTCGCGGTCGATCTGCCGATCCTGGCGGCGCTGCTCGTCGCCACCGGCGCGGTGCTGTCGCTCGTCACGATCATTTCGATCTACCGGGAAGGCGGCATCCTGAAGCGCCTGCGCGCGACGCCGCTCCGGCCTCAGACCATCCTGACGGCTCACGTGATCGCGAAGCTGGCGTTCACGTCGGCGACGCTCTTTCTGCTCGCGCTTGCCGGGCGGCGCTTCGTGCCGGAAGGTGTCGACATTCCGCTGGTACGGTTCGGGGCCGCGCTGCTGTTCACGACGGTCTGCCTGTTGTCGGTGGGGTTCGTGATTGCGAGCGCCGTGCCGACGGCGCGATTCGCCCAGCCGCTCGGCACACTCATCCTGTATCCGATGATCGCCATCTCAGGACTGTTCGTACCGATCGACGCGCTGCCTTCAGGTGTTCAGGCTGTGGCGCGGTTCGTGCCGTTCACCTACGCCGTCTCGCTCCTCAGGGGTGCGTGGCTGCGCGAGCCGTGGTCCGCGCACCTCGGCGACATCGCCGCACTGATCGTGACCTTCGTCGTCTGCACCGCGGTCTCGGCGAAGATCTTTCGGTGGGAATAACGTGAGCGTCAAGGGAAGGCGACCCTGAAAGGGTCGCCCTACCTACCTGCCTTACCTGCCTGACCCGCCCTACCTGCCCTAGTTCGCGGCAAAGCAGTAGAAGAGTCCCGCTCCGCCGACCTTCGCGAGATTGGCCTGCGAACAGCCTGGCGTCGTGTGCGCAGAGTTCCACGAGGTCGGATCCTGGCCGCCGCCCTGCCGATCGTGATGGCCGACGCGGGCGCCGGCGCCCGTTTCCGCCACACTCGTCCAGTTGCTGCACGTGTTGTCGGTGCCCGCCGGGAAGGCGGTGCCGTCGGCGTTCGAGCCGGTCATGATGTCGTGCGTGTTGGGGGTATCGCCGCGGCCGTTGACCACGCCGCCCTTCTCGGTCAGCTGCGTTTCCTTCGTCAGGTTATTGCTGGCGCTGTGCAGGTCGTCGAGGCCCTTGGCCACGACCGCGCCCTTGGCATTCGTCCACGGACCCTTGCCGATGCGGTCGCGCGCGTTGACGGCCCCTGCGCCCTGTGTGCTGAGGTAGGCCTGCCACTTCCGGTTGCCCGCGCCTGCCGCCGCGGCGAGCGTCTGGCAGTGCTTGTCCGCCCCCGCGAGCCCGCCGAGGTTGCCGCCGTTGCCCACACCGGTGCTGGTGATGAAGAAGGTCATCTGACTGCCGCCCTGCTGGGCGAAGAGCACGTACAATCCGACGACGGCGAGCACGCCTGCGACCAATAGAGCCTGGAGCGTTTTCATGAATGCGTCTCCTTCTGCCGGGCGGCCTTCCCGTGGACTTTGCTCGGCCCCTCGACTGCGCTCGGGCCAGGGCCCGCGACCAGCGCCGCAATCACCAGGTCGCCACTGACGTTGACCGTCGTCCTGCACATGTCCAGGAAGCGGTCCACGCCGAGGATGAGGCCCATGCCCTCGGGGGGAATGCCGACCGACTGCGCCACGATCATTACCATAGGCAGCGATCCGCCGGGAACTCCAGCTGTGCCGATCCCCGCGAGAATCGACATGAGCATCACGCGGAGCTGCTGCCCGAGCGACAGATCCAGCCCGTAGACCTGCGCGAGAAACAGGACCGTGATCCCTTCGAACAGGGCCGTGCCGTTCTGGTTCGCGGTGGCGCCAACCGTCAGGACGAACCGGCCAATGTCTGGCGGAATGCGAAGCTTCTTCTCGGCGGTCTCGAGCGAGAGCGGCAGCGTCGCGTTGGACGAGGCGGTCGAGAACGCATACAGGTACACGTCGCGGCACTGCCGGAAGAACTCGAGCGGCGAACGCCGCGCCACCAGGCGGAGCAGCAGCGAGTAGACGCCGAACTGGTGGAGCAGCAGCGCCCCGACCACCGTCGCCACGTAGAAAAAGAGCGTGGCAAAGACGGTGGTGCCAAACGTGAACGCGGTGTTGAAGATGATCGCAAACACCGCGAACGGCGCGAGCTTCATCGCGAAGTGCACGATCCTCATGCAGGCATCGAACACCTGCTCGAGAAACCGCATCAGGACGTTTTTCTGATCGTCGCGCGGCGCGGTCTGGCTCACCGCGACGCCGAATACCAGCGCGAACACCATCAACGGCAGCATCTCGCCGTCCAGGGCGCGGACCGCCGAGTCGAGCGGGTTTCTGGGCACGAGCTCGATGATCGTGTCGGCCACCGACTTGCGCGCCGCAACGTTGGCCTCGAGCGCCTGCACCGCAGCGGAGGGCTGCGCGGCGATCGCCTGCTGCAGGGCGGCGTTTTCGCCCGGCCTGAGCACGTTGACCAGCAGCATGCCGATCACCACCGAGAGCGTGCTCATCACGACCGTGAACCACAGCGTGCGCCCGGCGACGCCGCTCAGGTCGCGGCCCCGCCCGAGGTCGTAGACCCCGATCACGAGTGCCGAGAACACCATCGGCACGACGATCATGAAAATCGAGCGGAGGAAGATCTGGCCGATCGGGCGGAGGAGGTTGGTGTTGACGGCGTTGATGACCGCCGAGTCGGCCTGTGAATGCAGGGCGGCACCCAGGCCGATTCCGGCGACCAGGGCAATGAACAGCTTGGTATGGAGCTTCACGCGTCAGGCCATCCTAATCCAGAAGACACAGCTTCTATTCCAGTTGACACACCTTCCGGCGGAGCCTAGATTGGCGCGCTATGAGCCACAACCTCCGACGGCGTCTCGTCGTGGTCGTCTGCCTGCTGACGCTCGTGTCGGCATTCGGGGCCGTGAGCGCGCAGCGCACGCCGGCCACCGACCTGAAGTCGCTGGCGCAGCAGTCGCTCGCCACGATCGACGGCACCCTGAACGTCCCGGGCCTTCGCGAGCCGGTCGAGGTCGTCCGCGACCGCTGGGGCGTGCCGCACATCTACGCGCGGAACACCGACGACCTGTTCTTCGCGCAGGGCTACGTCATGGCCCAGGACCGGCTGTGGCAGATGGAGATGTGGCGCCGCCAGCGCGAAGGACGGCTCGCCGAGATCCTCGGCCCGGCCGCGGTCGAGCGCGATCGGCAGGCGCGGCTGCTGATGTACCGCGGGCCGTTCGACGACAGCGAGTGGACCAGCTATCACCCCGAGGGCAAGCGGATCTTCACGGCGTTCGCCGACGGCTTGAACGCCTTCATCGCGCAGCACGGCGACAACCTGCCGGTCGAGTTCAAGCTGACCGGCATCAAGCCGGACACCGTGGACAGCCGAAACGGTGCTCCTCCGCACGACGGCGCTCGGCGACGCGTCGAGCGAGCTGCAGCTGGCGCGGCTCGTCGCGCGCGTCGGCGTCGCGCGAGGCGAACCGCCAGCGCATGCCCGATCCGTGGGACGAGCTGGTCGTGCCCGAGGGTCTCGACGTGAGCCTCGATCGGCCGAGGACGTCGCGCATGCGGCGCGGCGGCGGACGGCGGCATGCCGCCGCCGGCGATCGTCGAGCCGTATCAGCGCCTGGTTCGCCGCGACGGCCGCGCGCGTCGAGATGCCCGAAGACGCAGGCGCCCGAGCCGGGCAGCAACAACTGGGTCGTGAGCGGCGCGCTCACCGACGACCGGCAAGCCGATCGTCGTCGAACGATCCGCACCGCGAGGTCACGAACCCGTCGCTGCGCTACATCGTGCATCTGAACGCGCCGGGCTGGAACGTGATCGGCGCGCGGCGAGCCGCCGTTTGTCGGCGTCGCGCATCGGCCACAACGAGCGGCTCGCGTGGGGCCTCACGATCACCGGCACCGATCAGCACGACGTGTTCGTCGAAGAGGTCAACCCGGCGAACGCCAACGAAGTCCGCTACAACGGCGCGTGGGAGCCGCTGCGCGATCGTCCGCGAGACAGATTCCGGTGAAGGGCGAGGCGCCGCGGGCCATCGAGCTCAAGTTCAGCCGGCACGGCCCGATCTTCTACGAGGACGCGGCGAACCATCGCGCCTACGCGCTGCGTTCGGTCGATGAACGAGCCGGGAACCGGCGCCTATCTCGGCGGCCTGCGCCTGGCGCAGGCGCGCGACTGCAAGGAGTTCCTCGAGGCGGCGATGTACTGGAAGGCGCCGACCGAGAACCTGATCTGCGGCGACGTCGACGGCAACATCTCGTTCCAGGGCTCGGCGCTGACGCCGAAGCGCGTGGGCTGGAGCGGGCCGCCTGCCGGTGCCGGGCACCGGCAAGTACGAGTGGGACGGCTTCCGGACCGACCTGCCGCGGCTGCTGAACCCGTCGCAGGGCTACATCGCGACCGCCAACAACAACATCAACATCCCCGGCACGCCGCCGGTGATGTTCAAGACGCTGAACAACGTCCAGTTCGAGCGGATCAAGCGCGTCGAACAGGTGCTCACGGCCGTCCTCGCGGTCACGCAAGTGGACGATCGACGACTCGAAGCAGCTCCAGCACGATTACATGACGCTCGCGCGGCGCCCTCGAACAGGATCTGTTCAAGGGCTGGACGAGCCGCACGCCGGAGGTCGAGAGCGCGCGCGCAGCCTGGTCGCGGGCTGGGACGCGATGCTGCGAAAGGACAGCGCGGCGGCGGCGATCTACCTCGCCGTGGCGCAGCGCGGTCGATCCGAAAGCGCTCGAGCATCAGCGTCCGCGTGACGAGCGGCTCCCGCTCGTCGAGCCGGGGCTGGTCAAGGCGCTCGCGGAGCTGACCAAGACCCAGGGGCCCGATCTGGCCGCCTGGCGCTACGGCCGGATGCACGACGCGCGACTTCCCGCACCCGTTCGTCCGCCAGTTCGATCTGCCGACCGTCGAGCGCAGCGGCGGCAACGGCGCCGTCGGCGCCGACGGCGCCAGCTACCGCGAGATCCTGGACGTCGCGGACTGGGATCGCTCGGTCGTCGACCAACGTCCCGGGCCAGTCGGGCCAGCCCGAAAGCCCGTTCTACGGCAACCTGCTGCCGCTCTGGGATCGCGGCGAGTACTTCCCGCTCGCCTACACGCGCGGGCGGGTCGATCGCGAGGCCGCGCACAAGCTCACGCTCCGCCCGGCAGGAGCGACCACGGCCGCGGCGAGGTGAAGCCTGTAATTTGGAATTAGGAATTAGGAATTAGGAATTAGGAATGCGTGTCAGGCCTCGACACGCATTCCAAATTCCAAATTCCAAATTCCTAATTTCGTTTGCCCGCTCTTGCCATTCTGCTGGAATGGAGGATGCTCGGCGAGCAGGTCGATGAACTCGCGGACGTATGGGACGCGGGCCATGTCCTTCAGCGTGGCGGCGCTCCAGGTCCGGCGGTAGCCGCGGCGCGTATACGGGATCGCGCGGATAGCGCCGGCGCGGACCTGCGGTTCGACCGCCCACCTCGCCAGGAACGAGAAGCCCAGCCCCGCCTTCACCAGCTCGATAATCGCTTCGGTCAGCTGGACGACGTGCACGTTCGCCGGGACGATGCCCTCGCCGGCGAGCAGCTTGTAGATCGTGCTCTCTTCCTTCTGCGCGTACATCAGCAGCGTCTCGGTCGCGAGATCGGCGGCGGTGACAAACGGCCTGCCGGCGAGCGGGTGGCGCGGGTCGACGATGATCACCATCTCGTCGCTGAAGATGGACCGCGAGACCAGCCGCCGATCGCGCGCCGGGGTGCTCAGGATCGCGACGTCGAGCCCCCCGCCCAGCAGATGCGGGAGGGGATCGGACGTCGCATCGCCATTGATCCGGACCTCGACGTTCGGGTGGGCGCGGCGGTACCGCTTCAGCAGCGGCGGCAGCCAGTGGTAGCACGTGTAGCACTCCGTGCTCAGGCGCAACAGCCCGCGATCCGCGCCTGACAGCTGGCGGATCGAGTCCTCGGTCCGTTCGATCGCGTCGAGCACCTCGTCCGCCGAGCGGAGCAGCCGCTCGCCGGCCGGCGTCAGCATCATCCGCTTGCCGACGCGCAGGAACAACGCGGTGCCGAGGCGCGACTCGATGTCGCGCAGTTGATGGCTGAGCGCCGACTGGGTGAGGTTCAGCACCGAGCCGGCGCCGGTCAGGCTGCCGGCCGACGTCACCGCCCGCACCAGCTTCAGGTGGCGGATTTCGAGGTCCATCCCTGGATTATATTTCTTCATCGTTGTGATGAAAACAAAGAGTTTTTCTCATGCTTGGCCAAGGCCTACCATGCCGCGCATGGGCATCACGCACGTCGTCGCGATCGTGTTGACGTGGACCACCGCCGGCGCGCAGCCGCCGGCCGAGCGCACCGCGATGCTGCAGGAGGCCGACGCGATCTGGCGTGCGCACGGTGTCTCGATCGTCGCCGTCGCGCCCGAACAGGCCGGGCCGCCCGCGGCTGACGCCAGGCTGGTCGTCATGCTCGCCCGCGCCTCGAGGCCGCCGGCCGTCCCGGGCCGCCGCGAACGGCTCGGCGCGATCGTGTTCGATCACGACAACGCGCCGGCGACGACCCTCACGATCGACGTGGCCGCGGTGGCGGCGATCGCCGCGCGCGCGCGGTTGGGCGGACGCCCGTTCGACCAGTGGCCGCCGGCGGGGCGCGACGCGCTGGTCGGGCGGGCGCTGGGACGAGTCCTGGCCCACGAAATCGGCCATTACCTCCTCGCGTCGCGCGTGCACACGTCAGCGGGCCTGATGCGGGCCGCGTTCGACGGCGATGAACTGGTCCGACCCGGGCGCGGCGGCTTCGGCATGGCGGCGCGCGACCTGCCGCGGCTTCGAATGAGGCTGGCCGGCCTCGGCGGCAGTTCCTCGCTTGCGGAGAACGCGCGCTAGCAGCCCGTGGCGCAAGTCCGGCGTCGCACCGAGGGCGGCGAGGCGCCCCGCAGGCAAGGCGCGACGAGCGAGAATATCGGGAATATTTGAGCGAGGAGCAACGCAGCCTGCGGGGATGCATCGCCGGCCGAATGCAGCCGGAGTTGCGCCACAGGCTGCCAGTGCGCATACTGGCTTCATGCGCCGCGTCGCGGGCTTTGCATCCCTCGCGTCGATGGCGGCGGCGGTCGTTCTGTTCGCGCTGCAGACGCCCCCGCTCGCGGCGGGATCGTTCGCCGACGACATCGCGCGCCTGTCGGAACCGGAAGGCTTCTTCGACACCGACAACCTGATCTCGAACGAACGCTCGTACCTCGAGGTCGTGTCCGCGCTCGTCAAGGGCGGCGTCTCCGGCGGCGCCTACATCGGCGTCGGCCCGGACCAGAACTTTTCCTACATCGCGCGCATCCGGCCGTCGGTCGCCTACATCATCGACATCCGCCGCGACAATCTGCTGCTGCACCTGCTGTTCAAGGCGCTGTTCGCGCGGGCACCGGACCGCGTCGCCTACCTGTCGCTGCTGACGGGACGGTCGCCGCCCGCCTTGCCGGCCGGTACCGGCGTCGAGGATCTCGTGCGCGCCATCAGCGAGGCGCCGCGCGCGGAGACGACCGACCTGAACGAGACCGGCCTCAACGAAACCATCCGGGGCTTCGGTGTGCCGCTGTCGCCGGCCGACTTCGCCACCATCGGACGTTTTCATGGGGCATTCGTCCAGCGGGGCCTGGCACTGCAGTTCAACAGCCATGGACGCCCGCCGCAGCTCCATTACCCCACCCTGCGCGACCTGATTGTCGCCACGGACCGGGCCGGCCGCGCCTGGCACTATCTCGCCTCCGAGGCCGACTACCAGTTCATCCGGCAGCTCCAGGCGCGCGACCTGATCATTCCGGTCGTCGGGGACGTCAGCGGCCCCCACGCGCTCCGGGCGATCGGCCGGACGATTGCGTCGCGGGGCGAGCGGGTCTCGGCGTTCTACATCTCGAACGTCGAGTCCTACCTCTATCGCGACGGCGCGTACGGCCGGTTCACGGCCAACCTGAGTGGGTTGCCGCGCGACGCGCGGAGTGTCATGATTCGCTCGATCTTCGGCGGGGCGTCGAGCACATCCGCCGTGGTGTCGATGGACGAGTTGCTCGCGGGACGATAGGCCGGGGCACATGAAAGCCTGGGGCACATGAAAGATCGTTACGCCTGGACCGCTGCGCTGGTCGTCGCCACGGTGTCCGCGGTCTGCGCGCAGGACATCTGGGTCGGTGGCGGACGCTTCTCGCGGTTCAGCGCGCGATTCGCCACCGCGTCAGACTTCGACGGATCCTTCCAGTACTGCCGCGCTTTCTACACGAGCTTCGGCCGCGGCGGCTGGCGCACCGACTACCCGGGCGCCGACAACAACTTCTCCGTCCGGCTGGCGGAGCTGACGCGCGTGAAGGTGAAGCTCGACGAGACCAGGCAGCCGCATCATGTCGTCGTCCCGATCAACGACCCGCTGCTGAGCCACTGCCCGATGGTCTTCATGACCGATATCGAATCCGCGCGGTTGACGCCGCCGGAAGCCGAAGGCCTTCGTCAGTACCTGTTGAAGGGCGGCTTCCTCTGGGTCGACGACTCGTGGGGGTCGCGGGCGTGGGCCAACTGGGTCCACCAGATTGGACTCGTCCTGCCGCCGGGCGAATATCCGCTGGTCGACATCGACCGTTCGCACCCGATCATGCGGACGCTCTACGATGTGCCGAATATTCCCCAGGTACCCAACATCAGTTTCTGGGCGCGAAACGGCGGCGAGACGTCGGAGCGCGGCTACGACAGCGCGCAGGTCTATTTCAGGGGGATTCACGATGCGCAGGGCCGCCTGATGGTGCTCATCTCCCACAACACGGATATCTCCGACACCTGGGAGCGCGAGGGTGAGGAGCCGCGCAGCTACTTCGATACCTTCTCGCCGCGCGGCTACGCGATCGGCGTCAACGTCGTCATCTACGCGATGTCCCACTGAAAGAGGAACGTGGATCAGATTACTTAGATTTCAGATTAGTTGTTTGATGCGAATGCGAACCCCCTCCCGACGGCGACTGGTCCTAGCGCTCCTGGCGGGGCTCGCCTGTGCCGCCGCGACCGCCTACGCGCAGCAGGGATCGATCTGGGTCAACCCCGGCGGCTTCGGCGGCTTCCGGCGCTATCCGCCGCGATGGGCGACCGACCGCGATTTCGACGGATCGTTCCTGTATTGCCGCGGCTACTACGAGTCGGTGCGCAGCGAGGCCGGCGGCATGGGATGGTGGACCGACTATCCCGACGCCGATCACAACTTCCTGGTCCGGCTCGCCGAACTGACCCGGATCCGCGTGCAGTGGGACAAGCGCCACGACCCGACCTTCGTCGTCGTCAACCTCGCCGACCCGGTGCTCTTCCGCTGCCCGATGCTCTTCATGGAAGACGTCGGCACGGCCGACTTCACGGATAAGGAAGCGCAGAACCTGCAAGGAGTACTTCCTCAAGGGCGGGTTCCTGTGGGTCGACGACTTCTGGGGATCGGCCGCCTGGGAGCATTGGCGCCGGACGATCGCGCGCGTCCTGCCGCCGGCCGAGTTCCCGATCGTCGACATCCCGGCGTCGCATCCGATCATGCGCTCGCTCTACGACGTCAAGGACGTCCCGCAGATCCCCTCGATCAACTGCTGGATGCGCGAGTGCGGCGGCGACACCTCCGAGCGCGGCTACGACAGCGCGGTGGTGCATTTCAGGGCCATCCAGGACTCGCGCGGCCGGCTGATGGTGCTGATGTCGCACAATACCGATATCGCCGACAGCTGGGAACGCGAAGGCGAGAGCCAGGAATACTTCGATCGCTTCTCGCCGCGCGGCTATGCCGTCGGCGTGAACGCCGTCATTTACGCGATGACACACTGAGGCCGATGATGCACGAAGTTCCGTCCTGCGGCGTGTTGTGGTCGGCTGCCTGATTGCAGGCATTGCCGCCTGGTCCGTCTACGCGCAGCAGATCTGGGTCGGCGGCGGCCGCGGCTACCCGGCGCGGTGGCCGAAGGCCTCGGACTTCGACGGTTCCTGGATCTACTGCCGCGGCTACTTCACCCCGGTCAGGCGCGAGCCGAGCGGCAGCGGCTGGAACACCGACTATCCCGACGCCGATCACAACTTCTCGGTCCGGCTCGCGGAGCTCACGCGCACGCGGGTCAGGTTCGACGAAGGGCGCGAGCCTCACTTCGTCGTCATGCCGATGACCGAGCCGCTGCTTTACCACTGTCCGATGATCTTCATGGAGGACTTCGGCACGGCCCGGTTCACCGAGGACGAAGTCGAACGCCTCCGCGAGTACCTGCTCAAGGGCGGGTTCGTCTGGGTTGACGACTCGTGGGGCAGCTACGCGTGGACGATGATCGTCGGCGAGCTGTCGCGCGTGCTGCCGCCCGGCGAGTTCCCGATGATCGACATCCCGCCCGACCACCCGATCATGCACACCCTGTACGACGTCCGCGAGATCCCGCAGGTCCCGTCGATCAGCCACTGGACCCGATATGGCGGCGACACGTCAGAGCGCGGCCGGGACAGCGCCGTCGTCTACTTCAAGGGCATCCACGACGAGCGCGGCCGCCTGCTCGTGCTCATCAGCCACAACACCGACATCGCCGACACCTGGGAGCGCGAGGGCGAGAGCCAGCAGTACTTTGATCTCTTCTCGCCGCGCGGCTACGCGATCGGCGTCAACGTCGTGTTGTACGCGATGACCCACTGACTGAGAACCTGGAATTTAAGATTTCAGATTTGCAGATTTAAGATTGCGTGATCGCAGAATTGGCTGCCAGCGCAACGCTCGATTCGCCAATCTTAAATCTTAAATCTGAAATCTTAAATTTCAGAATTCATACTGCGATCCGCACCGACGCGCTGCGCGGCGCGGCCAGGGCGGTTCCCGAGAAGATTCCCGCGAAGTTGATCACGTTGAGGCGATCGGTGATGTTCGCGAACTCGGCGCGAAGCGTCAGCCGGCGCTCGGCAGAGCGCCACAGCTCGGCGCCGAGGCCGATGTCGAGGGTGAGGTTCGGTTTGACGCGGCCGGCTTCGAAGTCGACCTGATCGAGAATCTCCTCGCCGTATTGCTCCTCGAGATCGCCCGGGTCCAGGTCGTCGTCGAGCTCGACCGGCAGGCCGCTGCCGTAGCGGACGGTCGCGGCCGCCCAGAGCCGGCGCATCACGTCGTAGCGCGCCTGGGCGCGGAACGTGTGCCGCTGATCCTGGGTAATCGGAACGGTTCCGGTCGCCTCGAGTTCCTCCAGCGCTTCGTCGCCGATGAAGAGCCCACCGACCACTGGCAGATCAGCCGTGCCCTTCAGCAGCGCGTAGCTCACGAACCCGCTGATTCGCCGCCAGGTCGGCAGCGTCAGCTTGGTATCCAGCCCGCGGATGTCGGCAGCCGCGAACGCCACCGGGAAGCTCACGCCGGTGTTGAGGAAGACATCATCGTCGGCGAAGTTGATGAACGTGCGCCGGTATGCCGTCACGTCGAGCCTGGCCAGGCCGCCGAGCGCCGTCGTGATGCCCGCCTCGAAGAAGTGGCCGCGCGACGGCTCCACCGGCAGCCGCGCTGATTCGGGGTTGACCTGGTCGACGTCGGGCGAGCTGGCCAGCAGCAGGTTCTCGACGGCCGGCGTCTGAAAGACGCGGTCGTACGACGCGCGGAACACCAGATCTGCGGTCGGCGCCCACGCGATGCCCAGTCGCGGACTGAGCGCGTTCTCGTGCACGACGAAGTCATAGCGATCCCACCTCAGCCCGGCGCTGAAGGTCAGCGGTCCCCGGCGGATCGTGTCCTGCACGAAGAGCGACTGCTCGTTGCTCGTGCGCTCATCGGCGAAGTGAAAGCTTTCGGCGGTGTCCTCCTCGACGAAGTCGTCGTCGGTAATCTCGTAGGTGAGCGCTTCGCGGACCGGCGTCACGACGAAGTCGCCGCCGAACTTGATCTGATGGCGGCCCAGGTCGGTGGCGAGGCTGGCGTTGACATATCCGCGCGTAAACGACCGATCCTGGTCGACGATCACCGGGGTCGAGGCCGCGTTCGACCTCAGGCTGGCCGAGAGGTGTTGGACCAGGCCGCGCGTGCTGAGCACGGATCGCGCCCCGAGGACGCGCGTCCATGCGCCGTGCAGCGCGTCGTCGCTCCGGCTGTTGTCCTGCCGCTGCCCCGCGGCCTGCTGGACGATCTCGTTGGGCACGCCAAAGTCGCTTCGCCGGCGCTGCCAGGTGAACTGCAGGCGATCGCGATCGGTCGGGCGGGCGTGATAACCGGCGAGCGCGCCGGCGAGGGCGCCGTCGTTCGTGTAGTTTTCGACGACGGGCGGGTCCAGGTAGCGGTCGGTGCGCGCTGCCGAGGCGCTGAGCGTCAGAGCCTGGCCGGTCCAGCCATGAGTAACCGACGCGGCGCCCGAGGCCATGCCGAAACTGCCGGTTCCCGCGTCGACTGACCCATGAAATCCTTCCTGGATATCGCGATTGGTGGTCACCTCCACGACCCCCGAGACCTTGCGGCCGTACTCGGCGGGGATGTTGCCGGTGAGCACCGACATCGCCTGGATCGCATTCTCCTGGAGATCCGGCGCGAAGGCCGGCGAACGGTTCTCGTCCATCGGGACACCATCCACGACAAACAGCGTCTGGTACTCCGAGCCGCGCGGGTGCAGCACGCCGTTGGCTTCCATCAGCCAGCCCGGCTGCTGGTCGACGAGGTCGAGAACCATGCGCCCCGGGACCGCCGACAGGTGGCTTTGCAGCTGCGGTGCGGCAACTGTGAAAGAGGTTCCGGTCCGCCGCACGTCGACGAGCGGGAGATCGGCCGTGACGGTGAGCTCCTGATGCAGCTCCTGCTGCAAGACGAGTCGCACGGGCACAACCTGCGGAAGCGAGGACCGGACGTCGAGGGTCAGGTGCGTCGGCGCGTAGTCTTCAGCCTCGACCGTCAGCAGGTACACTCCGAACGGCACGCGGCTCAGCGTGAATCGACCCTCTCCGTCCGTCGTGAACGAGCGATGCATTTGCGGCGCTTCGCTGACAAGAGTTCCGGACGCGAGCAACGGGAACCCCCCCGGGGCGGTGACCTCCAGGCGCAGCTCGCCGGCATCGGTCTGCGCCGCGGCGTTCGCAGCGGCCAGGCAAACGAGAGCGCTCGCCAGAAGGGTGCGCATCATCGGATCGGTTGAACGCTGCTGAGCGCGATAGCGCCCATGTCGTCCTTGCCGTGGCCGGCCGCGATCGCCTCGTCCATCCGCGCGGCGATCGCCGGCAGCACGGTGAGCGGCTCGCGTCCGGCGGCTTCGATCATCAGGCGAATGTCCTTCCGCGCCATGGTGAGCTCGAAGGTCGCGGTCAGATCGCCCTGCGCCATCTTTTCCGCGCGCATCGGGATGATGCCGCCGATGCGGAACTTGCTGAACAACGCCGCCGCGTCGGCCGGCGCAACGCCGACGCTCCTGGCCATCGCCAGCACGTCGGCAATCCCGGCGGTGATGGTGAAGATCATCGAGTTGCCGAAGATCTTGTACGCCGCCGCGAGATCACCGCGCTCGCCGAAGTACCACACCTCGCCGGTCATCTGCTCGAGCAAAGGCCGGATCGAGTCGACGATCGCCTGCGGCCCCGACACCAGCATCAGGCCGGTCGCATCGCGGCACATCTGCGGCGACATGAACACCGGCGCGTGCACGAACTTGATGCCGCTGCGCGCCGTTCGCGACACCCGCTCCCTGGTCCCCGCCGGCGACGTGGTCGTGTGATCGACGATCACCGCGCTCGCTGCCGCGGCGCGATGCGCTCGAGCATGGCATCGACCGCGGCGTCGTCCGACAGCGCCATGTGCACGCGCTCGACACCCGCCACGGCCTCCTCGGGCGTTCGTGCGACCCTCGCCCCGAACGCCTCGAGGGCGCGCGCCTTCGACTCGGTGCGATTCCACACGGTGACTTCGTTTCCGCGGCGACACAGGCATTCGACCATGCCGCTGCCGAGCAGGCCTGTTCCGAGAAACGCGATCTTGGGCATCCCGATATTGTATGCGCCGCCGTTCGTCGTTCGGGAGCATCCCCCTCGTGCGTCGTTCGAACGACGCACGGGCGCAAACCCCGCGAACGACGAACGACTGGATCACAACGAGATCGACGCCCCGCGTGCCGCCGGAAAATGGTTCCCCACGCAGACGTCGTACAGCCATCCGCCCGCGACGGCCCCAACGCATGGACCGACGATCGGCACCCACCACCAGCCGTTCCCCGCCCGGAAGACCTCCATGCCCCACCCTGCGACGGCGGTGAAGAGACGTGGACCGAGGTCGCGGGCAGGATTGATGGCGTACCCAGAGTTGAATCCGAACGTGGCGCCAATCAGCACGACGAGCAGACCGACGACGACCGGTGCGAGACCTGCGGGTGCAGGAGAGTTTCGCGAATCGGTGATCGCGAAGATGACGGCGACGAGGAGTGCCGTGCCGACGGCCTGATCGACGAGGCCACCTGGAACGACGCTCAGGAACGGACGCGGATATGTGGCCCAGATGCCGGCTGTGCCCAGCGGTCCGCTCACCTGGCGCATGCCGCCGTCGAAGGCCGCGAGCGCCTCGTGGTAGGTCACGAACACCACGGCCGACGCCACGAACGCGCCGGCCATCTGGGCGGCGACGTACGGCGCAACCTTGCGCCAGGGAAAACGGCGATGCACCGCCAGTGCGAGCGAGACGGCCGGGTTGAGGTGCGCGCCAGTCACGCCAGCGGCCACGTAGCAGCCCATCGTCACGGCCAGGCCCCAGGCGATGTTGATCGACAATGGCGACCCGGCGCTGCCGGCGCTGAGTACGGTCTGCGCGACCACGCCGAGGCCGAAGACGATGAGGACGAAGGTCCCCAGGAACTCGGCTAGCATCTCGCGAACGATCTCGCTCGGCATGCGACCTCCTACGACCTTCTCGACGGCGCACATTGTAGATCGCCAGCTCAACTGTGAACCGGTTGCGGCATCGCCGCAGCAGCGTACAAACTTTATTGAATGGGTATGCGACTGCTTCAGTGCGCGCTTGTCGTCGCGGCACTCATCTCGGCGGCGTGCGGCGACGAAATGCCGACCGAGCCGACCGAGCCGGCGACCAGCCTCACAGGCACCTGGCGCGGCAACATCACCGTGACCAATGTGAGCGCGGTCATGACCTGGACGCTGACGCAGACCGGTGCGTCCGTGACTGGACCTGTCATCATCGCGTTGCCGACGGGTGTGGTGTTGATGAACGGAACCGTGGCTGGAACGCTGACTGGAACGAATCTCGGGTTCACGGTTACGGTTCCGCCGGGCGGAATCGTTTCGCAGCCGGGCTGCAGCGGTCAGCTCGCCGGAGCGAACAGTCTGATCTCGTCGACGACGATGGCCGGCGTGTACTCAGTCGTCAACAGCACGTGCACCACGGGCCTCACCAACGGAACGTTCACGCTGATACGCCAGTAGGCAAGCGCGAAAACCGTAATTCTTAGGGCAGCACCGGCGGCGGTGCCGCGATCGGCACGGCCGGCGGACGCTGGCGATCGAGGCGCGCGAGCGCCACCGCGCCGAACCCGATCGTCCACACCACGTACTCCACCACGAACGCGATCACACCCAGGCCGAACGCCATCGGCACGATCGGACCACCGAAGAGCGACAGCAGGCGGGCAAGGAGCAGCGGCGAGACGACGACAAGGATCCCCAGCACGGTCGTCGCATAGGGACCGGACACGCCCCAGCCGAACCGCTCCGACACGAATTGCCCGACTCGGTAGGCGATCGACGTAAACCCGAGCAGCGCGATCACGGCCAGCGCGAGCAGCGCAAAGGGAATCAACAGCAACAGCGGAATGCCGACGATCGTGACGACCAGGATGACGATCGTGATGATCAGGACCGGCAGGAAGAGGAGCTGCGCGAGAAATCCAATCGCCCCGGCCTTCAGCGGTTCTGCCGCCGCGCGCAGGCTCGTGCGCTCGACATACTCACGGCCGAGCAGCATCACCAGGGCGCCGAGCACACACAGGATCGCGACGCGGCCGAGTGTCGACATGAGCGCCAGCGTGCGGCTGAATCCCCGAAACGGCCGCGGCCGCCAATCGCCCATGCGCCAGTCGCCGAAGTCGATCTCGCCGATGCCGACCTCGTGCAGCTCGCCCTGGACGCGCGAACCTTCCGCGCGTTCCAGCGTACCGCCGATCACCGCGATGTCCTGGGTAACCAGGGCGCGCGGCCCGAGCTCGACGTTGCCGCCGACCGCAACGACCTCCCCGCGCACTTCCCCGTCGATCCGCGCCGATCCGCCAATCGCCACGACGTCGCCGACGACGAGTTCGTCTTCGCCCACGCGCACGTTGCCGCCGAAGCGCACCTGATCACCACGCCGGGTGCGTCGGCGCTCAGCCTCGACGGGAGGCGGCGGCACCGGCTGAATCGGGGCAGTAGACGGTTCGGGGATGGGAGGCGGGGTGGGACTGGAAGGAGGCGCGGCGGCGGCGCCCGCCGAACAGCTCGCGGCGCTGCGCCATGTCGAGATACGAGAGCTGGATCACGGCGTCGGCGTCCGCGCCGAGCTTGTCGCGCACCTCGGCGCCGGTCGCCGGCGCACCGTCGATTGCAATGGCACCGGTCCCGCCCAGCTCGACCAGCCGGACGGCACCGCTCGCCGACCGCGGCCGCAGCACAACGCGATCGGTCAACAGCAATACCTCGAAGCGCCGCTCGATCTGCTGGCGAAGGGCCGCGTTCGCGGCCGGCGGTGCCTGGGCGGAGGGCCACGCCCACACGCTAGCGGCCGCGACGAGCGCGAGCGTCAACTTCTTCATCGCGAAGACTCCTCTTCATAGCCAAGCAATCGCTGCAATCCGTAAAGCGCCACCACGCTGACGAGCACGAGGCCGGCAATAACCGCGAGTGCCCGCGGGGTGACGACGGCGGCGGCGGCAGCGCGGCCGAGGGTCGAGACGATCGTCCATGCACTGCTGCCCGACCCGAGCGACGCGGCAACCCACAGCGACGCATTGACCGTCCCGTTGATAGCCCGGACAAACCCCTGCACCATCAGCGGCAGCAGGAGGAACGCGGCCGCGATGGGTGCCACGACGCCCACGATGGCGAGACCGGCCAGACGGCGCCAGCCCATCTATCTACTTTTACGTGAAAGGTTAGGCGGATGTTGCACGGTAGAAACTGGGCTACGATTCGGCCGCATGACCGTCACCGCTGAGCCGACACCGCCAGGCCGGCTCTGGTACCACGACCTCACCCCCGACCAGCGCAAGGCGTTCTGGGCCGCTTACCTCGGGTGGACGCTCGACGGCTTCGACTACTACATTCTCAGCCTGCTCCTCGTCGACGTCCAACGCAGCTTTACGGTCAGCAGCGCCCTGGCCGGCGCGCTCGCGACCGTCACGTTGATGTTCCGGGTGTTCGGGGGCATCAGCGCCGGCATCGCGGCGGATCGCTGGGGCCGCAAGCTGCCGCTGATGCTCGCGATCCTCTGGTACTCGACGTTCGCGTTCCTCAGCGCGTTTTCGACGTCGTACGGGATGCTGTTCGCCTGTCGTGCGCTGTTCGGCGTCGGGATGGGGGGCGTCTGGTCCGCGGGCATGCCGCTCGCCATCGAGCACTGTCCGCCGCGCCACCGCGGGGTCGTCTCCGGCCTGCTCCAGGGCGGCTACGCGTTGGGGGTGATCCTGGCGGCGGCCGTCTATCAGTTCGGCTACCCGCTCGTCAGCGACAGGCCGGAGGGGTGGCGGATGCTCATGTGGGTCGGGATTCTCCCGGCCTTGCTCGTCCTCTGGATCATGAAGTACGTCAAGGAGAGCCCGGTCTGGCTGGAACGCCGTCAGCATGTGGGAACCGGCGCACAACCCCGGGATCGTTCGCGGACCTCTTCCGCCGCGATCTGCTGCCGATCACGCTCCACACGTCGTTCCTGCTCGCGTCGCTGCTCTTCTTGTACAACTCGATCACGTGGTGGTATCCCACGCTACTCGATCAGTTGAATCGTCCGCGCCTCCCGTTCATCACCGCGTTCTCGGCCGGCGGCATCGCCGGTGCCTTCATCTGCGGACGCTTGTCCGAGACCCGCCTCGGCCGGCGCGGGTCGGCGGTGCTCATGATCCTGATCGGCGTGGCGGCGGTGCCGCTCTATCTGTTCAGCGCGGGCACGGCCGGCCTGCTGATCGGGGCCGCCACGATGGGCGTGTTCGGGACCGGCGCGTTCGGCGTCGATCCCCACGTACTTGAGCGAGCGCTTCCCAACCGCCGCGCGCGGCGTCGGCGCGGGCTTCGCGTACCAGACGGGCGCGGCCCTCGCGGCGGTCGGACCGACCCTGATCGGGTCGCTCCGCGACAACGGCGTCGCGCTGCCGTCGGGCATGGCCGTCTGTATCGTGATCTCGGGCGTGCTCGCCATCGTGCTGTTCTGGATGGGACCCGAAACGCGTGGTTGGAAGCTCGAGAACTAGAACGAACTACGGACTTGAAGACATTAGGTCAATGCGGATCTACTTCACCGACACTCCCGCACCGATGATGAAGATCGTCGCCCGCGGACTGCCTGGTAGTCCGCCTTGCGGCGTGCCGGGATCGATCGTCGATGGAAACGGACGTCGAAGGTGAACGCGAGGTGGGGCTTCGCGAACCATCGCGCGCCGCCGCCGTAATTGATCGTCGTCAGCCGCTCTTCGTCGCCCGGCAGCGGCGGCTGCCCGTCCGGCACCGTCGACCACACGCTCCTGCCGATGCCGCCGCTGATGTAGCTCCACCCGTCGCCGGTTCCGAAGTTGAACGACAGCTGCGGCGTGAATGCCGTGAACCACGAGGTGACCGGACGCGCGATCTCGACGCCGTCCTGGACGACACCTCCCTGACGTCGCCCTGCGCGAGGGTCATCTGCGCACCGACGCCGACCGTGATCACCCGCCACTTGAACAGGTAGACATGCGCGCCGGCGTCCAGGCCGAGGCCGCGGCCCGGCAACTCGTCGATGCTCAGGCCCCGGCTCTGCGCGAGCTGCGCATCGTCGTCGGGAAAGTTCGGCGAGGTGCCGCGGACATCGACGACGAACGGGCCGATCCGCGGCGGCTCGTCCTGGCCGCGCGCGGCGCGAGGATGAATGGCGACGACGACGAGACGACACGTAGCGAGCGCGATCCGCAGCAAGTCGGGCGCAATTGTACCCGGCGCCGCGCATCGTTGAGCTGGACGCGGCGCCGTCCGACCGTTGACGCCCACTGCGACGGCGGCTAGGATCGCTGGTCTTGTCCATCGCGGTGCCCAGCCGTCACATTCCCCTGCCGGACCTGCTCGATGCCGCCCGGGCTATTTACGAGGCCGCCGTTCGAACGCCGCTCGTTCGAATCGAGCTGGACGCCGGCGCGCCCATTCGCGAGCTCTATCTGAAGCTCGAGGTGTTGCAGCCGATCGGATCCTTCAAGATCCGTGGCGCCTACAACGTCGTCAGGCAACTGTCGAAGGACGAGTTGAAAGACGGGGTCTGGACGGTCAGCGCCGGCAACGCGGCGCAGGGCGTCGCGCTGGCGGCACGAAAAGTCGGGGCGCCGTGCTCGGTGATGGTGATGGACACCGCGCCCGCCACAAAGGTGGATGCCATCCGGCGGCTCGGCGCGTCGATCGTGCGCGCGAGCTACGACGAGTGCTGGAAGACCGTGATTGAACATGGGTCGGATCGAATGAAAGGGCACTTCGTGCACCCATTCGATGACGATCGCTTCATCGCCGGCAACGGGACGATCGGCCTCGAGATCCTGGAAGATCTGCCGGATGTCGACGCCATCGTCGCGCCGCTCGGCGGAGGAGGCCTCCTGGCGGGCATTGCCGCGGCCGTCGGCGAAGCGCGTCCCCAGACGCGTATCTTCGCCGCGGAGCCGGAAACCGCCGCGCCGCTGGCCGCATCGCTGGCAGCCGGACGCGCCGTGTTCTTCGACGGCTGGACGGCGTCCTTCGTGGACGGCGCCGGCGGCAAGTCGGTGCTCGAGACGATGTGGCCGCTGTTGCAGCGGCTCACCGGTTCCCTCGTCGTGTCGCTGGCCGATGCCGCAGCCGCCATGAGGCTCGTCGCCGAACGCGCCCACGTGATCGCGGAGGGCGCCGCCGGGTGCGCCGTGGCGGCAGCGGCAAGCGGCCGCGCGGGAACCGGCAAGGTGGTGGCCGTCGTGTCGGGCGGAAACATCGACCTGGCGACGTTTGCGTCGCTCGTTGCGGGGCCTGCCGCGCCGAAGCTCGCAAACGGTCGGTCGAGCGAAGGCGGGCCCCACAAGTAGAACCAAGTGGGACGGGGCCCCACGAGTCTTGTAAACAATGTCCAGATACAGCACCCTGTCGCCGCTTCCCGAGCGCATCAGTCGTCTCGACGAACTGGCCGTCGATCTCTGGTGGAGCTGGCAGCCGGACGCGCGCGCCGTGTTTCGCCGCCTCGACTACACGCTCTGGCGTGCGACCGCGCACAACCCGGTGCGCATGATGTGGGTGGTCCCGCGCCAGAAGCTCGAGGCGGCAGCGCAGGATCCCGAATTCCTGCGCCGGTACGACCGGGCCATTGCCGCGCTCGACGCGGCACGCGGGGGCCGGGACACCTGGTGGGCGGCGCGCTTTCCTCACTTCGAGCACCGTTCAATCGCGTATTTCTCGGCCGAGTTTGCCCTTCATCAGTCGCTCGCGATCTACGCCGGCGGCCTGGGCGTGCTCGCTGGTGATCACTGCAAGGAAGCCAGCGACCTGGGCGTCCCGCTGATCGGCATCGGCTTCATGTACCCGCAGGGGTACTTCCATCAGCACGTGTCGGTCGAAGGCTGGCAGGAGGAAAGCTACGAACGGCTCAACTGGGCGGATGCGCCCATCGAGCCGGCGATCACGCGCGACGGCAAGCCATGCATCACGGCGGTGCCGCTCGGCGATCGGACCGTGCTCGTGGCGGTCTGGCGGGTGCGTCTCGGACGGGTGAAGCTGTACCTGCTCGACACGGATCTCGAGGAGAACGCGCCCTGGGATCGCGAGCTGTCGGCGCGGCTCTACGGCGGCGATCGCGAAACGCGCATCCAGCAGGAAATCATCCTCGGCATCGGCGGGGTCCGGGCGCTGAAGCTGCTGGGGTCGGATCCGGCGGTCTTTCACTTGAACGAAGGGCACGCCGCGTTCGTCGTCCTGCAGCGGATCCGCGATCTCATCGAGCAGGGCTCGAACTTCGATCATGCGCTCGAGGAGATCCGCGCGACGACGGTCTTCACGACGCATACGCCGGTGCGCGGCCGGTCACGATGCGTTTCCGTTCCACCTCGTCGAAAAACACCTGGCCGGCTGCTGGGGGACGCTCGGCGCGAACCGCGATCGGTTCCTGGCGCTCGGCTCGTACGACAACGGCAGCGGCACGCTGTTCAACATGACCGCCCTCGCGCTGCGATCGGCCGGAAAGGTCAATGCCGTCAGCCGGCTGCATGCCGAGGTGACCCGAGCCATGTGGGCGCCGATGTGGCCGGGAGTGCCCGAGCGCGATCGGCCGGTCGAAGCGCTGACCAACGGCGTGCACCTCGGCACCTGGCTGGCCGCTGATCTGGTCGACCTTTTCACCCAGCACTTCGGGAGCAACTGGTCCGAGCGGCAGGACGACCCCGAATTGTGGAACGCGGTGCTCGGCATCCCTGATGCCGATCTCTGGGCCGTGCGCCAGGCGCTTCGCCGCTACCTGTTCGCCTTCATCCGGGAGCGCATGCGGCAGCGATGGACCGTCGAGCGCGTCAGCACGCCGCGCGTCGTGGCCGGAGGCACGCTGCTCGCGCCCGAGGCCCTGACGATCGGCTTCGCGCGCCGCTTCACCGGCTACAAACGACCCGAGCTCATCTTCCACGACGCGGAGCGGCTGGCGCGCATCCTGAACGCCATCGAGCGCCCCGTTCAGATCATCTTCGCCGGCAAGTCGCACCCCGCCGACGACATTGGCAAGCATCATCTCCAGCGGGTCTACAAGCGCGCGCTGGATCCGCTGTTCGGCGGGCGGGTCGCGTTCATCGACGACTACGATCTGCACGTCGCGCATTTCATGGTCCAGGGCTGCGACGTCTGGTTGAACAACCCGCGGAAGCCGAATCGAGGCGAGCGGCACGAGCGGCATGAAGGCGGCCATGCAACGGCGTGCCGCACCTGAGCATCGGCGACGGCTGGTGGGCGGAAGGCTTCGACGGCACGAACGGCTGGACGATCGATGGCGGGGTGAGTGGCGACGACCACGACGCGGTCGACGCCGCCGACGCCGCGGCGCTCTATCGATTGCTCGAAGAAGAGGTCGTGCCCGCGTTCTACGAGCGCGACGCCGCCGGCGTGCCCCACCGCTGGATGGCCATCGTCAAGCAGGCGATTCGCACCGTCGCGCCGCGCTTTGCAGCCCGCCGCATGGTCAAGGAGTACGTCGAGCGGATGTACGCGCCGGCGATCGAAAGACGGGCTGAGGCGAAGATCTGAACGCTGTAATTTGGAATTTGGAATTTGGAATTAGGAATGCTGAGGAGTAGGAACTGGCATGCGATCAATGCGATCGACCTTGCTCATCGTCGCGGTGATCGCGGCGGGCCTCTGTGACGTGTCGGCCCAGGGTGCGCCAGCGAAGCTGACCGTCAGCAGCACGGCGTTCAAGAACGGCGAGGCGATCCCGGCCGATTACACGGCCGACGGCAGGAACGTGTCGCCGCCGCTCGCCTGGACTGGGGCGCCGTCGGGCACGCGCGAGTTCGCGTTGATCCTCGACGACCCGGATGCGCCGATGCCCCAGCCGTTCGTGCACTGGGTGATTTACAAGATTCTCCGGCAACGCGACCGGACTCCCTGACGCTGTGCCGATGGGAGGCACCGTCAAAGGTACCGCGGTCGCCGGCGCCCTCGCAAGGCACGACCGGCTTCGCCATGTTCGCCAAACCGGGCGGAGCGCCGCCAGACCCGGGCTACCGCGGACCGGCGCCGCCTCCCGGCAAGCCGCATCATTACACCTTCAAGGTCTACGCGCTGAATGCGCCGCTGGACGCCAAGGACGGGATGACCAAGGACGACCTGCTCAAGGCGATGGAAGGAAAGATCGTCGGTCAGGGCGAGCTCGTCGGCCTCTACGAGCGCAAACGATAGTTGGTGAGTTACCTGCGCGGCGCGTCGATAACCTCGCACCCGCCCATCGGGAAACACTCCATCCGCTTGCCGACCTGATACTTGTAGCTGTCCAGCCGCGGCCCGGTTCGATCGACCACGAACCCGAACCGCTCGTACGATAGCCGCGCTCGAACTCCGTGTTGTAGGTGAGGTTGATCACGCGCCCACTCGGGCCCCTTACATCTTCAACGTACTCGCGCGAGGTGTGCGTCGTCCGGCCGAGGCTCAGCCGCGCCCTGCATGTATCTTTCCCATCCCGCGGTCTTCGGATCGTGCCAGACGTCGGATCGCCGCCAGATCGCCGGCGTCCGCACTTCGCTGAAATTCCGCCACGCGCGCTTCGGCTGCCTGCCGCGCATCGGCAATGCACCCCACTGCAGACAGCCCGCCAGAACGATTGCCGGAATCAGACGATGCATGCCTCGCGGAAGCGCAACAGCAATGCCAGTGCGGAGGCGCGCGGCCCGCTGGACGGGCGCCCAAGGGTCGCAAACACACGTTACGTTCTGGAGATCGGATTACGAAATCGGCGGCTCGCGAGACTCGAAGAAGAGCCGATACCACCGGTACAGGGGACTCATGATCGACACCATCTGGAATCTCCTTCAGCAGCGCGAACTCAGGGACTTGAACAGCAAGCTCAGTAATGTGAAAACGCAGGACGGCGTCGCTCGCGACACCGCTTTCCGCGTCGAGGACAGGGTCGACAAGCTCACCCTCATCTGCCAGGCGATGTTCGAGCTGCTCCACGAAACGAGCGGCATCTCCGAGGACCAGCTGAAAAAGAAGATCGTCGAGATCGACGGGCGCGACGGCAAGGTCGACGGCCGGATCACGCCGAAGCTCAAGAAATGCCCCAAGTGCGAGGCGGCCATTTCGCCGCAGTTCGGCCGCTGCCTGTTCTGCGGCTACAAGGACGAGGCCGCGTCAATCACAGCCGAGGCGCCGCGCCCCTGACCGCCGTCAGTCAGGATCGGCGATCGAGGTCGAGCACCATGTCTCCCTGCACGTCGACGCGAACCTGCCTGTCCGGTCCGTACTCCGAGTCGCTGACCGCCGTGTTCACGTCGACGCACCCGGGGCCGGGCGGAAGCCGGCACATCGAGTAGCGGCCTTCCGCGTCCGAATACGTGTACGCGAGCACCAAACCGCCGCACCGTGCCTTGAACGACAGGTATCTCCCGGGACTGGGCCGCCGCACACCGTCCGCGCCGGTCTTGAACACGACCCCGGAGAGAGACGGCGACTCCCGGACCGGCGTCCGGAGCGCGCGGCCGCTCACCAGATTGACGTCGAGCGTCGTGTCGCCCGCGATCGTCGCGACCGCCGCACACTGCTGCACGAGCTCGAAGCGACAGCCGGCCGCTGACGCAGAGCACGAGGGCGTGCAGCGGCAGCAGGCCGTCCTGCAGCGCCCGCCCGATCACCTTGTCCATCGCGTTGTGGCGCCCGACGTCCTCGCGCACGTGCAGCAGTTCGCCGTCGGGCGTGAACAGCCCGGTGGCGTGCAGCCCGCCGGTGCGGGCGAAGCCCGGCTGGCGCAGCCGCTCGGGCAGGTCGGCCAGCAGCGCGCGCTCGATCGTCGGGCCGGGCGGCAGCACCGGCGCGTGCACCGCGACCTCCTCGAGCGCGCCCTTGCCGCAGACCCCGCACGAGGAGGTCGTGTAGAAGGAGCGCGCGGACGGGTCCCGCACCAGCGGGCCCGTGACCTCGATCGTGTTGACCGCGAAGTCCTCGGTCAGCCCGACGGGGCGCGGCTCGGTGATCAGCCCCTCGCCGTAGAGGAAGCCCAGCGCGAGCTCCTCGTCGTTGTCGGGCGTGCGCATCGTCACGGCGAGCGGGGCGCCGTCGACGCGGATCTCCAGCGGCTCCTCGATCGCGACCTCGTCGCTGACGCCGTCGTGGACGACGGTCCGGCTCAGCTCATGCACTCGGCGAGCGCCGGCTTCATCGTCGCCTCCTCGCCGATCGGCCGCACGTCGACCGCGATGACCTTGTACTCCGGGCAGGACGTGTTGACGTCGGCCGAGCTGCCGATCAGCAGGTTCGTGCGCGTCTCCGGGAAGTGGAACGTGGTGAAGACGTGCCCGCGCTCGATCCGGTCGGTGATCTGGGCGATGATCTCCGTCCGGCCCTGGCGGCTGCGGACCGAGATCATGTCGCCGTCGTTGATCCACAGGCGCTCGGCGTCGTCGGGATGGATCTCGATGTAGTCGCGGTCGTTGAGCTCGACGTTGCCCGTGCGGCGGGTCATCGTGCCCGCGTTGTAGTGCTGCAGACGGCGGCCGGTGACGAGGATCAGCGGGAACTCCTCGTCGGCGGCGTCGCCCGGCGCCTTGTAGGGCAGCGCGGCGAAGTGGGCCTTGCCGCCGGGGAGCTCGAACTCGTCGCTCGTAGAGGATCGGCGCGTCGGTGCCGTCGGGCGCGACCGGCCACTGCAGACCCGTGCGGCCGAGCCGCTCGTAGCTGATCGCCGCTCCAGTGCGGGGTCAGCTCGGCGACCTCGTCCATCGCGTCGGCGGGCGTCTCCCACCCATCTCGTGGCCGAGCGCGCGCGAGACGAGCTTGATGATCTCGAAGTCGGTCTTCGCGCCGCCGGGCGGCGTCGATCGCCGGGTCGACGAGCTGCACGCGGCGCTCGGCGTTGGTGAACGTGCCCGCTTCTCGAGGAACGAGCTGACGCGGGCAGGATCACGTCCGCGTACTGCGTCGTCTCGGTCTCGAAGATGTCCTGGCAGACCATGAACTCGAGGTTCTCCAGCGCGGCGACGACGTGCGCGGTGTTCGGGTCGGTCTGCGCGACGTCCTCGCCGAAGATGTACATCGCCTTCAGGTCGCCGGCGACCGCGGCGTCGAACATCTGCGGGATCGTGTAGCCCTTCTCGCGCGGGACCTTCACGCCCCACTCGTCCTCGAAGGATGCGCGCGACGTCCTCGTCGCCGACCGAGCGGTAGGCGGTGTAGGTGTCCGGCAGCGCGCCCATGTCGGATGAGCCCTGGACGTTGTTCTGGCCGCGCAGCGGCAGCAGCGCCGCGCCTCGCGGCCGACGTTGCCGGTCATCAGCGCGACGTTGCAGATCAGCTGCACGACCTCGGAGCCGTACTTGTGCTCGGTCACGCCCAGGCCCCAGCAGAAGCACGCGTTGTCCGCCTCGCCGTAGATGTGGGCGGCTGCTTCGAGGTCCGCGGCGGGGACGCCGGAGATCTCCTCGACGATCTCGGGCGTGTACTGCGGGAGCAGCTCGAGCAGCGTGTCGTAGCCGATCGTCCGGGCCTCGATGAAGTCGGGCTTGGTGAGCCCGTCGCGGTGGATGACGTGCGCGATGCCGAGCATCACGGCGGCGTTGGAGCCGGGGCGCGGGCGGAGGTGCAGGACGCCGTAGTCGGCGAGCTCGATCCGGCGCGGGTCGATCGTCACGAGCTTCATCCCGCGCAGCGTCGCCTGCTTGATGCGCGCGCCGACGACCGGGTGGCCCTCGGTCGGGTTGGCGCCGATCAGGATCGTCGCGTCGGTGTGGTCGAAGTCGGAGAACGAGCCGGTCGCGCCCGAGAGGCCGAACGACTTGCGCAGCGCGAACGAGGTCGGCGAGTGGCAGACGCGGGAGCAGTTGTCGATGTTGTTGGTGCCGATCGCGGCGCGCATCAGGCGCTGCATCGCGTAGCAGTCCTCGTTCGTCGCGCGCGACGAGGCCAGGCCCGCGATCGCGTCGGGACCGTGGTCGCGCTTGATGCGGCCAGCTCGGTCGGGATGCGGTGGATCGCCTCTTCCCACGTGGCGATCCGGAACTCGCCGTTCTCCTTGATGAGCGGCGTGGTGAGGCGGTCGCGGCGGCGCGAGAACTGGTGCGCGAAGCGGCCCTTGAGGCAGGTGTGGCCCTCGTTGGCGGGGCCGTCGAGCGCGGGGCTGATCGACGCGACCTTGCCGTTGCGGGCGTGGGCCTCGAGGCGGCAGCCGACGCCGCAATAGCCACAGGTGGTGGTGACGGTCGAGTCGAACATGGCTACCTCACCAGGTCTAGCAGGGAGATCTCGGTGATCGCGTCGGTCGGGCAGGTGTCGGCGCAGGCGCCGCAAGAGACGCAGACCGAGTCGCGGAAGCCCTGGTCGAGGCCGGCCGCGATGTTGGCGCTCGAAGCCGCGGCCGGTCGCGGTCAGCGCGAACGTGCCCTGGACCTCGTCGCACGCGCGCACGCAGCGCCCGCAGGAGATGCAGAACTCGTGCTGGATCGCGAGGTACGGGTGGCGCTCGTCGAGCTCGTCGCGTGTGCTGGGTCCCGGGCCAGCGCGGCTCGCCGACGTCGAGCATCCGGGCGACCTGCGCCAGCTCGGTGTGCTCGGCGGGCGGCTCGGGCAGCTCGGAGAGCACGAGCTCGACGACCGCGGCGGCGACGCGGCGGGCGTTCTCGTCCGGTGTCGACCTTCATGCCCTCGCGGGACGACGGTCGTGCACGAGGCGACCGGGCCGGGCGCGCCCTCGACGCCGACCAGGCACACGCGGCAGGCGCCGAACGGGGCCTGGCGCTCGTCGAAGCACAGCGTCGGGATCGGCGCCGGCGCGCGCGCGGCGTCGAGCACCGTCGTCCCGGGCGGGACGCTGACCTCGGTACCGTCGATCTCGAACGTGATCACTTGCAGCCCCAGCTCCTCGGGGAAGTGGGCGAGCAGGCTGCGGATCGGCGCGGGCATGCCGCCGCCGTGCGCGCACAGGCTGCCGAGCTCCAGCGTCTCCAGCAGCTGTTCGAGCGCTCGCGGTCGACCGCGCTCGTCGCTCTTCGAACATCGCGTGCGCGCGCTGGAGCCCGATCCGGCACGGGAAGCACTTGCCGCAGCTCTCGGCGGCGCCGAAGTGCAGCAGGTGGCTTGGCGACGGCGCGCATGTCCGTCAGCTCCTCGAAGGCGACGATCCCACCGTGGCCGACCATGCAGCCCTCGGCGCGCGAGCGCCTCGAAATCGAAGACCGTGTCGAGCTTGTGAGCCGGGGAGGATGCCGCCGAGCGGCCCGCCGATCTGCAGCGCCTTGATCGCCTTGCCGCTGGCCATGCCGCCGGCGACGTCCTCGCACAGCTCGCGCACCGTCATCCCGAACGGGACCTCGTAGGCGCCCGGCCTGGCGAAGCGCTCGTTGAAGCAGACGATCTTGCGTGCCGGGCGTCGCGTCCTCGGGGCTCAGCGCCCTGTAGGCCTCGGCGCCGTGGTCGGCGATGAAGGCGATGTTGCAGAGCGTCTCGACGTTGTTGACGACGGTCGGGAGACCGTGGACGCCGCGCTCGGCGGGGAACGGGGGCCGCGCGGAGACCGTTCCCCGGAGCCCCTGCAGGCAGGCCAGCAGCGCGGTCTCCTCGCCCACGACGTAGGAGCCGGCGCCCTCGACGACGTGATGTCGAAGTGCTCGCCGAGGTGGCCCGGCGCGCGCGGCCTTCTTCGATCGCCTGGTCGAGCGCGGGCTTGGAGCGCGGGTACTCGGAGCGGATGAGGACGAAGCCGTGGTCGGCGCCGACCGCGTAGCCCGCGAGCGCGAGGCCCTCGAGCAGCAGGTGCGGGTTGTCCTCCATCAGCAGCTTGTCGATGTAGGAGCCGGGGTCGCCCTCGTCGCCGTTGGCGACGATCACCTTGTCCGGCGTTGGGCGACTTGCGCGGCGAACTCCCACTTGATGCCCGCCGGGAAGCCGGCGCCGCCACGGCCGCTTGACGTCGGCGGCCTTGACCGCGGCGAGCAGTTCCTCCGGGCGTCTCTTCGAGCGCTTGCGCGTAGCCCGACCAGTCGCCGGGGCGGGTCAGCACGGGCTCGTCGAGCAGGCTGGTGAAGACGGGCTCGGGCGCGGGCGGTGTCGCGTTCGGCGAGCAGTCGCTCGATCGCGCCCGGGCCGGCGTCGATCACGTCGCCGTCGCGCACCGCCGGGCCGGCGTGGCAGTAGCCGAGGCAGACGGTCTCGGCCAGCGAGACGCGACTTGTCTTCGCGCGCGCTCGCCGAGCTTGAGGCCGAGCGCGTCCTCGACCGTGTCGACGTGGGCGTCGCCGGTGGCGGCGAAGCACGCCGTCCCGGTGCACACGCGCACGTGGCGCTCGCCGCGCGGGACGAGCAGGTCGTCATAGAACGTCGAGACGCCGTGACCGCCGCCTCGGGCAGCCCCGAGCGCTCCGCGGCGACCCTGCGGTCGTCGTCGGTGATCTCTCCCCGTTGATCCATCGCCTCTTTGAGCACTTCGAGCGCGGTGGGCGCTCCCTGCTCATGGTGGCGCCGGACCAGTTCCACCAGATTGCGCGACACGGCGGGAACGTCGCGCCATAGCGCCGCAATTGTCCAACTGCTGCCGCTGAATGCTTTGATAGACGCGAACTATCGTGTTCATCCGCCAGCTCGAGTACCTGGCCGCCCTGGACCGTGAGCGCCACTTCGGCCGCGCGGCGGTCTCCTGCCATGTTTCGCAGCCGACGCTCTCGGCCGGCATCCGCAGCCTCGAGCGCGAGCTCGGCGTGCCGCTGGTGCGTCGCGGGCGCGAGTTCGAGGCACTGACGCCCGAGGGCGAGCTGATCCTCGGCTGGGCGCAGCGGGCGCTCGCGGATCTGGAGTCGCTGCAGCAGGAGGCGAGCCGCCTGCGCGGCGGCCTGGAGGGGACGCTGCGGATCGGCGCGATCCCCACGTCGCTCCCGCTGTCGCCGATGATCACCGCGCGCTTTCGCGAGCGTCACCCGCGCATGCGCGTGCGGCTGATCTCGATGAGCTCGCGCCAGATCGCCCACGGGCTCGAGCACGGCGAGCTCGAGGCGGGGCTCACCTACCTCGACAACGAGCCGCTCGCGCGCGTGGACGCGGTGCCGCTGTGGAGCGAGCACTACCTGCTCGTCACGCCCGCCGACTCGCCGTTCGGCGCGTCGGTGACGTGGGCGGAGGCGGCAACGCTGCCGCTCTGCCTGCTGACGCCGGACATGCAGCATCGGCGGATCGTCGACGGCGCGTTCGGCGCCGCGGGCGCGACGCCGAACCCGGCGGTCGAGACGAACTCGGTCTCCACGCTCGTCGCGCACGCGCGCGCGGGTCTGCCGGGCATCACCGCCCACACCTGGCTCGACGCCAACCCGCTTCCCGCCGACCTGCGGGCGATCCCGCTCGTGGACCCGCTGATCGAGCACACGATCGGGCTGGTCACGTCGACCGCCGTCGAGCGCACCCCGGTCATCACCGAGCTCGCTCGACCTGCTGTCGGCTTAGAGGCGCAGCGCGAAAGCGAGCAGGTCCACGCCCGGCAGCGGCGACCAGTCGCGCTGCGGGTCGCGGGTGAAGCCGAGGCGCTCGTAGACGCGGTGGGCGGCGCGCATCGCCGGCTGGCTCGAGCAGACGACGCCGGCGCGGCCGCGGCTCGCGGTCTCCTCGACGACGCGGCGCAGCAGCGCGGTTCCGACGCCGCGGCCCTGCGCGGCGGGAGAGACGGCGAGCATCCGGAACTCGGTCTCGCCGGCGATGGCGATCTCGCCCAGCGGGCCGCCGTCGGGCACGAACGTGA
Organism: uncultured Acidobacteriota bacterium; assembly: GCA_963720005.1. Lineage (GTDB taxonomy): Bacteria > Acidobacteriota > Vicinamibacteria > Vicinamibacterales > CAVVIG01 > CAVREM01. The sequence continues at coordinate 2,415 of CAVREM010000091.1, read as the reverse complement.
CGGTGCCGAGGAGCTGCTCGCCGTCGACCGCGACCAGCAGCTCGGCCGCGTTGGCGCGGGCCGCGGCGTCGCGAAGGGTGTCGACGTAGTCGCCCGCCTGGCGAGGAAGGGCTCGTAGGCGGTGACGCAGAGGTCCCCGATGGCGGCGAACTCGGTCGGTCGTTACGGCGGATCTCGAACGGCACGGCGGCGCGCAGGCTAGCGCGCCGCCCTCGTAGCGCCCCGCATCCCCTCGCCGGCGGTCTCGCCGGCGATGAACGCGACGTCGAGCTCCTCGATCGGCCGGCCCGTCTTGCGGTCGACCACACCGGGTCGATCGCCTCGCCGGTCGCGCGGTCGATCGGCACGAGCTTGCGGGCGTGGCCGGTGACGTGCTTCTCGCTCCACGTGTAGAGCGCGAGGATCACCGGGCGGAAGGCCTGGCCCGCCTCGGTCAGCACGTACTCGTCGCGCGGCGGGTGCTCGGAGTAGCGCCGCTTGCTCGAGCAGGCCGGCGTCGACCATCGCCTTCAGCCGGCGCGCGAGCATGCTGGGGGAGATCCCGAGGTTGCGCTGCAGGTCGTCGAAGCGGCTGAAGCCGTCGAAGACGTCGCGCAGGATCAGGATCGTCCACCACTCGCCGACCGACTCGAGGCCGAGCGCGATCGGGCATTCCGCGTCCGCGAAGCTCGTCCGCCGCATGGCTCAGGCCACCGGGACCGCGGGCGGTGAAGCGGCTGGCGTCCCCGCCGAGGACGCGGTCGCGGACGCTGGCGCGTCGACGCTCGTGCGGGACGCCGAGGCTGGGCGCGCTGACCTCGTCCAGGCGGGCGACCTGCTCGCGGTGAGCGTGACGTCGAGCGCGGCGAGGTAGTCGTCGAGCTGGGCGACGGTGCGCGGGCCGATGATCGGGACCAGCGGGTCGTCGAGCGCGCGTCGCGCGCTCGCGCAGCCAGGCCACCGCCACCTGGGCCGGCGTCACGCCGGTCTCGTCGGCGATCGCGAGCACGGTGTCCACGATCGCGGTCTTCTGGTCGGTGTCCTCGGTGTGGATCAGCCGGCCTCCAGTCGGTCAGGCGCCCCGCGTCGCTCTGGCGGTACTTGCCGGTCAGCAGCCCGCCGCCGAGCGGCGACCACAGCGCCACGCCGAGCCCGAGCGCCTCGGCCATCGGCAGCAGCTCGCGGTCGGCGGTGCGCTCGACGAGGCTGTACTCGACCTGGATGCCGGCGATCGGCGACCAGCCGCGCAGCTCCGCGAGCGTCTGCGCGCGCGCGCACGCGCCAGGCGGGGAAGTTCGACAGTCCGGCGTGGAGGATCTTGCCGCGCGCGACGAGGTCGTCGAGCCCGCGCAGGATCTCCTCGATCGGCGTCACGCCGTCCTGGAAGTGCACCCAGTAGAGGTCGATGCGGTCGGTCTTGAGCCGCTTCAGGCTCGCCTCCACCGCGCGCATCATGTTCTTGCGGCCGTTGCCGGTCGTGGAGACGTCCGGCTCGTCGACGCCGTTGGAGTACTTGGTGGCGAGGACGAAGTGGTCGCGATCGGCGGCGAGGAAGTCCCCGAGCAGCGTCTCGGACTCGCCGAGCTGGTAGCCGTCGGCGGTGTCGATCAAGGTCCCGCCCGCCTCGGCGAACCGGTCGAAGATCCGCCGCGCCTCGTCGGGCTCGGCGCCGTGCCCCAGCGGGTGCCGAAGTTGCCCGCGCCGAGCGCGTACTCCGAGACCCTCAGGCCGGTCCGTCGGCCGAACGTCCGGTAGTGCATGGTGGCTCCCATCATCGAAGTAACTTCGATGATAGTAGCTAGTTGGGTTGTCGGCCGTCGAGCCCGCCGGGTACGGTGCGCGCGTGGTCGGTCTTCTGGTGGTCGTTGGCCGGTTCCGGCGCTCGGGGCGCTCGTCTCGCTGTTCTTCGGCCGCAGCGCAGGGCTCGACGGAGTGCGCTGGTTCAGCGGCCGGCTCGCCCTCCTGATCGGACTTTCGTTCTGCGCCGCGGGCGTCGTCGTCCTGTCGAGCTTGACGACGAGTTCGGCATGCGATTCCCAGACGTCGCTGTGCTCGGGGCGGCCGCGCTGGGCGTGCTCGCGGTGCCGGCGATCGCGTTCTATTCGCTCGGCTACGCGGTTCGCCGCGCGCTGGCTGGCGGGAGCGCTCTGGTTCGCGGGAACGCTCCCGCTGACCGCGTACGCGGTGCTCGCGGGCTTGGCCTACTTCGACTACGTGGTCTGCGGCAGCGGCTGCTTCGTCGTCGATTGACGTGAGTGGACCGGGGGTGCCCCGGCTAACTCTCGCCCAGCGATACCTGGATCGGGCACCCCACCGGCGAGACCGACGGATCGGTCCGGCCAGTGGGGTTCTGGTCGATCAGCAGGCGACCGGGGACTTCGCGCCGGGCGGCTGGCACTAGTAAGACCAACTGAACCAAGTAGACGAGCACACAAC
>CAVREM010000090.1:0-41914 GCA_963720005.1 uncultured Acidobacteriota bacterium | reverse complement strand
CCGTCGGCAGGGCAATGTCCCGCCGGTCACCGACTTGGTCTTTTCCACGCCACGGCAGGTTGTCAGCCTCGTTCAGCAGCCGGCCTTCCCTGAGCGGGATCCGCATGGTCGGAAAAAAGTCCGGTGCGGTGTTCACCACGCATGCCCGCTCTGCGGCGGCATCCGCCGGCCGGCCTTCCACGGAAAAATTGGCGCCGCCGGCGCAGCCCATGCCGGGCAGCTGGCTCGCGAACGAGACGCCTGTCACGCCGGGCGTCTGCCGCAACACGTCCATCAACCGCGCTTGCTCGGCCCACCGCTGCTCGTCCAACCGCCTTCGCTCGGCCGACCGCGCCTCTGCGGAAAGCCGGGGATCGAGTGTGCGTCTCGGCAGGGTGAGCCCGAACGCGACGACGTCGTCAGGGTCGAACCCCATAGACACGCGGCCCAGGTTGCGCAGGTGGACGACGAGAATGGCCGACGTCGTCAGGAGCGTGAAGGCGAGGGCGATTTCGGCGACGACGAACGCCTTCGACAGGCGTCGCGCGGGCGCGGCGGCCGACGCGCGAACGCCTTCGGAGAGCACCGCGTTCGGCGCCGTGCGCATCGCCTGCCAGAGCGGGGCCATGCCGGCGAGCACGCCGGTGGCGACCGCCACCGCCACGCTGAAGCCGAGCACCTTCCAGTCGATCGCCGATCAAGTCGGCACGCGGGACGAATGCGGCCGCGGCGGTCAGGATCTGCCGGACGAAGATCGCGCTCAGACCGACGCCGGCGGCGGCGCCGGCGACGGAGACCAGCGCGCCCTCGGCGAAGTAGCGCAGCGCGAGCTGCCGCCGCGACGCGCCGAGCGCGACGCGGATCGCCGTCTCGCGCGCGCGGACGACGGATCGCGCCAGCAGCAGCGTGGCGACGTTGGCGCAGGCAATGAGCAGCAGGAGCCCTGCGCCGCCGAGCAGGGTCAGCAGCGTGGCGCGGAGGATCGGGGATGTCGGTTCGCGCAGGTCGGCCGCGTCCGCCGTGTAGAACCGATACCGCTTCGGATCCGTCGCCGCGACGATGGCGGCGACGCGCCTGACGTCCGCCCGCGCCTGTTCCAGCGAGACTCCCGGTTTGCGGCGGGCGTACGCAAAGTACTGGCTGGCTGCTCCGGTTCGCGTCGCCCGGCGACGGAACGAACGGAATCCACACCTCGGTGTCGCCGCGTCCGCCCAGGCTGGCAATCGGCAGCCGGAACGCCGGCGGCATGACGCCGCTCACGGTATAGCGGCGCTCGTCGAGCGTGATGGCGCTGCCGATGATGTCGCGCCCGCCGCCAAGGCGCCGCCAGAGGGCGCTCGAGATGACGGCGCTGTTGTCGTCGGCGAACCACTGGCCGAGGAGCGGTGGACCGAGTTCCCGCGCCAGGGCAGGCGTCACCGCCGTGCCGGGGACGAATTGCGGCTCGCCAGGCGCCGTCAGCTGGTATCGGCCGGCAGCGGAACCAGCCGAACGCGTCGAAGCTCGTGGTCTGCTGCTGGTAGTCCTGCAGCTCGGGAACCGACATCGCCATGAACGAGCCCGGCGCTGTCGTGCTCGTGCCGTACAGCGACACGAAGCGCTCGCTGTTCGGGTAGGGCAGCGGCCGCAGCAGCACGCCGTTGATGACGGTGAAGATCGCCGTGGCCGAGCCGATCCCGACGGCAAACGCGACCACTGCGAGCAGCGCGACGCCGGGCGCCGTTTTCCAGGAGGCCCAGGCTTGGGAGAAGGCCGACAGCACGTCGCCGTGACTTTAGCGCGGAGTCGCACGGCATTCCAACCGGCGGCCGATTGCCAACACGCGATGATCGGCTGATTTACGAAGGCCGGGCTTGGCTCGTGTTAGGAGGAAACGATCACCAATCGGACCGACTAGTCGACCGTTGGAGGCTGCTTCTCTTTCGTCATCGAGTGGAATGGTGAGTAGGTTCGCTGCAGTTTTGCTTCGAATGCAGCCCGTCCGGTCGGTGCCGCCGCAATCCGCGCGCGCAGCTTGTTCCGCTTTTTCACCCGATGTTGACGCCGATGTATGTCGGTGGGACGATGGCTTGCACTCATGATCACGCTCCTTCCCGTGAGCGTATCTCGCCGATGGGCCATCAGCTGTTCACAAGTGCACTCTGAAGCTAACGGTCCTGAGTAGTCGCCATTCAAAGGAGCGGAGACACACTCCGCGATCACACCATGGGGCGAGGACAAATGACGACGAGTCGAATTAGTGCCGTGGCAATCGCGCTGAGTATGGCGTTCGGATTTGTTGGCGGCGTCAGCTCGACGCAGCGCTCAGCAAAAGACCAGAACCTGTCCGGCACGATCGCTTCCAAACGGATAGCGGACGGTAAAGAGTGGACGACTGCCAATCTGAACGTCAACACGTCGTCATCCTATTGTTACGGCGATGCGGAATCGAACTGCCGTCGATTTGGGCGTTTGTATACCTGGGAATCGGCGCAGCGAGGATGTCAGTCGCTGGGTGATGGATGGCGGTTGCCGACCGACGGCGAATGGCGTCAGATGGCGAAGCACTATGGTGGAGTTGGTAACGATTCGCCTGAGAAGGGTAAAGCTGCGTACATGGCGCTCCTGAGCGGAGGCACATCAGGCTTCAATGCCGTGCTGGGTGGCAATCGCTCTGCTGATGGAAAGTACGAACGGCTCGAGGCACACGGGTTTTACTGGACGGCATCCGAAAACGATCCGATCACCGCACCCTTCTATAACTTCGGCAAAGGCAGTCAAGCGCTCTATCGTCAGCCCCAGGGCGAGAAGCGGATGGCAGTTTCCGTGCGTTGCATCAGGGAGTGACCGCTGAACGTTTGGGCCTGCAGATCTATCGACCTGGGTTCACCGGCCGGATCGGCGTCCTGCCGGGCGGCGGCTGGATGGCGGAGCCGGTACCTGGTCCCCAGACATCGACGCCCTCGGAACTGTTCCCTCTCGTTCCCTCGGGAGCAATCGGCCCGACGAGCGTGAAGCCGCGTCCCGCCGGCCGCGCGGGTGGATTGGCAGGATCGATCACGAGGTCCTTCCCGAGAATGAACGCGATCATCTCGTTCTGGACGATCTGAGCTCCGATATTCCGCGTGAATGTCGGCGGGTCGCTCTCGCCCCAGTCCTCGTGCACGATGTCGAAGTACAGGGTGTTGCCGACGATGAAGATGTTCTCCATCGCCCCGATGGTGTAGGTGTTGTCGCAGCGGCCGCACACCACTCCCCTCAGCCGGTCACCGACCAGCAGGAAAGTGAAGATCTGCTTGTTCATGCCCAGCGGGCCGAACGACGCGGCGATCCACGTGCCGACGACATCCGCCGGCCGTAACGCCTTGAACGGCCCGGGCTGCCAGTAAGGTGCGGGCGATCCGAGGCCACCGCCGCCACCGCCACCGCCGGCGGGACGCGTGACCGGCAGCGCCGGCGGAGTGCCTGGCGGGAGGTGATACGCCGGCGCCCCACCCGGGTCGGCCCCGCGTGGATCCTTGACGAGCGTCAGCGCGGTCCCGTTTCGTACGGCCGCGGCCCCCGTGACGATCAGCCGCCCGTCAGTGAGCGTGGCATGCTGGTCGTCAACAGATCTGATTTTGCCGTCCGGGTTGGCGAACGTGACCGTGAAGTCGATGCCGGCCTTCTCGTCCCACTTGCCGTCGATGAAGCCAATGGTGGTGGCGTCCGAGCAGTTTCGGCAGTACACGCCGGTGACCCGGTTACCGCGGATCACGAACTCGTAGATGTGCGGCTCATCTCCGAGCGGCGTTCTCCATCCGCCGCGCCAATAGTCGGCGTTGAGCGCCGCGGCCGGCTGTGCGAGCACCAGCGTCGCCAACGACAGCAGTAGCAGTCCCGGCGCGCGCATTGCTACTTCATCGTCACTTTCTGCACTCTGAAATTCCCGATCTCGCCGACGTACAGCGTGCTCTCGCTGCGGCAGTCGATCGCGTTGACGGTGCCGAACTCCTTCGGCAGCTTGCCCGCCCTGCCGAACTTGCCGATCATCGTGCCATCGAGACGCATCTTGGCGATCTCGCCGGCCGTGTCGATGTCAGTCGGGGGATTCGAGTTCGACACATACAGCACCTGATTCGGCCCCGGGGTCATACAGATCGCCTGCGCGTTGCCGACGCCCGTGATCTCGCGCTTGAACGTGCCGTTGTTGTCGAACACCTCGATGCGGTGATTGCCGGCGTCAGCGGCGTAGACATTGCCCTGCGCGTCGACGGCGATGCTGTTGACGCTGGCGAACTCGCCGTTGGCAGTGCCGCGCTGTCCCCACGACTTGACGAACGCGCCGTCCTTCGTGAACTTGGCGATGCGGGCGTTGCCAAGTCCGTCGGCCACGAAGATGTTGCCCTGGGCATCCCAGGCCACATCGGTCGGACGGTTGAAGACATCCTGCGGTGCGCCAGCACCAGGGGCTCGGCCGCCGCCGCGGCCACCGCCCTCACCAGCGGGTCCGGCGCCACCGGCACGCGGCGGGTTGTTGAGCGCTTCCGCCTTGCGTCCGAGCAGCAGCGCGACGCGGCCCTGAGGATCGAACTTCATGACCATCGCCGACATCTCGTCGACGACCCAGACGTTGTCCTGCGGGTCGACGCGAACTTGCGCGGCAAACAGGAAGCCGTAGAGCCCCGCGCCGATCTCGCGCGTGAAGCGTCCGTTGCGATCGAATTGGAACAGCCGCGATCCGCCGTGCGCGAACGGGCGCGCGGTGGCCATCGACACGGTCGGATGGCCGGTCCGGGTGTAGACGTAGATGTCGCCGCGCGAGCTCGTCGCCACGCCGCCGACCTCGCCCAGATAGATGTCGTCGGGGAGCGTCAACGGGTTTGCGGCATCGAAGTTCAACGCGGGCGCCGGACCTTGCGCGCCGGCGGGGATCGACGCGGCGACGCACGCGACCAGGAGTACCAGCTTCAACAGTTTCATGGTCGTTCCTCAGCTGCGTGGATGTCCGCGACGCTCGGCTGCAGGATGTACTTCTGCACGCGCCACGATTCGATCTCGCCCAGGACGATCTCGTTGGGATTACGGCAGTCCATCATGTGCACCACCTGGAACCCGGGCGCGACCTTGCCCGGCTTCCCGAACTTGCCGATCACGGTGCCATCGAGCTCCGTCTTGTAGATCTCACCCGTCGTCTCCCACGTCCCCGGCGCGTTGCCGTTCGGGTTCGAATTGGAATGGAAGACGTACTGATGCGGCCCCGGCGAGATGCACAGCGTCCAGCCGACCCCGAGGTTGGTGATCTCCCGAATCGGCTTCAAGTTGTTGTCGAGCACCTGATACCGGTTGTTGGTGCGATCGGCCACCCACACGTTGCCGCGCTCGTCGACCTGAAGTCCGTGCGGCAGGTTGAACTCGCCGAGCCCCGTCCCGGCCTTCTCGCTACCGGCCTGCGCGACGAAGCGTCCGTTCTTGTCGTACTTCACGACGCGGTTGTTGCAGTACCCGTCCGACACGAAGATGTTCCCCTGCGGATCGAAGCCGACGTCGGTCGGGCGGCAGAGGATGTACTTCTGCGACGGCGGGTTCGGTCCGGCGGGAAACACCACCGGACCGTCTACCGCCGGCGGCCGCCGGCCCAGCACCATCAGCACCTTGCCTTCGGGGCTGAACTTGGTGACCAGATTGGTTCCCTCATCGACCGTCCAGATGTTGTCGTCTTTGTCCACACGCACCGAATGCGCGAACTCGAAGCCGTAATAACCCTTCCCAATCTCCTTGAGGAAGGTGCCATTGCGATCGAACTCGAACAACCTGGTGGTGTCGCGGCGGTGATAGACGAAGATGTGGCCCTTCGAATTGGTCGCCACGGCCACCGACTCACCCAGCGATTCACCGGGGGGCAGCTTCAGGAAATTCGGCACTGACGTGAACGGAATCTCGGCAACCCCGGTGATCGTCGCTTTCTGCTGCGCGGCTGCAGAGACCGCGGTGAGGAGCAGCGCCGCGAACGTGCAGGCAAGATATCTGGGCATAGGTACCTCTCGGCCGCCACAGTGTAGCCCCGATTACCCTTAGCCGCGGAGGCGACGGGGGAGCGCGGGGGCGTGCCTCACCGCTTGCATCTCGCGACGATCAGCGTCACATCGTCGCGCTGCCGGTCGCCGCTGAAGCGCCGTACTTCGTCGAAGACCGCGTCCACGATGTGGCTCGGGCTCAGATCGCGAGCGCGCGTCATGACGTCGAGCAACCGCTCCTCGCCGAACTCCTCATCACGGTGGTTGAACGCCTCGGTGATGCCGTCGGTGTAGATGGCGAACAGATCGCCCGGGTTCAGTTGAAGCTCCGCGGTGCGGCAGGGCCAGTCCGCGAACAATCCGAGCACCGAGGCCGTCGACGACAAACGCGTGACCGTCCCGTCGCTCTGGACGACGAGACCAGGGAGGTGGCCGCAGTTGGCGTATCGCAAACGGCACGTGCGATCGTCGAACTCCGAGTAGAACAGCGTGGCGTAGGCGTTCTCGGCGGTGTTCTCGTAGAACAGCCGGTTGACCGATCGGAGCAGCTGTTCCGGCTGGTCCACAGCGGTGGCGCACTGGCTGCGCAGGTTGGCCTGAAGATTGGCCATCAGCAGCGCCGCGGCAATCCCTTTGCCGGCGATGTCGCCAAGCACGAGACAGAGCCGCGCCTGGCCGAGATCGAGAAAGTCGTAGTAGTCGCCGCCGACCTGGTGCGTCTGCACGCAGGCGCCGGCGTACTCCAGTGATTCCAGTTCGGGCAGCCGCTGCGGAAAGAGCCGCGCCTGAACCTGCCGCGCGATCTCCAGTTCGTGGGCGGCGCGCCGCTCCGCCTCCTGCCGTTCGGCGGCGGCCCGGCGCTGCGCCTCCACGGCGCGGCTGACTTCATCGAAGCTGACCAGCGCGAACGAGTTCCGATCGACGTCCTCGAAACGGGCGAACGCGCCACCCCATGCCGTCGCGTTGTCATCGCCGGCTGCGGACGAGGATCCCGCCGGTTCATAGGCGACGCGCCGCAATCGCGGTGTGCCGAGGAATCGGACGCCGCGGCTGTGCCACTCGCGGTACGTGGCCGCCAGGTTTTCGGTCACGAAGACCACCTGCGTCGCGCGGCCGATCAACTTGGACTGCAGCGAGTGCGGCGGTGGCTGGATCAGCGTCGAGCACGGTCGCTCCGTCGGGCGGCGCGACCGCCACCAGCCGCTGACCCGATTCCACGCGTGCGTCGAACGCGACCTGAAACCCGAGCGTGTCGAGGAAGAAGCGAAGGCTGCGCTCCTGATCCCTGACGTAGACGTTGACCGCGTGCATGCGCAGGAACGGATCGCGCGCACTCATGCCGCGTTTACTTCTTCATCCAGGTCTCGATGTTCCAGTCGCCGTGCTCGACCCGTCAGTTCATCTTCTTGGACTTCGTATCCCAGTTCGAATTCTTGCAAAGCTCGCAGTCCTTGCCGACGAACATCTTCGACGCCGCTTTGTCGCCCTTGAACTGCCACCTGAGCCAGTTCGACGCGACATTCGCGAACTCGCCGCCGCCCGGGTGATCGACTGTCGCGGTGTGACCCGCGCCATGGCGGGCACCGTAGAACACGGGCAGGTGGTTGATCGCCTCGAAGTTGGCCAGCGAAGTCGCCATCATGAAGTCGCGTTCGTGCCCGTTGATCAGCAGCACGGGTCCATGCAGCTTCGCGAGCGAGTCAGTCGTCGGAAACGGACCCGCGGGCGCATTCGGGTTGGCGGCCTGCACGCCCGAGTTGAACACGCCGATGGTCTTGACGCGAGGCTCGACGCCGAGCGCCACCGACAGGAAGCCGCCGCACGACTGGCCCATCACCGCCATCTTGTCGGTGGCGATCTTGCCCTTCAGCGGTGAGCCGTCACGCTTGGCTTCGGCCTCGGCCCAGTTCAGCGCCGCGCGCAGGTCGTCGGCGTTGGACTGCCGCGGCTTTTCGCCTTCCTTGGCGGCCGTGGCGATCACGAGGAAACCGTGCGACGCGATGGTGGACAGGAAGCCGCCATAGCGCGTGCTGTTGATCGCGCATCCGCCATTGCCCCAGGCCATCACCGGCAGCGTGTCCTTCGCAGGGAACGCGCTGAGATCGGCGGGACGGAACACGACATGGCCCGGCGAGCCGAATGCGGGCTCCGACAGAACCTTGTAGGGTCCGGGCACAGCCAGCGGGGCGCCTTCAACAGGCAGCGCCGTCGCGATCATTTCGCGCGTAATGCCGGGCGGTTGCGCGTGGCTGGCTCCGGCAACACCCAGTACCGCGACGATTGCACAGACAACGGAAAGAATCTTTTTCATGACGTGAGCCCTCTCCACTATTTTCATCTGTCTTTCTTCTCCGCGTGCAAGAGCCGGCGCGCTTCCGCGAGCTCGCGCTTCTTCGCAGCGTCCACCTTCGGGTATTCCAGATTCATCTCGTCCAGCGCGTCGATCACGGCGGCGGCGACCACCAGCCGGGTAAACCACTTGTGGTCGGCAGGCACCACGTACCACGGTGCGTACGGCGTTGCCGTATGGCGAATCGTGTCCTCGTAGGCGGTCATGTAGTCGTCCCAGTGGGCGCGCTCCCGCACGTCGCCCATCGAGAACTTCCAGTTCTTGGACGGCTCTTCGATCCGTTTCAGAAACCGCTTCCGTTGTTCGTCCTTGGACACGTGAAGGAAGAACTTGCGAATCGCGATCCCATTGCGCGAGGCATAGCGCTCGAACGCGTTGATGTCTTCGTAGCGCTCCTTCCAGATATCCGGCGTGACCAACGATTCCGGAATGCGCTCGCCGTCGAGATACGCCTTGTGGACGCGGACGACGATCGTTTCCTCGTAGTACCGAGCGGTTGAAGATGCCGATGCGTCCACGCTCGGGAAGCTGCTTGTGCGTCCGCCAGTTGTAATCGTGATCGAGCTCCTCCTGTGATGGCTGCTTGAACGACGACACGTCGACGCCCTGCGGGTTCACCCCGGACATGACGTGTTTGATGGTGCTGTCTTTTCCGGCGGCGTCCATGGCCTGGAAGACCAGGAGCAGCGCCCAGCGATCGTGCGCATAGAGCTTCTCCTGCAGATCGCTGAGGACGTCGATGCCCTCTTTCAGCAGATCGGCCGCTTCGTCTTCGTTTTTGACCCAGCGCGTTTCATCCGGATCGACATCGTCGAGACGGAACTTCTTGCCGTTGGTGACGCGGTAAGGCTTCGAATAGTCACGTGCCTTCATATTCATTCCGGAGAGATGCGAAACGCTCTATTATCACGCCATGACCACGCGAGTGATCGTCCTCATCGCCCTCTTCGCCATCGGTCCCTGTGTCGGTGCGGCATCAGCGCAAGCGCCAGGCGTCGCGCCTGGTGGCCCGCCTGGAGCCGGTCGCGGCAACTTTGCACCGGTCGTGATCGGACCGCCGGCGCCAGTGCCGTCGGAAGTCGCGATTCCGCGGCCAACGCCGGCCGAACTGGAACAGGTCAATGCGGCGCTGAAGCGCTTCATCGACAGCGACAAGTCATCGGCGCAGCCGCTGTTGAAAAAATTCGAGTCGTTGATGCTCCTGCAGAAGCCGCGACTGAATGTCGCCGCGACGTTCACGCAAACCAATCAGCGCATGGGACCGCGGCACGAAGGATTCGTCGCCACGGCCAAGCAAGGCAACATCGATCTGCTCCTGCACGGCGATTCGATCACCGACTGGTGGCTGCTGGAGGCGAACAAGCCGGTGTTCGACAAGTACTTCGGCACCATCCGCACCGCCAACTTCGCGGTGGCCGGCGACACGACGCAAGGCGTGTTGTGGGGACTCAAGAACGGCGAAGGCCAGGGCTTCCAGCCGAAGGCGGTGATGCTGATGATCGGGACCAACAACACCGGTCAGTCCACCGGTCCCGAGATCGCGGAAGGCGTCGGCGCCGTGGTCATGGAGCTGCGCCGCAATTTCCCGTCGGCGAAGATCCTGCTGCTCGCGATCTTCCCGAGAGGCGTGCCGGGCGATCCGGTCCGCGACAAGATCGCCGAGGTCAACCAGATCATCTCGAGGCTGGACGACAAGAAGAACGTGTTCTACATGGACATCGGCCAGAAATTCCTGGACGACAAAGGCGCGTTCCTGCCCGATTCGTTCCGGGCCGACAACCTGCACCCGCAGGCGAAGGGCTACGAGATCTGGGGCGAGGCGGTCAGCGCGAAGCTCGCAGAGCTGATGAAATAAAGGCTCAGGTGAGCCAAACGGCACCTACTTTGCGCCTTCCAAAGTAGAGGAGCCATATGCGAGTCATCCGTAGCCTGGTGTTTGTCCTGTTGATCGCAACCCCGCGCTTCGCAAGCGCTCAGTCATTTGTGGTGCAAGGTTCAGCCGGCCCCACCCTTATCGACAGCGGCTACAGCCTGGCGGGCGGCATCGGGTTTTCGCCCACGTCGCATCTGACTGTGTTGTTCGACCTGGAAAGGACGCACCTGTCGAGCCAGTTGACCAGCGATGGACGGGGCGGCTTCGCCGGCTTCCGGGGTGGAACACTGACGATGGGCTCTGCGCAGCTGCGTGTGACGCCGTTCGGCCGCGACCGCATCGGGCCATATGGCCTGGTCGGATTCGCCGCCGGCATGTCGCGTCCGAACGTGAACGAGATGTTCCCTGATCCCGTGACCAATGACGTACGGGCGATGTTCTTTGGCGGCGGGATCCACGTGCCGCTCAAAGAACGCGTCAGCCTGTTCGCTGATGGCCGGATGATGATCGGCGCGGAAGCGGGGGAACTGCTCGCCGTCGCGCCGATCCGCGCGGGTGTCGCGTGGCGCTTCTAAACGTGAAGCAAGCGCCACTTCACATCTGCCCTGAACGCAAAACGGCCAGGGGATCGATGCGCGTCGCACGTCGCGCCGGAATAAGGCATGTCACTGACGCCACCAGGAGGAGAACGACTCCCGCCGTGGCAAGGACCTGCTGATCGGTAGGGCTCGTCTGCACGAGCATTCCCTGCAGGACTCGACCCAGCGCATACGCGCCCGCAACACCAAGCGCGAGACCGAGCATGACCTGCGCGACCACGCGACCGAACAGGAGCCGGATCACGCCAGACGGCATCGCGCCCAGCGCCATGCGCAGCGCGATCTCTTTCATGCGCGTCGCCACGGAGTAGCTGGTCAAACCAAACAGGCCAATCGCCGACAGCACCAGACCGATGCTGGCGAAGAGACCGAACGTCGATCCGACCACGATGAGCGGCCAGCGCTGGTTCGCCAGGTCGGTGTCGAGCGTGCGGAGGTTGAAGATCGGCATGTCCGGATCCAGCGCGCGTATTTCTTCGCGCAGCATCGCCGTCGTCTCCGCCTGACTGCGCGCGGTGCGCACGAGGAGCGTCGCGCGATTGGAGTGCGCGACCGCCGGCCGCGGAACGTAGACCACCGGATCCGGTTCGAGCTCGCGCGTGTTGCGCTGCCGGATCGTCTGTGACACGCCGACGATGGTGAGCGCGGAGGCCGGGGTTCCGGAGCTCGTGCGAATCGAGGGATTCTGCGAGAGCTGAATGCTGTGACCGACGGGATCGACTCCAGCGAAATACATCGCCGCGAACCGTTCATTGACGATGGCGACATTCCGGCCAGGCAGTCCGTCGATGTCAGTGAACGATCGGCCGCGCAGCAGCGGCGATCGGAGCGCGTCGAAATAGCCGGACCCGATGGCGAGCATCGTGACCAGTGGCGCCCGTTCGGCAGTCCCGGTCTGACGTCCGTCGATCGAGAATTGCACCGCAGCGCCACCGCCAAGTGGCGCGTTGCTGGTCGTGCTCGACGCCTCGATGGCGGCGACCGCGGCGAGGCGCTCGTCCACGCGACGCATGAACGCCAGGCGATCGGCGGAGGTCGGATACTTCGTCCCGGGAAGCGGCAGCTGCATGACGATCACGCGAGGTGTGGCGACGCCGACGCTGAGCTCGTACATCTTGAGCACGCTGCGAACCAGCAGTCCGGTCCCCGACAGCAGGATGACGGCGAGCGCGATCTGCGACACGGTCATCATCGCCATCCAGCGCTGCTGGTGACGGGAGCCGCTGCTCGAACCGGCGCCGTCCTTGAGACTGACGTTGGCGTCGGCACTCGCCGAATGCCACGCCGGGACGATGCCGAATCCGATGCCGACGGTGAGGCAGATGGCGGCGATGATGGCAAACACCGACGGGTCGATCGCGTAGGTGACGTAGTACGGACGCCCGGCACCCTGCGTCATCCGATCGAAGAGCCGGACAGCACCCATCACCAGCGGGAGACTCAGCACGCCGCCGATGGCGGCGATCGACACGCTCTCGACGAGCAGTTGCCGGACGATCCGCCAGCGGTTCGCGCCCAGCGCGACCCGGATGCCGACCTCGCGCGATCGGCGAACCGAACGCGCCAACAACAGATTCGCCACGTTCACGCACGCGATCAACAGGACCAGCAGCGACGCGCCCAGTAGCGACCAATACATGAGAGAGGTCTGTGGGCCAGTCATCAGCTCCTGGTACGGCACGACCTCCGGCATGAGGTCCCGATTGGACTCAGGGTAGTCACGCGCGGTCGCGCGCGCCAGATTCGCGATCTCCGCTCGCGCCTGTTCCAGCGTGACACCCTCGGCCAGCCTCGCGATCACCGAGAAGCTGCGGATGCCGCGTCCCTCGATTCGCGGTGTGTTGGTTTGACCCAGTGGCATCCACAGGTCTGAGTTCGGCGGGAATCGCATGTCGGGCGCCATCACGCCAACGACCGTCGGCTGGATACCGTTGACGCGAATCGTTCGCCCGAGAATCGCCGGATCGCCGCCGTAGCGCGTCTGCCAGATGCCGTATCCGAGAATGACGACGGGCGCCGCCCCAGGCCGATCGTCCTCAGGCGTAAAGTCGCGACCGAGCAACGGTCGTTGTCCGATGACGGTGAAGAGATTCGTGGAGGTATAGGGACCGAAGAATTGCTCCGGCAGATGGTTGTGATCGCTGACGCTGAAGGCGACCGGGAGCATGATCGTCATGCCCGAAAAGCTGCGCGACGCGCGTTGCCAGTCGTCGAAGTCGGGAGAGCTCATGGCGAGCGGCCGGTTGCGTGGGTCGCGCATGGTGATCGCCACGAGGCGATCCGAATCGGCGAGCGGAAGGCCGCGAAGGATCACGGCGTTGACGACCGTGATCAGGCTGGTCGTGGCAGCGATACCGAGCGCCAGCGCCAATGCCGCGACAAGGGTGAACGCGCGGTCACGCGTCAGGAGAGTCAGGGCGTATCGAAGGTCCTGGCCCAGTTGATCGACCCAGAGCACCTGACGCATGTGTCGTCACTCCTTCTGCCTGCGACGTCCGCCGGCGATAGCGCGGACAGTACCAGATCAGTGGAGCGGCGATCCTGAAGTTTCGATGAAGAAACCGTCAGTGACGCGTTAGAAGGCGTTGCCGAGGAAGGGCAGCATGCGGCCTGCGTAGAGCACGATGAGCCACGCCGCGATCGACGAGACCGCCATGGCCTTGTCGGCGAAGCGCGACTCGATTCCGTCGGCGGCCCAGGCCTTCTTGAACACCGTCAGATAGAGGAAGTTCGCGCCGGCGATCAGCAGAAAGACGACCTTCCAGTGGAACGGCGCGCTGGCGACATACTGCCCGGGCTGCCCGACGAAGAACAGCATGCCGGTGATGAGATTCGCGCCGAAGCCGAGCATGCGCCCACGGCAGCAGCCGATGCATGTCGGCGAACGCCACCTGCCGCATCACGCCGAGGAGCCGCAGGTTGATCGCCAGCAGCACGCCGAACGACAGCGACAGACCGAGGAAGTGGACCGACTCGGCGGCCGGCCAGGCCCAGGTGCTGTTCACCATGTAGCGGGAGATCCGCGCCGCCACGAATTGATCGGTGACGTCGACCTTCTCTCCGTCGGTGCCCACGACAGGTGGTGCGACTCCCTCCGCCCGGATCTCGGGATGGCGAATCTCGCCGCCGAGCTTCGCCGCGCGGCCCATGATCGCGAGCGCGATGATCGAGCAGCACCGTTGCCGCAGCGACGAGCCCGCGTCCGGCGCGGCCGTGCGCCTCGACTGCCACAACGCGACCCACGCGACGAAGCCGGCGAACTCTGTCACCGCGAATCCGGTGAGCGCCACGTCCTGATGCATCCTCGCGGCGATGTCCGAGAACGTCCGCTCCGCTGCGCAGGTCGGCATACGCTGCCGCGCCGGTGACGTAGACAGGCAGCGTCACGAGCGCAATCACGAACAGCACCTCGAGCCCGACATGCACCAGGACCTCGTGACGACGGATGAGGGCCAGGAGCAGGAGACCCAGCGCCACGGCCGATCCGATCGTGGGCACGTGATTGAGAACGAGATGCAGATGAGCGGCGTTCAGGACGAAGAGCGACGACATGTGCCTCGCTATGGGACCAGGTAGGCGAGCAGACGGCCCGCGGTCACGGCAGCGGTCCACGCGACGATCGACGCGATCGCCAGCAGGCGAGCGCGGTCCGCTGACTTCGCAGTCGGCCCAGCGCCGCTGTCAAGCACGTACGTGCGAATCGGCAGGAGCGTCGCCGACGCTGGCGACCACCAACACCATCTTGACGAGAAACGGCAGCGCCGTCCCCCACGTGGTGGCGTTCTTGATGAACAGCAGCACGCCGGTGACGAGATTGACGATCAAGCCGACCGCGACGGCAGGAAAGACCCAGCGGTAGGCGGACAGCGGCATGTTGCGGTTGATGCCGAGCAGACGCAGAGTCGAGCACCCAGCTTGCGCCGACCAGCACCGCCATGCCCGTGGTGTGCAGCGTCAGCACGGTCGGCATCGCCCACACCGATGGCGACTCCCGCCAGCCAGACGCTATCGAGGTTGATTCAAGCCATTTCAGCACGTCACCTCAGTGCCGCATCTGGGGCGAGACTTCTTTCAGCTCGCTCTCCGTGCAGCTTCCCCGCTCGGCGATGATCGTATTGTTGGGGGCCAGACGCAGCATCCGCGACAGGCATGACCCACGGCTCGACGAGCACTTCCGGGTCCTCGACGGTGACTTCGTAGAGCATCTGGTTCCCGGTCCTGGTGAACTTCTCGACGACACGCATCTGGTCGGAGTGGAAGTAGCCGCCGCGCGCGAGCCAGGTCTCGTCGGAGAACCCGATCGAGTCGAGGACGAGCGTGTCGCCTTCCCACTTGCCAACGGTGTACCCCATGTACGTGTAATTGTGCGGCCGCTGCGGATTGTGCGGCTTCCCGTCGATCGCGACCATGCGGTGCTCAGCGTACCCGCCGGCGCCGTCGACTCCGCCCCTGTAGAGCATCGTGATGTCGGTATCGGTGTGGAAGATTCGCGCCGGCGGTCCCTGCCGCGGAATTCCGAGCGGGAGGCAGGTCATGACCGGGTCGTCCCTGTTCGTCCACTGATCCATCTCGATCATCTTGTCCCAGTGCTCGGGCTTGTAGATCGGCACGCGCATATCGAGCCGCGCTGTCGACATGAACGGCCAGTCCTCGCTCTGGTTGGTCCACTCCATACAGTTCTTCGACTGGAATGGCGTGCACCGCCGGAACATGCCGCCCACGGTCGCACCCGGGGCGCCGGAGCCCGTAAAACTCAGCCTCCTCCACCCCAGGAGCCAGTCAGGTCAGGCTTCCCGTTGGCCAGCCTGGGCGTCGGCGCCGCCGCCGGATCCCCCTGCGGAGCCCCGCCGCCGCGGCCCGCCCTGTCCAACCCCGCCCTGCGCAACCAGGGACGAACCGATGACGGCCAGGATTGCCGCGGTGCACGCGAGAAGCCGCGCGCCGGTGATTCGCTGCTTGTTCATCGCAATCCTCACTTTCCAGCCTTCTGCACGCTCGTCGGGAACGGGCATGATGACGTAGATCTGGCCGATCTCCGTCACCTTCGCAGTCACGCTGCGAACGACCGTGCCGTTCTTGCGCTCGACGATGGTGCCGGCGTACAGCGCCTCGATCTTGAACAGCGGATTGTTCCAGTCCGCCCATTTGCCGTAGATGAACTCAGTCTTGTTTGGCCCGTGCGTCACGACGACGCTTTCGGGCAGGTAGTTGACAAGCGTGGCCGTGGCCATCGCACCGGGGACGCCCGGAATCGGGAAGGTGATGACCGCCTTTTCGCCCTGCCATTCCAGCGTCGTCGTCGATTTCGCTCCAGCCTTTGCCTGGTTATCGAGCAGCACGGCCGGATTCTCGCCGAATGACTCAGTCGGCGGCAGGCCGGCCGCGCCGGCGATGGCGGCCTTTGGCGCACCGTGAGGGCTCGCCCACAGACGGATCCGCCGCTCCTCGAGCGCGGCTGGCTTGCGGAGTCGCCTTGCCCTTGCCGGGAACGAGTTCCGCGCCCGGAATGTCTTCGTCCCAGGCGTACTCCCCGCTCACCGTTTCCACGTTCGAATACTTCTTGTTTGTTGAACGCGTGCACTCGATCTGCGCCCGGTACCCGGGAACCTGGTAGTTGGCCTGGACGCGATACTTCGTCAGCGTGCAGGGCTGACCGTCCACCTGGATCGTGCCGCCCGCAGCGTGGTAGTCGAGCGTCTTGACCAGCTCGGACTCGGCCCCGCTCCGCAGCATCCCCATGTGCCACGTCCAGTTGAAGAGGACCGTCTTCAGGTCCTTGGCTCCGGGTGTCGGGCGTAAACGGCCCCGCATCGCCGCCGACCGCCACCGCCACCTCGACCCTGCGGCGCTCCGGCTCCGCGGCCGCCGGCCCCGGGCGCCGGCGCTCCGGCACCCTGGCCTCTGGGTGCTCCGGCGCCCTGACCCTGGCGGCGCGCCTGGCCCTGGGCGCGTCCGGACTCTACCGTGGCTCATCGCGACGAGAACAGCGAGCACACCTGTCGCGAGAGATCGTCGATCAACCATCGCCAACTCCAGGGTATTCAGTTAGTCGATCGTTCCGAAGAAGAGCAGGATCTTCGGTCCCCGAGCTGGAGGTTCCTGATGAATCCAGCCGGGTTGCCGTTCTTCGCCGGAAGGATCGTCACCTTGAGGATCTCGCCAGGCTTCATCGAGGTCTTGTTGATCCCCTCGCGGGTCAGAGTCTGGTACGGAGGCGGTGGTCAGTTTCCAGTCCGTGACCTTGCCCTTGACCTTCTTGTCCGGGACCGAGAGCTCGATGCTCGCGTGCGGATTCGTAAAGTTCAACTTCTTGAGCCGGCCCTGAGGACCACCTCTTTGTTCAGGTCGTACACGCCTGCCACGGCATGGTGGGCCTGCACCGCGACGCCGGCCATCAGGAATCCGCACAGAGTACGAAGAGTCGAGCGGTTCGTGTGCTCATGGATGCTCCATCGCGAAAACTTGTCCGCCGTAGCGAGTAACGCGAAGGCGGATCGCAGCCGGATAGTAACAACAGGCCGTCGCGGCAGCAAGAGCTGCCGCCGAGCAAGAGTCTCGCGAGCAAGAGCTGGAATTCTGCACATCATGGCTGATCTGATGTGCAGGAGCATTAACGGTGGTGGTTGGTGGTTGGTGGTTAGTGGTGGGCTTTAGGCTCGGGCTCTAGGCTCTGGGCGTAAGATTCAAGCCAAAGCCCAAAGCCCAAAGCCCAAAGCCCAAAGCCGAAAGCCCAAGTATGGCCGTGAAGCGCAGTGGATTCGATGCGGCGATCGCGTTCGGGCGCACGCTGCCCGGCGTCGAGGTGACGACGACGTGGGGAGCGTCAGCGCTGAAGGTACGCGGGAAGATGTTCGCCTGTGTGGCGATCAACAAGTCGGCGGAGCCCAACTCGATGGTCGTCCGCATGGACATGGCCCAGCGAGACCTGCTGATCGAGGAGGATCCCGCGACCTACTACCTGACGGATCACTACGTCGACTATCCGTGCGTGCTCGTCCGGCTGTCGCGCGTCTCGCCGGAGTCGCTGCGTGATCTCATTCGGGGCGCCCACCGATTCATCAGCGCGACAGCGACGTCGGCCCGGCGCTCGTCGGGCGTGAAGCGCCGCAGCACGAAGCGCTCGGCTGGTTAGTGGTTAGTGGTTAGTGGAATGAAAACCACCAACCTACCAACTACCAACTACCAACCGACTAGGCGCAGCTCTCGGCGACCAGTTTCACCGATTCGACGAAGACCGCTGGCGGGCGCACGACTTTCGCATTGGGCGCGCTGTCAGTGTCTGCGTTCGGTGGTTCCTTGACCGGCCCGATGACTTCGATTTTCTTGTTCACGTTCGGCGAGAAGTCCGATTCGGATGGTCCGGCAAGCACGTACATCGTCGCCTTCCCGCCCTCGGCTTTGCTCAGCACGTACACCGTACCGCCGTCGGTGGTCTTCGCCTCCACCACACACCCGGTGAGCGTGAATTTGGGCCCCGCCTGTTGTGTGGGCGCCGCCTGTTCTCCAGGCGCCTGCCTGGCTGCTCTGGCCGGTGCCTGTGCGGGCGGCTGCTGCTCCTGCGCTAACACGCCGACCGCGCTGGCGAGCGTCATGGCGGCTAACGTCGAGGTGACATATCGCATTTCAAACTCCTAAGAATGAGCTTCCAACTCTTGACCTTCGCCGCTTAGGAGCACTATTCCTGCCAAGCGCGAAAAACGCACGCCTGACGCCGCGCAGTGCTGATGAGACTGCCGTCACGGACGCTGACACTGTGAAACTTCTTCACCTTTGAGATGCGCGTGCGGCCTAAATTACGCGCAGGCTCATGGCTGCGCTCTACGGCAGCAGCACAGGCGGGACGCGGCCCGACACCGGGTTCTTGTAATGGAACGGGACGGTGTGGACCTTGGGGAACGGCGCTGCGATCGAGCCGCGGAGCGGACGATCAGGTGGGAACGTCTTGGCCATCGCGACGTCCGGTGCAGTAGGCGGCGTCTTGATGCGAACCCATCCGCCGCGTGAAGGCGCGTTCCAGACGTAGTCGAGATCCATGCCCGAGAGCTTCCACGTGCCATCCTCGTTCACGGACGTGTTCTCGTAGATTCCGGAGATCCACGATCCCTCGCCACCCGCCGGACCGCCCAACTGAAACGGCCGCACACGAATCTTCGCGCTGCGCGCATCCGCTGACACGTCGATGACCGGCTGCACGATCTGATGGAGCGTGAGGAAGTTCGGCGACTTGGGACCCGGATATCGCAGCTTCAGCGACTGACGGATTCGCTCGCGACCGACGTAGGTGCCGACGAAGGAGAGTTCCTTCCATCCGTCGCGCGAGAAGATGTCGGCCGTCTCGTCCCACGCGAACTCGTCGATGTAGTAGCCGTAGGCCGTGGCGAGATTCTCGGATGCGTGATACGCCTTGCTGCGCTCCACTGAAAGCTCCGTCGCTGACAGAAGCGATGCGAGTGCGGCGGCCGTCTTCACTGGAGGCTGGACGGTCCGCCTGAAGGCGGACACTACAGCACGCGTCGCGTTTCGTGCCCAAGGGATACTGCGGAGGACGGCCGGTCACCGGATGATCGAAGTGGAGCGGCGCAATGGAAAAGCGCGGATAGATCTCGTAGGTCTCGGTCGAAGGCCGGTCGGGAGGGAACTCGCGGCTTGGTCCGGGCGCGGGTTGCGCGTCCTTCGCCCATCCCTTCTCGGCATCGACGATGAAGCGCGGGTAGACGTGCATCGCCTTGAACTTCCAGACGCCGCCCTGCTTCACGAACTCGTTCTCGTAGATCGACTGACTCCACAACGCACGCCCACCGGTCGTCACCGCGTCATCCCGATATCCGTGCCGCGTGCGCGAGCGGTGCGGCCATCGGGCGACACGGTCACGATCGTCTGCAGGTGAATGTGATCGTTGATCTCGCCTTCGGCGAGTCCCGCGCGACCGAGCCCCGCGACGGATGCTTGTGCGTCCGACGTAGACGCCCTGCAGACCCATCTCCATCGTGCCGTCCGTGGCGAACAGATCCGCGACGTCGTCCCACATCTTGCGATCGACGTAGTAGCCGTACGCATGTTGGAGATTGGTGATCGCGATCTCGTCGCTGAGACGCTGCGCACGCGCGGCGAGATCCGCCATGCGCGTCGCCAGAGTCGTGAGAGTGGGCGTCGTCGTGCTGGCGGGCGCGGAGGTTCTGGCACGTCGAGGATCGGTTTGCCGACGCGAGCCGCGTCGAAATGAAATGGCGTTGGCTGGTTCGTCGCGGTCCAGCCGGGATCTTCATATCGTCCTGAGTACTGCGGAAGGTAGCGGACGTCCTTGAACTTCCAGACGCCGTTCTCGCGCACGTACTCGTTCTCGTAGACGCCGCCGGCCCACGAGGCCGACCGTTCGTATCCGCCCAGCATCGCCATGATGTGCCAGCGGCCCTTGCCAGACTGGCCGTCGGCGGCGAGCGTCACGACCGGTTGCATGGAGATGTGCGGGTAGATGCGTCCGTCCGCGAGGCCGAGGCGCCCGCCTCCGACCTCTTTCAGAAAGAGCGCGCGAATGCCTTCGCGATCGAGCGCGCCCTGCGTGTAGTGACCGATGCCCGTGTCGGCGAAGAGGTCCGCGAAGTCGTGCCACAGACCCAGTTCTGAGTAATGGCCGTAGGCGTGCTGGAGACGTTTGATCGCCGAGATGGCTTCGACGCGCTCGGTCAACGCCTCGAGGCGATCGACGCGTTGCTGCAGTGCGGTGAGGTCGACGATCGGCGCCTCGGGGGCGTGACGCTCGCAATGCACACGGCGGCGAGCGTCAGCACCGTGAGCGCTTTGTTCATACCAGGGCGTGGACTACGGCAGGGTCATTAGACCACGAACCACTAGACCACTAACCACTAACCATGTAACCAGTCTTATTCGTCCGGCGAGCGGAAGCGCACCGTGTGGCCGTCCGGGTAGGTGATTGCGACGAGCAGCCCGATCGGGCTCTTGCCATCCAGCGCCGGCATGATGGTGACGGTGATTTCGTCGCCGGGGTGGAGGGCATTCGGTCCCTCAGAGGTTCGTCCGAGCCCGAGCCTCGCGATGGACTGGACGCTGCCGCCGACGATGGCCCACTCGACGGTCTTGCCATCCGTGCCCTTGACGTCGAGTCTCAACGACGAGTGCGGATTGATCAGGCGAAACGCCTTGAACGCGCCGGTGATCTTCGATTCCTTGCCCAGCGCGTACACGCCGGCGAGGGAATGATGCGCGTACACCGACGCACTCGCCAGGAGGCACGCGCAGAACGCGACGACGAATCGTGAGGTCCATTTAGTCATGAGTGCGCTCCTTGTCCGGCTCAAGCCGGACACGACATCGTCCGGCTGAAGCCGGACACTACATCAATGCCGAATCTGTGAGGCGGCCGCTTCGGTCTCCTGACTCGTCTCGCAGTTGCCTCGCTCGCGTATCAGGCCCGCGTTGGGATTCGTGTTGCGGCGCACCGTGCGCGTCGGAAACACCCACGGCTCCAGCAGCACATCAGGGTCTTCGATCGTGACGTCGTACAGGATGGCGTCGCCCTGACGCGTGAACTTCTCGACCACGTGCATCCGATCGGAGTGGAAGAATCCGCCGCGACCGATCCAGGTCGTATCGATGAACGCGATCGAGTCGAGGACAAGCGTGTCGCCTTCCCAGCGTCCGACGGTGTTCCCGAAATAGGTGATGTCGAACTCCGCGTCTTTCGCGCGCGCGCGGCCATCCGTCGGGATGATGCGGTACTCACCGTATCCGCCGCCGGCGTCGCCTCCGAAGTAGAGGAACGTCACGTCGTTCTCCGACTGGTAGATGCGCCGCGGTGGGCCCTGGCGCGGGACGCCCAGCGGCTGGCACGTCATGACCGGATCGAACTTGTTCGTCCACATGTCGAGCTCCTGGATCTTGTCCCAGTGCTCCGGCTTGTAGACGGGCGTATTCAATTGACCGAATCGCGACGGTGAGTAGAGCTCGAAGTCTTCCGTCTGATTGACGCTCCGGTTGCAGCCTTTTTCCTGCGTCGGACCGCATCGGCGACCGCCACCCGTCATGTAGTTGCCAATCCAGTCGGTATATTGCCAGACGCCGGTCAGGTCAGGATGCGCGCCGAGTCGCGGTGTGGGCGCCGACTTGTTCACCGCCACCTCTGGCTTCGCGAACACACCCTTGGGAATCTGCCCGGTGACCGTGATCGCCTTCTTCACGCTGGCCGGCACGGGCGCAATGACGTACACATTGCCGGTCTCGGTCACGTCCGTCGTCAGATCGCGGACGATCGCGCCGTTCTTCCGCTCGGTCAGCTTGCCGGCGTAGAACACCTCAATCTTGTTCAGCGGGTTGTTCCAATCCTTGTAACCGCTGTAAGTGAACTCGGTGGTCGTCTGTCCCTGGGTGACGACGACTTTCTCGGTCATGTACTTCACATCGAGCGTGGCTGTCGCGGTTGCACCTGCGACGCCAGGAATCGGGAATGTCACGACCGGCTTGCCGGCCTGCCACGACACTGATGTCTGGCCCACTTTATCGAGACCGTCCGCGAACAGCGTGCCCGGGTTGGCGCCCAACCAGAACGTGTCCGTCGTTCCCGCAACCGCCGCCTTTGCGGCGCCCTGCGGGCTGGCCCAGATGCGAATCAGCCGCTCCTGCACGGCCGCGGGCATCGGCGTGGCCTTGCCCTTCGTCGCACCGATCTCGGCGCCGACGACGTCTTCGTTCCACGCGTAGAGACCGCTGACGACTTCGATGCTCGAGGCCTTCTGTCCGTTCGCACGCGCGCAGGCGTACTGAATGCGCTGAGTGAAGGTCTGGTAGTTGGTGCTCGCACGGAACTTCGAGAGCGTGCACGGTTGCCCGTCCACCTGGATCGTGCCCTTGCCCTGGTATTCGAGCGTCCCGACCATGTCGCGCTCGTCGTGGCCCTTGAGCATGCCCATGTGCCACATCCAGTTGAAGAGCACGGCCCTCAGATCTTTGGCGTCCTTTGCGGGTGTGTAGGGTTCAGCCGTCCCCGCTCCGGGTGGCGCCTGCGCAGCGGCCGTCAACGGCACGCCGATCGCGAGGACGACCGTGAGCGCGACTCTTATCCAATTAGTGCGTCGACCAGAATCCATGGTGGTCCTCCCCTCGTCTCATCAGTGGTGGCGCGCGAGCGCGCCACCGCGAGGTTGAGGTGGAGGATGCCCCTTCGGGAGCGGGGAGGTCAAGGTCAATGTTCGTGAACCAGCCTCGTCGATTTCCCGTCAGTTCGTTCGTCTACTAAGTAGGGGGTTGGATCGGCGTCATGCTCATCATTACCGTGGAGACTCATGCTGCAAACGTGAATTTCTTGCTCGACGGTCCGCTGGCCGGGGCGGCCGTCAGCGAATTGGCCAGAAGCTGGCTCGCCAGGGCGTTCGACGCTCCGCAACGGCGCGTGTCGCTCGACCTGAGGGGTGTTACCTCGATCGATGGCGCAGGCAAGGCGTTTCTCGCGCGCGCGTACCGGCACGGCAACACGCTGGTCGGCGGCGCCACGACCAAGGCAATCGTGGACGAGATCCACGCCACATCTGAGAGCGATTCGCGATCGACGACGTTGCGAGTCGATGGCACGCTTCGAACGCCAGTCGATGGTGTGCTGCGTTCACGGGTGGAGTCGCTCGTCCGCGATGGGGTGCGTCGAGTGCTCCTCGATCTATCGGGCGTATCCGATATCGACGCGGCGGGCGTCGGCGAACTGATTCATATATTCAACACGGCGGCCGCTGCCGGCGGTGTGCTGGAGATCGCGCAGATGAGTCCACACGTGCGTCGCGTGCTCGACGTCGCAGGAGTAATCGGGCTGCTCACCGCGATGTCGAATATCTCCGGTCTCGTTCGACGTGTAGATAAGGAGACATGACGATGAGATTCTTATCCGTTTACAAGACCGAAGAAACCAACCAGCCGCCCACACTGGAGCATGTGACACGCATGCAGCAGCTCATCGAGGAGGGCATGAAAGGTGGCTGGCTGATCTCGACCGAGGGTTGCCTCCCGAGCGCCAAGGGGGCGCGAGTTCGCCGCGCCAACGGGAAGACCACCGTGACGGATGGACCATTCACCGAGTCGAAGGAGCTTGTCGCCGGCTTCGCGATCCTGGAAGCCGCGACGAAGCAGGAAGCCATCGAACTGACCCGGAAATTCCTCGAGGTCGCGGGCGGCGGCGAGTGCGAACTGCGGCAAGTGTTCACCGCCGCCGATGCGGCGCCGACCCATGCGGTCGAGACGCACGCACAACTCGTGGAACAGATCGTGAAGTAGAGCGCGGGGGCTTTAGCCCCCGCGTCGGTCCGCGCAGGCTAAGCCCCTACTTGTTGGCGCGGGAGGGGTGATCGTCGCCGGGTCCCAGTGCTCGTCGGCCTTGCCGTCAACGAAGCGCCAGGTGTCGAACCACGTCGTGTAGTACTCGGTGCCGGCCTTTCGCGGATCCGGATACTTGCGCGGCATCATCACCGTCACGTACTCATCGTCTGCGATCACGGCGACGACTTCCGTGGTCAGCTTGTCGCACTTGTCGACGCGCTGCCGCTTCATCACCTTGGTGAAGAAGGCGACCGACGCCGTCGAGGCCCGACGCGGCGTTCGGGTTGTGCTGGTGATAGGCCTTGGTCAGCCATTCGCCGGCGCGATCCCACTGGTTGCACTGCAGCAGCTCACGCATGATGTGCAGTGCGGCCTGCTTGTTCCGATTGAGCTTGGCATCCGGGTCCTTGAACAACGACTCGGGATCTCTGACGCCGACCACCGGCTCCTGGGCATGAAGCCGCCGAGCCCACTGACAACAGCACCGCCATCAAGACAAAGGTTCGCATGGGCGGATTCTAGCTCGTTTTCCGCAAAACGGCCCCGTTCTTGACGTTTTTTTGTACCTCTGACCGCCCGACTCCTGTAACAATCGCGCAGTCTCGAGCCATCACAGAGGTGGCGGGTCCGAAAGGACCCGCCCTACGGAGGAGCGTCATGCGCATACCCGGGTCGGTATCGCTGGTCCTTGCGTTGTTCCTGGCGGCTGCTCCCAGCGCCTTCGCGCAAGCGTCCATCACCGGCACAGTTCGCGATACGTCGGGGGCCGTGCTGCCCGGCGTCACAGTCGAGGCGTCAAGCCCGGCACTGATCGAAAAGGTGCGGTCCGCCACGACGGACGGCAACGGTCAATACCGGATCGTCGATCTCCGCGCGGGGCAGTACACGGTCACGTACTCACTCGCGGGATTCTCGACGGTCAAGCGTGAGGGCGTCGCCCTTGAAGGGTCCTTCACGGCGACGATCAACGTCGACCTGCGCGTCGGCGAGCTCACCGAGACCATCACCGTCACCGGCGAGTCGCCCATCGTCGATGTGCAGAGCATCAGGCGCCAGATGGTGCTCGACAACGACATCATCAGCGCCATTCCCTCGTCGCGGTCGTACAACAACCTGATTCAGCTGATTCCGAACAGCGTCAATCAGGCCGGCGCCCCGACCGACGTGCAGGTGGTGCCGGGCATGGTGGTGTTCGGCGGATTCGGCGGACGGTCCAACGAGGGCCGCGTCAACATCGACGGCATCAGCGTCGGCTCGGCGTTCAACGGCGCGGGCGTGTCGTCGTACATCGCCGACGTCGCCAACGCGCGCGAGATCGCGATGATCACCTCGGGCGGCCTCGGTGAATCCGAAGGCGGCGGGCCGTCACTCAACGTGCTGCCGAAAGAAGGCGGGAACGCGGTGCGCGGCACGTTCTTCGGCTCGGGGTCCACCAGCGGCATGATCGGCAGCAACTACACGCAGGAGCTGAAAGATCGCGGATTGACCACGCCTGGCGAATATAGAAAGGTGTGGGATTTCAACCTCGGTATCGGTGGGCCGATCGCGAAGGACCGTATGTGGTTCTACGCCAACCTGCGCGAGGAAGGCAGCGAGCGCACCGTGCCGGGCATGTTCGCCAACGTGAACGCCGGCGACCCTACGAAGTGGACCTACGTCGCTGACCCGAGCCGTCCCGCCGTCGTGGCGGCGTCGTATCGCATCACCGCGCTCAGGCTCACCACGCAGGCGACCCCGCGAAACAAGTTCACGATCTTCTGGGACCAGCAGCGCCCGTGCGAAGGCGGCGCGGCGCCGGGATACGAGGGCAACGCCTGCCGCACGTCGGGTGACGGCGAAATCTTCGCTGGATCGACCGCGGCCCCGACGCCATCGGCGTCCGCCACCAACGCGCCCGAGACGGCGGCGTACCGCGATTACGGCAATCGCGTGGCGCAGGCGAAGTGGACGTCGCCGGTGAACAATCGGCTCCTCCTGGAAGCCGGGTTCGGCATGTACTTCAGCCGGTATGGCGGCGGGCAGATACCCGGTCTCGAGACCGAAAACCTGATTCGCGTCGTACGGAACAGTGCGCACCCAGCTGTGCCAACAACGGCAACATCCCTGGACTGAACTACCGGTCGGTCAACTGGTTCTCGAACATCAACTGGAACAACTCGTGGAACGCGGCGGCGTCGCTCGTCACCGGCAGTCACAACATCAAGTTCGGCTATCAGGGCGGGCTGCTCATCGATCAGCGGAAGAACTTCGGGAACAACGAGCGGATTATTCAACGCCGGTTGCGGGCCAGGCACCACGGGCGACAGGCGTCACCGTGTTCGAGGGTGCCCGGCTGATCGCAGGAGATGGCGGCGAGGTGCGTATGCGTGTCGATGATCGCCGGGATGACGGTCTTGCCGGTCAGATCCACGCGAGCGGCGTCCGCGCGGGACCTTCACCTGACCCCGTGCGACCGACCTCGGTGAACGTTGTCGTCGGCCACGAAGATGCGGAGTCCTCGATCGGCGCGCGGCCATCCCCGGCGATGAGCCGCGCACCTTCGAACACGGTGACGCCTGTCGCCCGTGGTGCCTGGCCCGCAACCGGCGTTGAATAATCCGCCACGAGGAACAGACCAATCAAAACCAGACCAGCGTATTTCTTCATCTTGCCCTCCGGCAGTCACCAATTCACTAATTCACTGATTCACCAACTCACCAACTCACCAATTCGCCAATTTGCCCGTTTCACACCTTCATGATGAACGGATCCTGGATCTCGTCGCCGAGCTCGCACCAGACGCTCTTGGTCTGCAGATACTGGTGGACCGCTTCGATGCCGTTCTGCCGGCCGATGCCGCTCGACTTGTAGCCGCCGAACGGCGAGTTGAACGTCAGCGCGCGGTAGGTGTTGATCCACACCGTGCCGGCCTCGAGCTTGCGCGCCATCGTGTGGACGCGGTTGACGTCGCGCGTCCAGACGCCGGCGGCGAGGCCGAACTCGGTGTCGTTCGCGAGCGCGAGCGACTTCCGCCTCGTCGCGGAACGGCGTGACCGCGAGGACGGGGCCGAACACTTCGTTGCGCATCAGGAAGTTGTCCTTCCCGGCCTCGTGCACGATGGTCGGCTGGTAGAAGTAGCCGTCGGGAAACTCGGCGAGCTGCGGGCGGGCGCCGCCGCAGAGGACCGCCGCGCCCTCGCTGACGGCGCGCTTCACCATCGACTCGTCCTTCTCGAGCTGCATCTTCGTCGCGACCGGTCCCATCTGCGTGGCGGCCAGCATCGGATCGCCCAGCGTGATCCGCGGTCGCCCGCTGCACCAGCCGGTCGACGAACTGGTCGTAGATCGGCTGCTGGATGTAGGCGCGCGAGCCGGCGACGCACGTCTGCCCGGCCGCCGCGAAGATGCCGGCCAGCACGCCGGCCTCGGCCTGATCGAGGTTCGCGTCGCTGAACACGATGTTCGGGCTCTTGCCGCCGAGCTCGAGCATGCAGCTGACCAGACGCTGCCCCGCGCGCGCCGCAATCGCGCGGCCCGCCGCCGACGCTGCCGGTGAACGACACCTTCGCCACCTGCGGATGATCGACGAGCGCCTCGCCGGTCTCGCGAAAGCCGGTGACGACGTTGACGACGCCCGGCGGGATGCCCGCCGCTTCGGCCAGACGCGCCAGCTCGATCGACGAAGCCGAGGTGATCTCCGACGGCTTCAGCACGATGGTGTTGCCGGCGGCGAGCGCCGGCGCCAGCGACATGACCGCGATGAAGGTCGGCGAGTTCCACGGCGTGATGACGCCGACCACGCCGAGCGGCTCGCGGAGCGTGTAGTTGAAGATCGTCTGCCGATCGAGCGGGATGACGGCGCCTTCAATCTTGTCCGCGAGGCCGCCGAAGTAATAGAGCCAGTCCTGCGCGATGCGGGCCTGCGCCCGCATCTCGGCGAACAGCTTGCCGTTCTGCCCGGTCTCGATCGCGGCGATGCGATCCGCGTGCTCGGCGATCTTCTCGCCCCATTTCATCAGCAGCCGCCCGCGCCTGGTCGGCGACAGCGCGCCCCACGGGCCCGCCGAACGCGGCCGCCGCCGCCGTCACGGCGCGGTCCACTTCGTCGGGACCGGCGAGCGCGAAGGTCCCCCACACGGCGCCGGTCGTCGGATTGAAGGCGGTGAAGGTGCGGCCGTCCGCGGCCGCGACGTCGCGCGCCGGCGATGTAGTTCTGATAGGTGTTCATGAAACCTCCCGCGACGTCGAACGCAGAGTCGGCGTGAAGCCTGGTCGGGTCGGGTCACCGGTTACTCTAGCGCTCTCTGCCGAGCCTGCGTTCGATCGCGATCCTCAGAAGACCGCGGGCGTGCCGTTCGACGATGAGATCGGCACCCGTCGCCTTCCGCACCTGCTCGACCGTCGTGTCCGAGGCGATCTCTTTCAGCACCAGCCCTTGCGGCGTGACCTCGATCACCGCGAGCTCGGTGACGATCAGGTGCACGACCTTCAGGCCGGTCAGCGGCAGCGTGCACTGCTTCAGGATCTTGTGGCCGCCGTCCTTCGTCGTGTGCTCCATCGCGATGACGACCTTCTTGGCGCCGGCCACCAGATCCATCGCGCCGCCCATGCCCTTCACCATCTTGCCGGGAATCATCCAGTTCGCGAGGTTCCCCTCCTGGTCCACCTGCAGCGCGCCGAGGACGGTGAGGTCGATGTGGCCGCCGCGCACCATCGCGAACGAGTCGGCGCTGCTGAAATACGACGACCCCGGCAGCTCGGTCACGGTTTCCTTGCCGGCGTTGATCAGGTCGGGATCGACCTCGTCCTCGGCCGGAAACGGCCCGATGCCGAGCAGCCCGTTCTCGGAGTGCAGCGTGATCTGCACGCCCGGCGGGATGTGGTTCGCGACGAGCGTCGGCATCCCGATGCCGAGGTTGACGTAGTCGCCGTCCTTCAGCTCGCGCGCGACGCGCGTCACGATCCGGTCTCGGATGTCCATATGCTAATCACGCTGATCCCGAATCCCGTGAGTCCCGATCTCGATCCCTGATCCCGAGTCCCTAGACCTGCCTGCATGCCGCTTCTCGGACCGTCCGCTTCTCGATGCGCTTCTCGTAGTGCGCGCCCTGCAGGATGTGCCGCACGAAGATCCCCGGCGTGACGACGTGGTCGGGATCGATGTCGCCCGGTTCGACCAGCTGCTCGACCTCGGCGATGGTCACCGCTGGCGGCGGTCGCCATCACCGGGTTGAAGTTGCGGGCGGTCTTCCGGTAGACCAGGTTGCCCGCGCGATCGCCTTTCCAGGCCTTGACGAACGCAAAATCGGCGGTCAGCGGCTGCTCGAGGACGTAGCGGGTGCCGTCGATCGTCCGCGTTTCCTTGTCTTCGGCGATGAGCGTCCCATAGCCGGTCGGCGTAAAGAAACCGCCAATGCCGGCGCCGCCGGCGCGGATTCGCTCGGAAAACGTCCCCTGCGGCACGAGCTCGACCTCGAGCTCGCCGGTCAGGAACTGCCGCTCGAACTCCTTGTTCTCGCCGACGTAGGTCGCGATCATCCTGCGGACCTGACGCGACTTGAGCAGCACGCCGATGCCGAAATCGTCGATGCCGGCGTTGTTGCTGATGACGGTCAGCCCCGTCGTGCCGCGTGCGTGGAGGGCCGCGATCAGGGTCTCGGGAATCCCGCAGAGGCCGAAGCCGCCCATCATGATGGTGGCGCCGTCGGGGATGCGCGAAACGGCCGCTTCGGCGCTCTCCAGCACTTTGTTCATCGAACCGTATTCTATCGGATAAGATGTCAGTCCCATTTGATGCATCCTGACCTCGAACAAGCCATCGCCTTCCACGACTCGATCGTCGCCGAAGGCGGAAAAGCCCTCGTCGGCTACGAAACCGCCAAGGCGCTCGCCAACGTCGTCCTGATGTCGGAGATCCCGACCTCGTACGACAAGAAGGAGCAACGCCAGGTCAACGCCGGCAACCTGCTGCTGCGCGGCGTGCCCGGCGTCGGCAAGACGTTCTTCGGCGTGATCCTCGCGGCCATCAGCAACGCGAAGTTCGCCCGGCTCCAGGGCCGCGCCGACCTGCAGCCGACCGAAGTCGTCGGCTTCCAGATGATCAATCCCGCCACCGGCGAGATGATGACCGAGTTCGGTCCGCTCGTGGAGGCGGAGGTCATCCTCCTCGACGAGATCAACCGCATCCCGCTCAAGTCGCAGAGCGCCTTCCTCGAGGCGCTGCAGGACCGCACGGTGACGGTCGGCAAGACGACCTACGAGCTGCCGGCGTTCAGCTTCGCGATCGCGACGATGAACCCGGTGGAGCTCGGGCAGGGCACGTTTCCGCTGTCGGAAGCGGCGACCGATCGGTTCGCCATCATGGTGAACATCGGCTACCTGCCGCCCGAGGAGGAAGCCAAGCTGGTGCACTTCGACTTCAAGAAAGTGCGGCTGAACGAGCTGATGTCGAAGGAGCGGATCGTCCAGCTGCGCGGGGCGATCAACGAGCAGGTGTTCCTGCACCCGCGGCTCGCCACCTACATCCAGCGGCTGGTGGCGGCGACGCGCCCCTTCAACCCCGAGACCGACTGGAACGTCCACTCGCCCTCGGAGCTGGTCGAGCACGGCGTCGACCTCGGCGCCTCGCCGCGTGCGATCATCTGCTGGGGGCGCCTGGCCAAGGTCTGGGCGCTGCTCGTGCGCCGGCGGACCGAGGTCTACCCGGAGGACATCCAGGATCTCGCGCTCTACATCCTCGGCCACCGCATCTGGCTCGGCCCGCACGCCGCGAGCCACGGCCTGACCACCGACAGCGTCATCGCCGACGTCGTCGAGCGGGTGGCGATTCCATAAGTCAGGGAGCTGGGAGGCTGAGGGCTCGGCGCTCAGCGGGCCACGAGCTTGCGACTAAGCGTGACTAGAGCTAGCGGAACTCTGAATAGTTCATGAGAACCCGAGAGCAGGACGTCGAGCCGTTCGTGAACCTGTCGGAGCTCGCCGAGATCGAGCTCCTGATCATGCGCCGGATGCGCGAGTTCACGATCGGCGAGCACCGGAGCCTGTTTCACGGGCACGGCTTCGACTTCGTCGGCCTGCGCGACTGGCAGCCCGGCGACCGGATGTCGAACATCGACTGGGCGCAGTCGACGCTGACCAACTTCAGCCCGATGGTGGTCCGCGAGTACGAGCAGCGCAGCACCGCGACGGTCATCGCCGTCGCCGACGCGTCGCTCTCCACGCGCTGCGGCATCGACGGCATCCCGATCGCCGCGGCGATCGCCCGCACCATCGGCACCATCGGCATGTCGGCGGTGTTCTTCCAGGACATGTTCGGCCTGATCACCTTCGACGCGAAGTTCGAGCAGCTCGCCGCCATCCGCCCGCGCATCGGCAAGAACCAGGTGATTCACTGCCTGGACGCCTATCAGTTCCAGCACGGCCTGCAGCCGCTGAAGCGCGCCGACAGCCTGAGCATGTCGCTCGCCGGCTTCATGCGGAAGACGTCGATGGTGCCGGTGATTTCGGACTTCCTCTTCGACGAGGCCGGCGCCGGTGCTGAAGGAGCTCGGCCAGCTGAACTCGTCGCACGACGTGTTCATCGTGCTGATCGACAGCGCCTTCGCGTTCGAGCTGCCGCCGATCTCGGCCGGCTGGATCGAGGCGTTCGACGTCGAGACCGGGCGATCGCGCGTCCTGTCGCGCAAGGCGCTGCGCGCGCTCTCGTCGCGCACGCGAAGCTGGCAGGACGAGGTCGCGCGGATGGCGAAGGCGGTGGACCTCGACGTCCTGCGCATCGGCGTCGACGAACAGCAGACCACCATCGCGCTCAGTGAGTTCATCGCCGAACGCCGGCTGAGGAAAGCGGCGTAGACTTAGAGCGTGTCGGGACACGTAGCGCGGATAGGGTCAGGTAGGTTTCCGTGGTAGGTCGGCGTGACAGTGATGGTTCGTGACGGAGATCGTGCAGAGGTTCGCTGTGTTCACATTGCCTGTGCTCTGCGTCGCGATCGCCCCGCTTCGCACGAGCTCAGAACGTCGAGACCGATCCGCTGCAGTGCTGGTGGCGCACGAGCGCCGGCGCGGTTCGCGTCGGCGAGCCGTTCACGGTCGTCCTGACCTGCGCCGTCCTCGAGACCGACGCCGCCACCGTGGTCGTCGATCAGTCGCGGCTCGAGCCGTCGGTCGTGCAGTTCGCGCCGTTCGAGGTGCTCGGCGGCTCGCACGGCGCCGATCTGCGGACCGACCAGCGCCGCTTCTTCCAGTACGTCTACCGGCTGCGCCTGATCGCCGAGAACCTGTTCGGCAAGGACGTCTCGCTGCCGGAAACCAAGCTGAGCTACCGCGTGCAGACCAAGGTCAGCGACCGGAGCGCGGCGCTGCAGGGGCGCGACCAGACCTACCTGCTGCCGCCGCAGTCGGTGCGCGTGATGTCGCTCGTGCCGGCCGACGCGACCGACATCCGCGACACGCCGGGTGAAACCTTCAGCGACCTCGACCAGCGCGCGTTCCGCGCCAACCTCTTCACCATCATCGGCGGCGTCCTGTTCGTCCTCGCGGGGCTGATGGCGCTGCTCGCGCTCGTCCGCTTCGCGCGCCGCTACCGCAAGACCGCGACCGTCACCGATCGCCTGATGACCGACGGCACGGTGATGCGCGGCGTCGGCCGCGAGCTCGCGGCCGTCCGGCGCGAGCGCGACCGCGGCGGCTGGACGCCGGATCTGGCGGGACGCGCGCTGGCCGCGCTGCGGATCGCCGGCACCTACATGCTCGGGCGGCCGGTCAGCCTGCTGCCCGCGAACAAGCTGTCGGCCGAAGGGCGAGGACGTCCCGGAGGCCGGCCGGCTGATTCTGAAGGCGGGATGGCCGCGCGGCCGGCGCATCGCGGTCTCCGGCGCGCGTCACGCCGCAGTCGATCGGGCGCGAGCTCGCGCGCGGGCGCCGCGAACGCCAGCCGGACCGAGCTGCTCGAATCGCTCGGCCAGGCGCTGACCGCCTTCACGACGGCGCATTTCGGCCGCGAGGGCGCGCTCGACGAGGCCGCGCTCGACGAGTCGCTCGCGACCGCCAGGCGGGTGCTCGGCCGCGTGAAGCTCGAGCAGATCTGGATCATGAAGCGGCTCGCGGCCTGGCGGGCCGGCACCGCGCTGGACAACCGCGCGTGGTCCCGATAACCCAGGTCCCGGCCGTCATCCGGGAGATGGTGATCGAGTGGCGGAACTCGCGCGCCGCCGATCTGCTGTTCACCCATCGCAACGACGCGATCATCGCGACGGTCGTGCTGATCGGGTTGTGCGCGGCGGTGCTCGTCGTGCGCGTCGCTGACCCGCACGCAAGGCCGGCCGCACGCAGGTGGCGCTGCCGGCGGTGCTCGACTGGAGCGGCGGCTCGAGGCTGACCGCGCTCGTCCGCCACGGCGCGCTGCTGCTGTTCCTCGCCGGCGTGCCGTTCTTCATCATGGCGCTCGCCGATCCGTACTCGTCGCTGACGCACGAGCAGGTCAGCTTCCCGGGCCGCCGCATCGCCGTGATGATCGACGCGTCGTCCAGCATGATGGCGCGCTTCCCGGCCGCGCGGCCTCAACGCCAAGGCGCCGAACGAGGCGACCTTCTTCACCGACCGTCGCCGCCGCCGAAGCGTTCATCCGGCAGCGGATCAACGGCAAGTACCACGACCTCATCGGCGCTCGTCGAGTTCGGCGACGAGGCGTACGTCGTGACGCCGTTCACCACCGACTACGACAACATCCTGCTGAGCCTGTCGCTCATCGGCGACTGGACCGAGTTCATGAAGTTCCCCGATCAGGGCACGACGATCTCGGCCGCGATCGAGCAGGGCACCGGGCCTGTTCAAGGCGTTCGACTTCCTCGACGCCTCCGGCAACCTGATGGTGCTCTTCAGCGACGGCCAGGACACGCAGGTGACGATTCACGGCAAGCACGTGTCGGAGATCGTCGCCGGCGCCGTGCAGGCGAAGATTCCGGTCTACATGATCCGCACCGAGCTACAACAAGGCGCTCGGCGGCGTGCTGCCCGACGACATCTGGAAGCCGGCGATCGAAGCGACCGGCGGCAAGTTCTACGCCGCGGGAGACGAGGCGGCGATCCTGAACGCGATCAAGGACATCGATCGCCGGTCGGCGGGACGCGTCGACGTGAAGCTGTACAGCACCGCAGCAGCCGAAGTTCGCCGGCTACGCCTTCATCGCGGCGAGCTTCTGGACCGTCGCGCTGACGCTGCAGCTGACGGTGCCGTATTTCCGGAAGTTTCCGTGAAGACGACGTTCGACCATCACGGTTAGCACGGAGAACGCAGAGATCGCAGATCTGTATTGACGATTTTGCCTCGGCGTGTCCTCAGCGGTCAAGAGTTATCTTCGCAGGCTGTCAGGCCTGCCGATTGAGGACACGATGAAATCAGTCGCCGGTCCCCTCGTCGCCGCCATCGTGCTCGCCCTCGCGGGCGGCGCGTTCTGGCTCGTCGGCCAGACCGAGACGCGGATCGCCGACATGCACAAGCAGCTCGCGACGCTGCACTACGACGAAGCGGAAAGCGAAGGCGAGGCGGTCGAGGAGTCGCTCGGCCTCGAGCGCCGGGTGCCGGTGGTCGGGCGCGCCGCCGAGACCGACGTGCGCGACACGCGCGCGGCCGCCGGCTACTGGCGCGCCGACTACGACGGCGATCGCGCCGCGACGCGACGCGAACGGCGTGGTCACCGAAACCGATCCCGCGATCCTGTTCCTGTCCGCGAACGCCGGCTTCCGCGCGCAGCCAGGCGCGCGACCGATCGCGGCGACGTCGTCCGCCGGCTCGACAACGTCGTCAAGACCTACGGCGAGGTGCTGAAGACCGAGGCCGGCGACGTGCGCCACCGACATCGAGGCGTGCGAGACGCGGGCGATGGACGCGGCCTACAACTACGAATACGCGATCCGCGCGCGCGAGGCGCTGGTCCGCGGCCGCGGGCCGGCCGCCGGCGAAGAACGCGACGCGCGTGCGGCGCTCAACGGCGGCGACGACGAAGCGGACCTGCCGTCGGGACCGACGCTGCACGGACGCCCGGGCGGCCCGCCGCCGGCGACCGAGATGAACCAGTTCAAGATCGTGATCCCCAAGCGCGGCGAAGAGCGCAAGGACGCCCCCGACGCCGGCAAGGGCGGGCAGAAGATACGCAAGGGGTAGGGTTGCTGGAATTAGGCAAGGTGCAGGATGCTAGGAATGCTCAGTGCTCGGGCATTGATCTCGAGACGGTGCGGTTCGCGGAGCCGGAGTACCTGTGGCTGCTG
Organism: uncultured Acidobacteriota bacterium; assembly: GCA_963720005.1. GTDB lineage: Bacteria > Acidobacteriota > Vicinamibacteria > Vicinamibacterales > CAVVIG01 > CAVREM01. The sequence goes on along the minus strand of CAVREM010000090.1, from coordinate 6,580 downwards.
ATTGCGCCGGGCGTGCTGCTGGTCGGCTGGGTGTGGCAGCTGGCGGCGCGGCGGCGCGATGCGCGGCGCTTCCGGCAGCATCGCCGCCTGCCGGTCCGCGAGCGCTTTCCGATCTTCGGCGGCCTCGTGTTCTGGCTGTGCCTGATCGTCGCCGTGCGCCTGCGTGATCGTGGCGCTCGCGCGGCCGACGGCGGCGGCGTCGCTCGTGCGGACCGCCGGCATCGACCTCGTCATCCTCCAGGACGGCTCGGCGTCGATGCGCACGCGCCGACGTGCCGGGCAACCGCTGGCAGCGCTCGATGCGGTTCCTGCGCACGCTCGGCGAGTCGCTGGCCTGGAGGGACGACCGCATCGCGATGGCGCTGTTCGCGCACATCGCCGCGCCGCAGGTGCGGCTGACGAAGGATCCGAACACCTTCTTCTTCTTCCTCGATCACCTCGGCGCAGCGAATCGCCGTTCCGCCTCGAAGACGACACGACCTGGGACACCAACATCGAGCTCGGCATCGCCTGGGGCATGCGGCTGATCGAGAAGGACAAGGAGATCTACGGCAAGTCGCCGAACGCGAAGGCGTTCGTGCTGGTCACCGACGGCCAGGCGTGGAGCGGCGAGGTGGCGCGATCGCTGAAGCTCGCCCGCAGCCAACGACGTCCCGGTCTGCGTCGTCGGCGTCGGCACCACGATCGGCGGCTTCATCCCCGAGCCGGAGCGCCGGCCCAACGACACGACGCCGCCGCGAGCCGCCGATTCGCTCGTCGCTCGACCGCGCCGTCGCTGTCGATGATTGCCAACGCCGGCGGCGGCGAATACCTGGAGCTCGATCGCGAGGGCGACCGCGAAATCGCCAACCGCATCATCGATGCGACGCGGCGCCGCGCCGGATCGCGCGGGCTCGAGGTCAGCAACGAGGAGCTCTACTGGCGCTGCCTGCTCGCGGCCGCGGTGCTTCCTGTGCCTCGGCCTGCTGTTCCTGCAGGAGCGCGTCGAGCTCTGGCTGCAGGCCGCCGGCGCGGGCGCGGCGCTCGCCTTCGTGTGGACGCTGACCCGCTAGCATGCGAAGCGCAGCGCTGTGCCGGTCGCTGCCCTGCTCTTCGGTTCGGGGTTTTGCGCGCTCGTCTACCAGGTCGCCTGGCTGCGCGAGTTCCGCCTGATCTTCGGCGCCTCCACCGCGGCGTCAGCCGCGGTGCTCGCGATCTTCATCGGCGGACTCGGCGTCGGCAGCCTGCTCCTCGGCCGCGCGCCGACCGCCATCCCCGCCCGCTGCTGTTCTACGCGCACCTCGAAACCGATGATCGCCGTTTCGGCGGCAGCGAGCCCGCTCCTGCTCGTGCTCGTCGCGAGCGATCTATCTCGCGAGCGGTGGATCGCCATGCGCTCGGGACGCCTGTCGCCGCATCGTGAGCGGCTGCGTGCTGAGCGTCGCTCGTCCTCGCGGTGCCGACGATCGCGATGGGCGGCACGCTGCCCGCGGCCGCGCGCGGAGTCACCCGCTCGGGCGACGTGCGGCGCCAGCGACGTTGCCCTGCTCTACGCGCTCAACACGCTCGGCGCCGTCGCCGGATGTCTGGTCGCGACATTTTTCCTCCTCGAGGTCTTCGGCACGCGCACGACGCTGTGGCTGGCCGCGGCGCTGAACTCTGCTCGTTGCGATGCTCGCGCGGGTGCTGGACCGGCGCGATCGGCAGCAATGCAGGACGGGTGCGGGTGACGAAGCCCGCCGCTCTCTCACTGCACGCCGCCCCGCCCCACCTGCCTGCCTGCCCGCGCCCATCGCCTTTCTCCTCATCGCCGTCCGCGACCGTGGGCTTCGCGTTCTTCCTGATGGAGCTGGTCTGGTATCGGCTGCTGGGGCCGCTGCTCGGCGGGTCGGTGTTCACCTTCGGCCTCGTGCTCGCCGTGGCGCTGGTCGGCATCGGCATCGGCGGGCTTTTCTACTCGCTGATTGGGCGCGACCGGCCCGCGTCGCTGTCAGGTTTCGCCGTCTGCTGTCTGCTTGAAGCCGCGGCGGTCGCCGCGACCTTCGCCCTCGGCGATCGCGTGGCGCTGCTGGCGCTCGCCCTGCTGCCGCTCGGCGCGGTCGGATTCACCGCCGCGATCGGCGGCTGGACGCTGGTGACCGCGATTGTCGTGCTGCCGCCCGGCGATCATCGCCGGCTATCAGTTTCCGATGCTGATCGCGCTCTTCGGCCAGGGCCGCGACCACCTCGGACGCGACGTCGGCCTGGCCTACGCGGCGAACACCACGGGCGCGATCTTCGGTTCGCTCGCGGGCGGGTTCGGCGCGCTGCCGTGGCTCACCGCGCCCGGCGCCTGGCGCCTGGTGGCGGTGGTGCTCGTCGCGCTCGGCCTCGCCGCGGCCGTCTTCGACGTGGGCGCAAAGCACGCGAAGCCCGCAAGGACAAGGTCGGGATCCTGGCGCTCGCCGCCATCACTCTCCTTCTGCTCGCGGCCGCCGGGCCGACGGCGATCTGGCGTCACGGCGGCATCGGCGCCGGCCGGCGCACCGACGCGAAGAGATCGCGCGGCGCCCCGGCCGGCGCCGATGCCGCCGTGACGCCAGATCGCCGCTCGCCCCGGCGGCCGCGAGCAGAAGGAGAGTGATTCCGTCAGCGAAGCCAGGAATCCACGACCTTGTCCTTGCCGGCTTCGGCGCCTCGCGCCCCGAACGTCGAACAACGGCTGCGGCGAGCCCGAGCGTGACGAGCACCGCGGCCACCAGTCGCCATGCGCCCTGCGCGGAGAGCCACGGCAGGGCGCCGAACCCGCCGGCGAGCGACCCGACGATCGCGCCCCCGGTGTTCGCCGCGTAGGCCAGGCCGACGTCGCGGCCGAGGCGCTTGCGGCCCTGGCCGAAGAGCGCGATCAACATCGGAAACTGATAGCCGGCGATGATCGCCGGGGGCAGCACGACGATCGCGGCCACCAGTGTCCAGCCGGCGATCGCGGCGGGGAATCCGACGCCGCCGAGCGGCAGCAGGGCGAGCGCCAGCAGCGCCACGCGATCGCCGAGCGCGAAGGTCGCGGCGACCGCCGCGGCTTCGAGCAGCAGCACACGGCGAACCCTGACAGCGACGCGGGCCGGTCACGCCCGACCAGCGAGTACAACAGCCCGCCGATGCCGATGCCGGCCAGCGCCACGGCCAGCACGAGGCCGAAGGTGAACACCGACCCGCCGAGCAGCGGCCCCAGCAGCCGATACCACACCAGCTCCATCAGGAAGAACGCGAAACCCACGGTCGCGGACGCGACGACGAGGAAGGGCGGGCGGGGCGGCGGAGCGGCAGGTGGGCGGGTCGCGGTCGAGGTCGCGTGTGCTCGGGAGCTCGTCGCCGACCGCCGTCACGTGCCCCGTGCGTCCGCCGTTCCAGCACCCGCGCCAGCATCGCGACGAGCACGTTCAGCGCGGCGGCCAGCCACAATGTCGTGCGCGTCCCGAAGATCTTCGAGCAGGAAAAATGTCGCGACCAGGCAGCCGGCGACGGCACCGAGCGTATTGGCCGCGTAGAGCACGGCCAGGTGCTGCCGCCGCACATCTGCGGCGCGCGTGACGGCGCGCGCGGCCGCCGGCAGCGTGCCGCCCATCGCGAGGGTCGGCACGGCGAGGACGATGACGCTCAGCAGCAGCCGCTCGATGGTCGCGACGGTCGTCCCGAGCCCGGTCGATCCGCCGCTGGCGAGATAGATCGCCCGCGCCAGCCCGAGCAGCAGCGGGCTCAGCGCCGCGGTCACGGCGACGATCAGCTCGAGGTTGGCGTAGAACAGGAGCGGGCGCGGGTGACGGTCGACGCGCGGGCCGAGCAGCAGCCCGCCGGCGCCGAGCCCGCCGATGAAGATCGCGAGCACCGCGGCGGACGCCGCGGTCGAGGCGCCGAAGATCAGCCGGAACTCGCGCAGCCAGCCGACCTGATAGACGAGCGCGCAGAACCCGGAGCCGAAGAGCAGGGCGGCGACGGCACCCGTCGACGCTCCCATGCTATCTAGTCAGCGTCCACACGAAGGCGAGCGCCGCCCCCGCGCCGGCCGCCTGCAGCCAGAGCTCGATGCGCTCCTGCATGAACAGCAAGCCGACGCCGAGGAAGAGAGCGGCCGCGAGCCAGGCACCGCCAGTAGAGCTCCTCGTTCGTGACCTCGAGCCCGCGCGATCCGGCGCGCCGCCGCGTCGCGTCGATGATGCGGTTGGCGATTTCGCGGTCGCCCTCGCGATCGAGCTCGAGATACTCGCCGCCGCCGGCGGCCGCGATCTCGACAGCGACGAGCGGTCGAGCGACGAGCGCATCGGCGGCTCGCGGCGGCGTCGTGTCGTTCGGGCCGGCGCTCCGGCTCGGGAATGAAGCCGCCGATCGTCGTCCCGACGCCGACGACCCAGACCGGGACGTCGTTGGCTGCGGGCGAGCTTCAGCGATCGCGCCACCTCGCCGCTCCATGCCTGGCCGTCCGAGACCAGCACGAACGCCTTGGCGTTCGGCGACTTGCCGTGGATCTCCTTGTCCTTCTCGATCAGCCGCATCCCCCAGGAGATGCCGAGCTCGATGTTGGTGTCCCAGGTCGTGTCGTCTTCGAGCCGGAACGGCGATTCGCTGCGCGAGATGATCGAGGAAGAAGAAGAAGGTGTTCGGATCCTTCGTCAGCCGGACCTGCGGCGCGGCGATTGCGCGAACAGCGCCATCGCCATGCGATCGTCTTTCCAGCCGAGCGATTCGCCGAGCATCCGCAGGAACCGCATCGAGCGCTGCCACCGGTTGCCCGGCACGTCGGCGCGTGCGCATCGACGCCGAGCCGTCCTGCAGGATGACGAGGTCGATGCCGGCGGTGCGCACGAGCGACGGCGGCCGCCGTCGGCCGGGCCAGCGCGACGATCATGCAGGCGCTCGCGAGGATCAGGCACAGCCAGAACACGAGCCCGCCGAAGATCGGAAAGCGTTCGCGGACCGGCAGGCGCCGATGCTGGCGGAAGCGCCGCGCATCGCGCCGCCGCGCCGTGAGCTGCCACGACCCAGCCACCAGCAGCACGCCCGGCGCAATCAGCAGCCACAGGTACTCCGGATCCGCGAACCGAACCGTCTCGAGGTCAATCCCTAGCACCTAACATCTGCCTGATCATCCTGCACCTTGCCCACGTCCCGTCAACGCTAACCCCTTTCGTATCTTCTGCCCCCCTTCCGGCGTCAGGGGCGTCCTTTCGTTCCTCCCCGCGCTTGGGGATGACGATCTTGAATTGATTCATCTCGGTCGCCGGCGGCGGCCGCCCGGACGTCCATGCAGCGTCGGTCCCGACGGTAGGTCCACTTCGTCTCCGCCGTTCGGCGCCGCCCGCGCCGCGGCTTCTTGCCGGCGTCGGCCCGCGGCCGCGGACCAGCGTCTCGCGCGCGCGGATCGCGTATTCGTAGTTGTAGGCCGCGTCCATCGCCCGCGACTCGCACGCCTGCACGTTGGCGCTGCAGTCGCCGGCCTCGGCTCTTCAGTACCTCGCCGTAGCTCTTGACGACGTTGTCGAGCCGGCGGACGATGTCGCCCGATCGGTCGCGCCTGGCTCGCGCGGAACGCCGCGTTCGCGGAGAGCAGCAGGATCGCGGGATCGGTCTCGGTGACCACGCCGTTGGCGTCGCGCCGCGGGCGATCGCCGCGTAGTCCGCTCGCCAGTAGCCGGCCGTTGGCGCGCGTCTCGCGCACGTCGGTTTCGGCCGACGCGGGCTGACCAGGCACCGGCGCTCGAGGCCAGCAACCCCTCGACCGCTCGCCTTCGCTTTCCGCCTCGGCGTAGCGCAGCGTCGCGAGCTGCTTGTGGACGTCGGCGATCCGCTTCTCCGTTTTGCCGGCGAGCCAGAACGCCCCGCCGGCCAGGGCGAGCACGATGCGGCAACGAGGGGACCGACTACTGATTTCATCGTGACCTCAATCGGCAGGCCCTAATCGCCTGCGAAGAAATACTCTTCACCGCCGAGACCGCCGAGACAAAATCAAAAAAACTCCGCGATCTCTGCGTTGTCCGAACGAACACGTACGGTCAAACGTCTGTTCACGGAAACTTCCGAAAATATGGCACCGTGAGCTTGAGCGTGAGCGCGACGGTCCAGAGCTCACGGCGATGAAGGCGTAGCCGGCGAGAGATCGGCCCCTGAGGGGCGGTACTTCTTGACATCGACACGTCCGGGCCGAGCGGCGATCGATCTCGTTGATCGCGGTCAAGATCGCCGCCTCGTCTCGCGCCGCATAGAACTTTCCGCCGGTCGCCTCGACCGCCGGCTGCCAGATCTGATCGGGCACCATGTCGCCGAGCGCCTTGTTGTAGCCGTGCGGATCATGTAGACCGGAATCTTCGCCTGCACGCGCCGGCGACGATGTCCTGTCGACGTGCCGGCCGTGAATCGCACCTGGGTATCCTGGCCGTCGCTGAAAATCATCATCAGGTTGCCCGAGGCGTTCAGGAAGTCGAACGCTCTGAACAGGCGCGTGCCCTGCTCGATCGCGCCGAGATCGTCGTGCCCTGATTCGGAACCTCATGAACTCGGTCCAGTCGCCGATGAGCGACAGGCTCAGCAGGATGTTCTCGTAGTCGGTCGTGAAGGGCATTGATGCATC
>CAVREM010000089.1:0-12388 GCA_963720005.1 uncultured Acidobacteriota bacterium | reverse complement strand
GATGTCGGCAAAGGCCGCGGCTCTGCTGATCCCGGCGTTCGACACCATCGCGGCCGCAACGGGCGGCTGTCCATTCAGACCGATCCACGGTTTTACCGCGATTCGAACGGATCGTCCGCAGGCCGTGCACTTCGCACGGCTGGCGCCAAACATGATTGTCAAGATTCCCGCGACCGCCGCCGGCATGGAGGCGATCGAGAAGCGACGAGCGCGGCATCAGCATCAACGCGACGGTCTGCTTTACCTTGCCGCAATGCGTGGCGGTCGCTGAAGCCGTCGAGCGCGGCCTGCAGCGGCGCGCGCGCGCGGGCCACGACATCTGCACGATGGGCCCGGTGTGCACCATCATGGTCGGCCGTCTCGACGACTGGCTGAAGGTGGAGAGAAGCGCGACATCAGCACCGACCCCGGGTTCCTGGAATGGGCGGGCGTGGCGGTGTTCAAGAAGACGTATCGCCTCTTCCGAGAACGCGGGTATCGCCTGCGGCTGCTGTCGGCGGCGTTCCGCAATCACATGCACTGGAGCGAACTGATTGGCGGCGACGTCGTCATATCGCCGCCCTACGCGTGGCAGAAGCGCTTTATTGCCAGCGACGTCGCGGTCGGCCGCGCATCGACGACCCCATCGCTCCCGCCATCGTCGAGGAGCTTCACCGCTTCGCGGATTTCCGGCGCGCCTACGACGAGGGCGGCCTGACCATCGACGAGTTCGACAGTTCCCGCCGACGCGGCGAACGCTGCGCCAGTTCCTCGCCGCCTGCCACGATCTCGAAGCGCTGATCCGCGACCTGATGCTGCCCAATCCAGGATAGCTGTCAGCGATCAGCGCTCAGTCGATCACCGATAGCTGATAGCTGATAGCTGATAGCTGATAGCTGATAGCTAGCATGATCACTAATACGAAGCCGATTGACCGGCGCGAGTTCCTGCTCGCCGCCTCGGGTCTGGCCTTTGGCGCGAACATGCAGAATCGATCCTACGAGCTCGAACCGGTCGCCGCCGGCAAGTCGCTGAAAGCGCCGGGCGGCCGCGCCGCCCTCACCTATCTGACGAGCAAGCCTGAAGGATCGAACCTGCGCGCCAACAGCGCCTGCTGCTTCCATCCGGTCACGACGCCGTCGGGCGAGCGGCTGACCGATCTCGCGCCGGGCGATCACGTGCACCATCGCGGCATCTTCCTGGCCTGGCATTCGATCGACTTCAAACGGAAGGCCGACTTCAGCAAGATGGGGCCGACGCGCCCGACGCACGGGTTCGACATCGCGCGCGCGGATTTCTGGGGCTGGGGCGAGTTCGCGCCGACCGATCAGCGCGTGATCCGCAACCGCGACGTGCAGCTCGTGAAGGCGACCGACACGACGGCGGAGCTCGCCATCCGGAACGACTGGACGATTCGCAACAACCGCTACGTGGACGAGCAGACGACAGCGGTCTGGCGGGCACGGGAGGACGCGAACATCCTGGATCTGACGTACGGCCTCACGCCGGACTGGGACATGACGCTGAATCAGACGCCGTTCGGCGGCTTCTGCGTTCGCGCGCGCAACGACGGCGAGTCCTGGTACGAGGGTCCGTCGGGAAAGATCACCCTTCCGGATCCTCATTACTCGGCGGCGGATCTGAACTGGCCGGCCGCGGACTGGTACGCCTACGCGATCACGCTGTCGAGCGGCAAGACGATTGGCTGTGCGGTCGTCGATCATCCGTCCAACCCGCCGGCGACGTGGCACAACCCGCGCTACGTCTGGATGGTCAACCCGTGCATCGTCTCCGGCAAAGCCGGTGACGATCGCCGAGCGGCCAGGCCGCTGACGCTCCGCTACCGCGTGATCGCTGTTCGACGGGCGAGTGCCGGTGCCGCTCGTGCGTGAGCTGGCGACGGAATTCCGGCGCGGCTGAGCTCATTCGAGCGGACAGCCGCTTGTCTAAAAGAGCTTTAACAGGAGGATCAGGAGGTCAGGAGGAATACTCTTTCATTCTGATCTCATTCGGCCTGAGCCGGAATGAAGACGAACAGAAAGGATTCTCCTCCTGATCTCCTGTCCCTCCTGTTAAAGCTCTTTAGACAAGCGGCTGTCGTCATCGGACCAGATAATCGAACAACAGTTGATTTTCGAAAATCGCCTTGCCCGGCGCCGCCGCCGTGCTACGGTGCCGGCGCACATATGGCCACGCATATCCCTTCCTACGAAACGCTCGCGTGACGTGCTTTCCAGCCGCGGCCGCCGCCTCTCGTCGATCGCGATGGCCGCCGGTCTCATGGCCGCCGTCTGGTTCGGCGCGCCGGCCGCCCAGGGCACGATCAAGGCGCTGCCCGGAGTCGACAGCTCCAATTTCTACCCGTTCGACGCAGATCGACAAGTCCAACGTCGCCAAGCTCGAGATGGCGTGGTTCTACCCGTACGCCGCGCCGACCTTCAGCCCGGTGTTCGCCAACGGCGTGCTCTACGGCCTCGGCCGCAACGCGTCCTCGCTCGTCGCGCTCGACGCCGCGACCGGCAAGGAGCTCTGGGTGCACGAGGGGCTGAACGGCATCACGAGCAAGGGCATCAACTACTGGCAGAGCGCCGACGGCAAGGATCGCCGCTTGATCTTCGCCGTCGACAGCTTCCTCCAGGAGATTGACGCGCGCACCGGCAAGTCGATCATGTCCTTCGGCGACAACGGCATCTCCGACATGCGGGTCGGCCTCCTGCGTGCCGAGGGGACGAGCGCGCGCGCGATGCCTGCCAGTCCTGGACGTATCTGGCGCAACATCATGATCTTCGGCGGCCAGTCGGGGGAGCAGATCATGACGCCGCCCGGCGACATCCGCGCCTACGACGTGCTCACCGGCAAGCTGCTGTGGCAGTTCCACACGATCCCGCGTCCCGGCGAGTTCGGCTACGAGACGAATCCTCCCGACGGCTGGAAATACATCGGCGGCGCGAACAACTGGGGGGAGATGTCGATCGACGAGGCAACGCGGCATCGTCTACATCCCGACCGGGTCGGCCACCGCCGACTTCTACGGCGGCGATCGGCCCGGACAGAACCTGTTCGCGAATTGCCTGCTCGCCCTCGACGTGAAGACCGGCAAACGGCTGTGGCATTTCCAGACGGTGCATCACGACCTGTGGGATCTCGACAACGTCTCGGCGCCGCAGCTCGTGACGGTGACGCACAACGGCAAGAAGGTGGACGTCGTCGCGCACGCCGGCAAGACCGGCTTCCTCTATGTGTTCGACCGCGTCAAGGGCGCTCCGCTCTGGCCGATTGAGGAACGGCCGGTCGAGGTGAGCCAGGTCCCGTTGGAGAAGTCGTGGCCGACGCAGCCGTTCCCCACCAAGCCGGCGCCGTTCGCGCGGCAGTCGTTCACCGAGGACGACGTGAACCCGTGGCTGCTGACGCCGGAGGAATACGAGGCGCTGAAGGAGCGGGTGCGCAAGGCGAAGAACGGCAAGGGACCGCAGGGCGGCATCTTCAATCCGACCGTGCTCAACGGCGACGCCATTTCGATGCCCGGCAACCAGGGCGGCTCGAACTGGGGCACCGCCGCGGCCGATCCGCAGCGCGGCCTCGTCTTCGTCACCAACGTCAACCAGGTGGCGCTGCTCCGCCTCAACGACGTCAAGGATCCGCCGGCCGCGCAGGGACGGGGCGGTGGCGGCGGCGTTCAGGTCGACGCGGGGGTGTTGAACGAGGGGAGGCGCGCCTACACGCAGGTCCTGCGCGGCGTGTCACGGGGCCGATCAGCGCGGCGCCATTCCCGGCGTGCCGTCGCTCGTCGGCGTCACGGACCGCATCGACGAAGAGAGCATGCGCGTGATCGTCTCGGAAGGCCGCAACAACATGCGGCCGATCCTCGATGCATCCAACGAAGAGATTCGCGCGATCTACTCGTACCTGACAGTCACCAATCCGTTTGGCCGAGGCGGCGGCGGCCGTGGCCGTGGACGCGGCGGTGCCAACGCCGTCGCGCTGCCGCCGGGTCCCGTCGTCGCACAGGGCGGTGCACCGCGCCCGCCGCTGCCGGCGCGCTATGGCGGCCCGTTCTACCCCGGGATCGGCGGCACGGCCGGGAACATGCCGTGGCCGGAAGACGTCGCGGCCGCGAAGCTGCCGACGCGGTATCAGACCGGCTACAACGTGATGGCGACCGCGACCAAGCCGCCGTACACGACCATCACCGCCTACGACCTGAACACCGGCGAGATCAAGTGGCAGGTGCCCAACGGCGACGATCCCGCGACGGTCGATCATCGCCGGGAAGGGCGACGGACCGCACGACACCGGCGGCGTCGGGTCGCGCAACGGCATGGTGGTGACCAGGACGGGGCTGCTGTTCCAGAACGGCAAGGACGGCTGGGCGCGCGCCTACGACGTCGAGACCGGCAAGGTCCTGTGGAAGGGAAAGACGGCGGGCCAGTCGATCGGCATTCCGACCATGTACGAGTGGAACGGACGGCAGTACGTGGTGTTCATGTCGCCTCCGACCGGACCTGGCGAGGTGGGCGGGGCGGAGGGCGGCGGCACGGGCAGCGCGCCGGCGACGCCGACCGGTCCGCACGGGTATATCGCCTTCGCGCTGCCGAAGCAGTGATCCGACACCGCGGGCTCACACGCATATTCCGGGAGCAGTCCATGTCTCGACAGACCGCAGCATTCGTCCTGACCGCGTTGGCGGCCGCCGCCGTGTCGATCGACGTCGGCGGCCAGGCGCCGCGAACGTTCGCCGCTGACTGGACGTTCAAGGGCTCGGCGCTGACCGGCATGCAGCAGCTCGGCGCGGCCACGTGGCGGGCCGAGAACGGCGAGATCATCGGCACGCCGACGGCGCCCGAGGGCGGCTGGCTGCTGCTCGACAAGGGCTACCAGGACGTGCAGTTCGCGGCGTCGTACCGCTGCGCGCCGGGTGCACGGCGGGCGTCATGGTGCGGTCCGAGAAGGGCGCGGACGGGACGAAGGGCGTCTACACGCTGATCTCGGGCGACGAGCGATCGACGGCTGCGGTCACGGTCGATGCGCAGGGAAAGATCACGAATCGCGAGCCGCTGGCGCGCAACGCCGGCGGCCAGGCGCGCTTCGCGCCGCCGCCTCCAGCGCCGGGCGCACGGCGGCGGCAGGGGGCGGTGGCGGCGGCCGCGGCGGAGCGGGCGGACGCGGCGGCCGCGGAGCGCGGCGGTCCTTCCGGATTCGTCTCGATGTTCGCGGCGCCGCCGGATCCCTCCTACAAGGCCGGCGACTGGAACCGCGTCGAAGTGCTCGTCGACGTGGACATCTTCCGCTCGAACGTCAACGGCCGCGGCAGTGCCGTCGCCATCGACGGAACCACCGGCAGCTATCGGGCCGATCGCGCTCTATGTCGGAGGCACCGGCGAGGCCCGGTTCAAGGACCTCGCGATCAAGGACCTCGCGCGCCGGATCACGCCGGCCGAGCAGACGGCGCCGCGCTTCCGCGCGCAGCAGTTCGAGGACTTCTATCTACGGCTGGTCGGCCGCCGCGGGCGACTTCAACCACGACGGCGTCCTCGACGTGACGATCGGCAACCGCTTCTACCTCGGCCCGTCGTTCACGGAATCGCGGGAGCTGTACGCGGGACAGCCCTACAACCCGGCGAAGGAGTACTCGCCGGCGATGGTGAACTTCGCCTTCGACTACACCGGCGACGGCTGGGACGACATCCTCGTGGTCGAATCGCGGACGCCCGTGCTCTACGTCAATCCCAAAGGGGAGTCGCGGCGCTGGACGCGGTACGCGGGGTTCACGGTGCCCGTCACGTCCGAGTCGATCGTGTTCAAGGACATCGACGGCGACGGCAAGCCGGATGCAATCTACGGTGCGCGCCAGTTCCGTGCAGTGGGTGGGCGTGGATCGCGTCGAATCCGACGGGTCCGTGGAAGACCACCACGGTGTCGCAGCCGGGCGTTCCGTCGAGCATTCACGGCATCGGCGCCGGCGACATCAACGGCGACGGCAAGGTCGACATCATCGCGCCGCACGGCTGGTGGGAGCAGCCCGCGGCGGGCGCCGCGCAGACGCCGTGGACGTTCCATCAGGGCGCGTTCGGCCGCAACGGCAACGCCGGCGGCAACATCGAGGTCTACGACGTGAACGGCGACAAGCTGCCCGACGTCGTGACCGCGCTCGCCGCCCACGGATTCGGGCTGGCGTGGTACGAGCAGAAGCGCGATCCGGCGGGGAAGATCTCGTTCGTCGAGCACGTGATCATGAACGACTTCGCGAGCCAGAACGCCGGCGGCGTCACGTTCACCGAGCTGCACGCGCTGACGATCGGCGACATCGACGGCGATGGCATCCCGGACATCATCACCGGCAAGCGCCATTGGGCGCATCTGGACAGCTACACCGATCCCGACGCGCACGGCGCGCCGGTCCTCTACTGGTATCGGACCGTCCGCAATCCGAAGGCCCCCGGCGGCGCTGAATTCGTGCCCGAGCTGATCAACAACCGGTCCGGCGTCGGCTCGATGATCCAGGTCGCCGATCTGAACAAGGACGGCGCCCTCGACATCCTGGCGGCCACCAGCCGCGGCGGGCACATCTTCTGGAACACGCCGCGCGGCGGGTCGCGACGCTCGAGCCCGGTAGACGGAAGGAATCGGCAGGGGCTCGGATGCCCGATCCGACGCTGACGATGCAGCTCAGTTGCCTCCCTGTGTCCCTGTATCAGGCCTTGACCGCGGGGACCATGAGCCTCGCGGACTGGCTGCGCTTTGCGAGGAGCCTGGGACTGGATGGTGCCGACCTCAGCGTCGCGCACCTCGGGGGGCTGAGCCGCGAGGACCTCAGAGGCGTGCGCCGCGTGGCGGACACCGAGGGCATCCATATCGCCATTCTCGCGGCATATTCAGATTTCACCCATCCGGAAGCCGCGAAGCGCCACCAGGAGGCGGAGTCGTTACGCCGCTGGATCGAAGTGGCCTTCGATCTCGGTGCGCCGTACATTCGCGTGACGGCGGGACAGGCACACCCGGAGATCGAGGACGCCGTCGGGGCACTCTCGTGGATCGCCACCGGGCTGACGAGCTGTCTCGAGGACGCCGCCGCGGCGGGCGTCACACTCCTGTACGAGAACCACGTGCGCGGCTATCTGTGGCAGCACAACGACTTCACGCAGCCGTGCGAAAGGTTCCTCAGCGTGCTCGCGCGAGTGGATTCTCCGGGCCTTCAGGTGCTGTTCGACGTCGCCAACCCGCTCGTCCTCAGCGAGGATCCGCTTGACCTGCTGGCCCGCGTCCGTCCCAGGCTCGGCGCCGTGCACATCAGCGACGTGCGCCGCCGCGGGGAATTCGGGCCGACGACGATCGGGACGGGTGTGGCGCCGATTCGCGAAGTCCTCGGCCTTCTCGTGACGTCGGGCTACGACGCCTGGCTGAGTATCGAGGAAGCAGCCAGGAACGGAGAGGCTGGCTTTCGCGATGCGGTGGCCTTCGTCGATCGCGTGTGGTGTGAGGCCGGCGGCCGGCCGCGCCGCGGACTGCAGGCTGTGAACACCTGCCTGTCAAGGGACTAACGCTAGAAGCCGGCGTCGCATTCCTTCCATCAACTGCAGCAGCTTGCGGGTCGTGTTCCAGTTGCGGATGGTCATGTTCTGATACGCGGGCTTGCCGACGATGCGACTGAGTTGGCTCTGCGTTGCTCTGGCAATGAGGCGCGAGAAATACAGCACATCTTCGCCGGCGAAAACCCGATCGACCCCGGGCCTGGCAGTCACGCTCTGCAGCGCCTCGTCCACGGTCAGCGGGTGCTTCAGGAAGATGACGTCGTACCGATAAGCGTCGGCCTGTTCGCCGAACCCTTTCGGCGCCCGGTGCACGACCGTGCGCATCTGCTCGAAGGAGCGCACCACGACGCGCGATTCGTACGCGAACGTTCGCGATAACGCCTTCTCGATCCGTGCGGTCAACGCCTGCTGGCTCGAACGATCGGCCGTGAAGAGAACGTTGCCGCTCTGAATGTAAGTGGCAACATCCTGCAGGCGCTCCGCTTCGAAGCAGGCCTTCAGCGCCGGCATCCTGATCAGATTGTTACCGCCGACGTTGATGCCGCGAAGCAGCGCAACGTACACGTTCACATCGCATGTTAACAGCGGGCGACCGCCGCCACCGCCTCCGCCTTTCAGGCTCGACTCTCACCCCGACACCGCCGAGAATGCTCAACACGCAAAGGAAATCCTCTCGTCTGGAAGGAGCTCCTCATGGTCGCACAGGGACGTACCCTCGAGTTGCTTCGGCTGGCTGGAATCGTCGGCATCATCACCGCGGTCGCCCTGAGCCTCTCGGATATCTCGCTGCTGTACTCTCCGGCGGGCGGCTACGAATCCGACGCGATGCTGCTGACGATTCCAAAGTGGCGGCTGCTGCTTGGCCATTACCTGGGCGTGCTGATGATGCCTTTCTTCCTGATCGCCATCTGGCACCTCTACGAGGGGATCAGACCCGCCGGGGCATGGCTCTCCATTCCAGTCGCGGCGCTCCTGGGCTATGTGGCGGCGGCGGGTGGGGCCTTTCATGGCAGCGTTGCCGGCCTCGCGCTGATCCTCCAGGCGAGGGTCGGCACATCGCCTGAAACGCAGGCCGTGCTGACCCGTCTTCTGGCGGATGCGCACCTGTTCGTCGAGCCACTCCAGGCAGTCGTCTTCCTGGCGGGATTCACCGGCAGCATGTGGCTGGCCACAGCGATTCTCAGCGGGAACACTGCGTATCCCCGCTGGTTCCTGCTCGCAAACCCGGTGCTCGTCCACGCGGTCGTGTTCGCCTCCTACCTTCTCACCCCCAACCCTGTCAGCACACTGCTGCTGCCCGCCACAGCCAGTTTGAGTCTGCTGATCCTGTTCGGCTTCTCGACGGCGCTGCTGTGGAATGGGGGCCGCGAATCTCAGCGGGGCGGGCAGACGACATTCGCGTGACACCAGAGGACAGCTTCTGCGTCAGGTCGTCCGTCACACTCCTGATCCGGGACGTGTTCCCTGCGTCTCGCGTGTGCAAAACGGAACAGCGTCGCGGCCACATCCTGACCATAGTCGCCGCGACCGGCGACCGTTCGATCGCCGGCCCCTGAGGAGGGAACATGCACTCCCATTCTGAAGTCCTGACTCGCTTGTTCACGGCGCTCGATCGGCACGATCACGAGGCGATGGCGGCGTGTTACGCGGAGAACGCGAGCTTCCGGGACATCGCGTTCAAGCTCGAAGGCCGAAAGCGCATCCATGCCATGTGGCACATGATCTGCGACGGCGACATCAAGACGACATTCAAAATCGATGAAGTCGACGATCGGACCGCCTTTGTCACCGTCGTGGACGATTACACGTTCAGGGCGAAGGGCCGGAAGGTGCGCAACGTCATTCAGTCACGCTTCCGTTTCCGGGACGGCTCGATTGTCGAGCAGCAGGACAGCTGCGACAGTCGCAAGTGGGCGTCGATGGCGATCGGCGGCGTCGGCGGATTCCTTGCCGGGCGGATTCCGCTGCTGCGCGCGGCGAAGGCCCGGCGCACGCTCGACACATTCATCGAGACCCATCCGCAGTACAAGGAGAGCTGAGCGCGGCTCGACGTGTCGGACCTCGCGCGACAGCGATCGCGCGCCGTGCGTGTTTTTTGGTTTGACCAGGTGGTGGCGGGCTCCTAGAATCCGCCACACCTGATCAGGGAGACAGACATGCCTTCACGCACATCCGGCTCATCG
This sequence comes from uncultured Acidobacteriota bacterium, assembly GCA_963720005.1. Lineage (GTDB taxonomy): Bacteria > Acidobacteriota > Vicinamibacteria > Vicinamibacterales > CAVVIG01 > CAVREM01. Next base: position 2,697 of record CAVREM010000089.1, on the reverse strand, counting down.
CGTCGTTCCTTCCTCTCGGCCGCCGGCGCGGCTTCCGCGTTCCTCTGGATCCCGAAGCCGGTCAAGGGCTACACCGCGGCCGAGATGCGTGCCATGGCGGTCGAGGGCACGGTGAAGCCGGGCGTGTCGAAGTTCGAGCTCGATACGCCGGCGCTGTGCGTCGATCTGGACAAGATGGAGAAGAACGTCGAGAAGATGCAGGCGGCGCTGAAGAAGTACGGCCTGCCCAGCCGCCCGCACGCGAAGACGCACAAGTGCGCCGCAATCGCGAAATACCAGCTCTCCACCGGATCGATCGGCATCTGCTGCGCCAAGCTCAGTGAAGCGGAAGCGATGATCGCCAACGGCGTCGACAGGATCCTGATGACGACGTCGAACCCGTCGAAGAACAAGATCCGGCGGGCGATGGCGCTCCGGAAATCGCACCCCGATTTCATTCAAGCGGTAGACGAGGAGCAGAACGCCCGGGATCTGTCCGAGGCGGCGAAGGCGGCGGGCGTCGTGGCGGATGTGGTGATCGACGTGGCGGTCGGGACCCGGAGCGGCATTCCGGCGGAGGGCGCGCTGGCCCTCGCGCAGCTGATCGACAAGCTGCCCAACCTGAAGCTGCGCGGGATGCTGTCGTACGACGGCGGCGTCCAGCACGCGAAGGGCTTTGCCGCCCGCAAGGAGCGCGCGCTCAAGACCATCGAGCCGAACGCCGCGGCGTTCGAGGCGATGAAGAAGTCCGGCCTGAACACGGAAATCTTCAGCGGCGGCGGCACCGGCACCTACAACATCATGCACGCCGTCCCGGGATTCACCGACGTGCAGGTGGGCAGCTACCTGTTCATGGACATGCAGTACCTGGCGATCGGCAGCGAGAACGGCGACGAGGTGTTCACCGACTTCGCGCCGTCGCTCACCGTCCTGACCACGGTGATGAACAACCGGTTCCCGGGGCGGTTGACGACCGACGCGGGCACCAAGGCGCTGACGCTCAACACGCCGACGCCCGGCGTCATCGGCGAGCCGGGGATGGAGTACACCGCCGGCTCCGACGAGTTCGGCAGCATCCGCCTCACGACGCCGCCGTCGAAGCAGTACAAGATCGGCGACCTGCTCGAGGTGATCGTGCCGCACTGCGATCCGGTGGTGAACGAATACGACCAGATCTACGGGATCCGGAAGGACAAGGTCGAGGTCGTGTGGCCGATTACGGCGAGAGGGAAGTCGCAGTAGAAGCGGTCAGCTCTCAGCGTTCCTCTCTTTGATCGCTGAGAGCTGACCGCCGATCGCCAGTGTTCGACGTCCGTGGCTCAATCGCGCAACGCGTGCGTGAAGACGAAATGCGCGACCTGCCGTCCCAGCCGCGCGCCGACGACATCCGAGTTGCGGAAGTGGAAACCGATATAGATACGCGCCGCGATGACCTCGTCGACTCCCTCGCTGAATTTCGTCCAATGCCGCGGGAACGTTGGATTCCGCGGGCTCGTGGCGACAATCGGCACGCCGGGATCGTCGCCGAACAGCAGCTTCAGCGCGGTGGCCATCGCGCTGCTGTTGGTCGAGTGTCCGGACGGGTACTCTGGATGTTGATGGGTCGTGATGAGCGGCTCCCACTCGGTGTCCGGGACGGTCGCTGCCGTTGCCGTCTTCGTCGCCGCGGCGGATGGCGCTGATCGGCCGCCAGAAACTGTAGGTGTACTTCGCGTCGAAGCACGCGATGCTCGCGTCGGCGGCGGCGACGTACATGAGCGCCAGCGTGCGAGCGGCAGCCACGGAATTCAATCCTCGCGCGACAATCACGCCACGCGCCACGCTGTTCCAGATGGCTGACGGCGATCCGTCCCAGAAGATGGCGATGTTGGTCTGTTCCGGCGTGCGCGCCGAGCCGGTCTTCGCGCCGAATGCCTTGACCTCCTCGTAATCACGGGCGTACTTCTCGCTCCCGAGGGCGGGCGGAGGGTCGGGCCGGAACTGCGATCCGCTGCGCATCACCCACGGCTTCACGTTTCCCCAGCCAGGGGAGACCACGGGCGCCGCACCTACCGGTTGCCATACGCCGGGCATTCCAGCGTTGGACGGGGGCACGTAGGGTCCGCCCGCCTGCGCGGCACCATCCGTTGATCTCAAGGTGAAGATGGCCTCGGCGGCACTCACTCCTGCACCGATGCCGGCGTTCGTGTCGGCGACGCCGCACGAGGCCAGCGATGACGATCGCTTGCCATCGAGATCCATGGCCTGCGACGGAAACAGTCTCCTGAGTGCATGGTGCGCGGCGGCAATGACCGCTCCATCCGCCGACGCGTCTGCCGGCGCCGGCGTGACGGACAGGTAGGTGTCGTAGGTCGGCTGAACGGCGTTGAGGGCGTCGTGCATGGACGCGTGGACGATGGCGAGACTCCGGATCTGCGGAACGGCTCCCTGCGCTGCGGTGACGGTGGCCTGCAGGGCGTATTCGTTCCATTGCAAGACTGGCGAGCAGGATTGCCGGGCGTCCGCGGGTACGGCTACCGCGCCTGAGAGCAGTGCCGCCGCCAGCGTGACTGACGCACGCGCCCTGGTCTGTCGTGAGCGAGTCGGAAATTCCGTAACCATCTGAACCTCCTGAAGAGCTCTGTCGTGGACTGCTGATGCGGTGCAGCATAGACAGCCGCCCTGTCGCAGGTCTTCGGGAATCCATGGGATTTGGATGAGAATTCGATGGGACTGCGC
>CAVREM010000088.1:0-22985 GCA_963720005.1 uncultured Acidobacteriota bacterium | reverse complement strand
CTCACCGTCAAGGAGAAGGACGGCTGGATCTTGCGGTACACGATCGAATGGGGCGGCACCGGGCAGCTTGGCGCACAGGGCGTGGGCAAAGACACGCTGAAGGTCGGCGACCATGTCATCATTTCCGGAAATCCCGGCCGTAATCCGGCCGACAAACGCGTCCGGCTGTTGTCTCTGCTCCGGCCCAGAGACAACTACGGGTGGGGCCGACGTCCTGGCGAGGTCGTCAACTAGCAGTGGAGTGGCCATGCGACGCCTGATTGCACTCGCCTCACTATTCGCCCTTGTCTCCGCGGCGGACGCCGAATCGCAGGGCGCGGAGCCGGGCCTGCTCCCGGCGCCGGCGCGCCCGCCCAGGGCCGCGGCCGCGCCGCCGGGCCCGGCTATCCCAAGCTCTTCGATTCGAACATGCCGTTCGACGCGCGCGATCTGGCGGGAATCTGGACGCCGAACGGCAACGGTTTCGGTGGCGGCGGCCGCTGCCGCGATTGCGGCGACCGCGGATTCAGCTTCGAGTTCCCGGTGTTCACGCCCGCCGGCCAGGCCGCGTTCGATCGCAACATCCCGTCCTACGGCCGCCTGAAGGACAGCGCCGACGCGCAAGCGCATCCTGAGGAACACATTGGCAGGCGTCGCGCGCAGCCGCCGGCGCTCGGCAACGACACCTACGGCACGTGCAATCCGATGGGCATGCCGCGCGCGATCCTCTACCCGGACCCGGTCGAGTTCATCGTCCTGCCGGATCGGATCCTCCAGCACTTTCAGTGGGGCTACGGGCTCCGCACGATCTGGATGGACGGCCGGAAGTTGCCGTCGCCGCTCGACGTCGACATCCCGCGCTGGTGGGGATATGCCGTCGGGCGCTGGGAGGGCAACACGCTGGTTGTCGAGTCAACCGGCTACGACGAACGCACGTGGGTCGACCACTTCGGCTATCCGCACAGCGACGAGATGGTGCTGCGCGAGCGGTACACGCGCACCAACTACGACACGATCGAGCTGACGATGACGGTGACCGACCCGAAGTACTACGCCAAGCCATGGACCAGCGAAACGAAGCGGATGCACCTTCTGCCGCGGACGTTCATCCAGTCCTCGGGGTGGAGCGGGCTGCTGGAGGACCTCTGCGCGCCGGCCAACGAACTGGAATTCAATCGGCTGATCCGCGATCCAGCAGGCACGGGAAAGCCCGCCGAGACAGGAGGACGCCGATGATCCGTTCGTTTGTGAGCTGGCTCGCCGTCGCGACGATGCTGACGGTCGCGGGAGCGTCCGCAGTGTCGGCGCATCACGGAACGCTTGTGGCGTACGACCGCGAGAAACAGTGGACGGCGAAAGCCACGGTCACGGAGTTCCGGTATCTGAACCCACATGCGCAGATCTACTTCGACGTGACCGACGACAAGGGAACGGTCACGCACTGGAGCGGCGAACTGCTGCCAAATCCCGCTCAGCTGATTGCCACTGGCTGGACCCGCCGCCGTTCAATGGAAGCGCTGAAGGCCGGCACTGTGATCACTGTTACGGTGGCGCCTCCGAGAGCCGGCGGCAACGTGGGGCTGGTCATGCGCATCCTCAATGACAAGGGCGAAGAGCTTCTGGGCGCGCCAGCCTGCCCCGCCGGCGGCGCCGCCCGCCGCGGCGCGGCCGTAGAGAGTCCCGATGATGCGCACGCTGCTCGTCGGGTCTCGTTCTGGCGTCGTCGATTGCGATCGCCGATGCCCAGCGCGGCGGCTCCGCCGGCTCCTCAGCCGCCGCGTACTGCGGCACCGATCGACCTGACCGGCTACTGGGTTCCCCTCATCACGGAAGACTGGCGCTATCGCATCGTGACGCCGCCGGCTGGAGACTACACCTCGGTTCCGATGAGCCCGGCAGCCCGCAAGATTGCCGCATCGTGGGATCCGGCGCGTGACGAGGCGGCTGGCGAGCAGTGCCGCGGCTATGGAGTCGGCGGTGTGATGCGGCTGCCTGGACGGCTTCGCATCACCTGGCAGGACGACCGCACGCTGAAGATCGAGACCGAAGCCGGATCGCAGGTTCGCACGCTGGCGTTTGCTGGAGGCGCGTTGCGCCCGACGCCGCGGCGACTGGCAGGGCGTGTCCCGCGCGTCCTGGGATCGGCCGGAAGGTCCGATGGGCGGCGGCGCGATCTTCGGAGGCGGCGGTTCGGCGCCGGACGCGCCGAGCGGCGGATCGCTGAAAGTGGTGACCACGGGAATGAAGCCGGGCTACCTGCGGAAGAACGGAGTGCCGTACAGCGCCGACGCGGTGATCACCGAGTACTTCGATCGCTTCGATCTCGACGGCGGCGACGTCGCTTCTGGTCGTGGCGACCGAGACCGTCGATCCGACGTACCTCTCTCAGCCCTACTGGACGAGCACCCATTACAAGCGACAGGCGAACGCCACGGGATGGAACCCCACCGCCTGCTCGGCACGATAAGCCGCGGTGGCGAAGGATCAGTCATGACATCGCGTCGAGCACAGGTCGTCGCTCTTGCGGCCGTTCTGCTGGCGGGCGCGCGAACGCTGGGGCAGGCCCCTGCCGTTGTGCCGCACCAACGGCGCAGGCACCGTCGCCGGCGATCGACTTGTCCGGATACTGGACACCGGCGCTCCATGAAGACTCCACGGAACGCGGGGCCGGTCCGGAGATGGCCGACTACAGCGGGCTGCCGCTCAACGAGGCCGGCCGCCTCTTCGCGCTCTCGTACGATCCGTCCCGTCTCACGCTACGCCATCACCAATGCGACGGCTACGTCGCGCCGTATCAGATGCGCGCGCTTGGCAACTCGCGGGCGTGGGAGGAGCGTGACCCGCACACGCACCAGCTCGTTGCCATTCACTGGTTCAGCCAGACGTTCGAAGGGAAACGAACGATCTGGATGGACGGTCGACCACATCCGCCCGCCTGGGCACCTCATTCGTGGATGGGATTCTCGACCGGCCGTTTCGTCGGCACCGCGCTGGCAGTGCGCACCACGCACCTGAAACAGGGCTGGTTCACGCGGAACGGGGTTCCCGAAAGCGACCAGGCGACCCTTCAGGAATTTTTCGTCCGGCGCGGCGATCATCTGACGCACACGGTCGTCGTGACCGATCCCGTGTACCTCGAGGAGCCACTGGTCCGGACCACCGACTTACGCACGTCAGCCGGTCGACCATCAGAACTGGCTGTTTCCCTGCGACGATGGCGAGCAGGTCCTCGATCGGGCACCGGACAACGTTCCGAGCTATCTGTTCGGCCAGAATCCGGGCGTCGCGGAGTATCGCAAGAAACATCCGACCGCCCAGACCGGTCACCTCGGCGGCGGCGCAACGATCTACCCGGCGTTTGCGTCAGCCCCAGCGCGGACTGAATCGGCGCTCGAGCGGCCGGCTGCGGGAGCGCGAGTCGTCGAGCGTGGCCGTCAATCCCGAGCCCACCGACGGCGAGGTTCACGTGCTGCGCGTTCGAGACAACGTGTACATGCTCGTTGGAGACGGCGGCAACATCGTGGTGCAGGTTGGCGACGAAGGACCGTTCGTGGTCGACACAGGGACCGGTCGCCTCGCTGAGAAGACGATTGCTGCGATTCGCCGACTCAGCCAGCGGCCCATTCAGTTCATCGCCAATACGAGTTTCCATGCGGACCGGACAGGCGGCAATCTGAAGCTCCGCACGTCGGGCGCCGATCCCAGCGTTCGCGGGACCTTCTTCTCGCTTCAGTTCCCGGGGGCCGGCATCGGCGCAACGATCATGAGTCATCAGAACGTCGCCAACCGCATGAATGACGCGAAGGCGCCGTCCGACGCCGTGCCGACGGACACCTATCTCGAGGAACGGCGCCGCACGTTCCACAACGGCGACGCGATCGAACTCTTCTGGGCGCCAAATGCGGTCACCGACGGCGACAGCCTCGTGCACTTCCGCCGCGCCGACGTCATCGTCGCCGGCAACGTGTTTACGACCACCCGATTTCCGTTCATCGACGTCGCGAACGGAGGAACCGTCGATGGCGAGATACGGGCCCTCAACGACATCCTCGCGAAGACGGTGTTCGAGCATCAGGGGCAGGGCGGGACGCTCGTCGTGCCGGGGCACGGCTACCTGTCCGACGAGCACGAAGTGGTCGAGTACCGGGACATGGTGGTGATCGTGCGCGACCGGATCAGGGCGCTCGTCCGCACGGGTGCCACTCTCGAGCAGGTCAAGGCCGCACGCCCGACAGCCGACTACGACACGCGATACGGCGCGCTGACGGGACCGTGGACGACGGACATGTTCGTCGAGGCCGTCTACAGGACTATTCGCAAGTAGATGCTGAGCATGCGCGTCCTTTCGATTGCTCCCATCGTCATCATCCTCGCCATTGCCAGTCTGCGCGCGCAGCAGCCGGCCACGCCGCCGGCAAAGCCCGACACCGCGGCGGTCGTCCAGCGCATCGCCGCGTTGAAAGCGGCCGCCGGCGCACAATGGGCGGACACCGTGCGGTTCTGGTGCGAGGCGCCGCGCGCGAACCGCGCTGACGATCCGGTCATCGAGCCTGTCAGGATCTTCGATAACGTCTACGCGATCGGCAGCATCGGCACCGTCGCCTACGTGATTCAGACGTCGGCAGGTCTGATCATGATTGACGCGCTGTCACCGAACGAACTCGAATCGAGGCTGCTGCCAGGTTTTGCGCGGCTCGGACTCGACCCCGCACAAGTGAAGATCATTCTCGTGGCACACGGCCACGCCGATCACTTTGGCGGTGCCGCCTACTTCCAACAGCGCTTTGGGTCGCGAGTGTATGTGTCGCCAGCGGACTGGGAATCTGATGGAGGCGCCGGCCCGCGGACGCGGCCCGGCGCCAGCTGCCGCAGTCGCGCCGCCAAAGCGCGACGCCAATCTGGAAGAAGGGCGCCCAGTCACGCTCGGCGACGTGACCGTGCGCGTCGTCGCCGTCCCGGGACATACGCCAGGGTCGATGGGTTTCATCTTTCCGGTCATGGATCGCGGCCAGAAACACGTCGCCGCGCTGTTTGGCGGCTCGTGGCTCACGCCGGGGCTTCTGAGCGACGATGCGATGGGGACGTTCATCAATTCAGTGGCGCGATTCAAGGAGGCCACTCGAAACGCCGGCGTTGACGCGTGGCTGCAGAATCATCCGCTGATGGTGCCCTTTCAGGAGTGGGTAAGCCGGCTTGGCGCCCGCAGCCGTACCAGATCCGAATCCCTTCGTTGTCGGAGCCGCTTCCTACCAGATATTCCTGGACGTCCTGGACGGCTGCTCGCGCGTCGCTCTCGAGCGCCGTCGTCAATAGCGCCGCTCCGCTCGTGAGACGTCATGACGACTCACCGGCCGGTGTTCCCAGTTGCCATTCGTCGCCCCCGCGTCTAGCCTGTGCGTGGTGGAACTGCGTCATCTGCGGTACTTCGTGGCGGTGGCCGACGAGCTGAACTTCACGCGTGCGGCCACGCGGCTCAACACCTCGCAACCCTCGCTCAGCCAGCAGATCAGGCAGCTTGAAGCCGAAGTTGGCGTCGCGCTGCTCGACCGGAGCCGGCATCACGTGGCGCTGACCGACGCCGGACGGGTGTTCCTGCGCGAGACGAAAGACATCCTCGGACGCCTCGATCATGCGGGACGGCTGGCGAAGCAGGCCGCCGGCGGACGCGCCGGCGATCTGTCGGTCGGGACGTTTCCGGCCGCCGATGTTCGAATCCTTCCCGCCCTGCGTCCGCTCGTCGCCGCGCATCTGCCGCACCTGCGGCTGATCCTGCACAGCAAGTACGCCGTCGAACCGGTGGCCGGCCTGCGTACCGGCGCTCTCGATGTCGCGTTCCTGCGCGGGCCGCTCGACGCGGATGGACTCGAAATCGTCGATCTCCTGCACGAGCAAATCGTCGTCGTGCTCCCCGCGCACCATGCGCTGGCCAGGCGAAAGCGCATCCCGGTGCACCTCCTCAACGACCTGCCGTGCATCACGATGGAACGGGCGCTCGCTCCCGCGCTGCACGACGCGATTGCCGCGCTGTACCGGCAGGCGCATATCCGGATGCAGGCCGTCTCGAGCGCCGACAATGTGCTGGGCCACCTGCAACTGGTGCAGGAGGGCCTGGGATTTGCGCTGCTGCCCGACTCGGTTGGCGCCTTACTGCCTCCCGGCGTCGTCCTCAAGCCGCTGGCGTACGACCCCGCTCCCGACGGTCTCGATCGTCCTCGCGTGGAAAGCCGGAAACGCCTCGCCGCTCGTGCGCGCGTTCGTCGATCTCGTCCGCCAGTCGGTGTCGCACAGGAAAGACGTCCGACGTCTTACCGGCCGGCGGAGAAAGTCTTAGCCGTGTCCGGCGCCGGCCGGTACACTCCCGTCGCACGTGCCCAGCGATAACACCTCACCACGTGGCCCGCTTGCGGGACTCACGGTCCTCGATCTCACGCTGGCGCTCGCCGGCCCGTTTGCCACGTTTCTCCTGGCCGGCCTCGGCGCACGCGTCATCAAGATCGAGAATCCCGAGTCGCCCGATCCGTGCCGCCAGAACCCGCCTTACCTCGGGCGTGACGGCGTCTCGCATCGGTCGCACGCGACCAGACGATGTCTCGGTGTCTGCGCTGAACCGGCTTCGCGGCAAATACGCGCGTCACGCTCAACCTGAAGCAGCCTGGAGCCGCGCGACGTGTTTGCCGATCTCCTGCGCCAGGCCGACATCGTCGTGGAGAACTTCAGCGCGGGCACGCTCGAGCGGCTCGGCGTCGGCTATTCCTTCGCGCGGTCGATCAACCCGCGCGTGATCTACTGCTCGGTCTCAGGTTTCGGTGCGACGCAGGCTCCCGGCACCGGCAAAGCCATGGACAACATCATCCAGGCACTGAGCGGGCTGATGATGACGTCGGGCACTCCGGAGGACCCGCCGGTTCGTGTTGGCGTACCGGTGGCGGACCTGGTTGCACCGGTCTTCGGCGTGGTCGGCATCCTGGCGGCGCTTCGGCAGCGGGAGCGAGCGGTGTCGGACAGCACGTTGACGTCTCGATGCTCGGCGTGCTGACGTCGCTGGTTGCGGCGGAGCCGTTCGACCTGCTCGAGGCATGCGGTCTGCCGCAACGCACCGGTCGCGTCGTTCCGCGCCTGACGCCGTTTGGCATCTACGAGTCGGCCGACGGCCACGTGGCGATCTGCGCGCCGACGGAGCAGTTCGCCCGTGGCGTCTTCGCCGCCATCGGGCACCCGGAGTTCGAAACAGACCCGCGGTTCGCGACGCGTGACGCCCGCGTCGCCCACGTCGACGAGATGACCGCGCACATCGAAGCGTTCACGCGCACGCTCCCGACCGCCGAGCTCCTGCCGCTGCTCGAACGGCACAACGTGCCGGCGGCGGATGTGCGGTCGCCTCGTGAGGCCGTTCGCGATCCACGCGTCCAGGCGCGCGGCGAAACGGTGCCGCTGGAGCACCCGGAGTTCGGACGCGTGGCCGATGTCGTCGGCATGGGCGTCCCGATCACCTTCTCCGACGCGCGACAGGCATGCCTCCGTCCTGCGCCGTCCGTCGGTCAGGACAACGCGCTCGTGTATGGCGAATGGCTCGGTTATGGTCCGGCCGGCGTCGAGAAGCTGCGGGCTGCGGGCGTGATCTGAGAACGCGCGTGAAGGAGCCTTTCGTCATCGCGTCGTGGCCCTCGGTTCCAGTCGAGATCGTGCGCGCCGCCGGCTTCCGCGCTGTGTTCGCACGGGGAGCTTCCGGTCCGACGCCAGCGGCAGACCAGCATCTCGAGCCAGGCATCTTCCCGCGCCGGCTTCGGCACCTGGTCGAGAGCGCGTTAACAGCGCCGGCTCTCTGATGCAGCGCGAATCGTGATCCCTCGCACGTCGGATACCGACTACAAGTGTTTCCTCTATCTGCGTGAGTTCGTGCGCAGGGGAGTGACGTCCGCGGTTCCGCCGGTCATCCTGTTCGACCTGCTGCAGTCGCGCGGCGCACAGGTCGGCGCCTACGACGCGGCGCGCACGCGCGCGCTGTTCGACGAGCTTGTCGTCGGTATCTGGCCGAACACCGTCTGCCGACGATCTCCACCGGGAGATCGCTCGAGCCAACGAGGCGCGCGCCGCTGCCAGACGACTGATGGCGTTCCGCCGGATCGTTCCGCGCGTCACGGGAACCGAACTCTTTCCGTTGCTTGCCGCGTTTTGGGAGCTGGAGCCGGAGCGGTATGTGGCGGCGGTGAACGGCGCGGCGAGCGCGTTTGCAAAGCGTCCCGCTCTGAGCTGGCCCACGCGTGCTGCTGACCGGCGTTCCAGTGGACGGCCCCGAGCTGCACCACGCCATCGAATCGCATGGCGCCGATCGTCGTCGCAGAAGTCGGACCGTGGGGAAGTGGCGCACCGGGAGACGACGTTCGCGTAGACGAGGATCCGATTCTCGCCATTGCAGACAAGTATCGAGCCGACGCGGTCGGCGCGCGCACGCCCGCTGCGTCGCTCCGGCGCTGGATCGAAGCGCATGCTCGATGACGTGGATGCCGTCGTCGTGTCGCTGCCACCGGAGGATGCCGTGTTCGGCTGGGATTATCCGGCGCTGCGCGACATGCTGCAGGCGCGCGGCTCCCGCACGTGTGTCTTCGCGGCGACCAGTATCAGGCGCTGACCCCTGAAGAGCACGCACAGCTCGACGCCATGGTGTCCGCTGCGTCGACGCTGCAGAGGCCAGGCATGGCTGACAAGCAGCTCGAAACGACGACGGCCGCATCGGCGTTCCAGAAGCAGTGGTTCGCCGATCTGCGCCGCCGCGTGTTCGACGAGCGCCAGCCGTATGCGCTGCTGCAGGCGGACGTGCCGTTCGAGCTGTTCGATCTCCTCGAGATTCCAGCGGTCAGCAATCAGTGGTGGGCGTCGATCATCGCTGCCAAACGTCAGGCGCCCGCAGTTTCTGAACGCGATGGATGCCGACGGTCTTCACGGTGGCCTGTGCCGCTACTGCAGTCTGGGCTTCGCGTCGACGCGGTATCCGGCGCGGGCGAGGCACCCTGGGGCGGTCTGCCGACACCCCGCCTTCTGTGCGCCCGGCTCACCTGCGATTGCATTCATCGCGTCTTCGAATTGTGGGCCGAGGCATTCGGGGCCGAGCTGTTCGAGATCGACCATCCGGGCGCCGGCGAGCTGCCGCCGAACGCTGGTGGGAACTCGGCAGGCACCAATGGCGGGAGCTCGTTGAACCGCACCGCCTTGCGTTCATGGTTGTCAACCCTGGAGTCACTGGTCGAGCGTCTCGAAGCGATCAGCGGTCGCGCATTCGATCGGAATGCACTGCGCGAGCGGCTCGAGCTGGTGAATCAGCAGGAAGAAGTGTTCGACGATGTGCGCCGCCTGATTGCCACCGCGCCGGAGTGCCCGGTACGGATGACGGAGCAGATCACGAACGTCATGGCGACGCAGTGGGTGAGAGGCAGTGAGTGGGCGATCGCGCACGCGCGCGCCTTCCGCGACGAAGTGCAGCAGCGCGTGGACGCAGGTGTGGCGGCGTGCCCGGGCGAACGCGCGCGATTGATGTGGGTCGGCGCGGGACTGTGGCACGACACCGGCTTTTACACCGCGTTCGAATCGTCGCACCGCGCTGTCTTCGTCTGGTCCATGTATCTCGCGTTTGGGCCCGGACGGCTACATTCGCTACGGACTCGACGATCCGATGGCGGCGCTGGCCAGCCGAACGGCCAGCTTCAACGAGTACCTGCACAACCCGCCCTGGGCCGCCGAGTGGCTCGTCCACCAGGCGCGCGAACACCGGATCAACGGTGCGCTGGTCCTCCGACCGCGAAGCATGAAACCGGCGGCCACCGGCCGCCTCTTCATCGAGCGTGCGCTCGAGGACGCAGGCATTCCGGTGCTGCCGATCGAGGCGGATGTCGTCGATGCTCGTGCATGGGATGCAGACGCGGCGCGCGCTGATGTCCGCTCGTTCCTCGATGCGCGGGTGCTTGCAGTGACGACGACGGTGCTGCGTGAGGCACCGGCGGGCTGGCTGCTGCCATTCGGCGGCGACGCTCATCGCCATGTTCGCGCTGCAGTTGTCGAATCTCGGGTTTTCGCCGCTCCTGCCGTCGATCCAGCAGGAGTTCGGCATGAGCTATACGCAGCTCGGACTCTTCACCGGTCTCTACGGCCTGCTGGCGATGCTGCTCAGCGTGCCCGCCGGCGTCAGCGCGAGACGTTTTGGCGAGAAGCGCGTGCTCGGCATCGGGCTGCTGGGCGTGGCGGCAGGAAGCGTGCTGCTGGGCGAGGCCTGGAGCTTCGAGTCCGCGCTCACGTTCCGCGGCCTGACGATCTTCGGCTACCGCTTCGCGTTCGTCAGCGTGCTCATCGCCGTCGCGCTGACCGCGCCCGCCTCACTGCGCGGGCGGACGATGGGCGTGCTCGGCGCGACCTCAGCGCTCGCGTCGGTCGTCGGTGCTCCGCTGGGAGGTGTGCTGGTCGGCGAGTTCGGCTGGCGTCTCGCGATCCTCGGCTACGCGGCGATGGCGGTGCTTGGCGCGGCCGTGTTCTGGCTGTTCTACCGTCCCACATCCGATGACTCGACGCGCGTCGACGAGCATCAGGCGCACCGCGCCGGCAGCCGGAAGCGCCTTTCTCTCGCCGGTGGTCTGGATGCTCGCGCTCGTCGTCGGGCTTGGCGGCTTCGGTCAGTTCACCGTGACCTATTTCGTCCCGAGCGTGGCGAACGCGTTGTACGGCCTGGATGCGAAGGCCGCAGGCCTCATCATCAGCACCGGCTATCTCACTGCCATCGTTGTGAACCTTGGCGTTGGCCTGCTCGCCGATCGCTTCAACAAGCTGATCGTGCTCGGTGCGGTGTTCATCCTGCTGGCGGTCGCGTCTTCCTCGATGGCGATCGAGAACCTGCTCACGTTCCGAGTGGCGACGGCCGCCGTGATCGGCTTTGGCTTCACCGCCGCGAACCAGCTCTACGGCCTGGCCGGCAGCGTGATGCCGCGCCACGAGGCGGGCCATGCGATGGGCGTCGTCAGCCTCGGCGCCGGTCTCTTCGGATACTTCGGCCCGCAGATGCTCGGCATCCTGCGTGACCAGACCGGTTCGTTTGCGGCTGGCTTCTACATGGTGGCCATCGCCGACGTCATCACCCTGGTTCTCATTGCAGTCCTTTACCGGATGACGCGAGGAGAGACACACACATGAAACGGCAGTTCGTGACGTGCATTTGCGCGTGCTGGCGTTGAGCCTCATCGTCTTCGGCGCAGGCGCCGCCAACGCGGGCAACCGGAGATCAGCGGCGGCAATACGTCTTCACGCCCACCGGTCAGCAGATGCCGTATCGCATCTACGTTCCGAAGACGTGGGACGGAAAGGCGTCGCTGCCGATCATCCTGATGCTGCATGGCGCCGGCGCGAACGAGGGCACGTACCTCGATCAAGCCGATGGTCTGCTGATGAAGCTGGCGGAGCAGCACCGCTACATCGTCGTCTCGCCGCTGGGGTTCACCCCGATGGGCGCCTACGGCAATCCGCTCCGGCTGCCTGCGGTCTTCGGTCAGTCCGAGGCCGCCGCGTCGCAGCGCGCCGCCGTCACGCCGGCGCGGCAACGTGAGCTGAACCTGAGCGAGCTCGAGGTGATGACGGTCGCTGGAGATCGTCACCGAGGAATACGGCGCCGATCGCTCGCGCACGTATCTGGCCGGCCACTCGATGGGCAGCGGCGGCGCGTGGCATCTGGCGGCCAGGTACCCCGAGCGGTGGCGGGCGGTTGCGCCGATGTCGGGGCCGTTCGTCGACCAGGCGACGTATCCCTTCGATCGCATCAAGCGGCTGCCGATCTTCATGACCGAGGGCACCGGCGCCACACCGTCGCTCGAAGGCAGCCGTGCGATGGCGCGCTACATGCGCGAGGGTGGCTTCGCGTTCGAATACCTCGAGGTGGATGGCAACCACGGAAGCATGGTGCCGATGGTGTGGCCGCGGATTTTCGAGTTCTTCAATCGTCAGGGACAGACGCCGGCGCCGGGAGCGACGGCGCGTTGATCCGCGCCGTCATCACGGCAGGGTTGCTGGTGATCGCCAGTGACGCAGTCGCACAGACGCCGCAGGAGATCCGTCTCTGGCCCGGCAAAGCTCCGGGCTCGGAGAACTGGAAGGTCCCCGAAGTCAACGACGACGTCGCCGACGTGGCGACAGGACCATCAGCAACGTCAGCGATCCGACGGTGACCGTGTTCCTCCCTCCGCCCGCCAGCGCCACGGGCACTGCCGTCGTCGTTGCTCCAGGCGGAGCGCTGCGTGTGCTCGGGTGGGATAACGAAGGCGTCAAAGTGGCGCAGTGGCTGAACTCCAAAGGCATAGCGGCGCTGGTGCTGAAGTACCGGACGCTGCAGTCGATGCCGGGTGTCGGTCGCGGGCGCGGCGCGGCGCCACCGGTGGGAGGCGCTGCCGCGGGGCCGCGGAAGGAACTCGAGATTCGCAACGGCAACGCGAATCCGGAGCCCGATGATCCCGGCCTGCGGGAGGTGCTGCAGATGGGAATCGCCGATGCGCAGCAGGCGCTGCGCCTCGCGCGGCGGAACGCCGCAGCGTGGCGGATCGATCCGGCGCGGATCGGCATCATGGGCTTTTCTGCGGGCGGCGGCATCGCGGTCGGCACCGCGCTGGCCGAGCGATCCGACGCATCGCCGGATTTCCTCGTGTCGCTCTACGGGCCGTCGCTGCAGGACGTCAACGTGCCCGCGCACGCGCCGCCGCTGTTCATTGCCGTCGGCTCAACCCATTTCAATGTGACGAACGGCTGCCTCGCGCTCTTCGCCGCGTGGAAGGCGGCGGGGAAGCCCGCAGAGATCCACGTCTATGACCAGGTCAGCGCCGGCTTCGGGATGACGAAGCGCGGGCTGCCCGTCGATTCCTGGAGCGACCGCCTGCTCGAATGGCTGGTCGCGAGGAAGCTTCGATGACGCGATCGCGACTGATCGGCGCGCTGCTATGCGCCGTGCGTCCTGCTGGCGCTCGCAGCGGGGGACAGCCGTTCGCAGCAGCGTGCTCCCTCAGCCGCTTCGGCCCGCCCCAACGTGATCCTGATCATGACGGACGACATGGGGTACGCGGATCTTGGCAGCTACGGCGGCAAGGACATCAAGACCCCGAACCTCGATCGACTGGCGCGGGACGGTGTCCGCCTGACCGACGCATACGCCAATGGCGTGCTGTGCAGCCCGACGCGGGCAGCGCTCATCAGCGGCCGATATCCGCAGCGCGGCGCGATCGAGACGGCGCTCGGTCCCGAGGGGACACGCGGCCTTGCCGTCAGCGGATCGTCGCTGCCGCAGTTGCTGAAGAACGCCGGCTACCAGACCGGCGCTGATCGGCAAGTGGCACCTGGGTGGCAGCGTGACGGGCGCGGCGAAGAACGGCGGCCCGCGCGCACACGGCTTCGACCAGTTCTTCGGCCTGATGGGCAGCCACGTCGGACTACTGGCATCACAACCGTGGCCCGGGATCAGAGGATCTGTGGGAGAACGAGACGAAGATCTCGATGGACGGCCAGTATCTGACCACGCTCATCACCGAGCGCTCGATTCAGTTCGTCGAGCAGAGCGCAGCGGCCGCGCCAGCCGTTCTTTCTCGACGTCGCGTACAACGCACCGCACTGGCCGTACAACCGTCCCGACCAGCCGTCGCCGGCGCCCGGCAGCGGCGCGCACGTGACGGCCAACGCCGAGAATGCGCCGACGCGGGCCGACTACGCGTCGATGCTCGAAGCGGCGGACAGCGGCGTCGGCCGGATTCTGCAGACCGTTGCGCGACTGGGGCTGACCGACAACACGATCGTCATCTTCACGAACGACAACGGCGGCGAGTGGCTGTCGAACAACGGGCCGCTGTTCAACCGGAAGTGGACGGTGTGGGAAGGCGGCATCCGCGTGCCGGCGATCGTGAAGTGGCCCGGCCGCATTCGCGCCGGCAGCGTGTCGGATCAGGCGGCGATCACGTTCGACTGGAGTGCATCGATCCTCGCGGCCGCAGGAGTTGACGTGCCGTCGCAGCTACGAGGGGATGAACCTCCTGCCGATCCTCGAGGGCCGCGTGCCGAAGCAGGAGCGAACGTTCTTCTGGCGGTCGGCCCCGGGTTCGAACCGCACGCAGCAGGCGGTGCGGCAGGGCGACTGGAAGCTGGTGGTCGACGCGAACCACCTGCTGCTCTTCAACCTGCGCGATGACATCGGCGAGCGTCACGACCGCACGGCGCAGCGGCCGGATATCGTTCGCCGTCTTCGTACGCTGCTCGGTGACTGGGCGCGCAGCGTGGACGCCGACGGGAAAGCCCTCAAATAGGAAACTCTCAATCATGAATCGAGGAGACACAACATGGCAGTCAGACAGATGAGCGGGCTCGCCGTTGCAGCGGGCCTTGTCCTTGGCGCGGGCCTCGTCTTCGGCTCCGTCGCCGCGCAGAACGCAGCTCCAGCCGCCGGCGCCACCGCGCGCATTCGTGCCGGTGACCGCCAACCTGCGGGAAACTCCGCCGACCGGACCGCATGCGGTCGTCATCGAGCATGATCAGGCGCTTGCCACCCACACGATTTATCGCCCGGCGACGCTCGGAGCGTCGAAGCATCCGGTGCTGGTGTGGGGCGAGGGCGGTTGTGCGAAGGACGGCCTGCAGTTCCCCGAGTTCCTCAACGAGATTGCCTCGCACGGCGTCGTCGTGATCGCCGATGGTCCTCCGGTTGCGCGAACCGCCCCCGGCGGCGGTGCGGCGCCGGGGGCAGGCGGTGCCGCGCCGGCGCCACGCGCAGGTGGGCGGCTCCACCGGCAGGTGGTGCGGCGCCCGGGCCACGTGCGGGTGGCGGGGCTCCGCCGGCAGGCGCGCGCGCAGGCGGCGGGGGTGCGGGCCGCGGCAACATGACCGACGGCTCGGCGTTGATTCAGGCACTCGACTGGATCGCGAAGGAGGGCAACGACCCGACGAGCCGCTTCTACCAGAAGGTCGAGACCAATCGTGTGGCGGCGATGGGCATGTCGTGCGGCGGCCTGATGTCGTATGGCGCTTCCGCCGATCCGCGCATCGCGACCGTCGGCATCTGGAACAGCGGGCTGATCCAGCCCGACGAGAAGATCTTCGCCGGCCTGCACTCGTCCGTGATCATCGTCACCGGCGGCGAGAGCGACATCGCGTATGCGAACGGCAAGCGTGATTTCGAGACGATGCCGGCGAAGATTCCGGTGTTCTACGGCGTGCATCCGTCCGTCGGCCATGGCGGGACGTACAACCAGGACAACGGCGGCGCCGTTCGGCGTCGCCGCCGTGGCGTGGCTCAAGTGGCAGCTGATGAACGACACGAGCGCGAACGGGAAGGGCTACTTCGTCGGCGCCAACTGCGGCATCTGCGGCGACTCGAACTGGCAGATCGCGTCGCGCTCGCTCCAGTAAGCGCTGCGTGACCTGTCACTAGCGATTGGCGAGCGGTGACCCGACCGCTCGCCGATCTGTACCCGACAACGTCGGCCGTCAAAGAAGGAGCCAAACGATGGCACGGATGGTCCTGCTGGTCGTCGCAGTCGTTCTCGGCGGCATGTCGGCGTGGCTTGCGGCGCAGCAGCAGGGGGGCGCCGCCACCCAGATCGCGATCGACGGCGACGACATTGCCGGCGTGGTCACCAGCGCGCGCGGGCCCGGAGGCCGGCGTCTGGGTGATCGCGGAGACCACCGACACGCCGACGAAGTTGCGCAAGATCGTCGTGACCGACGATCGAGGCCGGTACCTGCTGCCCGACCTGCCGACGAAGGCCACGTTCAGCATCTGGGTTCGCGGCTATGGGCTGGTCGATTCGACGCCGGTCCGCGCCACTGCCGGGCCGCACGCTCGCGCTGACCGCCACCGTGGCGCCCGATGCCCGCGCGCGCGGCGCGCATCTATCCGGCGAACTACTGGTACTCGCTGATCGACATTCCGCCGGAAAAGGAATTCCCTGGCACCGGCCCGACCGGCAACGGCATCGCTCCCGAGATGCGCACGCAGCATCACTGGATCAATCAGATCAAGGCGAACTGCAACGTCTGTCACCAGATGGGCAACCAGGCCACGCGCGAGATTCCGAAGGCGCTCGGGACGTTCGCCGTCGAGCGTCGCCGCGTGGGACACGCGGGTGCAGGTCGGGCAGGACGGCGCAGGGCATGAGCAACATGGTGTCCGGCCTCGGTCGCCCGCGCGGGCTGCGAGATGTTCGCGCGACTGGACCGATCGCATCGCGCGCCGGCGACGTGCCGCCGGCGCCGCCGCGGCCGCAGGGGCGCGAACGCAACCTCGTGCTGACGATGTGGGACTGGGGCGGCCCGGCGACGTTCGCGCACGACGAGCTGACGACCGACAAGCGGAACCCGACGGCCAATGCGCTACGGCCCGATCTACGGCGTCGATTGGGGCAACGACGGCTTCCTGATCGTCGACCCGCTCGAGCACACGGCGGAAGAACTGCGGATTCCGGTGCTCGATCCGAAGGTGCCGCCCGGCAAGGCGCAGACGATGCCGGTGCCGTCGCCCTACTGGGGCGACAAGCTGTACTGGTACGACCCCGCCATCACCAACCACGCGGCGATGGACAGCAAGGGCCGCGTGTGGATGTCGTCGCGGTTCCGCCTGCCCGAAGAACCAGCCGGCCTTCTGCGCGACGCATCCGTCCGCCGCGCTGGCGCCGCAGAAGACCAGCTTCCGCCAGGTCCAGTACTTCGACCCGAAGACGCGCCAGTTCAAGCAGGTCAACATCTGCTTCGACACGCACCACGTGCAGTTTGCGGCCGACAAGGACGAAACGCTCTACGGCAACGGCGTCTTCAGCGGCGCCATCGGCTGGATCAACACGCGCATCCTCGACGAGACCGGCGACGAGGCGGCGGCGCAGGGCTGGTGCCGCGCGCTATCACGACCTGAATCAGGACGGCAAGGTCGATCCCGCCGTCGATCGCCAGATCGCCGTCAGCGTCATCTACAGCGTCATTCCCGCATCCGAGCGACGGCAGCGTGTGGGGCGCCGCGCCCGGCCCGATGCCGGGCAAGATCGTCCGCATCGATCCCGAAGACGTGCGTGGGCGAAGCCTACGAGCCGCCCTTCGATCCGGCGGCGGGCGTCGTCGGCTACACGCCGCGCGGCATCGACGTCGATTCGAACGGCGTCATCTGGACGGCGCTCGCCAGCAGCGGCCATCTGGCGAGCTTCGATCGCCGCAAGTGCAAGGGCCCGCTGCAGGGCCCGACGGCGACGAGCGGCCAGCACTGCCGCGAAGGGTGGACGCTGCATCCGGTGCCCGGGCCGCGATTCAAGGGCGTGCGCGGCGACGTCGCCGTCGACTTCCAGTACTACAACTTCGTCGACCGCTACAACACGTTCGGCCTCGGCGCCAACGTGCCGTTCGCCAACGGCACGAACTCCGATTCGCTGCTCGCGCTGCAGCCGGACGGAACGTGGCTGGTGCTGCGCGTGCCGTATCCGCTCGGCTTCTTCTCGCGCGGCATGGACGGCCGCATCGACGATCCGAAGGCGGGCTGGAAGGGGCGCGCCATCTACGCGGACTACGGCCCCAACGCCGTGTGGCACGTGGAAGGCGGCCTGGGCACGCGCAGCGCGGTCGTCAAGTTCCAGCTGCGGCCCGATCCGCTGGCGAAGTAGGCGACGGTCGCATGCGGTTCGTTCACGCGATCAGCCTGGTGCATTGGCGTGTCGATCGCTGCTTGGTCGTGCTCGGCGTTCGCGCACGTCGATCTCTCCGGCGGATGGGGCGCAGCGGTTCCACGAGGATCTGCCCGAGCGCGGCGCCGGACCGGATATCGGCGACTACCTCGGGCTTCCGATCAACGACGCCGCGCGCCTGCGTGCCGATTCGTGGGACGCCGGCAAGTGGACGATGCCGGAGCGGCAGTGCGAGCCGCACCCGGCCGACTACGCGCCGCGCGGCCCGGCGAGCATGCGCATCTCGAGCACCGTCGATCCGGTGTCGCAGGACGTCGATCTCGTGGCACACGACGATGATGTGGATGCTGCCGCAGCGCACCATCTACATGGACGGCCGCGCCGCGTCCGTCGCCGAACGCGCAGCACACCTGGCAGGGCTTCTCGACCGGCGAGTGGGAGGGCGACATGCTCAAGGTCACCACCACCCACCTCAAGGAAGGCTGGCTGCGCCGCAACGGCGTGCCGCGCAGCGACAAGGCGACGCTCGTCGAGTACTTCATCAGGCACGGCGACTATCTGACGCTGGTCACGGTGGTGAAGGATCCCGTCTATCTCACCGAGCCGTTCGTGCGGACGTCCAACTGGGTCGCCGATCCGGGATTCCAGCTCAGCCCGTTCTCCTGCATCCCCACGGTCGAGATCGAGCGCCCGCGAGGACGACGTTCCTCACCATCTGCCCGGCACGAACGAGTACCTGACGGAGTTCGCCGCCAAACACGGCCTTCCGTCGGACGCGACGCGCGGCGGCGCCGAGACGATGTATCCCGGATTACCTGCGCGCGGCTGCGCGAGGACGGCGGCGAATGAGCGCGGCAGTGCCGCGACGTCTCTGATCGGCGGCTGCTTGCCGTCGCGTCGACGCCGTCTCGGTGCTGCTGCGCGCGCAGGGCGACCTCGAGGTGCTGCCCGCGCAGGGCAATGTGTTCGTGCTCGCTGGCACCGGCGGCAACACGACCGTGCAGGTCGGGCCGGAGGGCCCGCTGGTCGTCGATACGCAGCCGGCGGCGCTGAGCGCGCAGGTGCTCGAGGCCGTTCGCGCGCTGAGCCCGCGTCCGATTCGGCACATCGTGCTCACGAGCGGCGACGATCAGCACGCCGGCGGCGCGGCGAGCCTGTCGAAGGCCGGCCGCTACGTCCGCGTGATCGACTCGATCGATCCGCGCGGCGTCGACGCGCGCGCGTCGATCATCGCGCACCTCAACGTGCTGAACCGGATGACGGCGGCGAAGATTCCGTCGGAGTCGTGGCCGACCGACACCTATTTCACCGCGGAATGGTCGCTGTTCTCGAACGGCGAGGCCGTGCAGCTCTTCCATGTCCCGGCGGCGCACACCGACGGCGACACGATCGTGTTCTTCCGCCGCTCGGACGTCGATCAGCACCGGAGCGCATCTTCGACACGACCGCCTATCCGCGATTCGACCCGCGCCGCGGCGGCAGCATCGCCGGCATCATCGAGGCGCTCAACCGCATCCTCGACATCGCCGTCCCCGGAGAGAACCAGGAAGGCGGCACGGTGGTCATCCCCGGCCGCGGCCGGCTGAGCGACGAAACCGACGTCGCCAACTACCGCGACATGGTCACCATCGTCCGCGACCGCGTCCGCGGCATGATCGGCAGAAGGGCTTCCCTCGATCAGGTGAAGCGCGCGAGGCCGACGTCCGACTACGACGGCTCTCTACGCGCAAGCCGCGGACTGGACGGGCGACATGTTCGTCGAGGCCGTCTATCGCGACCTGAGCAGGGAGCGGCGATGAACCGCACTGTCTCAGCGTGTCTGCTCGGCGGTCGCCTGCGGCGATCGTGCCGCTGGCGCGTCACGTGCGCCACGCCGGGCGCGGCACAGCGCGCCGCGTGCCGGCGCAGCGCCCGCGAGGGCGCGTTCATCGATCTCACCGGACAGTGGGTCTCGGTCGTGAACGAAGACTGGCGATGGCGGATGGTCACGCCGCCGAAGGGCGATACGGCCAGCGTGCCGCTCAATCCGGCCGGACGCAAGGTCGCCGATGCGTGGGACCTGGCCGCCGACCGGGCGCGGGGCGGTCTGTGCAAGGCGTTCGGCCCGCCGGGGCTGATCCGACAGCCCGGGCGCGTGCGCATCCGGTGGGAGAACGACAACACGCTGCTCATGGAGTTCGACGCCGGCATGCAGACGCGCCGGCTTCACTTCGGCGCGCCGCGCCGGCGGCGCGCGGTCGCTGCAGGGTCACTCGGTGGCGAATTGGTTCCGGCAGCCGCAGAACCGCGGCATCTTCGGACGCGGAGGCGGGCAGCAGGCGGCTCGCTCGAAGTCGTCACCACGAATCTGCAGGCGGGCTACCTGCGACCCAATGGCGTGCCCTACAGCGAGCGCACCGTGGTGAAGGAGTTTTTCGACAGCTTCACGCTGCCCGACGACGGCACCTGGCTGATCGTCACGACGGTCGTCGACGATCCCGAGTACGACGCAGGAGTTCGTTATCAGCTCGCAGTTCAAGAAGGAATCCGACTTGTCGAAATGGAGTCCGCGCCCGTGCGACATCCCGCCGCCGCGTGCTGCGAAGTGAGTCGCAGCTATTGCCGTGATCGCCATCGTCGTCTTCGGCCGCTCCTTCACAAACCGGGACAGGCATGGTAAGTCATCGCGTCATGAAGAGAGCAGCGATCGTTTTCGTCCTTGCCGCCGTGCTGGCACCTGCCGCCGGCGCACAGCGGGCATCACGGCCGGCCGATGACTGGATGGCGACGCTCGAGGCGCCGGAGCGGGTCGCGGGGCTCAAAATACCGGAGGTCGTCGCCGCGATGAAGCTGCGCCCCGGGGACGTCGTTGCCGATCTGGGCGCCGGGTCCGGGCTGTTCGTCGTTCCGTTGTCGAGCGCGGCTGGGCGCCAAGGGGAAGGTGCTGGCGGTCGAGATCGATCGAAACTTCTTCCCGCACATCCAGCGGAAGGCGAAAGCGGCGGGCGTCACGAACGTCCAGACGATTGCCGGCGAGCCGACGGACCCGAAGCTGCCGGAGCCGGTCGACGTCGCGCTGCTTCACGATGTCCTGCACCACATCGAGAACCCGGCGGCCTACGTCAAGAGCCTCGCGAAATACCTGAAGCCGACGGCACGCATCGTCATCGTCGATTACCTGGCGAAGCAGGGGCCGCATCGCGACGATCCGTCGCTGCAGGTCGGGAAGGAAGAGGCCGCGAAGCTGCTGGCGGCGATCGGCTTCAAGCCGGTGGACGACGTCGCGCTCTTTCCGGACAAGTACTTCGTGATCTACCGGAGGTAATGCGGTCAGGTTCGAAGGTTCGAAGGTTCGGACAGGGAAGCCTATGCCGAAACTGCATCATACGCTGTTCACGCTGGCCCTGGCCGGCGTCGCTTCGACGCTCGCCGCACCGGGCACGGCGCAGCAGGCGCGGCCGCAAGGCCCTTGCGACATCTATGCGGCGGCGGGAACCCCTTGCGTCACCGCGCACTCGACGGTGCGATCGCTTGTCGTCGCGCTATGGCGGCCCGCTCTATCAGGTGAAGCGCGCCGACGGACGGCTGCTGGATATCGGCGTCATCGCCGGCGGCTTCGCCGATGCGGCGGCGCAGGATCGTTTCTGCGCGGGCGCGCTGTGTTACATCAACCGCATCTATGACCAGTCGGGCAAGGGCAATGATTTGATGCAGGCGCCGCCGGGCCCGCTCTATCCCGGCCCGGACAAGGGCGCCTTCGACACCCAGCCGATCGCCGACATGGCGCCCATCACCATCGGCGGCGGCCACAAGGCCTATGGCGTCTACATCATGCCGGGCATGGGTTTCCGCAACAACAATGCCCGGGACCTGCCGATCGACGACGAGCCCGCCGGCATCCATGCGGTGGTGGACGGCGAGCATTATTCCAACGGCTGCTGCTTCAATTACGGCAATGCCTCGACCAACGGACTGGCGGTGGGCACCGGCACGATGGAGAGCGTCTACTTCGGCACCTCCACCGGCTGGGGCAGCGGTTCGGGCACCGGCCCCTGGATCATGTCGGACATGGAGGCGGGGCTCTTCTCCGGCTACAACGCCCGCGTCAACGAAGCCAACCCCACCATCAACTGGCGTTTCGTGACCGGCGTGTTCGGCGGCGGCGGCCGCAATTTCTGGGAGCTGAAAGGCGGCAACGCGCAGGAAGGCGGTCTGCAGACCTTCTATGCCGGGGTGCGTCCCGGTTCCAAGGAGAACAGCGCCTATTACCCGATGCACAAGAAGGGCGCCATCCAGATGGGCAATGGCGGCGACAACGGCAATGGCTCGGCCGGCACCTTCTATGAGGGCGTGATGACGGCGGGCCATCCCGGCGACGGCGTCGCCGACAAGGTGCAGGCCAATATCGTGGCGGCGAAATACGATGTCGCGCGCCTGACCCAGACGCGGCTCACCAGCTTCACCCCGAATGCGGTCAAGGAAGTCACCGCGAGTTTCGCCAACACGAACGCGGCGGCGATGGAGAATGTGCGCCTCACCGTCTCGCTGCCCGCCGGCTGGACGGCGCGGGCTTCCGGCCCCGCCACGTTTGCCTCGGTGGCGCCGGGCGCATCCGTGCGCGCCACTTTCCAGGTCACCGCCCCGGCCCGCGCCAGCATGGGCTTCCTGACGCTGCGCGCGGCCTGGAATGGCGGCGCCGATGTGAGCCAGCAGCGGGTGCGGAGCGTTGAGCCGGTCAAGCTCAATGAGGTGCGCTTCGCCTCGGGCGGCAATGCCACCGACCAGTTCATCGAGCTTTACAACGCGGGCTCCAGTCCGGTGGACATTTCGGGCTGGCGGTTGATCAATACCCGCACCTGGTCGGCGCCGGTGACGCTGGCGACCATTCCCGCCGGCACGACGATCGCGCCGCGTTCGCATTACCTGCTGGGTCTTGCCAATTCCGGCCTGGCGGCGCCGGCGGCGGCCGGCGCCACCACCGTCAATCTGCGCAGCACCGCCGGCCTTTCACCCGGTGCGGAGATCGTCGTCGGCGGCGAGAGCCGCACCGTCAAGAGCGCCGGAACCGCCGCCACGGCGCCGACCAAGGTGTTCATCAATGTCTCGACCGGGCCCTGGCTGGATTTCCCCGCCGGCACGACCAACCTGCCGGTGCACAGCGCCGAGGGTTTCGCCGTCGGCGAGAAGATCAGCATCGACCTGGGCGGCAACACCGAGATCGCCACCGTGACTTCGGTAGGCAAGGCCGCGACCCAGACCACGCTGGCGGCCTCCACCGCCGGGCGCCACCAACATCAAGCTGGCGGCGCTGGCCAATGTCAGCGCCGGCGACACGCTGACCATCAGCACCGGCCAGCGCATGGA
>CAVREM010000087.1:0-28686 GCA_963720005.1 uncultured Acidobacteriota bacterium | reverse complement strand
GAGCACGGACATCCCGACGCCCGGGCAGGGCCAGCAGGTCACGTTCAGCCTGTTCCAGCACCTCGACTGGCAGCACGGCGGGGCCGGCGGAAAAGTTGTAAATGCGCGTTGCAGCGGTCGTCGACATGATGATTGCCTTTCTACACCTTTCTAACAGACGGGTCAGCGGAAGATCAGGGTCACAGCCTGACCACCTGAAGGATCCAGGATATCCGCACTGCCTTCCTTGATGCGGCCGCAGAGTGACGGCGAGGGCTCGCCGTCGAGGTTGATGCGCGCGACCGCGGCCTCGGCCCCCTCGAAGACGATGTTCTCCGTCTCCTGCACGTTGAGGTTGGCCTGCCGCAGGTGGTCGAACACGTGCGCGAGCACGCCGGGGCGATCGCGGTGCCGCACGACCAGCATGTGCGTCGCCGGCGTCCGCGTGCGCGAGGTTGACGACGTTCGGCACCCGGCCGGTTTCCTTGTAGGTGCGGATGATGCGCACGGTCTCGGCCGCGATGGCTTCCTGCGCCTGATCGGTCGACGCGCCGATGTGATGCGTGCCGTAGACGCCGGGCAGCGCGACGAGCGCGTCGCTGAACTCGGCCGGTGGCCGCCGACGGCTCGTTGGCGAACACGTCGAGCCCGACGCGGATGCCGCTTCTCGCGGACCGCCGCCGCGAGCGCGGCCGTGAGTCCACGACCTCGCCGCGCGCCGTGTTGATGAAGATCGCGCCCGGCTTCAGTCGCGCCGAGCAGCGCGGCGTTGACGATGCCCTTCGTGTCCGGGTCCGAGCGCGAGGTGCACGCTGAGGATGTCGGCGCGCGCGGCGACGTCGCCGGGCGTCGGCGCCAGCTCGATCGCGATCTGCCGCAGCGCGGCCTCGATGCCGAGCTCGCGCGCTTCCTGATCGGTCAGCGGCCGCTGCTCTCGCCGTCGAAGCGCCGGCTCCAGACGACGACGTTCATGCCGAACCCGGCGGCGCGCCGGATCATCTCCTGGCCGATGCTGCCGACGCCGAGCAGGCCGAGCGTCCGGCCGTACAGCCCCTGCGGCCTTCGAGTATTCCTTCTTGTTCCACGTGCCGGCGCGCAGCTCGGCGACGTTGTCGGGCATGCGCCGGTCGAGCGCGAGGATCAGCGCGAAGGCCAGCTCCGCCACGGCGATGGCGTTCTTGCCCGGGCAGTTCGACACGTAGATGCCGCGCGTCGAGGCGCGCCGCGACGTCGATCGTGTTGTAGCCGGCGCCGGCGCGCACGATCAGCGACAGCCGTCCGGCGTCGAGCATCGGCGCCGTGACCTTCGTGCCGCGCACGACCAGCACGTCCGCCGCCGGTCGCCGCGATCGCCTCGCGTCAGCGCGTCGTCCTTCAGGTCGGGCTCGTAGACGACCTCGCAGCCGGCGGCCTTCAGCCCGTCGATGCCGCTCTGCTCGAACTTGTCGGCGACGAGGACCTTCATGTGCGTGTCATCCTGGCGAACCGTTCAGATCAGGTGCACGAGCAGGCCGTCGCGCAGCTTCGGCTCGAACCAGGTGGACTTCGGCGGCATGATGCCGCCGGCGTCGGAGATCGCCATCAGGTCGTCGACCGTCACCGGGAACATCGAGAACGCGACGGCCGCCTTGCCGGAGTCGACGGCCGCTTCGAGCGCGGCGGTGCCGCGCGCGCCGCCGACGAAGTCGATGCGCTTGTCGGTGCGCACGTCGCCGATCGCCAGCAGCTGCTCGAGCACGTGCTGCTGGAGCAGGGCGACGTCGAGGCTGCTCGCGCGCGACGCGTCCTCGGGCGCAGCCGATCGCGAGATCGATCGCATACCAGCGGCCGCCGAGATACATCGACACGCCGCCCTTGCGCCCTGGCGCGCGCCGTGCCGTCGGTGACGGTGAACCGCTCGCGCAGGGCGGCGAGGAACTGCCCCGGCGTCCGTCCCGCGAGATCCTTGACCGTGCGGTTGTACGGGCAGGATCTGCATCTGGTCGTCGGGAAACGCCACGGCGATGAACGTGTCCGCCTCGGCGGCGGCGCCGGCGCCATTGCGCTCGTGCAGCTCGGCGCGGGCGCGCGCCGCGCTGGCCGCGCGATGGTGGCCGTCGGCGATGTAGAGCGCGGGGATCCGCGCGAAGGCGTCGACCAGCTCCCTGGTCTCGTCAGCGGCCGCGCTCCAGATCGTGTGCTGCACGCCGTCGGGCGCGGTGAAATCGTAGAGCGGGCGCGCCGTGCAGTGATCGCGCTGACGATCCCATCGACGCCGTCCGAGCCGCGGTAGGTGAGAAACACGACGCCGGTCTGCGCGCGCAGCTCGATCATGTGCCGCGTGCGGTCGTCCTCCTTGTCGCGGCGCGTGCGCTCGTGCTTCTTGATCACGTCCGCGTCGTACTCGTCGACCGAGAAGCACGCCGGCGATGCCGGTCTGCTCGTGCGCGCCCATGCGCAGCCGGTAGAAGTAGAGCGCCGGCGCGCTCGTCCGACACCAGCGGCGCCCGTTGGCGGATGCTGTCGAAGTTCTCCCGCGCCTTCTCGTACACCTGCGGCGAGTACGGATCGGTGTCGGCGGGCAGATCGATCTCGGACCGCGTGACGTGGAGAAAGCTCAGCGGATTGCCGGCGGCGAGCTCGCGCGCCTCGTCCGTGCTGACGACGTCGTAGGGCACCGACGAGACGGCGGCCGCAGTCTCGGCCGTCGGGCGCAAGGCGCGGAACGGTTGGATGAAGGCCATCCCGCTATTTTAAGTGGTCGCGAGAGCGGTCTTGATGTATTGCGCGATTCTTACTGGGCGGCTTTGACGGCGTCGGGCTTCGGCGCCGGCGTCGGCGGCAAGCGTCGCGTCAGATCTGCTCGAGCATGCCGTCGCGTGCCGCACGATAGGCATCGAGGTGCGCAGCCGGAATCGGCTCGCCGGGCGGCTGCCGCCGGCGCTCGGCCACCGGATCGACGAACCGGTCGTTCTTGCGCAAGCGAGAAGTGGAGATGCGGTCCGGTCGCGGTTCCCGTGGCGCCGACGCGGCCGACCATCTGGCCCTGGCTCGACGCTGCGCGCCGGCGCGAATGCCGGAGCCGTACGAGGACAGGTGCATGTAGAACGTCTCGATGCCACCGGTGTGGCGGATGCGGACCTGTTTGCCGCCGCCGCCGGCCCACCCGGCCGACACGACCGTCCCGTCCGCGACCGCGACGACGGCGGCGCCGTGCGGGGCGCCGTAGTCGACGCCGGTGTGCGCGCGCACGGTGTTGTGCACGGGATGCACGCGGCGGCGCGAGAAATGCGAAGTGACGCGCGGCTCGAACTTGAGCGGCGACACGAGGAAGAACCGCTTGAGCGACCGGCCCTCCTCGTCGTAGTAGGCGGCCTTGCCGGTCGCCGGGATTCACCCAGCGGAACGCGTGATGCGGCCTGCCGTCGGCCACGAACGTCGCGCCGAGGATCGCGCCGTAACCGGCGAACTGCGCCGTCGCGCGTCGACTTCTCGAACAGCAGCTCGAAGCTGTCGCCCGGCTGCAGGTCGCTGTTGAAGTCGATCTGGCCGCCGAAGACGTCGGCGAGCGCCATCGCGAGCTGAATGTTCTCGCCGGTCTCGCCCATCGCCGCGATCAGCGACGGATGCTCGGCGTCGATCTCGCCGCGGATCGCGACGACGTTCGATTCCTTCTCGATACGGAAGCGACCTCGGCATCGAGCGCCTCGGGCCGGCCGCGATCCCGATTGATGATGCGGAGGAACCGATCGGTGTCGATCTGGTACTCGAACTCGCGGAGGAAGCCGTCGAACGACAGCACCAGCCGGTACGGCCGATCGGCGCGAAGCCGTCGAGGATTGAAGACCGACGCGGCGGATCGGACGGCCGCGTTGACGAGGTCGGTCGACAACTGGTGCTGCCGGAGCAGGCTGTCGAGAGTGGCATGCCGTGGGACGCGCGACTCGATCACCGCCGACTCGACCCGCAACAGCACATCAACAACTGCTGCAGCCGCGGCCGGCTGTGGGACCGGTTCCGGCCTGCCGCACGCCGCCGCGGCTGCCCCCAGGAGGACGAGTATCGAGATCGATCTCCGCATGAGATGGGAGCAGTGTAACAGGACTACGCCGTTCTATGACCTCAACCGTTGGCGGATTTGCTCAGGTTTTTGATGAATTTTTGATGGCGGGGCGAAAGTCCGACGATCAGAACGTCGTGGTTGCGTAATGACAGAGGGTTACCGCCGCGGCGCCATCATCCAGACGCCCCACGCGTCCTTCCGGCGGCTGTGATACGCGAGGCGGCGGCCATCGGGCGACCAGGTGTATCCCTCGGCTGTCGGATCCTCGAGCACGCGGCGCATCGAGCTGTCGCCGAGCTCGAGGAGCCAGGCACCGTCACGGTCGACCTGAAACACCATCCGTCGTCCGTCCGGAGAGACCGACCGGGGCCCGCAGCGCGCGGCCCCGCCGCGGGAACGGGAAGATGCGTTCGGCGCCGTTCGTGAGGTCGCGCACGATGATGCGATCGGCATGGCTGTACGCGATTCGGTGCCCGTCGGGAAACCACGACGCGCCCCAGGGCTGCCCGGATTCGTGGCTCGTGATCCGTTTCAGTTCGTCGGAGCCCAAATCCAGGGTCCACACGTTCCACACGCTCGGGCGTGACGGCTCCTCCCGCATGAACGCCAGCCGGTTGCCGTCAGGCGACCAGCTCGGAACGGCGCCGACTCCTTCGCCGCTCACCCGGCGAACCCTCCCGCCGTTGGCGTCGGCGACATACACGCCACGAATGCCGTCGCGATCGGAGTCGAACGCGATGCGCTCGCCGTCGGGCGACATTCGCAAATGAGCGTTGTTCGCGGGATCGTCGACGATCTTGGTGATGCGGAGCGTGTCGCGCTTGGTCGCTGCCCGCTGGTGCGACGACCGCTCCGTCCACGGCGGCAGGACTGAACATCGCCGTGCCGACCGGCTCGAATGACGGTGCCTCGCCCCCGCCATCGGCCCTGGGGTCCCGCGCCGCGGCGGCTCTCGTGTCTGGCGTCGTCACCGTGTCGGCCTGAATCCCGTTCGTTGTTCCGCTTTTTGCCGCGACCGGCGAGGCCTCTGGCGTGGCTACCACGGCACGCGTCCCGCTATCGGGTTTCTTCGACTCTGTTGACGCCGCCACCGGAACACGCTCCGGCACCGGCGCAGCAGACGCCGACGGTCGATCGCTCGGGCCAACCCGCTCCACCGATGGAGGAATGCCGGGTACCGGTCGACGATCGGGCCCACCAGCCTGGCAGCAACCCGATCGCGAGCAAGGCCGGGATCGCCAGCGCGGCGAGCGCACGTCTCCAGCGCGACCCGTGCGCGATGCGGAAATCGCTCCGGCCTTGGAGGTATGCAGGATCTCGACTTCGACCACTGGCTCGACAACCGGAGCTGGAAGGTCCTGGACCTGAGGTCGATGCACCAGCGCCCCGCGCCGCTGTTCGGCCTCGACGAGGAGCGGCATGATCGTGGACACCACCACCTGGTCGTCGAGTCCGGCCGCGCGCGCATATCGAACGAGCTGCGTCCGGCCGTAGTGGCCCGCCGGCCAATTCTGGAGGTATCCCCACTCCAGCTGCCGGAGCAGACCGACCGGAATGTGGCTTCGCGCCGCGACCTCTTCCAAGGGCAGGCCCGTCGCTCGTCGCGCGCGCCGGATGTCCGAGACGGTCAGGTCGGATGACGCATCCAATCCGCGTGGCGTGACGAATGGCTCGACCGGCGCAAGTGCCGACGGAGCGACTGCCTCGGCGACGGGAGCCAGGCTCGGGCTCTTCCCGCGTCGGGACGCGGTCCGCCCATGCCGTCGCGAGTTTGGCCAGCGTCTCGACCGGGTCGCTCGAGCCGAACCGGTTCAGCTCATCTGCGAAGCTGTCGAGCGACATGAAGGGCGGCAGATCGATCACGCCCAGCCCGCGTGCAACGACGAGCTTGAGCGCGCCCGGTATGCGGAACTGCGGATCCGCATCGGTCGTGGTGGGCAGCAACGACTCCAGCAGTTGAGCGGCCCGTGCCACCGATGGCCCGCCGGCCCCGACCGGTCCTTCCACCGACAAGGCACCGGAACTCGAGAGCCGGATGACGTGGGCAGAGGGAACGCCGGCGACGTCGCCGCGCGCCACGAGCAGAATCAGCTCGCGCACGATCGTCACGACTTCGTACGGTCGAAGCCGAATCCCGGCGGCGGATAGATCGGCCAGAGAAATAGGCGGGCTCGGTTTAGGCATCCGGCGGAAGCAGGTTGCGACTTTCCTGCCAGCTGACCGCTCAGGTCGAGGGCCTCGAATTTCAGCGGGATACAGCGAGATCTGGTTGGGGATTCACCAGAGACGAAGAATGGATGAGCGCGATTGAGGGCACACAGTCCACGAAATTACACAGCGCCGCATTACGAGTGTTCACGCCGTGTGACGCCCGCGGAACCGCCTGGTCGAGCCGGCACTCAGCTCACGCGCCGGGATGCGCGGCTATTTCTTTACCGTGACCTGGATGAGTTTCCGGTATTTGACGGGCTGGCCGTTCAGCATCGCGGGCTTGTACTTCCAGTCGCGCGCCGCCGCCAGGAGCAGGCTGTCGTAGGTGGGATGAATCGTTCCGCGCACCGCCATTCCCGCGACACGTCCTTGTTCGTCGACCACGACCTCGAGCAGTCCGCGCTGCCGAGCCATGGCGATCACGGTCTGCGGAAGAGCGGGAATGTCCTGACGGACGATCATCGGCGCCACGACGTCCTTGTCGTCCGCGCCATACGTGCGGTTGGGCATGGCCGCGGGGGCGTGAACCGGCGGCGCCGGGGCGGGCGCTGGTGCCGAGGGCGACGCAGCCGCAGCCGAGGCCGGCGGCGGATCGGGCTTCGACTCGGGTGGCGGCGCCGCGGCGCGCGCGCTCAGCTCCAGAAACCCGGCGGTCAGCACGCGCAGATCGCTGAGCTTGCCGCCCGTGTCCGGATCGTCGATCAGCGAGAGGACGACGCGGAACTGATGCTCCGCGACCGCCCAGTCCTTGCGATCGTAGGCACTCTTGGCGGTGACATACCGCGACGTCGCGATGTCGGGCAACACACGGCGGCGGACGTCGGTGAACGTCGACGCGCACGCGAGGCGATTCGTCGGTCGCCGGGGCGATAGGTCGGGATCGGCCGCGACGACGGCGGCGATGGCGCTCTCCGCCTCGGACGAGCGTCCGAGCGCAAGGAGACACAGCGAGCGATACTGCTCGACGGATCGGCGATCGACGTTATCGCCGCCGCGCAGGCCGTTCAGCACCGTCAGCGCTTCGTCGTAGCGCGCCGAAGCGTAGAGATCCTTGGCCGCGCTCAGCGGGCCCGTTCCTGTGCGGACGCGGACGCGCCGAGACCGATCGCGACGACGAATGCCGCCAGCATCACCCTGTTCATGACTCGGTTCCTTGTTGTCGATCGCCAGAGCATTTGGCCGTTGGTCACTGCGCCGATCACTTCATGTCGACGCTGAGCCGGACCGGCGCACCGCGCGTCACCGACACCGCGTGCCGCTTCTCGCCGAACTGCGGGTGCTTGAACACGATCTCGTGCGGGCCGATCGGCACCTCGAGGTTGCCGATGGGCGTCTCGCCGACGCGCTTGCCGTCGATCCAGACCTCGGCCCACGGCGTCGCGTTCAGGTTGACGACGCCCTTCGGCAGCTCGACGGCGACGTGACGCCACCTTGCCCGGCCGCACCTGCACGACGCGGGTCGCGCGATAGCCGAGCGTCTCGTTGACCAGCTCGAGCTCGTGACGGCCGGCGGCCATCATCATGCGGTCGGCTCTCCGTCGTGCCGATCAGCTGCCCGCCCTCGCGAATCTCCAACGTGAACGGCGCCTTCACCGTGACCCAGCCCGACACCGGACCTCGGCGCGGCCGCCGCGCATGCCGGGGCGACGAGCGACGCGGTGCGTGCCCGGCCAGCACCTTGACGGTGTGCCGCGACGCTGACGGCCTCGCTCTGCAGCACGACCTCGTGATCGCCCGGCGTGAGGTCCCGTCGAGCGTCAGCGGCGCGACGCCGCGCTCGACGCCGTCGACCATGACCTTCGCGCCGGCGGGCTGCGACTGCACCGCGAGCTGCCGGTCAGCGGCGTTTCGGCGAACTCCAGGTACTGCGACACTTGCGCCGCCGGCGCGTGACGCTGAACGGAATCACGCGCGGCACGCCGCGGCCGCGCAGCTCGAGGATGTGCGACCCGCGGCGCAGCGACACCCGCGCCGGCGTCATGCCGCGCGTCGACGCCGTCGACGAACACCTGCGACGCCGGCAGGATTCGACTGCACGACGAGCGTGCCCAGCTCGAGGCGCCGCGGCGTCGGTCGTACTGGACTTCCAGTGCGAACACGCCGCCACGCAATCACGGCAACGGCGCCGACGAGGCGGCGACGAGGCTGGCGCGCGGCGCCGCGCGGCGGCGCGGGAGGCGCACTCACAGCCGCGGGCGGTTCGACCACGTCGGCATGCTCGACAGCGGCCACGTTCTCGGTCTCGAGCGGCGGGAGTACGCTGTCGAGATCCTCGAAGGTCGGGCGAGTCGAACGGCGATCGTCGTGCATCGGCTGAGCGGCGGTCCGGTGGCACGGGCGGCAGACCTTCGCTGCGCGGCTCGAGCGCTGAGGGCGCAATCGGCCGCACGCTTCGGAGCTGACCGGGATCAGCTCGAACGGCGTCGGCAGCTCGCGAAGCGATCGTCGATGCGGGACGCGGCGCTCCGGCGCGCTTGAGCCGCGTGGGCGCCGCGGCCGCTCGAACGACGAGCGCCGCCGGGCTCGACTGGTGATGGCGCGGCGCGGGCGGCGCGGACGCTCGGCGCCGGGATGCGCGGCGACGGCCTGGCGCGGCGGTCGAACGCCCGGCGGCGGGCCTGGCGGCGGCGACTGAGACCGCGGCGGCGCCGGCGCGTCCAGCGCGGCATGCCGCGACGCCATCGACGACATCGGCTGCGACGGCGAGTGCGGCGCGCCGGCGCCTCGAGCAGCGACCGCATGTAGCGCGACAGGAACGTCTCGAGCGCCACCGGCGCGGCGACGTACATCGAATCGTCGGCGACGACCTCCTCGAGCGCCGCCATCGCTTCGGGCGCCGACGCGAACGCGCGGCGGACGTCGAGCTGCAGCGCGCG
This sequence comes from uncultured Acidobacteriota bacterium, assembly GCA_963720005.1. GTDB lineage: Bacteria > Acidobacteriota > Vicinamibacteria > Vicinamibacterales > CAVVIG01 > CAVREM01. Next base: position 19,578 of record CAVREM010000087.1, on the reverse strand, counting down.
CGACGAGCCAGTTGCGGAGCGGCGGCGACAGCGGCTGCTCCTCGCCGAGCGGCGAGCGCTCGCGCGCCTCGTTCAGCAGCGCGGGAATCGCGTGCGGGAACTCGTCGGCGGCGAGCGGCCGGCCGAGGATCAGCGCCAGCGCGACGAGGCCCATGCCGGTGACGTCCGCGCGGTGATCGAAGCGCGGCAGCCCGGCGCTCGGCGGCATCGCGATCCGGAACTCCTGCCACAGCCGATCGCGGCCGAACTGCAGCTGCTCGATCGCGGCGCCGAGCACGTGCTCGACGATGACGAGCCGCGCGTTCGGCGTCACGATCAGCCGCTCGGGCGCGATCAGGCCGTGCGCGACGTCGCGCGCATTCTCGTGCAGCAGGGCGACCGCCGGCACGAGCTGCCGAATCAGGCAGAGCGCCGCGTTGATGTCGAGCTGCAGGCCGCGCTCGTGCGCGACGCGGAGGATGTCGGAGAGCCGCGTGCCCTCGACGTGGTCCGACACGATCGCCAGCGACGCGGCGTGGCGGCATGCCGCGATCGACGCGGCGCACGCGCGCGTAGTAGGCGTGGCGGAAATTCGCGAGGCGCGCGGTGCGCTCGCGCAGCGCGAACTCGAACGACGGCACGGCAGTCAGCGCCGGGCGCAGGCGCAGGATCTGCAGCAGCTCACCGGTCGCGGCGTCGGCGGCGACCACGCGTTCGCCGACGCCGTCGGAAAACAGCGGGGCTTCGGGATTGATCGGTGGATGCCGAGACTCATACTTGGATACTGCAGTCGCCTCGTGCAACCCGCAGACCAGAATTGGACACGCCGACGGCCGAGTCGGGAAGTCCCGTATTCCCAATAACTCTGGGCCTTTTGTCACATCGGTCGGAAGCACCCATTTACAGTGTTGGTGGGTCGAATGCGAATCTGTAATCGACCTTCGTCGTCCGTCGCGGCCCCGCCGGCGCCGCCCGTGAGCCTCCGGCTCTCGGGGTATCCTGTTAGACCTTTTGCACGTTTTGCACTCAGGAGAGGACGCGATGAGATTCACGATTCGGGCACCGGCCGCTGCTCGCGGGAGCGGCGCTGCTGGCCGGTCTCGCCCTGGCGCCGATATCCGCACAGCAGGCGCCGGAGCGGGTCGACTTCGACGCGATTTACAAAATCAAGGAGGAGGGATTCCAGCGATCGCGAGTGATGGAGATCACGAGCTGGCTGACCGATGTCTATGGCCCGCGGCTGACCAATTCACCCGGATTCCGCAAAGCCGGCGAATGGGCGGTCAAGGAGATGACCTCGTGGGGCCTCGCCAACGCGAAGCTCGAACCCTTCGGACCGTTCGGACGGGGCTGGGCCAATGAGAAGTTCCTGCTGACCGCGACGACCCCGGGCGGGAGCTTCCCGGTCATCGGTATGTCGACTGCCTGGACTCCGGGAACCAATGGACTCGTCTCGGGAGACGCGATCGTCGCCGTCGTCGAAACCGACGAGGACGTCGCCCGCTTCAAGGGCAAGCTGCAGGGCAGGGTCGTGTTCACCCAGGCGCTGCGCGAGGTGCCCGCACTCTGGGCGGCGCAGGCGACCCGCTACTCGGACAAGGAGCTCGACGATCTTCGGCACGAGACCGACGCGACGCCTCGCGGCCGCGCCGGCGGCCGGGCCGGCGGAACCGGACGGTTCGGCGGGCGCGGAGCCGCCGCAATTTCCTTCGCCCAGCGCCGGACGCAGTTCTTCAAAGACGAGGGCGTGCTCGCGACGATCACCGCCGGACGCGGCGACGGCGGCAACGTGTTCGTCGGCGGCGCCTCCGCCAATCGGCAGGCGGGCGCCGATCCCGGACTGCCCGCCATCGTCATCTCGGTCGAGCATTACGGACGGATCGTCCGGACGCTCGACAAGAGCATGCCGGTCAGGATCGATCTGGACATCAAGAACTCGTTCATCGACGAGACCATGTCGTTCAACGTCGTGGCGGAGATTCCCGGCACGGACAAGGCCGATGAGATCGTGATGCTCGGCGCGCACTTCGATTCATGGCATGGCGGCACCGGCGCCACCGACAATGCCGCCGGTTCGGCGGTGATGATGGAAGCGATGCGCATCCTGAAGCAAACGGGGCTTCGACTGCGGCGGACCGTGCGGATCGGGTTGTGGGGGGGCGAGGAACAGGGGCTGATCGGATCGCGCGAATACGTCACCGCGAATTTCGCCAACGTCTCCGATATGGTCCTGAAGCCGGCGCACGCGAAATTCGCGGGGTACTTCAACGTCGACAACGGCACCGGCGCGATCCGCGGCGTCTACCTGCAGGGCAACGAAGCCATCGGCCCGATCTTCGAGGCCTGGGTGAAACCGTTCCAGAATCTGGGGATGTCGGCGCTCACGATCAGGGATACCGGCGGCACCGATCATCAGTCGTTCGATCGCGTCGGACTGCCTGGCTTCCAGTTCATTCAGGACGAGGTCGAGTACGACACCCGCACGCATCACTCGACCATGGATTTGTACGAACGGATCCAGGAGGCAGACATGCGCAAGAATGCGGTGATCGTCGCCGCATTCGCCTATCACGCGGCCAACCGCGACGAGAAGCTGCCGCGCAAGCCGCTGCCGGCTCCCGGCGGGCGCGGCCGCGGCGCCGGAACGCCATCGGCTGAGAATCGGTGACCGCCAGGGGACGGTGAGGGTGACTGCACGGCGTGACCATCCTCATCTTCTTCTGATTTTCGCGCTCTTCGCGGCCCTGTCGATCGTCTGGACGTGGCCCCTCGTCCGCCAGATTTCATCGCGGATCGCCTTCGACCCGGGCGATCCGCTGCTCAATACCTGGATCCTCTGGTGGAACTCCCGCGCCATCCCCTTCACGGACGAGTGGTGGAGCCCGCCGATCTTCTATCCGATGCGCGGGGCGCTGGCGCTGTCGGAGCATCTCGCCGGCATCGGTTTCTTCACCACGCCTCTCCTGCTCCTCGGCGGCACGCCCGCTCTCGCGTATAACGTCGCGCTGCTGCTGTCCTACGCGCTCTCGGGGTTCTTCAGCTACCTGCTCGTCAGGCGATTGACGGGATCCACGGCGGCGGCGCTGTGCGCGGGGCTCGCCTATGCGTTCGCCCCGTTTCGCGCCGGCCAACTGTCCCATCTCCAGGTCCTGACCTCGCAATGGCTGCCGCTGCAGCTGCTCGGGCTCCATGCCTACGTCGAGAGCGGCCGCCGGAAGTGGCTCGCCGTGTTCAGCGTCGCGCTCGTGCTGCAAGGGCTGTCGAACGGCTATTACCTGCTGTTCGCGCCGGTGCTGATCGCGCTCTGGATGGCCTGGTTCACGATCGCGCCACGACGATGGCGGCAGGCTGCGGAAATCGCGGCGGCTGGCGCCATCGCCTCACTGGCGCTGCTTCCGACGGTTCTGGAGTACCGCGCCGTGCACGGCGCGCTCGGACTGACCAGAGGCCGCACGGAGATCATGCAGTTCAACGCCAAAGCGGGTTCGTTCCTGAACCCGCCGCACATGCTCGCCCTGTGGCCGCCGCGCGACGTGCCGACGATCGAGGACTTCCTCTTCCCCGGCGTCACGATGGTTGCCATTGTCCTCATCGCGCTGCTGTTCGTGATCTGGTCGTGGCGCCGGAACCCCGACAACCGGCGCTCAGTGTTCCTGTTCTACGTAGTCGCCACGCTGTTCATGGCGGCGCTCAGCTTCGGCCCGGCCGCGCCCGACGCCGACGCGCTCCGCTGGCTGCGGCCGTACGAATGGCTCGTGCATCTTCCGGGATTCAGCGGGCTGCGCGTCCCCGTGCGATTCGCGATGTTGATGGCGCTCTGCCTCGCCGTTGCCGGCGGCCTGGCCCTCGAGATTCTGCCACTGGGACGGACGCGACGGCTGATTCTTGCAACCGCGATCGCCATCGGGATCGGTCTCGACGGATTCATGCAGCCGATGGGGGTCACGCCCCCGCCCGGCCGGGTCGAGTTGCCGAACGTGCCGGCGGCAACGGTGCTCGAGCTGCCGCCCGACGACGCGGCCGTGAGCGTCGGCGCAATGTTTCGATCGATTTCGCACGGGCGGCCGCTCATCAATGGTTACAGCGGCTACATCCCGACCCACTACGGCATCCTCTGCCTGTCGCTCAGGCGCGACGATCCGTCGGCGGTCATCGAGCTCGCGCGCGGCCGCACGCTGCTCATCATCGTGTCGGAGCGCCGCGATCCCGCCGGCGACTTCCGCCGCGTGATCGAATCCATTCCCGGCATCGAGCGCGGCGGCGTCTCGGGCGCCGGCATCTGTACGTCCTGCGCTCGCAGCCCCGCGATCGACGGCCGCAGGGGGGACAGCCCTCACCTTCACCCACACCACCCTCCCACGCAGCCACGTCGTCCTCGACTTCGGCACGGAGCGCGTCGTGCGCACCCTCGAGTTCCCGCTGCGTAGCCGCTGGCAGGAATTCGGCCGCCGCTTCGCGATCGAAACCTCCGCCGACGGCACGACCTGGCAGACCGTCTGGGAGGACTGGACCGGAGGCCCCGCGATCGCCGCCGCACTCGAGGATCAGGTCAAGGTGCCGGTGCAGTTGGTGCTGCCGGACGTCACGGCGCGGTATTTGCGCCTGCACCCGGTGGAAGAGTGGCTGCTCGAGGAGTTGGTGGTCAAAGGACCTGTAGAGTCGGGAGTCGGGATCGGGATCGGGGCTCGGGACTCGGGGTCAGGACGAACCCCAGTCCCGAGACAAGCCTCAGTCCCGAGTCCCGAGTCCCCAGTCCCGACGCCTCGCGATCCCACCCTCACGGTTTCATGCCCGCCTTCCACTCCGGCTTGAACGTCGAGTTCGCGAGCCAGAACACGGGCTCGATCATCGAGCGGATCGTGTCGGTCATGTGGACGAAGTCGATCCGGGTGATGTCGTCCGCGGGCGTGTGGTAATCCTTGTGCAGCCCGTAGCTGGAAACGGTGTGCGCAACGACGCCGCGGCGGGCGAACTGGATGTTGTCGGACCGCACGAAGAATTTCATTTCCGGATGCGGATCCTGCACCAGACGTGCGCCGCGTCGTGCGAGCTCCGATCCCAGATTCGATCGTTCGTAACCGGTCAGCCACAGCGTGCGTGCCGGAACCTTGTTATCCGGGCGGCCGATCATCTCGAACTGCAGGTTGGCGACGATCTGCGACAACGGCACGGTCGGCTTGTCGGCGAAGTGCCGCGAGCCGACGCCGCCGCGCTCTTCGCTCCCAAACAGGGCAAACACCACGGTCCTGCGCGGACGACGCCCCTTCGCGAGCGCTTCCATCAACTCCAGCACAGCGATCGTTCCCGACGCGTCATCGTCCGCGCCGTTGTAGATCGCGTCAGGCGGTGCGTTCGCGCGGTCGGAGCGACTGCCGAGATGATCGAGGTGCGCGCTGAGGAGAATCACCTCCTGCCGCAGCGCTGCGTCACGGCCCGGCAGCCCGCCGACGGCGTTCCAGGTTCGACCATCGCCCTTGACTGCGACGACCTGAACGAAGCCGCCGTCGTCTCCGAGGGGTTCGAGGCCGAGGCGGCGCATGCACGCGGCTGCATACGATGCCGCGAGCCATTCGTCGCGGGTTCCACTGCCCCGGCCGTTCAGCGCATCGCCGGCCAGGAACTCCATATGTGCGCGAACGGACGCTTCGGACACGGGAATATTTCGTGCCGCCGGGTGAAACGCGCGGAGCGCGCAACCTGTATTGCAGACCGTGACAAGGACCAGAATGGAGAGGATGGGCTTCACAACCCGATAATATTCAGGTTTCCGATTACGGAGCCACTCATCAACTTTTCGCGTCTAATGCCCCTATGACTTCGAATGCGCTGCGTGCCTTGATCGTTCTCGTGGTGGTCACCCTTTTCGTCACCGTTTCAGCTGACGCCCAGACCGCCCGCGCGACGATTCGTGGCGTCGTGCTGGATCAGACGGGGGCCCGGCTGCCGGGCGCTCAGATCGTGGTCACTCGAGACGATACGAATGAATCACGGGAGGTTACGAGCGACGAAGAGGGCCGCTTCGCGGTTGCCGAGCTGGCCGCCGGACGCTACACCATCGAAGCGCGCCTGACCGGGTTCAGCATCTATCGCAACCGTGCGCATCTCACGGTCGGTCAGGAGTTGTGGCTCGAGCCCCAGCTCACCGTCGCCGCCACTGCGAGCGTCACGACCGGCGGCAGCGACTCGCGCATTCCGCTGCTCGAAAAGAATTCCCCGGCGATGACCACGCTGATCGATCAGGATCAGGTGTCGAACCTGCCGCTCGACGGCCGCAACTTTCTCGAGCTCGCGCTGCTGTCGCCGGGCACGGTTCCGGCGCCGCAAGGATCCGCGAGCTCCGTCCGCGGCGACTTCGCGTTCATCACGAACGGCGCGCGCGAAGACTTCAACAACTACATCCTCGACGGCGTCTACAACGTCGACCCGAAGCTGAACACGCCCGCCGTGCGGCCGCCGGCCGACGGCATCCAGGAATTCGAGGTGGCGACGTCGACCTACGATGCGTCGTTCGGCCGCAATGCCGCCGGACAGGTCAACGTGCTCAGCCGCTCCGGCTCCAACCGATTCTCCGGAACAGGGTATGAGTTCCTTCGCAACGGCGCGCTCGACTCACGCAATCATTTCGCGCCGGATGATGTTGAGGACCCCGAATACAGCCGGCACCAGTTCGGCGGATCGATCGGCGGCCCGATCGCGCGCAACCGTGCCTTCTTCTTTGCCGATTACGAGCACACGCGGCTGCGCGAGGGGATCACACGCGTCACGAACGTGCCGACGGCGCTCGAGCGCAGCGGCGATTTCTCGCAGTCGCTCTTCCCGCGGCCGGTCGACCCGTTCACGCAGCAGCTGCTGCCCGGCGGGGTGATTCCGCCCTTCTTCCAGCACCCCACCGGCGCCGCGATTGCCCGGCTCTATCCCGATCCGAATCGGAACCAGCCGTTTGCGAACTTCGTCTCGTCCCCGACGCTCGAAGACGACGTGCACCAGTTCGATGGAAAGATCGAATACAGCCTCAGCCCGCGCGCGCGATTCACGTCGCGTTACAGCTTTTCCGAGCGGGATCTGCTGGAGCCGTTCGCGGGAACGGGATTCTCGACGGTTCCGGGCTTCGGCAACCTGGTCGATCGGCGAGGCCAGAACCTCGGCATCACCTTCACGGCCGCGTCGCCGCGATACGTCAACGACGCGCGGTTCGGTTACACCCGCGTCTCGATCGGCGTGTTCCCCGAGAACCCGACGACCAGCAACGCGTCGATCGGCCTGCCATCCCTGGCGACGAATCCGCGCGATCTCGGCCTGAGCCTCATCTCGATCGCGGGATACTCACCGCTCGGCCACGAATACAACAACCCGCAGGAGAGCACGTCCGACAGCTTCCAGCTCAGCGACACCGCGACGGTCGTGTGGGGCAGCCACCTGGTCAAGCTTGGCGGTGAATGGTATGGCGTGCGGCAGTCGGCCTATCGCGACGTGCAGGCGCGCGGGTTCCTGACCTTCCTCTCACAGGGTTTCACCAACAACGCGCTCGCCGATGTGCTGCTCGGACTGCCGTCGCTCACCGGCGGCGCGCGGCTCGACAACCCGCAGAATCTGCGCGCGCACAGCTGGAGTCTGTTCGCGCACGACGACTGGCGCGCCACACGGAAGCTGACCGTCTCCGCCGGCTTGCGCTACGACTACGCCTCGCCTCCGGTCGACAAGGACGACCGCGCCAACCTGTACGATTTCGCCACCGGCAGCGTCGTCCCGGTGGGAACCGACAGCATGCCGCGAGGAGGATTCGAGCCGGATCGCAACAACATCGCTCCGCGCGTCGGCTTCGCGTGGACGCTCGACGATCTCTCGCAGTGGGTGGTGCGCGGAGGCTACGGGATCTACTACAACCAGGGGGCGCTCGCGACGTCGGAAGGTCTGTTCTTCAATCCGCCGTACTTCAATCTCGGGGTCGCGTTTTCCGGGCCGGGACTGCCGCTGTTGACGCTGTCCAATCCTTTCCCCACGGACTTCCCGGTGTTCATCCCGCAATCGGCAACCGCCTATCAGCGCGATCTCCAGGCGCCATGGATGGAACACTGGAACGTCAACGTGCAGCGTCAGATCGGCGTGAGCCGCGCGATCGAGTTCGCCTACGTCGGATCCCGCGGGCACGACCTGATCTCCGCCCGCGACGGCAACCAGCCGGTTGCGAGCCCGATTCAACCCAACCTCCGGCCCAACCCGCTGTTCGCCGATATCACGCTGATCGAATCGCGGGCGTCATCGCGCTACAACGCCGCTCCAGCTCAAATACGTGCAGCGGCTGGAGTACGGCCTCTCCACGATCGCCGGCTACACCTACGGGAAATCGACCGACGATGCGTCGGGGTTCTTCACGAGCGCGGGCGACGCCAACTTCCCGCAGAACAGCCTCGATCCGGGCGCGGAGCGCAGCCGATCGAGCTTCGACGTCCGCCACAGGTTCTCAATCGGTCTGACCTACGACCTGCCGTTCTCGGGCAACGCGTGGGTGAAGGACTGGCAGGTGCAGGTGGTCGGCAGCGCGAACAGCGGCCGTCCCTTCACGGTCGCCGTGCATCCCGACATCGACGCCAGCAACACCGGGCGATCGAATCTCGGATTCGGCTTCAACGATCGCCCGAACGTCAGCGGCGATCCCAATCTCTCAGCGGACGACCGGACGGAGGAACGCTGGTTCAACACCGCCGCGTTCTCGATGCCGCCGTTCGGCACGTTCGGAAACTCAGGCCGCAATACGGTCGAAGGCCCGGGTTTCAAGAACCTCAACCTCGGCATCGCGAAACTGGTCCCGCTCGGCGACGCACGGCTGCAGCTGCGTTTCGAGACCTTCAACCTGTTCAACACGACGAACTACGATCTGCCGGACGGGTTCCTGGGATCGCCGACCTTCGGCCAGATTCTCTCGGCCGGATCGCCGCGGCGCATTCAGCTTGGCGTGAGGGCGCTCTTCTGAACATCGTCAAAGCCCGATAGCAAACAGATGCTTCTCGCCCCGAATGTAGATGCGTCCGTTCGCGAGCGCGAGTGATGAGAGCACGGGCTCGTTGACCGAGTTGGTCCTCACGATCTCGTGTTTCGGCCCCGCCTTCAGCATGAACGTATCGCCGTCTTCGCTGGTCATCGCGATGTAGCCGCCAAAGGCGACCGGCGAGCCCATGAACCGCGATGGCACCGGCACGCGGCCGCCTTCGTATTTCACCTCGCCGGTCCGGGGGTCGAGACAGGTGACGATCCCGTTGTCGGTGAGCAGATAGAGATAGCCGTCATAGAGGATGTTCGACAGGACGTAGCCGGTGCCTTTCGAATACTCCCAGGCCACGCGCTTGTCCGGTGCCACCTCGCCCGGCCTGATGGCGATGACTTTCTTCGCCGGGTACCCCGCGGTCACGATGACCAGGCCGTGGCCGACGAGCGGCGTGTGAATCGCGTTGCTTTCGACGCCGGTCGTCCGCCAGAGCTCCTTCCCGGTCGCGGGATCGTACGAGACGATGAACTCGGTGGCGTTGGTCACGAGCTGGGTGCGCCCCTCGACGTCGACGAGCACCGGGGTCGCCCAGCTGATTTGCACGCTGCGCTTCGTGCGCCAGGCTTCCTTGCCCGTGACCTTGTCGTAGGCCACCAGCACCGACTGCTCGCCGTTGTCCTCGTCGCGCTGAATGATGACGAGGTTCTGATGGATGACCGGCGAGGTGCCGGTCCCGAGCCCGAGGGTCGGAAACTTCTCGACCGCTTTCCAGATCGGCTTTCCGTCGAAGTCGTACGCGTACAGTCCTTCCGGTCCGAAGTAGGCGTAAACCATGCGGCCGTCGGTCGCGGCCGTCGGTCCGGCAAACGAGCTTCGCCGATGCCGCGCGTCGTGAACCGGTCCCTCGTACGCCGTCCGCTCCCAGAATCGTCTTGCCGGTCTTCGTGTCGAGCGCGAGCACGGTGAACGTATGTTTCCGATCGGCCGCGACGCTGTCGGGGTGGATCCAGGGCTTGCCTTCCATCGTGTGCTCGACGGCCTTGGCTCCCGGCAGCGCCTCGCCCTCGACGACGGCGGTGACAAAGAGGCGGTCGCCCCAGACGATCGGCGACGAGTGGCCGCTCGGCAGGGCGGCTTTCCAGAGGATGTTGCGGTCCGGCTGCCAGTCGGTCGGGAGCGTCTTCTCGGCCGAGATGCCTTGTCCGCCTGGACCGCGCCATTGCGGCCAGTTCTCGGCGGCGACCTCGACGGAATACATCGACACGATCATGGCGAGCGGACCAATTGCGGCACGAAGCATGAAATCTCCTGAAGTGGGTCTCGATTATAGGTGCCCGGGCTGTATCGGCCCTCGCCGATGGGCCGAATGACGCCCCGCAACCTGTGGAAGCTCGTCTACCGGGGACGAGCGCCGACCGAAACGGTGAAGGCGTGGCGGACGTCCTTACGAAATGTTGGAGATTGAGCCCGACGTCGGGCCCGACCTATCCTTAAGAGATTTATGACACGACATTCTCGCGTCTCGCTTCTGCTGTCGTTCGCGTTCCTCGTGCCGGCGGCCGCCCTTCTGAGCGGCGCGGATTGGCCCGAATGGCGGGGACCGGCCCGGACCGGCGTCTCGACGGAAACCGGCCTGCCCTCCACATGGGCGCCCACCGGCGAGAACCTCGCCTGGAAGGTCGAGTTCGGCGGCCGGTCGTCGCCGGTCGTGTTCGGCGACCGCCTGTACCTGCAGAACACGTCCGGCGCGGGCGCCGAGATGCAGGAACGGCTGATGGCCTTCAACGCCGATACCGGCAAGCTGCTGTGGGAGCACAAGTACAACCTCTTCACGAGCGACGTGCCGCCGCACCGGATTGCCTGGGCGTCCCCCGCCGTCGACCCGGCGACCGGCAACGTCTTCGCCTTCAGCGGGAACGGCCTCCTGATGGCGCTGTCCCCGGCCGGCAAGCTCTTATGGGAACGCTCGCTGGCCGAGGAATTCGGCATGTGGACGACCCATGGCGGGCGCGTCTCGTCGCCGGTCATCGATGCCGAGAAGGTCATCGTCAGCGGCCTCACGTTCCTGTGGGGTCAGCATTCGGGTGGCGCCCATCGCTTTCTCGCGTTCGACAAGAGCAACGGCCAGGCGATCTGGATGAGCGCGCCGGAAGGGCGCCCGACCGATACGATTTACGCCAACCCCTACATCGGCGACGTCAATGGCACGCGGATGCTGTTCTCGGGCGGCAGCGACGGCGCCATGCACGCGATCAAAGTCGCGACCGGCGAACCGATCTGGAACTGGAGGGTCAGCCAGCGCGGCCTGAACACCGCCGCGCTCCTGCTCGGGCCGGACGTCATCGTCAGTCACAGCGAGGAGAACCTCGGGACGAGCGAAATGGGCATGCTGGCGGCGGTCCCGGCGGCGTCCGCCGGGGCGCTGACCGACAAGAACGCGCGCTGGATCGCGCGCGGAGTGCAGGCGGGGTATGCGTCGCCTGTCGCCGACGCGGAGCGCATCTATGTGCTCGACAACGGCGGCGTCCTGTTCGCGTTCGACATCAAGACCGGCAATCAGGTGTGGCATCAGGTGCTGGGCACGATTGCCAAAGCGTCGCCGGTGCTGGCGGACGGCAAGCTCTATCTCGGCACCGAGAACACGGGAGACGCCGGCGGCAAGTTCTTCATCATCCGTCCGCACGCGGACAAGGCGGAGGTCCTCGACCAGGACTGGCTGGGCACGCCGCAGAAGTCCGAGTTGATCATCGCGTCGCCGATCGTGGCGCGCGGGCGCATCTACGTCACGTCCATGGACGCGTTGTACGCGATTGGTCCGAAGGGAACGCCGAAACCCTCTGGATCGCAGGGAACAGGCGGCCCCGGCGCAGGCGGGGCCACTGCCGCCGCAGCCGGCGCGCCAGCAACCCTGCTCGTGACGCCCACCGAGCTGACTCTGAAGCCGGGTGTCAGCGTCGCGCTTTCGGCCAGGAGTTTCGACGCGCAGGGGCGAGAGATAAAGGATCCGGCGTCGGCCTCGGCCAAGTGGGAATTGGAAGGGCTGAAGGGGACGCTCGAAAAGGGCCGCTTCACGCCTGATAAGGCCGCCGGCGCGCAGGCCGGCACGGTCAAGGTCACGTCAGGCAGCGTCTCCGGCGCGTCTCGTATTCGCGTGGTTCCCGATCTACCGTGGACCTTCGACTTCGAGAGCAGCGGCGAAACACCACCGGCGCAGTGGATCAATGCGACCGGCAAGTTCGCCGTGCGCGCCGTCGACGGCAACAAGGTGCTGGTGAAGCTGGCCGAGAATCCGTTCGCGTTCGCCAAGCGGACGCGGCCGTTCTTCGGGCCGCCCGACGTCAGCAACTACACCATCGAAGCGGACGTGCGCTCGATGGAGCGCCGCCGGCAGATGTCGGACGTCGGGATCGTGGCACAGCGGTATGAGCTGGTGCTGTTCGGCAATCACCAGCGGCTCGAGCTCCAGCCGTGGCAGCCGGAGACGCAGCGCACCCAGCGCGTCGAATACAAGTGGAAGCCCGACACGTGGTACGTGATGAAGCTGGAAGTGCAATCGCTCGACGGCAACAAGGTCCGCGCGCGCGGCAAGGTCTGGCCGAAGGGCGAGGCCGAGCCCGCGACGTGGCTGATCGAGCGCATCGATCCGATCGGCAGCCACAAGGGCAGCGCGGGCCTCTATGCCGACGCCCTCAACTCGGCGCCGCAGGGCGGCTCCGAGATCTTCTACGACAACATCAAGGTCTATCGAAACACCAGTAAATAACTATGAGAAAACTTTTCGTAGCCGTGTCGGCGCTCGCGGTCTCGGTCGGATCGCTGGTGCTTCTCGCGTCAGATCCTCCGAAGCCCGATTGGCCGATGTGGGGCGGCACCGCCGACCGCAACATGCTCTCGAGCATGAAGGGCCTGCCCACGAGCTGGGACGTCAAGACGAAGAAGAACATCAAGTGGGTGGCCGAGCTCGGGTCGCAGACCTACGGCAATCCGGTCGTCGCGGGCGGCGTCGTGTATCTGGGCACCAACAACGAGTCCCCGAAGGATCCGAACGTCAAGGGAGACAAGGGCATCCTGATGGCGTTCAGCGAGGCCGACGGCCAGTTCCTGTGGCAGGCCGTTCACGACAAGCTCGCGGCCGGGCGCGCGAACGACTGGCCGTTCCAGGGCATCTGCTCCTCGCCCCTCGTCGACAACGGCGTCGTCTATTACGTCTCCAACCGCGGCGAGCTGATGGCGGTCGACGCCGACGGCTTCCGCGACAAGACCAACGACGGCCTGGTCAAGGACGAGAAGCTGAATCGCGAAGTCGACGCCGACGTGATCTGGCGCTTCGACATGATGGAGGAGCTCGGCGTCCAGCAGCACAACATGGCCAACTCCTCGCCGGTCGTGTTCGAGAACCTGATCTTCGTGAGCACCTCGAACGGACAGGACGAGAGCCACGTGAACGTCCCGTCGCCGAAGGCGCCGGCCATCATCGCCGTCGACAAGACCACCGGGAAGCTCGTCTGGGAGGACAACCCGGTCGGAGAGAAGGTCCTTCACGGCCAGTGGTCGTCCCCGGCGGTTGGAACCATCGGCGGTGTCGTGCAGGTGGTGATCGGCCAGGGCGACGGCTGGGTGCGCGGCTACGACGCGAAGGCCCACAAGGATGGCCAGAACAAGGCACTGTGGGAGTTCGACCTCAATCCCAAGGACTCGGTCTGGCCGAAGACGCGCAACGAGGTCATCAGCACGCCGGTCATCCTGGACAACGTCGTCTACATCGCGAACGGTCAGGACCCGGAACACGGCGAGGGCGTGGGGCACCTCTACGCCATCGACGCGACCAAGCGCGGGGACATCACCAAGACCGGGCAGATCTGGCACTACGGCGACATCCGGCGATCGATCTCGACCGGCGCCATCTACAACGGCATCCTGTTCTACTCCGACTTCAGCGGCTTCCTGCACGCGGTCGACATCAAGACGGGCAAGCCGTACTGGAAGCACGACATGTTCGCGGCGATCTGGGGATCGCCGATGGTGATCGACGGCAAGGTCTACCTCGGCGACGAGGATGGCGACGTCGCCGTGATCAACGCCGACAAGGCGATGAAGCTGATTGCGGAAAACAACATGGGGAGCTCGGTGTACTCGACGGCGGTCCCCGCCAACGGCACGCTGTTCCTCGTGAACCGGAATCAGCTGTTCGCCATCGCGACGAAATAGATGCGGCGCATCCGATAAGCCATGGTTGCTCTCCTCAAGTTGTCATCGCAGGTTCTCGTGCTCACGCTGTCCACGATCGGCATGGCCGCTCAGGCGCCGGCCGGCGCCCCAGCGGATCGATGGCCGCAGTTCCGCGGCTCCCCCGCCCTGCTCGGCACCAGTCCCGCCGCGCTTCCTGACAAGCTGAAGGTGCTGTGGACGTACGAGGCGGGCGAAGCCATCGAGTCGTCGGCGGCGATCGCCGATGGGGTCGTCTATGTCGGCGCGCAGCCGGGAGAACTGCACGCAGTCGGCCTGGCGGATGGGAAGCTGCGCTGGAAATACAAGGCCTCTCCGGAGGGCATCGGCGAATCATCACCCGCGGTCGCCGGCGGCCTGGTGTACTTCGGCGATCTCGGCAACGTGGTGCATGCCGTCGACGCGGCCACCGGGAAGGCCGCCTGGACGTTCAAGACCAACGGCGAGATCAAATCATCGCCGGTCGTCGCCGGCGATCGCATCCTGATTGGGTCGTACGACTCGTACCTGTACGCCCTCGGCGCGAAGGACGGGAAGCTGCTCTGGAAAGTGCAGACCGAAGGCTACGTTCATGCCACACCCGCGGTCGTCGATGGCGTGGCGTACATCGCGGGATGCGATGAAATCCTCAGAGCCATCCGCATCAGCGACGGCAAGGAAGTGTTCGCGATCTCGTCCGGCGCCTACACCGGCGCCTCGCCGGTCATCCTCGACGGGCGCGCTTATTACGGCACCTACGAGAGCGAAGTGCTGGCCGTCGATCTCAAGGCGCGCAAGATTGCGTGGCGCTACAAGCATCCCGAACGGAACTTCCCGTTCTATTCGTCGGCCGCCGTCGCCGGCGATCGCGTCATCGTCGGCGGGCGCGACAAGTTCGTGCATGCGATCGATCGCAAGGCGGGCAAGGCGGCATGGACCTTCCCGACGCGCGCGCGCGTCGATTCCTCGCCGGTGGTGGCCGGCAACCGCGTCTACATCGGCGGCAACGACGGCAAGCTCTACGTCCTCGACGTGGCGACGGGCAAGAGCGTGTTCGAGTTCGAGGCGGGCGGCCCGCTGTCCGCGTCGCCGGCGATTGCGGCCGGACGGCTCGTCATCGGCTCACAGGACGGCAAGCTGTTCTGCCTCGGCGCCTGAGCGCACGCGCCCGCGACAACTCCTCACGGCGCTTCCGTTGAGGACTTCGCCGGCCGCTCCCGAATCTCGAAGCCGGACGCTTCGAGCGTCTTCACCACCGACCCGCCTTGCGTGATTCGCACGATGACGAGATCGGCGTCAGCGATCCACCTGATCGTCGATGGTCACCGCATCTCGTCCGGAAACGGGTTGCTGGGACGGCGTTCGACGATCGCGGCATGGACGCCAAACCCGAACGCCATGCCGGTGGGAACGTGGGACGCGCTGCCGAACCCCACGAAACGCCCAGAGACTCTCCGCCGGGCTTGTCCTGTCCCGGGCTTCCCGTTCACACCCTTGTTGCGAGGCAGACGAGTGCGCGGCGCACCGCGATCGACTCGCCGACCGCAGATGGGCGCGCTCGCCCGCGTCGCACGATCCGCGCAGACTCCGCTGTCAACCCGCGACTCGTGCCTGCCAGCGATACGCGCACGAGCCTCGACGTCCGCCGCGGTCGACGGGGATGTTGGACGGTGGGACGCGCTCACCAGAGACGTTGGGAGTTGACGATGAAGCGGCCCACCGGGCCGCTATTTCTTACATCAGCTGTCGGGATCGAAGTCGCGCGCGTGGCGAGCGCCTTTGATGTACAGGAATGGCTGCCGCTCCATGTCGTCGAACAGCGCGGCGTAGATCACGTCCTCGGCCGCGCGAGCGCGGTCCGCGAACGCCCGGTACTTCTTCGCCGCCGCTTTCATCCCGTCTTCGTTCTTGACGTTCTCGAGCGCCTCGAACGCGATCCGCTGGCGCTGCGCGATGAACACGTAGAGCCACGGCGCCAACGGCGAGGACGGATCCTTCTTCAGCACGTTCTCGGCGAAGTTCGCCTCCTCGAGCGGCCGCTCGGGCAGACCCTCCCACTCGTGAGCGATCGGCGCAGCCGCCAGGATTGGCAACCTCTGGGTCGGGGATGTCCTTGCTGGTGTCGTCGCCGGGCTGCTCGCTCGTGGTGCGCCTGCGTTCGTAGCCACGTGCTGGGGTGTGTACCTTCACGCAACAGCAGGCGATCGACTTTCCCGGAGAATTGGCCCGCTGGGGTTTTTGCCGACGAGTTGCTGGCCGAGATTCCCGGCATCATGGGCTCGCTTTCCTAACAGCGTTGGTGACCTGTGTTTGCATCGCGAGGGCATTGAGGGGGTGCCACGGAACAACCCGCGCGGTGCGACCGGAGCACCTTCACCCAGACCTCACCTAGCCGGAACAAGCGGATTGTTCGGGCATTGTCGCTACGACCGCGCCCTGACAGCGGACCCAGCGAATCATCCGACAGATACCGCTCGCCTGTCGATTGAGCCGGCATCGTATAAACAAGCGAACGGAGTGGAACAATGAAAGCCTTGTGTTGGCACGGTGCAAAGGACATTCGGTGCGACGAGGTTCCGGATCCCAGGATCGAGCACCCGCGCGACGCCATCGTCAAAGTCACGAGTTGCGCGATCTGCGGCTCCGACCTGCACCTCTACGACGGTTACATGCCAGGCATGGAGAATGGCGATGTCATGGGCCACGAGTTCATGGGCGAAGTCGTGGAGGTGGGGCCCGACAGCAAGCACGCCTTGAAGGTCGGCGAGCGCGTCGTCATCCCGTTCACGATCATCTGCGGAGAATGCGAGCAGTGCCGACGCGGCAACTTCTCGGTTTGCGAGCGATCCAACCGGAACAAAGACGTCGCCGGACAAGATGTTCGGCCACACGACCGCGGGCCTCTTCGGATACACCCATCTCACGGGCGGCTACCCCGGCGGCCAGGCGGAATATGTCCGGGTTCCGTACGCCGACAAGACGCACATCAAGGTACCCGCGAACGGCCTTTCCGATGAGCAGGTGCTGTTCCTGGGCGACATCTTTCCCACCGGCTGGCAGGCCGCGGTGCAATGCGACATCCAGCCCACGGACACGGTGGCCATATGGGGCTGCGGACCGGTCGGACAGATGACCATCCGCAGTGCGATCCTGCTGGGCGCGAAGCAGGTCATTGCCATCGACAATGTTCCGGAACGCCTCGCGATGGCGCAAGCCGGCGGCGCCACGACCATCAACTTCGACGAGGAGAGCGTTGTCGAACGCCTGAACGACCTGACCGATGGCAAGGGGCCGGAAAAGTGCATCGACGCGGTGGGCATGGAAGCCCATGCCGGCGGCTCCTTCGACGCCGTTTACGACAAGGTCAAACAGACCCTGATGCTGGAGACGGACCGGCCGCATGTTGTGCGCGAGATGATGTATGTGTGCCGCCCGGCAGGCACGCTGTCGATACCCGGCGTGTACGGCGGCATGCTCGACAAGATTCCGTTCGGCGCGGCCATGAACAAGGGCCTGACCATTCGCATGGGCCAGACCCATGTCAATCGTTGGACCGACGACCTGTTACGCCGGATCGAGGAAGGACAGATCGACCCGTCGTTCGTGGTGACGCATCGCGTGGACCTCGAGGACGGCCCCGGCATGTACAAAACCTTCCGCGACAAGGAAGACGGCTGCGTGAAGGTGGTCCTCAGGCCATGAAAAGAGAAAAGCCCATGTCGAGGAACCGGACGATGGACATGCACTCCACCGAATACGCGCATTCGATGGCACGAGGATTGGGATGGTTCTCGATCGGGCTCGGGCTGGCCGAAGTGCTGGCGCCGCGCGCTCTGACGCGCGGCCTCGGCATGGAAGGAAACGAGCAACTCGTGCAGGCGTATGGCCTGCGCGAAATCGCCACCGGAATTGGGATTCTCTCGTCGGACCAGCCTGCCCCATGGATATGGGGACGTGTCGGGGGTGATGCGCTCGATATGGCCACGCTCGCAGGAGGACTGCAGCCGGACAATCCGAAGAAAGAGAACGTGGAGCTGGCTCTTGCCGCCGTTGCCGGCGTCACGGCGCTGGATGTCGTCTGCGGGGCCTCGCTTGCGCGTCATGCCCGCCCGAAGCCACGCCGGCGCCTGACAGCCATAGACTATAGCCGCCGATCCGGCTTTCGGAAGCCGGCTGAGCAGATGCGGGGAGCGGCTCGGGACTTCGAGGTTCCAAGGGACATGCGCACGCCGAAGGCTCTCCGGCCTTTCGTCGAACGGAATGCCCGCGGACTGACGCCAAAGCGCGGCCGTGCGGCATTCCCCGCGCGCGCGGGCATACGTGATCACGAGTGAGCGGATCAGAACAGCGCCATTTCCGGCACCAACCGCGTAGCGAGATATGGTCGTGCGCTCAGACCTCAGGGACGTGTGGCAGGTTGTGGAGGCTGGAAGCGCATCGGTTCGTCGCCCAGCGCGAGCGCCCAATACATGTCGGCGAACTTGCGGCAGTACCGCGCGTCCCGCCGCGATTTTGCGATGGCGGCGAGGCGAGCGAACTCTCTTGCCTTTGTTCGATAGTTCTCGATTTGCGACTGCATGGCGCCGCTCCGGCTGGAGATCTAACGGCCGCTGCGGTTCGCCGTTCCCGGTCTCGCGCGCTTAATTGAGAGAAGTTCGAAATGCTTTGCCAGGTGACGCACGCGCAAGCGGGTTTATTTAGAACCGTTACAGGAACGATTCATCTCGCGCTGGTTTGTCGTCAGGAGCTTCCATCACAATCCACAGCAACAGCGAGGATGATAATGTACCATCACGTCAAGAAACTGATGTTCACGGTTCGCGTCGACGGTCCGGATCCCAAGTTCGGCAACATGCTGCTCGAGCAATTCGGCGGCGCCAACGGCGAGCTTGCCGCCGCCATGCAGTACTCCATCCAGGGGCTCAATTGCGAAGACGCCGGAGCGAAAAGACCTGCTCATGGACATCGGGACGGAGGAGCTGAGCCATCTCGAGATCGTCGGCACGCTGGCGCGCATGCATCTCGCCCCGATGAAGTTCAAGCGCGAGGCGGCCGAGGCGGACCCGCTCATTGCGATCGCGGGCGGCGGCGGCGTTAACCTGTTCAACTCGCAGGGAAATGCGTGGACCGCGGACTATCTCAAGATCACCGGCGAGCTCGACGTCGACCTGCGCAGCAACATCGCGGCCGAAGCCCGCGCGAAGATCGTCTACGAGCGACTGATCAATTTCTGCGACGATGTCGGCACCAAGGACGCACTGCAGTTCCTGATGACGCGCGAAATCACCCACATGAAGGCGTTCGCCGCGGCGCTGGAGAGCATGGGCAAGCCGCGCTTTTCCATCGGCAAAATTGCTCCCACCGCCGGACTGGTCGACCAGTTCTTCAACGATTCGACCGGACAGGGCGAC
>CAVREM010000086.1:0-211140 GCA_963720005.1 uncultured Acidobacteriota bacterium | reverse complement strand
GAGCGCGTTCCAGTTTTGGTGTAGTGAGAAATGCAACCACGAAGACTCGAAGACGCGAAGGAGCTCTTCTCTCAATCCAATGCCCGGGGATTTTTGACAGTGTTTACCGCTTGAACGCCTGCGCGGCGGCGATCCGCTCCGCGACGGGAGGATGGCTGTAGAACAGCCACTGGATGAGGCGCGAAGGACGCTCCTCGGCGAGGTTCTGCGCTGCCAGCCGCCGCATCGCCGTCACGAACGCGCCGGGATTCCGGGTGAGCTCGAGCGCGAACCGATCGGCGCTGCGTTCGAAGGTCCGGGACAAAGCGTACGCCGCGGGCAGCATCACGACCGACACCGCCCCGGCTGCGAGGAGCAGCAGCGGAAGCCCGGCGGGATCGGCGGCGCCCTCCAGCCCGAGCGGCCCGATCGACGCGGCCAGCAGCCGCGCGGCGAGGAAAAACCCGCCGACCACCAGTGCGCTCTCGAAGGCGATCCCCTTCCAGATGTCGCCGTGCACGTGGTGCGCGAGCTCGTGCGCGAGCACGATCTCGATCTCTTCGTCGGAGTAGTCGGCCAGCATCGTGTCGGAGACCAGTATCCGCCGCGTCGCGCCGAGCCCGGCGAGCGCGGCGTTGGCCTTCTTCGTCTTGTCGGCCAGCCCCCACTCGTACGCCCCGAGCACGCGCGCGCCCGACCGTTCGGCCAGCGCGATCAACCGCGTGCGCAGCGCCTCGCGATCGAGCGGCTTCACCCGGTAGAACAGCGGCAGCAGCACGACCGGCGCGACGTTCGCCAGCCCGACGATGATCAGCGAGAAGACCACGCCGGCCGGCAGCCACCAGACGCCAGGCGATCGGCGGATGAAGAAGTAGATCACGCTCGCCGCCGCCGCACCGAGCACGAGGCCGATCCCCAGCGCTTTCGCCTGATCCCACAGCCAGCTCGAGAACCGCTCGTTCGAGAGGCCGTAGCGGTGTTCGACGATGAACCCGCTATAGAGGGCGATGATGAAACTGCCGGCCTCGTGCAGGAGAATCAGGCCGGCCACGAAGAGGATCACCACGACCGCGGGGCTGGATCGACCGATGGCGGAAGCCGTGCGCTCGGCGGTTTCGCGGAGTTGAAGGCTGGCGCCGGTGACGAGCAGCGCGGTGAACAGGATGGCGCTCCAGGCGAGCGACAGCACCAGGGCGCGGCGCTTCAGGCGGTGATAGCGGGTCGCCCGGTCTTCGTTCACGGGGCTTCGTTCACGGCTGGGCGGTGAGCGAGCGAATGCGAACCGCGCCGTTCGTCGTCTCCACGTCGATCGGCGCGCCGCCGCCGTTCAGCTTGCCGTGCACCGAGCGGCGCGACTGCTCGCCGAACGGCTCGATTGAAAGCCCCTCGACCGTGACGGCGCCGTTGCGGCACTCCGCCGAGAGGTCGGCCTTGGCCGACGCCGGCAGCGACAGGTCCACACGCCCGTTCGTCGTCCGGAGGCTGACACCGTCAGGGGCGACTGCCTGCAGCGCAATCCGCACGGTGCCATTCGTGGAGCGTGCCTCGAGCTTGCCGCCAATCTCCTCGCCCACAATCCCGCCGTTGGTGCTGGTCGCAATCAGGTGGCCGGAAAAGCGCTTGGCGGTGACGACGCCGTTGGTAACGCGCAGCCGGGCGACGACCGAGTGCGGCGCGCGGATGTAGTACTTCACCTGGTAGGACACGCCAATCAGGAGGCCGCTGACGCCCTCGGTGCGGATCGCGACGCGGTCGGGCGTGACTTCTTCGTTGATCGCAATCTTCGAGACCAGCTCGCGGGCGGCCTCGTCGGTGACGGCACGGGCGGAGCGCTCGGCTCGCACCTCGACGGTCTTGCCCTCGTACCCTTCGAGCTCGATCGTGCCGTTGGTGGCGCTCACCTGGATCTCGCCGTCCGGGCGAAGCTCGTAGCTGCGGACCCACTCGTCGCTCGCCTGCCCGGCGAGCTCGCCCATCGGCCCGTGACATCCACCCGCGAGGAGGCTCGCCGCGAGCGCTCCCGTTCGAAGCCATGAATTGCGTGTCATGACGCCCCCTGCGGGGTACATACGCGGACCGGCCGAAAACGTTCAGTTCAACTGCACCGAAATGAGCTTCGACACGCCAGGCTCCTCCATCGTCACGCCGTAGAGGCGGTCGGCGATCTCCATCGTCTTGCGGTTGTGGGTGATGAGGATGAACTGCGTGTGCTGCAGCATCGAGCGGAGCATTTCCACGAACCGGCCGATGTTGGCGTCGTCGAGCGGCGCGTCGATCTCGTCGAGCAGGCAGAACGGGCTCGGCTTGTACTTGAACAGGCCGAACATCAGGGCGATGGCGGTCAGCGCCTTCTCGCCGCCCGACAGCAGCTGGACGCTCTGCAGCCGCTTGCCCGGCGGCTGGGCGATGATCTCGATGCCGCTCTCCAGCGGATCGGTCTCGTCGAGCAGGGTCAGGCCGGCGCGTCCGCCGCCGAACAACGTGCTGAAGGTCTCCTGGAAGTTCCGGTTGATGGCGGCGAAGGCCTCGGCAAAACGCTGCCGGGTGGTTTCGTCGATGCGCTTGATCGCTTCGCTGGTCTGCGCGATCGAATCGACGAGGTCCTTGCGCTGCGTGGTCAGGAAGGTGTGGCGTGTTTCGAGCTCGTCGAACTGCTCGATGGCCATCATGTTGACCAGGCCCAGCCGATCGATCTTGGCGCGCAGCGCGACGATCGCTTCTTCGGCGCTCAGCGTCCGTTGCGCGGCGGCGTCGGTCACCAGCGGCTGAGTCGTCGTCCGACGTCGGCAGTCGACTCTTCGTCCTCCGGCTCGTCAGCACTGAGGACGCTGGCGTCCGGTGCGACGGTGCCGGCCTCTTCCTGCGCCGTCACCTCCTCCAGGACCTCGTCCAGGGTCGCCTGCACGGCCTCGAGGCATGACTGGGCGAGGTGGGCCAGATCGCTTTCCGCCGTCACGCGCGCCAGGTCGAGCTCGGCGACTTTGGCGCGGAGGCTTTCGAACTGCGCGCGCGCGTCCTTGATCACACTCTCCTGCGCGTCGGCCGCGATCTTGAGGGCGCCGACCGCGTCCTCGAGGCTGCGCAGGTCCTGGCGTTGGGCTTCCAGCGCACGAATCTCGTCATCGAGCGCCGACTTGCCGTCGGCGACGGCGGTCCGCAGATCGAACGCGCGCTGGGTCGTGGACGAGAGCTCGGCGGCCATGATCGAGGCCCGTGCATCGAGCTCCGCCGAGGCTTCCTCGAGGCGCTGCACTTCGACGGCGAGCGCCGCCGCCCGCTCCACGAGCGCGGCGTGCGCGGCGCCGGCGTCGGCGGCCCGCCGGTTCAAATCCAGCGCGGTTTCGCGCGCCTCGAACAGGCGGCGCTGCGCCAGCGTCAACCGCTCGTCCGCCGCGCGCTGATCGCCATCGAGCCGCTCGATCGAGAGGCGCGCTTCGGCCTGGCGGCCGTCCAGCGCCTCCCGCTCTTCCTCGGCCTGGCGGCGCTCGCGCACCAGCTGCTCCGCCTTCTGCTGATGACGATGCAGCTCCTCCGCGGCGTGCTGCATCTGCGCGTCGTGGGCGACGATCGCCTTGTCTTCCTTGTGCTGCTCGGCGTTGAGCGCAGAAATCGCGCTGGTCGCCTGGGCAATCGCCCTCTCGAAACCGGCCGTCTCCTCCGTCAGCCGGCCGAGCGCGTCCCGTTCCGCGGTAATCCGCGAGCGGAGGTCCTTGATGTCGCGCTTGGTCTCGAGGATGCCGCGGGCATCGTCGCGCGAGCCGCCGGAGATGCGGTTCGGCCCGCGGAACAGTTCGCCCGCTGCCGTGGCAACCGGAAGCCGCGTGTCGCGGCTCGCGGCAGCGGCCTGCTCGTAGGTGGGCGCGATCCACGCCTCGCCAACGGCGCCGCGAATCTCCGCGGCGAACGGCCCGGTCACGTTGACGACCGACGACAGCCGAATCATGCCGGCGTGGACTGGTTCTGCGATCGACTCGGCAGCGGGATTCGCGTCCGAACCGGCCACGCGCGGCGCGATGAGAAAGCCGCAGCGGCCGGCACGCTGCTCGCGGAGCAGCTGAAGACCGGCGGCGGCGTGTTCCGTGCTCTCGACGACGACATGCTGCAACAGGTCGCCGAGGCACGCCTCGACCGCGCGCTCGTAACCCGTGCTCACTTCGAGGTAGTCGGCGACGGCGCCCTGCTGGCCCACCTTGCCATTGGCCTGGGCGAGCACCGCGCGCGCGGCATCGTCGTACTCGGCGCGCGCCGCCTCGAGCTCCTCCAGCGACTTGAGCCGCGCTTCGAGGCCGGCCAGCTCCTGTTCGCTGGCGCGAATCGACTGTGACCGCCATTCGTGCTCGATGCGGGCGCTGGCCAGCTCTGATTCGCGAGCGGTTCGCTCGATCCGCGTAGCCTCCATCGCGGCCTGCGCGCGGCGCAACAGGTCGGAGGCCGCGGCGTGATCCGCCGCCGCCCGCTCCGACTGCATCCTCACGTCGTCGGCTTCGACCTGGAGCTTCGACAGCGCTTCGGCGACGCGGTCGCGGGCGGTTGCCGCGTGCTCGAGCGAGTGCCGCAAGGCGGTCGCCGAGTTGATCGCGGAAAACACCTCGCTGCGCGCCGCCTCGACGTCGGCCTCGAGCCCCTCGATCTCGCCCAGGGCCGCTTCCGAGGCCAGCGACTGCGCCTCGAGCGCTTGCGCCGCACGATCGCGATCGGCGGCGGCCGCCTCGGCACGTTCACGCTGCTCCGCGGCCGCGGCGCGCGCCGGCTCGCGGCGGGCCTCGAGGGCGCTCAACTCCGCGGTCATCGCCTCCGCCCGCACGCGCAGCGCCTCGATCTGCTCCGTGTCGAACGCGATCTGCTGCTGGCGGCGGTTGATGTCCAGCTCGCGCGCGTGCGCCGATTCGCGCGCGGTCGCCGCACCGGCTTCCGATTCGGCGAGCTCGATGCGAAGGCGCCCGAGATCGGACTCGACTTCGGCGAGCCGCGCGGCTGCCACCGTCTCGCGCTCGCGCGCGTCGCCGAGTCGCGCCCGCGCCGACTCGATGATCTCCGCCAGCTGGCGATACCTCCGCGCGAACAGCACTTTCTCCAGCCGCCGGAGCTCGTCCCGGAGCTTCTTATATCGACGCGCCTTCGTCGCCTGCCGCTTGAGCGTCCCGCGCTGCTTCTCCACCTCGAAGACGATGTCGTCGATGCGGGTGAGGTTCTGCTGCGCCGCTTCGAGCTTCAGCTCCGCGGCGCGCCGACG
The DNA here is from genome assembly GCA_963720005.1 of uncultured Acidobacteriota bacterium. GTDB lineage: Bacteria > Acidobacteriota > Vicinamibacteria > Vicinamibacterales > CAVVIG01 > CAVREM01. Next base: position 205,928 of record CAVREM010000086.1, on the reverse strand, counting down.
GGCCTTGTACTTCGTGATGCCGGCCGCTTCTTCAATCAGCTGACGGCGATCGGTCGGCCGCGAGCTGAGGATCAGGCCGATCTTTCCCTGCTCGATGATGGCGTACGCCTTCGCGCCGAGGCCGGTGTCCATCAGCAGTTCGTGCACGTCCCGCAGCCGGCAGATCTGGCCGTCGATCAAGTACTCGCTTTCGCCCGATCGATACAGCCGCCGTGTCACCTCGACTTCGCGGGCGATCGACTGGATCACGTCCTCGGCGACGTGACCGTTGCCGTTGCCGTGCCATGGCCGTTTCCATTGCCGTTCCGGTGACCGTTGCCATCACCGTTCGGGATGCGGTTCTTCGCCGAGCGCCTTGAGCACGCCGGTAAACCGAAGGCGCACTTCGGCGGCGGCCGTCGGTTTCCGCGCGTCGCTGCCGCTGAAGATGACGTCTTCCATCCGATCGCCGCGCAGGCTCTTGGCGCTCTGCTCGCCCATCACCCACGTGATGGCGTCCGCGACGTTGCTCTTGCCGCACCCGTTGGGGCCGACGATGGCCGTCACCCCCTTGTCGAAGGCGAGCTCCGAGCGATCGGAAAACGACTTGAAACCGTTGATCTCTAGGCGTTCGAGGCGCATGAAGACACCACCCGGCATGCCCGCGCGAGCGGGACATCACAGTTCTGGTTCGGACAATCAGTTCTGGCTGGGAGGCAGAACGGCAACGGACTGCTTGGCAGCCCTCGCTGGCACTCTACTGTGCAGCGGCCCCTGGGCTGAAACGGTCGTCAGTGTAGCAAGGGCTAGATATTGTGGCAAGCGCAAAGAGCTGCGCAAGTCGTTGTGGTCGAACGACCTACGCTACTGTGCTCGCGTCGACATCCCCTTGCTCATCGCGAGCAGCTTGTCGGCCTCGCCGAAAAGCGTCAAACCCAACTGCGCCTGCGGATCCTGCGTGAGCAGGTGCCGCTTCGCCTCGACCAACCCGAAGATGACCTCTTCGATCCGGTAGCGAATCATCGCCTTGATGAAGGGCAGGTCTTTCTTGAACGCGTCCTCGTCGATCTTCAGCCGGCGCGACTTCAGGTGCTCGCGGAAATCCGCCACCATCGCATCGTCGACCTGGAAGTTGCGGCCGATGGAGCGGCGCCCGGACGACTGCTGGGCGATGCGCGTATCTCCTTCGGCGGTGAATTTCTGCGCGTAGTCCTCGAACTCGCCACGGCCGATCAGCATGCGGCCGAAGGTCGTCGGGTTGAAGCCCTCGTACTGCCCGGAGATGTGCCGATCGGGCTCGACCCCGCCGCCGCTGTACACCGGCCGGCCCGCTGACGTCCGCTTCAGATCGCTGGCGTTGTGCTGCTTGTTCTCTTCCTGCTCACGCATGCCGTAGGTCAGGTACTCGTCGAACGACGAATCCCAGGGCCGCTGAATCAGCCGGCCCGACGGCGTGAAGTAGTGCGCCGTCGTCAGCGCGAGCCCGGCGTCGTTGGCGATCCGGTAGACCGACTGCACGAGCGCCTTGCCGAACGTCGTCTCGCCGACGATGTACGCGCGATCGTGATCCTGGAGCGCGCCGGTGACGATCTCCGACGCGCTCGCGCTGTTTCGGTTCACGAGCATCACGACCGGAATGTTCTGGAACTCGCCGTCGTCGGCGGCACGATAGTCCTGGTCGGAGTTGCTGATCCGGCCGCGCGTGTAGACGACCATCTTGCCCTTCGGCAGGAAGCTGTTGGCCACCTTGATGGCCTGATCGAGCGGTCCGCCCGGATTCTGGCGCGCGTCGAACAGCAGCCGCTTCATGCCCTGCTTCGTGAGATCGCGCAGCGCCGCCTTGACCTCGCGGTCGGTGTTCTCGCCGAAATCCTTCATGTGGATGTAGCCGGTGGTCGCGTCGACCATGAAGTAGGACGGCACGGTGAGGATGTGGACCTCGTCGCGCGTGACTTCGAGCGGGATCAACTCCTCGTAGCCGCGGCGCTTGATCTCGACCTTGACGTTCGTGCCCTTCGGCCCGCGCAGCTTGACCATCGCCTGCTCGGTGGTCCAGCCTTTCGCGTCCTCGCCCGAAATCCTGGCGATGATGTCGCCGCGGCGCACGCCCATCTTGTAGGCCGGGGATCCCTCGAACACGCTCTGCGCCACGATGTTGTCGTCGATCTGCGCGATGGTGATGCCGAGGCCGTAGTAGCGGCCCTCCTGGCGCTCACGCATCTGCGCGTATTCCTTGGGATCGAAGAAACTGGAGTGCGGGTCGAGCGTCCCGAGCATCCCGCGAATCGCACTGTAGACCAGCCGGTCGGACGGGACCTCGTCGACGTAACTCGTCTCGATCGCGCGGAGCGCGGCGACGAACGCCTTTTGCTGCTCCGCGATGTTGTCGTCGAGGGCGAGCGCGCGGCGTCCGAAGGCGCCTCCGACCAGCGCCGAAACGCCGATCGACAGCAGCAGAACAGTAAAGGGACGGTACCGTCGCATAGGGCGCATCCTAACAGATAAGTGTTCTACTATTCTATAATTGGACGGAAAGCAGGGATACCTATGTTTGGCTCTATCGGCATGCCCGAGCTGATCATCATTTTTGTGATCGCTCTCATCATTTTTGGTCCCCGTAAACTGCCAGAACTGGGCCGGTCGCTGGGCCGCAGCCTCTCGGAATTCAAGAAAGCCTCCAACGAGCTCCGCAGCACGCTGGAAGAGGAAATCCGCATAGAAGAGCAGAAGGACGCCGCCGCCAAGGCCCAGGCCCCCACCCCGGCCCCCGGGCCCACCGTCGCCCGTGGCACCTCAGACGAGGAGCCGGCGGTGGCCAGGACCGACGCCCCAGCCTGAGGTCCCGCAGGTCTTATGGCCCTTGTCCCCTTCCCCGGCGGCAAGACGGGGGCGCTCCAGGTCCCTCCGGAGGATCCGTTCGACAAGGACGAATTCGCCGAGGGCAAGATGTCGTTCCTGGAGCACCTCGAGGAGCTCCGGAAGCGGATCATCAATGCCGTCCTGGGAGTGGCCGTCGGGATCGGGCTGAGTTTCTTCTTCATCCAGCGGATTTACGAGTTCCTCACCGCGCCCGCCATCGCGACGCTTCCCGAGGGCAGCCGGCTGATCTACACCCAACCGACCGAGGCCTTCTCGCTCTACATACAGATTTCGCTGATCAGTGGGGCCGTGTTCGCGGGGCCCTGGATCATGTACCAGGTCTGGCGCTTCATCGCGCCTGGCCTCTACGCGAACGAGAAGCGCTTCGTCGTGCCGTTCGTGCTGTTTTCGACGATCGGATTCCTGGCGGGTGCCGCGTTCAACCACTACGTGGCGTACCCGTTCATCATGACCTACTTCGCGAGCTTCAACACCCCGAACCTCGTGTACATGCCGCAGTTGAGCTACGTGTTCGGCCTGTACGTGAAGATGCTGCTCGGGCTCGGCCTGATCTTCCAGATGCCGACCGTCGTCTTCTTCCTGGCCAAGATGCGGGTGCTGACGGCGCGCTTCCTCTTGAAGCAGTTCAAGCTCGCGGTGCTGCTGATTTTCATCACGGCCGCGGTCGTCACGCCGACCGGCGATCCGATGACGCTGATGATTTTTGCGGCGCCGATGATCGGGCTCTACCTCATCAGTATCGGCATCGCTTTCATCGTCGGACCCAAGCGGCTGAAGGGGGCGGACACGGCAGCCGCCGACTAAATTTCCTGTAACCCATTGATGCGCTTCAAGTACAGCTCAGCCATGCTACAATGGCCGAGCTGCTTCGCTTGAGGTACACGTCAATGACGATTTCGTTACGTTCCCTGGGTGTAGCTGCGCTCGTCGTTCTTTCGGCGTCCGCCGCCCTCGCGCAGACCCCCACGTCGACGACCGCGCAGCCGTCATCTACCGAGTCCTCCACGCGTCCGGCAACGACGACGTTCCAGGGCGATACAGGCCTGTGGTTTGTGCCGACGGCCGAAATCCTCGGCGACCGGCAGTGGTCCGCCAGCTTCTACCGCCGTGGCACCAATTACGTCCAGGGCTTCACCAACGTCGGCGACTTCGCCGGGACGTTTGCATTCGGCCTCAGGGATCGCGCCGAAATCTTCGGATCGTTAATCTTCGACACCCGCATCGATCGGGATCTGCGTCCGCTCTTTTCATCCGACCCGGATGTCGGCGGCGCGGTCGACCGGTATCCGTTCAACAACCGCGGCTGGACCGGCAACAACCTCGGCGACTTCTCGTTCGGCGTCAAGGTGAACCTGATGTCGGAGTTTCGCCAGCAGCCGGCAGGGGTCGCCATCCGTGGCGTCGTCAAGACGCCGACCGGCGACAAGGACGCCGGAGTGTCCACGGGCAAGCCCGATTTCGCGTTCGACTTGATCGTCAGCAAGGAAACGACCGCCCGGCTCGACGTGTCGGCCTTCGGCGGCTACGAGTTTCGCGGCCAGCCCGACGACGTCGATTCGGCGAGCGGCGCGTTCCGCTGGGGCGCTGGCGTGGGATTTCCCTCGCGCAGCCCGCTGCGCGGCATCTTCGAGCTGACCGGCAACGTCCCCAGCTCCGACACGCTGACGTTCACCGGCACTCGCCTCCAGGCCATCGACGGCACGTTTGCGCCGGTCAATTCACCGATCAACAGCCTGACGACCGCCAATGCCGGCATCACGTGGCAGCACAGTAATGGCTTCTTCATCGGCGGCGGAATCGGCTGGAACTTGGAGATGAAGGATCGGGAGGCGTTAGGGGCCGACAGCGATCCGAGCAGCCTCCCGGACTTCGCCGACTGGCAGGTACGGCTCGGGTTCCATCCGGGCGTGCGCGTCTACGTTCCGCCGCCACCACCGCCTCCGCCAGCGACGCCGCCTCCTGCGCCGGCTGCGAACCGGCCGCCAACCGTCCAGGCGCGTTGCGAGCCGTGCACCGTCGAAGTTGGCCGGACGGCGACGGTGACGGCGGATGCGAAGGATCCTGACGGCGACACCGTCACCTACAAGTGGTCGGCGCCGTCGGGCACGCTGCAGAACCCCGGCGATCGGCAGACTGCCTGGGTAGCGCCGCAGCAGGACGGTCCCGTGCAGATCACCGTGACGGTCAGCGACGGGAAAGGCGGCACGGCATCGGCCGCGACCACGATCCAGGTCGTCCGTCCGACCCTCGTGGAACTGACTTTCGAAGACGTGTACTTCGACTTCGACCGGTCGACGCTGCGGCCCGAGGCGCTCCGGTTGCTCGACGACGCGATTGCGAAACTGAAAGCGAATCCGGGACGCAACATCGTCATCGAAGGGCATACCTGCAACATCGGCACCGCCGAGTACAACCTCGCGCTCGGCGATCGCCGGGCATCCGCCGTGCGTGAATACCTTGTCTCACGGGGTGTCCCGGCAGGACTTCTCGAAACGCGCAGCTTCGGCGAAGAACGTCCGAAGTTCGACAACGCGCGCGAGGAGACACGCCGGCTGAACCGCCGCGCCGCGCTCGTCGTCCGCGTTCAATAGTCGAGAGTCGAGAGTCGGTAGTCGGAGTCCCGGACTACTGACTACTCGACTACCGTACTACTGACTACCGACTGCGATACGATCGCCGTCTTGGCGATCCGCGCATCTCTTTCCAGGGAAATCTCCGTGCTCGTGGCCGACCTCTCGTCGGATCGCGCGGTCGTGCGCGAAGCCGCGGTCGCACGCCTCACGGTGATCGGCGCCCGCGCGGCGGGCGCGCTGGCCGCGCTCGTGGTCGATGCTCACGCCCCGGCGGCCGCGAGGACCGCGGCACTGCGCGTCTTCGAGGCGACCGCCGCATCAAAGGGCCTGGAATCGGCCCTCCATGCCCTCGACGACGTCAGCGAAGAGATCGTCAGGGCCGCCATCGCGGCGCTGGTTCCGCACGTGCGAAGTGCGGACGGCGCCGCGGTCGTCGACCGGTTGACGGCGATCGCGCTCGACCGCAAGCGGGCCATCCCGATCCGTGAAGCCGCCGTGCGCGCGCTCCTCGATCTCGACAAGAGCTCGCTCCGCCCGCTGCTGAAGATGCTGCGGAAGGATCCGTCGCCTGACATCGCGGCGCTGGCGGACGATCGGCACCCGCCTCCGGAGGAGCCTGCACAACTCGTGGCGCGGGCCGTCGACGGGCAGCTGCCGCCGCAGGGAGAGCCGCTTCGCCGCGCCCTGGCGCAGTCGGGCGAGACGCTGACGCTGCCGGACTTATTAACACTGGTTGAACGGCTCCGCGACCACGAGCGGTCCGTGCCGGCGGCCGCGCGCGGCCAATGGCAGGCGGCGCGGGCCGCCGCGCACCTCGTCCTGGCGCGCCGGCGCAGCCGCATCGCGTTGTTCGACTTGAGGGAGACCGTCCAGGGGGCGAAGGAACCGGTGGCGATGGAGTTTCTCGCCGCCCTCGAGGCGATTGGCGATGCGTCCTGCGTCGATGCGCTGGCGAGGGCTTTCGCGTCGACCCAGGATCGATGGTGGCGAGGCCACCTGGCCCAGGCGTTCCGCGCGATCGTCCGGCGCGAGAAGCTGACGCGGCGGCACGCAGCGGTCAAACGGTTGGAAGCGCGTGATCCGCTGCTGATGAAGGAGCTGTGGCGCTCTAATTAGCCCTACCTGCCCCACCCGCCCTACCTGCCCCTGGTACGCTTTTGCGAACCACGCCTCGGCGGTCGCGTCGGCGTCGCATCGCACACAGCGTCCGGACGGCACCGCCGATCCGAGTGGCATGTTTCGAATCGTCGCCTGGGTCTCGGCCTTGATTTTCGCCTCGCACTCGGCTGATCCGCACCACGGCGCGATCACGAACCCCGGGCGGCCCTCCATCACGGTCTTGAACTCGTCGTAGCTGTCGACGCGCTGCGTGCGCTCCTCGCGGAACTTGAGCGCCCGCTCGAACAGCGTCCGCTGGATGTCCTCGAGGAGGCCGGCGACGGTGGTCGCGAGCGTGTCCATCGGCGCGGCGATCTTCTCGCGCGTATCGCGGCGCGCGAGAAGCACCTGCGACTTCTCGATGTCTTTCGGGCCGATCTCGAGGCGCAGCGGGACGCCGCGGAGCTCCCATTCCGAGAACTTCCAGCCGGGGCGCTCGTCGCGCTCGTCGAGCGTGACGCGGATGCCCGCCTGGCGCAGCTGGCGCTGCAGATCCTGCGCGCGCGGCAGGACGGTCTCGCGCCAGTTGTCGCGGCCGATCGGCACGACGACCACCTGGTACGGCGCCACGCGCGGCGGCAGCACGAGGCCGCTGTCGTCGCCGTGCGTCATGATCACGGCGCCCACCAGCCGGGTCGTGACGCCCCACGACGTCCCCCAGACGTGCTGCACCGACTTGTCGCGCGCCTGGAACGTGATGTCGAACGCCTTCGCGAAATTCTGCCCGAGGTTGTGCGACGTGCCCGCCTGCAGGGCGCGGCCGTCGCCCATCAGCGCTTCGATGGAATAGGTGCGCAGCGCGCCGGCAAACTTCTCGCTCTCCGACTTGCGGCCCTTGACGACCGGGACGCCGAGCGTCGATTCGCACACGTCCGCGTAAAGATCGAGGATCTTGAGCGTCTCGGCTTCGGCCTCCTCGGCGGTCTCGTGAGCCGTGTGCCCTTCCTGCCACAGGAACTCGGTGGTGCGGAGAAACGGCCGCGTCACCTTCTCCCAGCGCACGACGTTCGCCCACTGGTTGATCAGGATCGGCAGGTCGCGCCATCCCTGCACCCACTTCGCGTACATCGTGCCGATGATCGCTTCCGACGTCGGCCGCACGACGAGCCTCTCTTCCAGCTCCTCGCCGCCGCCATGCGTCACGTACGCCACTTGCGGGGAGAACCCTTCGACGTGCTCCGCTTCCTTGTGCAGCAGGCTTTCAGGGATGAACAGCGGGAAGTAGGCGTTGACGTGGCCGGTTTCCTTGATGCGCACGTCGAGCGCCTGCTGCAGCAGCTCCCAGATGGCGTAGCCGTACGGCCGGATGACCATGCAGCCCTTGACCGGCGAATAGTCGGCGAGCTCGGCGCGGCGCACGACGTCGAGGTACCACTGCGAGAAATCCTGAGATCGGGGCGTGATCTCGGTGACGAAGCTCTCATTCTTTGCCATAAGTGTCGCGCTGATCGGTCAGGTGGACTTTCCAGTGTAGATCGTCGCGCGCGGGAAAATCCTCGCGGTAGTGTCCGCCCCGGCTTTCCTCGCGCCGGAGGGCCGCGCGGGCGATGAGGCGCGCGACCAGCGTCAGGCTGAAGACACGGCAGTCGTCGGCGGAAGCAGACGAAGACAGGGCCGCTCGATGTGCCGCGTGCGCCGCATCGAGCCGCGCCACGGCGGCCTCGAGGCCCTCGCGCGTGCGGAACAGGCCGGCGGAGGTCCACATGATGTCGCGAATCTCGTCGGGGCTCGGGGCTCGAGGCTCCGGGCTCGAAGAACGCTGGTCGGGGCTCGGCTTGCCCGCCGAAGCTCGAAGGGCGAAGGCGGGGGCTCGAGGCTCGGGATTCGGGACTCGGTCGCTTTTCGGAGCCGCGGCGCTGAGCTCCTGCTGCATGGCGGCGGCGGCACGGGCCCCGAACACGAGGCCCTCGAGCAGCGAATTGCTCGCGAGGCGATTGGCGCCGTGGACGCCGGTGCAGGCGGTTTCGCCCGCCGCGTAGAGGCCCGGCAGCGACGTGCGCGCCCATTCGTCCGTGTCGATCCCGCCCATCACGTAGTGCGCCGCGGGGCCGACCGGAATGGCGTCCTTCGCGAGATCGAGCCCGACCCGGCGGCAGGCGGCCGCGATCGTCGGGAATCGATCGCGGACGTTCACGTCCAGGTGCGCGAGCGTCAGGAAGACGCCGCCGGGGGTCCGCGCCGACTCGCGCACGATGCTGCGCGCGACGACGTCGCGCGGCGCGAGATCGGCGTCGGGATGGTAGCGGGACATGAACGGTTCGCCGTTGCCGTTGACGAGCCTCGCGCCCTCGCCGCGCACCGCTTCCGAGATCAGGAACCGCGGACCGTCTGGATGGTTCAGCGCCGTGGGATGGAATTGCACGAACTCCAGGTCCGAGACGCGGGCGCCGGCGTCGAACGCCAGCGCGATCCCGTCGCCGGTCGCCACGGCGGGGTTCGTCGTCTCGCGAAACACCTGGCCGGCACCGCCCGTCGCCAGCAGCGTCCGCGGGGCGCGGACCGTCTGCCGGCGTCCCTGGCTGTCGAAGTAATGGACGCCCCGAACGATGCCGTCCTCCACGAGGAGACCGGTCACCAGCGCATGGTTGACCGTCCGGACCGCGCCGAGCGCGCGAGCGCGTTCCCACAACGTGCGTCCGATTTCCCGGCCGGTCGAATCGCCGGCGTGAAGGATCCGGCGGACGCTGTGCGCGGCTTCGAGAGCGAGCGCCGGACGGCCGCCGCCGTCGCGATCGAACCGCGTCCCCCAGTCGATCAGCTCGCGCACGTAACGCGGCCCCTCGTCGCACAGGATCTTCACCGCCGCGGCATCGCACAGCCCGTCGCCGGCGCGCATCGTGTCGGCCGCATGCAGCTCGGGGCTGTCGTCGGCGCCAATCGCCGCGGCGATGCCGCCCTGTGCGTAGCCGGTGTTGCTTTCGGTCGGGTCCGCCTTGGTCAGGATCAACACCCGGCCGACCGGCGCGAGCGCGATCGCGGCGCGCAACCCCGCGATCCCGCTGCCGATGATGATGAAGTCGTGAAGATCAGAATCGTGAGGCACGCCGGTCACTGTCGGGCCGGGTGTTATCCTAACATCCGGCCTCCCGAGCGCTTCGTCCAGCATACGAGGCGTCCTGCGCCTGATCACGCGAGCACGACGGTGCGACTGCGCGCGGGGTGGACCCGCGCCCATGCGCCCTGTTCTTGATACACGCGAGCACGACGGTGCGAGCGTGTCGCGCGGGGGTGGACCCGGCGCCCATGCGCCTGTTCCTGATACACGCGAGCACGACGGTGCGAGCGTGTCGCGCGCGGGGGTGGGGCCCCGCGCAAGGTAAATATGGTTCGGATCGACGTCGACACGCCCTCGCGCCGCTATGCCGTCACGCTGGACGATGGCCTGCTCGACCGGCTGGCGCGCCTGCTCGACGACATCAAGGCGCCCGCCCGGCGGTTCATCGTCTCGAGCCCCCTCGTGTGGCGACTGCACGGCCCACGGCTGGCCAAGGCGGGCATCGGCGAGTTGATCCTGGTGCCGGACGGCGAGCGGTACAAGAACCTGCAGAACGTGTCGCGGGTCTACGAGTCGCTGATCCGCGCCAATGCCGATCGCGCGTCGACGCTGGTGACCTTCGGCGGCGGCGTCATCGGCGACATGGCCGGCTTCGCGGCGGCCACCTACCTGCGCGGCATCGCGCTCGTGCAGGTGCCGACCACGCTCCTGGCGCAGGTCGACGCGTCAATCGGCGGCAAAGTCGGCGTCAACCACGCGCTTGGCAAGAACCTGATCGGCGCCTTCTATCAGCCGCACGCGGTGGCGATCGATCCGTCCGTGCTGCAGACGCTGCCGCGCCGCGAGTTCCGCGCGGGACTCTACGAGGTCATCAAGTACGGCATGACGTCGAGCCGCCCGCTGTTCGACCGCGTCGGCCACGACCGCACGGCCATCTTCTCGAAGGATCCGGCGGCGCTCACGGCGGTGATCGCCGAATCGTGCCGCATCAAGGCCTCGGTGGTCGCCACCGACGAGAAAGAAGCCGGCCCGCGCCGCATTCTGAATTTCGGCCACACGGCCGGGCACGCGCTGGAAGCGGTGACCAGGTACCGCCGCTACCGCCACGGCGAAGCGGTGGCCTACGGGATGCTCGTCGCCGCCGAACTGGGCGTGATGCGCGGCGCGCTCGCGGCGGCGGATCGCGCGACGCTCGCCGACCTGATCGCCAGCCTCGGTCCCCTGCCGCCGATTGCCGACATCACCACCCGCGAGATCATCGACGCGATGCAGCACGACAAGAAGATGGTCGCGGGCCGGCTCAACTTCGTGTTGCCCACCAGCGTCGGCAGCACGACGATCGTCGACGACATCACCGAGAAGGAGATGAAGGCGGCGCTGGTGAAGGTGGGGCTGAAGAAATAGACCGCGAGATTTCAGGATTTGAGGATTTCAGGATTTGAGGATTTGAATTAGGGATTGATGGAATTGTTGATCTGTCTCTGAGCGAGCCAATTGCACCTGAGACACCGAGGCAAGCAACCGTTCGACGGTGCGACACACCCAGTCCGGAGGCGTGTAGTCGCGAAAGTCCGAATGGACCAGATTTCGTGTTTTCGTGCTTTCGTGGCTGGGTTTCTTCGCGTCTTCGAGTCTTCGCGGTTGCATTCAGTTCGGAAGGAATTGGCTAGCCCCGCATCGCCTCCAGCGCCCGCACCCCCGACTTCATCGACAGCAGCCAGGTGGCGGCGCTGATCGCCGAGACCGCGGCGAACGCGATCACGATGCGGACGTGATCGTAGGTCGTGAGTGGCTGCTCGTTGGCCAGCCGGTAGAGATACACGGCAGACGCCCAGCCGAGGGCCGCGATCGTCACGAGGATGTAGAGGACCGCCAGGACCATGAAGGCGACGCCGCCGTAGGAGCCGGCCACCTGGTTGACGTCGGCGCCGAAGCGCGGGTACCGCGCGCCGAGGCCGACCGCCAGGCCCACCAGCGCAAAGGTCATCAACACCATCCCGAAGGCGCACACCGTCTTCAGGAACGGATCGATGCCGAGCAGCTCGTTCGCCGTGATCGTCAGGCCCTCGGTCAGGACGAGGATCGGGACCACGCCGATCCAGAACTTCGACCACAGGAAGTCGCGAAACGAGATCGGCGACACGCGGATGATCCAGAACGCAAAGCCCTCGGCCGAGACCGCGGGAAACACGAACCGGACGGCGACCGTCGCCAGCACGAACCCGGCCAGACCGAGGTTCAGGAACGCGTACGCGTTCTTCAGGACGCCGCTCATGTAGGGAATGCGGTTCAGGTCGATCGCGCGGAAGTTGTACAGGTACAGCAGGACGAGCGCGAGGAGCGGCAGGAGCTGCAGCCACTGGCTCACGTCGCGGAGGAACACTTTCACGTCCTTCACGAACAGCTGCCGCCGGATCGCCGACATCGGCAGCCACGCGGCGGCGACGTCCACGATCCTCAGGCCGGTCACGCGCGCCTTGGCCGCCTCCTGCGATCGGCTGTAGCCGACGAACTGCCAGCGGTCGTGCGCGGCGCCGAGCATCACGGTAAAGGCCATCGCCGTCGTCCACAGCGCCGACGCGTGGAGCAGATCGACGCCGCCGTGGAGGCCGGCGAAGAGCGATTCGCCGGCCCAGAACGACGGCAGCAGCGGCGTAATCGGCGACTGCAGCGTCGCAAAGAAGTCGGCGATGTCGGGCAGCGATTCGACGCGCAGCAGCCGCTCCGGCTGGATGAAGCGAAACACCAGGATCAGGCCGACGGCGAAGATCAGCCCGGTGAGCATCAGCACGTCGCGGGCACGCCGCGCCGGGAACACGTTCACGATCATCAGCGTCACGGCCGCGCCGACCGCCACCGGAATCGCCGAGAAAGGCGCGACGACCAGCACCGCGGTGACGTAATAGAGCCAGGGCGCGCCGCGCGCCGCCCCGACGCCAATCAGCACCGGCGTGAGAAACACGACGACCATCCACGAGGCCTGCACCACGGTGCGCGTGAACCGCGCCAGGTACAGGCGGCGCGAGGTCACCGGCGACGCGAGCAGCAGCCGGAGATCGTCGGCGAGAAAGAAGGTCGAAAGCGACGTCACGACGCCGCTGAAGGCCAGGAACGCCAGGAAGGTCACGAACAGCCACGACAGGCCGAGGCGCAGGAGGAAGTCGCCGAACTCCTCGTAGGACAGGAGCCGCCCGGTCAGCCAGTACGCGCCGGTGAACAGCGCGCCGAACACCGCCACGCCGATGCCGCCGAAAATCGCCAGGCGGGCGTAGTCGCTGCGATCCGATCGTCGCGCCCGGTTCTTCGACGCCAGCACGTGCGGGACGAGCAGGAACGGGAACGGCGCCGGGCTCATACCTCGTCGATTTCCTGCAGCGCGCTGCCGCCGGTCAGCTTCAGGAAGACGGACGTCAGGTGATCGTCTTCGCCGCCGGCGAGCCCGCGCACGTCGTCGACCGTGCCGCTCGCGACAATCCGGGCCTTGTTGATGATGCTGACCCGATGGCAGACTTCCTGCGCCACTTCGAGCGTGTGTGTGCTCATCAGCAGGGCGACGCCGTTTTCGGCCATCCGCCGGAACACGTCCTTGATCAGGCGCGCGCCGCGCGGATCGAGGCCGACCATCGGCTCGTCGACGGCGACGGCACGCGGCCGGTGGAGGAACGCCGCACTCATCACCAGCCGCTGCTTCATGCCGTGGGAGAAGCTCTCGACGAGCTCGTTCTCCCACTTGCGCAGCTCGAACAGATCGAGCATCTCGTGCACGCGCGTCGTCACGCCGTTGCCGTTCAATCCGTACAGGCCGCCGTGAAACCGGAGGAACTCGCCGGCGGTGAGCTTTTCGTAGATGAACGGCCGGTCGGGAATGAAGCCGAACGACGCCTTCGCCGCTTCTGGTTCGGCGGCGAGATCGTGTCCGTTGACGACGACCCGTCCGGCGGTCGGCTTCAGCAGGCCGGCGATCATCCGCAGCGTCGTCGTCTTACCGGCGCCGTTGGGGCCGAGGAAGCCATGGATTTCGCCGGGCGCGACCGAGATGTTCACGCGGTCGACGGCGGTGAACGCGCCGTACTGCTTCACGAGATCGTGGACGGCAATCATTGCGCACCGCCGCCGACCAGGATCGGTGTAGCGCCCGGATCGAGCTCGAGGTCGAGGACTTCCATCCGCAGCCGGCCGATCATCGGCACGATCGCCGCCTGCTTGTCGAGCCCGCCGCGCGCGAGCCGCACGTGCGTCGCATCGGCGGGAAACTGGTTGAATGTCGGATCGACCGGCAGCCAGAGCCCGCGACCGCCTTCCTCGAGATACACCTCGGGCCACGCGTGGTAGTAGAACGCGCCCTGCACGCCGCGGACGAACGCCAGACCGACGGCAATCCTCGCGGGAATCCCGATCGCGCGCGCCATGGCGACGTACAGCGCCGTGTGCTCGTTGCAGTCGCCGACCTTCGTGCGCAGCACCTCGCGCGCCGACGGCAGGCTCACGGTCGGCTTCTTGTCGAGCATGGCGTTGACGTGGCGAGTCAACCGCTCGGCCCGCGCGCGATCGCCTGCGGCGCCGGCGACTGCCCGTTCGGCCTCGGCTCTAATCTGCGGATCGTCGCTTTCGATGAGCGGCTCGGGCTGGAGATACTGCCGGGCATCCGGATCGAGCGGACCGGCGGTCAAGGTGCGGGCGTCGACGACCTCGACGATGCCCTCGGCAATCATCTGCCCGGCGCCCTGCAGGTCGGGGTTGGCCAGGTCGGCGCCGGTCAGCTTGAAGCGGAGCCGCCGGACGTCGCGGGGCTCGTCGATCCGCTGCTTCATGATCGGCACGACCGCGGACAACCGCAGCAGGTCGGCCTGGACGCGCCTCGGGACCGCCAGCCGCCGCGCCATCTCGGCCGGCTCGCGGATGGTCATCAATCCCAGCGGGCTCTCTTCGCGAACGACCTCGCCGGTGTCGGTCACCCAGGCAACCGTCTGCACGCCCTTGAAAGTGATTTCCACGCGGAACGCCGGGACGCTGGTATCGCCGGCCCGCACGGCCGCCCGGCTCCCAACAACTGCCTCGACCGGCGCGTTACTGAGCGTCGCCGGGTCGAACAGCATCCATCGGTGCCGTGAACCGGGAACCAGGCCCGCATTGGCCAGCATCCGCGAAAAGTTCAGCGTCATCGCCGGCGGCTCCGCCAGCTCGATGACCTGGGTTCGCGTGTCGCCGCCAGACACGATCTCGACGGTCATACGCCGCGCAGCGCTCGATGGCGACAGCCGCTCGACCCTGCCGCGGACCTCGATGGCGCCCGTGCCCGGGTCGAGCGAGAACTCAAAAGACTGGAGCTCGAAGCTGGCGTCGACGCGCGCGGCGGTTCGCATCGCCGCGGCGGTGGTCGCGCCGAGCAGCGACATCTGCAGCTGACCCTCTTCGAGCAGCTCGAACCCTTCGTCCGTACGCGTCGTCTGGCGGACGGTGAAGCCGATCTTCTCGCCTCGGTAGTACACGCCGTGCCAGACGGCGGTCGGTCCGTAGCGGGCCAGGTTCTCGGAGAGGAACCCGGGCGAGGCTTGCAGATACCCCCGGTTGACGAGGAGCGTCATGCACCCGACCCAGGCGACGACGATGGCGTAGGAGACAGGCCGCGTCACCGATCGGGGCAACGGCCTGAACCAGGTCATTCGAAGCCGTATTCCTTGAGCTTTGCGGTGAGCGTCTTGTAGCTGACCTGCAGCACGTCGGCGGCGCGCGCCTTGTTGCCGGCGGCGTCCTTGAGCGACTGCTCGATCTTCCGCCGCTCGACTTCGATCAGGATGCGACGGCTCGCCTCGGCCAGCGTCCCCGACAGGTCGATCTGATCCCACGGGCCCTCGGCCGGCGCGGCGAGGGAAACCTGATCGCGGAACGAGAGGGCCAGGTGGCGCGCGTGAATCGTGTCGCCCTCGGTGAGGATGACGGCGCGTTCGATGCAGTTCTGCAGCTCGCGCACGTTGCCTGGCCACGCATACGCGTGCAGCTCCTGCACGGCCGACGGCGCCAGCATCAGCGGCTTCTTGTTCAGGTCGCGGCAGAAACGCTCGATGAAGTACTTGGCGAGCATCGAGATGTCGCTGGCGCGCTCGCGCAGCGGCGGAATCGTGATCGGGAACACCGACAGGCGGAAGTAGAGGTCTTCGCGATACTGGCGCGCCGCCACGGCCGCCTTGAGGTTGCGATTCGTCGCCGCGACGACGCGGACGTCGACCTGGAGCGACACGGTGCCGCCGACACGCTCGAACCGCTTCTCTTCGAGCGCGCGAAGGATCTTGGCCTGCAGCGGCAGCGGCAGATCGCCGATTTCGTCGAGGAAGAGGGTCCCGCGATGGGCCAGCTCGAACTTCCCCGGCTTGCGGGCGGCGGCGCCGGTAAATGCGCCTTTCTCGTGGCCGAAGAGCTCGGTCTCGAGCAGCGTCTCCGGGATGGCCGCGCAGTTGATCGCGACAAACGGTCCGTCGGCGCGTGGACTCAGCGCGTGCAGCGCCCGCGCGAACAGCTCCTTGCCCGTGCCGCTTTCCCCTTCGAGGAGCACGGTCGCATCGGTCGTCGCCGCCCGTTGAAGGGCGACGGTCACGTGCTTCAGCTTCGCGTCCTCGCCGATGATTTGCGGCGCCCCGCGCCGCGCCGCAAGCTCTTCCCTCAGGAGAATGTTCTCGGTCGCGAGCCGGCGCTGGGCGAGCGCCCGCTCGACCATCAGCAGCAGGTGATCGGGATCGACCGGCTTGGCCAGGAAGTCGAGCGCCCCCTCCCTCATCGCGGTGACCGCATCCTGGATGCTGCCAAAGGCGGTCATCACGATCACCGGCAGCTCCGGATCCAGCTCCTTGGCCGCCTTCAGGACGCCGAAACCGTCGCCTTCGGGCAGCCGCAGGTCCGACAGCACGACACCCGGCCGCGTCGTGCGCAACGCCTGCGCCGCTTCGTTCTGATCCCGGGCTTCGATGACGGTATGGCCCTGGCCCGCGAGCGCGTGCCGAAGCATCGCGCGCAGAGAATCCTTGTCTTCGACGAGGAGGATCGGAGGATCGGTGGCGGGGCGGGGCACGGCGACGGTTCAGCGCAGCCAGCCGGGCGGGACGTTGGCGCGGCGCGCCTCTTCTTCGAGGTCGGCGATGGCTTTCTTGGTGGCCTCGATCTGCTTCTTCAACCGATCGAGCTCGCCCAGGGCCTTCTGCCGTTCGCTGGAGAGCACGCCCCGCTGGGCCGGATCGTCCCGGTTGACGAAGTCGGTCGCGAGCGAATTGACTCGCGTCTGCAAGGCGTCCACGTAGGTCTGATCACGTTGCAGCTGCGTTTGCAGCTCTTTCATGCGGCCGGCCCAGTACGCCTGATCCTTGACCGGCTCTTTTTCTTTCTCCTGGTCAGCCGGCTTCTCGGTTTCCTTGGCGGCCGCGTCAGTCGATGCGGCTGGCTTGGCCGGCGCAGGAGGAGGCGGCGTCCCGGCTGGCAGCGTGCCGAGGTCCTTGTTCGTGTACGTCTTGTCCGCGGGCTTCGCGGTCTTGCGGCGCTCTTCTTCCTTTTTCGCGACGTCGGCCAGCGTCTGTCCCAGCACCGGCGCGCTCCCCAGCCCAAGCGCGACGATCGTCAGGAGTGCCGGAATGTGCAGGCGCATGGCTGTCTACAACAAATATCGGCTCGAAAACCATCCTAGCGCAGGGGATCGCCTGAACCGGCGCGGCCGTCCCCTTCGGCGACCCTGAGAGGGTCGCCCTACTGCGCGACCCAAGGGTCGCCCTACTGCGAGCCGGGCGCCGGAGCGCGAGCGCTGATCGCGGCGCTCAACACCTCGATGTGCGCCTTGACCTTGGCCGCGTCTGGCGCCGACGGCTCCATCTCGAGGTAGGTCTCGAACGCCTTTCGCGCCTCTGGCAGCCTGCCGGCCGCCTGGAGGCTGTTGGCCAGTGCGAGGTGGAAGCTCGCCTCCGCCGGGGCCAGGCGGATGGCCTTTTCGAACTCCGGGATGGCCGCCTCGGCGTCGCCAGAGCGTTGCACCGCCAGCGCCAAGTTGAACTGCGTGGCGTAGTCGTCGGGGAACAGCCGGGCCGCTTCCCGGTACTCGTCGACGGCACGCGTCCAGTCCCCCTGACGCCCGACCGTATGCGCCAGGTTGAAGTGATACGCCCATCGATCGGGCGCGATCGAAATCGCCTTCTCGAAGCGCGCGACCGCCCCCTCGAGATCGCCCTGCCGGTCGAGAATCTGGCCGATGCTGTTGAGCGCTTCCGGATCGTCGGGCTTGTGCTCGAGCGCCGCCTCGAACTGCGCCTTGGCGCCCCGGAGATCGCCCGTCAGAAAGGCGGCCGTTCCCGCGCGCGACGTGTCCAGGAAGGCGCCAGGAGGCGCGACGTACGCGGTGCTGGGCCGCGCCACCGCTGACGCGGCCGGCGGACTGGCCGCGGCCCCACTTCCCGCCGCGCGTGGCTGAAGTGCCGGCGCCGCCGTCGTCGATTGGCGTCGGCCGGTTGCGCCAGGCGAGCACGCCCACGAGCAGCACGGCAACCACGGCGGCGCCGGCCACCAGACGTTTCTGCTCCGGCGTGAGCCGTTCGAGCAGCTTCGGTTCGGGAGCGGCGACGAGAATCTCGAAGCAACGCAGGCAGCGCTCGCGGTCGGCCCGGATCCGTGCGCCGCAGGCGGCGCAGGTGACGTAGGTCGCCACGTCCTACCGGACCTCGCGCCAGGACAGGATGCGGACGCCGGCCTGGCCGATGCCGTTGTTGTAGTCGGTCGAGTCGCCGAACATCTGCACGTTCGACCCGCCCGCGCCGAACACCACGTGCTGATCGACGATGAACGGCGCCGTGGCGCGCTGACCGGCGATGGTCTTCACGAGCGGCGTATCCTGACTCGGTTTGACGACGTTGTCGCCGGTGTTGTCGTACGCCGGCCCGCCGATGAACGTGAACGCATACAGCCGCGCGTCGGGCGCGGAGCACAGCGCGTTCAGCACGGTGGTCGTGAAGAACACGATGTCGCCGGCCACCGCCGGGAACGCCGTGACGCGCTCGTCGGAGGTAATCGTGGAGCCGCTCGCGGTCTTCTGGAGCAGCTTCTCGAACGTCTTCGCCCCGGTCGCGCCGTTGTCGAGGACGCCGAGCAGCCGGTAGATCGTGTTCTTGTCGGTCTGCGGCAGCAGGTCCGATCCGGTGCCGATGAACACGTACTGCTTCGTGCCGACGGTGACGGTCGCCATCGAGTTGTAGATCGGCTGGTCGGCGCCTGCCGAGAACAGCTTCGTGGTCGCGTCGATGCTGACCACGGTGCCGCCGGTCAGGCTGAAGTCGAACCGCCAGATGTTGCCGTCGAGATCGCCGATGTACGTCCGGGTGACGTAGCGCGAATCGGTCGGCCCGGTCGCGACCGGATCCGACATCAGCGCGTTCTTGCTCTTCTGGCAGCCGGCGACGCCGTTGTCGGTGGCGCAGTTGTTGTTCGTCTCGTTGACGCCGTCGCTGCCGATGTCCTTGCTCGCGAGGACGGCGCCGGTCTTGGCGTCGACGATGTAGAAGGTGGTGCCGGCGACGGTGCCGCCGCGATTGAGTCTGCTGCTGGACCGAGTACGGCAGGAACCCGGAGCCGAGCAGGACCGCGTAGGGCCCGAGCGGCCCGACGATCTGGCCGACCGCCGGGTCGGACCACGTCTGGCCGACGCTCTTCTCGACAGCGGTCGCGCTGATGTTGAGGTCGCCGTAGGGCGCGATCGCCGGGTCGAACTTCGTCAACGAGGGAAACGCCCAGTTCAGCGTGATCCGGCCCGGGTTCGAGAAGTAGGTCAGCACCTGATCGAGCGACGCGGTCGCGTCCGATTCGCTGCCGCCGAGCGCCGACGCCATGTCCGCCAGCGTGACGTCGAACGAGTGATAGTAGGTCCCGCCAGGTCCCTCGCCGATGATCAGCGAGGTATGCCACTTGTCGTCGTACTTGACGTCCGAGATCTTCGGCGAGCTGTCGACGAAGTGCGCGAACGACCCGACCGGCTGGCCGTCGAGCAGGGTCCGCAGCTTCGGCAGCAGGTTCATCGGCACGAAGCCCCACACCTCCACGCCGAAGCGCGCGTCGATGGCCTCGAGGAACCCGTTATTGGTGCCCACCCAGACGATCGACCGCCGTTTCTCGTTGTCGGTGCGGAAGGCCGGGTAGTCCGCGTCGGGCGGCGGATCGAGCGACGGCGGGTTCATGATCGCCGGCGTCGAGCTCACCACCGCGCCGATCGGCAGCGCGCGCACGCCGTTGATCACGGCTGGTCGCATCGGCGACCGTCAGGTTCATCAACGGCGCCAGCACCGCGGCGTTGTCGGTGTGAAACGCGACCATCGTGCCGTTCGACAGCGTCGTGTAGAGGTTGCGTCTCGACGCATCCGGCGCGGCCGCGCAGTGAGGTCCCGGGAACGCACGCTTTCCACAGCAGCGTGCCATCGGACACGAACTTGTAACCCGAGGCCTTCGATCCATCGGCCACCGGCTTGTAGACGCGGAAGCCGCGCAGCAGGCCGTCGAAGCCGGGCAGCGAGAACCCGGCGGTAACCAGCAGGTTCGACCGCAGCGGGATCTTGACGCCGGCCTTGTCGAGGATCGTCGCGGAGTCGGGCACCAGGGCCGCGCCGGTGATGTCGCGCGCGCCGTCCAGATTCACCGAGCCGATGATCGGGCTGGTGACCTGATCTCGGATGATCTTGCCGATCGGCGGATACGACGGTCGGCAGCGTGTTGAAGTCGGCCGAGTTCGGAACGCGTGCTGAATCGCGATGTTCACCGCCTTGACCGCCTCGGGCACGATGATCGTGCCGGCCGGCGCCGTGACGCCGGCCGTCGCCAGCTGCTTCGGCGAGCTCATCGCGGCGTCGATCTGCCACTTGGCGAATTTCGAAGTACTGCCCGCCGGTCGTCGCTGCAACCGCCTGCAGCCCGGCCACCTCGCTCGGTCGGCGGCGCGATCGCGATCACGTAGACCGGCACGCGCCGGCCGCCGACGTTCAGGAAATTCGCGGCGGCCGCTCGAGCGACGCATTGCTCAACCCTGAGGTCGTTGCCCTCGCCGCCGCCGACCACCAGGACGACGACCGTGTTGCGGCAGGTCGGATCGCCGGTGAGCGCGATCAGCCGCGCCGCTTCGGCCCGCGCATCGTCGAGCATCAGCTTGACCGGCGTGTCGACCGTGCTCGGATCGTCGTTGCCGGCCGGGATCAGCCCGCCAGCCGTGCGCGCATTGCGCGCCAGGATCGTCATGACGTCGGTGGCGGTCTGGACGTCCGCTCTCGCCATGCACGACGCCGGTCGTGTTGGACGCGCCGTTGTTGGTGACGCCGACGGTCGGCCGGGAAATCGGCCATCGGCCGAACAGCGAGCCCGACTCGCTCTATTGCTGACTCGCTGTCGGCGACCGCCACGGGGCCGGCATTGCCCTGCGTGGCGACGGCCGGATTGGTCTGCCGCATCTTCACCAGGCCGAATCGCGCGACCGTCTTGTTCTCGTCGACGGCCTGGTACAGCGCGGCGCGCGCGACCGACAGCCGCGTCTGCGCCTCGAAGAGCGCGTAGAGCGGCCGTCCGGTCGCCCGACGGTCTGAATCGTCGAAGCCTTGAACTTGTCGCAACGCCGCGAGCGGGTTGCGTATTCGAGGTTGTTATAGCGGCGGCGGTAGGAAGTGGCGGTGTTGGCATCGGTGACGCCGATGCTCGTCTGCCACACCGGATTCGCCGCATTCTTCGTGTAGATGAACGGATCGTAGTAATGGCTGGTCGCCAGCGACGTGGCAACCGTCGCCGGGTTGGTCGGCGCGCTCCGCTGCATCCGGTGCGCAGTGTCGACGACGAAGACCACGTTCGGCGGCGCCGTTTTCAGGAAACAGCAGGGGGTCGACCTGCGCAGAAACGGGCACGGCCGCCGCCACCACGAGAACGGCGGCCGCCAGGATCCGCGGGCGGAAACCCAACCGGGGATTCATTACGACACTCCTCCTGTGCCCGACAGCGTCTGCATGTCGAGCTTCTTGCCGGGCGACTGCACGGCGGCCTTGCGCGCGCGCCGGTTCTGCTCGTCCTGGCCGCGCTGGCCGGTATAGCCGCGTTCGAGCTCGGTCGTGTCTGTTTTGGCGATGGTCATCTCGATGACCTTGTGCGCGCCGCGCGGACCGAACGCCTCGGCGCGCAACGCGAGCACTCCGGTGCCTTTGTTCGGCGGCTTCGAGCCGCCGCCGCCCGGCACTGGAGCCGGGGGACCGCCGTCAACGAGTGGATTGTCGTCAGTCTCCGACGGGTCGTCGCCGATCAGCACGACGACATAGAAGGGCGAGTTGATCGTGCCGGTCGGCAGCAGGTCGCCGAGGTTGCCATAGGCGAACAGCTGCCAGCGCGGGTTGTTCACCAACCAGGGACGCTCTTCGCTGTAGGCGTCCATGTCCGGCCCCGAGCACGTCGTCGGCTTGTCGCAGTTCGCGAAGCTCAGGACCTGGCTGAGATCGAGCTTCGTGCCGTCAGGCAGGGTCCGCTCGCCAGAGGGCGGACCGTCGATGAACCCGGACTGCAGCGAACCATCGAGGAGCTTGTTCCAGTCCGGGATCGTGAGCAGATCGTCCATCGAGCGTTCGAGGATCGCGTCGGCGGCGTAGAGCGCCTCGCCGCCAGCCCGGAAGTTGCCGGAGATCATCGTTTCCGACGATGTCGTCAACACCAGGGACAGGCCGAGGGCGGTCATCAGCATCATCGCCATGAGGGCGACGATGACGGCCATGCCGTCTTCGCGTTGCAGTCGTGTCGTCATCGGCCGAGATTCAGGTTCCGAGGCGTCACCTGGAACCTGACCTCCTGATCGGGAATGTATTTGTTGCCGCCGCGCGACGTGCCGCCGTAGGTGAACAGCGCGCTCGCCGGCCCGCGCAGGCTGTCGTTGCCGGTCTGCAGGCGGATGCGGACGCCAATCTTCCGGATCCGGAACAGGTCGGCGTCGAACCGGTTGGGACTGTTGGCGTCCGGACACCACGGGCCGTCTGTCAGCTGCGCCTGCGTGAGCTTGACCAGCGTGGTGGTGACGCCGCCCGGCCCGAGCACGGGCAGGCGCGGCGCCGGCACCGGCGACCCGTCGTTCATGAACACGCAGTTATCCAAAGTCAACGGCGGGGGCTTCGGTCCATAGGTGGTCCATGGCCCGACCGGGTTGGTGAGTGGCTTTCCAATCGTGACGGGCGGCTGCGGATCGCCGAAGTACTCGAACTCGAGGCCGACGACGTTGTCGACAATCGGCACGTCGTTGTCGGCGCCGTCGTAGTGCATCAACTGGTAGGTCTTCGTCGCGACGTCGGTCCGCAGGTAATAGGTGTGGCTCTGGATCTGGACGATCTTGCTGCCGGTTCCGTAGATCTTCCCAAGGTCGTCGAGGTTGTGCTGCAAGTGGAGCGCCTGAGCCTGGACCTCGGTGATCGAGAACAGGTCGTACGAGCCGCTTTCGTCGTAGATCAGGACCGACATGCCCTCCTTGAACCCGCAAAGCTGGTCCGCCTTGGACGGTGGGCAGTTCGGATCCTCAGTCACTTTCAACTCGGCCGACTTCGCCGGCATGTCCTGGGCGATGGTGCTTTGCGCCGTCGTGGCCGGCACCAACATCAGCGTGATCGCGTCGGTGCGGAACGTGCCCGGCGGGTCGTCCTGAAGGCGACCCTGGCGAAACGGCATGACCGGCGCGAAGAAATAGCTCAGCGCCATCGGGTTATCGCCCGCGTACGAGCCGGCGCCGGTCATGACCAGATCCTTGTAGAGCGTGTCTGCAGCGACCCGGGTGCGCTGCTGCATGTCGGCCACCTCGGGCTCGGCGACGAAGTTGCCCTGTCCCGGGTTGAGCAGCGAGAAGATCGACCCGGTGACGACGAGCATCAGGCCCATCGACACCGTCATTTCGATCAGCGAGAAGCCGTGTTCGCGTGAGTGGCGGCGCATCAGCTTGCCTTTCGCGTTTTCACGGAGAGGATGCGCGCTTCGTCGGGAAGCCTGCGCCCGCCTCCGGTGCCTTCGGTGTCGGCCACGCCGCGCGCGCGCCAGCGCGTCACCATCACCTGCAGGATCAGCGTGTTGTTCGGGTTCGTCGGCAGGGGCTCGACCGACCACCGCCGCACGTATACCGTGTTGGGTGGCGCGACCGAACCGCCGCCGAGCGATTGGCCGCGGCCATCGAGGAAATCGACGTAGCCGTCAACGTTGCCCTGGAGCGACCCCTCAGGGGACGGCGTCAGCCCGGGACCGCCCTGGGGCTGCTCGGGCACGACCGTCAGATCGCTCGTCGTGTCGGACAGCGGAAGGCCGATGATGTCGAAGCCCCACGTGAGGCCGCGCAGCTGTTCCATCTTCTGCTGCGCGAGCACCGACGCCGTGGTCGTCAGCCGGGCGCTCTGGTTCGCCTTGGTCGAGATCAGAAACAACTGCGCCAGCGACGCGAGCGCCACCGTCATGAGGGTCGTCGCCACCAGTGTCTCGACGAGCGAGAAGCCGCGATCGCTACTGAAGCTGGATTTTGCCAAGGGCGTTCACCGTGATGTTTCGGGTCTTGCCTTTTCGGCTCACTGTGATCGTGGCGCCTGCCGCGGTCAGCGTCGGCCAGGGATCACCCACGCCAGTGTCCGCGTGCACGCTGCCATCGGGCCAGAACTCCAACGTAGGAAACGCCGTGAACGTCGCCAGGGGCTGGAGCCGCCGCACGGCGCCGTCGTTGTTCGGACGGGTCAGCCGATTGGTGTCCGCGCCGGTCGGCCGGTACGGATAGACCGTTTCGTCACACCGGTTCGCCGCGCCGTCGGCGGCCAGGGGAACCCTCGGCGTGCCGATCAACTCGACGACGCGGAACTGGCCGGCGACGGGGCAGTTGAATCGGATGCGCATCGGCCGGTTCGTCGACACCGACTTCAGCCGCGCGAACTGCAGCTCCCGCTCGACGTCGCGCGATCGGTCATCCCGAGCCGCATCCTGTCGACCCCGTCGAACATTTGCGGGGTCGCGACGGCCGCCAGCGTGGCGATGATGGCGACGGTCGCCAGCATGTCCACGAGGCTGAACCCGGCGGCGCTGGCAGCTCGGTGTCTGTGCATCTTCATGCGTTCCAGCACATGACTGAGCAATGGCATTGCCAGCAACGAACTTTAGCGACATCGGCAACTGTAAGTGACTGATGTATTAGCTACTAATGGCCTCAGACCATGCGCGGAACTTCCGATGGCCGTAGCCGGCGTAGCGCTGTTTTGTTACCTCTGGTAACAGTCTTGGAAGGCGCGGCCCCGTGTCAGCCCCTGTCTGGCCCCTTATCAACCGAAGACGTTCCGCACGACGACCGCTTCGCCGGCGTCCGTTCGGGACAGGGTGACTTCGAGGGCCTGGTAGGCCCCCCTCGGACCGAAGGCCTCGGCCCTGATCGTGACGAGGGGCGCGCCCGATTCCGTTTGGCCGCCGGAGACGAACGCCACGATGTAGAACGGCGAGTCGGAGGCGCCCGGCGGCGCCAGATCACGGAGGGGGCCGTACGCAAACAGCTGCCACCGCGGCACGCCGCCGCACGGCGCGGCGGCGTTGCAGTTGGCGATGTTCACGATCGCCGTCAGGTCGACAGGAGCATCCGTCGGAAGCGCGCGCACGCCGCCCGGCGCGCCGTCGATGAACTGCGATCGTTCGGTACCTTCGACCACTCCGATCCAGTTTGTGCGCGTGCGCAATTCCGCAATTGCGAGTTCGGCGGCCGCTTCGGCCGCGTAGAACGCCTGGCGGCTGTTCCGGAAATTGCCAGCGATGATCGTTTCCGTGGAGGTGATCACGACGAGCGCCGCCCCGAGCGCCATCAGGATGGTCATCCCCATCAGCGCGAAGATCAGCGCGGCGCCGCGCTCCGAGCCTACCCGAGGGGCTGGCGCCCCTCGGACTCCCCCACACGCTCTCTCGCGCGCCGCTGCGCCGGCGCGCTTCCACCTCCGCTGAAGCTTCGGTGGACAGGCCGTTCGCGCCTGCCCACCGTAGCAGCGGCGGCGTTCAACGCTGCGAAGGTGGGTGGCTCGCTCGCGCGCTCGCTCGCTGGGTTTTGAGATAGCTTCTGACGTCCCCATCGCTACCTGCCCTGGTTCCGGTTTCTCGGCGTCACCTCGAACCCCACCGCGGCCGCGGCGCCGGCGACGCGAATGCGGATGGCCATCTTCCGAATCCTCAAGAGATCGGCGTCGAACGGCGCTGCGCCGGCCGCCGCCGGACAGAAGGGCCCATCGCTGAACTCGGAGCCGGCGATCGGCACCAGCTCAGCGCCGCCAGCGGTGATGCTGCAGGCTTCGGCGGGATCCGCAACCGCCGCATCCCCGAAATACGCGAACGACAGCGACGTCACGCCGTCGGCGACCGGCGCGTCGCCGCCGCCCCCTTCCGCCCGCATCAGCTGCGACGCACCCGACGCGACGTCGCGCCGGACGTAGTACGTTCGCACCGCATCGTCTTCTCCGGCAGGCCGCTCGCTCACGATCGTCACCACGTCGTCTCTGAATGTGCCGGGCGGATCGGGCAACGCCCCGGCTGCGCGATAGGGCAGGACGGCGCTCGCCATCAACAGATCGCGGGTGAGCGCCTCGACGGACACTCGAATGCGCTGCTGGCGATCGGCGACGTCGGGTTCGGCATCGAAGCGGCGCCGGGCTTGTCCGACCAGGTCGAAGATCGCCGCCGCCACGATCACGGTGACGCCGAGCGCAACGATCAACTCGATAAGAGAGAAGCCGAACTCGATGAGCGGGAAGCCGCGGTTTTCGGACGGTCGCATCAGCCGGCCCTCCGCGAACGGACGCTGAGCAGCCGCACCGCCGCCGCTCCCCGCGGCGTGACCCACACCTGGAGCACACGTGCGGAATCGGAGACGCCGGCAACCGGATCGATCGACCAGCGCCGGACATATTCGGTTCCGACCGGGGCGGTCGGGCCGTCGCCGAGCAGAACCCCGCCGGCGTCGAAGAACTCGCAGCACGCGGCGCCGCCGCTATCCGGCCATGGCGCGGCCCGGAGCTGCTCCATCTTGTCCTGGGCGAGGACGGAGGCCGTTGTGACGAACGCCGCAGCCCGATCGCTCGCGCGCGACAAGAGCGCGAGCTGCGCGAGCGAGACCAGGGCGATCGTAAGGATGCTCGTCGCGATCATCACTTCGACGAGCGAGAAACCGTCGGCGCGATGGTTCATGGCCGATCGATTTTGCAAGCACGGGTCCATCGTGCCAGGCCGGCGTCTCGCGAGGATTTGCTGGAGATCCGCGCCGCGACAACCGCGCGACGGATCGCGGACGCGCAGAAACTGCGTGGATCCGCGAGCCCGAGGGGTGGCAGAAACTGCTACGGCGTGGATCGGCAGCGAGACCTGCAGGCTGGCGCCGCCCAGCGGCGACGTGCCGACGGTAATGCGGCCGTTGTGAAAGACGATGATCTTCTGGACCAGGGCCAGGCCCAGCCCCGTGCCCTTCCGCTTCGACGTGAAGAACGGACGGAACACCTGCTCCCGCCGTGACGGCTCGATGCCGGGGCCGTTATCGTCGACGACGATCCGCATCATGTGCTGCGCCGTGTCGACCTCCGACTGCACCACGACGACCGGGGCGAGCGATGCGCCGGCGCAGGCTTCGACGGCGTTCCTGAGCAGGTTGCTGAACGCCTGCCGCAGCAGCACCTCGTCGCCCTCGAGGGTGCCGAACTCGCCGCGCACCGTGATCTCCCCGCCCAGCGTCCGCGCCTCGGTGCGCAGTTCGTCCGCGGCCCGTTCGCAGACCGCCTGCAGATCGACCGGTCCGAGCGTGAGCTGCGCCGGGCGCGCGAAATTCAGGAAGTTGGTCACGACCTGGCCGAGCGACTCCGCCTCTGCCCGAATCCCCTCGACGTATTGACGATAGTTTGCGGGCAGCGCTTTCAGATCGATCAGCTTGCTGTAGCCGTGAATCGTGGCGAGCCCATTCCGGAACTCGTGCGCGATGCCGGCCGTCAGCTCGCCGACCGTCGCGAGGCTTTCCTTGAGGCGCAGCTGCTCTTCGAGGCTCTTCACGGCGCTCAGATCGGTGAACAGGCAGATCACGCCGTGCAGATCGCCGTTGTTGTCGAACAGCGGTGAAACGGTCACGCCGAGATGGGTCGTGCCGTGGCGTGCCTCGTGCAGGCGCACCGCCCGCCGGGAGATGGGCAGCTTGGTCGCCAGGCAGTCGTCGATGACCTCCGACAGGGCCGGCTCCGCCAGCATCCGTCGATGATCCTCGGCGGGCGTCGATTCGGCGATCCGCAGCATGCGCCGGCCCGCGGGATTGATGATCCGGACCTCGCGGTTCAACCCCACCACGAGCAGGCCGGCGGTGAGGCTCTCCACGATTTCACCGCTCAGCCGCTCCGACGCCTCGGCGCGCGCCGCCGTCGCACGCTCCTGCGCCTTGAGCTTCTCCACCGCCTCCTGCAGCGCCGCCGAAAGCAAGGTGGCCTCGCCCGCGCCCTCGCGGAGCGAGCGCCGCGTGTCGCGGGCCGCCGCGCCGAGGCGAAGCACCGCAAACGTCAAGGCCGCGCCAAGCGCGCCGACGATGGCGGTCAGGCCGAGGAGAACGTAGGCGTCGGAATTCACGCGCCGGCTACCACAGGTGCAGGTACCAGTCGAGCAGCGGCGATCCGACGGTCGCGGCGAGTGCCGCGCCCACCGCGAGGAACGTGCCGAATGGCAGCGCCGTCTTCATGCCGCCGCGCTGGAGCAGGATGATCGCTCCGCCGATGACCGACCCGGCGACCGAGGCGAGCATCAGCGTCATGAACGTGAGCTGCCAGCCGAGAAACGCGCCCACCATCGCGAGCATCTTGACGTCGCCCATCCCGAGGCCTTCCTCTCCCCGGATCCGGTAATAGGCTTCCGCCGTGGCGTAGAGAATACCCCCGCCCAGCAGGATGCCGATGAGCGAGGCGAACCAGCCCGGCTCTGTGAAGAAGCTGAACACGAATCCGACCACGATCCCGGGCAGTGTGATGGCGTTCGGCAGCAGGTGATGCTCGAGGTCGATCGCGAAGAGCACGATCAGCGCACATCCGAAAATCAGGCGGGCGGCAAGCAGGAGCGACGGTCCGTAGTACCACCAGCCGCCGGCAAACATGATCGCCGTGAGCGCCTCGACAATCGGGTACCGGATCGAAATCGGCTCACGGCACGTCCGGCACCGGCCGCCGAGCGCGACGTAGCTGACGACGGGGATGTTTTCGAACCACGCGAGGGCGCGGCCGCAGCGCGCGCAGGCCGACGCCGGCCACACCACGGAGGCGCCCCGCGGCAGCCGGTAGATACAGACGTTCAGAAAACTGCCGACGATCGCGCCGAACAAGCCGGCGGCGACGAGTGGCCCCCACCAGCTCACGGCTGGACGGCCGTTCGCTGCGGCTCTTTCGGAAGGGGAGACAGGGGCGACGCCGGGTCGACGTCGATGCTGCCGTCCGGCAGGATTCGGTACGGCACGCCGGCGGGATCGACCGGGATGCCGCCAAGCACCCCGGCGCGCGCCAGCGTCTGCCAG
The DNA here is from genome assembly GCA_963720005.1 of uncultured Acidobacteriota bacterium. GTDB lineage: Bacteria > Acidobacteriota > Vicinamibacteria > Vicinamibacterales > CAVVIG01 > CAVREM01. The sequence continues at coordinate 176,803 of CAVREM010000086.1, read as the reverse complement.
TCGCGTGGAGACGTCCCGGTCTCGCGCAGCAAACCGCTCGACAATCGGCCGAAGCGCATCCACCTGATCCAGCGCGTCGAGCTGCGCCAGCGCCCGGTGCGCATGATTGCGCTGATATTCAACGGTCGCCGTTTGCGCGATCGACTGCCACATCTGGCGCGACGACTGCCGGTTGCCCCCGGACGCCAGCGTGACCGCCGCCATCGACCGCATCCACCACGGCGCGCCTGGCGCGTCCGCCGCCCTGGCGAACCACTTTCCAGCCGCCTGGTAGTCGTGGTCCCACCAGTAATGGACGAACCCGATGTCGTGCATGTATTCCCAGTTATCGGGCTCTACGGCCAATCCCTTTTCGAGCAGTGCAATGGCGAGATCCGCGCGCCCCGGGCCGCCAGGATACGGCTCCGCCAGGAAGATCGCGCCAAACCGGTACGCCGCCTTGAAATACGGATCGAGCGTCGTGGTCAGGTCAAGCAGTGGGTACAAGAGGCGGTACGGCTCGGAGCCTTCGGCCTGCGGTGCTCCAGCCGGCTGGCCGGGAGTGTAGATGCGCTGGCGGGTGCCGCCGAAGTGCTGGATGGCGCGGATCCAGTACAGATCCGCCGCGAGCGATCGGTAGCCGAGCGACATCCGCTGCAAGGCGCCGCCGGAGGTCAGGTACAGCGTCTCTTCGGTCGTCTCGGGCGCCGGATAGCGCTCGTCGCGCACGCGCTGCAGACGGACTGCCAGCGTCATGAGGACGGCAACCGACACAAGAGCGATGATGATCCTCATCACAGGTGACTGAAGCGCCTGCGGCCATGCCGAGCCGAGGACAAGCGAATCCGAGGCGAGGCATCAGCGTAAGTTCGCGGCGGGGGTGGGGCCCCGCCGCCAGTGGAAAAAAGTTGGCAAAGCTTCAATGAGAACCCGGTTAGATCACAAGACACTTGCCCAGTCACCTACTTGAAATCGCGTCGCGAAAAGATCGTGACCGCGCCGATGAGCAGGACGGCGATATAAGTCAATCCGTAGGCGGCCGCGAGCATCACGAAGCCGGCTTCGACCGGCTGGCCGTGGACGACCTGGCCCTTGACGTCGAAGGTCGCCAGGTTCGGCAGGACCCAGTAGAGCCCGCGGGCGAACTGCGCGGCGAACGGCGACTGGACCACCTGCTCGAAGTTCCGGAGGTCGGCGCTGAAATGGCCGGCGATCCACAGCGCGAACGTGAACGCGGCCGACAGGATCGGGGTGGAGAAGGTCGAAAAGAACAGCGCGATCGCCGTCACGACCGACAGCTCCACGACGATCAGCCCGACCGCCTTGAGGATGCGGGGATCCGAGGGCGGCACGTCCCAGGTGGCGACGAAATCCGCGGGAAACTGCCAGGCGACGTAGTGCATCACGGCGTAGAGGCCAATCGCCATGATGCTGACGTTCACGACGAGCGTCAGGATCAACCCGACGTATTTGCCGAGCACCAGTTGGTAGCGGTGAATCGGCTTGGCGAGCAGGCCGTAGATGCTCTTGCGCTCGACCTCCTTCGACACCAGGCCGATGCCGATGAAGACGGCAATGAACAGACCGAACAGCGACATCGCGCCAAGCCCGAGGTCGATGACGATCTTGTAGTCCTGACCCGCCGTGAGCTGGCCGAGCAGATATCCCGCGCCGATCATCAGCATCGCGAACAGCACCAGGTTGTAGAGCACCTTGTCGCGCACCGACTCGCGGAAGACGTTGACCGCGATCCAGCCGATCGTCCTCATGCGCGGTCCCTGGACCTGGCGACCTGTTCGACGAAGATGTCCTCGAGCGTCTCGCGCAGCGGGTTGAGCGACACGACCGTTGCACCGGCGGCGGCAATCTCCGACACGACGCGATCGGGAGGCTGGTCGAGCGGCAGCTCGACCGTGTAGCGGCCCTCGCTGATCTTCGTGATCCGGCGCGCGCGTGACTCCAGCGTCCGTGCCAGTTCATCCGTCACCGAACCGACGACGAGCTCCCAGCCCTGCGCCTGCAGATCGAGCATGTCCGCCAGGCGCCCGCTCTTCATGAGCCGCCCCTTCGCGAGGATCGCCACGCGGCTGCACAGCGCTTCCGCGTCGCTCAGCACGTGCGAGCTGAAGAACACGGTGCAGCCGCGATCACGCAGCCTGAGGATCAGCGACCGGACTTCGCGGCGGCCCAGCGGGTCGAGGCCGGACATCGGCTCGTCGAAAATCACCAGCTCGGGATCGTTGATGAGCGCCTGCGCGATGCCGACGCGCTGCAGCATCCCCTTGGAGAACTTGCGGAGCTGCAGGCGCCGTTCGCGGCCGATGCCGACGTCGTCGAGCAGGCGCGAGGCGCGGGCGCGCCGCTCCGCCGGGCCGTAGCCGAACAATCCGGCGAAGTATGTCAGGAGCTCTTCGGCGGTCAGGTAGTCGTAAAAGTACGGGTTCTCCGCGAGGTAGCCGAGGCGGCGCTTGACGGCGGGCTCCCCCACCGGCCGGCCGAAGATCTCCGCCCGCCCCGACGTCGGGTAGACCAGCTGCATCAGCAGCTTCAGCGTCGTCGTCTTGCCGGCGCCGTTCGGTCCGAGGAAGCCGAAGACCTCGCCGGGCTCGACCTCGAGCGAGAGCCGGTCGAGGGCGCGGTAAGGCCGTTTGCGCCAGAAACCAACCGCGTAGTCCTTTGTGAGCGCGTCAGTGGCCAGCGCTTTCATCGCACCGCGGCAGCCGCCTTCGCCCGTCGTCTCGCACCGGGCTTCGGCGCGCCAGGCCCAGCACCGCAGCACCCAGCACCCGGCACCCAGCACCCGGCACCCTCGTTGGCACCCTATTTGGCCCTCGCGAGCTCATACTCAATCGCCTGATCGAAGTACGCCACCGGCAACATGCCTTCGATCTTCACGCCGTTGATGAAGAAGGTCGGCGTCGATTTCACGCCGAGTTGCCGGCCGTACGCCGTGTCCGCCTTCACCTGTTCGAGCACCGACTGATAGCGGGCGTCGAAGTTGGTCACCTGGGCGATCTCGCGCACGCCCTCGCGGACTTTTTCTGGCGTCATCGTGGGCTGGTTCGCGAACAGCCACTCTTCCATCTCGGACGCCTTCCCTTTTTCTCGGGCGAGGCGCACCGCCACTGCAGCCTCGCATCCCGCCTGGTGGGCGCCGCCGCTGTTGCACTCGGCTTCGAGCGGGAAGTCGCGGGTCACGAAGCGGACCGCGCCGGGATTGCTCGCCTCGTACTTCGCAAACACGCTCTTGTAGTCCATGAACGACTGGCGGCACGGCGGGCACTGATAGTCGTTGAACTTGACGACCAGGACCTTCGCGCCCTCGGCCGGAACGACCAGCGGCACGCGAGGCTGGGAGCTGTAGAACCGCTCGAACTCCGCCCGGCGCGAGGCGTCGACCTGCTGCGCCGCCGCCGCAGCCCCCGGAGCGTTGTCCGCCGGGGCGCCCCCCGCGGCGCCCGCCACGGCCGCCGGCGTCTCGCGCGGGAAGAAGGCGAGCGCGGACGCCGTCCCGGCGACGAACAGGGCGGCGAGCGCCATGGCGAGCGGACTGTGACGCAAGGCTTTGAGATCGCTGACGGCGCGGCCTGGCACGGTCATCATCGGCACCGAAGTCGCTGCGCCGGAAATCAGGAACAGCGCGATCACGGCAGCGTAGGTGACCACGCACAGGATGCACACGAGGCCCAGGATGACGAGCGAGGCGTACCCGAGGTAGAGCACGACGGCAAGGCCCATCGTCGACGCGGCGAACAGGTACGCTGGCGCGCTCTCGCGGACCGCCGGCGAACCGAGGATGGCCGCCAGGACGAGCAGCGTCGCGAAGGCGAACCAGATCACGCCGAACACCGCCACCGACACGCCGGCGAAGGTCCCGTACCGGCTGGCGTAGACCTGGGTGCAGCTGACGCTGGCGTTGACGTCACAGAAACTGGTGTAGGAGGGATCGGCGATGTGCTGGTAGTGCACGTAGGCCGCCGTGCCGGAGGCCCCGAGCCCGACGAGCGCGCACGCGAGGGCGATTAACGCGACGGTCCTGCTCATTTCTTGAGAATATTACCGGAAACCAGTCCTCTGCGCCTCTGCGCCTCTGCGTCCTCGGCTCCCTCTGCGTCCTCCAAAACAAACGGGATGCCGGTTGCCCGGCATCCCGTCGGAAGACACGTCGCGTCGCGTCGTGTTACTGGAGAACGTTGGTCGCGCCCGGAATCGGGTTGGCGATCGCAGCGCCCGTGTTGTCGAAGTAGATCGTGCCGCGGGTATCGGTCGCGAACGACCGCTGACCCGTCTGGCCGACCGTGGCCGGAATGGCACCGGCGTAGTAAGCCGACGAGGCATCGTTCGCGGCGGTGTTGCAGGTGTTGGCGGCCAGCGTCTGGACGACGACGCCCGCCGAGCCGTCCTTCGCGAGCGACACGTCATAACCGCTCTTGCGCGACGGGTCCTTCGTCAGGTCGGGGCTGATGAAGCCCTGGTTGCTGCCCGGCGCCGGCTTCGAGAGGTCGGCGAGGGTCACGGCGTAGCCGTTGCTCGCGCAGCTCGACGCGTAGGTCGACTGCGAGCTGTTGATGGCGCGCAGCGAACCGATGGCCGAGGCCTCGTTGCCCGACATGCGGGCGCGAAGCAGACCGGGCACCGCGATCGCGGCGATGATGCCGATGATCGCGACGACGATCAGCAGCTCAATCAGGGTGAAACCTTTGGCATTGCGACGCATCTTCATTTCTAACTCTCCTTCGAATCAGTCTCTGGTTGCTGGCGTTACGTGCCGTGCCCCGGTCAAAGAGCAACCGGGGTGCCAGCCCAGCGTTTACATCCGCGCGCTTGTAATTACTTGTTCGCCTGCGACTTACGGTTCGGCCCCGCCTGGACACCCGGGACAATTCTCGTCAGCCTGACAATTATTGTCGCCGACCGGCGACTCGGATTGTCAACGCAAGTTGTATTTCTTCACGTAATAGCGAAACGACCGGAAGCTCATCCCGACGAGCTCGGCCGCCTTCACCTGCACGCCTCCCGCCTGCTCCAGCGCCTGTGCAATGTACCCGCGTTCTATCTCTTTGACGTGCGCCTCGAGATCAAAGCCGGTTTGGGGCAGCGATTCCGCGGCCGGGAGCGCCGCTCTCGGACCGGCCGTGCGGATGGACGGCGGCAGGCTGTCGGCCAGAATCGCCGGCGTCCGCTCCAGCGCGACCGCGCGCTCCATCACGTTTTCGAGCTCGCGGATATTGCCGGGCCAGTCGTACTGCTGGAGCAGGTCGTGCGCCGAGCGCGCGATCCCCGTGATCGTCTTCCCCATCTGCTCGGTGTACTTCGCCAGGAAGTGGTCGGCCAGCAGCGGGATGTCTTCGCGGCGCTCCCTGAGCGGCGGCAGCGCGATCGGGATGACGTTGATCCGGTAGAACAGGTCCTCGCGAAAGCGCCCCTCCGCGACCGCCCTGGTGAGGTCCTGGTTGGTCGCCGCGATCACCCGGATGTCCGCCTGGAGCTCCTCGAGGCCGCCAACGCGGCGAAACCGGCGCTCCTGGAGCACGCGCAGGAACTTCACCTGCATCACCGGGCTCATCTCGCCGATTTCGTCGAGGAAGATCGTGCCCTTCTCGGCGACTTCGAGCAGCCCCTTCTTGTTCGTCTCGGCGCCGGTGAACGCGCCCCGCATGTGCCCGAACAGCTCCGACTCGAGGAGCGTCTCCGGCATCGCGCCGCAGTTGAGCGACACCATCGGCCGCTCGCGCCGCAGCGAATGGAAATGAATGGCCTGCGCGACCAGCCCCTTGCCGGTGCCCGACTCGCCGGTCAGGAGAATCGTGCTGTTGGTGCGCGCCACGGTCTCGATCATCTTGAAGACGTCGAGCATGGCGCTGCTTCGGCCGATGATGTTCGAGAACTGATGCGACAGCCCGAGCGTCCGCTTCAGCAGGACGTTCTCCTGCTTCAGCTGGCGGTTGTCGATCTTCTCACGCACCTTCATCTTCAGCAGGTCGATGTCGAACGGCTTGCTGAGGTAGTCGCAGGCGCCGAGCCGCATCGCCTCGACGGCGGTCTCTGTGGAAGCGAACGCGGTGATCATGATGCCGAGGATGTCCTGGTCGACGCGCTTGGCGGCGCGCAGGACATCGACGCCGCTCAGGTCGGGCATCTTGATGTCCGAGATCAGCAGGTCGATCGGCTCCTTTTCGATCAGGGCGATCGCCTCGCGGCCGTTCTCGGCCAGCAGCACATCGTAGCCCTCGCGCCTGAGCACGATCGCCAGCAGTTCCCGCATCGACCGCTCATCGTCGGCCACGAGAATCCGGGGGCGCCGCCGCTCGGTGGTCGGCGGGGCCAGTTCGGTATCGGTCTGACTCATGTTGTGACTTCCGCCCTCGCCGGCAGCCGCACCGACACCGCGGTGCCCTCGCCGCGCCGCGAGCTCACCTGGATCTCCCCGTTGTAGTCGGTCACGATCCGGTGAACGATCGCGAGGCCGAGGCCGCTGCCCTTGGCGAAGCTGCCGTGAAATGGCTGGAACAGGCCGTCGAGCTCCTCCGGCGCGATCCCGATCCCGGCGTCCTGGACGGTGATCACCAGGCTGTCGGATGCCGGCTCGAACGCGCCGGCGAGCTTCAAGCGGCCGCCGTCGGGCATGGCCCGCAGGCCGTTGGTCGCCAGGTTCCAGACGATCTGCTTGATCTGGTTTTCGTCGGCCTCGAACCAGAGCTCGGATCCAGGAACGTCCAGGTCGATGAGGTGGTCGTCGCGGACCTCGGCGCTGTTGCGCAGCAGCAGCGCCGTGTCGTTCAGCGCGCGCCGCACGTCGAAGCGCGCGATCTCGAACCGCTGCGGCCGCGCGTAGGCCAGGAACGATCGGATCGAGCTGTTCGAGCCGCTCCGACTCGCGGAGCACGATGTCCATCAGCTGCTCCTGCTCCGCGCTGAGCGGCAGCTCCTGCCGGAGGATCTGAATCGATCCGGACATCGAGGCGAGCGGGTTCCTGATCTCGTGGGCGATGCCGGCCGCCATCTCGCCGACCGCGGCGAGCCGCTGCTGCATGCGCGCGTCGCGCTCCAGCTTCTTGATGTCGGTCACGTCCTGGAAGGTGATGAGATAGCCGGCCCGGCCGCCCGGCGTCTGCAGGTGCGCGACGCCGAGCCCGAGATCGATTTCACCGCGATCGTCCCCGCGCCGGAACCTGAACTCGAATCGCCGGCCGGGCGCGGCCGGCACGTGCCCGATGTCGAGCGATTCGGCCAGGAATTTCGGCAGCTGCAGCACCTCCGAGACCTGGCGGCCGACCACCGAGGCGAACGACAGCCCGGTGATCGCCTCGGCCCCGCGATTGAACGTCAGGATGCGCTGCTGGCGATCGGTGGTGGCGAGGCCGCTCGGCAGGCTGTCGATGACGTGCTGGTTCAACGCCTGCAGGTCGGCGAGCTCGGTCGACGCCTGCTCGAGCCGCACGCCGGCCGATCGGACCTTGTCCGCCAGCGATCCGCTCAACAGCGCCACCGCGAAGAACCCGAACAGGTTGGTGGCCACCGTGTACTGCGCCGTGCCGGCGGTCGGCAGCACCACCCGCTCGGCCGAGAGCCACGGATCGATGAGGATCCCGGCCGCCGTCAGGAACTGCGTGAAGACGATGGCGACGTACAGCACGGCGCTGGCGCACGCGACCAGCAGGCCGCCGCGGCGGAACCGGACGACGCTGGCGGCGACAATCGGCAGCACGTACAGCGACGAGACATAGCTGGTGATGCCGCCGGTGAAGTAGATGAACGCCGAGACGATCACGGCGTCGATCGCCAGCTGGATGTCGATCAGCCAGTGGAAGCGGTCGACCAACCTGAGCGTCAAGGCGTAGGCGATCGTCAGGCCATAGGTGAGCGCGACGAGGAAGAAGAACGGGTTGACGGGAAACGACCCGGGCGCCGTGACCTGCGCGACGATCGCCCCGCCGAGCAGAATCGTGCTGATGATCGCGCGAATGCCGATCAGCCAGGCGACGCGGCGGCGCAGATCGGTGGTCAACATTTTTTCACTGGCGCCGGGGCCTCCACCCTCGCTCGCGAACATGACGCTCGTGGATGCCACCCTTCCCTTGGATGCCGAAGCGCGAAGCGCTAGGCGGCTCGGGCTCGCATGGCCGCAGGCGCTCGGTCCTCTTCCCACCTGATTCACCACTCACCGGTCTTACGTCAGCTTGGAGATCAAGTCGAAGATCGGCAGATACATCGCGATGACGATGCCGCCGACGATGACGCCGAGGACGGCGATCATGATCGGCTCGAGCAGCGTCAGCAGGCCGGCGACCGCGGTGTCGACCTCCTCTTCATAGAAGTCGGCGATCTTCGCCAGCATCGTGTCGAGGGCGCCGGTCGCCTCGCCGACGCCGATCATCTGCGTCACCATCGGCGGAAACACGTTGGTCTCCTTGAGCGGCGCCGAGATCGTCTCGCCGCGCTCGATGCTCTTGCGGGTGAGCATGATCGCGTCCTCGACGATGGCGTTGCCGGAGGTCCGCGCGGTGATTTCCAGGCCGTCGAGAATCGGCACGCCGGAGCTGATCAGCGTCGCCAGCGTCCGGCAGAAGCGCGCCACCGCGATCTTCCGCATGATGTCGCCGAGGATCGGCAGCTTGAGGACGATCCGATCGACGACGTGCCGGCCGTCGTCGGTGGCGTAGTAGCGGGCGAAGCCGTAGCCGGCCGCGGCCACCGCGATGATCAGCGGGATGAAGTAGGTGACCAGGTTGTTGCTCAACGCGATCACGATGCGCGTCGGCAGCGGCAGCTCGGCGCCGAGGCCCGCGAACAGCGAGGCGAAGGTCGGGATCACCTTCCACAGAATCACGCCGACGACGAGGCCGGCGATCACCATGACGGCGATCGGGTAGATCATCGCCGACTTCACCTGGCCGGCGAGCTTGACCGCCTTCTCGATGTAGGTCGCGAGCCGCTTGAGAATCGTGTCGAGGATGCCGCCGGCTTCGCCGGCCGCGATCATGTTCGTGAACAGCGGGTCGAAGGTCTTCGGGTGCTTGCGCATCGCGTCGGCCAGCGAGGCGCCGCCCTCGACATCGGCCCGCGTCTGCAGGATGACCGCCGCGAAGTTCTTGTCCTCTTCCTGGGTGCCGAGAATCTCGAGGCACTGCACCAGCGGCAGGCCGGCGTCGATCATCACCGAGAACTGCCGCGTGAACACCGCGAGGTTCTTCGCCGCGACCTTCTTCCCGAGCTTCCCGGTCTTCGCCTTGGCCGGGGCGGCCGCCGCCTTCTCCTTGGCCGGGGTAATCCGCGTGACGAGAATCTGCTCGCGCCGGAGCGCGGCGACGGCCGCGTCCATCGTGTCGGCGCTGCGCTCACCGCTGACCGTCTGTCCCGCCCGCGTCCGTCCCGCGTATGCGAAAGTCGGCATGTCCTACCTCAGAATCAGAATTCCTAATTCCAAATTCCTAATTCCAAATTTCAAGATTTCACGACCGCCGGCCGCGCCACACCCGGCCGCGGTCCCATCCCGGCGCCGGGCACGACGCCGGCGCCGCGGTTGATCATGTCCTGGAGCTCGTCCTTCAACGACGACGCCGCCAGCGCGGTCTCGAGCGTGATCAGCCGCTTCATGTAGAGCGTCGCCAGCGACTGGTTGGCGGTCTGCATGCCGAACTTCTCCTGCCCGGTCTGCATCGAGCCGTAGATCTGGTGAATCTTGTCGTCGCGAATCAGGTTGCGGATCGCCGGCGTCGGCACCATGATCTCGAGCGAGACGACGCGCCCCTTGCCGTCGCCGCGCGGCAGCAGCGCCTGGCAGACGATCCCCTCGAGCACCAGCGACAGCTGCGTGCGGATCTGCGCCTGCTGGTTCGCCGGGAAGATGTCGATGATGCGGTTGATCGTCTGCGCCGCCGAGTTGGTGTGCAGCGTGCCGAACGTCAGGTGGCCGGTCTCGGCGATCTTCAGCGCCGCCTCGACCGTCTCCAGGTCGCGCATCTCGCCGATGAGCACGATGTCCGGGTCCTCGCGCAGCGCGGCGCGCAGCGCGTTCGAGAAGCTGTTGGTGTCGGCGTGCACTTCGCGCTGGTTGACCAGGCAGTTCTTGTGCGGGTGGATGTACTCGATCGGATCCTCGATCGTCAGGATGTGGTCGTGCCGCTCGGAGTTGATCTTGTCGAGCATCGCCGCCAGCGTGGTCGACTTGCCGCTGCCGGTCGGCCCGGTGACGAGCACCAGGCCGCGGGGCCGCTCCGCCAGGTTGGCCAGCACCGCCGGCAGCCCGAGATCGCCGAAGCTGCGGATCTTCTCGGGAATCAGCCGGTAGACCGCGCCGACCGCGCCGCGCTGGTTGAAGACGTTGCAGCGGAAGCGCGCCAGCCCCTTGATGCCGAACGAGAAGTCGAGCTCGCTGGTCTCCTCGAAGCGCTTCTTCTGCGAGTCGGTGAGCACGCTGTAGACCAGCTGCTTGGTGTCGCTGGGCTGCAGATCCGGCAACTGCAGCCGCCGCAGGTGTCCATGGACGCGGATCTGGGGCGGCGTGTTGGTCGTGATGTGGAGGTCCGACCCGTCCATGTCGACCATCGCTTTCAGCAGTTCTGGCAGTGTCGCCATGTCACTTAGGCCGATCCTTCAGTCGGGCGTGTCAGATGCTCAAGCAGTTGCAGATCGAAGATTTCCACGCCGACTGCTCGGGCCTACTTCACCGTTTCGCGCACGACCTCTTCGATCGTCGTGACGCCTTCTTTCACCTTCCTGCAGGCCGCTCTGGCGAAGCGTGATCATCCCTTCGTCGACCGCCTTGCGGCGCAGCTCGAGCCCCGACGCGCCGACCAGAATCAGCTCGCGCAGCTCCTCGGCGATCTCCATGACTTCGTAGAGGCCGACGCGGCCCTTGTAGCCGGTCTGGTTGCAGCGATCGCAGCCCCTGCCCTTCATCGGCGTCACCTCGTTGGCCAGCTCGGCCGAGAAGCCGGCCTGCACCAGCGCGGGCGGCGGCAGCGGCGCCGGCTCCTTGCAGTTCGAGCAGACGCGGCGGACGAGGCGCTGCGCGCAAATCAGATGGACCGAGCTGGCGACCAGGAACGGCTCGATGCCCATGTTCATCAGCCGGTTGATCGTGCTCGGCGCGTCGTTGGTGTGCAGCGTCGACAAGCACCAAATGGCCGGTGAGCGCCGCCTTGACCGCGATCTCGGCGGTCTCGAAGTCGCGAATCTCGCCGACCAGGATGATGTTCGGGTCCTGCCGCAGGAACGAGCGCAGCGCGGCCGCGAAGTTCAGCCCGATGCTCTCCTTGACCTGCACCTGGTTGATGCCGGCGAGGTTGAACTCGACCGGATCCTCGGCGGTCATGATGTTGGTTTCGGGCGTGTTGATCTTGGCGATCGAGGAGTAGAGCGTGTTGGTCTTGCCGCTGCCGGTCGGCCCGGTGACCAGCACCATGCCCCACGGCCGCAGGATCGCCGTCTCGAACTTGGCCAGCGACTCGGCCTCGAAGCCGAGACGCGTCATGTCGAGCATCAGCTTGTCCTTGTCGAGGAGACGCATGACGATCTTCTCGCCGAAGAGCGTCGGCAGCACCGAGACGCGGAAGTCGATCTCCTTCTGCGTGCCGTGCTCGTTGAAGCGGATCTTGATGCGGCCGTCCTGCGGCAGGCGCTTTTCCGCGATGTCGAGCTTCGACATGATCTTGATGCGCGACGAGATCGCATCGCGGAACTTCATCGGCGGGCTCATGATGTTGTAGAGCATGCCGTCGATGCGGTAGCGGACGCGCAGCTCTTTCTCGTACGGCTCGATGTGGATGTCGCTCGCGCCCTTCTGGATCGCCGACATCAGCACGACGTTCACCAGGCGGACGACCGGCGCTTCTTCGCCCTGCCTGGCGAGCGCGTCGGCGCTGATCTCCTGGAGCTCCTCGAGCACCTCGACGTCGCTGGCGTCGGTGTCGAGCGAGGCCTGCAGCTCCTCGAGGCCCTTGGTGGCGATTTCGAGCGTGCTGACGTTGGGAAGCGACTGGCCGGGTTCCTTGACGGGGGCGGCGGCTTTGCCCGCCGCGATTTTCGCGGCCGCGGGGTAGGACTTCTGAATCGCCTCGATGATCGCGATCTCCGAGGCGACGACCGGCTCGACGTTGTAGCCGGTCATGAACTTGATGTCGTCCATCGCGAAGACGTTGGTCGGATCCGTCATCGCGATCGTCAAGGTCGCGCCGGCGCGGCTGAGCGGGATGATCTGGTACTTCTGCGCCGTCTCGGCGGGAATCAGCTTGATGACGGCCGCATCGATGTCGAACTGCGCGAGGTTGATCGAGGGGACGCCGTACTGCTTGCTGAGGAGCGCGGTGATCTCCTCGTCCTTGACGAACCCCATCTTGACGAGGTTGAAGCCGAGCTTCCCCCCGCTGGCCTTCTGGTGGTCCAGGGCCTGCTGGAGCTGATCGGGTGTGATTCGCTTCTCCTTGAGGAGAAGCTCGCCAATACGGACGGGCATCGAACGTTCTAAGCTAACCTAGCTGACAAATATTGTCAATCGATGACTTATTGTTACTTTAAATGACTTAAAATCCCAATCGAGCACTTATCCCCCACCCGTCGCGGCTGGCATCCGACCCAAGCGTCATGAAGCCATCGAAGAAGAACCCGCCGGCGCCGGCGCTGGCGCCCACGCTCCACGCGTTGCCCCCCGCCCCGGCGGTGTTCGTGCTGAAGCCGCCGCGCAGCCCGACCAGCCTCTTGAAGAACCACGCCTCGGCGCCCGCGCCGATGTGCCGCACCTCGCCCAGCACGGTGTCGAGCGTCGTGAGGTCGAAGTCGGCGGCGGTCGTCAGCGTCGCCGACGTTCCCCCGCCCATCACCGCCACGCCCACGCGCGCCTGACGCTCCAGCACCACCCTCGTCTCGCCCTCGCCGAACTCTGGCTCGCGCAGGTGCTTGACGCTGATGCCGACACGCATCTGCGGCGAGAACATCACCATCGCTCCGACGTCGAGGGCGGCTTGGGTTTCCATCGGCAAGTCGAGCTCTCCCGCGTGGTCGAGCAGATCGCGCGCGTTCCCGGGAACCGGACCGATCGACACCGCCGTCCCCGCCCGGATCAGCTTCAGCGTCGAAGCCATCACGACGTTGCCGCCGAGCGACTGCCCGAACGTGGCGCCGAACTGGTTCAGTGCGAATGTGCGCAGACCGATACCTGTCGCCCCTTCTTCTTGTCGGACCGACGTTCCAGCCCCGTTAGAGGAAAGGGGCTGCATTTCACTGATTCGCAACCGGTAATAGCTGAAGCCCAGTGCAGGCGTGGTCAGCGCGAACCCCATGGTCTCGCCGAGCGAGGCCGGACCCTGCGGCCGCGGGTCGGTCGGCGCGAGGTTGTCGGCCATGTCCCAGACGAAGCTGATGGTCGCGCCCGTGGCCAGGCCGGCCGGATTCCACCACGTGGCCGTCGCGTCGTCCGCAACCGCGACAAACGCCCCGCCCATTCCCTGCGCGCGGGTGCCGACGAGCTCAAACATCTGCGCGGCGGCGGGCGCCGCGCACACCACTACCAGCAGAGCGGCCATCAGGCCGCGAACGACGGTTGTCATGGTGACAGTATCGGTCGGATGGGAAATGGAAAGCGGAAATGAGAAATCGGCTATCCGACGAGCACGGCGGCCGCGACGACGGTGGTCCACAGCCCTTTCTTGTCGCCGACGGCGGTCTGCGTGACGTTGTGGGTGCGGACGATCTGGTTCGAGAGGCTGTAGACCTCTTTCTTCTCGTCCCAGCTCTTGTCGGGGTCGAACTCGAGCCCGAGGGTCGTCGCGAGCATCTCGGCGGCGAGTTCTTCCGCGTAGTCGCCGGCGATGTCCTCGCTCTCGCCGAAGCTGTGATGCTCCGACAAATACCCGTAGAGATTCTTGTCGCGGGGAATCGCGACACCGACGGTCGCCGCGATCAGGCGGTGCGGCTCCCTCGTCGCCGCCTCGGACATGACGACGAAAGTGACCTGGCCGGGCTCGAGGCGCTTGACGCCCTGCGCGCGCGGCAGGATCCGGCACTTGGGTGGAAAGATGCTCGATACGCGCACGAGATTGCACGCGGCGATACCGGCGGAGCGCAGCGCGAGCTCGAAGGACGTCAGCTTTTCGCGGTGCTTCCCGACACCTTTCGTGAAAAACATCTCCTTCGGCACGAATCCGACCACGTCACGCTCCTTGTCGCGGGAAGGTGCATGGTAAACAGCCACTTCTCTACTGTCAAGGAAATGGGGCGTAAAATAGGGGAGTCGAACACCGGGCGCGCCGCAACCGTATATATTCCGGTACGTCCTTCTGCGAGGCTCTCCGTGCCTGACACGCTGTCTCCTTCTTCCGGGATCGGTCCCGCTGCGCCCACCGGGCTCGCCGCGCGGATCGCGGGCGTGATCTTTTCGCCGGGCGAGACCTACCGTTCGATTGCCGCGCATCCGCGCGTGCTGGGCGTGCTCGCGGTCACCACGATCATCATGGCCACCACGGTGTTTGCGTTCCTCTCGACCGAAGTCGGCCAGAACGCCGCCCTCGACTACCAGTACCGCGCGATGGAATCGTTTGGTATCAATGTGCCGGACGAAGTCTACGACCGCATGGAGCAGCAGGTCGCCGGAATGGGCCGCTACATCAGCCCCGTCACCATTCTCGTCACTGTCCCGGTCATTTGTGCGGTCGTGGCCGGTATCATCCTGTTCGTCTTCAACGTCGTCCTCGGCGGCGACGCCACGTTCAAGCAGGCCTACGCGATCGTCGCACACTCCCAGATCCTCCTGGCGGTCCAGCAGCTGTTCATCCTGCCGCTGAACTACGCGCGCGAGACGATGGCGAGTGGCACGACGATGGCGGTGTTCCTGCCGATGCTCGATGAGACGAATTTCTTTGCGCGGTTTCTCGGCTGGATCGACCTGTTCCGTATCTGGTGGCTCGTGAGCCTCGCAATCGGCGTCGCCGTGTTGTACAAGCGGAAGAGCGGTCCGATCGCCTGGACACTGCTCGGCCTGTATGTTCTGTTCGCACTCGTGGTCGCGACGGCGCTGACCGCGTTCGCAGGAGCGTAGCAACGGATGAGTGGAAAGAAGATCCTGACTATCGTCGGCGTGGCCCTCGTGGCCGCTGCCGTCATCGCCGCCAACCTCTGGTACGCCCGCGATACGTCGCCCGGCGTCACCGTGGAGGGCATCAAGGTCCGCGACCTCGAGGCGATCGTGTCGGCGTCCGGCAAGATTCAGCCGAAGCGGCTGGTCAACATCAGCGCGGAAACCCCTGGCCGCGTCGTCGAGCTCGCGGTCAACGAAGGCGACATCGTCAAGCGCGGGCAGTTCCTGCTGCAGATCGATCCCAAATCGCTCCGGACGCGCGTCGACAGCGGCACGGCGTCGCTCGACGCGGCCGGCGCGTCGCTCGAGCAGAGCCGCCAGTCGGTGCAAACCGCGCGCGTCCAGGTGGAGCAGGCGTCGCGCAACCTCGCGCGCCAGCGAGAGCTGTGGAGCCAGCAGCTCAACACCCGCGAAGCGCTCGAGCGGGCCGAGAACGAGGTGCGCGCCGCCGAATCGACGCTGCAGGAGCGCGAAAAGCAGGTCTCCGCGCAGGCGGCCCGCATCGAGCAGGAGCGCGCCGGGCTCGAGAGCGCGCGCTACGACCTGAGCAAGGTCCGGCTTGAGTCGCCGATCGATGGCATCGTGACGCGGCGGAACATCCAGCAGGGCGAGACGGCGGTCATCGGCACGATGAACAACGCGGGGACGGTGCTCCTGACGCTCGCCGACATGTCCGTCATCCAGGCCGAGGTGGAAGTCGACGAGACGAACATCCCGCAGGTCTCGCTTGGACAGCGCGCGAAGGTGATCATCGACGCGCTGCAGGACAAGACCTTCTACGGCAAGGTCACCGAGATCGGCAACAGCCCGATTCAGGCGCCTGGCGCCGCCGGCTCGCGGCAAGCCACCAACTTCAAGGTCGTCATTGCCATCGACGGGGATATCCCGGACGTGCGACCGAGCTTCACGTGCACCGCCGACATCACCACCGCCACGCGCAAGGGCGTGACGGCTGTCCCGATCGCGGCGGTTGCCGTTCGCGAGCTCGTCTACGACGAGGCGACGGGGCAGGTCGTCCGCGAGCAGCGGCGAGACCGCCGCCGCCGGCCGCGCAGCGAAGGATCGATGATGGATCCGGTCGCCTCGGCGGCCGAGTTGCCCGCGGGCCAGACGCGCAAGGAAACCGAGGGCGTGTTCGTCATCCGCAACGGCCGCGCCGAGTTCGTCCCGATCAAGATGGGGATCGCCGGCGAGCAGTACTTCGAAGTCCTCTCGGGACTGAAGGCCGGCGACGAGGTGATCACGGGGCCGTTCGCTTCGGTGCGCAGCCTCGTTGACGGCAGCCAGGTAAAGGTCGAGACCGCAACGCATCCGGTGAACAAGTTCCTCGAAGCAGCCGGCATCGCGCTCGCGGCGATCTGGGCATCGAAGCTCCGGTCGTTCATGACCGTGCTCGGCAACATCGTCGCGGTGACGTCGATCATCGCGGTGGTCGCGCTGATCCAGGGCCTCAACGCGGCCGTCCAGGACGCCATCCTCAGCCAGGCCGGCGCCGACTCGTTCAGCGTCCAGCAGTTCCCGATGGCCTTCAGCGAGGACGATTTCGACCGGCTGCGAGGGAATCCGCGCATCACCGCGGCCGACGCCGACGCGATCAAGCGGTACGGACCGCTGGTGCGCGCCGTCATGCTCGAATCCGAGGGATCCGGCGCAATCACCTATCGCGACAAGTCGATCGACTCAGCGGCGATCACGGGCGTGACCGAGCAATTCGCGGAGTTTTCGACGTTCAACGCCGAGCGCGGCCGCCTGATGAGCGCCTCCGAGGTCGCGCGGGCCCATCCCGTGGCGGTGATCGGCTGGGAAATCGCTGATCGGCTGTTCGGCGCCGTCGATCCGCTGGAGAAGACCCTGCAGATCGAAGGCGTCCATTTCCGGATCGTCGGCGTCAGCGCCAAGCGCGGGACCTTCCTGGGCCGGTCGCAGGACGCGTTCGCGATCATCCCGCTCCGCCAGTTCCAGATGATTTTCGGCGCCCGCCGCCAGCTGTCACTCACCGTCAAGCCGCAGGACATCTCGCAGCTCGACCAGGCGATGGACGATGCGACGCTGGCGCTGCGAATCGCGCGGCGCCTCAGGCCGAGGCAGGCGGACAACTTCGGCCTGTTCACGTCCGAGACGTTCCTGTCGCTCTATCGCCAGGCCACGAACGGGATCTTTGCCGTGCTGGTCGGCGTCGTCGCGCTCTCGCTGGTGGTCGGCGGCATCGTCATCATGAACATCATGCTGATGGTCGTGACCGAACGGACGCGCGAGATCGGGCTGCGCAAGGCGCTGGGCGCGCGGCGTTCCGACATCATGGCGCAGATGCTCACCGAGTCGGTCGTGCTGTCGGTGCTTGGCGGCATGATCGGCGTCGCCCTGGGGGCGATTTTTGCCACGGTGGTCTCGCAGTTCACGCCGATCACCGCGTCGGTCGAGGTCTGGTCGGTCGCGCTCGGCATCGGCATCACCGCACTGGTGGGACTGTTCTTCGGCCTGTATCCGGCGGCACGGGCGGCGCGCCTCGATCCGATCGAAGCACTGCGCAAGGAGTAATCATCCTGGAGATCCAGCCTCCTCGGCGAAGTCGTCGTGATGGCGCTCGACACCGTGCGCAGCAACAAGATGCGCTCCGCGCTCACGGTGCTGGGTGTCGTCATCGGGATCACGTCGATCGTCGGGATGACGGCGATGATCCGCGGCTTCGACGAGTCGCTGCGCGATTCGGTCCGCGAGATCGGCCCGGACATCATCTTCGTCCAGCGCTTCGGCCCGGCCAGCATGACGAGCGGCGACATCTTCAACCAGCTGATGAAGCGGCCGAACCTGACGATCTCCGATATGCGCGCGCTCGAAGAGGTGCCGACGATTCAGTTTGTCGACGTTCAGCTGGGGGCCGGTGGTTTTGGACCACCCACCCAGGAGCGTGTGTTCTACCGCGAGCGACGGACGCGCCCGATGATCATCTTCGGGACGACCGAGAACTTCGCGGTCGGCACGAGCCTGGATCTGACGTTCGGGCGGTTCTTTACCGGCACGGAGGTTCAATATCGGAAGAACGTCGTCGTCCTCGGCCAGACGCCGTATCAGGCCCTGTTCGGCGAATCGGCGACCGATCCGATCGGAAAGCTCGTTCGCGTCGGCGCCCAGCGATACACCGTCGTCGGCGTGTTCGAGAAGCGTCCGGGCGTCGGCGGGTTCAACGCCGGACAGGACGATTTCGTCGTCATTCCTTATACGTCGTACCAGCGGCAGTTCGGTATAGGCGGGATGGTCTTCGGCCGTGGCCGCAACGTGACGGAGCTGATTCCCATCCAGATCGCCGCCGTGCCCCGGCCCGGGGTCGACCAGAAGGAGGCGATCGCCGACGTCCAGCGGATCATGCGCATCCGCCACGGCCTGCGCCTCGACGAACCCGACGATTTCGACATCATGACGCAGGACGCCATCCTGGAGTTGTGGGATTCGATCAGCCAGGCGACGTTTCTCGCCCTGATCGTGATCTCGTCGATCGCCCTGATGGTCGGCGGGATTGGCGTGATGGCGATCATGTCGATCTCGGTCACCGAGCGGACGCGCGAGATCGGCGTCCGGAAGGCGCTCGGCGCGCGGCGGGGCGAAATCCTGTTTCAGTTCCTGATGGAGGCGGCGTTCCTGACCTCGATGGGCGGCGTGCTCGGGATCGTGCTCGGCGCGGCGATCGGCTGGGTCGTGCACCTCGTGTCGGGCTTCCCGATCTCGCTGCCGTGGTGGTCGTTCGCGCTCGGCCTCGGCTTCTCGGCCTCGGTCGGGATCTTCTTCGGGATGTACCCGGCGTTCAAGGCGTCGCGGCTGGATCCTATCGAAGCCCTGCGCTACGAGTAGAACCTGTCCTGAGCGACGCCGCAGCCGGAGTCGAAGGAACCCCCGTATCCAGCGGCAGGCCTTCCATCGACAGGTACTCGTTCAGCTCCCGGGTCGCCGCGGCCAGGCGCGAGTTGCCGGTTTCTGCGTAGCAATCGCGGCGCAGCGCCAGGAAATCGCCGGCCCACGGGACGTTCGGCTCGAGGGCGCCAATCGCATCAGCGCACATCGCCTTGAAGTCGGCGTGGCTGGTCAGGAACGCGACCGCCACGCGGCGGCGATGGTCGGCGACCTTCACCGCAAATGGCTCCCGCAGCGCCTCGATCATCCGGCGCGCGAGCGCCGGGTTCGACGCGCCGAGCATCTGGGCGCGGCCGACGCCCTTCTGCGTAAATTGTGGCAGCGCCCAGGGATCCCGGCGGAACGTCGCGAACGCCCGCTCGAGCGCGGCGGCGGCCCCCTCGGCGTCGCGCTGGGCGACCCGCAGTTCCGCGAGCATGACGTCGGCTTCGCCGGAATGAAATTCGCGGAGCTGCTCGATGGTGTGCATCGCTTCTGGAGCGGCCGCGGTCGCCTGGATGTCGGCCACCATCGCGATCTCGTTCTGATCGGCTGGGGCGCCGGACTGCTGCGCCCACGTGGCGCGGGCGGCCTCGAGGTTGTCCTCGCGGTAATAGTGAATCAGGGCGAGTTGGCGCGCGCGATCGGCCGGGCTCGCCCGCGGACTGATCTGGATGACGCCGCCCTCGGCGGCAATCTGGCTCACCCACGACGTCTCGACGGCCGCCCAGTCGATGCCCGCCGCATCGATCGGCGGACGGGTCGCGCCAACCGCGTGGGCCAGCGCGCGTATCTGCGAAACCATCTGGTAGTCCCGTCCCAGCGATCGCGCGAAGCCGAACTCCACGACGTTTCGATCGTCGGTGTTGATCTGGACGCCGGGCGCGGACGCGATCGCGCGGGCGAGCTTGTCGCCAGCCAGATAGCGGCCGAGGAATCCACTGAGCCCGGTCGACCGCCATGCCACGCGGAGGGCCGAGCGGTACGGCTCTTCCTGGATGCGCGCGGCGATTCGCGCCGGGTCGTAGACCGGCGCGCGCTTCGCCCCCACCAGCACGATGTCGCCGCCTCGGGTCTGCCAGGTTTCGACCGATGGAAACACCGACGCCATCGTCGCGTAGACCGTCCGGACGGCCGACGCGTCGACGCCGTACGCCTGGAGCCACTGCAGGAACAGCCCGTCGTCGGTCAACCGGTCGCTGGCGGCGCGGTAGTACTCCTGCGTGAACAGGCTGGCGATACCCGCGCGGAAGGGATTCGAGGGCTCGGACGCAATCAGATCGTAGGTCTGGTTCGCCGTCAGCAGCACCTCTCGCGCATCGCCGATGCGCACGTGCACCTTCGGGTTGTTGAGCACGTCCTGGTTCACCGCGTGGGATTGCCGCGCGACTTCGAGAACGATCGGTTCGAGCTCGACCACGTCGACGCGTTCCATGGAGGGAACGACCCCCAGCCAGCCGGCGGAGCTGCCGGTCCCGAGGCCGATCACCAGTGAATGCCGCGGGTTCGGATGGAGGATGCTGCCGATGAGGGCCAGCATGACCTGCGTGCCCGCATCCACGCGCGCGCTGCCATCGGCCTTGCCGTTGACGACGAACGCGTAGCCGCCGCTGCCGACCGAGAGGGCGACGCTGCTCTCGAAGCCGTCGGCCTGCCATTCGACGAAGCTGCGCTGGGCGTGCATCCAGCCGCGGAGCTCCTGTGGCGAGTTGATCGTCGTGATGCCCGCCGTGCCGGAAGCGATGCCGCTGTGCCGCCAGACCGCGGTCGGACCGGTGGCCGTCAGCAGCAGGATGGTCGACGCCGGCCAGCAGCGCCGGCGCGATGATCGGCTTCCACGCCGTCGTCGGCCCGACCTTCAGGTCGGACGTGATCGCTGTCGCAGGTCCGGCTGAGCCGGCCGCTACGCCGGACGCTGACTCGAGCTCGGCAATCACCGCCGCCGCGATCCCGAGCGCCACGAGGCAGAGCGCCGCGAATCGCCACGCGCCGGGTGTCGACAGGAGCGGCAGGACGAGAAATCCACCGGCCAGCGATCCGGCAATCGCGCCGACCGTATTCGCCGCGTAGGCCAGGCCGATTTGCCGACCGACGTGGTCGCGGCCCCGCCCGAAGAGCGCAATGAGCTGCGGAAACTGGTAGCCGGAAATGAGCGCCGCGGGCAACACGACGATCACGGCGACGATCGTCCAGCCGGCGACCAGCGCGCCGAACGCCGCCTGGCCCAGCGGCATCAGCACCAGCGCGAGCACGGCGATGCGATCGCCGAGCGCGAAGGCGAGCGCGATGGCGGCCGCCTCGAGCAGGCACGACGTGGCGAGCCCCGCCAGCGACGCCGGCCGGTTGACGCCGATCAGGAGTACAGGAGGCCGCCGATGCCGATGCCGACGAGCGCCACCGCAAGGATCAGCCCGAAGGTGAACACCGATCCTCCGAGAAGCGGACCCAGCATCCGATACCAGACCAGCTCCATCAGGAAGAACGCGAACCCGACCACGCCCGACGCGACCAGCAGGAACCAGGTCGGGGCCTGCGACGCCGCTGGCGGCCAGGGCCGCGGCGCCATGCGGCCGTGGCCTCGGCGGCTTCTGTGGCTTCTGTCTCGGGGCGACTGACGTGCGATCGACCTGGCGCGCCAGGATGACGACAATACCGTTGAGTGCGGCGGCGAGCCAGAGCGTGTTGCGAGTGCCGAAGATCTCGAGCAGGTAGAAGGTCGATGCGACGCACCCCACCACCGCGCCGAGCGTGTTGAGGCCGTACAGCGCGGCAACATCCTGCCGCCGGGCGTCGCTGCCACGGGTGACGCCGCGGGCGGCCGCGGGCAGCGTGCCGCCCATCACGACGGTCGGAACGGCGAGCACCACCGTGCTGAGCAGCAGGCGCAGGATCGTGCCTCCCGCCGTGCCGAGACGAGGCGTGCCGCCCATCGCGAAGTAAATCAACTGAACGACGGCCAGGACGAGCGGCGTGAGCGCGGCCGACACCGCCACGATCGCTTCGAGCCGCGCGTAGTAGAGGATGGGCCGCGGGTGACGGTCGACGCGCGGTCCGAGGATGAGGCCGCCAAGACCGAGTCCGCCCACGAAGATCGCCAGCACGGCGGCCGACGCCGCCGTCGACGCGCCGAAGATCAGCCGGAATTCACGCATCCAGGCCGTCTGGTAGATGAGCGCCGAGCACCCGGAGCCGAAGAGCAGGTACTGCGACGCGCCACGCCTGAGCTCTGGGCGCAGCGCTCTCGGTCGAGTCGAGACTCGCGGTCGAGTCGAGAGTAGTCATTACCTCGGTCCTATCGGCCCGGAACGGGCCTGGCTATAGCCGCTGCCGCCTCCTTCGGAATATGATCCGCCTTTGGAGCGCACCAGTTGAGGGGGGCCCCAGGCTATGAAGGTTTACGACGCCGCCAGCATCCGGAATGTTGCCCTCGTCGGACACACGGGCTCGGGTAAGACGCAGCTTGCCGCCGCCATCCTGTCGACGGCGGGCATGGTGAACCGGTTCGGCAAGGTGGACGAAGGGACGACCGTCACCGATTTCGACGAAGAAGAGATTGCCCGCAAACACACCTTGTCGGCCAGCCTCGCCTACGCGGAGTGGAACAAACACAAGATCAACATCATCGATACGCCGGGCATCGGCAACTTCCTGAGCGACGCGCGCGCGGCTCTTACCGTCGCTGACGCCGCGCTCGTAGTCGTCGATGCCGTCGCCGGCGTGATGGTGCAGACCGAAAAGGTCTGGGAGGCCGCCCAGGAGCTGGAGCTGCCGCGCATCGTCGTCCTGAACCGCACGGATCGCGATCGGGCCAGCCTCGATCGATCGCTCCAGTCGCTCCGCGAGGCCTGCGGCCGGACGGTGATTCCCATCCAGCTGCCGATCGGCGAGGAAAAGGCGTTCAAGGGCGTCGTCGATCTCGTCAGCCGCAAGGCATATACGTACCAAACCGACGAGAGCGGCAAGTTCACCGAGGGGCCCGTGCCCGCCGACATGGCCGCGGCGGTCGAGGCGGCGCGCGAAGCGCTGATCGAGATGGTCGCCGAGGCCGACGAGAAGCTGATGGAGACGTTCTTCGAGGCAGGAACGCTGACCGACGAAGAGCTCGTCGCCGGCTTGCGCGGCGCGGTCGTCGGCAGCGAAGGTGTTCCCGCTGGTCTGCGTGTCGAGCCTGCTGAACATCGGTGTCCAGCCGCTGCTCGACGCGATCGTCAGCTACGTGCCGTCGCCGGCGGATCGGCCATTCAAGGGCATCGACAAAGGCGGCGCCGAACAGATCCGGAAGGCCGACGAGAAGGCACCGGTCTCGGCGTTCGTCTGGAAGACCGTCGCGGACCCGTTCGCCGGCCGGATCACGATGTTTCGGGTCGTGTCGGGTGTCCTCAAGTCCGACTCGACGGTCCACAACAAGACCAAAGACATCCCTGAGCGCCTCGGGCACCTGCAGCTCCAGCAAGGCAAGACACCAGCGACTGTGCCGGAAATCAAGGCGGGGGATCTCGGCGCCGTCGCGAAACTCAAGGACACGCTCACGAACGACACCGCTGGGCGACAAGACCGATCCGTTGACGTTCCCGCCGCTGAAGTTCCCCGAGCCGGTGCTGTCGTACGCGATCGAGCCGAAGAGCCGCGGCGACGAGGACAAGATCAGCACGTCGATGCACCGCCTGGAGGAAGAGGATCCGTCGATCAAGTACAGCCGCGATCCGCAGACCAAGGAGTTGCTGCTGTCCGGACAGGGGCAGCTGCACATCGAGGTCACGGTCGCGAAGCTGAAGCGCCGCTTCGGCGTCGACGTCAACCTGAAGCCGCCGCGTATCCCGTACCGCGAAACGATCAAGGCGTCGACCGAGGCGCACGGCCGCCACAAGAAGCAGACCGGCGGCCACGGCCAGTTCGGCGACTGCAAGATCAAGGTCGAGCCGCTCGCCCGCGGCGCCGACTTCGAGTTCGTCGACGATATTTTCGGCGGCTCCATCCCGCGCCAGTTCGTGCCGGCGGTCGAAAAGGGGATTCAGGATGCCCGGACCCGCGGTTATCTCGCCGGCTACCCGATGGTCGACTTCCGGGTGACGGTGTTCGACGGCTCGTACCACGACGTCGACTCGAACGAGCTGTCGTTCAAGCTCGCCGGCTCGCTCGCTTTCAAGGATGCGATGACGCGGGCGCGCCCGACGATTCTCGAGCCGATCATGAACGTCGAGGTCTACGCACCGTCAGACTACGCCGGCGATCTGATGGGCGACCTGAACGGCCGGCGCGGCCGGATCGGCGGCATGGACACGCGCGGCGGCACGACCGTGATCAAGGCGCAGGTGCCGATGTCAGAAATGCTGACCTACGAGCAGCACCTGACGTCCGCCACCGGCGGCCGCGGCTCCTACCACATGGAGTACTCGCACTACGACGAAGTGCCGACGCCGCTGCAGGCGAAGATCATCGCCGCCGCCAAGGCGGAGCGGGCGGGAGTGGAAGTAGAAGAGGTCTAGGCTGGTGGGGCGGGAAAGGCAGGTGAGTCGGGTCAGATCCTCCTGCCCGCCCTACCCGCCCGTCAATGCGTCATCGAGTAGATGAGCGTGTTGATACCAAACGCGTAGCCGTCGACCGAGAACTTGACGAAGTACTCGTGGCTCAGGCCCTCGCGCTCCCACGAGTCGCCGAAATCGGTGTTGTGCGTCATCAGCACCATCAACCGGCCGAGCTCGTCGGAAATGCCGCGGATGTGCACCGGCCGGCTGTCGGCGAACCGCTCCGAGGTGTCGCGGTAGGTCAGCCAGTGGTTGATCGAGGGAATCTGGGACTTCTTGGTCACCTCGAAAAACTGATGAAAGATCGGGTGGTCGAGCGGCAGATCCACGATCGGGTACTCGCCAGCCGGCAGCGCCTTGCGGATCTGGCTCTCCCAGATCCTCCACGCGTAGCTGCCCCAGAAATCGTCAACCCACAGAAAACCGCCCTTGCGCAGGTACTCGCGCAGGAGCCGCGCCTCGTTCTCGTCGATGTAGAAGTTCCCGACCTCGAACATCATGATGAACGGGCAGCGGAACAGCAGCGGGTCGGTGATCGGGACGATCAGGTGGTTCGGCTCGCCGGTGCGCTTGTCCTTGCTGATCGGCGTCTTGGTGAGCTCGCCGAGCCGGGTCGAAAAATTCAGGTCGGCGTCCGGGTAGTCGGTCGACCAGCCGCCGCCGTCACCGCCCTGGATGCCGCGAAACATCGCCCGGCAGTACCTGGAACGCGCCGTCAAACGAGTCCGGGGTCGCCATCGGAAAGCGCGCGCCGCGGAACTGGGCATACGCGCCCGACGCGGCCATCGCCACCACCAGGCCTGCGACCGCAACCCGGGCTTTCATCGGCTCAGTCTACGGCATGCGGAGACCGCCGGTGCCCTCGCCTGAAAGAGCCGATTCGCCACTCGTCCGGTTCTACCGCGGCGACGCCCCTGATGCGCGCGGCCGGACCCTCGACGACATCCTGGCCTGGGACGACGAGCAGCTCGAGGCGGTGCACGACTACATCCAGTGGCTCTTTCCGCTCGACGAGCCCAGCCGGTTCAACCCGGACGCGCCGCTGCTGACGCCTGCCGACCGTGTCGCCTTTCTGCAGCCGCCGCTCGCGGCGAACCTCCACCGCGCGCTCGACCGCATGCTGAGGTTTTACGGCTTCACGATCGATCGCTCCGCCGGCGCTCCGCGTATTGTCCGATCCGCCCAATGGGAGGACCGTTCACAAGAATGGCTGCACGCCGGCAACCATAACCTGCTTCGCCTGACGCGCATCATCCGGAGCCTGGCACTGCTCGGCCAGCCGGACCTGGCTCAAGGCCCTGTACGGTGGCGTTGAAACAGGAAGTGCGAAGGTCGTGTGACGTCGGTCACACTTGGTTACTGGAAGGAGGCCACTGACGCTGACGCGTGAGTTGGAGAGTTCAGGTGTAACTCTCCAACTCTCTAACTCTCTAACTCTCCAACTTACCCGCAGGTCTTCCCCGAATCCCTCCACCCCACGCTGAACTTGCCGGTGCGCTCCGGGATGGGCGGCCACGTCGCCTTGAACTGACCCTTGTAGGTCCCGTCGCTCCCGCGCGGCTCGAGCGTGACCGTTCCCGTTTCGGCCACGACGCATGCGCCGACAACCGGGCACGACACCATCTGGCCAGGACCGGCGGGATCCTTCGACACCGTGACTTCCTTGCCGGCGATGCTGTCTGGACTGCCCGGCAGGATCACCGCCAGCGACGGCCGCGGCGCGCTCGCGGGGAGCGCCGGGGGCACGACCCCTTGCATCAGCACAAGCCGCACCGCGGGCTTGTTCGCCGCCGTGCATTCCACGAACGCGTAGCCGCCGTAGTTGGCCCCGCCGCCGCCGCCGAACTGCGGGAGGCCGGTCTGGGCGGAACCGGTCGGAATGGCGCAGAGCGCGAACAAGATCACAAGAAGTGCAACCCGCATCGCCGTGCTCCTCTGGAATTTACAATTTACGAGAAACAATGAGGAATGCCGGAGATTCTAGCCCGTAATTCCCCATTGTAAATTTCCAATTGTAAATTCCTAGCTGCCGCCCGCCTTCCGCGGCGTGGTCACCTTGCGCGACGTGCCCTTCGGGGCGGTCCGCTTGGGCGCCTTCTCGTCGGGCCCGCCCGGCTCTTCCTTCTTGCCGCGCAGCCGCTCGGCCGCCGCCTTCAGCCGGCCGCCGACGCCCTTGGCCTTCTTCGGCTGCTCGCCCTCGGTCTTGTTCGCATCGGCTTCGGCCTTCGCGCGCGGATTGAACTCGCTGCCGACGAGCTCCACCTGCGCCACTTCGGCCGCGTCGCCCTTGCGGAACCCGAGCCGCAGCAGGCGCGTATAGCCGCCGGGTCGTTCAGCGAACCGGGGCGCCAGCGTCTCGAACAGCTTGGACACGACCTCCCGATCCTGCAGGTCGTGCATCACCAGGCGGCGGGCATGTAAAGCCTTGCCGTTCTCGGCGCCGTCAGACACGCCGCGCTTGGCGATGGTGATCAGCCGCTCGACGAACGGCCGCAGTTCCTTCGCGCGCGGCACGGTGGTCGTGAGGTGCTCGTAGCGCAGTAGCGCCGTCGCCTGGTTCCGGAGCATCGCAATGCGATGCTCCGTGACGCGGCCCAGTTTTCGGTGTGCGACTCGGTGTCTCATCTCTGTATTGGGATCGGGGACTGGAGGCTGGAGGCTGGAGGCTGGAAAGTCCCAGCCCCAGCCCCAAGTCCCCAGCCTCCAGCCCCTACTCCTGTGATGCAGCCGCCGGCTGGTCGACGCGCATGCCGAGGCTCAGGCCCATCGTGTGCAGGATTTCCTTGATCTCGTTCAGGCTCTTCCGCCCGAAGTTCTTGGTCTTGAGCATCTCGCCTTCGGTCTTCTGCACGAGCTCGCGGATCGTCCGGATGTTCGCGTTCTTCAGGCAGTTGTACGACCGGACCGAGAGCTCGAGCTCTTCGACCGACTTGTCGAGGTTCTCGTTGCCGACACCGGCGCGCGGCTGATCGCCCGCCGCCTCGACCTGCGGCTCGGCGCCCTCCTCGAGGTTGATGAAGATGTTCAGGTGATCGCGAATCAGCTTGGCCGCCAGCGACACGGCGTCGCGCGCGCTGATCGAGCCATTGGTCCAGACGTCGACGGTCAGCTTGTCGTAGTCGGTCGTCTGTCCGAGGCGGGCCGCCTCGACCAGGTAGTTCACCTTCTTGATCGGCGAGTGGACCGAATCGATCGGAATCCAGCCGATGCCGAGGTCCTCGTCGAAATTCTTGTCAGCCGCCACGTAGCCGCGGCCGCGCTTCATCCGCATTTCCATGTGCAGCTTGCCGCCCTCGGCGATGGTCGCGATGTGGGCGTCGGGCTCGAGGATCTCGACGTCGGCGTCGGCCTGGATGTCGCGGGCGCGCACTTCGCCGGCCTTGTCGATGCGCAGCACCAGCGTCTTCGTGTGATCGACGTGCAGCTTGAGCGGGATCTGCTTCAGGTTGAGGATGATGTCGGTCGCATCCTCGACGACGCCGGGAATCGGCGAGAACTCGTGAAGCACGCCGTCGATCTTCACCGCGGTAATCGCCGCGCCTTCAATCGATGACAGCAGCACGCGCCGCAGCGCGTTGCCGATGGTCGTGCCGAAACCGCGCTCGAACGGCTGCGCATAGAACCGACCGAACCGATCGGTGAGCGTCTCGCGCTCGAACTCCAGACGCTTGGGCCGCTGAAAACCTTTCCAAAGCATGAATACTTCCTTTCGGATCCGGGGTGTCCCCGGACTCGCTGACGGGCCCGCAGACGGGCCTCCAGACCTGCAAGTGACCGCCGACCTCACGCCGCAGGTCTGTGTAAGGCTGCGGATCGGCGGGTAGCGAACGACGCAGAACTGTAATTTGGAATCATGAATTTGGAATTTGGAATGCGTGGTACCATTCCAAATCCCTAATTCCAAATTCCTAATTACACTATTTCGAATACAACTCCACAATCAGCTGTTCCTGCACGGGCAGATTGATCTGCTCGCGCGTCGGCATCGACACGACGCGGCCGGTGATCGAGGTCGCGTCGAAGGTGAGCCAGGCGGGAATACCGCGGCCCTTCACTTCCTCCATCGCGTGCTCGATCGTCGGGTTCTTCTGGGTTCGGCCGAGGACCGTGACGACGTCGCCCTGCTTCATCGAGTACGAGGGGATGTCGACCTTCTTGCCGTTGACCAGGAAGTGCCCGTGGCGGACGAGCTGCCGCGCCTGCGGCCGCGACGTCGCCAGGCCCAGGCGGTAGACGACGTTGTCCAGCCGCCGCTCGAGCAGCTGCAGCAGCGTCTCGCCGGTGATGCCGCGCGTGCGCTCGGCTTCCTCGAAGTAGCCGCGGAACTGGTCCTCGAGCACGCCGTAAATGCGCTTCACCTTCTGCTTCTCGCGCAGCTGCAGGCCGTAGCCGGCGAGCTTCGCCTTGCGCGTCTTGCCGTGCTGGCCAGGCGCGAAGTTGCGCTTCTCGATCGCGCACTTCTCGGTGTAGCAGCGCTCGCCCTTGAGGAACAGCTTCATCCCCTCGCGGCGGCACAGACGGCAAACCGGTCCGATGTAACGTGCCATTTACACTCTCCTCCGCTTCGGCGGACGGCATCCGTTGTGCGGGATGGGCGTCACGTCGCGGATTGACTTCACTTCCAGCCCAACGGTCTGCAGCGCGCGGATCGCCGATTCGCGGCCCGAGCCGGGCCCCTTCACCCGCACGTCGAGCGAGCGCATGCCGACCCCCTTCGCCGCGTTGCCGGCGTTGAGCGCCGCCTGCGTCGCCGCGAACGGCGTGCCTTTGCGCGACCCCTTGAAGCCGATGCCGCCGGCGCTCGACCAGGCGACGACGTTGCCCTCGGTGTCGGTGATGGTCACCACGGTGTTGTTGAACGACGCCTGGATGTGCGCCAGCCCGTGGTGGACGACCCGCTTCTCGCCGCGCTTCTTGAAGGTCTTCTTCCGTTTTCCGGCGCCTTCTTTTTTCTCTGGTGTGGCGCCTTCAGCCGCTGCTTCAGTCTTGGCCATGATTTAAACCGTCTTCTTCTTGGCAATCGCGCCCTTGCGCGGGCCCTTGCGCGTCCGCGCGTTGGTGCGTGTCCGCTGTCCGCGCACCGGCAGACCGCGGCGGTGGCGCATGCCGCGATAGCAGCCGATCTCCATCAGCCGCTTGATGTTCATCGAGATATCCTTGCGGAGATCGCCTTCGACCCCGCCCTGTTCCTCGATGACCCGGCTGATCTTCCGGACGTCGTCCTCCGAGAGATCCTTGACGCGAACGTCCGGGCTGACGCCCGCATCCTTGAGGATGGTGTTCGAGCGCACCCGGCCGATGCCGTAGATGTAGGTGAGCCCGATTTCGACCCGCTTGGTGCGGGGAAGGTCGATGCCTGCGATACGTGCCATAAACTGAATCCTCTTCTCTGTCCTAGGTGCTCAGTTCGTGTTCACGTTCGTCCGGGTTCAAGTCCGTTGCTGATCTCTGCGCATCCTGAACACGAACCGATAAGTGAGAGCCGCGAAGCGTGAACCGTATGTTCTCAGTTGCTATCCCTGTCGCTGCTTATGTTTCTGATTCGGACAGATCACCCGCACCACGCCGCGGCGGCGGACGATCTTGCACTTGTCGCAAATCCGACGAACCGATGCTCGGACCTTCATAGCTTCTCGACAATCCGTCCGCGGCCGGTGTCGGCCGGAGACAACTCAATCCGCACGCGATCGCCGACGAGCACCCGGACGAAGTTGCGGTCGATCCGATCGGCGATATGCGCCGTCACCTGCCCGCCGCCGTCCAGCTCCACGCGATACAGCGCGCTGGGCAGCTGTTCCGTCACGGTTCCGGTTACCGGGCCGGAACCGGTACTTCTCTCGCGGTCAGGATCCACGGCTCGCCGGCCGTCACCGCGACCGTATGCTCGAAGTGCGCCGAGAGGCTGCGGTCGCGCGTCACCGCCGTCCAGCCATCGGCCAGGACCTTCACCGCCGGTTTGCCTGCGTTCACCATCGGCTCGATCGCGAGCACCATGCCTTCGCTGAGGCGCGGTCCGCGTCCGGGCTCGCCGTAATTGGGCACCTGCGGCTCCTCGTGCATCCGCTGGCCGATGCCATGGCCGACGAACTCGCGCACCACCGAGAACGCGTGCGCCTCGACGTGCTGCTGGACCGCGTGGCCGATGTCGTACAGCCGGCCGCCTGGCCGCGCCCGCTCGATCGCCTTGAACAGCGCTTCCTCGGTCACCCGAAGCAGGAGCGCCGCTTCCTCCGACACGCGTCCGACCGGCAGCGTGACCGCGCTGTCGCCAAAGTAGCCGCTCAGCGAGGCGCCGACGTCGATCGAGACGATGTCTCCCTCGGCCAGCACCCGCCGGCCGGAGGGAATCCCGTGAATCACTTCCTCGTTCAGCGACGCGCAAATCGTCGCCGGGTAGCCGTGATACCCCTTGAACGCCGGCGTCGCGCCCGCGTCGGCGATCAGCTTCTCCGCCACGGCATCCAGGTCGGCGGTCGTCACACCCGGAGCGACCATCGCCGAGAGCGCCGTCAGCACCTCGCCGACGAGCCGCCCCGCCGCGCGCATCTTCTCGAGCTCCGCCGCCGAACGGCAGACAATCATGCAACCGTTCCCTGGGTTCGGCTGTTGGCGACGGCGTCGATTGCCGCCGCCAGCGCCGCCGCCACCCGCTCGGGCGCCTGCGCGCCATCGACGGATCGGAAGGTCGGCCGGGCGCGGTAGTAATCGATGAGCGGCTCCGTGTTGCGGTAATAGACGCGCAACCGCTCGCGCACGACCGCCTCGTTGTCGTCAGCACGCTGCTTCAGCTTTCCACCGCACCGCTGACAGGTCCCACTCACCGCCGGCTCGCCTTCCGCGTTCAGGCCGCAGGATTCGCAGATGCGCCGCGACGCCAGCCGCCGGACGAGCTCCCCTTCGGGCACGGCGATGTCGACCACAATCAGCGGGTCGCGCCCGGCCATGATTGCGTCGAGCGCCGCCGCCTGCGCGACGGTGCGCGGAAATCCGTCCAGGATGAACCCCGGGGCGACGTCGGCCCGATCCAGCCGCTCGCGCACGATCCCGATCATCACGTCGTCGCCCACCAGCTCGCCGCGATCCATGATCGCCTTCGCCTGCAAACCGAGCGGCGTGCCGGCCTTCACCGCTTCGCGGAGAATGTCCCCGGTCGAAATCTTCGGGATCCCACGTCCCTTCGCGAACCGCTCGGCCTGGGTTCCCTTCCCCGCTCCTGGCGGGCCCAGCATGATCAGATTGAGCGCCATAGCCTCTGCGTCTCTGCGTCCTCGTTAACCTCTGCGTCCTCGTATCCGCGTCTTCTTCATGAACCCGTCGTAGTGCCTCATGATCAGCTGCGACTCCACCTGCTGGACGGTGTCCATGGCGACGCCGACGAGAATCAGCAGCGAGGTGCCGCCGAAGATGAACGTGATGCCCATGCCCTCGGTGATGAACCGCGGCAGGGCGGCATCGAGCCAGTCGCCGACGAACGGAATCGGCTCGACGCGGAAACCGCTCGTCAGGAACTGCGGCAGGATGGCGACGAGCGACAGGTAGACCGCGCCGGCCAGCGTGATGCGCGACAGGATCGTGTCGATGTACTCGGCGGTCCGCTTGCCCGGGCGGATCCCCGGGATGAACCCGCCGTACTTGCGCATGTTCTCCGCGACGTCATCCGGGTTGAAGATGATCGCGGTATAGAAATACGCGAAGAAGATGATCCCGGCCACGTAGAGCAGGTTGTGCCACGGCATGCCCATGCCGAGCTGGGTGTTCACCCAGTCGGCGATCGGGTTGCCCGGGAACGCCTGGGCGATAGTGGCAGGGAACGCCAGGATCGACGACGCGAAGATCACCGGGATGACGCCGCCGGTGTTGACCTTCAGCGGAATGTGCGTGCTCGAACCGCCGTACATCCGGCGCCCGACCACCCGCTTGGCGTACTGGACCGTGACGCGCCGGTGCCCCCGTTCGACGAAGATGACCGCCGCGACGACCAGGACCATCATGACCAGCAGGATGATCATCGGGATCAACCCGAGCTGGCCGGTGCGGATCTGATCCATCGTCAGCAGCGCCGCCCGCGGCAGGCCGACGACGATGCCCGCGTAGATGATCAGCGACATGCCGTTGCCGATGCCGCGCTCGGTGATCTGCTCGCCGAGCCACATGATGAAGCAGGTGCCGGTCGTCAGCGTGAGCACCGTCATCAGGCGGAATCCCCAGCCCGGGTCGTGGACCAGCGGCAGCCCGCCCACCAGGTTGGTGTTGCTCTCGAGGAAGATCGCGATGCCGAACGACTGGACGAGGCTGAGGAAGATCGTCCCGTAGCGGGTGTACTGGGTGATCTTTCTCCGCCCGAGCTCGCCCTCGTTCTTCAGGCGCTCGAGGTACGGCCAGACGACGGTCAGCAGCTGCAGGATGATCGACGCGCTGATATACGGCATGATGCCGAGCGCGAAGATCGTCACCTGGCTGAGATTCCCGCCCGAGAACATGTCATAGAGGCCGAGCATGTTGCCCTGCATCTGCCGGGCAAGCTCGAGCAGCGCCTCCTTGTTCACCCCGGGCGTCGGAATGTGCGACCCAACCCGATAAACGGCGAGCATCGCCAGCGTGAACAGCACGCGATTGCGGAGCTCCCCGACGGCGAAGATGTTCTTCAGGCTGTCCATAAATCAGCCAATCACTTCAGTTGCGCCGCCCGCGGCGGCGATTTTCTCCGCAGCTTTGCCGCTGAACTTGTGCGCCCGGACCGTGAGCTTCTTGGTCACCTCGCCGCGCGCGAGGACCTTGACCCGACGAGTGCCGCCGGCCACGAGCCCGCGCTCGCGCAGCAGCTCGGGCGTCACGACCGTCTCGGCGTCGAACTTCTCCGCGAGCGTGTCGAGGTTGACGACCTCGTACTCGACGCGGAACGGGTTGTGGAAGCCGCGCTTCGGCACGCGGCGATGCAGCGGCATCTGGCCGCCCTCGAAGCCGCGCTTGAACTTGAAGCCGGAGCGCGATTTCGCGCCCTTGTGTCCGCGGCCGGCGGTCTTGCCGTTCCCCGATCCCTGGCCGCGGCCGATCCGCTTCTTCGCGTGCTTGGCCCCCTTCGGCGGCTTGAGATTGCTGAGATCCATAAGCTGTCTTTCTACAGTTGGTGAGTTGGAGAGTTTGTGAGTTGGTGAGTCACTCCGATCAACTCTCTAACTCGCTAACTCTCCAACTCTCTAACTCCTTCCAACTCACCCATTCACTCGGTCACCTCGACGAGATGCCGCACTTTGTGGATCATGCCGCGCGTCGCCGGCGTGTCCTTCAGCTCGACGGTGTGGCGAATGCGGCGCAGGCCGAGGCTCCGCACCACGGTCGCCTGGTTCTTGTTGAACCCAATCGGGCTCTTGAGCAGCGTCACCTTGACGACGCCGCCTTTCGAATCAATGCGCTCGTTCGCCATATCTTCTTTCCCCCGGCGCGTTCCTACGCGGTCGCGCGCGTCAGGTCCCCGAGTTCCTTGCCGCGCATCCGGGCGATTGCCACCGGATCCTTCAGCGAGTCGAGCCCGGCGATCGTCGCGCGCACGACGTTGTGCGGGTTGGCCGACCCGAGCGACTTCGTCAGGATGTTCGTGATACCGGCCGACTCCACCACCGCTCGGACGGCGCCGCCGGCGATGATGCCGGTGCCGTCGGGCGCCGGCTTCAGCAGCACGCTGCCCGCGCCGAACTGGCCGACGATCGGGTGCGGAATCGTGGTGCCCTGCAGCGGCACGCGAATCAGGTTCTTCTTGGCCGCCTCGATGCCCTTCTTGATCGCCGACGGCACTTCCTTGGCTTTGCCGACGCCGAAGCCGACGACGCCATGGCCGTCGCCGACGACGACCAGCGCGCTGAAGCTGAGGTTCTTGCCGCCCTTGACCACCTTGGTGACGCGGTTGATCGAGACGACCGTGTCCTTGATGTCGAGCTGGCTCGCGTCGATCCGTTCTCTCGTGCGCATTTGATGTCCTAAAACTCCAGGCCGGCTTTGCGGGCCGCATCGGCAACGGCGCGGATGCGGCCGTGATACAGGAACCCGCTGCGATCGAAGACGACGCGCTTGATGCCCTTTTCGATTGAGCGCTCGGCAATCGCCTTGCCGACCGCCTCGGCGCCCTTGGTGTTGCCGCCTGCCACGCCCTTGCCGAACGCGCCTTTCAGCGACGGATCGATGCTCGACGCCGCGACCAGCGTCCGCCCG
Organism: uncultured Acidobacteriota bacterium; assembly: GCA_963720005.1. Lineage (GTDB taxonomy): Bacteria > Acidobacteriota > Vicinamibacteria > Vicinamibacterales > CAVVIG01 > CAVREM01. The sequence goes on along the minus strand of CAVREM010000086.1, from coordinate 142,135 downwards.
CTCAGATCGTCGATCACCTGCGCGTAGATGTGCGAGACGCTGCGGAACACGCTGAGGCGCGGCCGCTCGGATGTGCCGGCGATGCGCTTGCGCTGCCGCAGCTGAATCCGATGCCGGCGATCATCTTTTGTCTGGATCTTCATACGGTCAACTTTTTTCACTGGCGGCGGGGCCCCACCCCCGCCGCGAACTTACGCTGATGCCTCGCCTCGGATAAAAGCCGGTTCCTCGGCTCGGCATGGCCGCAGGCGCCTGCCTTAGCCTACTTGGCGCCTGTCTTCCCGGCCTTCTTCTTCAGCACCTCACCCGTGTAGCGGACGCCCTTCTGCTTGTAGGGATCCGGCTTGCGCAGGCGGCGGATGTTGGCGGCGACCTGGCCGACCAGCTGTCGATCGACGCCCGTCACTGTGATGTGCGTCTGCTTCTCGATCGCCACGTCGATGCCGGCCGGGATGTCGAACACCACCGCGTGCGAATAGCCAAGGGCGAAGATCACCTGCTTGCCCTTCACCTCGGCGCGATAGCCGACGCCGACGATGTCGAGCTCCTTCTTGAATCCGTCCGTGACGCCCGCCACCGCGTTCGCAACGAGGCTCCTCGCGAGGCCGTGGAACTTCCCGAGCTCGGGGTTCTCGACCGCGCGCTTCGCGACCAGATGGCCGTCGGCCAGCTCGAAGTTGATCCCGCTCGGGAACGCCTGCTTGAGCTTCCCTTTGGGACCCTGAACTTCGACGGCGCCGTCGAGCACATTGACGGTCACGCCTTTCGGAATCGTGATCGGTTTCTTGCCAATACGGGACATGTTCTAACCCCAGTAGGCCCGAGCCTCAGCTCGGGCGCCCACCGTCATCACCAAATGTTGCAGAGCACTTCCCCGCCGACGCCCGCCTTGACCGCGTTGCGCCCGGTCATCACCCCGCGCGACGTCGTCAGGATGCTCGTGCCGAGCCCGGCCAGCACTTCCGGCACCTCGTCGCGTCCGAAGTAGACGCGGCGGCCGGGGCGGCTGATGCGCTGGACGCCGGTGATCAACTTCTCGCCGTGCGGTCCGTACTTCAGGAAGAGCCGCAGCGTCTTGATCAGCGCCGGCTTGCCGTTGGCCTCATCGAGCAGCTTGAAGCCCGAGATGTAGCCTTCGTCCTGCAGGATCCGCGCGATGTCCACCTTGATGCGCGAGGTCGGGATGTCGACCCGCGTGTGCTTGGCGGTCACGGCATTGCGGATCCGCGTCAGCATGTCTGCGATAGGGTCAGTCATAATCCTTCCAACCTTGAATTGGTGAGTTGGAGAGCTCGTGAGTTGGTGAATCCTCACAGACTCGCCAACTCTCCAACTCTCGAACTCACCAACTGCTCTTTGTCACTCCTGTGACGTCGCCTTCGAGCGCCAGCTTGCGGAAGCACAGGCGGCACAGCGCGAACTTGCGCATGTAGGCACGCGGCCGGCCGCACAGATGGCAGCGGTTCCGCAGCCGAACCTTGTATTTCGGTTTCTTCTGCTCTTTGGCGATCTTTGCTGTCGTTGCCATAAATTCTCTTCAGCCGTGTTTAGCTCTGTCCGGCCTGCCGGAACGGCATGCCGACGAACTGGAGGAGCTTGCGCGCCTCCTGGTCGGTCTTCGCGGTGGTCACGACCGAGACGTTCATCCCGCGGGCCTTGTCGACCTTCATGTAGTCGATCTCGGGAAACAGCAACTGGTCGCGCAAGCCGAGGGTGTAGTTGCCGCGGCCGTCGAAGCCGCGCGGCGAGACGCCCTTGAAGTCGCGGACGCGCGGCAGCGCGATGTTCATCAGCCGGTCGAGGAACTCCCACATCCGCTCCCCGCGCAGCGTGACCATCGTGCCGATCGGCATGCCCTTTCTGACCTTGAAGGCGGCGATCGACTTCTTCGCGCGCCGCGTCACCGGCTTCTGGCCGGTGATGCGCGCCAGCTCGTCGGCGCCGGTGTCGACCAGCTTGGCGTTGGACGTCGCCTCGCCGAGCCCCATGTTGACCACCACCTTGGTGATCCGCGGCACCGCCATGACGTTCTTGTAGCCGAACTCCTTGGTGAGCGCGGCGACGACTTCCTTCTGGTACTTCTCTTTGAGCCGGCTCATTTGTCGACGACCCCCTCGCACTTGCGGCAAATCCTGACCTTGCGGCCGTCGCCGAGAATCTTGTGTCCGATGCGCGTCTGGGTGCCGCACTCGGGGCAGACGAGCTGCACGTTGCTGGCGTGCACCGACGCCTCGCGCTCGACGATGCCGCCCTTGATGTTCCGCCCGGGGTTCGGCTTCGTGTGGCGCTTGATGATGTTGACGCCCTCGACGATCAAGCGGTTCTTGTCGGGCACGACGCGCAGCACGCGGCCGCGCTTGCCGCGGTCCTTGCCGGTGACCACCAGGACGTTGTCGTTCTTGCGAATCGGTGTCGCTAGTCGGGACATCAGAGCACCTCCGGAGCGAGCGAAATAATCTTCATGAACCGGCGCTCGCGCAGCTCGCGGGCGACGGGGCCGAACACGCGCGTGCCGATCGGCTCGTTCTGATCGTTGATGAGCACGGCGGCGTTGCGATCGAAGCGGATGTAGGTGCCGTCGCGCCGCCGCTGCTCCTTGACGGTCCGCACGATCACCGCCTTGACGACCTGTCCCTTTTTCACGTTCGACTCGGGCGTCGCTTCCTTCACCGACGCGGTGACGATGTCGCCCAGCCTCGCGTAGCGGCCGGTCGAGCCGCCGATCGGGTTGATGATCGCGATCTTGCGCGCGCCGGAGTTGTCGGCGACGTCCAGGATCGATCGCATCTGAATCATGACTGTCTCCAGGCCGTTCGGCGTTCGCTCGTTCGGCGTTCGTTGAGCTGCCGACGAACGTCGAACAACGAACGACGAACGACGTCGTCTTACACTGTGGCGGCCTGCCGCACGATCCGCTTGAGCGCCCAGCGCTTCCGCCGGCTGAGCGGGCGGGTCTCGACGATCTCGACGGTGTCGCCCGGCTTCGCCTCGTTCTTCTCGTCGTGCACCATGAACTTCGACGTCCGCCGCTCGGTCTTGCCGTAGAGCCCGTGCCGCACCTGCCACTCGACGGCGACGACGATGCTCTTCTGCATGCTGTTGCTGACGACCACGCCGGTCTTCTCGGATTTGTCTGCCATCTTTTTTCCACTGGCGGCGGGGCCCCACCCCCGCCGCGAACTTACGCTGATGCTCGCCCTCGCATTTGCTCGATCACTCGGGCTCGCATGGCCGCAGGCGCTACTCTGTCCGTTTCTGCCTCAGCACCGTCTTGATGCGCGCGAGATCGCGGCGGACGACGCGGATCTTTTCTGGTGATTCGAGCTGCCCCATCGACTTCTGGATCCGCATGCGGAACAGCTGGTCGGTGAGGTCGCGTTCGCGCGCGCCGAGCTCGTCGGCGCCGAGGTCGCGCAGTTCGGCGGCCTTCATAGCATCCTCTCCTGCGCGAAGCGGGTCGCGAACTTGGTCAGAATCGGCAGCTTCGACGCCGCGAGCTTCATCGCCTCGCGCGCTTCCGCCTCGCTGACGCCTTCCATCTCGAAGAGCACGCGCCCCGGCCGGATCACCGCCACCCACTGTTCGGGGGCGCCCTTGCCCTTGCCCATGCGGGTTTCCTGCGGCTTCTTGGTGATTGGCTTGTCGGGAAACACGCGGACCCAGATCTTGCCGCCGCGCTTGATGAAGCGGGTCATCGCCACGCGCGCCGCCTCGATCTGCCGATCGGTCAGCCAGCACGGCTCGAGCGCCTTGATGCCGTAGTCGCCGAACGACACGTCGCCCCCGCGCCACGCCTTGCCGCGCATGCGGCCGCGCTGCTGTTTCCGGTACTTGACCTTCTTTGGCATCAACATAACGGTGAACCCAATCGAACGCGAATCGGGGAGTCAGTGAGTTGGTGAGTCAGTGAGTTGAAGAACTCGTCAACTCTCGAACTCTCTGACTCACACCTTCGTTCACTCTCCAACTCTCCGACTCTCCAACCCGCTTTTATGCTCGCCCCTGCGGCCGACGCGGCGCGCGCTCCCTGTACTCTTCTTCTCGTCCGCGCTGCGGCACCAGGCGCTCGCCCTTGTAGAGCCACACCTTGATGCCGATCTGCCCGTAGGTCGTGTTCGCTTCGGCGAAGCCGTAGTCGATGTCGGCGCGAAGCGTCTGCAGCGGCAGCTGGCCATGCAGGTACCACTCCGACCGCGCGATCTCGGCGCCGTTCAAGCGGCCCGACACGCGCACCTTGATGCCGCGCGCGCCGAAACGGAGCGCCGACTCGACCGCCTTCCGCATCGCGCGCCGGAACGCGACGCGCTTCTCGAGCTGCATCGCCACCGACTCGGAAATCAGCTGCGCGTCCAGTTCCGGCTTCTGGATTTCCTGGATGTTGATGAAGACTTCCCGGTTGGTCCGCTTCTGGATTTCCTGCTTCAGCTTGTCGACCTCGGTTCCCTTGCGCCCGATGATGATCCCGGGGCGGGACGTATAGATGTCGATCTTCAGCCGGTTGACCGCGCGCTCGGTCTCGATCTTCGATACGCCGGCGTGCGCGAACCGCTTCTTCAGGTTCTGGCGCAGCGCCAGATCCTCGTGCAGCAGCTTGGCGTAGTCGCGGTTCGAGTACCAGCGCGAGCGCCAGGTCTTGTTGAAGCCGAGCCGGAATCCGAACGGATGAACCTTCTGGCCCACGGATTACTCCTTCGCCTTCTCTTGATTACTCCGGCGGCTCCTGCCCCGCGGAGCGCGCCCGGCCGATGCGGCCGGTTTCTTCGCGCGAGGACGCCGCGCGGCTGGCTTCCCTTCGCCGCCGCCCGCCGCCACCGGCACCACCTTTTCCGGACGTTCGGACACGGCGACGGTCAGGTGCGCGGTCCGCTTCAGCACGCGGAAGGCGCGGCCCATCGGCGCCGGACGCACGCGCTTCTGCGACGGTCCCTGGTTCGCATAGCACGCGGAGACGAACAGCCGGTCCACGTCGCCGCCGAACCCTTCTCTTTGCTGCGCGTTGGCAATCGCCGACCGCAGGACCTTGGCGACGTCGCCGGCCACCGACTTCTTCGTGAAGCGAAGCGTCGCCAGGGCGCGGTTGACGTCCTTGCCGCGAATCAGATCGAGAACGAGGCCCGCTTTCTGGGCCGAGGTGCGCACGAAGCGTGCGGTGGCCTGCGCCTGAATCATCGCTCACTCCCTGCCGACGCCGGCTTGGCTCCGCCGCCGCTGCCGCCCGCAGGGGCCGTGCCGCCCGCTGCCGGCGCGCCAGGCGCGCCCGGCGCGGCCGCGAGCGCCGCCGCTTTCTCGGCGACCTTGGTCGTGTGCCCCTTGAACTGGCGCGTCGGCGCGAACTCGCCGAGCTTGTGGCCGACCATGTTCTCGGTGATGTAGACCGGGATGAACTTCTTCCCGTTGTGCACGGCCAGCGTGTGGCCGACCATCTCGGGCACGACCGTCGAGCGCCGCGACCACGTCTTGATCACCTTCTTCTCGGTGCCGCGGTTCATCACCTCGACCTTCTCGAGAAGCGGCGTGTCGACGAACGGACCCTTTCTTCAGTGAACGTCCCATAAATCTGTCTCTCGCAGTTGAGTGAGTTGACGAGTTGCTGAGTTGGTGAGTCACTCTCGAACGTCTCGAACTCTCCAATTCTCCAACTCCCTAACTCACCAACTTATTTGGGTCTTCGTTGCACGATGAACTGATCCGTCCGCTTGCGATTGCGGGTCTTGTACCCCTTGGTCGGCAGGCCCCATGGCGACACCGGATGGCGGCCGCCGGAGGTCTTGCCTTCACCACCGCCGAGCGGATGGTCGACCGGGTTCATCGCGACGCCGCGCACGTGCGGGCGCTGCCCCATCCAGCGGCTGCGCCCCGCCTTGCCGATCGAGACATTCTCGTGATCGAGGTTGCCGACCTGGCCGATCGTGGCGTAGCACTCGATGTAGATCTTGCGGATCTCGCCCGACGGCATCTTCACCGACGCGTACTCGCCTTCCTTGGCCACGACCTGCACCGCGGAGCCGGCGCTGCGCGCGATCTGACCGCCCTTGCCCGGTTTCAGCTCGACGTTGTGGACCTGCGTGCCGAGCGGGATGTTCTTGAGCGGCAGGGCGTTGCCGGGCAGGATGTCGACGTTGTTGCCCGCGACGATCGTGTCGCCCACCTTCAGCCCGATCGGCTGGAGGATGTAGCGCTTCTCGCCGTCGGCGTAGGTCAGGAGCGCAATCCGCGCCGACCGGTTCGGGTCGTACTCGATGGTCGAGACCTTCGCCGGGATGTCGCGCTTGTCGCGCTTGAAGTCGATCAGCCGGTACATCCGCTTGTGGCCGCCGCCGCGCCACCACGAGGTGAGATGGCCGCGGTTGTTCCGGCCGCCCGACTCGTGCAGCGGCTCGACCAGCGGCTTGTGCGGCTCCGTCGTCGTGATGTCGTCGAAGGTCTGAACCGTCTGGAACCGTGAGCCGGCGGAGGTCGGGTTGTACTTGCGGATAGGCATTTATGCGCCCTCCAGGAACTCGGGCATCTTCTCGCCCTCGCGCAGCTTCACGTACGCCTTCTTCCAGTCCGGCCGCTGTCCCGCGAACCGCCCCTGGCGCTTGATCTTGCCGTGCGTGATGCTCGTGCGAATGCTCGCCACTTTCGAGCCGAGCAGCTGCTCGATGGCGCGCTTGATCTCGATCTTGTTCGCGTCGGACGCGACCTGGAACACGAGCGTCCGCCCGTCCTCGCGGAGGATGGACGTCTTCTCGGTGATCAGCGGCCGACGAATTACGTCTGTCAGCTTCATAAAACGCGTCCCTGACAATTCCTCCGTCTAGGCCAACGCCTCCTGCAGCTTCTCGATCGCCGGCTTGGTGGCGACGACGTGCTCCGCGCTGACGATGTCGCGCGCCGTCACGCTGCTGCTCGCATGCAGCGCAACCCCCGGCAGGTTCCGGACCGACCGCGCGAAGTTGTCGTCGACGATCACGTCGATCAGGACCGCCTTGCCGGTGACGCCCAGCCGCGCCAGCAGCGCCGCGGCCGCCTTGGTCTTGTACTCGCCGGGCGCGAGGATGTCGACGACGACCACCTGGCCGTCGCGGAACTTCTGCGCCAGCGCCGCGCGCAGCGCGCCGCGCTCGACCTTCTTCGGCAGCTGGTAGCTGTAGCTGCGCGGCTGCGGCCCGAACACGGTGCCGCCCTTGCGCCAGAGCGGGTTGCGAATCTCGCCAACCCGTGCCCGGCCGGTGCCCTTCTGCCGCCACGGCTTCTTGCCGCTGCCGCTGACGTTCGCGCGGTTCTTGGTCTGGTGGGTGCCGCGGCGCTCCGCCGCATTCGACCGGACCACGGACTCCCAGACCAGGTCCCCCTTCACCAGCCCGCCGAACACTTCGTCGCGCACCGCGAAGGAGCCGACCTTCTTGTTCTCGTTGTTGACGACGTCAAGCTGCATGGGACTACTTCTTGCCCTTCTTCGGCTTCTCGACCTGCGCGACCTTGATGCGCTTCGCCGCGACGGCCTTGCGAATGAGCACGTAGGCGGTTGGCGCGCCCGGCACGCTGCCTTCGACGATCAGCAGGTGGTTGTCCGCGTCGACGCGCAGCACCTTCAGGTTGCTGGTCGTCACGCGCCCGCCGCCCATCCGCCCGGCGGCGCGCATCCCCTTGATCACGCGCGACGGGAACGACGACGCGCCAATCGATCCGGGCGCGCGGTGGAACATCGATCCATGCGTCGCCGCGCCGCCGGCGAAGTGGTGGCGCTTGACCACGCCCTGGAATCCCTTGCCGCGCCCTTGACCGATCACGTCGACGCGCTCGCCGTCGGCGAAGATCGAGCACAGCACCTGGTCGCCGGCCTTCGGGGGTTCGGCGCCCGCCGCGACCTTCACTTCGCGCCGCACGCGCGTCGGCGGCACGTTCGCCTTCTTGTAATGCCCGGCGAGCGGCTTGCCGACCTTCGCCGGCCGCTCCTCGACGAGCCCGAGCTGCACCGCTTCGTAGCCGTCGGTCTGCGCCGTCTTCGCCTGCACGACGACGCACGGGCCCGCCTTGAGGACCGTCGCCGGATGCACCGTGCCGTCGGCGTCGAACACCTGCGTCATGCCGACTTTTCTGCCGATGATTCCAGTAACCATGTGCTGTACCCGTAGGGCGGACCTCTTAGGTCCGCCGTCCGACGCCGGGCCTAAGAGGCCCGGCCTACTTGTGCTCTTTCCCGAACGCTTTGATCTCCACGTCGACGCCAGCCGGCAGATCGAGCTTCATCAGCGCGTCGACCGTCTGCGGCGTCGGCTCGAAGATGTCGATCAGCCGCTTGTGGGTCCGGATCTCGAACTGCTCGCGCGACTTCTTGTCGACGTGCGGCGAACGCAGCACGGTCCACTTGTTCTTCGCGGTCGGCAGGGGAATCGGCCCGGCCAGCCGCGCGCCGGTGCGCTTGGCGGTGTCGACGATCTCGCTCGTCGACTGGTCGAGGACGCGGTAGTCATACGCCTTCAGGCGGATGCGGATCTTGTCGCTGAATGCTGTTGCCATGTCTTTGTCTCATCGGTCGAGGTTCGAGGTACCTCGCCTCCAGTCTCTAGCCCCCCTCACTTCCCCTGCATCCTCGCGACGACTTCTTCGCTGACGTTCTGCGGCGCCGGCTCGTAGCGATCGAAATGCATCGAATAGGTGGCGCGCCCCTGCGTGCGCGAGCGCAGGTCGGTGGCGTAGCCGAACATCTCGGACAGCGGCACCCGCGCGGAAATGATCTGCGTGCCGCCGCGATCTTCCTGCGACTGAATCTGGCCGCGGCGGCTCGACAGGTTGCCCATCACGTCGCCCATGTGCTCCTTGGGCACGACCACCTCGACGCGCATGATCGGCTCGAGCAGCACCGGCTTCGCCTTCTTCGCCGCGTCCTGGAACGCCATCGACCCGGCGATCTTGAACGCCATTTCCGACGAGTCGACGTCGTGGTACGACCCGTCGTACAGCTCGACCTTGACGTCGTCGATCGGATACCCGGCGAGGACACCGCGGGTGAGCGCTTCCTTGATCCCCTCGTCGATCGGCTTGATGAACTCTTTCGGAATCGCCCCTCCGACGATTTCGTTCTCGAACACGTAGCCGGTGCCGGGCTGACCGGGATAGAGATGGATCTTCACGTGGCCGTACTGGCCGCGGCCGCCGGTCTGCTTCGCGTACTTCATCTCGCCGTCGGCCGCGCGGGTGAGCGTTTCCTTGTAGGCGACCTGCGGCTTGCCGACCGAGGCCTCGACGTTGAACTCGCGCTTCAACCGGTCGACGATGATCTCGAGGTGCAGCTCGCCCATGCCGCGGATGATGGTCTGGCCGGTCTGGATGTCGGTGTTGACACGGAAGGTCGGATCCTCCGCCATCAGCTTCTGCAGACCGGTGCCGAGCTTTTCCTGGTCGGCCTTGGTCTTCGGCTCGATCGCCAGCGAGATGACCGGCTCCGGGAAGTCCATCGACTCGAGGACGACCGGCTTCTTCTCGTCGCAGATCGTGTCGCCGGTGCTGACGCTCCTGAGCCCGACCGCCGCGGCAATGTCGCCGGCGTAGACCTCCTTGATCTCCTCACGCTTGTTGGCGTGCATCTTCAGGAGGCGGCCGATGCGCTCGCTGCGCTGCTTGGTGGCGTTGTAGGCGGTGGCGCCCGAGTGTGAGGACGCCCGAGTAGACGCGGATGAACGTGAGCTGACCGACGAACGGGTCGGTCATGATCTTGAACGCCAGCGCGGCGAACGGCGCGTCGTCCGACGCCGGCCGCTCGACCAGGGTCTCTTCCTTCTTGGTCGGATCGATCCCGACGATCGCCGGCACTTCGACCGGCGACGGCAGGAAGTCGACGACCGCGTCGAGCAGCGGCTGCACGCCCTTGTTCTTGAAGGCCGATCCGCAGATCACCGGCACGAACGGCGCCTCGCCCTTGCTGCGGACGGAGCTGTTGACGCGCTTGCGGAGGGCGGCCTTGATTTCGTCTTCGGAGATGTCTTCGCCGTGGAGGTATTTCTCGAGGATCTTGTCGTCGGCCTCGCTGACCTTCTCGATCAGCTGCTCGCGATACTGCCTGGCTTCGTCGAGCATGTTCGCCGGGATTTCCTCGACGCTGTAATCGGCGCCCAGCGTCTCGTCCTTATAGATGATCGCCTTCATCCGGATCAGGTCGACCACGCCGGTGAACTTGTCTTCGGCGCCAATCGGCAGCTGGATGGCGACGGGATTGCCCTCGAGCTTGGAGATGATCTGGTCGAAGGTGCGCTTGAAGTTCGCGCCGATGCGGTCCATCTTGTTGACGAAACAGATCCGCGGGACGCGGTACTTGTCGGCCTGGCGCCAGACGGTTTCCGACTGCGGCTCGACGCCGGCGACCGAATCGAACACCGCCACGGCGCCGTCGAGGACGCGCAGCGAACGCTCCACTTCCGCCGTGAAATCGACGTGGCCAGGGGTGTCGATGATGTTGATGCGGTGCTCGCGCCAGAAGCAGGTGGTGGCGGCCGAGGTGATCGTGATGCCGCGCTCCTGTTCCTGCTCCATCCAGTCCATGACGGCCGTGCCTTCGTGGACCTCTCCGATCTTGTACGTAATCCCGGTGTAGAACAGGATCCGTTCCGTGGTCGTCGTCTTGCCGGCATCGATGTGCGCCATGATGCCGATGTTCCGAGTTTTATTCAGTGCGACTTGACGAGGCATTGCAACAACCTGAGCTTGGTGAGCTAGAGAGTTGGCGAGTTGGTGAGTCTAGGAATCACCAGCGCACTGCATCTCTTGCTCACTCGATCTCCAACTCTCCAACTCTCCAACTCACAAACTCACCACTACCACCGATAGTGAGCGAACGCTTTGTTCGCTTCCGCCATGCGGTGCGTGTCCTCGCGTTTCTTGACGGCGCCGCCGCGCAGGTTGGCCGCGTCGAGCAGCTCGTTGGCCAGCTTCTCCTGCATCGTCTTGCCGTCACCGCGCGCCGTCGCGTAGCCGACGATCCACCGGATGCTGAGCGACAGCCGGCGGTTCGGATTCACTTCGACCGGCACCTGGTAGTTCGAGCCGCCCACGCGGCGGGACTTCACCTCGAGGCTCGGCTTGACGTTGTCGATCGCCTTCTTGAAGACCTTCAGCGGATCGTCGCTGGTCTTTTCCTTGATGATGTCGAAGCTCTTGTAGAGGATGCGCTCGGCCGTGCTCCGCTTGCCGTCGCTCATCACGCAGCTGATGAACTTGCTGACAAGCGGGCTCTCGTACAGCGGATCCGCCGGAACCTCGCGCTTCGGAATCTCTCGTCTTCGTGGCATCGCGAATTCCTCTTACGCTTTCTTGGGCCGCTTGGCGCCGTACTTCGATCGCCCCTGCATCCGCCCCTGGACGCCAACCGCGTCGAGCGTGCCGCGCACGACGTGATACCGGACGCCCGGGAGGTCCTTGACGCGGCCGCCGCGAATCAGCACCAGCGAGTGCTCCTGGAGGTTGTGGCCAACGCCCGGGATGTAGGTGGTGACTTCGATGCCGTTGGTCAGTCGGACGCGCGCAACCTTGCGCAGCGCGGAGTTCGGCTTCTTGGGCGTCTGGGTAAAGACGCGCACGCAGACGCCGCGCTTCTGCGGGCTGTTCTGCAGCGCCGGGCTCTTCGTCTTGCTGACGATCTTCTCGCGGCCGGCGCGGACAAGCTGACTGATGGTCGGCATACAACTCCAGCAAATACGCTTCGACGCCACAGGAATCCTGCGGCGCGAATAGCTGTTTCAGGCCTGAAAGCCCGAGGGCTTGGCACCTGAAAACTCGACGACCCTAATTCGTGTTGGTCGCGGCGGATCGAGTGTTTCCGGGAGATCCGGAGACGCTATTCCTATGCGGTGAAGCTAGATAGGGTGTCCCAGCTTCAACAGAACCTGACGAATATAGCATGGGCCTTTCGGCAGGCGCAACCGTGCGCAGCGGATCACGACGCTCGCGCCACCGGCCGGGCCGGCCAGCCGCAGCCACACTTGCTAAGCTCAGCAGCAGTCCGCGTCCGGCTGGCGCCGGGCCTCGTCTCAGTCGAGATGGACCCGTACTGGCCGACAACCGCCGTGCAATTGTCGCGGCTGCCCCGCTTCAGTGCTTCTTGAACCAGCCTTTCGGCAATCGTTTGCGGGTGATCGCCGGCCGCCACCAGTGCACCGAGCGCCCCGTCGTCGATCACGCCGTGCACGCCGTCGGTGACCAGGATCACCAGCTCGCCCGACGCAATCGGCTCCTCGGCGATGTGCACCTCGACTTGAGCCCGCGATCCGAGCACGTTGGTGAGCACGTTCCGGTTGAGCGCCCAGGAATCGTCCGTGGTGAGCAGGCGCAGCGTCCCGGCGACGAACACATACAGTCGGCTGTCGCCGACATGGGCGATCGCCAGCATGTTGCCGTGCACGAGCGCGGCCACGATCGTCGTCCCCATGCCGGACAGTTCGCGCCGCCCGGCGGCCGTGTCGAGGATCTTCCCGTTGGCGGCGTGGACGGCCGTCCGCAGCAGGTTGGCCGGCTCAGAAAGCGACGCGTCGAACCCGAACGGCCACTTCGGCGTGTGCGGCGACGTCCTGACGTAATCGGTGACGCAATCCACCGCAAGCCGCGAGGCGACTTCGCCGCCATTGTGGCCGCCCATCCCGTCGGCGACGACGCAGAGGCCCGATTGATCGTCGGTCCTGAAGCAGTCCTCGTTCGTCTGTCGAACCGGGCCCTGGTCGGATGATCCGAACGCGCTGAATAGTCCCATGCCCCTCGCTCTATCGGCGAAACAGTCGACAGTCGACTCAGTCGACAGTCGACTATTGACTGTCTGTCATCATTTCACCGATCCGGCGCCTGGAGACCGGTCATCTGCGCATAAATTTGCTGGATCGTTTCGAACGTGTCCGCATCCGCCGCGCGCTTGTCGGGACGGTAGCGCTTCACGCGCGCGAAACGGAGGGCAAGGCGTCCGGGATAGTGCGGGCTCTCCTGGATGTCGTTGAAGGCGATCTCGACGACGAGCTCCGGCCTGAGATGAACGGTGTGGGCATCCCGCGCCGCCTCGAGCTCGAGAAACTTCTTCGTCTGCCAGGCGAGCATCTCGTCGGTCAGGCCCTTGAACGTCTTGCCGAGCATGACGAACCCGCCGCGATGGGAATCGCGGGCCCCGAGGTGCAGGTTGCTGAGCGTGCCCTTCCGCCGGCCGCTGCCCCATTCGGCGGCGAGCACGACGAGATCCAGCGTCCGGGCGTTCTTGACCTTCAACCAGGCCGCGCCCCGGCGCCCGGCCGCGTAGAGGCCGTCCAGGCCCTTGGCCATCACGCCTTCGTGTCCGGCGGCGAGGGCGCGCTCCATGAACGTCGATGCTTCCGCGGCGTCCGCCGTGACGAGGCGCGGCACCAGCAGGCTGCCGGGCGCCTGACGCTGTGAGCAGATCGAGGCGCCGGCCGAGCGGTTCGTCGATCAACGGATCGCCCTCGAAGTACAGGCAGTCGAAGAAGAACGGCTGCACGGGCAGCGTGCGTCGGAGGGTCTCGACATCGAGCTTCCGGCCAAAGCGCCGCATCGTGATCTGAAAGGGATGCGGCGTCCCGTCGGCGCGCAGGGCGATCGCTTCGCCGTCGAGGACGATCTCGCGTGCGGCCAGCGCGCGTGCCGCCTCGACGACTTCCGGCACGGCGACGCTGACGTCGCGCAGGTTGCGCGAGTAGACACGCACGTCGTCGCCGGCCTTGTGCACCTGGATGCGCGCGCCATCGAGCTTGTATTCGAGCGACGCCTCGCCAAGATCTCCAAGAGCGGCTTCAACGTCCGCGGCCGAGTCGGCGAGCATCGGCTGGACCGGCGTGAACGGCTTGATGACCAGCGCCTGCAACGCCGATTCGCCTTCGACGAGCGCCGCCCGGGCGACCGGCGCGAGCGCGCCGGCGAGCATCGCCGCGCGCCGGACGGCCGCCGCCGGGATCTTCGACGCGCGCGCGACGGCTTCGACGAGCACGCCCTCGAGTGCGCCCTGGCGAAGCTCGCCAAAGAGGAGACGCGCCAGGAAGTCCTGCTCGGCTTCGGTGGCGCGCTCGAACAGGCTTCGCAGCGCTTCGGCTCTCGCCCGGGAAGACCCTGAGCCCGACAGCGAGGCGATACGGCCGAAGGTGTCGTCCACTTCAGCGACCGCGAGCGACGCCTCGGATGCCGCCGGCGCCTCGCGCGCTTCGACGATCGCGGCCCAGCCGACGCCGATCCGCCCCTGGCGCGGAGTGCCGCTCAGGAACGCGATGACGGTTTCTATTTCCTCGGGAGGAGCCTGGCCAAGCAGGTCGGCAAGCCGCGCGACTTTCTGAAGCCGGCCACTCGATTCAGCCACGCGCATGGACGTCTCGACGACGGCCGAGAGGCGCATCTCTGCAATCGTACTCGCCGACTTGGCGAAGGTGTAGTGCGGACCTTTAGGTCCGCTAGGCTCGGTTGAACGCGCGGCGCAGACGGACCAGCAGTCCGCCTGTTTCAGATGAGGGCGCCGACTTGGCGCCTGGACGTTTCTTGCCGGCGCGGCGATCGGCGCCGGCTACTGCCGGGGGGTCGTCGCGATAAGCGACGCTGTCCTGACCGACGATGGTCGCCTGCTCCCGAATGGTCCGCTCCGCGCGCCGGTCGCCCTCGGCGAACCACCGGCAGAACTCGTCGACCGTCGAATCGGGATCGACACCGATGGCGTACGCGTACTGGCGCACATATGCACGGGCATAAATGCCAACCGGCCAGCGGCTGAAGTCGTTCCGCTCCAGCCCGCTGAGAAGGTCCGCGGAGATCTTGGAGGCGGCCGCAATCTGCTCGATCGAGATACCTTTTTGGATCCGGATGCGTCTCAGGTTGGGTCCGAAGGCCTGGCGGCTCATAGGGTCGCGCCGGGGCCCTTCGCAAAAAGCCTTCCAAGCTCTTCTGACGATTGCCGCGGCTGATCACGATTCCGGCCGCCGGGGGCCGTGCCGTTTTTCTACACGAAATTACGATCCTGGCGGGTCGGGCGGACCTTCAAGTCCGCCCTGGCGACGTCGGGCGGACCTTCAGGTCCGCCTCGATCCCCCGTCAGTCGAACTCACGGCGCGGCGCGGTCTGCTCCGCGCCAACGCGCCCCGCCACGATGTCGGCCCTGAAATAGTTCTCGCTGCGCATCCGCTCGCCCGCCAGTCGCCGCAGCATCGTCAGCTGACCGACGTGCGTCAGCGAATCCGCAACCGGCCCCTGGAACAGTTGTTCCGGCGAGCACGCCAGCGGGGCGTCGGAGGCGAGGTAGGCGTCGAAGCGTGCAAGCGTGTCGAAGAACCTGGCGGTCTCGAGGTCCCACGCCAGCGGCGTCGAATCGTTCCACGCCTGCGCGCCCTTGGCAATCGACAGCGCCCAGTCGTAGAGGTCGCCGATGTGAGCGACGAGGCGGGCGGGAGTGCGCGCCGTCTCGTGAGCCTTGAATTCCGCAAAAGCAGCGGTCGTGCCGCGAATCGCCTTCCCGCCTCGATAGGCCACGGTGGCGACGGTGTGTCGAAGCAATTCTCGTTTCGGATCCATGGTCCCTCGAGTCTCTCAGGCCGCCTTCATGATCAGGCTGCAACAGGTGACCGCCCCCTCCGCCTTCGCCAGCTCGCTGACATCGACGGTGGTGACATCGGTGACGGAATTCTTCAATCGCTCGAGCGTCCACGGGAACGCCGCACTGTACAGCAGACGGTTGCCGACGCGGGCGATGTTCGCCGCCCAGGCTCCTGGGGATGCACGTCGATGAGCTCAAACCCCTGGAACGCGCTGGCGGGAACCCAGCTGCGATTCACGAGCAACACGTCGTCGGAGACGGCCGTCACGGCCGACTTCAGGTGCAGGCAGCCGCGGACCTCGACGACGGCCATCGTGTAGCCGAAGTACTCGACGATCTGACGGAATTGATCCAGCGCCGTCCGCGTTGGTCCGCGACGTCGCGCCGACGAAGAGCCGGCGCCCGACCACCAGTACGTCGCCGCCGTCCATCGTCCCGGGCGCCTCGATCCGCGCGAGAAGAATCCGGCGCTTCAACCACTCTGCAACCTCGGCGATCTCGTGCCGGCGAGACGCGGCGCCCGGCCGCATGATGACGCCGATCTCGTCGAGCACGACCGCCATGTCCTCGATGAACACCGCGTCGGGGATCTCGGCGGTCGACGGGCAGGCGATGGACGTCGCAGCCGAGCGTTTCCAGTGCCCTCTCGTACGCGGCGTGCTGTTTCGTCGCAAGCGTGACGTCAATCGGCACGCGCGGCAGATGCGTCAGCTGGCAATCGGCGAACGCCGGACTCACGTCACGCGTCAGGGCGATCAATTCAGGCACTGAAATTTAAGATTTAAGACTTCAGATTTAAGATTGGCGACTCGGGATTGGCCACCAGGCAATCCAACACGCGGTCTTCAATCTTAAATCTTAAATCCGAAATCTTAAATTTCACGGCGCCTTCTCCACTCGTTCAATCGTCAGGGCGCCGGACTTCAGGGCGACGCGGCACGGCACGACGGGTGTGGCCTCGGGCAAGCCCAATGCCTCCGCCAGGCCGTGGCGGAATACATACGCGCCGGCAACGCTGTCCGCCTCGCCTTCAGCGGCGAACGTGGTGCACCCAGCGCGATCGGCTTCAGCGCGGACGCGCCCGAGGATGTCTTGCCGGACACCCGCTGCCGCCTGCCAGCGGCGGAGGTCGCTCCTGATGGCCGGAAGAAACGGCGCGGCCAGCAGCGCCGTGAGCAGCGTGATCGCGACCGCTCGCGGGACGACCCTGAAGCGATCCGCGGCGAGCCCGACGAGCAGCGCCAGCAGGATCGCGAATCCCGCGGCCGCCAGGTAGACGTAGCGCCCGCCCTCGAGGTTCGGCCCGACGTAGAACAAGGAGAACGCCGGTACGGCCGCCGCGAGCACCCATGCCGCACACGCGGCAGCCGCACGGAAGGTGGCGTCGCGGCGCCGCCACACGAAGAATGCCGCCGCGAGAAGGACGACGATCGCGGACGCGCGCATCAAGGCGATGCCGGCATGCGTCCGTCCCCACTCGTCGGTCCACGGCGCTCCGACCGCCGCGAACGCGTTGGCGACCAGCTGCTTGACGAAATAGCGCCAATCGCCGACGTCGAGAAACGACGACGGCACGCCGGCCGCAGCGCGCGCGAGCGCATAGCCGACGCTGACGACCGCCAGGCTGGCAAGGGCGATCCGTTGCTTCCGCCCGGGTCGGACGCCGTCGCGAGCCGCGACCACGAGCGCCGAGAGCAGCGGGATCATGATGGCTGTTTCCTTGACGAGGAGCGCCGCGACGCTCGTGGCGACGGCCGGCATGACTTTCGGATCGGCGGCGGTGGCCAGAACGACCGCGATCAACGCAAGGGTCGTCATCAGCACATCCTGGACTCCCGACAGCCAGACAACGGCTTCGCTCAACCCAGGGAATACCGCGAACATCGCACCAGCGGCGACGGCCTCCGGACGTCGCACGCCGAACCGCAACGCGATCACCGAGACGAGCGCGGCATTGACGCCGTGGAGGACGATGTTCGCCGCATGAGCCGTCACCCCGAAGTCGACGGGCAGCGTCTGAAGCATCCGCCAGAACAGCGGCACCCCGGGCCTGACGAATCCGGTCGCCTCGAGGTGGACCAGCTCGAGCCGCTCGGCCCACGCGGCGATGACGAAGTCGTCGGAGAGGAGCCCGACCTGCAGCGCAGGCGCGTACAAGAGGAAGGCGGCGAGGATCAAAGCGCCGCCAGCGCGACGGCCCGGAGGCCGGGTCCTTTGTTTTGCTAGCCGCCTCTCAGGCCCGGACTCGGCGGGCCTACTTCAGGCGTCGCCGCGCGGCGTACCAGGACGGCAAGCACGCCGACGCCGACGAAGATGAAGAACGCCGATTCGACCGGGAACCGCGGGCCGCCGCGAGAGGTAATAGCGGACCAGCGTCGCCGCCGTGTACGCCGCCGCCGCCAGCGGCACCCACGCACGCCGTTCGGCCAACGATCAACGGTCAGAGCACGCGGATGACGTCGGACCGCGTGATGATGAACGTCTTGTCGGTCTTGAAGTCGCGCACCAGCACCGCCGGGTTCTGCGGCGTGATCATCGTCGACAGCAGGTCGACCGGCGTCGACACGTCGACGAACGGAAACGCCGGCTGCATGATCGATTCGACCGGCTCGCGCTTCACGTCGGGATCGCGGACCAGCTCGGCATAGAGGTGCGCCTCGTTCAGCGATCCGACCAGCCGCTTGTTGCGGGTGATCGAGATCTGCGAGAAGTCGTGCTCGCTCATCACCCGGACGGCGTGCTCGACCGGCTCGTTCGATTCGATCGAGCACAGCTCGCCCGACACGCGCATCGCGACCAGATCGCGGGCGGTGAGGCCGCTCTTCTCGAGGAAGCCCTTCTCGCGCATCCACTCGTCGTTGAACATCTTGCCGAGATAGCGCGACCCGTGATCGTGGAAGATCACGACGATGAGGTCGTCGCGGCGGAAGTGATCTTTCAGCTGCAGCAGGCCGGCGATCGCCGCCCCGGCGGAATTGCCGGCGAAAATCCCTTCCTCCCGCGCGATGCGACGGGTCATCGCGGCGGCGTCCTTGTCGGTGACCTTCTCGAAGTGATCGATGACGGAGAAGTCGACGTTCTTCGGCAGGAAGTCCTCGCCGATCCCTTCGGTGATGTACGGGTAGATCTCGTTCTTGTCGAACTCGCCGGTCTCCTTGTATTTCTTGAACACCGATCCGTAGGTGTCGATGCCCCACACTTTGACCTCTGGATTGCGCTCCTTGAGATAGCGGCCGACGCCCGAGACCGTGCCGCCGGTACCGACGCCGACCACCAGGTGCGTCACGCGGCCGTCGGTCTGATCCCAGATTTCAGGACCGGTCTGCTCGTAGTGCGCCGCCGAGTTCGACAGGTTGTCGTACTGGTTGGCCTTCCACGAGTTGGGCACCTCCTGGACGAGGCGCGACGATACCGAGTAGTACGAGCGCGGATCCTCGGGATCGACGTTGGTCGGACAGACGATGACCTCGGCGCCGAACGCCTTGAGCGCGTCGATCTTCTCCTTCGACTGCTTGTCGGTGGTCGTGAAGATGCACTTGTAGCCCTTGACGACCGCCGCGATCGCGAGCCCCATGCCGGTATTGCCGGAGGTGCCCTCGATAATCGTGCCGCCCGGCTTCAGCAGGCCGGCGCGCTCGGCGTCCTCGATCATCTTCACGGCCATGCGGTCCTTGATCGAGTTGCCCGGGGTTGAACGTCTCGAGCTTCACCAGGACCGTTCCGCTGATGACCCCGCGCGGAATGCGATTCATCCGCACCATCGGCGTGTTGCCGATGGCCTCGAGGATGGTGTCGCAGATCTTCTTCACACCCCAAGGTTATACTTTCTGCCCGTGCCACGCCTGATCGAGCAGCCGACCGTCATCGCCTCCGCCGGCAACAAGCCGAAGCAGATTCACGAATTCGCCGGCCGCGTCAATTCCGGCCACGCGGGCGTGAGCGTCGCGCGGATGGTGTCGCCGGGAGGCTGGCAGGAACCGGGACAGCGGCCCGAGTTCGAGGAAATCACCATCGTGCTGAGCGGCGTCCTGCGCGTCGAGCACGAGGGCGGCGCCATTGACGTCGCCGCCGGCCAGGCGATCGTCACCGCGCCCGGCGAATGGGTCCGCTACAGCACGCCGGTCGCCGACGGCGCCGAATACATCGCCATCTGCCTGCCGGCGTTCTCGCCCGACACCGTGCACCGCGACTGATCCAAAACTCTTGTTCGCCGTCGCACGGCCACCACTCAATTAAGGTTCCTCGCGCGGCCGGCCAGACAGCTCGCCGACGGTGTCATACGTCTCAAGACGCTGCCAGCGTCGCTTGCCAGGAGGACATATGCGCCGGTCCTTCAGTTTCGTAATCGCCGTCGCGATCGGTGCTCGCGGTCATCGTCGCAGCAAGGGCACAGTCAGCACTGGGCGGATCCAAGGAGTTGTTCGCGACGACGCGGGTGCAGTGCTCCCCGGCGTCAAGGTCACGCTGGCTCGCGACACGATCGAGGTTCAACAGCGGATCACTGACGCGAAGGGTGCATTCGAGTTCGTGGATGTCGCACCGGGTACCTACACAGTCAAGGCTGAGCTGCGCCGGCTTTCGGACCGCCAGCCCTGACGGCACTGGTCGAAACAGGAGCGACCCGTCGAACTGGCGATGACGTCTGGCCGTCGGCGCGCTCGAGGAGACGGTCACGGTCAGCGGCGCGGCTCCGGTGGTCGACACACAGCAGGCGCGCAGGACCGAGATCCGCACCGCCACGCGCGGCATAGCGTCGTTCGCAGGTGGCTTATCGACGTGGCACGCGAGCCGTTCAACACCGAGGCCTACGACAAGATCGACGACAACCAGTGGACCGAGCCCGGCGCACAAGCCGCTGTCGACCTTCTCGATCGACGTCGACACCGCGTCCTACGCGAACGTCCGCCGCTTCCTGAATCAGGGGCAGCTGCCGCCGAAGGACGCGGTCCGCATCGAGGAGCTGATCAACTACTTCTCGTTCGACTATCCGCAGCCGCGCGACGGCACGCCGTTCTCGGTCACGACCGCCGCTCGCCGAATGCGCCGTGGAACCCGCGCCATCGTCTGGCGCTGGTCGGGCTGCAGGCAAGCGGCATCGATGCCGGCGAAGACTCCGCCGCGCAATCTCGTGTTCCTGATCGACGTGTCGGGCTCGATGATGTCGCCGAACAAGCTGCCGCTGGTCAAGGCGTCGCTGGCGATGCTCGCCCGAACCTCACGCGCGCAGGATCGCGTCGCGCATCGTCGTCTACGCCGGCGCCGCCGGGCTGGTCCTGCCGTCCACGCGCGGCGACGACACGCAGACGATCCTCGAGGCGCTCGGCCGGCTCCAGGCCGGCGGATCGACCAACGGCGCGCAGGGCATCCGGCTCGCCTACCAGACGGCGCGCGACGCACTTCATCAAGGGCGGCGTCAACCGCGTGATCCTCGCCACCGACGGCGACTTCAACGTCGGCGTCACCAACCAGGGCGACCTGATGCGGCTGATCGAGGAGAACGCGCGACAGCGGCGTCATGCTGTCGGTGCTCGGCTTCGGCATGGGCAACCTCAAGGACTCGACGATGGAGAAGCTGGCCGACAAGGGCAACGGCAACTACGCCTACATCGACACGCTCGCCGAGGCGCAGAAGGTGCTCGTCGAGCAGGCGGGCGGCACGCTCGTCACCGTCGCCAAGGACGTGAAGCTGCAGGTCGAGTTCAACCCGAAGCACGTCGCGGCCTACCGGCTGATCGGCTACGAGAACCGCGTGCTCGCAGGATCAGGATTTCAACGACGACCGCAAGGACGCCGGCGACATGGGCGCCGGCCACTCGGTGACGGCGCTCTACGAGATCGTGCCGGCCGGCGTGAAGATCGACATGCCCGGCGTCGATCCGCTGCGTTACCAGACGACGCCGGCCGCGCGAGCGACGGATCCACGCGCGACGAGCTGATGACCGTCAAGCTGCGCTACAAGCAGCCGGATGCCGAAGCCAGCCAGCTCCGGATTCACCGTCCGGGCCACGGCGTGACATGGCACCCGGAGCTCGGGTTCGCGGCGGCGGTCGCCGAGTTCGGCATGCTGCTGCGCGACAGCGAATTCAAGGGCGCGGCGTCGTTCGCCGCAGGCGCGCAACCTCGCGACGCGCTTCAAGGGCAACGATCCGCACGGCCATCGCGCCGAGTTCATCCGGCTGATCGGCCTGGCCGAGAGCCTCAGTCCACTGCAGGAACCAAGTCGGTGACGAGCGCGGGCACTTCGTCGATCTGCACCGCTCGCGGGCGATCGATCAATCCAGCATGGGCGGCGGCCCGACCGACGACGTCGGCCGCCGTCAGCCCGGCTTGTCGAAGATCCCGGACACTGGTGTCGCGATCGGCCTTGCTCAGCTTCTGCGTCGCCGATTTCATCAGCAGCGGATGATGCAGAAACCTGGGCGGCGTGGCCCGGCCCAGGAGCCGCGCCAGCTGGATTTGCCGGCCCGTCGACGGCAGCAGATCGTCGCCGCGAATCACGAGCGTGACGTCCTGCGCCTGATCGTCGACGGTCACGGCAAACTGGTAGGTCCAGTTGCCGTCACGATCGCGAACGCAGCAGATCGCCGCTTTCCTCGAAGGGACGCTGCTCCTGCGGGCCGTGCCGAAGGTCGTCGAAGCGTTCGACTGACGGCGTCAGCCGGACGCGGACGCCCAGCCCGGGACGTTCGGCCAGGTGCTTGTCGCGGCACGTCCCGGGATAGCGCAGCTCCTGCCCCGGCTGGCTCGCGGCGGCGATCTCGCTCCTGGAGCATTCGCACGCGTAGACGAGCCCTTGCGCGCGCAGGCGCTCGAGCGCCGCCTCGTACAGGGCGCCCCGCTCGCTTTGACGCACCGGCCCTTCGTCGGCCGCGAAGCCCAGCCAGTCCAGATCCTCCAGGATCGCCTGCTCGTACTCCGGACGGCTGCGCTTCCGATCGTGGTCCTCGATGCGCAGCACCACGCGGCCGCCGCCACGGCGGGCGATTCCCCACACGTAGATGGCGTTGACGACGTGGCCGAGATGCAGGAATCCGGTCGGCGCCGGCGCAAATCGTGTGATGATTTGAGGTCCCAATCGCCCAATTATGGAGGCGAATTCTCGGACAACAGGCTGGGCGGATAGAAGCGCCTGCGGCCATGCCGAGCCGAGCCACCTTCGCGCTTCGCGCTACGGTGGCCAAGGGACGGCTTGTCAGCCGTAGCTCGCGAGTTCTTGCGGCGAGCGAAGGTCGGGGCCCCGCCGCCATTGGAAAAAAGATGGCTGAACGCCGCGATTTCCTCAAAGCTGCAACGGTTTCACTCGGTGCCGTCGGCATCGCGCGTATCGCCCCGTGGATCCTCGAGGCCGAAGCCGCGCAGGCCTCCGCCGTCGACGCCGTCCGCAACGACCTCGCCGACGCGGCGCTGGCCGCCGCGCGCCGCCTCGGCGCTTCGTACGCCGACGTCCGCGTCAACCGCCTGCGATCCGAATCGGTGTCGACGCGCGAACAGCAGGTTCAGAACGTCTCCCGCAATCAGAGCGTCGGCTTCGGCGTGCGCGTCCTCGTCGACGGCACGTGGGGCTTTGCGGCGAGCCCGCAGCTCGACCGATCGAGGAAGCGCGGCGCGTCGCGGAGGCCGCCGTCGACGTCGCCAAGGCCAACGCCCGGTTCCAGCGCAAGCGCGTCTCGCTCGCGCCGGTCGACCCGATCACGACGTCGTGGAAGAGCGCGTTCCAGAAGGACCCGCTCGAGGTCCCGCTCGACGACAAGATCCAGTTCCTGCTGAAGCTCAATCGTGCGGCGCTCGAGACCAAGGGCGTCAGCTTCGTCGAACTCGTCGATGCGATGGGTCAGCGAGCACAAGTTCCTTGCGACCTCGGACGGCTGCGCGCATCGACCAGCACCTGGTCCGCGGCGAGCCCGACTTCACCGTGACCGCGATCGACAGCGCGAGCGGCGACTTCCAGACCCGCGCCTCCTACGCCGGGCCGCAGGGCGATGGGCTACGAGTACATCGACGCCTATCCCTGGGAGACCGAAGCGCGGCAGGCCGGCGAAGAAGCGGTGATGAAGCTGAAGGCGAAGTCGGTCGAGGCCGGCAGCTACGACCTGGTGCTCCACCCGTCGCATCTCTGGCTGACGATCCACGAATCGGTCGGCCATTCGACGGAGCTCGATCGCGCGTTGTGGTGGGAAGCGAACTACGCGGGCACGAGCTTTCTCACGCCGGACAGACGCCGGCAAGCTGCAGTTCGGCGCGAAGATCGTGAACTTCGTCGCCGACCGCACGCAGCCCGCCGGGCTGGCGACGGTCGGCTACGACGACGAAGGCGTGCCGGCGCAGAGCTGGTATCTCGTGAAGGACGGCATGTTCGTCGATTGGCAGACGACCCGCGACCTGGCGCCGCTGATCGGGCGCAAGACGTCGTACGGCTGCCTGCACGCCGAGTCGTGGGACAGCGTGCCGTTCCCGCGCATGCCGAACGTGTCGCTGGAAGCCGGCAGCAGGCAACACGTCGCTCGACGATCTCGTCTCGCGGCGTCGAGCAGCGGCATCCTGATCATGGGCGACGGCAGCTTCTCGATCGACCAGCAGCGCTACAACTTTCAGTTCGGCGGCCAGACCTTCTGGGAGATCAAGAAGGGCAAGGTCGCGGGCATGCTGCGCGACGTCGCGTATCAGTCGCGCACGACCGACTTCTGGGGTGCATGCGACGGCCTCGGCGGTCCGCGACCTACCGCCTCGGCGGCGCGTTCAACGACGGCAAGGGCGAGCCGACGCAGCTGAACGCGGTGAGCCATGGCTGCCCGGTCGCGCGATTCCGGGGTATCAATGTGTTGAATACGGGTGTGAAGGCCTGAGTCCATGCTTCTGACAGCAGAAGAGGCGCGGCGGATCTACCGACCGGCTGCTTGGAATGGTCAAGGCCGACGACGCCGCGGTCGGCGTCACCAGCCAGATGAATTCCAACCTGCGGTTCGCGGCGAATACCCTGCAGACGAGCGGCCGGATCGACACGGTCACAGCCCGGATGACGGTGTGGATCGATCGGCGCCGCGGCGCATCTCGACCACCGACCTGAGCGAGACCTCGCTCCGGCAGATGGTCGAGCAGGCGCACGAGCTCGCGCGGCTGTCGCCGGTGGACCGCGAGTACATGCCGACGCTCGGCCCGCAGAAGTACGAACCGACGCGGCGCTACGTCGAGGAGACCGCGACGCTGTCGCTGGCCGACCGGGCTCGGGCCGTCGACGAGGCGCTCACCGCCTCGGAGAAGGCCGGCGTCGATCAGCGCCGGCTTCCACCAGGCACAGGCCACCGCCAGCGCCGACGCCACGAAGAACGGCAACTTCAACTACGAGCGCAGCACGATCGCCAGCCTCGGCATGACCGCCCGGACGCCCGACGGCGCCGGATCCGGATACTTCCTCCGCAGCCATATCGATGTCCGCCGCGTCGACACCAGGCTGGTCTACCGCGAGGCGATCCGTCGCGCCCAGGAGTCGCGCGGCGCCCGGACGATCGACGCCGGCAGCTATCCGGTGATTCTCGAAGCGCAGGCGGTGGCCGATCTCATCTCGGGCTTCTCGCTGAACTTCGATGCCCGGTCGGCGGAAGAAGGCCGCAGCGCGTTCTCGGCCCCGGCGGGCGGACGAAGGTCGGAGAGAAGGTCTTCGACGAGCGGATCAGCATCCTCAGCGATCCCTGGCGCGAGGATCTGCCGGGCTCGCAGGCGACCGGCTCGGGCCTTCCGTCACAGGTCGTGTACCTGGTCCGCAACGGCGTGCTCGAAACCCTGTCCTACAGCCGCTACTGGGCCGAGCGGCAGAAGCAGCAGCCGACGCCCGGGCCCGGTCAACCGCATCATCCAGGCGAGCGGGCGGCCGGCGACGGTCCAGGAAATGACGCAGTCGGCCGACCGGGCGCTGCTGGTCACGCGGTTCTGGTACATCCGCTCGGTCGATCCGCGGACCGCGACGCTCACCGGCCTGACGCGCGATGGCGTGTGGTGGATCGAAAAGGGGAAGATCGCCTACCCGGTGCGGAACCTGCGCTTCAACCAGAGCATGATCCGGATGCTCGCGCCCGGGAACGTGGAGATGGTCGGCGCGCCCGAGCGGGTCGGCGCATCGGAGGATCAAGGCAGCTCCGCCGGCATGATGCCGGCGCTCAAGCTGCGGTCCTTCAACTTCACGTCGCAATCGGAAGCAGTGTAGCTGCCGTTCGTCGTTCGCGAACAGACGTGATCGTTCGACGTTCGGCGGGGCCTTGACGTTCTGGCCGGCCGGTAATACTCTTACTGGTAAGAGTCTGACTATGCGCATCACCAGCAAGGGGCAGGTCACGATCCCGATGGAGATCCGCGAAAAACTGGGGCTGCTGCCGGACACCGAGGTGGAGTTCGAGCTCGATCGCGACTGTGTGCGGATCCGCAAAGCCGCCGGCGGTGGCCCGCGCCTGTCGCGCGGCAGGGCGCTGGTCGAACAGCTCCGCGGGCGCGGCACCAGGCGGATCACGACCGACGAAATCATGCGGTTGACCAGGGGCTGATTCCTGAACGGCACGCTCGTCGACAGCAACGTGCTCCTGGATGTGCTGACCGAAGACGACGAGTGGCTCGACTGGTCTGCGGCGATGCTCGCCGAGGCGGGCGACCGGGGTCCTCTGTTTTGAACCCGATCATCTATGCCGAGATAGCGGCGGGCTTCGAACGAATCGAGGAACTCGACGCCGCGCTGCCGCCGCAGCACTACCGGCGGCTGCCGCTGCCATGGGAAGGCGCGTTTCTCGCGGGCCAATGTTTCGTCAAATACCGGCGCCGCGGCGGCGCCCGCCGTTCGCCGATGCCCGGACTTCTACATTGGCGCGCACGCGGCGATCGCCGGGTTGACGCTGCTCACGCGCGATGCGCGGCGCTATCGGGCGTACTTTCCCACGTTGAAACTCGTGGCGCCCTGAACGCGGCGACCCTAAAAGGGTCGCCCTACGAGACTGATTTATTGCGGTCCCGGTATCGTTGCGGGCACCGGGCTGTCGGCCTGCTCGAACATCTTCGTCCCGGTCGGCGCGAAGTAATCGGAGCGCTCGACTCGCCGCGCACGCCACTGCATCGTCTGGGTCGAGCCTTCCTTCGGCGTCACCTTCACGGTTCCCACGATCTGGTCACCCTCGACCTTCCCGCTGAACTCGTGCTGGGTCAGGCCCATCCCGTCGAGCGTGATCGCGAGCGTGAAGGAAATGTCGCCTCCGCGTAGCGTGGGGGCCTCGAGCACCTCGCGCCGATCGCCGGCCCGCGCCATTCCTTCGAACGTCTGAAATCGCTGTTCGAGTGCCAAGGCATAGTGAACGGGGCGGCCGCCGACCTCCAGATCCCAGTGCCACCCGCCGCCGACGCGCGCTGGCACGATCCAGAGATAGATCGGTGTGCCGTCGGTATCTGATTTGTCCGGCGGCCACGTGCCAAGATCCCATGTACTGGTCAGCACGCGCGTTCCGGGGCGTGCCCGCTCGAGGATCATCGGCCGCAACAGCCGCATCAGCTCAGGAAACAACCACATCGTCACAACAGTCGCGTCGCGCAGATCGTCGTCGAAGGCGTTGCGATACTCGAAACGCACGCGATTGCCCACCCCCTGGCTCCTGGCCTGTCTGGTTGGATTCCTCCACCAGATTGGGGTTGATGTCCACACCGCGCCCGCGCAAGCGAGAATTCATGCGCGCCGCCGTGAGGGGAATCAGGCCGTTGCCCGACCCGAGATCCACGACGACGTCGTCGTCGCGGAGGTCGGCCAGCCTGAGCATCCGTTCGACGCTTTCCGGCGTACTCGCCTGGAAAAACGAGAATCGCTCCTGTACCGGCGCCGGAGCCACCGCCAGGACCACCAGAATCGTTGCGAGCGTGACTCGTGTGACCATCGCGTCCTCAACCTCGACTGCAGAGCGGCACCCGTGTCGAGCGCCGGTTCCCGGCATATTATCGATTTCGCCCGACCGATCACAGCACGCTTGGCCGTGACCGCCGAACCTGGCGCCGCCGATTCCGTATTGTTCAGTATGGTGAAGTTCCTGCTCTGGTGCCTGTTGCTGGTCTTCAGCTGGCCGCTCGCGCTGCTGGCGCTGGTCCTTTACCCGCTCGTCTGGCTCCTCCTGATCCCATTCCGCCTGATCGGCATCGTCGTCGACGGCGCCCTGGGCCTCGTCCGAGGGATCGTGATGCTGCCAGCCCGCCTGCTCGCCGGCCCGCGGGCGTTCTGAGATACGGCTCTTCGCGTCTTCGCGGTTGCATTCTGATGATGCGTGGGCGGAGTCCGGCTAAAGCCGGACACTACGATCGAGTCCCGAGCGCCGAGTCCCCGAGTCCCGAGCCCCGAGCCCGTCACGCGCGGCGGTGAAGCGTCATCTTCAGCCCATGCTTCAACCGGAGCGTCACCACCGCCTGCGGCGCCACCGGATGTCCCGGCACGAGGCGCAGCTTCCATCGCTGCGCGATCGTGCTGGCGACCAGGATCAGCTCCGTCCAGGCGAACTGATCGCCGATGCAGCGTCTGGGACCGCCGCCAAAAGGCATATAAGCGAACTGCGGCAGCGATGCCTTGAACTCCGGCGTCCAACGCTCGGGCATGAACCGTGTCGGTTCGGGGAACCAGCGCGGGTCGCGCTGGACGAGGTACGGGCTGAAGACGAGAATCGAGCGAGCGGGCAGCGGTAGCCGTCGATCTCGTATGGTTCGAGCGCGCGGCGTCCGATGATCCAGGCCGGCGGATACAGCCGCATCGACTCCGTCACCACCTGCTCCACGAACGGCAACCTCGGCACATCGTCCATCGTCGGCAGGCCGGCCGCCGAGCACGCGATCGATTTCCTCGTGCATCCGCGCCTCGACTTCCGGGTGCTCGCCGAGGAGATACCACGTCCAGCTCAACGCGTTCGCGGTGGTTTCGTGGCCGGCGAGGAAGATCGTCATCGCCTCGTCGCGCACCTGACGGTCGGTCATGCGCGAGCCGTCGCCCTCGAGGTCCTGCGCCATCAGCAGCATCGACAGCAGGTCGCCGCGATCCTCCTGGTGCCGCCGGCGCTCGGCGATCATCCCGTAGATGATGCGATCGAGCTCGGCCCGCGCGCGCCGGCCCCGCGCGAGCGCCGGGATCGGGAGGCTGCTCGAGGCGGTCGAAGAACGGCAGCATCGTCATCCAGAAGGTCTGCATGACCGCCGTCAGCGCGCGCCCCACTTCCGGCGCCTGCGCCTCGACGTCGGTGCCGAACAGCGTCCTGCCGACGATCCCGAGCGTCAGGCGCATCATGTCCTGCGCGACGTCGATCGTCCCGCCATCGGTCCAGCGGTCGCGTAGACGAAGGGCGTGCTCGGTCATCATCGACGCGTAGGTGACGAGCCGGTCGCGATGAAACGCCGGCTGGATGAGCCGACGCTGCCTGAGGTGTGTCTGCCCTTCGCTGGTCAGCAGCCCCTCGCCGAGCAGCCGCTTCGCGCCCTCGAGCCCCCGCCCTTTCTTGAAGCTGCGCGAGTGGGTGACGAGGATGTCACGCACGTGGGCCGGATGGTTGACGAGGTACAAGTGCTCGCGCCCGATGTACAGGTGCGCGAGGTCACCGTAGCGGCTGGCAAGGCGCGAGAAGAACGCGAGCGGATCACGTCCGGGGAAGTAGACGATGGACGTCAGCGGCGACCGCTTGGGACCGGGCGGGTAGACAGTTATTCGGTCACCACGTGTCCACGGACGGACCACCCACCGCGTGATGAGGCCGTTGATGACGTACGGATCGCGGCGCGCGAAGTCCTCGGCAACGGTCGTCGGCGCCTTGAAGACCAGCAGGCCGCCGTCGGGCGGATTGCCGAGCGCCCCGGCCATCACGATCTCGCCGCGGGCGTGCGCTTCCCGGATCAGCCGAAGGTGCTCCTCGCGATAGGGCGTGCGGCGGTTGATGAAATCGTCGACGGCGTCGTATTGGAGAATGCAATAGTTCACGGTTCTGCCAACTTTTTTACACTGCGCCGGGGCCTCACCCCCGGCGCAACTTCGCAGATGCTCGCCTCGTAAACCTGTCCTCGGCTCGCATGGCCGCTGGCGCTACCTTCCTTGATTCGTACGGATTCTTTGAATCAGCGCCTGCAGCCGGTCCGGCGAGCCGGTGAAGACGCCGTCCGGTTCCTTCGCGTAGTTCAGCATGTCGGCGAAAATGACGTCGGCGCGATACAGATTGAGGCCGCGGCCCGCCAGGTACTGGAGCCGGAGGTTGCGGTCGCGATTGATCTGGGCATCCTTGAGCCACGGCTGGTAGTCTTTCGCGCTCCCGGCATAGGTGGCGAACAGGTCGACCGCCGAGAACATGCCGATTTCGCGCAGCGACTGGGCCACCGGCCCGTACTCCGGCCGCTTCAGGCGCTCCTCCATCTCGTCGATGTCGATCGTCGTCGGCTCGACCTGGCCGAGCAGCACGAGATCGTAGCCCTGGCCGTTGTAGGTATTGGCGAAAATCATCCCGTTCGGGAAGGCCTCGAAGAACGTCCCAATCTCGCTCTTCACCGCCTCGGTGTTGCTTTCGTATAGCTGCACGAACAGCGTCACCACGCCGCCCGGATTCAGGTGCTGCTTCACCAGCTCGAAGAACTCGCGCGTGTACAGCATCGCCGCACCTTTGACCCACGGGTCGAGCGGATCGGAGGTGATCGCGTCGAACTTCTCGTCGGTCGTGAAGAGGTAGTGCCGGGCATCGTCGATGTGGACCTTCACCTTCGGGTTCTGGACGACGGCGAAGTTGTGCTCGGAGAAGTACTCCGAGACCACGCGCGGCACGAGCGGCTCGATCTCGGCGATGACCTGGTGCTCGAGCCGCGGCTCGATCGACACGGCCCCCGCCGTGACGCCAGCGCCGCAGCCGATGACCAGGACCCTCTTCGGATCCTTCGGGATGAGCGTCGTCAGGTGCCCGAGCATCCGCTGCAGCCGCATGTCCTGCGGCTCGCTCGAGGCCTGCACCTTGCCGGCGTTGTGGTAGTTGCGGACGCCGTTCGATCGCTCCGACACGGCGACTGAGGCGTTCCAGCCTTCCCCGACATAGATGATGTCGGACTGCCCCAGCTGCGTGACGGCGTACCGTCCGTAAGCCACCAGGATGCCGGGCACCGGCTGAACGGTGAGCGCCAGGACCGACGCGACCACCGTCGCGACGCCGACCGCGACGGCCGACACCCGCTCGCGCAGGAGGAGCAGCAGGCCCGAGGCGGCGGCGATGAGGATCATCAGCTGCTGCGCCTTCTGCGTGCCGAGCCAGATTGTCAGGAGCAGGCTCGACCCGAGCGAGCCGATGATGGCGCCGAGCGTGTTCGCGGCGTAGACACCGCCGACCAGGCGAGCCGGATCTTCGTCGCGAGACGCCACCGAGGCGAGGGCCAACGGGAAGCTCGCTCCCCAGAGAATCGATGGCGGCAGCACGGCGAACAGCACGCGCGTCAGGTCGAGCTGGAACTGAAACCAGAAGTCGGTGACGATCGACGGATTGACCGGCCAGTACGGCAGCGATTCGGTGACGATGTACCAGGTCCACGCCATGGCGACGCACAGCGAGATCTGGATCCACGCCAGCGCCACACGCGGACGTTCGAGCGTTCGCGCCATCGCGGCGCCGACGCTGCTGCCGAGGCCGATGCCGAACAGGAAGACCGCCAGGATCAGCGAGAAGGTGTAGGTCGTCGCACCGATGAGGAGCGACAGCGTGCGGGTCCAGAGCACCTCGGACGACAGCGCGGTCAGCCCCGACAGCGCGATCACGATGTAGACGACGGTGCGGCCCGGCACCATCACGAAGGACGGCGTAGCCGGCGCGGAGCTGTCGAGCGGCGACAGCCTCGCGATCGCGAACGCGACCGCCGCGACGGTGACGTTCAGGGCGACCGCGACGTAGGTCGCGAACGCGACGTCGTGGACGCGCAGCAGGTAGAAGCCGGCCAGCAGACATCCCGACGACCGCGCCCGCCGTGTTGCCGCCGTAGAAGAACCCGAGCCACGAAACGCCGCGCGGCGTCGCTTCGACCCACCGCGACATCGCCGGCAGCGTGGCGCCCATCATCATCGTCGGCGGCAGCAGGCAGATCGCCGGCGACCACGCCGCGGAGGAGCAGGCCGACGACGCCGCCGCCGGCCCACGCGGTGTAGGCGCCGCCGATGAGCGGCATCGCGAACAGCACGATCAGGCCGACGATGCCGATGCCGAGCTCGAGGGCGGCGTACAGGCGGAGGGGATGCGCGTCGGCCGGCGTCAACCGCGGCAGGAGCAGGCTGCCGAGGCACATGCCGCCCATGAACGTGCCGAGCAGGACGCCGATCGACACAGCCGACGATCCGATCACCAGCTCGAGCAGCTGGAACCAGACCACCTCGTAAATCAACGCCGCGCAGCCGCTGCCAATGAACAGCAGCAGCAGCGCCGGGAGCAGACGCTGCGATCTCATGAAGCCACCTTGTCGATATGTACGTAGGCCGGGCCTTTCAGGCCCGGCGTAAGAATCATCGCGGGAATGGCGCCAGCCCAGGGGCGCGGCCGGCCGGCACCGGGGTGCGGGCCGTATTCAGGACCATGGCGAGGAGCGTGTAGTAGCCGGATATGCCGATTGCGTCAATGATGCCCTGTTCCCCGAACGCCTTCAGCATGCGCGCGTAGGTCGCATCGCTGACGCTCTTGTTCTGGTGCAGCTCGGTGCAGAAATTGTAGAGGATCTCCTCGTCGTCGGCCATCTGCTCCGGCCGGCGCCCCTCGGCGACGGCGCGGGCGATGTCCTCGCGCAGGCCGCCCTTGAGGGCGAGCTGGTAGTGCGCGTCCCACTCGTAGTTCTGCGTCCAGTGCCGCGCGGTGATCAGGATCGCGAACTCGCTGAGGCGCGGCGGGAACACGCTCTTGAAGCGCAGGTAGTCGCCCATGGCGCGCGCGCGGTTCATCACCTCGGGGCTCCGGAGCAGCGGCATGAACGGCCCCGAGACGCCGGCGTTGCGGGCGGCGCGGAACTCCTCGACCGCCTTGCGCTGCTCGGGGGTCATCTTCTCGGCGAGGAATCGGCGGCATGCGATCCTGAGCGGCAGCAGTCATAGGCCATCCGACCGCCAGTAGCAGGGCCACGCAGATACCCTTCATAGTCGCGGCTCCATTCACGGGCTCTATTCACGATCAGCACAAACAAAAAGGCGACGGTCAGGCCCGACCGTCGCCTCGTCCCTTCCAGGTCTGGCTGAGGACCGTGGCTATTTCAGGTGCTTGCTCACCAGCTTGGTCATCGCGAACATGTTGACGGACGCCTTGCCGCCGAACACCGCCTTGAGCTTGTCGTCGGCGTTGATCATCCGCTTGTTCTTCTTGTCCTGCAGGCCGTTCTTCTTGATGTAGGCCCACAGCTTCTTGGTGACCTCGGTGCGCGGAATCGGCTTGCGCGCCGACGACCTCAGCGAGCGTGCCGCTCGGCTGCACCGGCCTCATGAAGGCGGCGTTCGGCTTGCGCGCAGATTTCTTCTTCGCGTCTTTTTTGCCACAGCAGTCTCCTCTGGAAGACGCAGAAAAGCGTCGGCGGCAGAGTACCACAAAAGGCGATTTTCACTCTGAAATTCGCGATGTGAGGATCTCAGGATTGAGGATTGAGGTCGCGGGACGAGTCACGGCGGGGGCATAATCCGGTCGTGGCGATCGCCAGCTGGCGGCAGGGACTCCTGATCGCGGCGCTGCTCGGCGCGACCCTCGTCGGCCAATCCGGCGGCGCCGGCTGGGGACGCGCCGAGCGGCCGTACGACGGGCGGTTCACGTTCGTCCGGCTGCGATGGGATTCCGGATCCGGCGGCGGACGCCGCGGCTTCGGCATGAGCAGCGCCTGGAACCACGACTTCCCGCGCGCCGAACAGAACCTGATGGCGCTGCTCGACGATCTCACCGCCATCGACGTCAACCGCGATGGCAGCCTCATCCTGTCGCTCGACGATCCGCAGTTGTTCCGGTACCCGATCGTCTACATGTGGGAACCCGGCTACTGGACGATCGGCGACGAGGAAGCCCTCAGATTTCGCGAGTATCTTCTCAAGGGCGGGCTGGTCATCTTCGACGACTTCGAGTACGACCACCTCTACAACCTGCAGGACCAGATGCGTCGCGTCCTGCCGGAGGCGCGCTGGGTGAAGCTCGAGCGAGTCGCACCGCCTCTTCGATTCGTTCTTCCGGATGAAGACGATCTATTTCCCGCATCCGTTCGAACGCATCCTGCCGACTTACTACGGGGTTTTCGAGGATAACGATCCGTCGAAGCGCCTGATGGTGATCGCCAACCACAACGCCGACGTCGCCGAATACTGGGAGTTCGCGGGGCAGGGGTTCTTCCCGGTCGACCCGTCAGAGGAAGCGTACAAGCTCGGGATCAATTACATGATCTACGGGCTTACGCACTAGGACTGCATATCAGCCGTTCGTCGTTCGCGCGACCATCTAGGGTCGCCTTGCGGAGACGGTTGCCTGCTCGAGGAATTCCGCAACCCGCAGAATACGGTCGTAAGGCATCCAGTGGATCGCCTCGACTTGCCAGCGCAGGGAAGCCGACCAGTGATCGCGGTCGGCCCACATTTTCAGAAGCGCGGCATGGATTCCTGGATCGCCGCCGCTCGCGCCGTCCAGCTGCTCGTCCCACCGCGCCCTGAGCGCTCCGGCCTGATCGGCCGCGCGGCCTGAAACGAGTGCGGCCTCGATGTCGCGGAAGAGATCGACCCTCGCCCGCCAGGCGCGCGACACGACCTCGGGATTGTCGCTGCGTCGAGCGATGTAGCGGTCCCAGGCGGCAGCCGTGAAGTATTTCTTTGGCGCGGCCTGCGCCGCCGCCCGGACCAGCGCGTGCACCGCTTCCAGGTTGAACTCGTCGATGCGGTGCTTCATCCGGGACGGCCAGCGCTCGCGATCGGCCCAGGCGGTGGGCGAGTCGGTCTGCACTCCGGGATCGCCCGTGTAGGCGCGGAATGACAACGCGAGCCACCGGTCGACGGCGGCCTGCACCGGTTCGCTCCCTGGATCCTCGTCGATCAGCGCCGACAGGGTGCGATACAGGTCGCGCCACTCGGCGGCAGGGCCCTCCTCGTAGTACCGACGTCGCCTCTGCCAGCCTTCCTCGGTGTAGTGACTTCTTCATCTCTGCCGCGGCGACCTTCGTCTGGACAGCCTCCACGAGGGCATCCAGAGGCGCATCGGAGGCTCGCTCCGCGGCCTCGATCGCGGTGCGCGCGACGATGAGCCTCGCCTCGGCTTCGCCCAACGCCCGCCGGCGCGCGGCAATCGCTTTCGGCAGCTCGGAGGCGGGGCGATTCAGGATCGACCGGATCTCGTTGAGCGCGAAGCCCAGGTACCTGAGCGCGGTGATGGCTTCGAGGCGTCCAAGATCCTCCTGTTGTACCGCCGATGACCAGCTCGCGTCCGCCGTGGCTTGAGCAAGCCAACCCGCTCGTAATGCCGCAGGGCCTTCACGCTCACGCCAGCCAACTGTGCGAAGTCCTGCGTTCTGTAGGAGTCGCTCATCGTTCTCATTCTGCACCCGGCCCCAGGGGCTGGATCAAGCGGTGAGAGTTGGAGAATTGGAGAGCTAGAGAGTTGAAGGGTTCAGGAGGGATCTGGAACTCACCGACTCACGAACTCTTCAACTCACCAACTGTCACCGACAGTACCCAGCATGATCCGTCACCGCTCCTGGTGCGCCCCGCTCGAACGCGGCGCGGATGTCGTCCGGGATCGGCTTCTTGGCGAGGCTGTCGGAGTCCACCATCACGTAGATGGTCTCGACGGTGCAGATCGACCGGTTCGTCTCCCGCGATGCGGAACTCGGTCGTGAAGGTAAATGATGTTGTCCCGATGCGGCTGGCATACACGCTGGCCGCCAGCACCTGGTCGAAGCGCGCCGGGCCGCGCCACTCGGTCGTCTGTTTCACCAGCTGGAAATCGAGCTCGCCGCTGACCAGCTGACTTTCGTAGCCCAGCGCCCGCAGGAACTCGTTGACCGCGACGTCGACGTAATCACCGTAGCGCGAGTTGAAGACCACCTTCTGCGCGTCGCACTCGCCGTAGCGCACGCGCAGGTAGTAGGTGAACGGCCTCATTTAGGTTTCGACCCCTGGTGGCGACCCTGAGAGGGTCGCCCTACATGAGCGACCCTGAGAGGGTAGCCCTACATGAGCGACCCTTAAAGGGCCGCCCTACATGAGCGGGATACGCCGGCGGCTGGCGCAGGCGGCAATCAGCCGATCGAGCCGCTTTTCGCGCGTCTCTTCCTTCTTGCCGCTCATCACCATGAACGTGAGCAAGCGGCGGTAGCCGGGGGGCTGCGCCTGGAAGAAGTCCCACGCCGCGGCGTTCTGGCGGAACCGTTGCTCGACGCGGCTTGTCAAACGCCGCCTCGCGCCGCTCGTCCGAGTACGCTTCCGCGCGCCGGTCTCGTCGCGCTTCTCGAACGCGCGCAGGCCGGCGGCTTTCATCCGCCCGGCCTTGATCAACGCCTTGGCGCGGCCGATGTTGACGTGGCTCCAGTAGCTGCCGCGGCCGGCGCGGCGTGAATCGCTGCTCGTAGCTCTCGGCGTCGCGCGCGCGGCGGACGCCGTCGATCCACCCGACGCAGAGCGCCTCGTCGAGCGCTTCGTGGTAGGTGATGCTCGGTTTGCCGCTGGATTTCTTGTAGAAACCCACGAGCAGCTCCGTCGCCGTTGCGTGATTGCGCGCGAGCCACCGCCGAAATTCGGCGGCCGTCTTGAAGAACGTCGCGTTCAGTGCTTACCCGCCTTCTTCTCGGCATCGAGCGTCGCCGCCTCGGTCTTGGCCTCCATCAGCCGCTGGATATCGACGCCGAACTGATCCTTCAGCATCGCCAGCATCGCGGTCATGCCGCCGCCGACGGTGCCCATCACCTTGGCGACGCCGCCCGAACCCGACCCGTGGCCGTTGCCCATCTCGATGATGTTGATCTTGTCGATGCCGGCCAGCTGGGTGGCAAACGCCTTCGCCAGCTCGGGCATCTTGTCGACCACCATGTTCAACACCGCCGCCTCGTTGAAGTTCTTCCACGCCGCCGCCTTGCTCTGCAGCCCCTCGGCCTCGGCGAGCAGCTTCTTCTTGATGACTTCCGCTTCGGCTTCGCCGATGGCCAGCACCTTGGCGGCCTCGGCGCGGCCGATCCGTTCGATCTTCGACGCCTCGCCGGCGCCCTCGAACTCCAGCTCCTTCTGCGTCGCTTCGGCGCGAATCACCGTCGCCTGCTTCTCGCCTTCCGCGAGGAGGATCGCCGCCTGGCGCTGGGCCTCCGCCGGCTTGACGACCGTCGCCTGCAGTTCCTGCTCGCGCCGTGCCGCTTCCTGCGCCTGGACCAGGACTTCCTGCTGCTTGCGGACCTGATCGATCCGGGTTTCCTGCTCCGTCACTTTCTGCCGGGCGATGGCCGTCGCGAGCGGCCCGGACTGCTCGGCCTCGGCCTGCTTCGCCTGAACGGCCGCGTCGAACTCCGCCTGCCTCGACTCCTTGTCGCGCAGCGACTGCGCAATCGCCACGTCGGCCTCGTAGCGCTTGGTCTTGCCTTCCTGGTCGGCCATCGCCGACTTGATCATCGCGTCGCGCGTCGCCTGGGCTTCTCCGATGACGGCATCGCGTTTGACCTCGGCCGTCCGCTTCTTGCCGAGCGCGTCGAGATACCCCTGCTCGTCGCTGATCTGCTGGATGGTCAGAATGTCGATGTTGACGCCCATCTTCTTCAGATCGAGCGCCGCCTCGTCGGTCATCTTCTGCGCGAACGCCTGGCGATCGGCGTTGATCTCCTCGACGGTCAGCGTCCCGAGAATCGCCCGCAGGTGCCCTTCCAGCGTCTGGAAGATCACGCCCTTGATCTGCTCGGCGGACATGCCCAGGAAACGCTCCGACGCGCCGCGGAGCGACATGTCGTCGCTCGCGATCTTCACGTTCGCGACCGCCTCGACGGTGACCGCCACCCCTTCCTTCGTGTACGCCCGCTGAATGCGCAGCGGGATGGACATGAGGTTGAGCGAAAGGT
This sequence comes from uncultured Acidobacteriota bacterium, assembly GCA_963720005.1. Lineage (GTDB taxonomy): Bacteria > Acidobacteriota > Vicinamibacteria > Vicinamibacterales > CAVVIG01 > CAVREM01. The sequence continues at coordinate 104,556 of CAVREM010000086.1, read as the reverse complement.
ACGCGACCTGCTCGAGCAGCGGTACCCGCAGCGCAGCGCCGCCTCGCACGACGCGGAACCCGACCGTGGAGCGGTTCCCCTTCTCGTCGGTGAAGGTGTGCTTGCGGCCGTAGAAGATGGCGACCGTCGACGGCGGGACCTTGATGTAGTTGCGCGCGAACAGCGCCATCGCGGCGAAGACGCCGAGCAGCCCCACCATGATCGCGAGCGCGACGAGGACGGCCGGTAACTCGATGCCGAGAAAGTCCAGAACACCCATGGGGTCACTCCCGTCTGAAATCTGAGATTTAAGATTTCAGATTTAAGATTTCAGATTTCAACTTCAGACTTCGACGTCGACGTGGCTTGAAATTGAGGCGGGAAATCTTAAATCTAAAATCTTAAATCTTAAATTCCACCTTTCATTTCATTCCACGACTACCGAGTCGCCGCCAAGCGCCGTGATGACGACCTGCGTGCCGCGCGTCACCGCGCGCCCATCCTTCGACCGCGCCACGTGCTCGGTGCGCTCGCCGGCCACGCTCAGCGAGATCTGGCCGACGCCATCGGCCGGAATTGCGACGGTCACTTCGGCCGAGCGTCCGACGAGGCGCGACATCTGCAGCTCGCTGGACGCCTGCTGCGAATACAGGATCTTCGCGAACTGGTAGACGAGGCCCGGCCATCACCGCGCCGGTGGCGATGCCAACGCCGGAAGACGCCGGGTGCGACAGGCCGTAGTACCGCGCGACGACCCCGCCGACGCCGAACGACGTGACGAAGGCGGCCATGATCCGGGAGCTGAAGACGCTGGGGCCGCCGCCGAGGTCGCCGCCGCCATGCTCGATGCCGCCGTCATGCCCGCCAAGATCGTGGTCATGGCCGAACAGCTCGCCGACGAAGAGCATGACGAGCAGAAACACGAAGCCCACGAAGGCAATCGTCGCGTAGATGAGCATGAGCCGTGGGGACGATAGAACCACTGCCGAGGGATGTCAATCGGGGCTCGGGGCTCGCCTGCCGCGCCGAAGCTCGCGACGCGAGCGAAGGCGGGCCAACCTTTTCGGGACAGAACTCGTCTATCACACCGTCATGTCGAACCTGAAGCTCGCCTTCCGGATGCTCGTCAAGACGCCGTTTGTCTCGATCGTCGCCATCCTGTCGCTGGCGCTCGGAATCGGGGCAAATACCGCGATTATCTCGGTCTTCGATCAGCTGCTCAGGCGGCCGCTGCCGGTCGAGGACCCGTACCGCCTGGTCAACCTGCAGGCGCCGGGGCCCAAGTCAGGATCGACGTCCTGCAACATGGCGGGGTCGTGCGAAGCGGTGTTCAGCTACCCGATGTTCCGGGACCTCGAGAAAGGCCAGACGCCGTTCACGAGCCTGGCCGCACACCGGCTGTTCGGCGCCAACCTGGCAGCTGCCGGTCAGACCTTCACCGGCGACGGGCTGGCCGTGTCCAGCAGCTACTTCCCCACGCTCGGTATCCAGCCGGCGCTCGGACGCTTCATCGGCCCGGACGACGATCGGGTGGAGGGGGACGGGCGGGTCGCGGTGCTGAGCTACGCGTTCTGGCAGGACCGGTTCGCCGGCAGCCCGGACATCCTTTCGACGCCGCTCGTCGTCAACGGCCAGGCGATGACGATCGTCGGGGTGGCGCCGCGGGGCTTCAGCGGCACCACGATTGGCGAACGGCCGCTGGTGTTCGTGCCGATCACGCTGCGAGAGCTGATGCAGCCCGGCGTGCTCCCTTCGTCGGACCGGCAAAGCTACTGGGTGTACCTCTTCGCGCGCCTCAAGCCGGGTGTGACGATTGAACAGGCGCGCGCGGCGCTGACCCCGCTCTACTCGGGGATCATCAACCAGGTCGAAGCCCCGCTCCAGAAGAACATGAGCGAGCAGACGCTGGAACGCTTCAAGACGAAGCCGATCGTCGTCGAGGATGGCGCGCAGGGGCAGAGCGAAATCGGCAGCGAGGCAGCGACGCCGATCTCGCTGCTGTTCGGCGTCACCGGCATCGTGCTGCTCATCGCCTGCGCCAACATCGCCAACTTGCTGTTGGCGCGGTCCGCGTCGCGTGCCGGCGAGATGGCGGTCCGCCTGTCGCTGGGCGCCAGCCGGCGGCAGCTGATCGTGCAGCTGCTCACGGAGTCGCTGCTGCTCGCCGCGTGCGGCGGCGTCGCGGGACTGTTCTTCGCGGGGGCCACGCTGAGAGTCATTACGTCGCTCCTGCCGGCAGAGGCGGCCGCCACGATTGAAGTCCAGCTCTCGGCACCCGTGCTGCTCGTCTCCGCCATCCTGACGCTCGGCACCGGCTTCCTGTTTGGCCTTTACCCGTCGCTTCACAGCACGCGCCCGGATTCGATCTCGAGCTTGAAGAACCAGGCGGGACAGCCGTCGGGCGCCAAGGCCGCGGCCCGGTTCCGGGTGACACTGGCCACGGCGCAGATTGCCTTGTCGATGATGCTGCTCGTGTCGGCGGGCCTCTTTGCCAGGAGCCTCGTCAACGTGATGCGCGCCACCCTCGGCTTGAACCCGGAGCACGTCGTCACCTTCGGCGTCTCGCCGCAGTTGAACGGCTACAAGCCGGAGCAAATCCGCCAGCTCGCGGTACGGATTACCGACGAATTGGCGGCGCTGCCCGGAGCGGCGGCGGTCACCGGCGGGCTCGTGCCGGTGCTGGCCGGCAGCAACTGGGGCACCAGTGTCTCGGTCGAAGGCTTCGATGCCGGGCCCGACACCGACACCAACTCGCGCTACAACGAAGTGCTTCCCGGCTACTTCTCCACGCTGGGCATTCCGCTGCTGGCCGGCCGGGAAATTACCTCGGCGGACGGCTTCGGCGCGCCCAAGGTGGCGCTGGTGAACGAATCGTTCGCCAAGAAGTTCAACCTCGGCGCCGACCCGGTCGGCCGGATGATGGCGACCGGCCGCAGCCGCACGCTGGACATTCGAATCGTCGGCCTGGTGAAGGACTCCAAGTACAGCGAGGTCAAGGGTGACGTGCCGCCGCTGTTCTTCCGGCCGATCCTGCAGAACGAGCGCATCGGGTCGCTGAACTTCTACATCCGCACGGCGGTCGATCCCGAGGCCTTCCTGGCCAACATTCCCAAGACCGTGGCGCGAGTGGATCCGAATCTTCCGGTCAGCGAACTGCGCACGCTTCAGCAGCAGATCCGCGAAAACGTGTTCCTCGACCGCTTCATCAGCATCATGTCGGCATCGTTCGCCATCCTCGCGACCGTGCTCGCGGCGATCGGCCTCTACGGCGTGCTCGCCTACACCGTCGTCCAGCGCACGCGTGAGATCGGGCTCCGGATGGCGCTCGGCGCCGCGCCGTCGCGCGTCCGCGGAATGGTGCTCGGGCAGGTAAGCCGCATGACGATCGTCGGTGGCATCGTCGGCCTCGAGCGCCGCGTGGGGGCTCAGCCGCCTCGCGCAGTCACTGCTCTATCAGATGAGCGGGTCGGATCCGATCGTGCTGGTGGGTTCGGCAGCCGCGTTGTCCCTGGTCGCTCTAGCCGCCGGCTTCGTTCCGGCGCTCAAGGCGTCGCGAGTGGAACCGATGCGGGCGCTGCGCTAGAGTAAGAATGAGTACGGTAACGCACTCGACTGAGACGCGAAGACTCGTGCAGATCTCAGCGAGCTCCTCGCGTCTTCGCGTCTTCGTGGCTTGCATTTGCTCTACTGGTACTTCCAGTTTCGCGACTTCCCTTCGGCGATCCACTTGACCGCCGTCTGAATCCGCTTCTGCCGCGTCTCGTCACGCTTCGCTTCGGTGATCCACTCGACGTATTCGCGCTTGTGGCTCGGGCTGAAGGCCTCGAATGCTGTTCTTGCCTTCTTGTTCTTCTGCAGCGCGCCGGCCAGGTCCGCCGGCACGCGGGCCGCGCTGCTTTCTTCTCGCGTGGCGCTCGCGCGACGACGACGCCGTTGTCGTTGAGCGCCATCGCCTTGTGAATCAGCGCCGCCATTTCCTTCTTCGGCGGCAGGTCGGCGATGGATTCGAGGTGTCGAAATCTCGCGTGGGGGTTGCTGCCGCCGACCACGAGCTCCGCTTTCCAGAATCCGAACATGCAGTGCGCCTTGAACGCCCCCATGCCGCACAGCATCCCCTTGTACTCGAAGGACGGCGAGCTCCACTTCATCGTCTCTTCGCAGGTCGGACAGGCTTCGTGCACGCGTGCGCGAATCTCTTTCAGGATCGGCTTCGCGAAGTCGGCCGCCTTGTCGATATAGGCGTCGACGCGTGGATCTTTCGTGGGCATTTGTCTACTTTTTTCACTGGCGCTGGGGCCCCACCCCCGCCGCGAACTGACGCTGATGCTCGCCCTCGGATTAGCACACGGTTGACCTCGGGCTCGCATGGCCGCAGGCGCTTTTCCTGGTCAGTCCTTCCTGCCCTCTGCCCTTCCTGCCCTTTGCCTTCCTGCCCTTTGCTCTTCCTGCCCTCCTGCCCTTCCGCCTAAACCCCGAGCTGCGTCGCCAGCTCTCTGAAATCGCGGGCCATGAAGTCGTAGCTGCCGTCGGCGGGCCGGTTGGGTGTGCGGGCCGGACCGAATTCGAGCGGCCGGTGGACGTAGGCCGTCTTCAGCCCGAGTTTCTTCGCCGCGTCGAGATCGCCGGCGTGCGCGGCCACCATCATGACGGCGCGCCGGCTCGACGTCCCAGAACTCCGCGGCCATCAGATAGGTTTCGCGATCCGGCTTGTAGCGCTTCACGATCTCGGTCGAGAGGATGGCGTCCCAGGGCAGGCCCGCCTGCTTGGCCATGTTGGTCAGCAGCGACACGTTGCCGTTCGAGAGCGGCGCGATGACGAATTTCTTCTTGAGCCGCGTGAGACCCTGAACCGAATCCGGCCAGGGCTTGAGCCGATGCCACACGTAGTTCAGGTGCCGCTTCTCTTCCTCGGACAGGTTCTCGATCTTGTACTTGACGAGCAGCTCGTCGAGGATCATGCGGTGCAGCGCGTCGAGCTTGGTCCAGGGCAGGTCGCCCTTGCGCACGCGGTTCATCGACGGGCCGTAGCCGCCGCGCCACGCGTCGGCGAACGCCGCCCAGTCGACGTTCAGCCCCTTCGCCTTGCCGAGGCGCTCGCCTTCGGCAATCAGCGACCCGCGCCAGTCGACGACCGTGCCGAACGTATCGAACACGAGGATGCGAACACCATTCGCCTGCGCCGGTGTCTGCGCTGGCGCCTCACGCGCGCGCAACAGGGCGGCGGCAGCCAGGGAACCGGCGACGAACTCTCGGCGATTCATGAGGACCTCTTTCGCACGATGTTGAAGAACGAGAAAACTTTCGACAGCGTCTCGCGGTTCTGCGAGACGAAGAGCGAATGGTCGCCGCCCTTCACCTCGAAGTAGACATGCTCCATCCCGAGCTCTTTCATCTTCGCGACCCACTGCCGCGTCTGGCCGACCGGCACGGTCTGATCGTTGTCTCCATGCAGCACGAGGATCGGCAGGTGCCGGAAGCCCTCGAGCTGCGTCGGCGGCGCCGACGGGGCCGGCGCGGCCACCGCGAGGCCCGCCCACAAGTCGGGATACTTGGCCGCAAGATAATAGGTGCCGGCGCCGCCCATCGAGTGGCCCCACAGGTAGATGCGGTCCGGATCGACCGCGAAATCCCGCCGTGCAATCTCGAGGACGTTCATCACGTCCTTCTCGCTCAGCTCGCCGAGATTCGCCGGCAGCTGCTCGGCCGGCGGCGCGGGCTGCGGGTTGCCGACGAGTCCCGGCCCGCGGCTCCCATACCAGCCGCGCGCGTGGTACCCGAGCGGCGAGACGACGATGAAGCCGTCGCGCTCGGCGAAATCGATCATGCCCTCGTAGCCCATCATCCAGTCGAACGGGCGTCCGAGGCCGTGGAGCGCGACGATGAGCGGCCATTTCTTCGACGGGCTGTAAGTGGACGGCACGAACAGCGCGTAGGGAATCGTCTTCCCCGGTCTCGGCGAAGACGTAGGTCCGTTCCTGGACACGCTTGTCGGCGCGGACGACGGTGCCCGCCTCCTGAGCGGCGAGCGCGGCGGCGAGGGCGAGTGTTATCGCGATCATGCGCACCTGACTACAATCAGTGCCATGCCTCCACGCGTGGCAGGCGCCATTTTACAGGCTCGGGCCCGGAGCGACGCTGCGATGTCCCGGCTGCGGAGCGCCGTCGCGGAGCGGAAGCGCCCGCTGCGAGTACTGCCAGGCGCGGCTGGCCACGGTCGGCTGCCCGTCGTGTTTCGCCTTGTTATTCGAAGGATCGGCCTACTGCCCGCACTGCGGCGCGGCGCAGAGCCGCGGCGAGCCGATGGACGCCCGCCAGGTGCGGTGCCCCGCCTGCCGGGGTGCGATGCGCTGGATCACGGTCGGCGATCTCGATCTGCTCGAGTGCGAGGGGTGCGACGGCACCTGGATCGAAGCCGATGCGTTCGAGCGGCTCTGCGCCAGCCAGGTGAGCCAGGCAGCCGTGCTCCACGGTGATCCGGCGCGGCGGCAGAGCGCCGTCAGCCCGCAGCCGACCACCTATCGCCCGTGTCTGCGCTGCGGCACGATGATGAACCGCCTGAACTTCGGCCGCCGCTCGGGGACGGTCGTCGACGTCTGCCGCGGGCACGGGACGTTTCTCGACCGCGGCGAGCTGCACCAGGTCGTTCGATTCATTCAAGACGGCGGCCTGGATCGCGCGCGCCGGGCCGAGATCGAGGAACTTCGCGAGGAGCAGCGGCGGTTGCAATCTGCTGCAACAACATCACTGCCCCGGCCGCGGGCGGCTTTGCGTGGGACGAGCGCTGGTTCCGCGACTTCATGAAAGCGCTGGTCGAAAAACGATGAGCCACGAAAACACGAAAGCGAACGATGATTCGATAAGGAAATACTTCATCGTTTGGCGTGGCCGTCGCTGTGGGCATGTCGTCCGCAATTGCGCAGGAACGGATTCGGCTTCAGTTCGAGGTGACCATAGACGGTTCGATCGTGGCCAAGCCCGAAATGAGAGTGCAGTCAGGTAGCGAAGGGCGCCTGGAGCTCAACGAGGTTCATGGTGAAGAACGGGTCACTTTCACACCCACTGTCCGAGGCGACGACATTGCCATTGCGTTTGACATCAGCTCAGGGGGCCGGCAGTTCCGGCCCAGTTTCGTGATTACCAAGACGGCTCCAGGGTCCATCGAGTGGACGTCGAGTACGCGCGCGCAAACCATTCGGCTCACGGTTTCTTGGTTCAATCGAGCGGCCGTGAACTACGACCTGACTGACATCCCGGCCGGATATGACCGCGGTCGCGATCTCGCCCCAGACGTGCTCGCGCTCTGGATGCGAGCCCTCGAGGGACATGTCGACACGCAACCGGTTGAGAAGATCCTCGACCTGGGCTGCGGAACCGGACGGTTTTCAGAAGCCCTCGCAGGCCACTTTGGGGCAGATGTCCTGGGCGTTGATCCTTCGACCAAGATGCTGGAGCGAGCCAGGAACAAGTGCCGCAATGCTCGCGTTCGCTATTTGCGCGGACAAGCCGAGGCCATTCCCCTGCAATCAGGGTCAGTCGACGTGGTCTTCATCTCCATGAGCTTCCATCACTTCTGGAACAGAGCACTCGCGGCTCGTGAGTGCCGTGAGTCACTGCGGGAATCAGGCTCAGTATTCGTCAGAACCGGTACGCGCGATCGTGTGAACGCGTATCCCTACGTTCCGTTCTTTCCCTCCAGCCGTTCGATACTCGAGGCGCTGTTGCCGGATCCTCCCACTCTGTGCGCACCATTTGAGGCGGCTGGCTTCCGAGTCGCTGCGCGCGAGGTGATCACGCAAAGGCTCGCCGAGAGCTGGGAGGACTACGCTGACAGGCTCGCGGCCGGAGGAGATTGGGTACTTGCGCAGCTGACTCCAGACGAGATGCAGAGTGGTGTGGCCGCGGTGCGCAAGCACGGCGCCAGGGTCGGGGAACACGTGATTGCCGAGCCCATCGATCTGTTTGTCTTTTGCTGATAGCGCTCTCGACACGCCATAACATCCACATGGAGCCGACGCGAGACAATGACCCGCCCGGCTGAAACGTAGCCGTTAGTCGGACGGATTCAACGACAATCTGGATTCGAAATGGACTCGTACAATCCGGACACTTCACCAACGCCAACGGACTGGCTGCGGACCGACGAAGGCGATCGGATCGAGCTGGTTTCTGCCTATCATCGTCGCCAGACGATCAAATTGCCCAATGCACAACTTCATGCGGTGATTCACGTCGTAGTGGAGAACCAGCTTGCCCTTGGGGAAGCAATGGTTGTGAACACACTCTCCCGTCTTCAAGGCGAGGGTCTCAGTCGGCACGATGCGCTCCATGCGATCGGGTCGGTCCTTGCCGAGAACCTGTACGAATTGATGCGGGAGGGGGACGCGTCAACTGCCGCACCCTATCAACAGTATCTCGAACGGCTTCAAAGGCTCACGGCCAAAGACTGGCGCGCCGGGCCGCGGAACGTCAAGGGCTAGTAGTCCGTGCGACCATGTCGCTGCGGGCGCGCGGCTCGCGCGGATCGGGTCAACAGAGCGAATCGCCGAGGCGCTGTGGCGCCGGCCTGGAGCGACCCATGAAGATCTCTTCACCTGTTGTGACGCTTCTGACTGTGGCATGGCTCGTCGCAGGCTGCGATACTCAACTCGGCCCGACTCCCGGGCCCGGGACGCCCGACCCGCCGTCCGTTCCTGCAGCCACGTTCACAGTTTCGGGAACAGTATTCGAGCTTGGTCCGGGGAGCCGAACGCCGGCCGCCAACCGGCCGCTTTTGGGCGGCCGTCGGTCCCCCGCCCCTGGTTTCGGGCGCGGTTTCTACGATCTTCACGACTACCGATTCGGCGGGCCGATACACCATCACGCAAGTGCCCGCCGGCTACGTTACTGCCGTCCACGCTGGCTCAGCCGAGCACCAGCAGGTGTGCGCGGCGGCTCTCCAACCTGGCCCCCGTGCCGCCGAGCTGAACGTGGAGATCACCTCGAAAGTCAACCCGCAGCCCTCGCCGACCATGCCCCCTCTAATCATCTCCGGCCAGATCTATGAACTGACATCGGCGGGGCGGGTGGGCATCGATGGCGCGGACGTCGCCGTGGATTGGAACGTTGACAGTACGCTCTTTGGCGCTGTTTTCGCTGGCGCCGACGGCCGGTACTCGCTGTGTGGCATCCCGCGCGCCTGGCCGATCGAGTTCCTCGCGGGCAAACCTGGATATGACGGCACGGCTACATGGCAACGGTTCGACGCGGACAGCACGTTCGACGTCGAGTTGAAACGGTTGAATTAGAGGGTGATCGGCCCGATCTGGTCGCGCTACGCGTGGCCCATCGGCGCTACCTGCCCGGGATGTCGCGCGAGACACCCGGCACGTAAGCCAGGCCCTTTTCGTGCTTTCGTGCTTTCGTGGCCCGGTCTTTCGCGCTTTCGTCGCGCGTTATTTCGGCGGGAACGGCACGCCGAGCGATTCGAGGTTGCTCTTGTAACTCGTCGGGTCGTAATCGAACGTTTGCTAGCATGGCGCCCTCGTGTTCACTTTCTACATCGTCGCCGTTCACGTCGCCGGATTGGCGCTGGCGGTCGCCGGCGTCGTTCGTGCCGGCGATCGGCCTCAAGTGCTCGTCTACGCGTTCATTCTCGAATACGGACTTCGCCTCGCGACGGTGTTCGCCGTGACGCGGACGCTGGCCGCGCGCGAAGACTCGCTGCTCCTGCGCCTCGCACCACTCGTCAGCCGCCTGCCGCCTGCATCGGCCAAGTCGCAGCCGATTCGCTATGAGGGATCGCAGCAAGCTGCCGGCCCGGGCGCATATTTCTTCACCGTGATCTTCCTGGCGTTCCTGGCGGTCGTGCTCGGCAACGTCAACGCCGACCGTGAGCTGGATCTCGACGCGATCAGATTCGAGCAGGATTTGCAGTGGGCGTCTGGCCTGGCGATCATCTACTGGCTGCAGTCGTTGCTCACCCGCACGACCGTGATCGATCCGAAGGCGCGCTGGGATGTCAACGTTGGCTACAACACGCGTGAACTCACGATTCTCGCGGTGTCCGTGCTCGTTGCGGGCATGGTCGTCGTCGTCCGGCAGGCGAACGACCTGCCGTCTTCAGGATGGACGGTGCTGGGCCCGTTGTTCGCGTTCCGATTCCTCTACGACCTCTGGAGCGCGCTGCCCCAGGCGGATCGTGAGCCTAGTGATAGTGCGAATCCATCTCGCCGGCGCGAATCGCGACCGCCAGCACGTTTGTCTTAGGCGGTATCGGACAGTTGTAATGATCCGACACTGCGCAGGCGGGGTTGTACGCGAAGTTGAAGTCGAGCAGGTAATTGCCGTTCGATAGTTTCTTCACGTCCACGTAGCGGCCCAGCTCGTAGCTCTCCTTGCCGCTGGTTGCGTCGCGGAAGAAGACGCTGATGTCGTTTTCGCCGACGCCCGGCTCGAGCAGGCGGACCGCCTCGAGCCGGACCGGCGTCGCGCCGACCACGAAGTCGAACCAGCCGACGCGCTGCGCGTTGCGCTGGTTGCCGCGCGTCGACAGGATAAGCATCGTTTCCGGTTTCGGGTTGGGAGTCAGCGGCAGCTCGTACCGGAAAGCCAGGTCGACGGGGAAATACTTCAATCCCTTGTATGCCTTGAAGTGAGGACTCTTGGGATCGAAGACGATGATTCCCGGGTACCGCTGATGTGAGAGCCGCAGCTGAAACCGGCCGACGCCGACGCTCGATGGATCGACGACCGCTTCGCGTTTCTCCTCGGTTCCGACCTTGAATTGAGCGCCCGGGTCCACGGCCTGCACGCGGAACGTGTCGCCCTCGACCGTCACCTTCAGGTGATGCGCCATCACCTCGGCATCGTCGATGCGCAGGTCGTTGCCGGCGGCGCGGCCGATCGTCAGGGTCTTCTTTGTGCCGAAGTCCTGGCGATCGACGGTCGCCAGGTACGAGGTGATGTCGCTCTTCAGCCACGCCTCGGTGTCGGCGCGGTCCTTCATGATCTCCTTGACGGCCGCGTCGGCGGCTGCCTTGGCGAGCTTGACCGGCGTGGCCGGTTCGGCGGCGGCAACCACGGCGCCCAGGGCGGCCCCCAGAAGAGCGATGCCGAGCAGCGCCTTCATCGGGACTCTCCTGGTCGAAGCGGCAGCCGGTTGTCGGGATCCGATCGGATGATCGTGTACTTGATGTCGCTTTCGAGCGCGCTCCACCAGTGCGGCGTGCGGCCGGGGATGATGATGACGTCGCCCTTGACGACGCGGCGGCTCACGCCGCCTTCGATGCGGCTGCCTCGCACGGTCGTGCTCTTGGGGTCGCGCCGCTCATCGACGAGCCGCCCGCCGGTGACGAGCGTGCCAACACCCTCGAGCATCTGGTAGACCTCGGTGGTGCGGACCTCGTGGAGGACGGCATCCTGCTTCACCGATTTCGGGCGGAACACGCCATACACACCGACGCGGTAGCCGCCGACGTCGACGACCTTGATCGGCAGATCGCTGATTGCGTCCTTCGGCAGCTTGTCGATGAAGGCGGTGATTTCGGCAGAGCTGACGTCCGTCGCCGGCAGCGGCGGCTGCTGGGCGGACGCGGTGAGCGCCACGCATACGACCGCACAGATACAGGTCAACTCACGCATAGTCCTCTTTTTTCCACTGGCGGCGGGGCCCCACCCCCAGCTGCGAACTTACGCTGTCCGCATGCCACCTCGCTTGCCTGCTCTCACTGGCGGCGGGGCCCCACCCCCGCCGCGAACTTACGCTGATGCTCGCCTCGGATTCGCTTTCCTCGGCTCGGCATCGCCGCGGCGCCCGGCACCCGCGCCCGGCAGCGGCACCGGCATCATACGCGCCCGCGGGCCAGGCGCTTCAACAGCTGAATCTGGCCGGCATGATACAGGTCGTGGGCGGCGACGCCCGATAAGAGCGCGAAGTTGCTGACCTTGCTGCCTCTGGGGGTGCGGGCGAGCGCCGAGGCCGGCAGGCGGCGGACCGACTCGCGCAGCACGCGGTGCATCTCGTCGAGCAGCGCGAGGTCGGATCGCCACGCGGCCTCCGATCGTTCGACCGGGCGCTTGAACCAGTTGGAGCCCTTCAGCGGGAACGAGCCTCTCGTCCCGCCCGTCAACCGCCGCCACGCGGCGTATTTCCAGTAGGCGGCGTGCACGGCAATCTCCCAGATGTTGTGGCGCGCGGGACCGGGGCGCCACGCCGCCTGCTCCGGCGTCACGCGGCGCAGCGAACCGCGCAGGTTCGTCCCGTGCCAGGACGGCCGATCGTAGGCTTGGTCGAGGAGCGCCAGGATCACGCAGCGCTCCCCTTCACCTTGGCTGCCGTTCGACGTTCGCCTCGATATCTGTCGTTCGACGTTCGAACGACGAACGAAGGGGCGAAGCGCCGCGAACGACGAACGGCGCGCGAAGCGTCATTTGGGATCCACCGCTGTCGGCAACTCGTACCAGATTTCGAGCTCGTAGCCGTCGGGATCGAGGGCGAACAGGTACGGCTCGCCGGGGACGAACTCGCCGTGCTCGCGGATGGTGCCGCCGGCAGCCTCGACGGCGGCGCGCGGCGCGATCGATGTCGGCGGGATCGATCAGCCGGAACCCGAAGTGCACGATGCCGCCGGCGCGGCCCGCGCGTTCATGATCCTCCTCGAGCACCAGCACGTCGCGGGTCCCCGGCGTCTGCAGCTGCACGAAGCCGTCCTGGCGGTAGACCTCGACCGCGCCAAACACCTGCTTGTAGAACGTCGCCGAACGGTCGGCGTCGCGAACGCTCAATGCGACATGGGTCAGCCCATACGTGCGAATCATGAGTCTTACCCGAGGGGCTGCGCCCCTCGGACTCCCCCACACGCTCTCTCGCGCCGCGTCGCCGGCGCGCTCGCTCGCGCTTACACTCCAATATCTTCGCTCCAGAGTGCCGGGTGATCACGGATGAAATCCATCATCATCCGGATGCAATCGGGATCCTGCAGAACCTCGAGCGCCACGCCTCGCGCGGTGAGCAGCGCTTCGTCACCCTGAAAGGTCCGGTTCTCGCCGATCACGACGCGCGGAATGCCGTAGAGCAGGATCGCGCCCGTGCACATGGGACACGGCGAGAGCGTCGTATACAGGATCGATTCTCGATAGACCGCGGCCGGCTGCCGGCCGGCGTTCTCGAGCGCGTCCATTTCGCCGTGCAGCACCACGCTGCCGCGCTGCACGCGGCGATTGTGGCCGCGTCCGAGGATGCGGCCGCGATGCACGAGCACCGAACCGATTGGAATCCCTCCCTCGCGCAGGCCTGCCTCGGCCTCCGCGATCGCCGCCGCCATGAACTCGTCGACCGGCACGGTACTGTGGAGACACGGTCCCGCGGCACGTCTTCGCTACTTCGCGTACTTGGTCAAGCCGCCGCCGGCCGCCTGGCGCGAGATCGGACCCTCGGCCGCGAACACGTTGCCGTCGCCATCGACCGCGACGCCTTCGCCCGCCGCGCCCTGTGCGGCGCCTGTCGGCAGTGCGTGCGGCGGGATGAACTGCAGCACCTTGTCTTCCTTCGTCGTCCCGATGCGGACGCCGGTCTTCCAGTTCGGGTGCCGTTCCGGGCTCGACTCGGAGTCGATCGCGTACAGCGTGTCGTTGCGGGTGATGAACAGTCCGCTGATGCGGCTGAACTGCTTCCACTCCTCGAGGAACTTGCCGTCCTGGTCGAAGATCTGGATCCGGTGATTGCCGCGATCGGCGACGAAGAGGCGGCCGCGTGAATCCATCGCCAGCGCGTGCGGCGTACGGAACTCACCCGGGCCCGATCCGAACTTGCCCCACTCCTTGACGAACTTGCCGTCCTTCGTGAACTTCACGATGCGGGCGTTGGTGTCGGGCGTCGCGGTCGGGTTCTGGCCGCTGTGTCCGTCGGACACGAAGATGTCGCCGTTCGGCGCCGTGATCACGTCGTTCGGCTCGTTGAACGTATCCGTTCCCCGCTGTCCGACGCCCGGCTTACCCAGCGTCAGCAGGACCTTGCCGTCCGGGCTGAACTTCCGGACGGTATGGCCCTTCCCTGTTTCGTTCGGAAACTTCGCCAGTTCCTCTTTGCTCGCGGCGCGGCCGTCCGTGACCCAGACGTTGCCGTCGCGATCCACGTGGATGCCGTGCGGGAAGATGAACTGGCCGCGCCCGAAGCTCGCGAGCAGCTTGCCGCTGTTGCGATCGAACTTCACGATCGGATCGACGTTCGAACCGGCGCACGAGTTGGTGCCGCACCGGTCGTACGCCCAGAGCTGACCGTCCGGTCCGATGTCGACGCCCGCGGTGTTCCCCCACATCCTGCCGTCGGGCAGCGTGCCGAAGTTCTTGATGACCTTCGGATTGGGATTCGGCAGCGATTTGGTCGCCGGATCGACAATCTCGCCCTGTGTGAGCGTCGTCACGCCGGAGAGCAGTGCGGCCGCTGCGGCAGCGGCGAGTGCACCCTTGACACGTGGAACTGACATGGCTGCCTCCATGCCGAAGTAGGGCGGACCTCTTAGGTCCGCCATCGGCCAGTCGTAGTGCGGACCTTCAGGCCCGCCTGAGTCGGAGCGCAGTTTACTCCGAGCGCCTCTACGGTGAGCAGTTCAGGGGCAGCGGACCCGGCAGTGTCCAGGCGGATGCGGCGCGCCGCGTAAATTCGGCCTCGCCGAGGCGGCCCGCCCGGGCCCGCAGCCAGTCGGCGACCGCATCCCGCACCAGTGGACCGTCGCCTACCTTGTACCCGCCGGGCGGAGCGACGGGCGTGAAGACTCCTTCCCCGCCGAGCGCCAGGAAGTCGGTCGTCGCGACGCGGAGCACCGTATCGTCTGCGATCGGCCCGGAGTCGCCGTGCAGCCGGACGCGCAGCGCGCCGCCGGCGCAGCTGGCCACGACGCGCGCGCCCGAAACGCTCACGCGCAGACTCCTTCGGCGGAGTTCGGCCGCGAGCACGCGCGACACATCGGCCGCGCGCAGTCGCAACGTGACGAGCTGATTGTCGAAGGGAACGGCGCGAAACAGGCTGCCGTAGTTCAGCGCGCCGGCCGGCAGATCCGCGCGCAGCCCGCCGTTCGTGTTGTTGATCGCCATATCGCTCTTCGCCGCGTGGCGCATCGCTTCGACGAACAGCTGCCCGAGCGGCGACTGCAACCCGTCGTCGCCCCGCCGCATCGGCGTGTCGAGGGTGACGCCGACCGGCTTCGCCCGGAGAGCGGCGGCTTCGGCGACCGCCGGCGCGAGAAGCTTCTCGATCTCACGGTCGGGCGCGACATCGGCGCCCTCATAGCGGGCGATGGGGCCCTGCTGCACGCACCTCGCGGTCTGTCGATTGGCGCGCGAGCAGATCTCGCGAGGGGCCTGACCGCGCGCTGCCGCACACGGCCGGTTGCACGGTCGACGACGAGATCGATTCGCGAGAATGCGCGCCCGCCCGAATATGCCTCGGCGATCGGGAATCCCGCGCACCTCGTGCGCGAGGCCCGCATGCGTGTGACCCGCGATGATGACGTCGACCGGCCGGAGGCAGACGGCGCGCCAGCTCGAAAATTTCGGATCCGCTCTCACAGCTCGAGACATCGCGGGGCTGCCGGAAGTCGGTACATCGTCCTCCGGCATGCGCCGTACCACCATGACGACGGTCGCTCCGGCCGGACGTCAGACGGCGGCTTTCCGCCTCGATCACGCGGCGAGCGGATCGAGCCGCAGCCCCTGCGTGTTCGCAGCGATCGTCTGGCTCAAGCCGCCGCTCGTCATCACGCCGATGATGCCCACCTTGACGCCCGCGGCATCGACGAGGATCGACGGCCGCACGTTCGGCCAGGCCACCGGACGGCCGGTGCCGGCGTCGATCAGGTTGGCCGCGAGAAACGGAAAAGACGCTTCCGCCGCACGCGCCTTGAGCGCGCCGCGCGGGTCGCGCGCCGATCGCGCCGGGCGTCGTCGCCGGTCCGGCTGGTCCGAAGTCGAACTCGTGATTGCCCACTGCGGCGGCGGTGTAGCCGAGCGCGTTGTAGGCCGCGACAACTGGCGCGCCTTCCCGCAGGTTCGACTCGAGCGTCCCCTGCCACATGTCGCCGGCGTCGACCAGCAGCACGGCGCCGCCATCGCGCGCGCGGGCCGCGCGGAGGTTCTTCACGTAGCCCGCGAACAAGGCGAGGCCGCCGTGACCATTCTCGGGAAGGATGCCGCCGTGGAGATCGTTGGTGCCGACGATCGAGAGCGTGACGGTCGACGGCTGGGCGTCGGCCGGGATCTGAATCGTGCAAAGGGCGACAACGACAAGCAAAGCACGCGCGGACTGCGTCACGCCGACATTTTACGGCGACCCTAAAAGGGTCGCCCTACGTTACGTGTCGACCCTGAGAGGGTCGCCCGCACGGTGTCCGCGCTTCCAGCACGATCCACGCGGCGAGCGCGGCCGCCTTCTGCTCCGCCCGCCACGAGCCGGGCACGTCCCGGCCGAGATTGAGCAGCGCGGTCCGCAACGCGTGTTCCTTCCTGCCCAGCCGTTCGCCGGCGGCGCCGAACAGATCGCGCTCGCGCCAGACCGAGCACTTCACGCCGCGCTTCGACAGGCTCGTTTGCACGATGGTTCGGAACAGCTGACCCTCCAGCGCGTGGATCCGGATGTGATCGTTGCCGATCGTGCGCGGATCGACGAGGCTGCCGACCACGACGCCGGCGCCGCAGATCGTGTGTCCTTCGTCGGCGTACTGCCGCAGCAGCCGGTTCATCGACGTCCGTCCGAATCGCCTGACCGACGCCACGAGGCGCGAGAGCCCGGTGCCGGCTGCCCGCGCCGTACCGAACCCGGCGTGGTACGGCTGGCGCGACTCCGCGACGTCCGGATCAGACAGCATCACCGTGCGGCAGTCGGCGACCGCGAGCGATTCGCCCGTCCGTGTCAGGAGTACCGCGCTCGCCCAGCCGGATTTCACCGTGAGACCAACGGCGGCCCGGGCCGTCTTCATGGTGTGTGCCGCGCGTGGCGTCCCATTCCGGTCGCCGCAGGGTGCGCCACAACCGGGACACCGGCCGCCGATTCGACGAGCGCGCGCCAGTGCCGCCCGATCTCGACGACGGCGCGATGGGCGGCGGGACAGATTCCCACGGTGTGCACGAAACCGTGCTCGAGCGAAGGGAACCTGCGGACCTCGACATGTGTGCCCGCGATCGCCAGCGCCTCCGCGTACTCCAGGCCGTCGTCACGAAGCACGTCGAACCCGGCGACGACGATGAGCGCTGGAGGCGCGTTCGCGTGATTCGGGGCGCGGAGCGGCGAGATGCGCGGGTCGGCCAGGTCGACGCGGCGGTGCCCCGTGTAGCAGCGGAAGAATGCCTTGCAATCCTGGCGCGTCAGGACGAATCCGCCGTCGAACTGCGCGTGCGACGAGCGCACGCCGGCGGCGTCCGTCGAGGGATAGATCAGCAATTGCGCGGCCGGCGGTCTTTCGTCGCGCTCGAGCAGCGACACGACGGCGCTGAGATTGCCCCCGGCGCTGTCGCCGCCAACCGCGACGCGATCGGGATCGGCTCCGAGATTCGTGGCGTTGGCCAGCGCCCAGCGGTACGCGGTGAGCGCGTCGTCGAGCGCCGCCGGGAACGGATGCTCGGGCGCGAGCCGGTAGCCGACGCTGAGCACGTGGGTGCCGGCCTCGCGGCACAGGATGCGGCACGGCGCGTCGTGCGTGTC
Organism: uncultured Acidobacteriota bacterium; assembly: GCA_963720005.1. Lineage (GTDB taxonomy): Bacteria > Acidobacteriota > Vicinamibacteria > Vicinamibacterales > CAVVIG01 > CAVREM01. The sequence goes on along the minus strand of CAVREM010000086.1, from coordinate 86,906 downwards.
GAGGTCGCCAATCACGAACCCACCGCCATGGAAGTAGACGAGCAGCGGCGGCCTGGTGGCCGCGCCGCCAGGCGGCGCATAGTGGCGGACGGCGATCTGATGATCGCCGGCGGGGATCTCGAAGTCCAGCACCGCGCCGACAGGCGTCGTCGGGCCCCTGAAGACGACCGCCTGGCGCCGATACCGCCGCCTCCCGGCATCGACGCTCGGCTCGAGGAGCCCGTACTTCAGGCGCCGGCGGCGGACGCTGCGGAGAAACTGCGCCTGCGGATCCAGCTGCTGGCCGTCGATGACGATGGCAGGCTCGCCCGACAGCGCGATCTTGACCCGGTCCGGCAGCCGCGCAATCAGCCGCGCGGCGGCGAGCTGAAGACGGTCGGACAGCGAGCGGCGGTTACCGCGAGGCCGCGGCGTATCGCTTTGCGAATCCATTGCGGCCATTCGTCACGGTAAACGAGCCGTCAGCGGTCGCCGACACCTTGATCCAGTGTGCCGGCCCGTTGTGCACGGGCGGCGGAGGCGCGCCGCCGCCAGGCGCCGGCGGCGGCATCGCGCTCAGCGGCATGGCGTCGGGATTGTCGTCGGTCAGGTTCGCGATGAACAAGCCCGGGCACGGTGAATTCCTGGCCGCTGAGCAGCGAGAAATGGATCTGCCAGACATCCTCGAGCCGCGGCGCCGAGTAGATAATCCGCATCGCGTCTGGCTGTCCGCCCTTGCGCGTTCCGTTGTTGATGATCGCCGCGCGCGACTCGAGCGCGTGGACGAGCTGCGGCGAGTTCGAGATCGGCTGGCCGTGATGCGACACGACGAACAGATCGACGGTGCCGATGCGGTTCGACGGGCACATCAGGTCGAATTCCTTGTTCCATGTCAGATCGCCCAGGTGCGCGACGCGGAATCGTCCGAACGTGACGACGCTCCCGACCGACTGCGCGTTTTCCGTGCGATCGACCTCCTGCGGCTTGTAATCGGCGCAATAGGGATTCGGACGGCCCGCTCCCTGCAGCGGCGACGCGAGCACGTTGCCCGCTGAGGTCACGATTCGCCAGTCCAGCCCTTGAACGGCGAGGGTGTCGCCCGGCTTCGCGACGGTGTGCTTCGCCGCACCGTAGAGCGTCGGGTAGACCTTCTGCAGGAACTCGTCGGCGCCTGCCGCAGGCTGCACGTTCGGCCCGTGATCGACGAAGTGGCGGATCGGAATGCGCCGCGCCAGTTCGGCCATCGCTCCGAAGTGGTCGCCGTGCCAGTGCGTGGTGATCAGGTGATCGATCTGGGCAAGGCCCGCGTCCTTGACCGCCGCCATGATGCGGTCGGCATCGCGCGCCGCGGCGGCGCCGCCGTTGCCCGTGTCGATGAGCACGGACCCGCCTGAGGGTCCGACGAAGAGCGTGGCATTGCCGCCCTCGACGTCCACGACGTAGATGCTCAGCGACTTGTCGCGCACCTGCTGTGCAGACGAAGAGGCCACGAGAAGCGCCGCAACGAAGACGACCGTCCATGCGCGCATGTCTCTCTCCACTAGAGGCGCGACCCTTTCAGGGTCGGCAATGATTCGATACCGCTCAGCGCAATCCGAGCAGCCGCGCGGGGTTCTCCTTCGACATCCGATCGATCTCCTGCGCGGAAAAGCCTTTCGAGCGCAGCGCGACCAGAAATTCACCAAAGCCGTCCGCCGGCAGGGCGTTGCCGGCCTGGCCGAGATCCGACGACAGGATGCAGGATTCCGGTCCGAGCGATCGAATGGCTTCCGTGAATCGAGCGAGGCGGGTCGCGGCGTCCTTCGTGGCGAGCGATCCGCCGACGAACTCGATGAAGGCGCCGAGCTTCACGGCTTCAGTCATGTGCGGCAGATCCATGAGCACCGGCGACAGCATCGCGTGCGTCACGACCATCTGCCGCACGCCCTGGCGGCGGCCCTCGCGCAGCAGCATCAGGCCCTCCTCCTGCGAGGAATGCCCGGTTGCCAGGACGAGGCCGTGCTTGGCGATGATCGAGATCACGTCGCGGACTTCGGGCACGAGCTCGCCATTTCGTGAAACGGCCACGAACGGCCGCTTCTCCTTCGAGACGCGCACCTGGTTCTCCGCATCAAAGGTCGGCATCCACACGATCCGGCCCCATCCACCCGAGACGCGCGTCATGTGCTCCACGGCCGCCGGGTTGATGCCGCCAACCGTCAGGTTCAGATCGATCCCGCCGAAGACCTCGATGTCCGGGACGACGAGGCGGACGAGGTAGGCGAGGCCGGCCGTCGACTCGTAGTGGTTCTTGAGAACCATCGCTCGCATGCCGCGCGATCGGGCGAGGCGGGCCGCTTCGATGGCATCGATCGATCGGGGCCGGTCGTCAGGGAAGCTGTGGACGTGGATGTCGATGGCACCGGCCAGTGCTTTGGCCGCATCACCGTTGGCCGCGGCTTGCTCGGCACGGAGGCCTGGCCTGAGCAAAGTCGAAGGCCCGCCAACAAGTAGCGCCAGGACGACGACCGCCAACGCTGACGCTCGGGCCATGTCCATGGTTAGTGCGCTTTGTCGTCGGCGACGAACCATTGGTACGCTTCGCGAACCACCTCTCGCGGCACCCCGTGGCCGCCGTCGTACTCGCGCAGCGTGACGTCGTAGCCATCGGCCTTCAGCTGAGGCACGAAGAGCCGCGCGGTCCGGTCGATGGGCATCTGGTTGTCGTTGCGGCCGTGCGCGAAGAAGATGCGCGGCATCCCGCGCTTCCGGAGCGGGGCCATCATGCCGCCGGCGAAAATCATCAGGTGGTTGAAGACATCGCCGTAGGCGAGCCCCATCGAGAGCGCGTATCCAGCGCCGTCGGACTGGCCGGCGAGTGCCACGTGCGTGTCGTCGACATCGATCAGGCTCGTCACGTGACGGTACGCCGCGCCGAGATATCGCACGTCGTCGTCGAAGCCGGGCACCGATCGTCCCCACGTCAGGCCGCGCGACTCCGGGGCAATGATCACGACGCCGAACTCCTCGCCGAGCGCGAACGTCGAACGGAGGTTGTCGGCCCAGCCGGCGAAGCCGTGCAGCATCATGACGCACGGGATGGGCGTTCCGGGTTTGTACGCCTTCGGCACGTACAAGACGCCGTCGCGGCCATCGTCGGACAGGCCGAGCCGGCTCTGGCCGTACGGCACCTCGTCCTGCGAGCCTTCGACGTGGCGACGGTCAATCCGCCGACCGCGCCAAGCGTCAGGAACGCGCGCCGATTCATGCGCGTGACCTTACTACTCCGGGTGGCCTACGGCAAGCGAGCCGGCGGGGCCGGTGCACGCCCGCCGGACAGATCCGAGCGTTCGCTGCGGAGGCGACGCCGCTGCATGAGCCACCAGACCGCGCCGCCGACCGCGCCGGCGAGAAATCCAAGCGGACCGGTGATGAAAATACCGAGCAGCGGACCTTGATTCGCGCCGGGCATGAAGATGATCGGCCCGAAGAAGCCAGCGAAAAACCCGATTCCGCCCGTGACCAGCGCGCCGAGCACGACCGCGCTGACGAACCCGGGGTCGGTCGACGACGTGTGGCGCCACACGTAGCGTGCGGTCAGCCCGCCGGCCGCCAGCGAGCCGATGTAGAGAGTCCACGGCGACATGCCGAGGGCGTACACCAGCGCGCCGCCGGCCCAGTACGTGAAATAGAGCGCTGCGACTCCGCTGATGAAGGTGACCAGTGCGCGAGCGAACCAGAGACCCAATGACGCCTAGCCTCCTTCACTGACATTCGGCTTCGATTTCGTGCTCGTGGTCAGCACCTGGAAGTCGTCGGTCTCGGGCAACGAGCGGAGCGCGGCGAGGAGCGTCTCGGGTGGAACGACCAGGCGTCTCGCCGACAGATCGAGCCAGCCTGCAAAGCTGTTCACTCGCGCCGCCAGCTTGCCTTCGGGGCGCCAGAATTCGTTGCGCATCGAGAAGCGGCTGCCGTCGGCCGACAGACCGGCGATCGCCAGCGTGACGCGCAGCGGTTCCAGCAGCCGGACTTCCTTGAAGTACTCGAGCTCGTCCCTCAAGATCACCGGACCGAGACTTCGACGCATGAACTCGCTGGTCGGAAACCCGTTCTCGGCGAAGAACATCATCCTCACGTCAGCGGATTTGTCGAGGAAGGCGGTGTTCCGCATGTGTGAGTTGAAGTCCATGTCACCCCAACCGGCGAACAACTGCTTCTCGAAGACGCGACGCTCCGTCATCGTTCCCTTTCACGCCGATCGACGGAGCGTTTCGGTCCAGGCGATGTAGTTGCCCTCGGCATTCCTCGAGCTCGATCCGAACACTTCGAGATCCTCGCCGGTCGCACGATAGCTGGCCTCGACGAACGCGCCGCCTGGCTTCATGTGATAGTGGCAATAACCGTCGAACACATATCCGTTACCGATCGCGACGCCGCCCGTCTCGACACGGAACAGGTTCGGCGCAATCCAGATCATCTTGAACTTCGCGTCAACGACGGTGCCGTCGTCGAAGTCGTGTTTGAAGGCGACCTCGAACCCGTCGGCAATCGGGAGGTTGGTCTGCCGGACGCGATAGCCGGAGGTTTTCCCGCTGGAGTCGTACCACGCGCCGGTACCCTCGTATGTGCCGATGAGCTTATCCAAACCCACCTACCTTCTCGCCGTCTTCGCCGCTTCGCGCGGCCCGCCAGCCCTCACGATCTTCTTGATGAGAGCCAGCGGCATCGGCTCCTCGAGCGGGAAGCGGATGGTCCCCTTCGACGTTTCGTATCCCTTCGATGTCGTCAGCCAATGGGCGCTGGATCGCCGCGGTCACCGGGTAGAGGCTGACGTGCTGCCTAAATGCGCCGTACCAGACCAGCGGCCGTCCCTCCAGCCTGAAGCCGGGAATGCCGTAGCTGAAATGCTCGACTGCCTTCGGGGCCGTGGCGCGGATGGCCGCACGTACCGTGCGCAGCGCGGTGCGCTGCTTCGCGGGCTGCGACGCCATGTAGCGACGCACCTGCGCGCCGGCCGAATCGCGTTTCTGTTTCGACGAAGACGTCATGGCTTTGATGGTTTGCGCCGCGGCCGCTGCTTGGCGGAGATGGATCGGATGATGAGCCGCCCACGACCCGGCGACGGAAGAGGTGCGCGCGCCCTCGCGATCGCCGACGCGATCAGCGCTTCAATCTCGGGACGTGCCAGGACGTCGGCCGAATCGAGTCGGATGAATCGTGTCTGATTACCCGATCCCAGAAGCAGTTTCTTGGGATCAGGCAGCGCGGCGCCACGAATGAAGCAGAGCCCGACGTTCCCGGCGCGGGCGGTAATCGACACAATCGCATCCGAAGGCCGCTCGGTTGGCGAGTAACCGATGACGAAGAAGTTGTAGTTGTCGTACACCAGCTCCCAGGCGCCGGCGAACCTGCGGCGGACGGCTCTGCGGACGGCGCGAATCAGCCGTTGATCCTTCGCCTCGAATTTGCCGATGAACGATTTGAGCTGCGTTTCCGGCGTCATCTCTTCTTCTTTTTCTTCACTGCAGGTTTCTTGCGCGCGGGCTTGATGTAGGCGATCCGGGCAGGCGGACCCGCCTTCCCGGGAACGGCGTAGCTGAGCGCGACGATCCCGCTCGCCGGCAGCACCTTATGGTCCACCAGCTTCAGCTTGGTCTTCGAGCCCGGCGGCAGGAGCGGAATGCCCGCTCCGAGCAGCACCGGCATGACGGCCACTTCGACGCTGTCCACGAGGCCGGCATCCAGCAACGACTGGAACAGCGCGCCGCCGCCAAACAGCCAGATGTCCCGCCCGGACTTCGATTTCTTCAGCGCCGTGACGAACGTCCGCGGATCGTCGTTGACGATGCGAACGCCGCGTCGTGCGGCGGGAGCAAGGGTTCGCGAGAACACGACGAAGTCGAGCCCGGGAGTGCTGATATCGGCGCCTTGCGCGGCCTCGTACGTCTTGCGGCCCATGACCGCGGTATCGAATTCGCCGTACAAGGCGCCGAAGTCGATCGACGGATCCATCACGATCCAGTCGTACTCGCCGTTGGGCCCGGCGATGAATCCATCCAGGCTCATCGCCACCTGGTAGCGGAGACGTCTGCGCATGTCGTGATTCTATGATCCGCGCACGACCTTCAGTGTCGTGATCAGCTGCCCGACGTGCCGCGTGGTGTGTTCCGCGGCGTGGAACAGCAGGCCCAGCACAGTGGCCGGCAACCTGGCGCGGCCGACCGCGCGAGCGTCGAACAACGTCTCCGGCGCCGTCTGCCGGAGCTGGTCCAACGCGGCATCGATCGCCTGCGATGCCGCGGCGACGAGCGCCTGCGGCTGCGCCCCCGGCGTGCCTTCGCCTGCGAGCGCCGCCCGTTGCGCCTCGTTCAGGCTCTCCCCGCGCGCGTAGGTGAGCAGGCGATCGAGGCTGCCGGCGAGATGTTGAAGGTGGTACCCGGCGGATGCGGCGCCGCCCGGCCGTTCCCACAGCTGATCGCTCGTCGCGTCCGCGGCTGCTGAATGTCTTCCCGCGCCTGGACGAGCGCGTGCGCGGCGGGCATGAGCACCGGCTCGAACCCGGCCAGCGGGCCGCGCAGCCACGCCTCGGGCGCGTTCAACGGCCGCTCCATGATCGACGCGGAGATCGGTCCGAAGCCCGCGGGAATGCTCAGTCGCCACCAGGTCGCGGTGCTGTGGCGGCAAGCCTCCGGGATCCACGACCTGAAAGCCGCGGCTCTCGTAGAAGGGCCGGTTCCACGGCACGTCGCGAAAGGTCGAGAGGGTGATCTTCGAGTAGCCCGCGTTCGCCCGCCCATTGGCAGACGGTTTCGATCAGCCGCGACCCGACACCCTTCCGCATGTGCTCTGGAACGACGTCGATCTCGTCGAGATGGGCGACGCCGTCGAGGATCATCGCCTGGGCGAAGCCGACGACCTCGTTGTCGCGGGTCGCGACCCAGAGATGCCGTCGCTGCCGCGCCTCGTCCAGTTCCTCGACGCTGCTGACGTGGTCGAGGATCTGGCCGGCGTCAGCCCGGTCCTGGCCGTCCAGTCCTCGAACAGCCGCGCCGCGCGCCGTTCGATCGACGCGAGGGACGGAATGTCTTCGGGCTCGGCAAGACGAATGTCGTACTCGTCGTTTCCCACGACGGGTTCCTCAGGGCTGCGCAAACCGCCTGAAGAAGCTGTCGGCGTTCCAGCGCGGACGCGCTGGCCGATTGGCCACCGACTCGACGATCGCGAGATAGAGCCTGTTGAAGTCGGCGGCCGCCTTGAAATCGACGGGCTGGTTGAGGTCGTCCGACGGCGCATGGTACCGCTCGGTCCGCCACCGCTTCATGATTTCGTGCTCGGGCGAGTCCTTCCGGAACCCGATCTTCGGGAAGATGGCCGGAACGCCCCGCTTGATGAAGCTGTACTGATCGCTGCGGGTGAAGATGTTCCGCTCCGGCTCGGGATCGGGCAGCACCTCGACGCCGATCGCCTTCGCCGCCTTCCGCACGTCGTCGGCGAGGTCCGACTCCTCGAATCCCGAGACGTTGACGCTTCGCATCGGGATGATCGGCAGGAACATGTCGGTGTTCAGGTTTGCCACGATGCGATCGGCCGGCACCGTCGGGTGATTGGCGTAGATAGCGCGAGCCGAGCAGCCCCTTCTCCTCGGCCGTGACCGCGAGGAACACCAGCGACCTCCGCAGCCGGGTCCCGGCCTCGCGAATGGCGACGGCCGTTTCAATCAGGCCGGCGATTCCCGAGGCATTGTCCATGGCGCCGTTGTAGATGCGGTCGCCGTTGATCGCCTCGCCGACGCCGACATGGTCGAGATGCGCCGACAGCACGACGTACTCGTCCTTCAGGACCGGATCGCTGCCGGGCAGCAGTGCGACGACGTTGGGTGATTCGACGTCCTCTGACCGCACCGCGACGGTGGCACGCAGCGACGCCGGCAGCTCGAACCTGGGCAGCGGCTTTCCGGCTTCGGCAAGCGCCAGGATCTCCTTGAAGGTATGACCCGTACCGGCGAAGAACTTCTCGGCCCGCGCCGGATTGACCGTGACCGACAGCTTCTGCGCCCGCGGTTTCGTCGAGCGCGGGATCCGCAAGCGTCAGCGAGGGCTGGAAGCGCGAAAGGATATTGCGCTCCCAGGGAATGTCCATGCCGCGCGGATTGGTGATCGACAGCGTGCCGAGCGCGCCGGTGTCCTTCAAATAACTCCAGCGAACCGACTGGTAATGCGACAGCAGCGGTCCGGAGATCCGAGACGGACCTCCAGACAGGAACAGGACGACCTTGCCGCGCAGATCGAAGCCCGGCCAGGTCGTCGTACTTCGCCTCGGGAATCCGCAGGCCGTGGCCCACGAAGACGAGCGGCGCCTCGAGCTGCGGCGCGGAATCCACCCGCATGCCGATGGTCGCCTCGTCGCCGAGCGTGATGGGTTCGACCTTGCCGCCGCGAACGAGCGCGAGGCTCGATTTCTCCTCGAGGATTCGGCGTGAGCGGAATGTGACCGGCTGGAGATAGCCATCGGTGCCGGCTGGCGACAGGCCTGCCTTCTGGAACTCGCCGGCAACGTAGGCAGCGGCCTTGCGGTAGCCGGGACTCCCAGTGTCCCGGCCCTCGAGTGCGTCGTCAGCCAGGAAACGCACGTGCGCCCACCAGCGATCGGCCTCCGCATCAAGACCGGGTAACCCAACCGTCAGCCACGCCAGGACAAGCAGTGCAGCGCGACGTTTCATGACGATCGTTCTCCTTACGTCAGATCGCCGATATTAACACCCCGATGCGACGAGGTCCTTTCAGTTAACAGTGCCGTTCGTGGCACGATACTGATCTCATGCCTCCTGACCTGGTGATTCTGTACGAACATCCCGAGTGGCAGAAGCCGCTCTTCGCGGCGCTCGAGCGGCGCGGCATCCGCTTCCAGCCATTCGACCTGAAGCAAGCGGCATTCAGCAACGTCGAAGCGCCGGCGGCGCCGCTCTACTTCAACCAGGCGAGCCCGAGCGCCTACGTGCGCGGCCACACGCGCGCCGTCCCGCTCGCTCTCGCCTACATGCGGACGCTGGAGCGCCGCGGAGCCCGCGTCCTGAACGGCGCCGACGTGTTCGCACTCGAGCTCAGCAAGAGCGCGCAGGCGACGCTGCTGCACACGCTCGGTATCGACACGCCGCGCTCGATCACGTTCAACGACGTGGCGGCGCTCGGCGCCCGTGCGAACGAGGTGGGCTGGCCAGCGCTGTTGAAGCCCGACCAGGGTGGCAGCGGCGCGCGGATTCACGTCGTCGCGTCAGTCGAAGAGGTCGACAGGATTCTGGCGGCCGATCCCTCGCTCTGGCTGCCCGACAACCTCTTCCTGCTGCAGGAATACCTCGACCACGATCCCGAGGCGGGCATCGTGCGGCTCGAGTTCCTCGGCGGCGAGCTCCTCTACGCGATGCGGGTGAAGACGCACGGACGCTTCAACCTGTGTCCGTCCCCGGTGTGTAATCCCGAGGACGGCGAGGGGCAGTGTGAGGTTCCCGCGCACCCGGCGTCGGCCGCCGCGCCGGTGGAGTTTTATCCGTTCCCGGAGGTGCCGAACGACCGCGGTCGAGACCGCCTCGCGGATCGTCCGGGCAGCGCGCCTGGACGTCGGCGGCATCGAATACCTGGACACGACGGATGGCAGGCGCGTCTTCTACGACATCAACGCCAACTCGAATCTCCGGCCGTCAGTGGCCGCGGCGTTTGGGTTCGATCCCTTCGAGCGCGTCGTCGACTTCCTTCAGCGCGAACTGCTGCGAACCGACGTGAGCGTGGCGCGCACCGCTTCGTAGTCGTAGGTCGTCACTTCCAGCCGATGGCCGTACGGATCGGCAAAGTAGATCGAGTACGCCTGCTGATGATCGACGACCGCGTCGGCGTGGACCGGGCGGCCCTGATCATCCTGCAACTGCAGCGTGGAGAGCCGCTCGAGGAACGCGGTAAATCCGCGCGCATCGACCGCAAACGCGACGCGATCAAAGCCGGCGGTTTCCCGCGCGCCCTGCGGCTGGCCGGTGAACAGCGCGAGCTTCGTCGTACCGCCGTCGCTCGAGATCATCAGCGGACCGCTCGGATTCTCTGACCAGTGGCGGCACTCCTCGACGACTTCGAGACCGAGCGCGCGCTTGTACCACGACGCGGCCTCGTGCCGATCCGGAACGAACAGCTCCACGTGATCGAACAGGTCCGACGGCGCCCGCCTTATCGCTACCCTTGGGCTCCCACAGCTCCACCGGGTTGCCCTCGGGATCATGCAGGCGAGCGAACCGCCCGTTCGGATACGACTCCGGATCGACTGTCACTTCGATCCCGTCGGCGCGCAGCTGCGCCACCATGGCGTCGAGATCGGCGACGCGGAAATTGATCATCCATCCCTGAGTCGGGCGGTCGAAGTACGGCGTATCGGTCGGAAAGGGCTGATAGACCGTCGGTCCGGCGGCCTGCCACCAGGGGCGCTGGTCGTAGTCGGTCGGCGTCCGGGTGATGCCTAGGTGTTGTTCGTACCATTTCTGGAGCGCGGGCGGGTCGCCCGCTCGAAAGAACACGCCGCCGATGCCAGTGACCTTTTCCACGTCGTCGCTCCTAACGGCGACCCTAGAGGGTCGCCATACGTGGTGGCGACCCTAAAAGGTCGCCCTACACTCGTCTCCTTGGCGACGCTAAGGGTCGCCCTACGTTGTGGCGACCCTAGGGTCGCCCTACACGCGCCGGAAACACCCGACGGTATGGTCGTTCACGAGGCCGACGGCCTGCATGAATGCATAGCAGATCGTCGAGCCGACGAACGTGAATCCCCGGCGGCGCAGATCGCGGCTGAGCGCATCGGACTCTTCGGTGCGCGCCGGCACCATGCTCATCGCCTTCCAGGCATTCACGCGCGGCTTGCCGCCGACGAACCGCCACACGTACGCGTCGAAGCTGCCGAACTCGTCCTGGACCTTGCGGAACGCCCGCGCGTTCCGCACGGTGCCTTCGATCTTGAGGCGGTTCCTGACGATGTCCGGATTCTGGAGCAGCCGTTCGACGCGGGCCGGCGTGAACCGCGCCACGGCGGCCGGATCGAAGTTGGCGAACGCCGATCGATAGCCGTCGCGCTTTCTCAGGATCGTTTCCCAGCTCAATCCTGCCTGGGCGCCTTCGAGCGTCAGAAACTCGAACAGCGTACGATCGTCGTGCACCGGCACGCCCCATTCGCGGTCGTGGTACTCCACGCTGAGCGGCGTCTGCGCCCAGGCGCACCGCGCGACGATCTTCATGCGACCCCACGGGCCTCGCCGAGCGCCCGAACGCCGCCGAAGAGGCTGGCCAGCCAGCCGATCGGATACGGCACGATGAGCAGGCCCCAGAAATATGACCGGCCGCTGGTTCCTCCAAAGCCGCCGATCGCACTGAGCCCCCACAGCGCGGCGACGCCGACGACAAGCATGACGAGACACCAGGTACAGTTACAGGAGGTGTTTGCTGCCGCGCAGCCGCGCGCCGAGGGCGACCATGCCGCCGCCGAGCACGACGACGATCGAGCCCTCGAGGGGATCGAGCGCCGCGACGACCATCACGAGGAGCCCCGCGATGATCAAGATCCGGGCGCGGCGACGCAAAGCGGACTCTGTGTGATCGAACGCCATCGCCGTCAATCGGTCGGACACGCGGCAGCCAAGCGGCGCAGATCACGCCAGCCGTAGTTGCCGCTGACCGACTGGTCGGGATGCGGCAAGGGTTCTCCGCCGAGCGCTTCCCAGCACGCGCACGCGGGATTACGGGCGTCGCCGAACAGGACCATCGATTCGATCCCCTGACTCAGCAATCGCCGCGCGACGTGCCCCACCAGCCGGCGACCGAGACCCATGCGCTGGTATTCGGGAAGCAGATAGATCTTGTTCAGTTCTCCGGCGAACGCGGGCAGATCGGCGTGGGCGTAGTGCATGCCCTTGGCGAACCCGACCAGCTCGCCGTCGGAGCGTTCGATCACCAGGCAAAACCAGCTGCCGTCTGGATGGCTGAACGCCTCACGCCACTGCCGCTCACGCAGCTCGTAGGTGGGGCCGCCGCTTCGGCCGCCGCGGTGAGTGGCGTTCCACGTCGTCACGTGCAGGCGTGACAGCGCGGGGATATCCGCTTCGACCGCGTCGCGAATCGTGAGGTCGTTCATTTGGCCACGTGCGCGGCCAGCTCGCGCGTCAGGACCGCCGCTGGAACTTCCCGGCACCCGCTCGTATTCTGCCCGGCCCACAACGGCGAAAATTCGCTGCTGCCCAGGCTCTCCGCTTTGGCGCGAAGCGGCGCGATCGCCGCCAGCGGCCAGCGGAAAGGCGGGAGCGGCTGTGCTTATCGGACCGAGCTCGCGCATGATCCGGTTCATGATGCCGCGAGCCGGCCGCCCGGTGAACACATTTGTCACCGCCGTCACATGTGCCGCCTCGCTCTTGAGCGCCGCGCGATGGATCGCGCTGGTCGTCGCTTCAGGACACAGCAGGTAAGCGGTGCCGACCTGCACGCCGGCGGCGCCGAGCGCCATCGCGGCGCGTACGCCGTTGGCGTCCGCGATCCCGCCGGCGGCAATCACCGGAACCTTCACCGCACTGACGATCTGCGGCACCAGCGCCATCGTGCCGACCTGCGTGCTGAGGTCGTCGGTCAGGAACAGCCCGCGGTGGCCGCCCGCCTCGAGGCCTTGCGCGATGACCGCGTCGACGCCGTGCGCCTCCAGCCAGCGCGCCTCGTCGACAGTCGTCGCGGACGAGAGAATCTTCGCGCCCCAGCGACCGAACCCGCGCCAGCAGATCGGCCGACGGCAGGCCGAAGTGAAAGCTCACGACCGGCGGCCGGAATTCGCTCAACAGGTCGGCCGCCTCGGCGTCGAACGGTAATCGGCCAGGACCGCCAGCAATCGCGCTGTGCGTCGATTGCAGAGCTCGGCGAAGTACGGCGCCAGCGCGGCGCGCCAACGGCCTTCGCGCTCGACGCTGACCTGCGGCTGCGCGTGGCAGAAAAAGTTGACGTTGAACGGCTTCGTCGTCTGCGCGCGAATGGCCGCGAGCTCGCGGCGGATGCCGTCCAGATCGAGCATCGCGCACGGAAGCGAGCCCAGGCCTCCGGCGTTGGACACCGCAACCGCCAGCGCGCTGCCCTGCACGCCGGCCATCGGCGCCTGGATGATCGGCAGCTCGATCCCTAGGAGTTCGCTGCAGCGTCATTGGCGTCTAGAGAGGAAGAGACGAGCGGCCATCCTCGGTTAGTGTCCCGCAGACGCTCACGAGCCAGAAGGTCGCGGCCCCGCCCGCACCGGCCACGACGCCCATCGCGATTTGAGCCAATGCGCCGGACAGGCCGTACCAGTATCTGCGAAATGTCGCCGGTCGGAACGCCACCGACCAGATGCGCCACGATCACGCCGGCGACGATCAGGGCGAACGGCAGATTCCCAATCACGGCGCCAAACACGAGGAGCTTGCCAAGCCTGAGCCATCGTCTTTCGTTGAGCCAGATCACTCCGAGCACCGCAGCCGCGCCGGTCATGACCACCGCGAGAATGAAGACGCCCGCACCGAAGGCCACCGCCGCGTCGATCGAATGGAGCGGTGCGCCGTTGCGGCATCCATCCGGCGTGCCAGAACGCGTCATAAACGCCGACCGAGATCACGCGGCTGCGACCGGGGCGCGGCAAGCCCGGCCAGCATCCGGAGAGTCATCGCCGCACTCGATCGCATCACCCTGCACGCTCCCGCAGCAGCGCGTCGACTTCGGCATAGCCAGATGGATAAGCAACGTTTCGGACCGACGCGCCGGCCGCGAGCAGCGTCGCCACCGACTCAGGTGACCGGCGGTCGCGCCAGTACGAGTCGACACACGCCCGCACCGCAAGCATCAGCGGAGTACGGCCCTTGCCGTCCGATACGTCGACCGGCGCGCCTCGCTCCACGAGCAGCTTCACGGTGGCATGCCGCGCGCGCCAGGCGGCGACGTGAAGCGCGGTGCTCTTCTTCGCAATCCCCCAGTAGCCGTCTCCCTCTTCGTCGACGGCGGCGACGTCGGCGCCGAGATCGAGAAGGTGCCGAACGCCTTCGGTGTTGCCGACGCCAGCGAACTCACCGAGCAACTTCCCCGCGTGCTGCCGCACCTCGTCGACCAGGCCCGGTTCGTTCGCGACGATGGCACGAACCTGGTTCGGGTCGTTTCTGGCGCAGGCCGCCAGCAGCTGGTCGAGACCCTCGAGAACGACCGGCAGGCCTCGCCGTACGAACAGATCGAGGACGTCGCCACGCCCTTCGCGCGCGGCCATCGATGTCGCCGAGCGGCCATGGGCGGGCAGGCTCGGGTTGGCGCCGTGATCCAGCAGAAGCTCGATAATCTGGAGATCGTTGTCGCGCCGCAGCGCCTGGTGAAGCGCTGAATGACCCCACCTGGTCATCAGGTTGGCATCGGCGCCGTGCTCGAGGAGCAGCTTGACGCCATCGCGATCGTGCCAGTCGTGCTTGCGCAAGAAGAAGCGTCGCGAGGCTGTCGCCGGTCAGCTTGCCTGTGCCGATGAGAAGCGTCAACACGGCGTTGTCGTACGTTTCGGGCGTGTGATAGACGACCTCGCCGTCGTTCGGATCGGCGCCATGCTCGAGGAGCACGCGAGTCACGCCTGGATGATGCGCCACACCGGCCGCGCCATACAAAACGCTTTCGAACTCCGGCGGTTGATGATCGTCCGAGTAGAAACCGGTGTTCGCACTCGCGCCGGCGTCGAGGAGCGACTGGGCGGTCCTCACGAATCCATCGGATCGTGTCCGATCGAGCCTGAGGTATCGCGAGAAACAAAGGTGTGTCAGGGCGTCCCAGCTGCGCGGACCGCCCTTTGCCGTCGCGCTGCCGGCGTCGAGCTCGACGAAACGCCGCACTGCCCGTTCGTCACCGAGAATCGCGGCCGCATGGACGTTGCGGTCCGCGAGATCGGGATGGGCCGCCAGGATCGCCTGGGCACGCTCGAGGGTTCCCGACGCATGCCCGCTGTCCAGCGGGACGCACGCCGCCTCGACAAAGCCGGCCAACGGTTCATCAGCGGTCGTCATGACACGAAGGGCCGTGGACTCTTCAAACGCTTCCAGAGAAACGCGACATACGCCGCTCGGCGCCGGCGTCTCGCCTCGTCGCCGTCCTCCGACAGCAAGCCATCAGGGACGGCGTCCACCGCGGACTGCAGGACGTCCCGGCTCAGGCAGTCAGCAAGCGGCTCGTCCACGAACCCAAGCCGCTCGGCGCGGCCGTACAGCACATGGCTCGCGGCTGACCATCCATCCGCTCGCGGCGACTGCTCGGTTACGCGGCTCCAGGCATGCTGAAAGCCAAGGCAGGCGCCGTGATCGATCAACCAGAGCTGTCGATGGGACCATAGCAGGTTGGGGTTCTTCATCGTCCGGTCCGGATTCTGGACGAGCCCATCCAGCCACACGATTCTCGAGGCCAGGTCCGGATCGACGCGCGGCGCATCGTTCGCGGAAAAACTTCGAACACCGGGCAGGAGCTGGAACCCGAGATTGAGTCCGACGCTCGAACGAACGAGCTGACGAAGCTCCTGGTGCGGATCATCGATGCCGATGTCAGCCGGGATGTCGATGAGCACGCGCGCCGGAACCGGCAACTCGAGCGCATCGGCCAGGCCGCCGACGACGATCTCGGCCACCAGGCTGGCCGGCGCCTGCGCGGCAGCACGCAGCTTGGTGTAGAAAATCCCCGCATCGGTCTCGACCAGCACCGGCCACGAGCTGCCGGCCCGATCGGGCCGGAGCACGCGTCGAGCGGCATAGACCTGCATCAGCTCGACGAAGGCTCCTCGGCGTCTTCAGTGAGGCGGAACGCGCCGGCTTCGGCCGAATCGAGCAGCGACCGCGCACGCGCCGCGTCCGCCTCGCGGACATAGATCTCGACGGCGCCGAGGCCGTCGAGCATGAACCCGTGTGTGTTCCGCAACGACTCGCCGCGTTCTGCTGCAGGTATATCGGCCGCTTCGAGGAACGCGCGCACCTGCTGCGCCTGCACCTCGCCATTGGCGACAAACACGCAGCGCAATGGTTCATCCATGGGTTCACCCGCCCCGATCATACGCTCGCGGGTGTAGGGCGGGTCTTCGGATTTCCGATATCGCCGTGGTACGTACCCACCGGATCTGGAGGCGGCGCGGGCGTAGTATCCGCGTGTTCCAGTGTTTGACGGTGGTATTGGCGAGAGGCACCACAATGGACAGTTTGAAGCTGACCGCGCAAGCTTTGCTCTTTGCTTTGACATTGGTGCCAATTGGGGCGCTCCGAGCCAGCGCTCAACCCGTCACCATGGCCTCTTTACTTGAGCAAATGGCTGACGTCAGAAATCTCCCGAAATTCCGCAATTACACGACTCATATACATGCCTCCACCGACCCGTCAGGTGGAAATAACGATCGAGGTAATTACCAATCGAAGGCAAATCTTCCCATCGGAGCGAACGAGCACGTCCTGGCGCACGCTGAAGGACCCGGAGCCATCGTGAGAATGTGGACGACCGATGCCGGCGCCAACACTCTTCGTATTTATCTCGACGACACAATCATCCGCAGAGCTTTTTCAGATTTGTTTAATGGAACTGTTTTTGGAATTAAAGACCCGTTTTCAAGGATCACTTACGGCAGCACAGTTTCTTACCTGGGCATTCCAATGCCGTTCCAGCACCGCATGATCGTCACAATTGAAAGTTCTCAACCTGACCCGAACCTTTACTACCAAGTGAATCACATCAAGTTTCCTGCCGGAACCGAAGTGCAGACATTTGACGACAATCTGAGCGGCCGCCGAGAGACAGCTCTTGCAACACGTTGCAACACTTTGGAACAACCCTCCCATCGGTCGTCTTTCCAATGAGTACGCTGTTACGGTACCCGATTCCGGTTCATGCGAGCTCCGGCGGTGCCGCCAAGAGCAGATTTTCCATGTTGGCGGTACAGGCCAATTCAACGCACTTGCATTTAAAGTGGGTGCAAGCAATCCGAATTTGAGAGCTCTTGTCTTACGTATTTTCTTTGACGGACACCAAGAGCCTGACATTGAAGCGCCCTTCGCCGATCTTCGCGGAAATCCATTTCAATATTTAGGAAAGGCTGTTCGACGAGACGGAACGATACCGCCTCCCCAACAATGCGGTCCGCTGCCTCAGGACCCGGATCCCGATCCACATCCGGAATTGCCAAAAGCCAACATCGTCGGCAACGCTCCACACAGCATTTTCACAACAATGGGAGAAGATCGCGAAACCTTCTATTTTTTGATGCCCATGCCTTTCTTCCGCGACGCGCGCATGACCATTGAAAATGGAACCGGCCAACCTGCTTTTGTCTCCGTTAGGTTTTCTTATGAAGACAGATCTAGTGATCCGACTTTCGCGCCTGAGACCATGGGATATTTGCGCAGCCAGTTCTTTCATGAAAAAACAAAGGAAGGCCGAGTTCATCCGTGGATGAAAAACGACGGAACTCGTGGCCACTTCATGGGAGTCGTACAAGCTTACATCGATCCCTTGTCAGGTTATGGGTTTCTAGAAGGTGACGAACAATTCCGTACCGACGACGGGCACTTTCAACCAGTGGGCACCAGGTGGACGACGATGGCGCCGTGGAACGGAACGGGAGCCGAAGACTATTTCAACTCAGGCTATTACTATCTTGGCCGGACGCCTCAGCGCTTGTGCAACCCGGAAGAAGTGGTTCCGCCCGCCATGTTTCAACAGCCGACCTACGGTCTCATGGTTAAAGTGTCTGGCGTGGGCGCCATTTCCACTTACAAGTGGCACATCATCGATGGACCGACCTGGATGAATTCCGTCGACGCTCAAATGGAGCACGGAGCGAACAACAATAATCCTGATACCTATGTGTCGTCGCTTGCGTTTTGGTATTCTTCGAACGACCCACAAAGAACAAAATCTATTCTGCGGGCGGCTGATTCTTGAATGGCCCAAACGAGTCAAAGGCCGTCGAAACGACTTGAGGTCAAGTCATTGGTTCAGCGACTAAAGCGCCTCTACTGGGGGTTGGCAGCCTTCCGCGCGGCCTCGGCCTGTCCGCCGCGCAGCATGTTCGGCATGCTGTAATTGCCTTCGTGGCAGCCGTACTCGTAGGTCTTGACGTCGGACCGGGTCATCGAGAACTCGCCCGTCCACGGCTGTGTGTACAGCGTGGAATCCTCGACCGTATACCGATAGACCAGCTCCGTGTCCGACACGCGCGTGAACCATTCCGTGATGCGGCTGTCCGGTCCCAGGAGCATGGGGCGGCCGGCCAGCGTTCGCGCAGGGTCGTCGGTTCGCAGGTTCGTCGTGCGCACGACCAGCGTGTCGCCTTCCCAGTGGCCCACCGAATAGCCGCCGATGCGTGCGGATCGAATCGGGCATGCTCCCGGCCTTCAGACGAATCAGCCGCGAGCCGGGCACATCCTCGTTGGAGATCACGACGTAATCCGCCGTCTGCACGATCTGCCGCGGAAGAAAGACCGGCACCGTGCGTATCGGCGGGTAGCCGAGGTTCTCCAGGCAGCGTTCGGCAAACGGCCGCTCTTCCGGGTTGTCGAATTGCTGCTCGTTGCGAGCGCTGACTTTGGCCACGAGATCCAGGCCCGCCTTCGTGTATGGCATCCTGCCGTCCGCGGGGTCGACGATCAGCGAGGTGCGGTACTGGCCCTTCACCATCGCGAGTTGCCTGATGTCGTGGACGAAGACGTCGGGATCGACGAGCCCGGACATCTTGCCGCGAATGGCCGCGACGAGCTTCTCGGCCTGCTCCGGCGTGGCCACCAGGCCGTCGACACCCGGCAGCCGCTCGAGCATCGTGAGAAATGCTGTCGCCCAGATTCCTTGAAAATCAGGGTGGCCGTGCTCGGTTCGCGGAACTTTGTAAGGCCTGCCCGGCTGCGCGACGGCAGCGGTGGATCCAACGATGGACGCCAGAAGGGCCACCAGGGTCAGACGCAGATACATGCTCGTCCTCCGGGGGAGTGTTACATCATCGCGCCGACCACCGACGGCCGCAAGACCAATGACGCGCAGATACCGCGCGTCCTCGATCGTTCTGGCGTCCAACTATCTGGTGTTGCCTACCAATGCTGCGTTACATCCAGGCCCCCGACTACCGACTACCGACTACCGACTACCGACTACTGACTACTGACTACCGACTACAAGGGGTTCATCCGCGCTCGGCCCATAGATCTGCGGCACGGTCGAACCCATCGGCCGCAGGTAGGTGGTGATCTGGCCGCGATGGTGGACGATGTCGAAGAGGAAGCTCCACGCCATCGGCGACGCCGGCCGCGAGCTGCCGAAGAACTCGAGCGTGCCGGTCCAGCGTTCCGGCAGGCAGGGCCTTCCACCGCTCGGCCATCGCCGCGCTCTGCTGCTCGTACGCCTCGAGCACCTCCTTCATCGTCTCCGGCAGCGGCGGCGGCGCCCATTCCGCCTTCCCGCTCTCGAGGGCGTCGATGATCATCTTTTCCTCGCAGACGATCTGCCAGGCGATCTCCTGCGCCGTCCTCGACTTCGGGTCGGGGCGGTAGCTCGAGCCCTCCGGGATCCGCGCGAGCACGTTGCGGGTGGTCTTCGATTCGTTGGTCCAGAATTCGGTGAAGAGCGACTTTTCGTCCATGATGTCAGTTCCTTGTGCGCCGACCCTAAAGGGTCGGCCTACGGGGCCCGGTACACGAGGCCGTCGGTCGTGTGGCGGGACCAGTGATGTCCAAGATATCCGCCGGCGGCCACGGATCCAGCCAGCAGCAGCCAGGCCACGCCTTCCGACGCGCCGCCGAGAGCGGGCACCACGCCGACAGAGAATCCAAGGAAGGCGCCCAGCACGCTCCCCCCGACCGACCCCCGCTCGACGACCGGCCCTTCGATCTGGCTGACGCTGCTTCGCGGAATGGTTTCGAGGACCTCGTCGAACGCGGCGATTCTGCGGTCGTCGACGAACAGTCCGTCGCGGCCGATGCGGACACGACCCTGCTCGTGCGCCCCTCCTTTCTGCAGCGCGACCAGGCGCTCGGGGTTGTGAACCGCCACATCGCGCAGCGTCCGCGCCGCCTCGGCGGGCAAAGCGGCTGAACCCAGGTTGAGCGCGATCAGGCTCGACTCGTCCGCTGCGACGAAGTGGCGGCTGCGCGGCTGCGACCCCTGAAGCGTCACGAAGATTTCCGCCGCAGGCGCAAGCTGCCGGACGCGGGACCAATCGGCCTCGGTCGACGCGCCAGCCAGCGTCGAGCCGAGCTGTGCGGGGCCGCGCGCCGTCGCACACCCACCCGAGATCGCGGCAATCAGGCACGCGGCGATCGCCTTGTTCACAGCGCGGCCGGCGTGCGTCACGGCGTTCGTCACATTGGGGGCAGCTGGAATTGTGGATTCTCGATCAAGCCAATCATGTTGCCGAACGGATCCGTCACCTCGGCCACCCGGATGCCGCCGCCGACGTCCTGGATCGGCGCACGAAGAAGCGCGCCCGCCTTCTGAAAGTGATCGACGGCGCGATCGATGTCGGCGACCCGCCAGTACGCGACGGCACCGCCCGGCCCCGGCCGGGCGACGCTGTGGTCCGGGTTCAGCCCGAGCTCGTAGCCGGCGATGTTGAAGCCGACATAGAACGGTTCATCGAAGTAGGGCTGCTGCTCGAATGCCGTGGCATACCACGCCTTCGCCCGGTCGAGATCGGAAACATGGTAGATGACCGTCCCGAGACCTTGCACCGTCACGAATCCTCCTCAAACAGTTGGAGAGTTGGAGAGTGATGGAGTTGGAGAGTCTTGGCAACTCGCTAACTCACCAACTCACTAACTCCTAACTCACTAACTCGCCATGTGGGCCCGCTTCAGCAGCGAAATCTGGCCGGCATGGTAGACATGATGCTGCACGACGCCGTGCAGTGTGACGTAACGCGTCACGCCGCTGCCGAGCGCCGGGTCGCGCGCGTCGCCGATCAAGTCGTCCAGCCGCGCGTCGTCCATCGCTGCGAATGGCCTCCAGGAGCTCCCGATTGGCGGCCTCGAGCCCGGCGACGACTGCCTTCCACTCGGCGTCGTTGCCCGCCGTGCCAGCCGGCCAGTCTCCCTCTGCCGGATTCTGAGCGACGCCGACGCGCAGCCGTCGCGCGACCTCACGCGTCCAGGCGGTCATGTGCAACACGATCTCGCAGATCGAATGCGCGCCTGGCACCGGATAGCCCGTCGCGGTGCTGGCATCCATACCCTCGAGGGCGCTGCGCACCGACGGCCCGTACCACGCGTCGCCGCTGCATGCCCGCTCGAACTGGTCGGCAATCCGATCGATTTCACGCATGTGTGCTGCAGATGGCGGCGGAATCGGCAGTGGAAAGGATAGCGGTAGAAGAGTCGGGAGTCAGAGCCAGAGTCGAGACTCCACGTGACTACCGACTACCGACTACTGACTACCGACTGTCAGGGTTGAATCGTGACCGTCACAGGCGCCTGTAGTCTGAACTCGAGCAGCGACTCGGCCGGAATGACCGCGGGCTCGCCTCGGGTCGCGAGGTTCGTGCCGACGCCGGCTCCAGCGCCCACTCCGGCGCCGATGGCCGCGCCTTTGCCGCCGCCGGCAATCCCGCCGATGAGAGCGCCGACGCCTGTCGCCACGCCCGTCCGCACGGCGTCCTTCTTCTTCGTGCTTTGAGCGTCTGCCGTGAACGAATCGCTCGTGACCGCGATCGAGTTGCCCTTGACTCCGACGATCGACCGGACGCCGACCGTCAGGCTCGCGACGCCCTTGACGCGTCCGCCCGGGTCGCTCTCGACGACGAACCCGTTGACGCGCGTGCCAGCCTTGGCCAGAACGGTCTCGCCGGACTTCAGATCGTGCTCGAGCAGACCGTCGAAGGTGGCGCCAGTCGTCGCTCGTTCGGTCGACACTTCGCGCGGGAGGCGAACGGCGAACGTCGTCCCGGCGGGCAGCGTGTATTCGCGCGGCTTCAGCCGTTCGAGGTCCTGCTGGAGCTTCGCGTTGGTCTCGGCCTGCCTGGCATTGAGCGCCTTCTGTTCTTCGATCACCCGCTGGGCCTCGGCCTGCTGCGTCGCCGCCAGCTGGTTGGCCTCCTTCTGGGCCTGGGCGGTCGCCGCGGCAGACGCCGTCGGCTTGCTCGTTGACGGCGCGGCTTTCGCGCCTTGCGGCGGTGCCTGTGCCGGGCGCGCGCCAGCAATTGGGGCGGGTTCGGGGAGCGGTTGCTCGGCTGTCTGTGCAGCCTGGGCGGCTGGCTGCGCCTGCGGGGCGTTCTGGGCCAGCTGCTTCTGCGTTTCGGCGAGCTGCTTTTCGAGCTCCGCAACTCGCGGATCGGTGTCGGCGCGCTCGGAGCTGCACGCGGCCGCGAGCGCGGCGGTCAGAACCAATGCGAGCGTACGGCAGGGATTTGTCACTGGCATCTCCTTTTGAACGTGCACATCGCCTGGGG
Source organism: uncultured Acidobacteriota bacterium (assembly GCA_963720005.1). Classification (GTDB taxonomy): domain Bacteria; phylum Acidobacteriota; class Vicinamibacteria; order Vicinamibacterales; family CAVVIG01; genus CAVREM01. Next base: position 64,496 of record CAVREM010000086.1, on the reverse strand, counting down.
AGCGCTCAACGATTAGCACAAAACGGGCTATCTGTGCCTGCCATTTGTAAGCGATTTGTCCGCCGATGATCGTGTAAATCACCTTCGCCTGCCTGATCTCGTCCTCCGGCACCGCAGTGATATCCCTGGAGAGGACGGTGATGTCGGCGAGCTTGCCGACCGACAGCGTCCCCTTCACATCGTCTTCGAACGCCGCGAACGCATTATGGATTGTGGACGAGCGTAGCGCTTCCGTGCGGGTCATCTTCTGCTCGCCGTAGAAGACGGTTCCGGTCGCGGTCTGACGCGTGACCGCGGCGTAGTAGTTCCTGATCGGATCGACGTCCTCGACCGGCGCATCGGTCCCATTGCTCACAACCGCTCCGGTCTTCATCAGCTTCTGCCAGACGTAAGCGCCTTCCTGCGGCACGCCGGACGCCGAGCCGCGCCTCCACGAAGCCGGCGTCGGACGTGGCGTGTACCGCCTGCATCGAGGCAATGACGCCGAGCTGTCCGAATCGCGGAATATCGGCCGCGGACAGATGTTGCGCGTGCTCGATTCGCCAGCGCAATGCCTTGCCGTCCTTGCCGTTCTTCGTAAAGACTCCTCGTAGATGTCGAGCACTTCCCGATTGGCGCGATCGCCGATCGCATGAACCGCCATCTGATAATCGTGGTCGATCGCGGCCTGCGCCATGGCCCTGATCGCATCGATCGACGTGGTGTTCAGCCCCGAACTGTCCGGCTTGTCGGTGTATGGCTCGAGCAGCCACGCGCCGCGGGAGCCGAGCGCGCCGTCGATTTGTGCCTTGATCGCGCGAACGGTGAGCCGGTTGTCGGCGTATCCGACAACCCTCGCCCGGTCGAGACCGGCGGCGAGTGCCGCGGCGTCGCCCATCCGCACCATTTCCCACAGCCGGACGCGGATCCGGTTCTCGTCGATCATCCGCTTGAGGCGCTCGATGACCTCGAACGATGCCCCGGCGTCCTGGAAACTCGTGATGCCTTTGGCAATCACCTCCTGATCCGCCAGTTCGAGGGCGCGCCTGGCGCGGGCTTCCGCCTCCTCGGTGGTCGGCCGCGGCTCGCCGGCGCCTCGACGCACGAGCGCAGCCGCCGTCTCGCGCAGGAGCCCCGTCGGATTTCCACGAGCGTCCTTCACGATCTCGCCGCCGGCCGGATTGGCCGTGGTCCGGCCGATCCCGGAGAGCTCCATGGCCTTCGCGTTGACGAACGACGCATGCCCGCTGGCATGCGTGAGCACGACGGGATTGACGGGAGACACCTTGTCGAGTGATTCATGAACGGGAAATCCCTCGACGTTCGGCGTGGGAACCGAGGTCCACTTCTCCTGGTGCCAGCCGCGGCCGACAATCCACTGTCCAGGCTTCGCGCTCTCGACCGCCCGCGCGACGATCTCGACGATCTCGTCCCAGCTCGTCGTGGGCGCCAGGTCGAGATTCATCTTGTTCTCGCCGATGCCCACGAAGTGCCCGTGCCCCTCGATGAACCCCGGCATCGCGAACCCGGTGTTCAGCTCGATCACCTGCGTCGACGGTCCGACGTATGGCGCGATGTCGGCTTGCGTACCAATGGCGACGATCCGCCCGTCGCGCGCGGCCAGCGCCTCGGCCTCTGGGATCTTGTCGTCGAGGGTGACGATGCGGCCGCCGCGAAGGACGAGGTCGGCGGGCTCTTGAGCGCTTCCCTGCCTCGACTCACACGCACTCGAAAGCCCTATCGCGGTCACCGAAACAAGCAGAAAAACTGCTGCCTTAACCGCTCTTCTTCGAGTCTTCGCGTCTTCGTGGTTGCATTCCCTGCTGCGCATCGGGGTTACGTCAGCGAGAACGGCGGATATTCGTCCACCATCAGCAGCAGGTACGCTTCGACGCGCAGCCGCCACCGCAGCGCCCCCACGCCGAAGTCGTATAAGCCCTGCGGATAACTCCCCGTGAACAGGATGATGAACCAGGCCGCAATCGTCGTGAACGCCCACGCGAGGAGCACGAAGGCGAGCACAATGAGGTGAGGAATCGCAAAGAGCAGCCGCAGCGCGACGGTAAGCCGGTTGCGCGAGCCGGGATCGCCGACTTCAATGGACGCGGGATAGGGCGCGTCGCCGAACGGAGGATACGGGTCCTCGAGCAACATCAGGTACGCGAGCGCCCGGACGCGCCAGCGGAGGTAGAACGACGTGAATTGCCGGATACCGATGATGTGCGTGCCGGCGATGACAATCGTAAACCAGCTCACGATCGCAAGGAACACGGCCACTGCCCCCAACAGGCCGCCCTCGCTACTGACGGTCGACCGGCTATCGCCGCTCGAGGCGACGCCCAGCCCGGCACCACCGACCAGGATCAGGTGCGGAATCGCCAGAATCAGCCGGAACGCCGTCGTCAACCGGTTCCGGTTCGTGAGCGACGGCTCCAAATGCACCGAGACGGGATAAGCCACGGCAACAATGTACAGGAGTTGGTGAGTTAGTGAGTTGGTGAGTTAGAGAGTTGAGAACAACCTCCAACTCACCAACTCCCGCTGTTTCAGTCTGTATCGATCGGCACCCGCAGCGCCAGCATGCCGACCCACTGACCTGGATTGTTGGTCTGGGCAAAAAACTCCGGCGTGAAGTTCGTGTGGCACAGGACGCAGGCCGTGTGCAGCGTGTTGCTCAATGGAATCGAGCGCCGGTAATACCACGCGTTGGCTACCTTCTGGACAGCCGTGTGAGGTTGGCCGGCAAGTGCGAACTGAAGCGCCTGCTTCTCGAAACCACCATCGGGCAGCGCGTTCTCGCCGCCGAGCGGCCGGAACGTGCCGACCAGACGAATGTCGCGATTGAGATCGTTGAATATGAGCGAGATCGCCTGCTTGCCGTGCTCGACGTTGGCGGGAGTGGTTTCGTCGAACTCCCGGAACAACGCGGCGACGAGCTCGTTCAGCAGCAGATCGCTGACCTGCTGCGCAAAAGCAACCTCGCCGGCCGAGGGCGGATTGCCCTGGCCCTGGCTCGCTTTCGTGCCGGCGACGCTAAGCATGCCGACGAACGCGACGATTGCAAGAGCGGATAGCGCACGATACCCGATGGACATGGGACCTCCTATCTGGTGAATGAAGGCGGACCTATAGCGTCTTTCGATTGGGTATGGTCGAACTGATGAGATATTCAACCACCAAGGACACGAAGGACACAAAGAAAGGCCAATGAATTTCCTCTGTGTCCTTAGTGTCCTTTGTGTTTGAAGGTTGTTCGTTGCTACGAGATTTCGAAAACTGGTCTAAAGGTCCGCACTACAACTTAGGCGGACCTGAAGGCCCGCACTACACATGTCATCCCTTGTCTGACACGGCGGCCGTGCGACGCGGCCCGAAGCGGCTGTCCCAAACATCGAGCGTCAGGATGAGCTCGGCCGGCTCCTCTTCGAACTCCGGCTCGGAGCGGTCGGCATGCAGCTGCCGAATCGTGGGCCAGCGCAGCCCCGTCCACACGACGACGAGACCACCGAGCATCAGGGCCGTGCCGGTGCTGGTCTGAAGAATGCCGCGTTCGATTTCGGCGGCCGCGAACGTGAGAGGCCCGAGGAGCGCGATCGCGATGTAGACCGCGATGTGGAAACGCGACTTGCCGGGAAGGTACGAGCAGGTGAAGGGGATCTTCTGGGCCCCGCGCAGGCTGATCTCGACGAAGGCCAACCCCAGCAGGCCGAGCGCCGCGATGTGACCGAGCGCCGGACCCACGGGCCACGCCCGCAGGAACACGATCGCCGCGGCTGTCCAGACGGGGAGCACCGACACGACCAGCAGGGCGCGCCGGCGTGCGTGCAGGCAGTGGCGGGCGCCAGTGATCGGCGTCGTCCGAAAGATCCAGTTAGCTGCCAGGTCGCGAGGCAGTGAAAACGCCAACCTCGCCGCCAGCACGGCACACCCCATCATCCAGATGCTCGCCACGATGAGCGGCACGCTTCCCTCCAGCCATCCGGGGGCGGAAGATTCCAGCGTGAGAGGCTGCGCCCGCGGCGTTTTCAGGAGCAGGGCGGTCAGCGCGAAGCCGATGCCCCAGTACAACGCGAGCAGCACGCGGTGCTGGCTGCTGCGGAAGAGCGTCCGCAGGCTGAACTGGACGATCGCTGTCGGGAATGCGCTCCCGAATCGCGGCAGCCAGCGGAAGCGCGTGACGCCCGGCGTGATATCGGGCTCCTCGGCCATCCGGCGCAGTGTGCGGCCGTACGCCAGTCCGTACGCGAGCACCATCCCTGCCACTGCAACGCTCAGTGCGATCCAGGCAGGACGGACGAGCGGCGCGAGCGCCGGCGATCCGCTCGCCACCTGGAACAGTCCGAGGAACCAGAACGACGGCGACGCCGCAAAGACCTGCCGCTGCGCGTCGACCAGGCTGGACGGGTTCACGCTCATCGGCTGAAGGAAGTAGACGCCGACGACAAGACAGAACGCGCCGAGCTGGAGAAACGACGACGCCCTCAGGAAGATGCGATGCGGCAGGAGCGCGGCTGACAGTCCCTGCACAGTGATGGCCATGCCGAACATGAAAACGGCGGCGGCCACCATCGTGAACCAGTAGGCGGCCAGCAGGCGAATCCAACTGCGCACCGTGCCAGCAGCAGGCAGCACTATCTCCGAGACCGCAAGAGCTGGCGTGCCGGCCAGCCTGGCGCGCACGTGATTGGCGACGACATCGGCCGACACCGCGGACCCGGGACCGGTGTTCGCGAGGACGACGGCCGCGACGTCCTCTTTCGGGTTGAAGAATGCGTCGGATGTAAAGCCGGCGACGGCGCCGCCATGCTGGACATTGCCCGAGGCTGTTTCGATCCACCACCCCAGCGCAATCGGTCCATCGGCCGCGCGCGGCGCATGGATCTGATGCGACGCCGCGATCGCGGCAGTCAAATCAGGAAAGCGTTCAGGATGCAGGTTGGCTTCGAGCCAGGTGAGCATGTCGGGCGCTGTCGAACGAAGCGCACCGGCTCCGGCGAACAGGCCCGTGTCCCACGGGCGGACCGCACGCCGGCGGTCGTTGTACCCCTGCAAAAAGCGGCCGGCCTGTTCCGGCGAGAGATCGACGACCGTGTCGCGCAAGCCGAGCGGCCCGGTGACGGTCTGGCGGATCAGCGTTCGGTAGTCGAGATCGGCGCGCAGGCTCAACGCGTGGGCGAGCAGCGCGTACCCGAGATTGCTGTAGACGAAGGGCTCAGCGGGCTGCCGGGCAACCCCACGCCTCTCGAGGAACGCATAAAGCTGGGTCGTGTCGTAGTCGGCGTACGGATTCGCCACGTCCCGGGGACGGAGGTTCCACGGGAGCGTGGGCAGACCTGAGTGATGGGTCGCGAGGTCGAGAAGAGTGATTTCAGGTCCGACCGGCTGCGGCAGGCGCGCCGTCAGCACCAGAGCACGGACCGGCAGGTTGAGCCGGACTTTCCCCTCCTCGGCCATCCGCGCGAGCGCGAGTGCTGTGAACGGCTTCGTGATCGATCCGATCTCGAAGATCGAATCGGGCGTTGCACTCCCGTACGCGAACACCTGTCGCACGCCCTGCTTGTAGACACCGATCGCCAGCCCGCCTCCGGCGCCTGGAGCCAGTGGACCGCTGCGAAGCACCTGGGCGAAATCCCTGTCCAGGACGGCCCGAAGGTCGGCCGCGCCCACAGGCGGAACGGCTTCGTCCGACGTGAAAGGCTGTACCGTGCGAGCCTCGGTCACGACGTTGAGCGCGAGCGGCCACGCGAGGCCGGCCACGACATGGAGCGCCGCGACGATGAGCCCCATGGCCGTCGCCACCGCCGACAGCTTCGCGAGCAGGAGTGTGTGCGCCCGGATCGGGAGCGGCGCGAGCACGAGGACGTCGCGATGATCGGGAAACATCGACCGCCAGCTCAGCACCGCGAACAGCCCCACGACCAGCATCGTCGTCGCGATGAGAAAGTGCTCGATGCTCCACTCGAACCACAACCCGGTGATGACCGGACCGCTTCGATTGAGGTTCAGGAACCGGATCGCGGGGAGCGAGAAGCAGACGCTCAGAAAGAGCATCAACGTCGCGATCTGGAGCAGCAGCTGGCTCATATCGCCCCGGGCATAGGTCGACAAGAGCTCCCGATCGACGATCCGGAACAGGAACTCGCGATAGAGGACGCGGAACTGTTTCGTCGTCATCGGCTCGCGATGAGGTCCGCGATTTCCCGCGAGACCGCGGCCGTGTCCTGTTCGACGGCGAGCTGCGCGAAGATCGCCTCCAGGGTCGGCAACGCCATCAGGCTCCGCAGGTGCGCGATCGAATCGTCGGCGACGACCTTGCCGCGGTGGAGGATCACGACGTGCGACGACACGCGCTCGACGGTTTCGAGCTCGTGCGAGCTGAAGAGCACGACCTTTCCCCGGCCGGCCAGCTCCTGGATCAGACTGCGCAGGACGAGCGCCGTGCCGACGTCGAGCCCCGAAAACGGTTCGTCGAGGAGCAGCAGCTCGGGGTTGTGCAGAAGCGCGGCGGCGAGGAGGACCTTCTGGCGCATCCCCTTCGAGTAGGCCGACACCGGCACGTGACGGTCGTCATGGAGGGCCAGCAGCCGGAGCAGACCATCGATGCGATCGGCCGTCGACCGCGCCGGAAGATCGCGCAGCTGTCCGACCATGCCGAGGTACTCGACGCCGGACAGGTGGCCGTACAAGTGCGGCTCCTCCGGCACATAGCCCAGGCGCTGCTTCCAGGCAACGGGGTCGCGCTGAATCGGATGCCCGTCGAAACTGATGTCGCCAGCCGTCGTGTCGATCAGCCCGACGATCATCTTCATCGTCGTCGACTTGCCGGAGCCGTTCGGACCCAGGTAGCCCGTGACCTCGCCGCGCCGCGCGCGGAAGCTGACGTTGTCGACGACAAGACTGGCCGCGAAGCGCTTCGAGACGTTCCGCAGTTCCAGCATGGGCACCTCTAGTCTGGTTTGAGTCTGTGTAGTCGTGCGGACCTTCAGGTCCGGCTCACAGGAGCGGCGGTCAGATAACTCTTGGACACCGATTGCCGGCAGCGGTTCCGTTCAGCCGGTGCTGGGGGGCTCGTGCTTCGTCGCGCAGTCCCTGCACTGCCGCTGCTGCTGCCGTTCGGGAAGGAGCGCCGGACGATCTCCCCAGCACGCGTGGCACGTCGGCCGATTGCACGACCGGCACACCCCACCCCGGGCAACGGAGAACTCCCGACCGCAAATGTGGCATCGCCAGCCCACGCCGATCTGACTGGCCGTCATCGACACCCTCGCGACCTAGTCACTTTGAGCGAATACCAGCGCGTAGCCGTCGGGATCCCTCACGACGAACTCGGTCTGTCCATACGGCTGATGACAGAGCGGCTCGAGCACCGTCAGTCCTTCGATCTTCGAGAGTCGGTCGAACAACTCGCGAACGCCATCGATCTGCAAATAGACGTTCCAGACACCGCCTGCCCGTGCGCGATACAGATCGGGCGTGCGATATCCGTCGAGCTGCTGGAGGAATATCGTCGCGGCATCCCTCCTGAGGATGCAGAAGCTGTGCGGCGGCGAGCCGGGCACCGGGTGCGCGTCAAAGCCGAGGTGCTCCACGTACCAGCGCATGGTCGACGCGATATTGCTGACGACAAAGACTGGAATCGTCTCGCGGATCTTCATTGGCGCTCCGCGGCGAGCCTGGCCGCCTCCGCCTGTCCGCCGCGCAGGATGTTCGGCAGGCTGTAGTTCCCCTCGTGGCAGGCGTACTCGTAAATCGGACCGTCGTGTCGCGTCATGGAGAATTCGCCGGTCCACGGCCGCGTATACAGCTCGTCGTCTTCGACCGTGAAGCGATAAAACAGTTCCGTGGGCGACACGCGCGTGAACCGTTCGATGATCCTGGTGCGCGGGCTGAACAGGAGCGGACGGCTCGTGCCACTGCGCGCGGGGTCGTCGGCACGAAGGTGCGTGGTTTCCACGACGAGCGTGTCGTTCTCCCAGCGGCCCACGGAATAGCCGCCGACACTGCGCATCACGTACGGCGGCCGTTCGCCTCCGAGGTGTATGACCCGGACGCCGGCCGAGTCCTCGGACGAGATGATGACGTGGTCCCGCGTCTGGACGATCTGCCGTGGCAACAGCACGGGAACCGCACGCATCGGCGCGTAGCCAAGGTTCTCAAGACACCGCTCCGCAAGGGGACGTTGTTCGTGATCGTCGAACGTCTTGTTCCGCGCTTCCACCTGAGCGGCCAGATCGAGACCTGCCTGTGTGAATGGCATCTGCCCATCCGCGGGATCGACGATGATGGACGTCCGATACTGTCCCTTGACCATCGCCAGGTCCTGGATGTTGTGCAGCTGGAAGTCGGGGTCGACGACGGCCGGGGCCTTGGCGCGGATGGCGGCCGCCAGCTTCCGGGCCTCTTCCGGGGTCGCGACGAGATTCGCGACGCCTGGCAGCCGCTCCAGCATGGTCAGGAAGGCGGTCGTCCAGACCCCCTGGAAATCAGGATGCCCGTGCTCGGTTCGGGGCACCGTGTAATGGTCCCCGTTGCCCGCGGCCACCGGGAGCGTGCTGATCAGACACACCAGGAGAACGACAGGTAAGGCGTTTGTACATGCATTTCTCCGTTCATGCATGTACACGCCGTCAGGTTGCGCCGGCCCGCCATGTAGGCCCCTTGGCGGGCCTAAGAGGCCCGCCCTACTTGATTGGCCCCTGCTTCTCCCAGTACAGATGTCCGCCGGCGATCTCGCCGTTGGCGTTCAGGTTCGGCGGACCGCCGAGCCGGAGCACGTTGCCGTTGATCTGGTAAAAGCGTTTCTGCTCGCTGTAACCGCCGGGATTCGTGGTGCCCTGCTGGCTGTGATACACGAACGGCGGGTTCTGGTTCTCGTAGGTGATGAACCGGCCAAAGTACCCGGTGTAGCTGCGATACGCGGCCAGCGATTCAGCCGGCGTCGGTTGCTGACCGGCGTACGGCGTCCGTCCTTCGCGGTTCATCAGGTGGACCATCATGTGGCCCGACGCGGCGTAGATGATGTACGACGTGCCGGCGCGCGTCTCGACCTTGTCTCCGTGGAAGACTTCCTTGCCGTCCTTCGTCCGGTAGCTGTCGGTGTACAGCAGCCGCCAGAACCCGACGAACTTCTTCGCCTCGGCTGACAGCGGCGCATCCGCCATCCGCTGCCAGACCAGGCGGCGCGTCGCCTTGTCCTTGCCGCCCTCGGCCGGCGGCGGCGTCAGGATCAGCCGCTCGGCGCCGTTCGGCATCGTCATGAAATCGTAGTAGCGCCGCACTTCCTTCGTGCCGCCCGGGTTGATCTGACCGAAGCGGTTGTGGATGACGAACTTGTCGCGTTCCTTGTCGTTGACGGTGAAGGATCCGAAGTACGCGGTGTAGCCGCGCAGCGCCGCCTGCGCTTCCTCGCCGGTGGGCGGATTGCTGGTGATGCGCGGCCGCACTTTCGGCTGGATGTGCACGCCCATGTGGCCGGTATCGCCGTAGATGATGTAGCCGTTCGACGCGAAGTTCGGCGTGCGCGTCCACTGCCCGGTCTTCGGGTCGCGATCCTCGGTCTGGATCAGCTCGAAGGCGCCGACGAACTTCGCGCGATCGTTGGCCGGGCGCGAACCGCCGCCCTGCCCGGCGGCGCCAGGACCGAGAACGGTCGGCGCGGAAACCGCGGCTCCAACAATGAGGACTGCCAAGAGGCTTCGGAACACGCTGCGCATGCCGCCCCCTTTCGTGCGAATTTGTGTCTGGCGAACCATCCAGCGGACCTGAAGGTCCGCACTACAACGCTATCTCGCGGTGTCGAAGCATATACCCAACTACACGCGCGGCGGCAACGATCCTGATTTATCCGAGGGGCTTCGCCCCTCGGACTCCCCGACACGCTCTCCGCCTTCGCCAAGGCTACGGCGGGCAAGCGCGAGATCGTTTTCAAGTCGGGCCGCTCCGCCTTGGCCGCCGTAGCGCGCTCGCGTTTCAAGCGCGTAGGCGGCTCGCGCGCTCGCTCGCGACGCAGGTCAGCTGGTTTGTGAGATAGCTTCTACATGGCGAGATCCCCCGTGGCGGCTCGAATCGCCGCGCGCGCGAGGATGCGTGTCGAATCGAGGGCTGGCAACGGCGAATCGGATTCCGAGATGAGCAATGGGATCTCCGTGCAGCCAAGCACCACCGCGTCGCAGCCACGCTCGCCAAGCGTGGCGATCACGCCGCGCAGGTAGTCGCGAGAGCCTGCCTCGAAGCGCCCGTAGACCAGCTCGTCGAAGATGATTCGGTTGATCCGCTCCCGATCGCGGACCTCGGGTATCTCGTAGGCGATCTGGCGCGACACGAGTTTCTGCGGATAAACCGGACCTTCCATCAGGAACCGGGTGCCGAGAAGGCCGAGGCGCCTGAATCCGCGGCTCGCTGCAACCCCAGCGACCTCTTCTGCAATGTGAATCCACGGCAAGGACGACCGCTCGCGAACCAGATCGAGCGCCTGATGCATCGTATTGTCAGGACAGACGAGCAGCTCCGCTCCGGCACGCTCGAGCAGGGCAGCCGACTCCAGCATCAGCAGCCCAGCCTCGTGCCACCCTTCCGTCTCGACGAGCCGCATGTACTCGGCGAGCGAGAAGGTGTGCATCGTGACCTGAGGGTGATCGTGCGGCCCGAGCACCGACGCTCCTTCGACGCAGATCGTGCGGTAGCAGAGCGCGGCGCCTTCGGCGCTCACCGCGACGATTCCGATGTGCCTGGCTCTCTCCACCTTCATAGCCAGCCGTGCCGCTTGACGATCACCAGGGATCGGTGCGCTTGGTAAAGGCGCGGCCCTTGTCAGCGGCCGGTGTGTCGCCGCCCGTGCAGATCATGACACCGTCCTTGAGTTGGTCGATCACAGTGTTCTCGTTGCATGCATTGAGGAACTTGACCCCCGCCGCCTTCGTCGCATCGAGAACACGGCGCCGCACTGCCGCCATTTGAGGTGACGCTTCGCCGCCGCCCTTGTAGGTGCCGGGGCGACCCATGATGTAGAAGCCATGATCGCCGGGACCCCATTCCGCGAAGGCGATGCCCGGCACCCGGACGGAACTTTCGACGTTTGCATCAGCGCGTGGATTTTCAATCTTCAGGCCGAACAGCAATTCGCCATCCGGGTTCATCGGCCAGGGATCGGCGATCCGCATATACTCCTCGGCACTCACGCCCCACATCCGCGAAGCGTAAGCCTGCGAGCCGTTGCCCCGGCTGCCCTGTGCCAGGCCCTCGACGCGAGGAGCGAACGGATAGCGCGACAGCCTCGATCATCAGCCGAGCCGCTTCCGGGCTTTCGGCGTTGCAAAGCAGGATGCCGTGCACGCCGGTCGCCAGGGCCTGTTGAATCATCCACGAATTGGCGCGCAACGCGTCGGTGGTGCCGGAGATCGGCAAGGTGACGATCACCGCCGGGGTCTTGTGGCCGGTGCGAGTCGGTCCGGCTTCCACCAGACCGCGCATGAATTCGCGCAGTTCCTTGAAGTCGAGCGGACCATGCTCCATTTCGTAGGTGATGTAGTCGGCCTTGGTCGCCGCCATCTCCTTGCCCTGCTCATAGCCGCCGCCGCTGATCTGGGCGTAGTAGACGGGCTGCCCCTTGAGCCACATGTCGATGACGCGGTTGACACGCTTGCCGGTCCGGGTCGTCTGTTTCGGCATTTCCGGCACCGCGGCCTGTTCAGGCGGCACCGGTTGCTGGGCGCCGGCCGATATCGCGGTCACGATGGCGACCGCAAGGCCCGTCAGCAAAAGCGTCTTCGTCATGGGAACTCTCCTCGTGAGTGCAGGCCTCACGTCCGCCTGAAGGCGGACGCTACGAGCATGCGGAAGGCGGACTACGAGGGCATGCGAAACGGCGCCGGTTGCGCACCGTCGACGTCGGTAAAACCATATTCTCGCGCCAGCGCGCCGACCTCGAGAAGCTGACCGGATTTCTCCATGACCCGTTCATCAGACGCCAGCGCGGCGATCGCGCGGCCAAGATACACAGGGGTCTCCTTCGGCCCACCAGGGCCGTCAAGGGCAGCAAGCGCACCCGCGCGGCGGAAGGCCTCGACGATGCGCTCGGTCCGCATGAAGCCGGGCGCGACGGCAAGCGAGGCGATGCCGTGCTCCCGAAGTTCCTGCGCCATCGCCCAGGCCAAGCGGCGGACCGCGTTTTTCGACAGGTCGTAGAACATGTTCCGAAAGTACCCGAGCGGCTCGAGGTTTGCCGTGGTGCTGACGATCAGCCCGCGGCGCCGCGCGAGCATCAGCGGGACCGCGAGGCGGCTGGCGGTGAGATGCGCACGCACGCCGGCGGTGAACATGCCGTCCCACTGATGGAGTGATTGCTCCCAGAACGGCACCATCGGGAGCGGACGGCACTCGCTGTTCTCGTATCCGCCCCACACGTTGTTGACGAGCAGATCGAGCCGCTCGTGATCGGTGCGGATCCGTGCGAACAACGATTCGACGTCGGCGTCGACAGTGTGATCGCAACGGACGGCGATCCCTCGGCCCCCGCGACCGCTCACTTCCCTCGCGGTCTCGTCGATCGTGCCGGGCACGTTGTCGGTGGTCGGTCCGCCGTCGACGCTTCGACCCGTCACGTAGACGGTGGCGCCCGCCGCGCCCAGTTCGAGCGCGATCGCGCGTCCGGCGCCGCGGCTCGCACCGGTCACCAGCGCAATGGCGTCGCTGAGCTGTCCCATCAGATACGAGGCTGCGCCCCTCGGACTCCCCACGTCTCTCGCGCGCCGGGCGATGTTGGGGCTCGCTCGAGCGCATCAGCCTTCTGAGACTCTCTCGTACCAATCCTCGTGCAAGCACCATCCGGCGCATCGGAGGCAGGACGTCCATCTCCACTGATGACCGCACCCGGGACACCGGCCGCGCGTCGAGAAGGTGTTCCAGGCGGTGCCGCAGGCTGCGAAGGACGGTTCCGGCGTTCCCGTACATTCGCACCACCAACGGCTCGACGCCGAGGGACGCCAGGCACACAACGGGCATCGGATCCGGCCGAAGGCGCTCTCGTCCGCCGGACCGTCCTGATCGAGCTTGATCCGGCTCGGTGCATCCCCGTCCCGCAACCACGTACGCCAGGCAATCTCGATGTTCGCGGCGGATTCACGACACAGACAAGACATCGGCTGACAGTCCGTGTGCTCTAAAGATCATGAACGAAGAAGGTGACGACCATCGATGCCATCATGCTGACGACCAGCAACACCGCACCGGCGATCGCTCCCGCCCGCAGGCCGCTTGCCCATCCACCTCGTCGGGCGCCGAACACGCCGGTCGCCACTGCGCCCAGCAGCGCCGCACAGAAAAAGGTCCAGGCGATCCAGTGCGGCAGCGCGATCGGATAGAAGGTGTAGGGAATCCTCAGGTCCATCTGTTGGTCGCTGCCGCGACTATCTCATTCGTAGTACTCCGGCGACTTCCTCTGCTTCGAGTACCGGCTGATGTCGTGCGCGATCCACAACTCCGCCTTGACCTCGTTCATGAAGGCCTCGAGCGCCGCGCGAGACGCCGCCGTGCCGGTCTTCTTTTCGCGTTCCGGCATCCGGTCGAGCGAGCGCTCCTCGGGATAGTGGTACAGATCGCCACTCAGCACGACGCCGCCGGTCTGTGGCAACTTCACGTACAGCGACTGGTGCCCCGGCGTATGCCCGGGCGTGAACTTGAGCACGACGGCGCCGTCGCCGAACACGTCGTGATCGCCGTCAAGGATCCGCGTCTTGCTGTCTTTCAGGGCACGGTAGCTGGGGTTGATCGCCTCGGGCGGCACCTTCGCTCCGAACATCACCTCGTGCTCGGGCCTCTGCACGAGCCATGTCGACGAGGCGTACTCGTTCGCATTACCCGCGTGATCAGGATGGAAGTGCGACAGCGCGAGATAGTCGATCCGGTTCGGCGGGAAACCGATCGCCGCCAGCTGGCTGCTCAGCGCCTGCGTAACCAGCATGAAGTAGGCCGTGGACGAAGGATTCGCCGCGGCGACCAGCGGAGATTCGTTGAAGGGGCGTCCTCGCGCCGAGTCGGGCAGGCCCGTGTCGAACAAGAGAGCCCCTCGTGGATGCGCGACGAGGTAACACGGCACCGACATGTTCGTATTCCGGACTTCCTGTCGGGTCAGGTTGTAGCTCTCGGGGCTGTTGTAAATGATGGTTCCGCAGTCGAGCACGTACAACCGCAGGCCCGGCCGGTTCGCCTGCGCCGACGGGTGGGCGACGCACGCGCCCGCCATCGTCGATAGCGCCAGGGCCAGAATCCACCTCACGCGCAACCCTACCCTTTCGAGCCGCCAAGCAGCCACCAGCCGGCGGCGTGCCGACTTTGAGAGGCAGATTGTGGCACGGACTCAGTCGGCGCGGAGGGCCAGGATTGGATCGACGCTCGTGGCGCGGCCGGCCGGAACGCAGCCGGCGAGGACGGTGACGCCGGCCAGGACGAGCGCCATGCCGACGAAGCTGATGGGGTCGGTCGGCGTCACGTTGTACAAGAGAGCCTGAACGAGCCGGGTGACCGCGAAGGCGCCGGCGCTGCCGAGAACGATTCCGACGACCGCAAGCCGCACGCCCTGGGCGACGACCAGCGCCAGGATGCTCTGCCGCGTCGCGCCGAGCGCCACGCGGACTCCGAATTCCTGCGTGCGCTGCGCCACCGAGTACGACAGCACGCCGTAGATGCCGATCGCCGCCAGAAACAGCGCGGCGGCGCCGAAGATCGAGAACATCCAGGATAGGAAAAGCGCGGACCAGAAGCGGCCGTCGCGGTTCTCGTCGCCGGTGCGGGCGTCGAAGACAGCAAGCGTCGGGTCGGATAGCCCGATCGCGTTCCGGACCGACGGCGTAATCGAAGCCGGAGGAATACCGGCGACGCGGATGGTGAGGCCGCTGTCGCGCAGCGCCTGGTACGGAAACGGAAGAATCGCCAGCGGCTCGACAATCGCCTTGTCACGCAGGATCAGCGGCTGGAAATCGGACACAACCCCGATGACCGTGAACCATTCGTCGGGCCGATCGGCGGCGAACCTGAAGCGGCGGCCGACGATGTCATCCCGGCCGGGCCAGAAGCGGCGGGCCAGCGCCTGGTTGACGAGGGCCGCGCCCGAACGTGTCGTCGCTTCCGCGCTGGTGAGGTCGCGCCCGGAAAGCAGTGTCTGGCCGAGCGTCTCGACTGCGTGGGCAGTGGTCGCGAAGAAAATCGCTCTCGGCTCTTTCCCCTGCTCGACCGACATCCCTTCGGCGATGATGCCCGCGTTCCCGCCGCCACCGGCGAGCGGCACCAGGTTCGAGGCGAAGACCGCCGTGACGCCGGGCAGCGCCTCGATCCGCCGCACGACGTCGTCGACGCGTGCCGTGATCGCCTCGGGCGTGTCATACCTTTCACCCGCCAGGAACATGCGCACCGTCATCAGCGGCGTGGTGTCGAGACCGGCATCAGCATTCTGAATGTTGAGGAAGCTCCGGACGAACAGCGACGCCCCGACCAGCAGCATCAATGACAACGCCACTTCGACGACGACCAGGACACTGCGAAGACGATTGCGCGCGCGACTGCCGCCGGCGCCGCGGCCGCCGTCCTTGAGTGCGGCCGCCAGAACCCCGCGAGCCGCCTGCCAGGCTGGTGCAAGCCCGAACAGCACGCCGGTCAGGACCGTCACGGCCGTCGTGAAGACCACGACGCGCGTATTTACGGTCCATTCGACGTAATACGGAATCATCACCGTCGGCGGGACAGCGGCCATCAGCGCTTCGAGGCCGGCATAAGCGACCAAGAGGCCGAGAGGGGCGCTCAACGTGCTCAGGAGAAGGCTTTCGGTCAGCAACTGGCGCACCAGGCGCCACTGACCGGCGCCGAGCGCCTTTCGGACGGCGATCTCACGCTGGCGGACCGTCGCGCGCGCGAGCAGCAGGTTGGCGACGTTGGCACACGCAATCACGAGCACCAGCAGCACCGCACCCATCATCGCGGTGGTCGCCACCTGCAAAGACAGCGGCATCAGCTCGTCGCGCAACGGGGCGGCCCTTGCGCTCCAACCATCGTCCTCACGATAGGTGCGCGCGAGCTGAGCGGCGACCTCGGCCAGTTCACCGCTGGCCGAAACGATCGACGCCTCGGGCGCCAGCCGCCCGACCGGGATCAGCGCGCGTTCGCGGCGGGAGCCGGCGTGCTCGAGCGGCACGACCGGAACCCAGAGCTGGGCGATCTGCGGAAACTGGAAGCGAGGCGGCATCACGCCAATTACTGTGTGAGCCGTACCGTTGACCACCAGCACCCGGCCGACGATTGACTCATCGGCGGCGTAGCGACGCTGCCAGAGGCCGTGGCTGAGCATGACGACAGGCGGTGCGCCCGGCCGGTCGTCGTCTGCCGTGAAGTGCCGGCCGTGGACCGGATGCACACCGAGCAGCGGAAACAGGTTCCAGGTCACCAACGAGCCCTGGAACCGCTCGGATTCGACGCCCTCGGTGATCGACAGGCTCCGATAGGAATAGGCGGCGAGGTGGGAGTAGCTGCGCGCCTGCTCCTGCCAGTCGCGAAAGTCCTGATAGGAGACCCTGCTGCGGTCGCCCGCGCCAGGAAGCTGAGTGGAATACAACGCCACGAGACGTTCGGGCGCCTCGAACGGCAGCGGCTGCAGCGAGGTGTTGTCCGCGATGCTGAAGACCGCGCTGTTGACGCCAATCCCCAGGGCGAGGCACAGAACCGTCAGTGCCGCAAAGCCCGGGCTGCGGAGCAGCCCTCTGGCGGCGTACCGAACGTCCTGGACGAGCATGTCCACGGACGATGAGACGAGGCGATCGGGATCCAGGTTCCTCCTTAGTCTTACCCGAGGGGCTTCGCCCCTCGGACTCCCCGACACGCTAGCATAGCGGTGTGGACCCGCGGCCGAATGCCGTCGTCGCCCGGAAGATCAACCGCGAGATCGTCGTCGTCGTTGGCTGGGGCCGCGCCATCCTGTTGCAGCTGGCGCATCCCCTCATCGCCGCGGCGATCAGCGATGGCAGCAGCTTTCACAGCGGCGCCGGCAGCTACGTGCGGCGTGCGCACCAGACGATCAGCGCGATGCTGGATCTCACGTTCGGCACGCCCGCTGACGCGCAGCGAATCGTCGACAGGATCAACGGCATTCACGACCACGTCAACGGCCGCCTCGGCGCCGCGACCGGCGTCTTCCCGGCCGGGACGCCGTACTCGGCGCGCGACGGCCAGTTGCTCATCTGGGTGCACGCGACGCTGGTCGAATCGCTGATGCTGACCTACGAGCAGCTGGTCGGGCCTCTGACTCGTGAGGAGAAAGATCAGTACGCGTCAGATTCGGCCTGGCTCGCGCGCGAGCTGGGCGCGCCGGCTGACGCGGTGCCGTCGGACGAGGCCAGCGTCTCGGCGTTCATGCGAGAGATGCGCTCCCGCGGCGAGATCTGCGTCGGGGAGGACGCGCGGCGGATGGCGTCGGCGCTGCTCGCGCCGGGGATCGCGCTCGCCGCGCCAGTTTTCTGGGTGAGCGGGTTGATCACGGTCGGCCTGCTACCGGACGACTTGCGGCAGGCGTACGGGTTCGAGTGGAACGATCGACGCGCGCGGAGATTTCAGCACGTGACGGCGCTCGTCCGAGGGACGCGACGCATGCTGCCGGCGATTTGTCGCGAATGGCCAGCCGCGCGCCGGCAGTGACTGACGCCCCTTCCACGACTTTATCGACTGAGCGTATCGATCTTGGCGCTCACCGCCGCGAGTTGGGCACTGACCGCCGCGAGGCCGTCGGCGACGATTCGGACATCATCGCGGACGCTTTCCGTGAGAATGGCGGCGTTGCGTGAAAGCTCTTCACGCACATTCCGGATCTCGGTTCGAAGCGCGTGTTCGGTCGCGGCTATCTGCCGTCGCAGGCTCGTCTCCGTCGCCAGAATGCGATCCCCGAGATCGGTCGCGGTCCGCTCGATATCGGTGCGGAGTGACTCGATGGCGCTCGACGTCTCGAGATCCATTGCCCTTGGCCGCCCAGGAGTGATCCTAGCATCGTCACGCTGCGCATTGGATCTCGCTGGCTTCTCATCCTGTGCAACCTGAAATTACTCGCAGCGGATCCGCACCTGGGCGTCGCCGTCCACGTCGACGGTCAACTCGCCGATGTCTTTGATCATCGCCTCGAGGTCGGTGTAGTGAATCTTCGACAGGTCGAGCTCGGTCCCGTTGTCCAACTGGATTTTCTTCTTTCCGAGGATGCCGGGGAAGACCGCACCGAGCCGCAGCCCGCCGCGGACAACAGTCATCGGCACCTTGATGTTCACGTTCTCGGCCTTCTTGCCGTCGCGGGCAGGCTTGTTGACGAGGATGCGGAAGTACTTCGGCTCGGCCTTCTTCTCCTCGGCCTGGGCTGGCGCCACCACCGCCTGGAGCAGCTGCTCTGCCTCGTGCACACTGATCTTCCCGTTCGACAGCATCTCGAGGACCTTGCGCGTCTCTTCACTCATGACAGTCTCCTTACTTCTTTCAATTGCTCGAGCGCCTGCGCGACGGTCAGCTCGCCGCGCGACAGCCGATCGAGCACGTCGCTGCGCGTCGGCGCCGGCGCATCCGCTTCGGATCCCTGTTCGATTTCCACGAACGACAACTGGCTGCCGATCTTGTTCAGCCGGTTCTTGATGGTCGGGTAGCTGACGCCGAAGTACTTCTCCATCTGCTTGATGGATCCGTGGCAGCGCACGAACGCCGCGACGAAGACCTGGTCTTCCGCGGGCAATTGCGCCAGAGGCGGCAATGTAAAAGGGCCTTCTATGGCCACGCCGGTATCGATGAGGCGAACGCGGTCAATCTCGACCCGGGCCTGCCCCACCAGCTTCGTCAGTTCCTGCCAGTCGTGTCCCATTGTGAATGTTGCTAATACTACCTACGAAGATTAACTATTTAAAGTTCACACTTGATTTTATTAATCTCTGCCGTGGGCAGACACCACCGCTGAAAGGGACGAAACCCTTTGTAATCAATGTGTTGTCTAAGAGAGCGCCGCTCTTCGGCTGGATGAGTTACTTGAGATGCTGGCGTCGCACCTCGGCCACCAGGACCCCACAGTGGGCTGATCAGCCTCGCATTCCACTGCCGCCACGCAGCCGCGAGCTCCTTCACGCGTTCAGGGTGCTCCGCGGCCAGATCCGTCGTCTCGCCGATATCGTCCGCCAGGTTGTAGAGGCCCGCGCCGGAGAGATCGGCGAATGCTGACGCATCCACATTTTCCAGCGGGCGTTCGTTGGTCTTGACCAATTTCCAGATCGCCTTTACGAATCGCCATGTTCTGGCCCAGCCGCCAATAGAGCGCTTCGTGCGGCGGACCCGATCGCTGGCCGGTCAGATACGGAAGCAGATTGACGCCGTCAAGCCCCCACTGCCGCTGGATCGCCACACCGGCGGCAGCAAGCGCCGTGGGCAACACGTCGAGCTGAATGATCGGTCGATGTTCGACGCTGTTCTCAGGGAGCCGTCCCTTCCAGCGGAAAGCCGACGCCACACGGATCCCGCCTTCCCATGTCTGCCGCTTTGAACCTCGCAACGGACCATTGCTGGCGCCATTGATCGTCGTGCCAGGCATCGTCGGCCCGCCGTTATCGTTGAAGAAGATCACGAGTGTATTTTCCTCGAGACCCTCTCTCCTGAGCGCGTCGAGTGTTCGGCCGATGCCATCGTCCATCGCCGACAGCATGGCGGCATATGTCCGGCGTTGACCGTCAGCGATATTCGGGAAACGCGTCAGATACTTGTCGGGTGCCTCCATCGGGATGTGGACAGCATTGAACGCCAGATAAACGAAGAACGGCTGTGACTTGTGGCGCCTGATGAAGTCCACCGCGCGGTCAGTCAGAGCATCGGTCAAATAGGTCGATTGCTGCACCGGGGTCCGGTCCTCGAGGAGCGGATTCGGACCGGAGGGCTGAGGATCGACATATGAGTGCTGGCCTGCAAGAAACCCGAAGAACTCGTCGAATCCGCGCGACAGCGGATGATGCTTCTCCGTGAAGCCGAGGTGCCACTTGCCGAAGATCGCCGTGCGGTAGCCTGCGCTCTTCAGGCGATTCGCCAGCGTCGTTTCACCAAGCGGCAATCCCGCGTCGGGATGTGCCGGCGACCGCTCGACGTTGAACTCGTGGCCGAATCGCTGCGGGTAACGGCCGGTCAGAAGCCCGGCGCGCGTCGGGCTGCAATACGGGCCGGTGACATACGCGTCGGTGAAACGGACTCCGCCCTTTGCCAGCGCGTCGATGTTTGGCGTGGGAATGTCCTTGCTGCCATGGATGCCGATGTCGCCGTATCCCATGTCGTCGCTGACGATCAGGACGATGTTGGGCGGCCGCCGCTGGGCGACGACGTCCGGCACACTCGGCCAAAGGAGACCGACGCCAACAACCAGCGCCGCGATGGTTCTGAGACCCGGCTTGATGCGTCTCATGGAGTCCTGCCCCTTCGTGTCTTCGAGCCTTCGCGGTTGCATTTCCGCGATGAGTTGACGCTATCGGCGCGGTTCTTCGTACAAGCCGAATTCCGCGCCCGCGGGATCGGCGAAGACCGCGAACGCGCCCATGCCCGGCCCGATGTCTTTCCGCGGAGTCAGCACACGCCCACCGGAGGCTTCGATTTGCCTGAGCGTCTCGGCAATGCTGTCCACCATGATGTAGGTGCGCGTCGTCTCGTCCGGCGTGCGATGGCTCTCCTTCACCCACGTGCCGCTGACGCCGCCGCCGTCGTCGAACGCCAGCTCGCCGTCGCCGCGTTTCCTGACGGTCCAGCCGAAAATCTTGCTGTAGAACGCCGCGGATTCCTCGCCGGTGCGAGCGGGGATCTCGAGGTAGCAGATCTTGCCGTGTGCCATATGTCCACCTCCACGCGCGAAGCTCGATCAGCCTGTTGCCATCAGCGACGTTCGCCGCCATTCAGGCGGAACGTGAACATCACGTGATCACCGGACGCCTCGCCGCCGCCGGACTCATACAACCGCATCGCCGCCTGATTCGCCCGGTCGGTGAGCACCCACGCTTCGCGACAGCCTGACGCGCGCGCGTCCTCGAGCGTCGATGCCAGCAGCCGGCGCGCGATCCCGCGGCCCTGATGGCTGGGCGCCACACCGACCTCATTGATCCAGAGCTCGGGCGCCGGCTTGTCGGGGTGGACGTAGACGACCGCCGACACGAAACCGACGACCACTGCGTCATCGATCGCGACCGTCATGCGATGCCGCGGATCGGCCAGGAATTCCCGTGCGGCTCGCGCATCGATCGGATCGTCGAACACGTCCGGAGCGACCGTGTCGAGCACCCCTTCGTCGCCCTGCCTGAGAACCCTGATGGAGAGGGGTGTCCGAACGCCAGTCATATCAATCGGTACCGTGACGATTGACCATCGACTCTCGACTCATGACTGCCGCCTACCGTCTATCGCGGCACCATTGCCACCGCGCGGCACCACCCCGCGCTGCCGCCCTTGATCTTGACCGGAAAGCACGAGACGTAAAAGCCGTGCGGCCGGGGCAGACGCTCCAGATTGGCGAGTTTCTCGATCTGGCAGTACTCCTTCGTGATGCCCTGCGAAATGCGCCGGCCAGATGTGCCGTCCGTCGCCTGTGCGCTTGAAGTCTGCGATCTGCGCGGCGAACTCGCGATCCAGCGTCCACGCATCGATGCCGATCATGTGGATGCCCTGGTTGACGAGCCACAGCGTGCTGTCACGGTCGAGCCCGGGCTGCCGGAAGTACTCCGGGTGCCCCACCGCTCGGCGGCGCCGGTGTGGATGAGGACGATATCGCCAGCCTGCAGCGTGTAGTCGATCGCCCGCAGCCGCTGCTGCAGATCGGCTATCGAGATGACTTCGCCGGGCTTTCGATGCCGCATGTCGACGACGACGCCTGGCCGAAGCACCATTCGAGCGGCACCTCGTCGATGCGGCGCGCCGGCTTGCCTTCTGACATGGCGCCGTAGTGATAGGGCGCGTCGATGTGCGTGGCGGTATGACTGCCGACGGTCAGGTTCTCCACCGCCCAGCCATGGCCGCCCGAGTAGACGAAGTCGTCAGGTGCGGCGCCAAACGTGTCCATCATGCCTTTGAGGCCGCCGCCTTCGTGGGTGACGTATTCGATTCGGGGCTTCGTCCGTTCGCCCGCGGCATCATGCTCGAGCGAAACACTCAGATCGATGAGCGTCATCCGTGGGAGGCCGAGATCGCGCGGCCGCGCGCTCTGGGCGGCCGCACGGTCGCCGACGGCGAGCCCAACCCCAGCGGACGCCGACGTTTTCAGGAACGCACGGCGGCCCGAGCGTGCGCGGCGCTGCCGTTCGCTGCTCATGACGTGAACCCTCTTGTCATTGTCTGTTCGGGTCTGCGCGGTCGCGACCTTCCAAAGACACCCCGAGCCTCGTCTCCAGAAACGCAGCAATCCGTCTGTACGCAATGATTCGGTTCGAGAGCTTGCGAATCGCGTGTCCTTCGTCCGGGAACCGCAGATATTCCACGGTTCCGCCATGCGTCCGAATGGCGCGGACGAACTGATCGGACTCGGTCACCGGATCGCGCGGATCGTTGGCGCCGTGGATGACCATCATGGGAGCGCGGACATTGGCGGCATGGGTAAGAGGCGAAATGCGCCTGAAGAACTCGCGGTCGTCCGGGTTGTCGATGTCGCCGTATTCGACGCGGTCGCTCGCTTTCAGCTGCGGAGAGGCTCCTTCGAGCGCGGTAATCCAATTCGCCACGCCCACGAACGCGACCCCGCCAGCAAACAGCTCCGGCAGCCGCGCAAGGGCGGCCATGGTCAAGTAACCGCCGTACGAGCCGCCCATCACCGCGACTCGGGTCCCATCGAGATCCCTCTGCTCCCGGAGCCACGAGACTGCCGCCCGCAGGTCGGACAGCTCGTTCTCGCGCAGGCGGCGATCGTTTAAACGCGCGAACGTCTTGCCGTAGCCAGTGGAACCCCGGTAATTCAAGTCGAACACCGCGATGCCACGCGTCAGCAGATACTGATGCGGTCCGTTGAATCTCGGTGTCGCCTCCGCAGAGGGTCCGCCGTGGACCGATAGCACGACCGGGGCGCGTGTCCCCGACCGAAGACCTTCTGGTCGATACAACAGCCCGTGAACGATCGTTCCGTCGGCAGCTGCGAAGCTGTGATGTGTGGGGACGGTGAGCCGGCTCGTGTCGAGGCCGGCATTCGATGAACGTGTCGCCCGCCGCAGCTCGCCCGACGTGGCATCCCATAGCCACACATCGCCGGGCAGTTGCGGTCCGGATACCGAAATCGCGGCGACCGGCGCGCGGCTCGCCCACGTGACTTCGTACCTGCCGCGCGGGAGCTCGGGAGCGACCACGGACCCCGTCTTCAGATTTCGAAGACGCAATTCCGAATAGCCGCGCTGCGTCACCACCCAGGCGAGCAAGTCGCCGGCTGGCGCAAGGCTCACCTGCTCCACGTTACCCTGTGGCGCCTCGACGATCCGCAGGGACCGGCTCTTCAAGTCGTAGTACGCGAGCGCCGGAACATCACGACCCTCGTCGGTGATCAGATAAAACCCGCTGCCGTCGGGCAGCCACGAAAAGCTCGCATAGCGCGATGCGATCTCAGGCTTGAACAGCGTCTCGGTGGTGCCAGTTGCCACGTCCAGCAGGTACACGTCGTTGGCGTCTTCGCCGCGGGCCTCCGTCAAGATGACGGAGCGTCCCTCCGGATGCCAGGACTCGGCATACAGCCCCATGCGCCCGCGGAACACCTCGCGATCTTCGCCGGTGGTCACGTCAATCAGGTGAATGTCGAAGTCGCGCCCGTTCCGCGCGGTCGTCGCGTAGGCAATGCGGCGCCCGTCACGCGTGAAGCCGCCGAACTGGCGGAACGCCTCCGACGCTGGCAGGAGCTCTCGCTCCTGCGTGCCGTCGGGATTGATCAGGTAGTAGCCTTCGCGCTCATTTCCGCCGCGATCACTGCCATACACCAGCCAATCGCCACCAGGAGACCACTCGTGGAAGGTAATCGACTCGCCAAATGTCAACTGATCGGGCCAACCACCGGCTGCGTCCACGACCCACAGCTGCGGCGTGCCGGTGATGCCGGTCCGGAACGCGACTCTCCGCCCATCGGGGGAGAGCGACGGTCCGACGGCGGTCCGGACGTTGAGGAACCGCGAGATATCAGGTGTTTTGGAACCGGCCAGCGACAGCTGCAGCGGCACCGGTTTGGGGATATCAGCGTCGTTAGGCGTTGACACGGGACCCTGCGCTGAAGCCGCCGTGGCCAGGGCGACTGTGATCAGAAGCGCCTGCGCTTTCACCTTCCACCATCCTTCCGTCTCGAGCTTCGTGGGGCGGAGGTTCTCGGTTTCAAGCCGAGCCACCAATGATACCGCCCTCGCCGCCGGCTTCCCGGAAGGATTGACCCTGCCGGACACTACGGTGACCCGACTACGGTGCGGTCACGGTGCGGCCGCTGCGGAGCGCATCGGTCAGCTCGCGCGTGAGCTGCTCCGCCAGTTCGGGCCGGCCGTGGAAGGCGGCCGGCGTGTTGTGGAGAAGAGTGATGCGCATGTCCGCGCCTCGCCCGGCAACAATCAGGCTCTGAATGGCATTGACCGCCGGATTCAGCTCCGTCTTGCCTGGCGGCACCATGCCGACGACGGACCGCACCAGGAGGACGTCGGCGCCGAGGCGCCGGATTTCCCTGACCTTCGCGACATAGCGTCGCGGTCTGGTGGCTGGCGAAAATGGCTTTGAGAGCGGACGCAATCTCCGCGCGGCCATTCATCGTCGATCCGTCGAAGCCGACGACGCTGCCGTCGTCTGAGAACAGGGCGGCAAACGCCGCGGCGTCGCGGGCGTTCCACGCCTCGAGCAGCTGCTGATACAACGTCAGGCTCTCGACCCGGGCGGCTTCATCCTCTTCCGATTCCGGTTCGTCGTCTCGAGTCACGATGACGCGAGACATCTTCCAACGCGCTTCGAGATCCCGCCTGAGCAGCCAGAGGTACTTGCCGGTGACGTGCGTCACCGGACCGCCGGACTTTCGCGACACGTCGAACGCGAACGTGCCGCGATCGAACGCCAGGTCGCCGACAATCGCCACCTCGGTGCTGACGTAGGTGATGTGGCGGTTGAACGTGGCCAGCAGCCAGCCCGACACCTCGCACAGGAAGGCGACACATGCCGCCTTTCCCTCCTGGACTGGATAATCCGGCACGATCAAGACGGCATCGTCGGCGAGCAGCTCCGCGGTTGCGTCCGTGTCGCCAGAGTTTTCGGACGCCTCAAACCGCTGTCGTATATCCGCGATCGCGCTGACGTCTGTGACAGGATTCGTCATAGCGGGTTAGCGAAGGCTGGCTCGACGCTGCAGCTCCTCCACATACTCCTTGGCATCCTGGAGCCCAGCTCCCGTGGCGGCGCGGTACTCCTTGATGGCGTCGATTTTCTTTCCGCGGCTGAGCGCGCCGAGGACGGCCGGCGCAACGTCGGCATACGGATCGAACTGCACGCCCTCGTGTTTCAACAGCGCGTCCAGCTTCCCCTCCAGCCGGGACATGGTGCGCGCATGGCGGCGATCTCGGGACAGGAGTTGAAGGATGATCGCCGATGCAATCACACCGGCGGCGACGAGCCCCAGGAGAAATGATTCATTCACCATTAATCTCAGGCCCCACAAGGCTCACCAGTGTGGCCTAGCCGCCAGTTACCTGATGGAACACGTCGGTCCGAATCTGCGACGGATCGTCGTTCCACTCGCGTCGCCAGTGCCCATAGATCTCCCAGCTCGGGCCGGCGAGCCTCCAGTTGTTGGCACGGCACCAGTGGCGGACCGCGTCGTGCGCGGCGCCAAGACCGCTGTACGGACCGAAG
This sequence comes from uncultured Acidobacteriota bacterium, assembly GCA_963720005.1. Taxonomy (GTDB): domain Bacteria; phylum Acidobacteriota; class Vicinamibacteria; order Vicinamibacterales; family CAVVIG01; genus CAVREM01. The sequence goes on along the minus strand of CAVREM010000086.1, from coordinate 38,657 downwards.
TGCGTCGTCCACGCGACCGTGCCGGCCGGTGTCGCGGAACGCACGACGTCGCCGGTCTCGACAAATGGCCCAAGAAGCTCCACGCCCACTTCCAACCGGATGCTCGCATCCCAATACAGCGCCACGTGTCGGCCGGCTCGTGCTTCCTGTGCCCGCACCGCATTCCAGACGAGCCCGCAGCATTCGGGGACCACCCGTGAAAGCTCCGCAACGTTCGCCTGCCGCCGCATGACGGCTAGTGGAATGCCGACATCCTCGCGGAGATGAATGAGGTAGTGCAAATCTGATGAACTATACGCGCCAAAGCCGGGAACCAGGGCCGGCTATCGAAGCCGGCCGCAGGAACGATAATCGGTATGATGCGCCTGCGGTCTGTCTCGATTGCGATTCTGGCGGTTGCCGCATTGACGTCTGCCTGCGCCCGGCGCGTGCCGACGGCGACGGCGCCCACTCCAAGCCGGATTCTCGAATCACGAACCGGCCTCGCCTCGTACTACGGCAAGGAGTTCCACGGAAAGATCACCGCCAGCGGTAAGCCGTTCGACATGAACGCGATGGTCGCCGCACATCCGAGCTATCCGTTCGGCACGCGCCTCCGGGTGACGAACCTGGCCAATGGCCGCTCCGTGGAGGTGCGTGTCCTCGATCGCGGCCCTGCTCCACCGCAGCGGAAGCAAGGCGTCATCCTCGATGTGTCGCGCGGCGCCGCCGAGCGCCTCGGGTTCGTTCGACAGGGACGCACACGGGTTCGCCTGGAGGTCCTCGAGTGGTGAAGGCCTATTGCCACTGCGCCTGATGGCGCGTTCGCATCCACCGGGCGTAACCGATCGATTCGGCGGCGATGCTGCACGCGAACAGCGCGGCGCCGGCCATCGCGGGCGCAAGATGGAGCGGATTCAGGTACCCTTCTGCGAAGTGCGTGCCGATGCCGCAGGTAAAGCCCGCGCCGCCGGCAAGTGGTACGGCTTGATGAAATGATCGGCTGGGGCGGGCGTACCAACCGCACATCAAGAACAGGACACCGACGGTCGTCAGCCCGCCGCCGAACCCGGATCGGTCGTGCGCAATCAGCGGCACGAGCCGCGCGTTGACACTGTCCAGCAACTCCCGCGTCACGCCGATGAACGCGAGGTCTTCACGCACGAACACATCCGTCACGCCGATGTAGGAAATGACCAATCCCGCGAGTATGAGGCCCGCTCCGGTCGCCAGCAGACCGTAGCGCCCGAATCGCACTGATGACGGAGCCAGCCGCCCGTCCGTCACGAGCCAGCCCCGAGCAGGAATCTGCGCCAACGGCCGCGAACGCCAGATGCCGCAGAGGAACGCCGGCAGGAGCGTCATTGTCGCCGCGCTGTGCCAGCTATCGAGGTACCCATAGCCGATATAGGTCAAGAAGCTCCCGAACCCGATGAGGCCGCTCACCACGAATGCGCGCCATGCCCATCGGGCGCGCTCGCGCAGCGGAAACACCACCAACCACAAGTAGAGGATGCCGACGGCGACGAGAGTTCCGCCGAACGCCACGCGGTCGTGGAACATGAAACGAACCACGCGGCACTCGGCGATCTCGCACAGCGACGCCGCAGTCATCCCGAGAAACGCCACGTCGTGCGGCAGGAATTCCCGTCGGGTGGCGAGGAAAATCGCAAACGCCCCTGAAAGCAGCAGCCCGACCGCCGTAAATGCCAGCGGCGGGCGCCCGTCGGCGATCAGCTCGCCCACCAACCCCCGTTGGTCCAGCCTGCCCGCCGCGGACTCGGGCTCAGATGGGACCATCAGTATTCGTGGACGCCGTCGCCCAAGCACCGTAAGGTAGGAGGCAGAAACGACTGGCGAAGCACGCGGATGAGTCTCCTTGACATTTCTCTTATGATCAAGGGCCGAACGCGGACGGCGTTTTCAGGAGGCCTGACAATGAAGCTCGTATCGTGGGCGGCGGCGCCGTTCGTCGTCCTCTGCCTCGCCGCGCCGATCGCTGCGCAGCGGGCGGCCGATCCCAAGACGCCGCGAACTCCTGATGGCCGGCCCGACCTGCAGGGCGTGTGGGACTTTCGCACGCTGACGCCGCTCGAGCGCCCGCGCGAGCTGGCGGACAAGGCGGTGCTCACGGCCGAGGAAGCCGCGGCGTTCGAGCGCCTGCAGAGGGAGCGCCAGAACAAGGACGCCCGGAGCGCCCAGGCGCGCCAGGACGTCGAGAGCGCCTACAACGATTTCTGGTGGGACTACGGCACGAAGGTGATTGGCACGAGGCGCACGTCGCTCATCGTCGATCCGCCCGACGGCCGAATGCCGCCGCTGACCCCCGACGCACAAAAACGGTCGACCGGACCCAGGATGCCTCCAATCACCGAGCGCGTCGTCCTGGGCGCCGTCGTCGACGGCCCCGAGCATCTCGGCCTGTCGGAACGCTGCATTCTCGGCTTCAGTTCCGGGCCGCCGATCCTGTCGAACGCATACAACAACAACCTGCAGATCCTGCAGACGCGCGACTATGTGGTCATCCACACCGAAATGATCCACGAAGCGCGCGTGGTGCCGCTGGACGGGCGGCCGCATCTCCCCCAGGGGATGCGGCTCTGGCTCGGCGACTCACGGGGCCGCTGGGACGGCGACACGCTGGTCATCGAGACCACCAACTTCACCGACAAGTCCTCGTTCAGCGGGAGCATCATCGCTCGCGGCGGGTCGACGGCGAGCATGCACCTGGTGGAGCGGTTCACGCGAGCGGCGGACGATACGCTGCTGTACGAATTCACCGTGACCGATCCTGCCACCTGGACGAAGCCGTGGACCGTCCAGCTCCCGATGACGCGCTCCAGCGAGCGTATCTTCGAGTATGCATGCCACGAGGGGAACTACAGCATGCCGAACATGCTCAAGGGCGCGCGGGCTGCCGAACAGAAGTAGGCCGGGCCTTTAGGCCCGGCGTCTGCCTTTCAGGCCCGGCGTCTCATCGCTGTCCTTCCTGCGCCTCCTCGGCACGCGCTCCACGCAGGACGTTCATCAAACCGTAGTTGCCCTCGTGGCACGCGTACTCGAACACCGGCTGATCCGACTTCTGCATCGGCACGAGCGCGGTGAACGGTCGCGTGAAGGTTGAAGGGTCCTCGACCGTGAACTCGTAGTGCAACGTCGTGGCGTCCGCAAGTCGAAACCGTTCGATCAGCGTGAGCGTGGTGCCCGAGCCCACCGCGGTCGCGACGCTCGGACTGAAGCTCGCCGTCTTGTCGGTGAAGTTCGTCGTCCTCACCACCAGCGTGTCCCCTTCCCAACGGCCGCGGGACACGCCCGCCCATTGGCGCAGCGAGCTCGGCGGCGCCGCACGGCCGTCGAGCGGCACGATCCGGACGTCGTGATTCATCTCGTTGAGAATGGCGACGTGGCTCGAGGTCTGCACGATCTGCATGTGGTTGTTGTACCCGCTCGGCACCATCGGCGGCCCTGAGTTGAAGCCGACCAGGCAGCGCTCTGAAAGACCACGGCTTTCCGGACCGTCCGCTCTCGCGCCGGTGGCGAGGACACGAATCGGCGGCACGGCCGTCATGTCTTCCATCAGAGATCCGGCCTGACGCGACGCGCCGGGCACGGCCGCCGGCACGCGGCCGTCGGGCGGATCGATGATCAGCGAAGTGCGCCGGTCACCCACCACCGTCGCGCCGCTATCAATCCAGAAGTCGTTGTACGCGCCGACGGCCTGGCTGCCACCGCCCGGCGGCCGTGCGCCCGCTCTTGGCTCGCTCGAAGCGGAGGCGCGCGCCCGCCGATCGGCGTTCTGTTGTTCGAGAGCCTTGGCCTCCTCCTCTGTCAGAACTGATTTGTTGGCCTGGCTGGCCGGGCGCTCGAGTGGAGTGATGGTGCGAAAGTCCCAGAAGCCCTGGAGATCAGGCTTGCCGTCAGGCGTCCGCGGCACGCCGGACGCCGGCTTCGACGCTGGCGCCTGCGCCAGCGCGAAAGCGGGCAGGAGAACGAGTGCGAGCACTGCGACCGACGATGCGGGAAGTCGCGACATCCTGTCCTCCTTCACGTGGGGCTCCGCCCCACACCCTTGCTCATGAGACTATCCATGTTAACGCCCGGGAGCCACCAGGAGCGTTCGACCATGCTGCCTCATGCGAAGACGGTTCTGCGCACAACGGTCGCCGGGGGCCTTATCGCCGGCGCGATCGGGTGCTCAGCGGCCGCGGTCGACCGGCAGCAGACGCTCCTCGTATCACGCAGCGTTCTTCCCGCGGTCACCTTTCGCCCAGGTTCGCCCCCGTCAGGAGCATTTTTCACAGCAGACGAGCGTGCGACGGCCGGTGGAAATGGCGTTTCCGGTCCGGCATCGGGACCGTATCTGCCCGGCCAGCCGATCCAGGGATTCTCGAGCATGGTGCCGGCGGACGCCGGCACGTGGTGGGCGCTCGCCGACAACGGCGCTGGAGCGCGCGGCAACTCGGCCGACTTTCAATTGGTCATCCATCGCGTCGATCCGCGCTGGAACGATCCCCGCGGTCCGCAGGTGCTCGACAGCATCATCCTGCGCGATCCTGACCGGCGCATTCCCTGGACGGTCGTCTGCGATCCCAAGAACGGCAACCCGCTGCCCGATTTCTCCTTCAACGTCCTGGGTGTGCCGCCGCCGGCCTGCGGCTCAGGGGCAGCGAGCCGGATTCTCACCGGCTTCGACCTCGATCCGGAATCGTTCGTACGCGCGCCCGACGGCACGTTCTGGATCGGCGATGAGTTCGGACCGTTCCTCGTCCACACGGCCGCCGATGGACGCGTGCTGGAAGCGCCGATCGGCGTGCCGCGCGTGCGCTCCCCGCAGAACCCGTTCCTGAACATCGCTGACCGAACGCGCGCGGAGCAGCCGACGCTGGCCGCAAGCCGCGGCTTCGAAGGACTGGCCATCAGCCCGGACGGGACGCGCCTCTATGCCCTTCTGGAAGGCGCCGTGACGGGCGACGACCAGCAGGATCTGCGAATCTACGTCTACGACATCGCGAAACGCGCGTTCGCGGGCGCGTTCCTCAAGCTGCGACTGGAGATGCCCAGCCAGCAGGTGAACCTGGCGAGCCTCGACGACGCCTCGGGAGCGCGTGTCTACCCGGACGCAGCCGCGCCGGCTCCCGGCCCGGTCTCGATCGGCGAGCTGAAGGCGGTAAACGATCGGCACCTGCTGGTGATCGAGCGCGACAACCACGGCGACGACCTGACGCCGCCGCGCTTCAAGAAAGTATTCCTGCTCGACCTCTCTCAGGCGCCGCAGCAGGACGGCTACGTCGGCAAGACGCTGCTCGTGGACCTGCTCGCCATCCCCGACCCGTCGAAGATCGGCGGTGACGGAGACTTCTTCCAGCTGCCGTTCTACACGATCGAGTCGGTGCACGTGGTCGACGCGCTGACGCTGCTCGTCGCGTCGGACAACAACTTCCCGTTCTCGAACGGGCGCGCGCGCAGCCGGAGCAAGGACCGCAGCGCCCCGCTCGCCGCCGACGGCACCGAGATCGTCCTGGTGCGTCTCGGCGTCCCGCTCGACGTGGATCGCCGGCTCCTGCCGGGACCGCGCTGAGCGGCTCGCTGAGGGACAGCGGCTGCTGGTTTCCTATTCCTGGAGGTCGACTCTCGGCCGGCGCAACTCCGCTCGCCCGGAGTCGACATAGAGCCACGCCTGTTTTCCAGAGGCGAGCGTCCCGGCGATCCGCGCGAACTCGGCGCGTTCTTCATACCGATCAGCTGCCGCCAGATCCGCGTCGCTGATCTCGAACACCAGACCAGGCACGCGATCATCCGGTCGCCCGGTGGGCGTGACATTCAGATGGCCTCTCGAGGTCGATCGTTCGAACCCGACCAGCGCGTCGTTCTCGCCCTCCAGCAGCCGCCCAAACGTGGCGCGCTGCACGTCGGGCTGCTGAAGGGTGCCGTAGGCAAACAGGTAAGGCATAGGTAGAGGTCAGCGAGCCGTGCCCTCATCGAGCACCTTCGCGATCGCCGTCATGGTATTCCAGTTGCGGGTCGTGGCGGGTACGCCAAACAAGCGATCCAACTTACCCAGGTAGCCGATGACCTTCATGTGCCGACGGTACAGGCCGAGCACAAACCGGTCCTGGCGCGCGAGAACCTTGAGCAGCCAGCGACCACGGCTCGGAAGGGTCAGCGGGAGCCGGGGCTCTGAGCGAGGCCGGCGCGATAGCACACTCACGAATCGGACCACGTCGGGCCGCGCCGGATAGCGAGAAAAAAAGCCCTGCGACATCAGCGTGACGATGTCCGCGGCTTCGCAGATCACGATCTCGGCATCGAACGGCATCCGTCGCGCGATCTCGGCGCGCAGCTGTTTGCGGCCGATCGGCTGCCGAATCACGAAGGTCCCCGCTGCGCCGATATTGATCGCCCCGAGGTGCTGCAGCTGTTGCGCGAGCACGGCGGGCCGGAAACTCCTGTGACCGCCGACGTTGAGGCCCCGCACAAAAACCACGCGTGCAGCGCGATTCAGAACGTGCTCTCCATGTAGGCCGGGCCCTTCAGTTTGGCCGCCTTTCAGCCGGCAATTGGGCCGCCACCAGGTCGGCCACCGCCGCAGGGTCTCTCCCGACGGTCGGCACATGCGTGGCAAACTCGGGCCGCGCGTGCACCGCGCAACACTCGGCCGCCCGCCGATGCACCCAGGCCCAGCGCGCATCCTCGACGGGTTCGCCGCGCCGCGCCAGTCGCTCGCGAACCACCTCCAGCGGCGCGATCAGGCAAAAGTGCAGGACCGGCCGCCCTGTCGCCGCGAGGCCGGTGCGCACTTCGCTGAGGTAGTCGAGATCGGTGAACGTCATGGGAACGATGACCGTCTTGCAGGACCGGCCGCGCAGGCGCGCCCAGGTCCCGCCACGCGGATCGAGCGCATCGGATTGACCCGATCCTGCGAGGCGACCCTCCGGGTCGGCGATCGCCGCGCCACTCGACGAAGAAGAGAGGCCTGCACACGCCGAACCCGCTTCGCGTGTGTGTCGCTCCGCTTGACTTTGCCCGGAGCGTCACGTAATCAGTAGCGCTGCTTCGCTTTCATTTTACGGAGGACATGATGACACGTCTTCTCGTGCTCCTGGCCGCCGCCGTCACGGCCTTCCCGGCTCTGGCGTCCGCGCAAGCCGGCACGGCCACCCAGAGCGCCGAGCCGTTCAAGGTCGGCACGTTCCTCATCGGGAACGCCGAGCGGGTGGGGATCGTGCTTCGCGACGCGCTGGTCGTGGATCTCGCCCAGGCCAATGCGGCCCTGCAGAAATCTCGATCGTTTCCGCCGCGCACCATGCCAGCCGACATGGTGGCGCTCATCGACGACTACGAGAACGGCCTCAAGGGCCGCATCTACGCCATCGTCAACGATCTCGTCCAGAGCAAGGCCCTCGAGGGAACGAGGCCCGATTACGTGCGCGAGCTGAGCCAGGTCCGGACACTGGCGCCGATCCCGCGTCCGCGGATGATGATGATGACCGCCGTCAACTTCTACAGCCACATCAACGAGAACGGCACGCCGGAAGAGCGCGCGAAGGCGATCGCGACGCGCAAGGCGAATCGCGGTGTCCCCTACATGTTCCTCAAGGCGCCGTCTTCAGTCGTCGGCACCGGCGAGACGATCCTGATTCCGCATGGTCGAACAGAGCTGGACTGGGAAATCGAGCTTGCGACCGTGATCGGACGCCGGGCGCGCTACGTCGCAGCGCCGAAGGCCCAGGACCATGTCTTCGGCTACACCGTCATGCTCGACATCTCGGACCGCGGCGGGCGGCCGCCCGGCGGATTCAGCGCCGGCACCGACTGGTTCGTGATGAAGGGCCAGGACACCTTCGGCCCGATGGGTCCCTTTATCGTCCCGAAGGAGTTCTTCGGCAACCCGATGACCGACCTGAAGCAGACGCTGCTGGTTGGGAGCGACCAGCGGCAGCAGTCCGATTCGTCGGACATGATCCATTCGGTCTGGGAGGTCATCGAGTATGCCTCCTCGCTCGTCACGCTCCAACCCGGTGACATCATCGGCGCCGGGACGTCGGGCGGGGTCGGCATGGGGACGTCGGTTCGCGGTTCGCAGGTGTGGCTCGTCGCCGGCGACGAGATCACGGCCACGATCGACCGCATCGGCACGCTGCGCCACAAGGTCGAAGCGGCGTCCGCGCCGCAGCCCGGCACCGGGTCGTATCTGCCGCCGGTCTCGAGCTACCGAGGCCAGGGCCGCGGTGGGCGCGGTGCGGGAGGCGGCGCGCCGCAGAGCGGCACAGGTCGCGGGGCACCGGGGAACTAGCCCGAACTCAATCCCGGAGCGCGGGTCGGCTCGAGGCTGGATCGCGATTGCGAGCTTCGACCTGCGCTCCGGTGGGTCACAACGATGACGACGACGCCGTCCAGGCTCACACCACGGCCCGCGAAAAACCAGTCATAGGGCACGAGGAAACCCTTGGAATCTGGCTGCGCGGGCCTGAATGGCTCGCCCGCGTGGTACACGAACGGCGCGGCGACGCGCGTGATTCGGTCAGGAAACTGCGCCCGCGGCCATGGCCGCCGCCCGTCGACACACCGGTCGACGCCGGTACTTCGGCACGATGAGCAATCGCGAGATCTCGGTGCTCGACGCGGCATCGACGAACCGAATCGGCTGCTCCGGGACAGGGCGCTGCGAGCTCCCGACCGAACCACAGGCCGCACCAGCGATGGCCCAGCACCCGATCACGACGACGATCACACGTGTAATCACAAGCCTCGGACTAGAGTCTTCTTTTCTGTTTCTTCGCGGCTTCGAGTCTTCGTGGTTGCATTTCCTCCATAAAGCCCGGCCGTCGTGGACCGACGAGCATCCTAGCACTTAGAATGATCCGGACCATCGGTCGTCTGGCTGCACTGTTTCCATGAAAGGAGCGTCATGAAACGCCTTGCCTATGCACTTGGAGTGTTCGCTGCTTTTGCCGCCGTCGGAGGCTCGGCCGCGGCCCAGTCGAAGAACCCGGTCGTCGTGATCGCCACGAGCCTCGGCGACATCACGGTGGAGCTCGATCCGGCCAAGGCGCCGCTCTCGGTCGAGAACTTTCTCGCGTACGTGAAGGCCGGCCACTACGACGGGACGATCTTTCACCGTGTCATCAAGGGGTTCATGATCCAGGGCGGCGGGATGACGCCGGACATGCGCGAGAAGCCGACGCGGCCGCCGATCAAGAACGAGGCGGCGAACGGCCTCAAGAACGAGCGCGGGACAATCACCATGGCGCGGACGACGGTGGTCGACAGCGCGACGTCGCAGTTCTTCATCAACACCGGGACGAACAACGGTTTTCTCGACCACAAGGTGCGCGACTACGGCTATGCCGTGTTCGGCAAGGTCGTGGGCGGCATGAACGTCGTCGACAAGATCGAAGGGGTCAAGACCCAACCGGGCGATGTGCCGGTCGAGCCGGTGACCATCAAGAGCATCCGGGTGAAGTCCTGATTACGCGGACCTGAAGGTCCGCACTTCGGGCTGGACTTCAGTGCTGGAACCAGCGGGTGAGGGCGCGCCCGCCGCGAGCGACGAGCGTGCGCGGTGCCACCTCGTCGTGGGAGGGCAGCCGCAGCGGCAGACGAATCTTCGCGATCAGGTCCCCCTCCGGCTGGACGGTCATCCACAGGTGGCCGCCGCATCCGCCCACGAGACCCTGGAGGGTCCCGAAGTCGATCCTCGGCTTCGGGTCCGGACTGTCGGACGGGGGCGTGGCAGTCTTGTGATTGGTGTCCCTGGTCTCGGTCACCGTAATCAGCGCGTGGGGGCCGAGGCGGACGTTGGGATGCTTGGCGGCGAAGCGTCGATCCACGACGGTCGTCCCCAGCTCAATCTTCAGCTGCCCGCCGGTCGCCATCCGCGCCCGCCCGTAGCTGGCCAGATGCACCAGCAGCCGCTCGATTCGTTCCGTGCCGATATCGACGTTCAGGCGGGACGATGTGCCCGGCAACTTGACGTCGACGGCGTCTCCGGCCAGGCGTTTCAGCACAGGCTCGAGATCGTGGATGACCGTGTTCAGATCGGCGACCGTGGGCGTCCGGGCCTGCTCGTCGCCGTAGGCGGAGAGTTGCCTCAGCAAGCCGGCCGCGCGCGTCACCTCCGCGAGGAGCTGCTGGCCCTGCTGTCGTGAAGCGGCGGTCGTGCCGGCCGTCACCGTCCACTCCTGCACCTGCTGATGGACGTCGTTGAGCAGATTGCCACAGGTGACGGCGACATCCGCGGCGAGCCGGCCGACGGCTTCCATGCGATGGGCCTGTCCAAGCCGCTCCTGGAGCACGCGGACGCGCGTCAAGTCTTCGGCGAGGATCTCGATGACGTCCGACGAGCAGGCGTACGCCGACAGGCGCACGAAGAGACGGCCTCCATCCTTGCGCCGCCAGGTGGCCTCGATCGACTCCCTCGTGCGGGAACTCAGGCAGCGCTCGATGAGCCACGACAAACCGTTGGGATCCTCGAACACCGCGGCGGCGAACTGCGCGCCGCGCAGTTCGTCGATGGTGCGACGGCCGACCAGGGTCATGGCCGCGCGATTGGCCTGCCGGACTTCCCCGTTTCGCGTGCAGCGGAACATCGCCAGCCCCGACTGCTGGAACAGCCGTCCGATTTCCGCTCGACTCTCCTCGAGCTCGCGGCGCAGAGGCGGCACCGTGTTGGCTTCGCCCTGCACGACGTTCAACTGCTGCCTCGTGCCCTCCAGATCGCGGGCCGCGGCGGCAAGCTGCTCGCGAAGCTGATCGAGCTCGGTTCGATGGGCGGACACGACGTTCGTGTGCTCGCTGAACAGCTGGTCGAGTGTCGCCTGGTGCTCGGTGCGCGCCTCGCCGAGCAGGCGCTCGGATTCGGCGAGCCCGGCCGTCAGCCGCTGAATGTCGGCCTGAGCAGCTGCTGACACCTTATCGTGATGCGCGCGCGCCTCACGCAGCTCGACGTCGAGCTGCCGCGAGTGTTCCTGAGCGGCCGCTAGCGACTGTTGCAGTCCGTCGCGCTCGCGCGCGAGCACGGCGTTGCACTCCTGCAGTTCTGTCCGCTGCCTCTGGTGCTCCACCCGCTCCTGATCAATCTGCGCTTCGAAGCGTTCCTGCTGCTCGCGCGCCTGGACGCGGAGGCCATCGGCCTGCTCCTGGAAGGCGCGCCCGGCATCGACAGCCGCTGCGCGGGTCTCGTCGACCACTCGCTCCAGCGCGTGGCGCGTTTCGATCTCTCGTGTCAGGCGCGCCTCGAGGTCAGCCTTGACGGCTGCTGCGTCCGCCCGCTCGCGCGCCGCGCGGTCGTTTGCGGCGTCGAGCTCACTGACCCTCTCCGCCAGCTGACGCTCGGTGGCCTGGCGGGCGGCGTCGACCTGGACGAGCCGGGCAGCCTCGCTGGTCAGTTGCGAAGTGAGGTCGGCCTCACGCTGCGTCAGGCGCGCGACCTCGCTGGTGGCGGAGTCGTGATCGGCCCGCGCCCGCGCGAGGGCGCCTTCGACGTCGCGCACGTGCCCGGTCAGGCGGTCCCGATCCGCCGCCGTCTGCGACAGCTCCCGATCGAAACGGGCCCGGTGTTCGGCGAGCGCATGGGCGGCGGCGCCGAGGGCTGTCTCATACTCCTGGTGCGCCTCGCCCCATGCGGCCTCAGCCTCGGCGAACGTTCGCTCGAGATCGGTACGCGCGTCCCGTTCTCCTTTGATCAGGCCGTCGAGATCCGCTTCGCGTGCCGTCGCGTTGTCGATCGCCTCGGCCAGGTCGTCCTCGACGGTTTGGCGGGCGGCTTCGCTCTCGGCGAGCCGGGCAGCCACGCTGGCGAGCTGAGTGGACAGGTCGGCCTCGCGTTGCGTCAGACGCGCGACCTCGCCGGTGGCCGAGTGGTGATCGGCCTGCGCCTGCGAGAGGGCGCCTTCGACCTCGCGCACGCGCTCGGTCAGACGGTCGCGATCCGCCGCAGCCTGCGACAGCTCCCGATCAGAACGGGCCTGGTACTCGGCGAGTTGCTCCGCGGCCGCGGCGCGTGTTGCCTCGTGCGTCGCCCGTTCCTGCTGAATCTGCGCGTCGAGCTCGGCTTCGCGGGCGGTCGCCTTCTTCGTCGACTCGGCCAGCTGACGCTCGATCGTGTCGCGGGCCGCCTCAACGTCGGCCAGCTGGGCGGCCATGCCGGCGATCTGGGAGGACAGGTCGGTTTCGCGCTGCGACAGGCGCGCGACCTCGGCGGTCGCCGAGCGGTGATCGGTCCGCACCTGCGCGAGTCCGCGTTCCATTTCGCTGACCTGCTGAGCCAGCCGGTCACGAGCCGCCGCCATTTGCGACAGCTCGCGATCGAAACGGGCCTGGTACTCGACGAGCTCCAGGGCAGCCGCCGCGAGGGCGGCGTCATGCCGTTGCTGCACCTCGCTTCGTGCAGCCTCCGCCTCGGCCAGTATCCGTTCCAGATCGGCGCGCGCCTCCCGTTCCTGGCGGATCTGCCCATCGAGTTCCGCCTCGCGGGTCGCCGCTTTCTTGGTCGCTGTCAGGCGCTCGAGCGTGGCGCGCGTTTCGGCGTCCTGATACGCGGCTTCCGTCGCTGCCAGTCGACGTTCCACGTTGCCGTGGCTCGTCCTGAGCTCGGCGAGCGTCGAGCTCAGTTCCGCCTCGCGTCCGCTGAGACGCTTGACTTCGGCGTCGCTCGATTCGTGATCGCTGCCGGGACACGCGCAGCGCCGCATCCAGCTCGCGCAGCTGCGCTTCCGCATCGGCCATCGCCGAAGCGTGACGCGTCTCCGCTTCATCGCGGGCACGTGCGGCGTCCGCGAGGGCGCCCTCCACGGCGACTCGCTTATTGAGCTCAATGTCGATCTGGGCCTGGAGCTCGCGCTGCCGCTCGGCCAGTTGGTCGGCGGCTTCAAGACGTTCCTGAGCCGCACGCGCCTTGGCAGCTTCCAAGACCGCATCCGCGTCCACGAGCCGGCGTTCGAGGGCTTCGTGCTTCGCGGCCGCCTCGACAAGCTGCGACGATAGCTCCGATTCTCGCCGTAAGAGGCGATCGATCTTGGTGGCCGCCGAGGCGTAATCCCGACGGGCGGTCTCCGCTTCAATCGCTGAGGCTCGCAACTGTTCGTCGACGACTTCCCATCGGGCCGCCGTCCCCGCGGTCGCGACTTCGGTACTGGAACTGACGCTCGGCAAGCTGTGCTGCTGCGGCCGCCATCGCTGCCGCATGGCGCTGCTCCGCTTCCGTGAGGGCGGCTTTGGCGTCCGCGAGCTTTCGTTCGAGCTCGAGCAACAGGCCTGCCGCGCCGAAGCTCGTCGCAGATGCAGCGAGCGAAGGCGGGCCTGCCGCGCCGGAGCTCGTCGCAGATGCAGCGAGCGAAGGCGGGCCTGCCGCGCCGAAGCTCGCCGGAGAAGCAGCGAGCGAAGGCGGGCGATCGAAGTCGACTTCGCGCGGCGCAGGTGGTTCACCATTGCCGACGGGAGCCTGCGGTGTCGCCTCGGTCCCGCGCGCGCCGGAGACCGCACGGGTGACGACCATGGTCAAGTCGCGAAACTGTGGAGAATTCCTCTCGACGCAGTGATCCGCCCCCGCGACCGATGAGGCGTGTGTTCCTTCAGGGACGACGGCGATGACCGCAGGGCGTGGTGCGAGACCGCCGACGGACTTCAAGAGCGAGTGCCAGCTTTCGCCGTCGATCTGGGCTTCGACGACCAGCGCGGCGACGTCGTCTCTGTTGTCGGCAATCCATTTCGAGGCGCGGTCGACACGGGACGTCCATGAGACCGTGCAGTTTGGTGCCGTTGCACGCAGAGCCGTGGCCAGATTCTGCGCGTCAAGCCGTTCGTTGCCGAAGTAGAGAAGCTTCATGCACGCTGACGAAGGGTTGGGAATAATCCGCGACTGGTCTATCGGCCAAACGCCCGTCTACCTGCACAGCGACAAGTGCTGTCGTTACTGCGTTCAAGAGCCAACTGAGCAGTTCGGAAACGGAAACCGAGCATGTAAGGAACATGTAAGATCGAGCCCTTGGAGAGTGGAGTGATGTCGACCCTCGGAAGAGCCCGCCTGTTCCTCACCGCCGCGGCACTCGTCGCCGCGACCGTCGTCGCTCCCGCGCAGCCGCAGGGCGGCGCGCAACCGGCGGGCGGCTTCCAGCGCGTCCCGCAGCTGCCGTTCCCGGCGAAGCCGCAGGACTTCGAACTGAGTGGCACCAGGTATCGTGCCGTTCCTTTCGTCGCGGGGCTGGCCAACCCCTGGAGCATGACCTTCCTGCCCAACGGCGACATGCTGGTGACCGAGCGTCCCGGCCGCCTCCGCCTTGTGCGGAACGGCGTGCTCGATCCGCAGCCGATCGCCGGGGTGCCCGCTGTATGGGCCACCGGACAGGGCGGCCTGCTGGAAGTGCTGCCGCATCCGGGCTTCAACGAGAACCGGTTCCTCTATCTCACGTATTCCAAGCCGTGCGATCAGGGCGCGACGACCGCGCTCTTCCGGGGGCGATTCGACGGAAAGGCGATCGTGGACGGCCGAGACCTTTTCGTCGCGGACAACTGCAACACCGGGAACCCGCACTTTGGATCGAAGCTGGCGTTCGGGCCGGACCGCGCACTGTACATGACCATCGGAGAGCGCGGCGATCGGCAGCGGGCGCAGAACCTCGCCATCCACGGCGGCAAGGTGCTTCGGCTCACCGAGGAGGGCGCGCCCCATCCCGACAATCCGTTCGTCAAGACGCCCGGGCACAAGCCTGAGATCTTCACCTACGGCAACCGGAACCCGCAGGGGCTCGCGATTCATCCGCAGACCGGCGCCGTCTGGGCGAACGAGCACGGACCGCAGGGCGGCGACGAGTTGAATATCCTCGTGGCGGGCAAGAACTACGGCTGGCCCGTCGCGTCGTACGGGCGCGAGTACGGCCCCAACGGCGCACTCGTCAGCCTGCATCCAACCAAGGAAGGCGTCGAAGAGCCGATGCTCACCTGGCTGCCTTCGATCGGCATCTCGGGCCTGATCTTCTATACGGGCGACAAGTTCCCGCAGTGGCGAGGCCGATCTTCGTTGGAGGCCTCTCGGGGCTGACGCTGCACCGCCTCGCCTTCAACGAGAAGGGCGGGCTGCTCGGCCGGGAGGCACTGCTCATCGAGGCGCGCCAGCGCATTCGCGACGTGCGCCAGGGCCCGGACGGTTACATCTACCTGGCGGTCGATTCGAATCCGGGCGGCATCCTCCGCATCGAACCTGCATCGGGCAGTGGCTCGACCGGCGGACAGTAGTGCGGGCCTTCAGGCGGCTTCGCCTCAGACTCACCAACTCTCGAACTCTCCAACTCTGCCAACTCTCCAACTCACAGTAGAGTACCGTCTCGCCGTGGCCACCTGTCGGGAGTCATTCGCTCCCCTCGATCGTCTTGGTGCCGCCGATGCGGCGCGTGCCGGCGGCAAGGCCTTCAATTGCGCCCGCCTGAAGCAGGCCGGATTTCCGGTGCCGGATGGCCTCGTGCTCTTCGCCGATGCGCCGGACGAAGCGGTCGCCGCGGTCGCGGCTCATGAATGGTTCGAACGCGTGCCGCTTGATGGCCTGTTTGCCGTCCGATCGTCGGGCATCGGCGAGGACAGTCCGGCGCAGTCGTTCGCGGGGATCCACGAAACCTTCCTGAACGTGCCGCGCGGTGAGCTCGCGGCTGCCGCGGCGGCCTGCCGCGCGTCCGCACGATCGCCGCGCGCTTCCGCCTATCGCCAGGCGAGCGGACTGGACGCCGACTCGATCGAGATCGGCGTGCTGATCCAGCGGATGGTCCCGGCCGCCGTGTCCGGTGTCGCCTTCACCGTCAACCCGCTCACCGGACAGGGCGACGAGATCGTGATCAACGCCTCGCGCGGGCTCGGCGAGGCGCTGGTCAGCGGTGCGATCGACCCCGACGAGTACATCGTTCGCAAGGGCACGGGCGAGCTGCTCCTGCGACGCCAGGGCGACAGCGTCGGCGGCGTGCCAGCGATGCCCGACGATGAAATCGCCGGCTCTCGCGGCGCTCCTGCAGAAGATCGAAGCACACTACGGCGCGCCACAGGACGTGGAATGGTGCCGCGACGAAGCCGGGTTCTGGATCGTGCAATCGCGGCCGGTCACGGCGATCAGGCCGGCGGACACTCCCGACATCGAGTGGACGCGTGCGAACCTCGCGGAGGTGATGCCGGACCTGACCTCACCCCAGGTGCTGGCCTATTTCGAAGAGCTGCTGAACGCGGCCGAGCGCGTCACCCTCGGGCGCCTCGCCGCGCCCGAGGCGGAGCTCGGGCCCCTGCTCAAGACATTCGGCGGCCGGTTGTACTTCAACCTCTCGCAGATCCGCCGCGTCTGCCGGGCGGGCGGTATCGCGCCGGCGGGGATGCTCCGGTCGCTGGGGCACGCCGAAGCCATTTCCGCCGAGGACGAGATCGCCACGCGGCCGCCCGCCGGCGACGTTCTTCGCAGGCTGCCCGACTTCGCGCGCATCGCGTGGCGCCATCTGCGGGCGGCGCCTATCGTTCGCGCGACGCTGGCACGGACCGCTGCATCTCTCGCGCAGGTGAAGGCCGTCGACCCGTCGCGGTTGACCGACGCCGAGCTCTGGTCGTCACTCGAGGAGCGGCGCGGCGAAGGTCCATTGGAAATACAGACCGTGCTGCTGCTCGCCGCGGTGGTCATCCACGAAACGCCCGTACGGCGGGTCTGCGACCGCGTCGGGTTTCCGTTCGAACATCTCGTCTATCCGCAGCTCGCCGCGGGCGAGCGGTCGGTCAGCTCCCAGCAGGCCTTCGATCTCGTCGCGCTGGCCGACCGGCGCGGCAGGATCCGCGCGTCCGCCGCATCCTGGCCGAGGGCCGGCCCGACGATCATCGACGGCTTCGGGCGTCGCTCGAGGGCACGGAATTCCTGGCGGCCCTGGATCGGTTTCTCGAGAACTACGGCCACCGCGGGCACTACGAGTCCGACTGGTCGCTCCCGCGCTACAACGAGGACCCGACACCAATCTTTCAGGCGGTTCGGGCGCACCTGCTGGACGATGGCCCCCGCGCCGACGGCCAGGAAGCGGGCACCCGTGAGCGCGAAGCGGCCGCCGCCTGGACAGCGTTCATCGATCGACTGAGTTGGTGGCAGCGCCTGGTGACGCTGCCGCGAATTCGTTGGACGGTCGCAACGATCAAGCGCTTTTACGTCTGGCGCGAGCGGGTCCGATCCGATCAGGTGCGCGTGCTGGCCGTGCTGCGTCGCTGGCACATCATCCTCGCGGATCGGTTCGTCGAACGCGGCTGGCTCGACGATCGGAACGACTATTTCCTCGTTCACCTGGCGGAGATCGGCGCCGTGATCGCGGGCACGGCGCCTCCCGGGACGCTGCGGCAGATTGTCGGCGGCGCGGCGCGCCGAGCAGGACCGCTATCGCGCGCTGCGGATGCCGCTGCTGATGAAAGAGGCCGACCTGCCCCGCCTGCTCAGGGCTTCATCCGTGAGCGGCGTCGCCGATCTGGATGGCGAAAGCCTCACCGGGCTGCCGGTCAGCGGCGGCTGCGTCGAAGCAGAAGTCGTCGTGATTCGCGATCCCGCCGACTTCGAACGGATGATCCGCGGCGCCATCCTCGTCGCGCCGGCCACCGATCCCTCCTGGACGCCGCTCTTCACGCTGGCCTCGGGCGTGATCGTCGAGGTCGGCGGCGTGCTGTCGCACGCCTCGACGATTGCGCGCGAATTCGGCCTGCCGGCGATCGCGAACGTGAAGCATGCGACCCGGCGCCTGAAGACTGGCGACCGGGTCCGGCTTGATGCCATGTCCGGCCGGATCGACCGGATTGAACGGCAGCCCCGGCCATCAGGCCGGTAGTTCCCCTTCACATTTCCGAAACATGGCCATCACGCCGGGTGGCAGCAGCCCGCTTGCCGGCGCCAAGCGTCTAATCCTTCCCATCGTCGCCGCGCCGCGTGGAATTTCCATATCGGCGGAGCCGCTGTCCCGCGTAGAGTGTCTCTGGTTAATGAGCTTTGAGATCATCGCTTCGTGTTCATTCTTGAGGAGAGGCAGGTCATGCGCGCACTTCGTCATCTCGTTCTGCTGATTCTGGCGCTGGCGGCGGCAGGCGCCGTCGTCCTCGCTCAGCGCGGCGGACGCGGGTCGGCGCCGGCGCCGCCGGTTCCCGAGTTGAATCTGCCGCCGAATCCGAGGCTCGATGCGTTGAAGCAAGAGCTCATCGCCGACATCGACGCGCGCCGCGCAGTTCACGCAGCAGATGGTGGACAGCATCTTCAGCTACAGCGAGCTGGGATTCCAGGAGGTCGAGACGCAGCGCTACGTCACCGACATCCTCGTGAAGGAGGGCTTCGAGGTGCAGCGCGGCGTCGCCGGCGTGCCGACGTCATGGATTGGCAGCTACGGAACGCGGCCGGCCGATCATCGCGCTGGGCACCGACATCGACGGCCTGCCGACGACCAACCAGACGCCGGGCGTCGTGACGCGAAAGGAATTCGTGCCGGGCGCGCCGGGCCATGGCGAGGGGCACAACGCCGGCCAGGCGATCG
The DNA here is from genome assembly GCA_963720005.1 of uncultured Acidobacteriota bacterium. Lineage (GTDB taxonomy): Bacteria > Acidobacteriota > Vicinamibacteria > Vicinamibacterales > CAVVIG01 > CAVREM01. Next base: position 20,169 of record CAVREM010000086.1, on the reverse strand, counting down.
TGGTGACGGCGGCGCTGGCGCTGAAGAAAATCATGGACCGCGAGAAGCTGCCCGGCACCATCATGCATGTGGCCCGGCGTCGCGGAAGAACAGCTCGGCACGAAGGCGTTCTTCGTCCGCGCCGGCGTCTTCAAGGACGTGGATGCCGTGCTGTTTCTTCACGTCGGCATCGAACCTCGGGACCAACTGGGGTGACGGCGGCGGCAACGGCATGGTGTCGGTCGAGTACACGTTCACCGGCTCGAGCTCGCACGCCGCCGGCGCGCCGTGGGCTGGCAAGAGCGCGCTCGACGCCGTCGAGCTGATGAACATCGCCTGGAACTACAAGCGCGAACACCTGCGCATCCAGCAGCGCTCGCACTACGTCATCACCAACGGCGGCGATCAGCCGAACGTCGTCCCGCCCGACGCCTCCGTCTGGTACTACTTCCGCGAGACCGACTACGACCACATCAAGGAGCTGTGGGACCTCGGCGACACGATGGCCAAGGCGGCGGCGATGATGACCGGCACGACCGTCGAATCGCGGGTGCTCGGATCGGCCTGGCCGCAGCACGGCAATCGCCCGATCGCGCAGGCGATGCACGCCAACATCCTGCAGGTCGGCATGCCGCAGTGGAGCGAGGCGGATCAGCAGTTCGCGCCGGCGTTCCAGCGCGCGCATGGGCGCGACGAGCGCGGACTGACGACGACGGTGTCGCAGACGCTTGAGCGGCCGCGAGTCGATTCCCGACAGCGAGAAGACCGGCGGCGGCATCCGACGACATCGGCGACATCATGTGGAGCGTTCCGACGGTCAGGCTGAGCTTCCCGTCGAACATTCCCGGCGCGACCGGCCATCACTGGACGAGCGCCGTGGCGATGGCGACGCCGGTCGCCCACAAGGGCGCGACGCAGGGCGCCAAGGTCGAAGCGATGACCGCGCTCGATCTGCTGATGCGGCCCGAGCTGGTCAAGACCGCGCCGTGAGTACTTCGAGAACGTCCAGCAGGCGCCGCAAGCGCTACAAGCCGCTGCTGCGGCCCGAAGACAAGCCGGCGATCTGGTTGAACAAGGACACGATGGACCGGTTCAAGCCGGAGCTGCGGAAGTTCTATTACGACCCGACGCGCTACAAGTCGTACCTCGAGCAGCTGGCGTGCCAGTATCCGCCGCCGATGCCGCCGGCGCCGGCAGGTCGAGGAGCGACACCGCAATAAATGAAAGCCAGCGCAATGACTAGCTGTAGGCGATAGTCCCGAGCAGCGGCGGATCCGTCCTCTCCGCCTGAAGAGGCACCGTGGCGATGATTGTCGTGCCTTGTTGATTCGACAGGATTTCCAGCCCGCCGCCGTTCTGTCGGAGCCGCTCGCGCATGCTCGGGATGCCCACTCCGACGAAGGCCCAGTCCGCGGGTGGCTCGGCCGACCGCACCCCGGACATTCCACGGCCATCGTCTCGAATCTGAAGCGTGACGTGGGTAGCCTGACGTTCGAGGCGAACTTCGGCGGTGTCGCTGCCTGAATGACGGACGACATTAAGGAGCGCCTCTTGAACGACGAAAAAGAGGTCTCGTTCCAGCGCCGGCGGCAGGCGCTCCATCTCGAGTGGAGCGTCCAGAGTGACGCGAAGGCCACTTCGTGTTTCAAGTCCGCCGACCATCCAGCCAATGGCTGACACGAGGCCGACCTCGTCGAGCATCGGAGGATGGAGAAGATAGGAAAGCGTGCGGATCTCCCGCAGGCTCGCATCGCACAGCGTCTGGCACTCCGCGAGAATCTGGATGGCCGAAGGAGGTACCCCCGCCCGCTCCAGCCGCGCCAGATTCAGGCTGATCGCGCTGATGTTCTGAGCTGTCGTGTCGTGCAGTTCACGTGCGATCCGGTGGCGTTCCTGGTCCTGGGCATGGAGCAATCGGGCAGGAAGCTTCCGCAATTCTTCCTCTGCGATCTTCGTCTCCGTGACGTCGATGGCCGTGCCAACCAATTGTTGAGGGCGACCATCCGGAGTCCAGGCGAAGACGGTGAATTTGCGGTGCACCCAACGCCATTCTCCGCTCTTGTGCCTCATGCGAAACAGGTGCGTGAACACGTCGCCGTCGGCGGCCCTGGCATATTCTTTGGCCAACGCCTGGACCGTCGCCATATCCTCCGGGTGAAGGGTCGTTTCGAGAAACGCGTCGCCCATCTTCAGAAAATCGTCCTCCGTGTAACCCAGCAGCTCCCAGCCGCCCGGGTTCACGTACAGAATACGTTTCTCGATGAGATCATAGACAAACAACACTCCGGGCATCGTCTTCGCAAGCTTCTGAAAAAAGCGGTTGCTCTTTTCCAGATCCAGCGTGGCCTGCTTGTGGCTGGTGACGTCGCGCACGATCATCAGGAGGTTTTCGCCGTCAAACGGCACAATAAGCGAGTCGTAAAAACAGGCCCCCTTCGCGGTCTGAAGGGAAAACGTGACGGAGGAAGGCTCGGGGGAATGCATCGTGCGCTCCACCGCGCGTACCGACGCTTTCCGCGGCGTCGATTGGGAGTCTGTCCCGGATGTTCTGTCCCAGGACTTGTTCAGGGGGCGCGTACAATTCATTCCCCTCGTTCGCGGCGTAGTCGATCACTCGGCCTGCACGGTCGAGCACGAACATGACGTCAGGTATGGCTTTCAGGATGGTTCGATTCCTGGCTTCGCTGGCCCGAAGCGCCCGTTCCGAGCGCCGCCGCTCCATCTCGACAGACGTGCGCGCTGCGAACAGCCCGAGTGTCAGCTCGGCAATCTTTGGATCCACCAACGGGCGCCGGTTCATGACAGACATCACGCCAAGCCGCCGGCCGGTCGAATCCACGAGGGCAACTCCGAGGTAGCTCTGGAAGCCCATCTGCACGAGAAACTCATCCAACGGAAAGTGAGACTGAACCTCGCGGTGGTCGAAGAAGCGGCCGTGTTCGAGCGCTTGTTGGCAGGGAGTGTGGTCTAACTCATATTCCAGGTTTTCCAGATTTCTCCCTCCGGCCGACACGGCGACTGTTCTGATGCGACGGCCACCATCCGACAGTTCTCCGATCGACACAAAGTCCACCTGCAGGACGGCATTGAGGTGTTCGGTCAAGGACCGAAAGAACACCTCGCCCGTGGTGTCAAATACTTTCGACGCTGCTCGCAGCGCCTCACTGACTCGGTTCAGCCTGGCTCGTTTCGGCAAGAGAGTTCCTTTTCGGGTGGATTGGGCGAGATCCATCCTACACCGTGCGGATCAGTCGTGACGCTGGAGGTGAGCGTTGTGACCTCGTTGACGCGATTTCTGATAGGCTCGACCATTATCGGAGAAGCGTCCATGTCCACAATGATCAGGAGGCTCACCGTCTCTCTTCTCATGGCCGCCGTCTTCACGGTAGCTGTGCCTGTTGCAACGTTCCAGCTCCCGCACAGCACGCCAAGAATTCAGTTTACGGACACACGGCTGAAGAACGGGCTCCGCGTCATCATCGCGGAGGATCACTCCGCGCCCGTCTTCTCGATCGTCGTGAACTACAACGTCGGCTCGCGCGACGAGCGCAAGGGACGGACCGGGTTCGCGCACCTCTTCGAGCACATGATGTTCAAGGGCTCCGAGAACGTCGGCCCCGGCGAGCATCCGTACCTGATGTTCATGTACGGCGGCAACATGAACGGGACGACCAACAAGGACCGGACGCTCTATTACGAGATCATGCCGGCCAACCAGCTCGACCTGGCGCTGTTTCTCGAAGCCGACCGGATGCGGTCGCTGGAGATCACCAAGGAGAACCTCGACAACCAGCGGAACGCGGTGCAGGAAGAGCGCCGGCTTGGCGTCGACAACCAGCCCTATGGGAGGTCGTTCGAGGTGATCGACGAGCTCGCATATGACAACTTCGCCTACGAACACAGCGTCATCGGCTCGATGACCGACCTCAGCGCCGCGACGGTCGAAGACGTCGCGTCGTTCTTCAAGACCTACTACGCGCCCAACAACGCCGTCGTCGCGATCGTGGGCGACGTGAACGCCAAGGCCACGCTCGACAAGGTGCGGACGTATTTCGAATCGATCCCCTGGCAGCCGGCGCCGCCGCCGGTCGACATGACCGAGCCGCCGCAAACCGCCGAACGGCGCACGACGATCGAAGATGCGCTGGCGCGGCTGCCGCGTCTCGATCTGGCCTACAAGATCCCGCCCGGCCGGTTCGCCCGACAGCGATGCGCTGTGCGTCCTGCCACCGTCCTGTCGGGAGGGCGCAGCAGCTCGCGCTTCAACGAGGCGATCGTGCGCCAGAAGCAGCTGTCGAGCGGCGTCAGCGCCGGCGCCGTCGAGGGACGTGGCCCCGGCCTGTTCACGCTTCACCGGCATGCCGCGCCCGGCAAGACGCCGGCGGAGCTCGAAGCGGCCATCGAAGCGGAGATCGAGCAAGATCAAGTCGGCGCCGATTGCCGACTGGGAAATGCGAGAAGGCCCGCAACTCGGCACGCGCCAGCCTCATCGGCGGCCTCGGCAGCTCGTTGAATCGGGCGATGCAGCTGACCGAGAAGCAATCGCGTTCTACGACAACCGGGACGGATCAACACACGGGCGGACGCCATCGCCAAGGTCACTGCCGCCGACGTCCAGCGGGTCGCCAAACAGCTATCTGGTCAACGACCAATCGCACGGTCGTGGTGACGACGCCAAAGGCGGCGGCTCCGAAGGGGGCGCAGCAATGGGTCCGCGACGGATCGCGTGCTGATCATGACGGGAATGATCGCGGCCCTCGGATCGGCCTGCCCGCGCCAGGGGCAGGCGGGCTCCCAGGGCCCGGCGGCCTCCAGCATGGTCCTCAAAGGCAAGGCGCCGATCTCCAACGAGATCCTCAAGGTCAAACTGCCAAAGCCGCAGACCGCGACGCTGCCGAACGGACTTCAGATCGATGGTGCTCGAAAATCGCCGCCTGCCACAGATCAGCTTCCAGCTGATCGTCCCTGGCGCCGGCGGCTACTTCGACCCGGCCGACAAGACCGGCCTCGCGCAATACACGGCGCAGACGATGCGCGAAGGCACCAGGACCCGGACCACCCTGCAGATCGCGCAGGAGCTCGAGACGATGGCGGCGAACCTGTACTGTCGGATCCGGCCTGTCGAGCCAGACGGCGATCTGTGTCTGGCGGCAGTCTGACCGAGCACTTCGACAAGGTCTTTCGACATCGCCGCCGACGTCCTGCTCAACCCGTCTTCCCGGCGGAAGAATGGGAGCGCGCCCGGACGCGCGCGAAGAGCCGGCTCGTGCAGCAGCGCACCAACCCCGGGTTTCTCTCGACCGAGCGCTACAACCGGATCCTGTACGGTGAGTCATCCCGCCTGACGCGACTTCTGCCACCGCGGCCGGCCTCGACGCGATCACCAGGGACGCGATGGTGGAGTTTCATCGCACGCACTATCGTGCCGGACCATGCCCTGATCGCCTTTGCCGGCGATATCTCGCTGGCCGAAGCGCGCAAGAAGGTCGAAGCGGGGCTCGGCGCCTGGAAAAAGGCGGGGGACCGAACCCGTCCGTCGCGCGAGCCCGCCGCCGCCAGGCGCACCAAAGGTCATCTCGATTGCACGTCCCGGGCTCGGTCCAGACGCCCTCGGGGTCGGCGGTCCGTCGATGACGCGCACTGGATCCCGACTACGAGGAGCTGACCGTCGCCAACCGGGTGCTCGGCGGCACCGATGGGCCGTTTCTTCCGGCATCTGCGGGAAGAGAAGGGCTACACCTACGGGATCGGCAGCACCTTCTCGCGCTCAGTTTCGCGGCGACTGGTCGGCCTCCACGTCGGTCAGGACCGCGGTCACCGACGCGGCGCTGACCGACCTGCTCGCGGAGATCGCCGAGATGCGCGACAAACCGGTGCCGGCCGAGCGAGTTCGCCGATCCAAGCGCGCGATCGTCGCGTCGTTCGCGCTGTCGCTCGAAAATCCCAGCCGCCATCCGAGCTACTACGTCCGAGAGCTGGATGTACGGGCTGCCGGCCGACTACTGGGACGCTACCCGGCGCGCATCAGCGCGGTCACGGCCGCGCAGGCGCAAGCCGCGGCACGAAATACCGGGATCCGGCGCGCCTCCACATCGTCGCGGTCGGCGATGCCTCGCAATTGCCGAGTCCTGCAAAGAAGGGCGAGCTCCAGGTGTTCGATGCCGACGGTCAGCCCATCCAGACGGCGGCGACCGGACGCTGAGCAGGAGAGGGTATCGCGGCGGAGTTGCCATGATGAGCGCGCTCCGGCGTGAGGAAGCACATGCGCGCTGAAGGGTCGAACGACATCACGCGGATTATCCTGTTGTGCTGGTGATCGGCGCGCTGCTGCTGGCAAGCCTCTGGACACTGCTGCCGTTTCTCAGCGGGATGATCTGGGCGGCGACGATTGCGGTCGCCACCTGGCCGCTGCTGCTGCGGCTGGAGCGCGCGACCGGCGGCCGGCGCGCGCTCGCGGTCGCGGTGATGACTCTCCTCGTACTTCTCGTCTTCATCGTGCCGTTTGCTCTCGCGATCAGCACGATGCTCGATGCGGCGGGGCGCAGCCCGGCGGTGATGGACGACTTTCTCACGAAGGGGCTCGGCCCGCCGCCGGCGTGGGTTGAAGACATCCCGGTGGTGGGCAGGCAGATGGCCGACCAGTGGCAAGCGGTATCGGCCGGGGGCCCCGAGGCGCTCGCGGAAGTGCTCCAACCCTATGGCCGTTCGGCCGCCGCGTGGGCGATTGCCGCGAGCGGCGGTGTCGGGAGAATGGTCGTTCTCATTCTGCTCACCGTCGTGCTCGTCACGATCCTGTACGCAGACGGCGAGACGGCCGCGCGCGGCGTCCTCGCGTTCGCGCATCGTCTCGGCGGCGAAACCGGCGAACGAACCGTCCGCCTCGCGGGTCAGGCGGTCCGCAGTGTTGCCCTCGGTGTGGTACTAACCGCGTTGGTGCAGGCACTGCTCGCCGGCATCGGCCTTTGGTTCTGCGGCATTCCCCATCCGGCCTTGCTGACCGCCATCACGTTCATCCTGGGCATCGCCCAGATTGGCCCGGTGCTGGTGCTCGCGCCGGCGGTGTTCTGGTTGTATTGGACCGGAAGCAGCGGCTGGGCGACCGCGCTCCTCGTCTGGAGCTTGCCCGTCGCGGCGCTCGACAACATCATGCGCCCGATCCTGATTCGCCGGGGCGTGCAACTTCCCATCTTGCTGATTGTGGCGGGCGTCATCGGCGGGCTCATCAGCTTTGGCGTCGTCGGCCTGTTCATCGGGCCGGTCGTGCTCGCCGCAACCTACACACTTGCCAAGGACTGGGTCGCACGCGGCCAATCAGACGCTGCGCTGACGTGAAACGGCGGATGACCGTTGACGGGTCGCTCCCGCGGCCCTGATAATCGCACCCGGCGCTGGCGGACGGATCACCGCCACCATATCGAAAGACAACACAAATGGGTTGCGTGACGCGACGTGAGTGGCTGTTGATGCTGGGACTTCTGGCTGGAGCGTGCCGTGACGCGCAACGATCGACAGCGCCCCCTGAAGCACCCGCGATGGCGACCGCAACCCTGGTCATCGACGGCATGGTGTGAGAGGGCTGCATGGCAGCAGTGCGGTCGGCACTGCTCGGAGTAAACGGGGTGACGCGCGCGCAGGTCAGCCTCGAAACGCGCGAGGCGGTCGCAACCTACGACCCCCGCGCGACGAACGTCGACGCCCTTATTGCAGCCGTAAACGCCGTGAAGGAGCCTTTTCCCTTTTTCGCGACCGTCAAGGGGCCGCCTCCCGCCGCCGCCTCAGGGCGTTGAGAGCGTGGCGAACCAGTTGATGAGCACGTGGAGCGTGGGCTCCGCCGACTCCTGCCGGGGGCGCTGCACCATTACGAACCGCTGGCCGTCCGGCATGACGTCGTAATTGGGCGAGTCCATCGTGCCTCGCGTGAACTCGCCTTCGAAAAGGCGGCGCGGCCGCGCGGGGCGTGTCGTGCCGCCTGGCAGGGCTACCGCCATCATCCTGTCGCCCTCGCGGTAGAACAGCTCGCTGCCGTCGGACGCCCACACTGGCTCCATACCGCCAGCCGAAGACACACGCTGGCCGCGCTCCTCACCCGAGGCCGTTCGCAGGTACACCTCGTTTTGTCCGGACTCGTTCGACACGTACGCGAGCCAGCGGCCATTCGGCGAGAAGCGCGGAGCACTCTCGTCAGCGGGCGAGATCAGCAGCGGTCGTGCCACGCGATTGCCTCGCGGCAGGAGAAACATGTCGCGTCCCGTGCCCGCTCGCCGCTCGACGAACGCCAACAGCGATCCGTCCGGACGTCCACGAGCCCGGAATCTGAACGTTCTCACTCGCCACGAGCCGTTCGAGCGGTCCCTGTCGCGAGACTTCGGTGATGAACAGGTTCAACGGCCCGTTCTTCGTCGAGCTGAATACCGCCCGTCCGTCCGGCGTCCACACCGGGGACGTCGCGCCTGCGTCGTAGGTGCGCTGAGACCATGACCCGGACCTGATGTCGTACATCCAGAGGTCTGAGGCCGGATTCTCCACTGCGACGAGCAGCGTGCCACCGTCGGCCGACACGCGCGGCGAGCTGTACAAGCCGTTCGATCCGGCAAACGGCATGACGGCGCCGTCGCGCGTCACCGACACCAGTTTCCCCTGGCGCCCCGCGGACTCGCCGCTGACGTACGCGGCCACGCCCGCCTGCGAAACACTCGAACTGCGCAGCGCCGTCGGTCGATTGAAGGACGTTCTCGAGGACCGGCGCCGGCGCGCCCGTCACGCGAAGGCGGCGCGGATCGAACGGCACGGCGAAGATGCGGCCATCATGGGCGTACACCAGGTGACCGGTTGGGAGATAGTGCGGGTTCGTGCCACCCTGTACCGAGCATCGATCGCTCGCCCGTTCTGAGCGACTGCGCGACGATGTCCGCCTGGTTCCAGGTGCCCACCGTGCCGACCGTGTAGATGACGGACTCGCCGCCGGGCAGCCACTCGGGCCAGCGGTGGCTGAACTCGCCTTTTGTCGCGTCGAGGTTCGTGACCCGCTGCGGCCGGCCGCCGAACGCGGACACGGTCGAGAGCCCGGAACCCGTATTCGACGCGAACACGATCAGGTCGTCGGCCCCCCAGCTTCCTCCGAGACCGACCTGCGCCTCGCACAGAGGGATCGGCATGCCTCCCGAGAGCGCCACCTTTTTTAGTTGTCCATCGGCAAAAAACGCGACCCAGTCCCCATCGGGCGAGAAAAACGGCGCCACCGCGTTCGTCGTGCCGGGCAGCGCCGTCGAGTCGAGGCTGTTCATCTGGCGGACGAACAGCAGAGTCTGACCGCCGCGGCTTCCAACGAAGGCGAGCCGCGACCCGTCCGGCGAGATCGCCACGCTCGGAAAATCGAGGCCGCTCAGCTGCGTCGCTGTCGGGGACAGCGGTACGACGAAGTGCGCCGGCGCGCCGGCTCGACGCGGAGACAGACCGCGGTACGAGGCGGCGGCCGCGCCCAACAGCACACCGAGCGTCAGGAGGCCGGCCATCAATGCGGCTGTCGTTCGCCACCCGCGCGCGGCCAGCGTCGGCGTCGGACGGTCGCGCGCGGGCGAGTCGCTGGCTGCCTCCTCGAGATCGAGCCTCGCGTCGCCCATGTCGCGCAACCGGCGCTTCAGGTCTCGCTGAACGCACCGCCGCAGCAGCCGCATGAGCACAGGCGGCGTGGAGGGCGGGAGGATCCCCCAGTCGAGGTCGCGTTCGATGACCGCTGCGATCGTGTCAGCGACCGAATCGCCAGAGAATGCCGGGCGACCAGTCAGCATCTCGTAGAGCACGCAGCCGAACGCCCAGACGTCAGTGCGGCGATCGATCTCCCAGCCGCGTACCTGCTCGGGACTCATGTACGCGGCCGTGCCGACGACGAGTCCCTCGCGCGTGGCGCCAACGGTTGCCGTGGGCAGATGCGATTGCGTCGCGGCGTGCTCGACGACGGTCTTCGCGAGCCCGAAATCGAGCACCTTGACGAGACCGTCCCGCGTCACCTTGATGTTGGATGGCTTCAGATCGCGATGGACGATGCCTTTGTCGTGTACCGCCTCGAGCGCGGCGGCCACCTGACCGGCGATCCGGAACACCTCAAGAATGGGGAGCGGCCCGCCCGCGAGGCGATCGGCGAGGGTTTCGCCGGGGACGATTCTCCATGATGAGGAAGGCGGTCCCGTCGACTTCGTCGAGCTCGTATACGTTGGCCACGTTTGGGTGCGCAGAGGGCCGCGAGCACCCGCGCCTCCCGCCGGAAGCGTCCGAGGGAATCAGCGTTGACGAGCTCTGGATGAATGACCTTGACCGCGATGTCGCGGTGCAGCCGCTCGTCGCGCGCGCGATACACCTCCCCCATCCCGCCCTGCCCAAGCGGCTCGAGGATTTCATACGGGCCCAGGCGGGTGCCCTTCGTCAATCGCATCGGTCTGGTTCCAGAGCCTACGAGTCCGCCGATTATAGCGGTCCCGTCGCGTCACGACGGGCTGCCGCGGGCAGCCATCTTGGGCAGATTCGGGACCCCGTTGTCCTCTCGTCGGGCCATGGCGGCATGGTATCCTCTCGCTGATGCGAGGCGTGGCTACCCTTCGCGGCGCCGCCTGTCTGACTGCGGTCTGCTTCGTCGCGGTCTCGTGTCGAGAGCGTCAAGTCCAGGCCGTCGACCCGGGGGCCGCCGATTCGGTGATACTCGGCGCCCGTCAGTTGAAGGTCGGCGACCTCGCTCCCGACTTCTCGTTGCCCGGCTCCGACGGAAAGATCCACGAGCTTGGGAATTACCGAGGCCGGCAGGCCGTGGTGCTCGCGTGGTTCGCGAAAGCGTTTACCGGCGCTTGAACGGCCCAGTGCCTGTCACTCCGTGAGAGTGGCGACGAAATCAGGCCGTTCGAGGCGGTGTACTTCGCCGTCAGCATCGATTCGCCAGAGACCAACAAGGCGTTCGCCCAGTCGCTCGGCGTGGACTTTCCGATTCTGAGCGATCCCTCGAAGACGGCGGCGGAAGCGTACGGTGTCGTGGACGCGGATCAGCCGTTCGCGTCGCGATGGACCTTCTACATCGGCACCGACGGACGCATCGCCTACATAGACAAGCAGGTCAGCCCCGCAACCCACGGCAAGGCCGTTGCCGAGAAGCTCGCCGAGCTCGGCGTCGCACGTCGTCGTCCGATCGCCCATCCCTGACTCGCCCACGGCAGCGAGCGGACTACAGCCCTCAATTTTTCTCCCGCGAAATGAATCCACTCTCTCCAGCCCTCGCCCTATAATCGCCGCGCAGTGAATCGATCCGCGCATTTCGCCAATGGCGCTCGCCTTGGCGGCTACGAAATTCTGTCGATGCTGGGCGCCGGAGGCGTGGGAAAGGTCTACCGCGCGCGCGAAGAGAAGCTCTCGGTCGTGATGTCGCGTTTGCTCATCGGTGTATCACTCCTCGCGATCCCTATGATGCACTCCGGGCGACTTATGTACGCCGACGATGGTACTCGAGCGGAAAGATGCGTGCGGGAACCTGGACTAATTCCAAGCTTCGACAACGTCGCCCCATACGGCCAGATATCGAACGGCCAGCGGAAATGTTTGGAACCTCACATGCGAAAAGCCGGCGCGTTCGAATTCGTGGAGCAGCTCACGCTTGCTGTAAACGTTGGACTCCCACCACCAGCCAATCATGAGCCGCGTGAGCCAGTTTCGCTTTGTGATAAACACAACGAGGCGGCCGCCATCGGCAAGTCGCCCGCGAAGCGCCGCCAAGGCCTCCGACAACCGCTCGCGCGGTACGTATTCCAGCATGGAGGCTGTGACAATTAGGTCGTAGTTGGCCCAAGCGGTCGGTAGCGCGTCCATGTTCAGGACATTGGCTTGCCTCGCTTCGACCACAGCGATCTTCAGCCTTTCCAGCGTCTGGCCGAAACGCTCCAACATTGCGGGAGTGAGGTCAAAGGCGTGAAGGCTCCTTGGCGTCAGGCCTCGATGGACAAGTGCGTCGTGGACAGCCACGGTCGCTGCGCCTGTGCCGCAGCCGGCATCGAGAATGTGCATACCTGACCGAAGAAGCGAGGAACGTCGAAAGAATGCACGGAGCCCCTGGGGATAACGGACGAACGCGATGAAACGCGCGTACGCTGCGTGCTTCTCGCTGAAGAGCTTTCTGGCGTTCGATGCCGACAGCACTTCGTTGGCTTCCACGTGGTGTCTTCAGTCGGGCGCCTTCAGAGTCTCAAATCCTCGAAGATTTCCGTCGCGGTTGAATGAAGTGCTCGACGGCCGCTCGCAGCCTCTGCTACCCCTGGGCGCGGTCGAATGCCACCTCGACCTGATTCTGGCCAGGGGCAATCTTGATCTGCTGCTCCGCGCGTTGAATACCGGAGTAAACCGTCAGTGTGTATGGCCCGGGTTCGACATCGGAAAAACTGAAGCTGCCATCGGGCTCTGCCATTGCAACGTGCGGTGTTGCCGTAACCAGGATCTGTGCGGACATCGCGGGATGAATGTCACAGTTCACATCGTAGAAGCCGGGGCTCTTGAATGTATGCTCGAAAGTGCCGCCAGGAGGAATCGCTACGTTGAACTCCGGATTCGAACGTCCGCGAACGTTTCACGTTCACGTTATGGAGTTCCTCGTCGCTGCTTCGGAACTCGACCGCGTATCCAGCACGCGCGAACAGCAGATTCGGCACGAAGGTCATCTGGACCTGGTCCATCACCGGCTTCGTGGACGGCGGAGGGACAGCGTCCCTTCCCTCAGGCGTGAGCACGACATAGGCCCGTACACCTCCGGAAACCGGAATGGCGCCCGTTACGATGCCGGAGCCTGATGCTGGCGGTGGAGCCTCGGGTTTTGCAGTAGTGTGCGGCGCTTCCGGTCCATCAGATTCGCGGTCGTTCGTACAACCGGTGAGTAACAGCATGGCGGCAACCATTACCGAACATGTTTGACGCAAAGTCATTTCGCCTGGCCTTTCAATCGGTGTTCGCAGAGCTGCGATATCAGCGATATTGCGAGCCAGAAGGCGCCACCCGTCAGCGTAGATATATATCGACGGACCACATCCACGTCTCCCGTCGCGTGGACAGCTCGAAGCCGGCAGACCGAATCACCTCTTCCATCCGCGCAGCTGGATGGACGAAGGTGCGGAATGGGTTCTTCGTCAGACGACGCTGCGCGTTTTCCAGCATGACTCCGAGTCGCACATACCACACATCGCGTGGGTAAGACAGTGCAAGACACAGTTCCGCGTGGTGGAGTGCCGCGTTCAAGAGCGCTTCATACGACGGATAGCAGCACACCACGCGGTCGAGCGTGACCAGTGTTGCCGCAGGCAGCTCGGGCGCAACAGACACAAAGTCGGCATGGACAAAACGCACCACGTCTGCTCGGCCGAGACGTTCTGCCTCTTGGCGCGCCACGCCGTTGTACGCCGACGATGCATCGACCGCGACGGCTCGGGTGACGCCGCGTTCAAGTAGACCAAACGTCAGCGAGCCGATTCCGGATCCGATATCGAGTAGTGTTCCGCTCAGGGTTCCTGCGTGCGCGAGGCCTTCCTGGAGCAAGCGCGTCGTGGGCCCTGGACCCTTGGTGCGGTAGCGCTTCAGTTCTTCGGTCGCTTTCTTTTCGTTGAACTGTTGATCCGCTGCGCATTCGAACGCCGAGCAACAGGCAGACATCGGCCTACCTCACGGCGCATCGGTTCGCGCCGGCTTCGAGATCGGTGGGATCGATGTCGGGAACGTCCCCTGACTCGTTCAGCTCGACGATGCGGACGAAGTTGGGCGGCGTGGGCGGGAGCTTGGACGTGACCCGCTCCACGAATCCCGATTCCGACGCGAGCCACGCAGACAACCAGCTGGCCACGTCGCCGAGTGATGCGGCGATCGGCTGCCCGTCGAACGCGATTGGCTCGCTCGCGTGTGCTGGCAAGACCAGCATGGTGGATGGCAGCTCTCGCAAGCGAAGGAGCGAGTGGAACAAGGCGCGGGCCCGTTCGCGCGCCGCTTCCGCGTTCGCGTGGAGATCCGGACGTCCCACCCCGTTCGTGAAGAGAGTGTCACCGGTAAAGACGGCCGCGGCATCGTTCAGGACGAATGACGTGCTTTCGCCGGTGTGTCCCGGTGTGTGTGTGGCCGCGAGGGTCGCACTCCCGATTTGGATGCGATCGCCATCGGCGACTGCCGTGAAGGGAAACTTGGCTCGCTGTTGCACCGGCAGGAGGAGCGTGGCACCGGTCTGTGTGGCGAGTTCCCTGGCGCGCGACAAATGGTCCGCGTGTATATGGGTTTCTAGAACGTATCGAATCGTCCATCCACGTCGGTGCGCCAGATCAACGTAGATGTCGGCCGGCAACGACGGATCGATCACCGCCGCCTCGTCACCGGAGCCGACGAGATACGACAAGCAACCCTTGCCAGTCCGGCGCACCTGTATGACTTGGACCGTCGAGTCCTCAAGCGGTATGTCAGCCGTGTTCCATGCGAGGCTCCACGCCTTCATGCCGCCGACGAGAGTGCGTGCATCGAGCCCGCGATCGGCGAGTATCGCCGCGGCCGTCTGGCTCACACGACCGGCATTGCAGACCGTGATCACCGGTCGGTCGTGTGGAAGTATTGCGCCGGCCAAGGCGCCTGGCTGTCCCGCTTTCAATGCCTCGTATGCGTTGATGTGCAGGCTGCCAGGAATGGCCCATTGGGCACGATCCTCGTCGCTGCGCACGTCCAGCACAGTGACAGGTTGGTGTGACTCGAGCCAGTCACGCAATGTGTTCGTCTCGATCGTCTTGCTCATTTCAATCCCCGCAGAGCATCCACGTGTCTGGGGTGCCGCGGAATCGCGTGTGGCGGCCCCGGTTCTGAGTGGCGCAGCGTCAGTCGCGATCCGAACGCGAGGCAGCGTCTCGCTCATCTGCGCCCACGCCAGTAGTCCGGACAAGCGCCGTCAGGATTCCTGCCACGTGCACCGCCCACACCAGGCCGAATATGCCGGCAACGACACCGGCCATCAGTGCGCCAACCGCGTAGCCGAGGTCCCGCCAGAACCGATAGACGCCAACCGACGTGGCGCGCCATGCGGGGTGAGCGACATCGCCGACGGCCGCGAGCAGAGCGGGGTACACCATCGCAGTCCCAAGGCCCAGCAGGACCGAGCCCACGAGACCTGCGAGTAGTGGAGCGGCAAGTCCCAGCCCGATGACCGCGTGTCCAGCTGCTTGAACGAGCATGCCCCACACAATCAAAGGCTTCCGTCCAATGCGATCGGCCAAGGATCCGGTGACGATTTGACCGGCACCCCAAATAACCGGGTAGACGGCCTTGATCAGGCCGACTCCCTCCAAGCTCACACCGTTTGCCACGAACAGCAGCGGGAAGACGCCCCACGACATGCCGTCGTTCAGGTTGTTGACGAGTCCTGCTTGCGATGCGGAGAAGAGCGTCTTGTTTCGCCAGCTCGTTTCGGCGAAGACGTGTGCCGTCGAAGGCCTCTCGATCGACTCGGATGCATTGTGGGCTGACGCTTCCAACCTGGCATGTCCGCGCGTGTCACGGACGAGGAAGACCGAGAGGGCTAGACCCAGGACTGAATAGACGATGCCGAAATAGAAAGGCTCGGGTCGAAGTCCGTACCGTGCGGCCACGTAGCCGGTGGCCAGCGCAGTCAGGCCAAGCGCGCCGTAGCCAGCCGCCTCGTTCAACCCCATGGCAAAGCCGCGACGGCCAGGCCCGACCAGGTCGATCTTCATGTTGACCGTCATCGACCACGCGAGCCCTTGACTGATGCCAAGGAGCACATTTGCGCCGACGATCCATGCCCACGACGGTCCGTACGCGAGCATGAACGGCACTGGCAGGCCGACGACCCACCCTGCCACCAGCACCGTCTTCCTCGTGTACCGATCAGCGAGCAAGCCGGATACGAGATTGACGCAGGCTTTGATCAGACCGAACGTGATGATGAACGAGAAGACGACGACCTCCGAGCCGATCCCGAACTCCTCGGTGCCGATGAGCGGGACGACCGTGCGCTCGAGGCCCACCATGCCGCCGACGAAGGCGTTGACCAGGACGAGGAGCGAAAACTGCGCGAGGTTCTCCCGGAGCCCAAGTCGCAATGTACCAGTCGTGGCGTGCATCGTTGTCACGACTTCAGCGCGTGCACGTTCACGCCTCTGACACCGTACTTGCGCGCGACACGCTCTTTCGAGGTGCCGCCAAAGGGATCGAAATACTCGGTAATGCGAACGGATCTGAACCCGACTGACTCCAACACGAACAGGAGCTCTGCCTCCGGCAGAGCGCCGGCGATTCAACCAGTCCACAGATCAATGTCGCGCCTGATCGACTCGGAGAGTTCGCTTGCCACGATGATGTCCGCGTAGAGGAACTGACCACCAGGCTTGAGGATCCGGAACACCTCGCCGAATGCCTGTCGCTTGTCAGGCGCCAGATTGAGCACGCCGTTGCTGATGACGAAGTCGACGCTCTCCGAATCGACAGGCACGTCCAGGGCATCGCCTGCCCGCACTTCGACGTGGGCGAAACCAAGCGCGCGTGCTGACGCTCGGGCCCGCTCCGCCATGGGTTCCGTCATGTCGATGCCGATCGCGTGGCCACCCGGCCCGACGGCGCTCGCCGCGAGCATCAGGTCCATGCCGGCGCCACACCCAATGTCAACGACGGTCGCGCCTGCTGGGAGCGCGGCCATCCGAAGAGGGTTTGCGACGCCCGCAAAGGAAGCAGTCGCCTCGGAGGGGAGTGCGGCGAGCGCGGTGGCGTCGTATCCGAGTCTCTCGGCGGCATAGGCGGGACCACGATGAAAGTGGAACTCGCTCGAGGGATCGCTGGCGACCCGCGCATAGATCGCTCGAATCTCGTGCCGAAGTCTGACGGTGTCGAGATCGACGGGACATGTGATGGCCATGCGACTTCCTTTCAGCGTGCCGACGTTGCTGCGGATCCAGGAGAGCGCGAGTCGCTCAGTGTGCCTGGCTGCCCTCCTTGCGACACCGGGAATCCGGCCGACCGCCATTCCGGAAATCCCTCGACCAGCCGTCGCGCGCGACGGCCGTTGGCGCGGAGAATCTCGACCGCCCGATCGGCGTAGATGCAATAGGGACCGCGGCAATACGCCACGTATTCCCTGCTCTTGGTGAGTTCCTTCAGACGCCGCTGCAGATCGTCGACAGGAATGGACAGCGCGCCCGGGATGTGCCCAGCGATGTACTCGCTTGCCGGCCGTGTGTCGAGAATGACGACCTGCTTTGAGCGAGCGCGCTTGAGGAGCTCGTCCATCGGCACGGGCTCCGCATCGGCGCGATTTCCAAAGTGCTCGTTCACCAATCGTTCGAGTTCAGCCAGACGTCGTTCGGCCACCGATCGAATGACTTTCGACAGGTCGAACACCTCTGGGTCCGCAAGCCGGTAGTGCACGAACAATCCGTCCTTCCGACTCTCAACAAGGGCGGCCTGTCGGAGCGCCTGCAGGTGTTGGGACGCGTTGGCCACCGAGACACCGAGCTCGGTCGCCAGCGAATCGACAGTCCGCTCACCTTGCGCCAGCAGCTCGAGCATCTCGAGACGATGAGGATTGGACAGGGCTTTCCCGAGCCGGGCGAACTGGCCGTACAAACGGTCCTTGAACTCTCGATGGGTGTCGCGCATTGTCAAGTATTCAATATAATACTTGACTACTGCTTGTCAACCAACGGAGAATGCGCTTCTGCAGATGCGAGGCAACCCCTGCTGACATGTACGTTCGGTATCAACTACCTCTGAGGGGACACCCGTCGATGGTGGATCCGACAGACATCCAGGAGCTCTACCGCTACAACCAGTGGGCCAATGACCGTGTGTTCGACACCATCTATCACATTTGACGGTCAACGAATTCACGAGTATCTGGCGGTGGCTTTCAATCACCGACGCGTACGCTGACCCACCTCGTGTGGGCCGAATGGATATGGCTTCAACGCTGGAAGGGGATCTTTCCACGGCACGCCTTCGACGCGACGGAGTTCCCCGACCCGAAGACCCTGAAAACTCGATGGTTGGAACTCAAGCCCGAACACGCGCTTTCGTCGAGGCCGTCACCGACGAACGGCTCCACGCAGTCCTCCAGTATGTGAACTTGCAGGGTCAAACCTGGCGATATGCACTCTGGCGTCATGTACCACGTGGTGAACCATTCGGCCTATCACCGCGGTCAACTCACGACGATGCTGCGGCAGTTGAAGCGGTGCCGGCCCCCACCGACTTTCTGGTATTCCACGATGAGCTCGAGACTGGCCCGCCTGACTCCACTTCACCTGAGAGAGCAACACATGTCAGCCGAAAGCGCGCAGGTTGACTGGGGGGAACGAAGGCGGAGGCGTTCGCTGGCCGACTGTTGACGGCACTCAACGATGGTGCGCTCTGCTTGATGGTCTCGGTCGGCCACCGTACGGGTCTCTTCGACACTATGAGCCAGTCCCCGCCATCAACGTCGGAAGAGCTCGCGGCAAGAGCCGCTCTCAACGAGCGTTACGTGCGCGAGTGGCTCGGCGCGATGACGACGGCGCGCGTGGTTGACGTTGACCCGGCAGCGCGCCGTTTTTCTCGCTCCCAACCAACGCCTTGGAGCAATTGCAGGTGCCGAAGGCTACCCAAGCCTTCAGGAGCGTCGGGCCTTAGTCAACGCTCTGCTTGCCGTGCGGGCGGCAAAGGTCAGCAGTGATCATTTGACGCGGGTCAGCCGGCTCCGGCTATACACCTCAAAGTCCTTCCCCGGTTCGGCGATCTCAAAGATCTCCTCGAACTGGTCGCTCCCGGAAAACACGTACGTCTCACGCGCGCGAAAACCCGTGGGAATGTTCTCGATCGACTCCGACATGAAAACCACGCGGTCGACCGTGCTTGACGGCTCGAGGGCGTACTGATTCACGAAGCCTTCGACGTGGAACTGCCTGAACACGACGCGCTTTCGGGCTGAATCGAAACTGAAGAAGCCGATATCCTCATGGGTCTCGCCCTTCGGATTCTTCTCTTGTGGCGGGTAGTGTACTTCGGTTTCGAACCTGGATGAACTTCGACCCGAGCACGCGCTCGTACTGCCGTTCGACCTGGCCCTTGCCTGGTTGTCCCTCCGAAGTGCCCTGTCCACCGGCCGACCAAGCGTGCGACCGGTGCGAGCGTGTCGGCGGGAGCAGCCGACTGTGCGTGGTGCGCACGACGGTGCTCGAAAGGGTCGCGGCAAGCAGCACGAACAGCCACACGTGCGCCGCGCGATTCGGCGCCGGAAATTGCGGGTACCGCTGCGTCACGAATCCAGTCAGCGCGCCGACAAGCATGCCGGGCAGCACGATCTCAAGGTAATGACCATTCTGTCCGATCGCGGCAAGCGAGCTCAGGACAAAGCCAGCGACGAGGCCGGCTCCAATCCCGAGCGCCGTGGATCGACGCCAGCGAGCGACCAGGCCCGCGATGAGACCGGTCGCGAGTCCCTTCAGCGTTGAGCCGACAACGATTGTGAGCATCAGCGGCCGCGCTTCCGGCGAGAACCAGGCCGAAGCCCCGTCAAGAAATCCGAGAATCGCCCCGACCGTCAATCCGAGAACCGGCTTGCTCATCGGCGTATCACTCCTCGCGATTCCTATTACGCACTCCGGGGGGAATCTGTTACACCGAAAGAGCACTCAACGCCGTGCGGATGGTATTCGATGCGGCTCACGAACCCACGCGAGGAAAGCGTGTGGCCCACGTTTTCAACGACCGCTGGTAGTATCAATGGACCTGCGGCAAGTTCTTGCCGGTATCTTTTCTCCTTGGCTAGATGGGGAAAAGCACGCGAAATGGAGGCAGGGCATGGATCGGAAGGCACACTGGCAGAGAGTTTACGAGACGAAGGCGGCCGATCAAGTGAGCTGGTTTCAACAAGAGCCGACAGTCGCAGTGCGGTTGCTGGAATCTGCCGGAATCGGACCGTCGACCTGAATCGTCGACATTGGGGGCGGGGATCTCCCGCCTCGTGGATTTCGTCCTCAGTAAGGGCGTCGGTGCGTGTGCGTCCTCGACATTTCCGCCGCCGCGCTCGAGAAGGCCCGAGCGCGCTTGGGCGATGACGCTCGACGCGTCACGTGGATCGAAGCCGACGTGACGGGCGACTGGCATGTTCCCTTCGTTGACATCTGGCACGACCGTGCCGTCTTTCATTTCCTGACTAGC
>CAVREM010000085.1:0-29353 GCA_963720005.1 uncultured Acidobacteriota bacterium | reverse complement strand
AATGTGCTGGTCGACGCCACGAACGACGATGCCATCTGCGTCGTGGCGACTCAGGGCAGGTTGTAGCGAACCTGGGCGAAGAACATGACGGCGTTGGCTGAGGCCGGTCCGTTGCCTTGCGACCACGGCTCCCTCGTAAGCCAGGACACCTGCAGGCTCAGCTGTCCCGAACCGCGGTCCGGCGAATTCAGAAACTGATAGAAGCCTGTCCCGGTGACTTCCTCAATGGTGCGGTTGTTCGAATTCGACGCGCCGGGATATCCGAAGCCGATGTAGTTGCCGCCGGCGTCAAGATAGAAGTTATCGTCGGAGTTCACGCCGCTGTAGTAGCCACCCAGCGATACCCTGTCCGAGACTTTTTGCTCCACCCCGCCCACCCACGACGTGGTGCCAATCGGGCTGATCGAGCCATCGCTTCGAAACGCGACGTCGGGAACGAGCCCGCCGACATAGCGTCCGAGGCCGGATCCGAACGCGCTCTGAAGCCAGAGCTTTGTGCCGGCTGTCACATTGAACCGCACGTTGATGCTCACGCCGCCGCCCACTTCTTTGAAGTCGTCAGTCGTAGGGCGCACGGTGTGGCGGAACACGCGAACCACGCCGCCGACGTCGATATGGACGGCCGTGATCGGGTTGAATGCGACGCGGGTCACAATGTCCGGGACCAAATTCGGCACCTTGAGTTCGTTGGAGCCGACGTTGTATTGGGCGTCGATGTCGCTCGCGCAGCACTGGGGCAGTACCACCAATCCGTTTCCGAGCTGCTGCTCCGGATTCTCCACTGACACGGCCCAGTTGAAGCGGGTCGACGGGCGCCAGGTGAAACGGACCTGTGGAACGCGATCCCAGATCATGCCCACCAGGTAGTTGGAGTCGACCGCCTGGGACAATTCGACGTCCGACGGCCAGATACTGAGCTGATTCTTCGAAGCCGTCATGAGAGAAAAGGCCTGACCCGCGGCCAGAAAGAACGCTCGGCCATACTGAACCTCAGCGAACGCCTGCCGTAGGCGTAACCCGACGCTCGTGCTCGAGACCGCCACGTTACCCGGCGTGGACCCATTGAAGTCCATCTCGAAATAGCCCGCGAGCCTTCGAAAACGCGTGTCCGGCTCAGGAAACTCAGCATCCACACGAAGGGATATGCGAGACGACTGCGCAGTGAGCCGCGTTTCGCTCACGTTGCCCTGGACCGTGTCCTGTAAGGAATCGACGCGAAGCCGGTGCCCGTGCCGCCCCCGATGTTGGTGGAGCGGTAGATCCCCGTCACTCCGAGATACCCACCGATGCGAAGGCGCGCCGGGCCGATTTCTAACGCAGGACCTTCGGGCTTCTCTCCGGCGATCTCCTGCGTTGGGTTCGCAGGCCGCGGTGGGGCTGGGACCTGCTGGGCCTGTGGCGTGGGAGTCGTGGACACGTCCTGCCCGGCACTGATCGAAGTGAACAACAGGCACAAAACCGCCGTCGCACGTATTCACTATCTGCGGGTCCCCACGGCGCCCGGCTGGTTCAGGCCTCGATCGCTCTGCGCATCGACGATGCGGGGCATTGCCAGCGTCTCGCTCATTCGGCGCATTATACGCTCGCGCACGTTGCGGCCGTTCCTACCGCTCTGGCGGGGTGGGTGCAGCAGCGGGCGCCGCAAACCATTTCTCAGGCGGAACGATCTTCGGGCCGTCAGGGTCGCCCTCGTAGTTCGGGGCCATGATCTGCACGCCGAACTCGTTGAACGCATCCTGGATGTTCTGGTGCAAGGCATCGAGGACGGGAATTCGCATCGACGGGTTCTCCACCGAGACCAGGAGGGTGTACTCCACGTAGGAATCGCGCAAGCCAGTCTGTCGAACCTTTGGCGTTGGCTCTCGACGGATTCCAGTCGTTCGCTCGGCTGCCAACAGCAGCAGCGCGTGCACCTGCCGCCACGGCACGCCGTATCCAATCGTCACCGACGTCGACACGAACACGCCCTCCGACGCGTGCAGGCGGGAGTAGTTCGTGGTGACGGTCGACATCACGACCGCATTCGGGATGGTCAGCTCCTCACGGAGCGGCGTCTTCACCTTGGTCGAGAGCATGCCCACGCCTGTCACGGTGCCTTCGACATCGCCGATACGCACGAAATCGCCGTGCCGCACGGCACGTGAGTAGATGATCGTCAGCCCGCTCATCACCTGGTTCACAATCCCGCTCGACCCCAGGGAGAGCACCAGGCCGACGAAGACGCTGAGGCCTTTGAACGCGTCGGTCTCGGCTCCGGGGAGGTATGGGTACGCCGCGACGCTCGCGAACATCCAGAGCAGCCCTGTGACGAGACGACGCGTCGTTTGGGCCGTGTCGCGATGGACTCCGGGAAGGTCCAGTCGGCCGCGCTCCACCGCGTCGAACAACTGCCCCGCCAGCCTCGCGGCGAAGCGCGCGACGACCAGAATCAGAAACACGGTAAACAGACCGGGGATGGCCGCGAGGATGCCCAGCCCGATCTGCGAAATCTGCTCCAGCAGAAACCCGCGGAGCGCCTCACCCCAGGGTCGCGAGTACGGAAACCGATTAAGGACGAACGTGAGCCAGGTGTAAACGAGGAACAGGCCGACCACGACCGCCACGAGTGAGATGCCACCACGCAGGAACTCGGGGAGCCGCGAGGCACGGACGACTTCCCCGCCGGGCAGTTTCCGGAGCTGCCGCTCCGCCATCCGCACGGTCACGGCTACGAGCGCACGGCGAGCGCGCCCCAGCAGTCGCAGCAGCAGGACGAGGAGAACGGTCGCGAGCAGGCTCCATCCGATGCTCAAAGCGACCAGCCAGGGAGTACCGGATCTCGATGGACTCGTCCAGGGCGATCTGCAGGGTCTCAGCCGCCCGACGCGCAGTGTCCTGCAGCGTCTCGCCAAGCGGCGACGCGTCTGCCGGCACGAGCGCGAAGAGATCGAGCGTACCGACGCTGACGACCATGATTTGCTCGATCGGGCGCACGGACACGCGACCGACCTGACCCCGACCGACGAGATCGTGCAGAACGCGTTCGACCGTTGCGCTGCGTACCGACGGAGTCCGCCCCAGTACGGTCGCGTGGAACTCAACGATGTCGCGATTGTTGAACGAGAGCGTTGCGGGAGGATCGGTCGTCGTGGCCCCTTGCACCATGGCCCTGGCCATTGCTACCTCTGGGGCCACTTGGGCAGTGGTCTGCGCCGATTCGGGCGGCGCCGCCTGACCGCTCACCGCTTGGGCGCTAACCACCGAAGGCCCGACAAGCAGCGCCGACACGATGCAACCGGCGATTCCAAGAATTTTCATATTTGAACCTGAAGCCGTTGAACTGGAGTCACCGCCACGATGCGAGGCCGCGATCACGCTGTTCGGCTGGCAAGACTTTAGTCGAATAACCACCCGCTGTGAATAGTCGACAGGTTCACGCAGGGAGATGGCCAGCAGCCGTTATCGCGGCGCGATGGCTTATGATTGCGTTCGTGGATCATAGCCGCCTCGGAGTTGGCTGCTTCCTGTTCGCGGCCGCGATTGTGACGGCCACAACACAGGAGCGCTCGGTCCCGGCATGGTCCCCAGCCGTCGAAACCGTCATCTCGCCCGCTGGCCCAAATAGCGGGCAGCCGCAACTGTCAGCCTCACCACGCGGTCTGATTCTGAGCTGGCTCGAACGCGACGGCCAACGAGCGACGCTCCGCTTCGCCGAGCGCACGTCGATCGGCTGGTCGGCTCCACGCATCGTGGCGTCCGGAGACAATTGGTTCGTCAACTGGGCGGATGTTCCTTCCGTCGTCCGTCTTGCGAACGGGACGCTTGTCGGCCACTGGCTCCAGAAGAGCGGCCCCGACACCTACGCCTACGACGTTCGTCTCTCCTATTCACAGGACGATGGACGCACGTGGTCGCCATCGTTTGTCCCTCACAGTGACGGAACGAAGACCGAGCACGGATTTGCCTCGCTGTTTCAGATGCCGGGGTCAGGTCTCGGCATGGTCTGGCTGGACGGGCGTGCGATGAAGCCCCAATCGGGACACGACGATCATGGCGGGTCCGCCGGCTCGATGAGCGTTCGCTCCGCGACCTTCGACACCAACTGGAAGCAGACGTCGGAAGCGCCGGTGGATCTCCGAGTCTGCGAATGTTGTCCCACGACTGCAGCGGTCACTTCGGAAGGACCGATTGCGGCATTCCGCAACCGCACCGAGGACGAAGTTCGCGATATTCATGTGTCGCGTCTGGAAAACGGGAAGTGGACCGAGCCGAGGCCCGTGCACGAAGACGGCTGGAAGATCAATGCGTGCCCCGTCAATGGTCCGATGCTGAGCGCACGTGGACCGAGCGTAGCGCTAGCCTGGTTCACCGCAAAGAACGACCAGGGCCGCGCCTATGTCGCCTTTTCGCAGGATGCAGGCCGCACGTTCGGCGCCCCGATTCGGATAGATGATGCGGGCGCATTGGGACGAGTCGATGTGGAGCTGACGCCAGACGGATCGGCGATCGCAAGTTGGATCGAATTTGCCGAGCAGCGCGCACAACTCAGAGTCCGACGTATCGACCCTTCCGGCGCGAGGTCTCCATCTGTGACAGTGTCGAACCTCGCCGGAAGCCGCGCGAGTGGCTATCCGCGCATCGAGTCGTCGGGTGACGAGCTCGTCTTGGCCTGGACTGAGAACGTCCAAGGCGTCTCACGGGTGCAGACCGCGGTCGTCCGGTTACCTGTGAAAGCGCGGTGAAAGCTGCGACGCTTCTATCTCATCACTCGCGACCTGCACCTGTACGCCGGCCTGTTCCTCAGCCCATTCGTTCTGGTCTTCTCAGTCAGCGTGTTCTACCTGGTCCATGGCTTTGCGCAACGCCCCGCTCCAGATCCGTCCGATTCCCCACGCACCGTGAGCAACCTTACTGTTCCGCCCAACCTCGCCGGCATGCAGGGGCGCGCGCGCGTTGACGCTCTTCGATCGGTGCTCGACCAGGTGGGCGTCAGCGGCGAAGTCGACTTCGTTCGACACCTGCCCGGCGAGCATCGGCTGATCGTCCCGGTTCGACTGCCGAATCGTGACACGCTCGTGTCGCTCGATTACGAGCAACGGACGGCCACGATCATGTCGCGTGGACATTCGCTTGGCGATGCGTTCGTGTACCTGCACAAGATGCCTGGACCGCACAACGTCGAGCTGCGGGGGAACTCTCCGCTCATGCGCTGGTGGAGAATGCTTGCAGACGCGACAGCATACTTGATGCTGTTCATTACGCTGAGCGGCATCTACTTGTGGTTTGCATTGAAGGCCGAGCGGCGCGTCGGCATCACGCTGGTGCTGGCGGGCGCCGTCACGTTCTGGGGGCTCGTGTATGCCGTCGTTGCGTGAGGATGGAATGGCCGCCGAACGCCGTGGGCGCGGCGCCTCCGATGCGTTCTTTGTATGGAATCGCCGGCTGCACTACTACCTCGGTCTGTATCTGCTGTTCTTCACGTGGCTATTCGTGTTCACCGGGCTTTTGCTGAACCATCCGCGCTGGCAGTTTGCTCAGTTCTGGCCAAATCGGGTGCAGAGCACAACTGAACACGCGCTCGAACCCGTGACCGCTGTCCTGGATGTCGATCGGGCGCGCGAGGTGATGCGAAAGCTTGGGATCGCCGGCGAAGTTCAATGGCCTGCGACACAACCTGCGAACGGACCGTTCACGTTTCAGGTCAGCCGACCTGGGTTGGTCGTCGACGTGAAGGCCGACCTGCGAGCTGGACGCGCAACACTCCAGAGAACGCAGCTGAACATGTGGGGTGTGATGCACGTGCTTCACACGTTCACCGGCGCGCCCGCGGCAGACTCACGCAATCGACGAGACTGGTGGCTGACGACCGTCTGGGCGCTGTCCATGGATGCGGTCGCCGCGGGGCTGATCGTGATGGTCGTCAGCAGCTACATCATGTGGTTTCGGTTGAGGGCCAAACGTTTCGGTGGGATCGTCGCCCTGTTTCTGGGCTTCACGAGCTGTGGCGCATTCATCTGGGCCCTCTGGGGTTGAAGTGGCTGGCCTGATGTCTGCCTCGGACCGTGTGGTTCACCGTTCGCGCAACGCCTGTATAGTGGCAAACCCAGTCAACTTAGGCTACGCTGCGGTGCTCGACTGCGAGCTTCGGCCGGCACAACGGACAAGGAGACAACGCCATGAAGATCGCACCTGCCATCGTCGCGCTCGTGATCGCGGCGGCGCTCGGCGCCTCCGCCCAAACCCCCGACACCAAACCGAAACCGGCCCCGGCAAAACCCGCGGACGGCAGCGTCGAGCAGACGTTGATGAAGATCGAACGCGATGGGCTCGCCGCGCTTCTCAAGAAGGACATCGCTGCATTCGGCCGCATCTTCGCCGACGACGCCGTCGTGATTACGCCCGATGGTTCGCCGCAGACGAAGGCACAGTTGCTCGCAGACGTGAAGTCGGGAGACCTGGTGGTCGAGTCTTCTGAGATCTCCGACATGAAGGTGCGCGCCTATGGCGACACCGCCGTGGTGACGTATGTGACGACCGACAAAGGCAAGTTCAAGGGCCAGGACATCAGCGGCCGCTATCGCTGGACCGATGTCTTCGTGCGCCGCGGCGGGACCTGGCAGATCGTCGCCGGACACGGGACGCCCATTCAGCAGCCCCCGAAATAATCGCCTTCGTCGGTCGGCTGATGGTTACGCTTTGAGAAACGCCAGCAGGTCGGCGTTGATCGTGTCGGCCTCAGTCGAGGGCATGCCGTGCGGAAAGCCCTTGTAGGTTTTCAATGTGCCCTTCCTCAGTAGCTTTGCCGACAGCGGTGCCGAATCGGCATACGGCACGATCTGGTCGTCATCGCCATGCATCACGAGGACGGGCACGGTGATCTTCTTCAGGTCTTCGGTGAAGTCCGTCTGGGAGAAGGCGACGATGCCGTCAAAGTGCGCCTTGGCGCCTCCCATCATGCCCTGGCGCCACCAGTTCCAGATCAACCCCTGAGATACCTTCGCCCCAGGCCGGTTGAAACCATAGAACGGTCCCGCCGGCAGGTCGTAATAGAACTGCGCTCGATTCGCGGCGAGCTGCGCCTGAAGCCCGTCAAACACCTCCTTGGCCAGCCCGCCGGGATTGGCTGCCGTCTTCACCATCAGCGGCGGCACCGCGCTGATGATCACCGCCTTTGCCACACGGCTTTCGCCGTGGCGCGCGACGTAGTGCACGACTTCGCCGCCGCCAGTCGAGTGGCCGACATGCACCGCTTCCTTGAGGTCGAGATGGGCGGTCAGCGCCGCAAGGTCGTCGGCGTAATGATCCATGTCATGACCGTCACCGGTCTGGGTGGAACGTCCATGTCCCCGCCGGTCGTGGGCGATGACGCGATAGCCGTGCTTGAGGAAGAACAGCATCTGCGTATCCCAATCGTCGGCCGACAGCGGCCAGCCGTGGCTGAACACGATCGGCTGCCCTTTGCCCCAGTCCTTATAGAAGATCTCGACGCCGTCTTTCGTAGTGATGGTGTTCATGTCGACCCTTTCTCGTGCTGTGGTTTGGTTGATCATTCATTATCATCTCCTCGGAGTCGGGTCGAAGACTCCGGCGGGCTTTCGTGCGAGCGACACTCTGCGGATCCACCCGCCTGAACAGTAGTGACCGCTTGCTAAGTCAGGCCATCATCCATGGGAGACATGAGAGACGCGCTGGTGCTCCGATTGCCGAGGGAAGACGAGGAACAGGAATTCCTGCGCGCTCACAGAGCCACGACGCCAGACGTCCCGAACTTTCTGCACTATTACGAGGAGGGCATGCCGCTCACCCGCTATCTTCAGGTGCTGGCAGAACACGCGCGAGGTGAGAATCTTCCGCCGAATCACGTTCCGTCGACATTCCTGTTTGCGTTTGCGGCTTCGAGAATCGTTGGGCGGGTGTCCATCCGCCATGAACTGAATGAGTTCCTCCTGCGCGTCGGCGGGCATATCGGCTATGCCGTGGTCCCGGAGTTCCGACGACAGGGCTATGCGACCGCGATGCTTCGTCTGTCCCTTCAGATTGCGCACGAAACACTCGGCATTGACCGGGTTTTGGTGACGTGCGACGACGATAACGTCGGGTCGATCAGAACGATCGAGAAGAACGGCGGCGTGCTGGAGAATGTCATCAGTGGGCCGGAGATAGCGAAAGCGAAACGACGGTACTGGATCGAGGCTCGCACCGACACGGGACACTCGGAACCTCGGCCAGGAGGAAATAAGCCGGTATGAGGCCAAATCGCCGCACATTCGTCATCGCCGCTCTTGCGTTCGTTGGAGGCATGCTGCTGCTCTGGGCGGTCCGGCATCTGGCGTCGACCGGATCAATCGAAATCGTCGAGGCCGAGTATGGCGTTCCGGGTCGGACGTGCACCGCCGGACCGGATATCAAGAAGCACGCGAGCGAGGCGTGCGGAGGCTTCCGCCCTCGCTGCCTGGTGTCGGTGAGTAGCGGCTGGTGCGGCGATCCTGCCCCCGGCGCCGTGAAGACGCTCACGGTGGAGTACATGTGCGGGACCACACGGAAACGTGCGTCGGGTACTGAACACACTGGCCTGGTACTCAGCTGTCCGTGAATTGTCGTCAGGCGACACGGCCTGATGTCAGGGACCACTATCGGCTGAGTTCGACCGCCAACGACAATACAGGCGGTCGCCAGGCGATGCTCCTTTGAGAGGGCCTTCTTGTAGAGCTCGATGCTCGTTTCCCGCGATCGTCAGGGCGCATATTCTAGACGAATGGTCAAACGTCCTGTTGTTTTCGCCATCGTCGTTGTGCTCTTAGTCGTGCTACAGACGCAGGGGCAGGAACGATTCTCATTCTTCCAGGCCAGCACTCCCGAAAGCGTCGGCCGGTTGCTCGAACTGGCCGGTCTCCAAGACGGCGACGTCGTGGTTGACCTCGGATCCGGTAACGGTCTGATCCCCCTGACGGCGGCGCGGATGAACGCACGCCTGCGGGGGCGCGGCGTCGATATCGATGCCAAGCTCGTGAAGGAGTCGAACGACCAAGCGAAACGCGAAGGCCTGGCAGACCGAGTCAGCTTCGAGCATCAGAACGCGTTCGACGTGGACCTCCGCGACGCAACCGTCGTGACGATGTGGTTGTTTCCGGAGCTGATGCGACTGTTGCGGCCGGTCATACTCGAACGCGCACGTCCCGGCACCCGGGTCCTGACCAGCACGTGGGCGCTCGGCAGCTGGCAACCAGACAAGGTCAGTAACGAGGGCACGCCAATCTACATGTGGATCGTCCCGGCGCGTGTGGCCGGCAACTGGGTCTGGGATCTGACGCTGGCGGGCCGACGGTTTCGGCAGGCGGCGGTCCTGGAGCAACATTTTCAAAATGTGGAGGGCGTCGTACGATCGGAGATCGCCGCGAGGTTCTCGAAGCAGTGACCCTGCGCGGTGCGAACATCGCCTTCACGCTGCGCATCACCCTCGAGGGCTTCGGGCTCACTCATCACAGAGTTTGTCGGGACCGTCGACGGCGATCAGATCAAGGGTTCCATGAAAGTCACACCTTTGAACCAGGCGCCGATCACGGTGCCTTGGCGCGCTCGACGAACCCTCCACTCCGACTACTTTGCCCCGACGGGCACTGCAACGTTCCGGCAGTCGGATCAGAAACGTTGATGGAACCGATCGCGCTGGATCCCTTCACAGGGAAAAGATCGTGGGCCGCCGCCCGGACGTGAACCGAGGTGGAGGGTTGCAGGGCAGTACCGGCGCTTCAGTCCACGCGCAGGGCGGCGATCGGATCGACGCGGGCGGCCCGAAGCGCAGGAACCAGGTTCGCGAGCACGGCTGCGCCAGCCAGCGTCGCCGCGGCGGCGGCAACCGAGAACGGATCGCCGGGCCTCACGCCGAACAGCATCCCCCCGAGCGCGTCGCTGGCGAGAACGGCGACGGCCGCCCCTGCGGCAAGCCCAGCGAGCACAGGCGCCAGGCCAGCTCGCAGCACCAGTGCAATTACCTCGAGGCGCGAAGCCCCCAACGCGGCGCGGATGCCGATCTCTCGCCGCCGTGCCGCCACGGCCGCCGCCGAGACCGCGTAGACGCCGACCATCGCGAGCAGCAGCGCCGCAGCGGCAAATGCCGCGACCAACTGGAGATTGAAGCGCCTCGGCGCCAGCGTGGCCGCCATCCATTGATCCATGCTACGCACGAATGACGCGGGAACGGCCGGATCGACCGCGGCGATCTCGCGCTGTACGGTGCTGGCAACCGCGAGCGGCGCGCCGTCGGTGTGCACCACCCAGTACATGTTGTTGGCGAGCCAGATAGTGGTCTGATCGGGCACCTGGGCGATCGGCACGTACGCTTCGATGGTGACTTCCTTCTCGAGGCCGAAGTGCCTCACGTCGCCGACCACGCCGACGATCTCCACTTCGCGAGGGACTTTTTCCCCATCGTCCAAGCGCATGCGGCGGCCGACCGGACTGCGGCCCGCGAAGTACCGCCGCGCGAACGTCGCGTTGATGATCGCCACCGGCGCCGCGTCGTGGCGATCGGCGGAGGTGAAGCTGCGCCCCTCGCGCAGCGGAATGCCGAGCACGCGGAAGTAGTCGGGGCTGATCATCCGGTAGTGCGCCTCGGGCGCATCTTTGGCGATCACGCCGTCCACGAAGAATGGGGTCGTCGCGAGATAGCCGTTCATGGGCACGACGTTGGCGGCCGCCACGCTGCGAACACCTGCGATCGACGCGAGGCGGGGCTGTACCTGGTTGTAGAAGCTCTCAATCGCGGCCCGCCCGTTGTACCGCGCGCGTGGCAGCGACAGCCGGACGGTCAGAACCTGCGCCGGACGGAAGCCTGGATCGACGGCCTGCACCTGCTGGAA
Source organism: uncultured Acidobacteriota bacterium (assembly GCA_963720005.1). Lineage (GTDB taxonomy): Bacteria > Acidobacteriota > Vicinamibacteria > Vicinamibacterales > CAVVIG01 > CAVREM01. Next base: position 18,515 of record CAVREM010000085.1, on the reverse strand, counting down.
GCTGCGCGCCAGGACCGCGGCCGTCATCAGTAATACCGTCGAGAGCGCGACTTCCGCGAACACCAAGACGGTGCGCACACGACGCCCGCCGAGGCTCGACCCACGTTCCCCACCCCGGATCGCGCCGCGAACATCCCCCCGCCATGCTTGCACCGCCGGCGCGAGTCCGATGAGCACGCTGGCGGCAAGCGCCGCCAGCAGCGTGAAGCCGGCGGCCGACCACCCGATCCCGACCTCCGCAACGCGCGGCAGGTCGGCTGGCCCGATCGCGAGGAGCGCCGCAACCAGCATTCGCGCGACGAGAAGGCCGGCCGCACCGCCAAGGAGGCCGAGAACCGCCGCTTCGCCCAGCACGTGCCCGACGATGCGCGGGCGCGATGCACCGAGCGCGGTCCGCACCGCAAGTTCTCGCTGTCGCGTTGTGGCGCGAACGAGAAAGAGGTTGGCCAGGTTAGCGCACGCGACCAGCAAGACGATGACAACGGCGCCGAAGAGCATCCAGAGCATGGGCGCGGACCTGCCGCTGATCTCGTCGTGCAGCCGGGTCACGCGCATCGCGGTGTCGGTGCCATGCGAGTCCGGGTGCTCGTCACGCAGGCGTCTCCCGATCGCGGTGAGATCGTCAGCCGCCTGCGCGTCGGTGGTGCCAGGCTTCAACCGCGCGATCACCCGCAGGAATCCCTGCGCGCGGTTGCCGCGCCGGACATCGGCAGCCGGCGAATAGGGGACGACGAGATTGACGTCGCGGACGAGCGACACGAAGTCCGGCCGCAGGATGCCGATAACGGTGAAAGTCTCGCCGTTGAGAACGACCGACGTCCCGACCGCATCGGTTCTCTCGCCGAACCGCCGCTGCCACATGCCGTGGCTCACCATCGCGACTGCCCGCTGCTCGTCGTCTGGCTGTATCGCCCGTCCAAGGTGCACACGCGCGCCGGTGAGGTCGAAGTAGTTGGCGGACACGCGCATCGCCGTGAGCCGCTCGGCATCGCCGGTACCGGTGAGGTTGGCGCTCCATCCGAACAACGACGCGATCCCCTCCAGCGTCCGGTTGGACTGAGCAAAGTCGGCGAGATCGGGCAGGGAGAGTGGCTGACGGTCGGTTCCCGGACGGACGATGCTGAAGGTGAGCAGCCGATCCGGCTCGCTGAGTGGCAGCGGACGGAGCACGATTGTCTGCACCAGCGTGTACATGGCGGTATTGGCGCCGACCGCCAGCGCCAGCAGGCCGATCACGCACGCGGCAAACGCCGGCTGGCGCCGCCATGGACGCAGGGCGTGGCGGAGATCCATGAGAGTCACTCATGCGAGCATACGAAGGCACGGCTCGCAAACAAAGCTCATTATTTTGCTACAATCGATGAAACGCATTCATGGACATCGAAGTTAGGCATCTCCTGATGGTGACGGCGGTGGTCGCGTCCGGGAGCGTGACGCAGGCGGCCAGAGACCTGCACCTGACGCAGTCCGCCGTCAGCCATCAGTTGCGCGCCATCGAAGCTCGACTGGGGACGCCCCTGTTCCTGCGCGTGGGCAAGCGCATGGTGGTGACCGCCGCCGGCGGCCGCGTCCTCGAGACCGCCCGGCGCGTCCTTGACGATATCAAGGCGGCCGAGGCAGACGTGCGGCGGCACGGCGCCGGTGAGGCCAGCGTGATCCGTGTCTGCGCCCAGTGCAATACCGGATATCACTGGCTGCCGCCGCTCATCGACGCCTTCCGCCGGAAGCATCCTGCGGTTGATGTATCGATCGCGGTCGAGTGCACGATGCGGCCGCTCGAGGCGCTGCTCGAAGGCCTGCTCGACGTCGCCATCGTCACCGACGCGGTCCGCAGCAGCCACGTCAGGACACGGCCACTGTTCGAGGACGAGCATGCCGCGATCGTCGCGCCCGACCATCGCTTCGCCGCGCAGGCCTTCGTCAGTCCGAAGGACCTTGCCGACGAGCGGTTGCTGCTCTATTCGAGTTCGCCCGACGACAGCTTCACGATCCAGAAGATCCTCAAGCCGGCGGGCGTTGTCGCCGGACGTGTGTCGTTCGTCATGCTCACCGAAGCAATCCTCGAGATGGTGAAGGCGCGGCTCGGCGTCAGCGTGATGCAGACATGGGCGATTGCGCCGGCGCTCCGCGCCGGCGACGTCAAAGCCGTCCCCATCACCGCTTCGGGCATCCGCCGTCAGTGGCGCGCGGCGACGCTCACGCAAGCGGGCCGCGTGCCTCACGTGGACGCCTTCATCGATCTCCTGGCCGCGCGCGCGATGCCGGCCCGCCGCCGACCGCTGACCGTTCCCCGCGCGCGCCGGCGATGATGACAGCCTTCGTCTACACGGGCTCCTGAGGCCACCTCAGCCGGCCCGGCGTCCACGCAATCACCAGATGTCTTGCTGGTGATCGGCGGCCGAGTAGCGACTTGCTGCACGACCATGACGGTAGAATCGCTACGTCGTCACCTCGAAGGGCAAGGTGGCACCGTCCGGCCATGTACCCTGAACACGGTGAACGACTACCGGTCGGCGGACAACGGCGTCAGGGATCCGCTGTTCGCGATGGGAAGAGGAGCCGCGTTAATGCGACTGAGCGTGGTCATGGCGGTTCGCAACGGCGAGCCGTACGTCCGCGAAGCCATCGAAAGCGTCCTTGCGCAGTCGATCGGAGACTTCGAGTTCCTGATCGTCGACGATGCCTCGACCGACACGACGCGGCAGATCGTGTCGTCGTACGAACGACGGGACGCTCGCGTGCGCCTGTTCTGCAACGCGCGCACCCTCGGCCCGTATCCCAGCGCTAACCGCGGTCTGCACGAAGCCCGCGGCGAGTTCGTGGCGCGGCACGACGCCGACGACATCTCCCCACCCGATCGTTTCGCTATCCAGCTGGCCTCGCTCCAGGCGGACGCGAGCACCGCGCTCGTCACTGGCGCCGTCGAGGCCTTCAACTCACGCGGGCCGGGTGTCGTCGTCCGGCCGCCGCACTGGCAGCCGCGGCTCGAGTGGGACCTCCTCTTCTCGAATGTGGTTGGCGCGGGCGCGCACGTGATGTTCCCGAGGGTGTTCGAGGGGCGGCAGGTGTCGTTTCCGGCAACACATCGATACGCCGAGGACTACGGCATGTGGTGCCGCCTGGCGCGGCGCGGGCGCGTCGTGTGTCCGCCGGATGTGGTGTATCGCTATCGTCACCACGAGACGTCCATCAGCAGCAGCTGCAAGTCGGAGCAAGATAAGTGTTTCGCCCTGCTGCGGCACGAGTATCAATCGCTGTACCTCGGAGCCGGCATCTCGCCAAGCGTCTGCGGCGACCTCGCGCAATTCTGGGGCGCCCGCGGTACGCTGTCGCTCGCCGAGGATCTGAACCGCGTTGGCGTGAGGCTTGGCGAGTTGCGCGCGGGCTTCCTCGGTTACGTCGAGCGCCGCTACGGACTCGCGGACCGCGGCACGCTGGAGCGGGATCTCGACGAGGCCACGGTCGACCGCCTCGCGCACTGGCTCAGGCACGCGATTCGCCTCAAGGATGGCCGTACGTTGCGCCATCTGATGGCGCTCGCGAGTAGGATGGGCCTCGGCAGTCGCGTGACGTCGCGGCTCGTCGCGAAGATCGCACGGTCCGCGCGGCGAAAGCTATCACGGACTGGAGCCATCGCCAGACACCCCACGAGATGATCGCGCCCACGGCACCGCGGACCACGCGCACCGCGCAGGCCGCGCCTCGCCGTCGGCGCCGCTCTCACCCCATCGGCGGAGTAACCTGTTGCCGGCACATCACTCAGCAGGGAGGGTTTCTGATGTAGTAGCCCCGACTACTTAGGCAACGCCAGCGCCACGAGCGCGGTGTTCGCGGCCTGGCCGGTCGCGAACACGATGTACTGACGGCCGTTGTGCAGGAACGTCATCGGCACGGCGCTCGTCCGTGTCTGGATCGGCACCGCGCCGACTTCCTTGCCGGTCGCCTTGTCCACCGCGTAGATCCGGAACATGTCGTTGGCGTCGGCGGGCGGCCCGCCACTCCTGCCGGTTCCATAGATCACCAGCGACTTCGTCGTGATGACTTGCGCCTGGCCGCGACCGGCCGGCTGCGGCGGCAGCGTGACGCCGGCGAAGAGCGCCGCGTCCGGGGAGGCCGGCTGCGGCGTCGGGACGACCATCTGGCCGCCGTTCGGAATCCACCACGCCTTCTCACCGCTCTTCATGTTGTACGCCGTGATCCCGCCAAGCTGGCGCGGCTTGAGGATCGAGATGCCCGCGATCGCGGACGTCCCGGGCGACGCCGTCTTGTAGCTCGCCTGTGACGCGCCGCCGCCGCGGCCGCCTGGTTCGGGCGTCGCGCCGCGCGCCGGCGGCACGTAGCCCGGCGGCGGCGCCGGCGCGCCGAGCTTGCCGCAGCTGTCCCGCGGGCCGTCGGCGCCGGCCTGCGTGTAGTCGTGCTCGGAGCAGGGATCCTTGCCGACTTCCGTCGTGCTCAACCCTGACTGCGATGCGACATAAATCAGTCCCGTCTCGGGATCGACCGCGGCGCCGCCGTCGATGTTCACGCCGCCAGACGCGCCCGGCGCGTACCACGAACAGTGATGGGCGCTCTTGCCATCAATCGCCGACGGCGGGACGTAGTACGGTCCCATCCGGCACAAGCGCGCGAGATGCAGCGCCGCGGCCTTGATCTCGGGTGTGTAGTCGATGAGGTCGTCTTCCTCGAGGCCCTGCTGCGAGTACGGCGCCGGCTTCGACGGAATCGGCTGCGTCGGCGACGCTGCCTCGCCGGGCACGTCGCTCTTCAGCACCGGCGTCTCCGGCATCGGCCAGATCGGCGCCCCGGTCTCGCGATCGAACGTGTAGATCCAGCCCTGCTTGGTCGTCTGCGCCACGACCTTCCGGACCTTGCCGTCGACCGTGATGTCCATCAGGTTCGGCGCCATCGGCGTGTCGTAGTCCCAGATGTCGTGATGGACCATCTGGAAATGCCACCGCCGCTTGCCGGTCTTCACGTCGAGCGCGACGAGGCTGTTGCCGAACAGGTTGTCGCCGGGACGATGGCCGCCGTACTCGTCGCTGAGCGGCATGCCGACCGGGATGTAGACGAGGCCGAGATCGGGATCCGCCGAGTAGGTCGCCCACGCGTCGTTCTTGCCGACGCCCGGCGTGCCGATCTTGGTGCCGTTCTTCCACGTGTCGGCGCCAAACTCGCCGGGCTCCGGAATGAGGTTGAACTTCCACAGCTGCTTGCCGGTGCGGATGTCGAAACCGCGAATCCAGCCGGGCAGATTCCGGAGCCGCGTCGGATAGTAGCCGTGAATGTGCGAGCTGCCGACGATGACGACGTCGCCGACGACGATCGGCGGGCAGCTGGCGGCGACCTGGCCGAGCGCCGGATCGATGCCGACCGTGCCGTCGGCGCCGGTCCTTCGTCTTGGCATTCCAGGTTTCGCCCGGCTTGGCCTTGCGCGCCGGCCTGGTGTCGCTGATCTCGAAGGGCTCGGTATCGTCCACCGCCAGCGGCACCAGCGGCAGACCCAGGCCCTCCATCAGATCGACGACGCCCTTCTTGCCGACGGCCGGATCCGGTGTCCCGGTCTTCGCGTCGAGGATGGCCATGTGGTAGCCGGGCGTGACGACGATCACGCGCTCGTTGCCGCGCCCGTCGGTCCAGTAGGCGAGGCCGCGGCCCGCGAACTGCCGCGGCGCTTTCTGGTGGCGGATGCCTTCATCGAGCTTCCACGACCACAGCGTCTTGCCGCTCTCGGGATCGATCGCGTAGGCGTAGCGCCGCGTCGTCGCGACCGTGAACAGCCGGCCGTTGGCATAGAGCGGCGTCGTCCGGTAGTACTCGTCCTCGCCGTCGACCGACGCGTTCCAGCGCCATTGCACTTGCAGCGTGTTGAAGTTCGACGCGTTGATCTGATCGAGCGGCGAGTAGCGCGTGCTCCAGGCGTCAGCGCCCCAGTAGCGCCATTCGCCCGGGCGCGTTGCCGCGGACGAGCGCCGGCGTCTGACCGGCCGGCCACATCGTGAAGGCGCCGCTCGCGAGCGCGAAGACGAGGCTGCCGAGCACGACGCGGCGTGCGGATGACCGTCGGACCATCGATCGTTCACCTTTCATGTCAAGTCTTAACCGAGGGGCTCGCCCCTCGGACTCTGCCTCACTGTGCTCGCTGGATTTGACAGCTTCGCGTCAGCACTGGAGCGTGCCTTGCGCGGTTCGTCCGCCGGCATCTTCGTCTTGCCGGCGGGCATGCCATTCTCTTTCAGGATGTAGGCGATCACGTCGACCGACTGCTCCGGGCGTCAGCGTGCCCGGATCGTTCTTGGGCATCTTGTTCAAGATCCAGTCGTAGAGATCCGAGAGCGGCCGATCGCCCCAGGTGGTCTTGAAGGACGGCCCGGCGTAGGTGCCCTTCGGATGGCAACTCACGCACGAGGCGTAGTAGGTCTCTTCGCCGCGGGCGACCTGCGCCGTCGGTATAGATCCCGCTCAGCGTTGTCTGCGCCGCGTCGGGCTCAGTCTTTGCCTGTGCGGCCGTCGTTTGCGCCGTGACGACCGCGGCGCCGATCATGGCGACGTCCGGCGCCGATTGCGAACACCGCGCCGGCGAGCACGGGCGTCGTTACTTTGCCGGCCAGACGACCCCCTGGTTGCGTGGCACGGTGGTCACGCCTTTGAAGACGAACTTCTGCACCCGCCGTCCTTCGTAGGTTTCGGTCGTGAAAATGTTGCCCTTCGAATCGGTCGCGATGCTGTGGACGGCGAAGAACTGCCCCGGCTGACGGCCGCCATCGCCGAAGCTCGAAAGCACTTCGAGCGTCTGCCGCAGCAGGATGTAGACGCGCTCGTTCTTGCCGTCGGCCAGGTACAAGTACTTCTGTTCAGGGTCGCGTGAGAACGCGACGTCCCACACTGCCCCGTCGCCGAGCGTCTTCTTGGCGAAGAACGCTTCCTTGACGAATTTGCCCTCGCGGGTGAAGACCTGCAGCCGGTTGTTCGGGCGATCGCAGACGTAGACGAAGTTGTCCATCGACAGGTCCGAGCAGTGCACGGGCGTCCTGAACTGCTTCGCCGGCGGCGCCTCTGGGTCGTATGTCCCGAGATTCGTGTCGTCCGGCTTGGCGCCGTAGGCGCCCCAATAGCGCTTGAACTTGCCCGTGTCGGCGTCGATGACGACGACGCGCTTGTTGAGATAGCCGTCGGCGATGTAGGCCTCGTTCTCGCGCGGATCGACGAAGATCTTTGCCGGCCGGCCGAAGTTCTCCGGATCGTTGCTGCCCTTGTTCTGACCCGAGCGGCCGAACTGCGCGATGAACTTGCCGTCCTGCGTGAACTTCAGCACCTGCGAATCGGCGCCGACGTTGCCGCCCATCCAGACGATGCCCTTGTGATCGACGGCAAGGCCGTGGTTCGACTCGGGCCACTCGATAGCCGTCGCCCGGTCCGCCCCATGATCGCAGCAGCGTGCCGTCGGGGCCGAACTCGAGGATCGGCGGCGCCCGCCGGCAGCAGGTGCCGGTCGGCGGGTTCTGCTCCGCGGCTGTTTCAGCCGCCGACAAGGTGTCGGGCCGGTGCACGACCCACACGTGGTCGCGGGCATCGATTGCCAGGCCGATCGCCATGGCCCATCAGCCAGCCGTTCGGCAGCGGCTTCGGCCACATCGGATCGACTTCGAACTTCGGCGCCTGGACCGTGGCTTGTGCGGCCGCGCCGGTCGAGGGCGCCGGCCGTGAACGCGAGCGCCGCCAGCGCCGCGGCAAACGAGGAGCCAATCAGGAGAGTGGAGGTGCGCGGCATCGAGTCGAGTCTCTCGGCCTCGTCGCCTGGCGGCTCAGCTGGCGTGGCACGAACTTCTGCACGCGCTTGCCTTCGAACGTTTCGCCCGTGAAGACGTTGCCGCGCGAGTCGACGGCGACGCTGCCGACGCCAAAGAAATGTCCGGGCCAGCGGCCGCCGGCGCCGAACTCGCCGGCGGGCGTCAACGTGTCGCGCTGCAGGATGAAGATCTTCTGGTCGGTGCCGTCGGCGACGAACAGGTATCGCTGCGCCGGGTCGGACGAGAGGGCAATGTCCCAGACCGCGCCGTTGGCCAGCGTCCCCTTTGCCACGACGGCTTCCTTGACGAACTTGCCGCTCTTGTCGAACACCTGGATGCGGTTGTTCTGCCGATCGCAGACGTAGACCAGGCCGTTTCTGGCGATCGTCACGCAGCTGACCGTCCGGAACTGCTTTGCCGGCGGCGCCGCCGGATCGTACGCCGCAGAGGTTGCATCGTCGGGCGCGGCGCCGTAGGCGCCCCAATGCCGCTTGTACTCGCCGCTCGTGGCGTCGAACACGACGATGCGGCGGTTGCCGTGGCCGTCGGCGACGTAGAGCTCGTTCGCCGCGGCATCGACCTCGAGCCCGGCAGGGCGATTGAGCGACGTCCGGCTCGCGTTCCCCTCGGTCACACCCGGCTTGCCGATCTGTCGCACGAACTTGCCGCTGCGCGTGAATTGGAGGACATGCGCGTCGACCGGCCTGCGGCGGGGGCGGCGGCGTCTCGGTTTGCGCGCCGCGCCCGCCACGGCCGCCGCGCGCGGTGTCGCCTCAGGAAATCCTGCCGCGGCGATCCACACCATCCCTTTCGCGTCGACGGCAATGCCGCCTGGAGACTCCGGCCAGTCGTAGCCGTCACCCGGTCCACCCCAGCTGCTGACGACTTTTCCGGCTGGATCGAACTCGAGGACGGGCGGCGCCGGCCGGCAGCAGAATTCGGCGGTCGGCGGGTCGGTGCCGAGACCATTTTCGGTGCGCGCCGTCAACGACGCGGCGCCGCGATGCACGATCCAGACGTGATCGCGCTCGTCGACCGCGACGCCGGTGACCGAGCCGAGAACCCAGCCGTTCGGCAGCGGCTGCGGCCAGAGGGGATCGACCTGGAAAGTGAGGGCGCCTGGCGTCGCTTGCGCAACCACTCGAGGACGCTCTGCGGCGACGTTCACATCGTCGAAGGCGATCCAGGACATGGCAACGGCGGCGGAGGCAGCCATGGTCATGGCCATGCGTCTCTGCATAGAATCTCCGCGGATGGCCGTGAGTATACAGCGACGTCGTCGCCAGGTGCGGGCCGGCGCCGCCATCGTCGCCGCGATCTTCGTGCTCCTCATGTTGCCCATGGCCGGGCCGGGGCTGGTCCGGCTGGCGGCGCACGACATCCCGGCGGATGTGCTAATTCAGATCTTCGCGCGGCCGGAGGGCCAGCGCCTGCACGTCCTCGTGCGCGTGCCGCTGGTGGCAATGCGGGATGTCACGTTTCCGACCCGCGACGGCGTCGTCTTTCTCGACCTGTCGGATCCGGCCCGGCTCGACGCGGCGCTGCGCGAGGCGGCGCGTCTCTGGATTGTCCCGGCGCTCACCATCGACGAGGACGGCCGCAGCCTCGAGGCGCCGACGATCACGGCGCTGCGCGCCTCGCTGCCGTCCGACCGGAGCTTTGCCGATTTCGAGACGGCGCGGGCGCATTTCCGACAACCGCCGCTGCCGCCGGACACGGCGGTGCCGTGGAACCAGGCGCTGTTCGACGTCGCGCTCGAGTACGCCATTGCCTCCGAGCGCGGCCGGATGACGATCGATCCGGCGGTCGCGCGCTTCGGTCTCCGCGTCGTCACGGTGCTGCGGTTCCGTGCGCCGGACCATCCCGAGCGCGCCTTCGAGTTCATCGGCGATCCCGGCCCGGTGGCGCTCGATCCGCGCTGGCATCAGGCGGCATGGCGCTTCGTGCGGCTTGGCTTCGACCACATTCTCGACGGATTCGATCACCTGCTGTTCCTTTTCTGCCTGGTCCTGCCGGCGCGCGGGTTCAAGTCGCTCGCGGTCGTCGTCACCGCGTTCACGGTGGCGCATTCGATCACGCTCTTCAGCGCCGCGTTCGGCTATGCGCCGGACGCGCTCTGGTTCCCGCCGCTCATCGAGACGCTGATCGCGGTCTCGATCGTCTACATGGCGCTCGAGAACATTGTCCTCGCGGTGCGGCCGGAGGGCGCCGCCAGGCCGGGCGTGTCACGGCGATGGACAATCGCGTTCGGGTTCGGCCTTGTGCACGGCTTCGGTTTCTCGTTCGCGCTGCGCGAGACGCTGCAGTTTGCCGGCGCGCACGTCGTCACGTCGCTCTTCGCTTTCAATGTCGGCGTCGAGCTCGGCCAGTTGCTGGTGGTCGCGCTGATGGCGCCGCTCCTCTGGCTGGTGTTCAGGTTCGTCGTGCCGCAGCGCGTCGGCATCGTCATCGCGTCAGCGCTGGCGGCGCACACCGCCTGGCACTGGATGATCGAGCGCGGATCGACGCTTGCGAAGTACGAGTGGTGGCCGCCCGGTCCTGCGGGGCTCGCGACCGCGGTCAGGATGCTCATGGTCGTCGTGGCGATCGCCGCGGTGCGCTGGGTCTGGATGCGGCGCCGCGCGCAGCAGGCGGCCATCGCGGAAGCGCGGGAGTAGACATGCGCGCGTGAGAACGTCGGTTCAGGTCAATTCCGTCGGAAATGGCGAAAATCGCAAGGCAATTGGGATCCAGGCGACCTCATCCACTATTCGCGTCCCGAGTCGAGTTTCCTATTGCCACGTCGGGGCGTTGGTCCTACCATTCCCGACCATTCATACCTTCTTCTCTTCCGCCGGCATTAGTGCTCGGACCCGTTGTGGCGCGCTTGACCTGGTCAACCCATTCGGAGGGCGCATTATGAGAGCCACGATCCGCATATTCGCGTGCCTGCTCGTTTTGATCGTCGGGTTCGCCGTCGAGGGACGGGCTCAGGGATTTCAGGGAGGAGTCCGAGGCGTGGTCAAGGACTCCGGAGGCGTCATCCCCGGCGCGGAGGTGACGCTGACCAACCAGGGGACCTCGCTGTCTCGATCCACCACGACCACCGAGGCTGGTGAATACAGCTTCCCGAACCTGGCGCCTGGGACGTATCGGCTGAAGATCGTGCTGCAGGGCTACAAGACCTACGCACAGGAAAGCATTCCGGTTGGCACGCAGCAGTTCATCACGCTCGACATCACGCTCGAAGTCGGCACTCTGGCCGAGACGGTCACCGTCACCGGTCAGTCGCCGATCATCGAGACGTCGAACGCGTCGACCGGCACCATGCTGAACGCCGAGGCCCTGCAGACACTGCCCTCGCAGGGGCGCGCAGCGTTCATGATCGGCAATACCGTCCCAACCGTTGTGCCGTCGGGAGACGGGCAGTACAACCGGCAACAGGATCAGACCAACGTCTCGCTCGTCTCGCTGGGGGGCGGCACCCGCCGCGGCAACAACTACACGCTCGACGGCGTGCCGATCAGCGACATGCGCAACCGCGCGAGCGCGCACCCGTCGATCGAATCGCTCGAGGACATGAAGGTGCAGGTGCACACCTACGACGCGGAAATGGGCCGCACGGGCGGCGGGGTGTTCAACACGACACTGAAGTCCGGGACGAACGACTATCGCGGGTCGGCCTTCTTTCAGACCCGGCCAATCTGGGGACAGTGGAACAACTACTTCGGTGAAAAGGCAGGCCGGCCGAAACCCGATAGCCCCTACTATCTGGGCGGCGGGGCTGTTGGCGGGCCGATCGTCAGAAACCGCACCTTCTTCTGGTTCACGACCGAGAGCTACCACGACGTACAGACGCGCAACGTCAGCACGCTGTTTCCAACCGCCGCCATGCGTCGCGGCGACTTCTCCGGCGTGACCAATTCGGCCGGCCAGCCGGTGACGATCTACAACCCGGTCACCGGGTTGCCGTTTGCCGGCAATCAGATTCCGTCAACGATGATGAGCCCGGTCGCCGTGGCCATGCTCGAGTTCCTTCCCGCTGCCTGATGTCGACAGAGACAACGGCAGCACGAACTACACGCGGACATCGCGCATCAAGAGCAATTTCTCTCAGTTGTACTCGGTCAAGCTCGAGCACAAGTTCACCAACAACGTGTCGCTGAGCGGGTTCTACCTGTACAACAGCACCAATGAGCCCGAGGCCAACTTCTTCGGAACCGCCGACCAGACCGAGCCGACTCGCTTCGCCGATCCGAACGACTACTACCTGCGACGGCGGCCGCAGATCCTGGCGCTGAACAACACCTGGGTGCTCAGCAACACGGCGGTGCTGGCGCTGCGGTTCGGGAGAACGGAATTCCCGGACAACGACACCCTCACCATCGATTTCGATCCACGGAGCCTTCCCTTTTCCACGACGTATGACAGCCAGATTCAACTGAACAAGTTTCCGCAGGTTCGGATCCGCGGCTACGACCAGGGGCACGGGGCGCGCACGCTCGGGGCGATCAACCCGACCGAAATCAACTGGAAGTCCACCAGCGCGAACGCCACGCTGTCGAAAGTCGCCGGCGCGCACACGTTCAAGTTCGGCGGCGACTGGCGGAAGATGGGCATCGACACGTTCATCCCTGGCGACGGCGCGGGCTTTTTCGATTTCGACAAGGACATGACGTCGTCGGACGGCGGCATCGGCAGCACGACGAACGGCAACGCGTTCGCCTCGTTCCTGCTCGGCTACCCATCCGCACGGACGGACCGGGTCACCTCGCTGTCGGTCTCGACGCCGCTCAACGTCTTCACGCACTACTTCGGCGGGTACGCGCAGGACGACTGGCGCATCAACTCGAAGTTCACGCTGACCTACGGTCTTCGCCTCGAGCACGAGAAGGGGTTGAGCGAGAAAGACAACAACTTCACCGTCGGCTTCGATCCGGCCATGCAGAGCGCGCTCTCCACGGTCGCGATTCCCGCCGATCCGGTTGCGGGAACGGCGGCGCGGACCGTGACCGGCGGCTTGATGTATGCGGGCGTGGACGGCAACAAGACCTACCAAGGCAATACGCCGGCGGTGAAGTGGTCGCCGCGGGTTGGCGCCGTGTACGCCTTGAACGATCGAACCGTGCTGCGCGGCGGATACGGCCTCTATTGGGCGCCGTTCAACTATCCGATCCCCAGCACCTCCGCGAGCAACTACGGGCAGGTCGGCTACAGCCAGAACACGATCCTCACCAGCAGCCGCAGCAACCCGACCACGTTCGAGAATCCGTTTCCGAATGGCATCGAGCTGCCGTCGGGCAACACCCGCGGCGCCCTGACGAACCTCGACAGCAACATCAGCTACGTCGACCAGAACCGGACGGCGCCGCGCGTGCATCAGTTCTCGGTCGACCTGCAGCGCGAGCTGCCTGGGAACATCGGGCTCACGCGTGAGCTACATGGGCGCGCGCAGCGATCACATCGGTCTCGGCGGATCGAACGACATCGGCGTGAACATCAATCAGCTCGATCCGAAGTATCTCGCGCTTGGTTCAGCCGCGCTCGACGCGCAGCTGCCCAACCCGTTCCTCAACAACCCGAACGTGCCGCGGTCGCTGTCGACGCCGGCGACGCTGTCGCGGGCCCGCCTGCTCCGGCCGTTCCCGCAGTACGGCCAGATCAACGCCCGGCAGGTCACCGAAGGCCTCAGCCGCTATCACGCCGGCGTGATCGAGCTCACCAAGCGGATGTCCAACGGCCTCGGCGGCCGCTTCAGCTACACCTACAGCCAGCTCAAAGACAACCAGGTGGGTGAAAGCAACTTCTACGCCGCGGTCAGTCCGGCCCTTCCGATGAACAACTACAACTACATGCCCTCGATGCCGGCGTGCGCCGCGGGCCAGCAGTTCACGACCGCCTGTTACGATCCGCTGGCGGAGTACGGCCTCAGCATGCTCGACGTGCCGCACCGCGTGCTCCTCGCGCCGATGGTCGAATTGCCGTTCGGCGCGGGCAAGCGCTGGGCGAACGGCCGCGCTCGCGGATCTGCTGATCGGGGGATGGACCATCGCGGGGACGATCACGCTGCAGAGTGGATTCCCGATCAACGTGCAGCAGCCTGCGGATTCGCGGCTCGGCGGCGCAAACGCGAATCGGCCCAACTTGACCGGCGCCGACCTCGCCACGTCGGGCAGCTTTGCCGACCGGCTGGCCTCGGCCGACCACCCGTCCGCGACCTGGCTCAATCCGGCGGCGTTCAGTCTGGCGCCGGCGGGAACCTTCGGCAACGCGCCGCGCGCGATCACCGACGTCCGCGGGCCCGGGTGGTACGTCGTGGACGCCTCGTTCATCAAGAACATCCGATTCGGGAGCAGCAAGGTCGCGCAATTCAAGCTCGAGGCGCTGAACATCCTGAACCGTCCGAACGTGCGCACGCTTCAGGGCGCGAACACCTTCGGCAACGCGAATTTCGGCCAGACGACGATCAGGTCGGCTTCTCGCGAATCTTGCAGCTGATGTTCCGCTTGAACTTCTAGGGAGGCCGCGCCTGGCTTTCGCTCCGCGCGGTAAGGGCCGCGGCTGGCTTTTCGCTGCCGCGGTAGAGGCGGCCGGCTCGCTGGCGCTCGCCGGTCGGGCCGCACTCGCTTCGCTCGTGCGGTAAGGCTCCGAGGCCACGTCGAAGAGCGCTGCGTCCAGCACGCAGAAGGCGGGGTTCGCTTCGGTTGCGAGTTTCCCTATTGCTTTTTAGCGGCGAGCGCAGCGAGCCGCACCTACCGCACGAGCGAAGTGAGTGCGCGGCCCCTACCGAGGCGCGCCAGCGCCAGCCCCGCCGGCCCCCTCACTCCTGACGCAGCGCCACCGTCGGTGGCGTCCTCGCCGCGCGCCACGCCGGCCACGCGCACGCCTGCAGGCCCGCGGCCAGCAGCACCACCGCCACCGCGCGAACGACATCGGGTCGAAGGCCGACACGCTCCAGATCTGCTGCGCCAGCACCCGCGCCGCCAGGAGGCTGCCCGCGAGGCCGAGCGCGATGCCGGCCAGCAGCAGCGCCGCGCCGGACTTCACCACCATGCGCGCGATGCGATCCGCGTCGGCGCCGAGCGCCATCCGGACGCCGATCTCCTGCCGTCTGCTGCGCGACCGCGTTCGACATCACGCCGTAGACGCCGACGACGGCCAGCGTCAGGCCGAGCGCCGCGAAGACCGAAAGCAGGATCAGGTTGAATCGCGGCCCGGCGTAGACGCAGTCGTCGAGGACCGCGTCGAGCGTCCGCACGTCGGTGACCGGCTGGTCCTCGTCGATCGCGTGGATCCGCGCGACGACCGCGCGCGTGACGCCCGCCGGATCGCCGTGCGTCCGGACGACGAGCCGGTCCGACGGCGCCGCGCAGCGGTGTACGGCACGTAGACCTCCGGCATCATCGCGTCGGCTGATGCCGCGATTCGACGTGTCTCGCACGACGCCGACGATCTCGAACGCGTCGTCGGCGCGCCGAATCGGCGGCTGCCTCAGCCGCGGCATGCCGCACGATCCGGCCGAGCGGCCGCGCGGCCGTCGAACCGCGCCCGCACGAACGCGCTGGTTGACCATCGCGACCGGCTGACGGCTCTCGACGTCGGCGCTCGGTGAACAGCCGGCCCGCGACAGCGTGATGCCCATCGCCCGCGTGTAGTCCGGCGCTGATCTGGTGGATGCACGACCGGCTCGGTCGCTCGGCGCGGCGCCGGGGACCTCAACCGGCCAGCCCGATGTTGCCGAACGGGTGCACGCCGGTGTTGACGCCGGCCGCCGTCACGCCCGGGCACGCTCGCGACCGCCGAGCAGCTCCTGGAAGAACGCGACCCGGCGCGCGGCATCCGGATACTCGCGTCCGGCAGCGGCACCCGCATCGTCAGCACCCGCTCCGGCCGGACGCCGAGGTCGACGTGCCTGCATGCGCGACGAGCGTGCGCATCATCAGGCTCGCGCCGACCAGCAGCATGAGCGACAGCGCCACCTCGGCGACGACCAGGCTCTTGCGCAGAATCGCCTGGCGCCGAGCCGCCGGCCACGCCGCGGCCGCTTCTGCGCAGCGATTCGCCGAGATCGCGCGTGCACGCGTGCAGCGCCGGCGCCAGACCGAAGATGACGCTGGTGAGCCACCGAGACGACCAGCGCGAACAGCAGCACCGGCAGGTTGAGCGCGATCTCGGATTCGTCGGGAATCGTGTTCGGGCGGCACCAGCGCGAGGATCGCGGGCAGGCCGACGTACGCGAGCGCGACGCCGAGGACGCCGCCGGCCAGCGCGAGGATCAGGCTTTCGGTCAGCAGCTGCCGCACGAGCCGGGCGCGGCCCGCGCCGAGCGCCGCGCGCACCGCCATCTCGCGCTGGCGCGCGGCGGCCCGCGACAGCAGCAGGTTCGAGACGTTGGCGCAGGCGATCAGCAGCAGCAGGCCGACGGCGCCGAACAGGATCCAGAGTCGCGCGGATGCTGCTCGGAAACGTCTCCTTGAACGACAGCAGCCCGACGCGCCACGTCTCCGGAAACTGCGCGGGCTCCCGCGCTCTCAGATCCGCGACGATCGGCCGCAGATCGGCTTCGGCCTGCGCCTCGGTCACGCCCGGCTTCAGCCGTCCGAGCAGGTGCACGTTGCTGACGCCTTCGACGACGCGTGCCGCGCTCGAACACGACCGGCACGTAGACGTCCGCGCCGCGCCACATGAAGCGCTTCGGCATCACGCCGACGACCGTCCGGATCGTGTCGTTGAGCCGCAGCTGCCGGCCGACGACCGCCGGGTCGCCGCCGAACTGCCGCTGCCAGAAGCGATAGCCGAGCACGACGACCGGCTCGGCGCCCGGCGCGCCGTCGTCGGGCCGGACGACGTCCGCCCGACCAGCGGCGGCACGCCCATCACGTCGAACGTGTTCGGCGTGCCGTGGTTGCCGCGCAGCCGCTGCGGGTCGCCGTCGCCGGTCCACATCACGTCGCTGATCGTCGAGGCGATCGACGCCGTCGAAGATCGTGTTCCGCTCGGCGATCTCGAGGAACTGGTCGGTCGAGTAGCAGGTGCGGCCACCCGCGCTGCGCCGGGATCGCACACGCGGACGCTCATCAGGTTGTCGACGTCCTTGTAGGGAAACGGATCGAGGACGACGGCGTGGACGACGCTGTAGATCGCGGTCGTCGCCATGATGCCGAGCGCGAGCGACAGGACCGCCAGCGGGTGAACCGGGCGTGCGGGCGAGCGTGCGCAGCCCGAACCGCAGATCCTGGAGGCACTGGCCCATCCATGTCAGCATGGAGATCTCCTCGCGCGTAGACATAAGGACGAAGCGAACGTCCGGCGGGTTGGGCGGTTGGGGGCAAACGTGCCAACCGCGTGACGGCGGACCGTGGACGGCGGACCGTGGACGGCGGACCGTGGACGGCGGACCGTGGACGGCGGACCGTGGACGGCGGACCGTGGACGGCGGACCGTGGACAGGCCGTATTATGTGGCCATGCACCGTCCCGCTGGCTGGACCGTCGCCCTGCTCGCACTGTCGGCCTCCATCGGTGCGCAGGATACCGGCTGGCGGGCAAAACCCCAGACCGTGGAACAGACGGCGAAACAACAGCCAGGCTTCAACTACGACGAATCGCGCATCAGTGCCCTACCGCTGCCCGATCTGCTCGTATGGGGATCGAAGGCGGGAGAGGTCCGGACGCCCGAGCTGGCTGGCGCGGCGCCCGGAGATTCTCGAGCTCTTCCGCTCGCAGGTATACGGACGCTCGCCAGGCCGGCCGGAGCAGCTGCGCTTCGAGGTCCTCGAGGAGAATCCCGCGCATGGACGGCGCGGCGACGCTCCAGCGGGTCGCGGTCATCAGCGGGCAGGCGGGGCGGAGCATCGTTTCGAGTCACGCTGTTTCTGCCCAACGGGCCCCGCGGACCGATGCCCGTGTTCCTGCTGATCAACAACCGGCCCGCCGACGAACACCGATCCGACCCGCCGGGAGAAGTCGGGATTCTGGCCGGCGGAGCAGGTGATCGCGCGGGGCTACGGGATCGCGGCCATGCAGAACACCGACCTGGCGCCCGACGACAAGGAACGGTTTCGCGAGGGCGTGATCCGGCTCTTCGAGGGGACGCGGCACGGGCCCGCGGCCGCGGAACGCGTGGGGCGCGCTCGCGGCCTGGGCGTGGGGCGCGAGCCGCGCGATGGACTACTTCGAGACCGACCGCGCGGGTCGACGCGAAGGGGTCGCGGTGGTGGGCCATTCGCGCGGCGGGAAGGCGGCGCTCTGGGCGGGCGCCGAGGACGAGCGGTTCGCGCTCGTGATCTCCAACGAGTCGGGCGAAGGCGGCGCCGCGCTCAGCCGGCGGCAGTTCGGCGAGACGATCGCGCGGATCACCGCGTCGTTCCCCCACTGGTTCGCCGGCAACTACAAGGACTACGCCGGGCGAGAGGAGCGCTGCCGGTCGACCAGCACATGCTGCTCGCGCTCATCGCGCCGCGCGCGGTCTACGTCGCGAGCGCCGACGAGGATCTCTGGGCCGATCCGCGCGGCGAGTTCCTGTCGCTCGTCGCACGCGTCCCCGGTCTACGCGCTCTGGGGCGATCCGGCGATCGCCCGACGACATGCCGCCGCTCGACCGGCCGCTCATCGCCGGCCGGCGCGGGTACCACGTCCGCACGGCGGGCACAACCTGACGCCGTACGACTGGGATCGCTTCGCCGACTTCGCGGACGCGCTGTGGAAGAAACAGCCCTCAACTGATCCTCGCGTCGCCCCTATTTCACCG
>CAVREM010000084.1:0-123702 GCA_963720005.1 uncultured Acidobacteriota bacterium | reverse complement strand
TACGGGTGAGGGTCCTGCGCTCTCGCCTGGTACGGTACGGGCTGCTTACGGCATCGGCGATCGTCGCCGTGCTGGCAGTGCTGGCCGCCGCGGCGCACCTGGAATTCGTCCGCACTCGCGTCCTCGACTGGGCGGTGGCGCGCGCCTCGCGGGATTTCGGGATCGGCATCGAGGCCGATTCGCTCCGCTACAACTTGATCGCGGCGTCGGCCGAACTGCGAAACGTTCGCCTGTCGGCTCCGGGCGCTCGGCCCTTCTTCCGGGCCGATGCCATTCGGATCGGACTCAATCGGCGCGCACTCCCCGGCGCAGTCGAGATCGATCGCCTCGAACTCGAGCGCCCGCATCTCACGATCGTCCGGCATGCGGACGGCACCACGAACCTGCCCGCCAGCCGCTCCACTTCGACTTCAGCACCGTCGCCAATCCATCTCGGCCGCGTGGCGCTCAGCGCGATGAGCGTCGAATTCGAAGACGAATCGGCCGGCCATCGCCTGACGGCGGCCCCGATCGATCTGGTACTGGATACGAGCGAAGGCGCATCAGTGCCGGGCGCTTTCGGGCCCACGCCGATTGCGCCACCCTCGGGCCAAACCCGCGATCGATCTCGGGCACGATCGCCGGCCGGCTGGGATTCGACGGCTCGCGGCTCACCGTTCACGAGCTTCGTCTTGATGTGCCGGAGGCCCGCCTGGCTCTGGATGGCTGGATCGACGTCCTCGCGGAAACCAGCCGGGTTGAAGCGCGGGCCAGGCTCGATACCGACCTGGCGCGCGCCAGCCGTCTTGTGCTGCAACGCGATGTCTCGCTGACGGGATCGGCCACGGCCGACGTGGAGGTGCGCGGCGAGATCGCCGATCCGACCGTGAACGTCGAAGTGCTCGGACCGATGGTCCGCCTGGGTGCAGCCCCGTCAGTCAACATCGCGGCCGACGCGACGTATGCGTCAGGACGAATCGACATCGATTCCCTCTCGGTAGCGTCGGATGCCGGCGCGATCAACGTGAACGGCACGCTCGCAGTGACGGCCGCCGGCGCGGCACGCGAGAGCCGTCTCGTCGGCCGGATTGAGAACCTCGACGTCGATCGCCTGTTGGAAGCATCTGGTGTCCGGGGCCCGGTCGCTGTCGGCACGACGGCCGCCGGACAGATCGATGTCACGCTCGATGCGGCTGTCCCGCTCGACGCCGACGCCTGGCGGCACGCGAGCGTGAACGGATCTGTGGCGCTCACGCCGACCGGATCGGGCCTGTCGATTGGCGGCCGCCTGGACCCGGCAATGCGAGGTGGCCGATGGGCTCTCGGACACGCGCTCCGATCGCAGGCCGGCCGCACGTCGATCGACGGCACGCTGTCGGGCAACGTGCAACAACTCGACGACCCGACGACACACTCGTTGTCGGGAAGCACGCGTGTTCGGATTGAAGAAGTCCGCACGCTCATTCCGGTACTGCAGCAGGCAGGCGTGAGCGTGCCGTCGCCACTCGATCAGGCCGACGGCATCGTCGAACTGCGGATCGACCCTCGCGGCACCATTGCGGCGCCCGCCTTGAACGCGACGATCAGCGGCCGCGGCATTCGCGTGCCTGGTATTGACGACGCCGGCGAGCTCGACTCGACGGTGGCGATCGATCGAAGGGCTCTCAATGTCGAGTCGCTTGATGCGCGCCTCGGCCCGCTGCGGGTGAGCGCTTCGGGCGAGTACACATGGCGCGGACAGATCGAGGGCCAGTTCGACGCGAACGCCGACGACCTGGGCACGCTCGCGTCGGCCCTGGACCTCGCCGATGCTTCAGTGGCTGGCTCGGCCGCCTTGAAGGGCTCGCTACACGGGACCATTCAATCACCGCGGGGCGAAGGCCAACTGACCGCGCGGAATCTGTCGGCCTACGGGGTCGCGGTTGGGCCCGTGACGGCGCGGCTGCGACTCGACCAGGGCCGCGCGCACGTCGACGCGGACGTTCCCGATCTCGAGGCGCGAGCGACGGGTGCAGTGGACACGCGCGACCCGTTCGGTTTTCAAGCGGAGATCGACCTCGATCGCTCGCCTCTGTCGACGCTGTTGTCGGCGCCGCAGACGAAGCACCTCCAGGCGGGGGGAACCATCGCGGCCACGCTGCGCGCCAGGGGCGCCATCGCGCGGCTGGCCGACACCGCCGGGGATCTCGAGCTGCGCGCCCTCGATGCGACCGTGGCCGGAGTGCCGATCGCGCTCGACACGCGCGCAGTCGTCTCGTTCGAACCGAACGCGCTTTCGTCGACTCCCCTGCTCGTCCGCGTCGGACGCGAGACCGAGGTCCGCCTGCAGGGCGCGCTCTCCGCGAACGGCGCGCCGACCGGCATCGACGTGCAGGTGGAAAGCGCCATTGCCGATCTGCTGAGCCTTGCCGCGCCTGCGCTTCCGGAACTGCCGATCGAAGCCGGGACTTCCCGCGTGAAGCTCGATCTCCATGTCGGCGGCACGTTGGCGGCCCCGCAACCATCGGGCACGCTGGCGCTCGAAGCCGCTTCGCTCAGGTACGCCGACATCCCGCCATTCTCGGACGTCATCCTCGACGCCCGCATCGAGCCGGCGCGGATCGCGCTCAATGCGGCCACGGCGCGCTGGCAGGGGGCCAGCCTGTCGGCAGACGGCGCCATCCCGCTCCGAATGATCGTGCCTCCGCCCCGGCCCGGCGCGACAGGTCTCGCGTCGTGGGGCTCGAACTGGCTGAACTCGCTGCCCGACGAGCCACGCTCGGCGACGCTGAGCGCTCGCGTGACAGGCGTGACGACGGAGGCCCTGGCGTCGTTCGTCGATCCGGCGCAGCTCGAAAGAGTGGCCCTGACGGCTGACGCCACGCTGACGGCCGATGCCGACCGGTTTGCTCTCGACGCGCTTCGCGCGTCGATCGTGTTGGACCAGGCATCGCTCAGCCTGGCCGGCGTGCCGTTCACGCAGTCGACGCCCACGCGCGTTCGCCTCGAGGGCGGACGGGCGCGCCTCGAAGAACTGCGGTGGGACGCCCAGGGAAACGAACTGCGCGCATCGGGAAGCGCAGATCTGATCGGGCCGGCGCCGGCACTCGATCTTGCCGTTGACGGCGCGCTGGATTTGCGAGTGCTCGGCGCATTCGCAAGCGGCATCGCGTCAGGCGGCATCGCCCACACCGCGTTCAAGGTCACGGGACCGCTCGCGTCTCCGCAGATCGTCGGAAGCATCGACGTGTCATCCGGCGAGCTGCGCCTCGAAACGCCGAGCCTTTCGGCATCCGACTTGACCGGCTCGATCGCCGTGGACGCTACGCGCAAGGCCACGATGTACTTGAACGGCGATATCAACGGCGGTCCCGCGTACATCGAAGGTAGCTTCGCGCTCGACGAGATCACTTCCCCCCGAGGCCGCATCACCCTCACGGCGTGGAACGTGATGCTCGAGTATCCAGAGGGGTTTCAGACCGAATCCAACGCCAACCTTTCGCTGACGCTCGGGCCCGGCTTCGACGCTGTCGGGCCGCGTCGACGTCGTCAGCGGCGTCTACCGCGAGCCGCTCGTCGTCTCGCAGAGCCTGCTGGCCGGCTTCGGCGGCTCCGCCGCGCCATCGGTCGGCGACGAGTCGTCGTTCCTGGAGAACCTGAGGCTCGATGTCACGATCGCCACGACGAACGAGATCCGCATCGACAACAACTACGGCCGCCTGAACCTGACCGCGAACCTGCAGGCGACCGGATCCGCCGCGCACCCGGGAGTCCTTGGCCGGATCGATGCCGAACCCGATGGCGAGGTGTATCTGGCCGGCAACACCTACCGGATCCAGACGCTGACCATCGATCTCACGAACCCTCGTGTCATCTCGCCCGAGGTCACCTTTCTCGCCGAGACGCGCGTGGGCAACACGCCGATCGAAATCTCGCTGCAGTGCGGCGCTTCCGGCCCATGCGAGCGCGAGGTCCGATCGCAG
The DNA here is from genome assembly GCA_963720005.1 of uncultured Acidobacteriota bacterium. Classification (GTDB taxonomy): domain Bacteria; phylum Acidobacteriota; class Vicinamibacteria; order Vicinamibacterales; family CAVVIG01; genus CAVREM01. The sequence continues at coordinate 119,761 of CAVREM010000084.1, read as the reverse complement.
GCCGCCGGAATCACCAACGAGGAGGCGGAGGCCAAGCTCTTCGGCATCTCGACCGATCCCAACGAAGCCGGCGCTCAGCTCGCGCGGCTGCTATCGGGCGAGCTGCTGGGCCTGGTCAGCGGCTCAGTGGGCCTCGACACGCTGCGGCTCGATCAGGGCGGCGGCACAGATCTCTTCGACGACCCGACGCTCGTCGCGGGAGACGTCAATCCCGCCTCGCGGCTGACGGTCGGCAAACGCGTCGGCGACCGCGTCGAGCTCGCCTACTCGCAGGATCTCGTCGCAGAACGGCTTCGTCATGAGCACCACCTACTTCGCGCCGGCAGGGATCTCGTTGCGCGCGCTGCTGCTCGACAACGAAGACCGTTCCTACGAGTTCCGGCACGAGCCGATCGGCGTACGGCGCCGGCCCCGGCCGGCCCCTCGGCCGGGGTCCACCGTCGCGGCCGTTCGCTTCAGCGGCACCCTCGGCTTCGCCGAAAGCGAGCTGCGCGGCCAGCTGCGTCTCACGGAGGGCGACCGCTTCGACTTCGCCGCGTGGCAGCAGGACAGTGATCGCCTGCGGCGCTACTACCAGGCGCACGGCTACTTCGAATCGCGCGTGCGCGCGCGCCGGACCCTCGCGGACAGCGAACCGGTCGACCCGACTTCAAACGCGACCGTGCAAGGGACGGTTACCCTCGAGTACGCGATCGAGCAGGGCCGGCCCACGCGGTTGGAGGTGTCGGGCTACCAGCTGCCTGACGAAGTCCAACGCCGCATCGTCGAACGTTGGGCCAGCGCGATTTTCGACCGCTTCCTCGAGCGCGACGTCGACCGAATCGCACGTGAGTATTTGTTCGGCGAAGGACGACCGGCGGCGAAAGTCACCGCGACGCTTGCCGAAGCCGATGGCGCCAGAACGCTTCACGTCGAGATCGATCCCGGACCAGTCGCCGCTGCACGCCTGCAGATCGAGGGCAACGAGAGTGTGCCGACAGCGAGAGTTCTCGAGGTGGCCGGGATTGGTGGACCGGCGGCGGCCTGGCTCGATCCCGCGCTGGTCGAAGCCGCCGTCAAGCGGCTCTATCAGGCAGCGGGCCTGCTGTCCGCGGACGTCGATGTCTCCGCGCCGGATCTTCAGGATGGCGAGTCGGTCGTGCGCGTCGTGATCCAGGAAGGCGGGCCATGGCAAGTCGGACGCGTGACCCTCGGCGGCGTCGAACAATTGTCGACGCCTGCCGATCTCGGGCTGGTGCCGGGAACTCAGTACGATCCCCGGGCGATATCGGAGGGTCTCGCCAGGCTCGAGCAGCAGTTTCGAAACGACGGCTTTCTGGATGTTCGCGTCGCGTCGGAGACGGTGCTCGATCCGGCGACGCGCCGGGCCGATGTCCACGCGCTGGTCGCGCCGGGACCGCGCACCGTGCTCGCATCGGTGGCCGTCGACGGCGCCGATGGCGATGATGCGAAGATCGCGCAGGCATTGGGCGTGAGCCCGGGCATGCCGGTCGGGGCCTCGGCGCTGGGCGCGGCGAGGCGGCGTCTCTACGAGACCGGAATCTATCGAAGCGTGGAGATCGAGCTCGAGCCCGTTCCGGACTCGCGTAGCGTCCGGCTTCAGCCGGACGAGTTCGAGCAGAGAAACCGGCGAACGGCCGGTCGTGGCGCGGATCCGTGTCGAGGAACGCCCGCGGTACAGCCTCCGTTACGGCCTTGCCGTCAACAGCGAGCTCAACGCAGCGGAGGAACGCGACACGCGCGTCGGGTTCGCCGCCGACTTCGAGAACCGGAACCTGCTCGGGCGCGGCCTGACCGTCGGTCTCTCAGCCCGGCTGCGGCGCGATCAAGAGGTGGCGCGCGCGTTTCTCAGCGCGAATCGATTCTTCGCCCTGCCGCTCCGCTCGACCGTCTTCCTCTCGCGCTCCCGGGAAGATATCGGTTCGGACCCAGCCGAGCAGGCGGTCTCGGACGTGACAGAAATCAGCGCGGAACAGATGTACCGGGTTCGCGGCTTTCTCGATCTGCGCTACGGCTACGGCCTGGGTCGGAACCGCACGACCCGCCCGGAATTCGATCTGACGGTCAGGATCGCGCGGCTGACGACGAGCGCCCTCGTCGACCGCCGCAACGATCCGTTCGACCCGGAACGCGGCTGGTTCAGCTCGGCAAACATCGAGCTGTCCAGGCCCGGGCTCGGCTCGGATCTCAGTTTCTTGAAAAGCTACCTGCAGCTCTATCAGTTCGCCCCGCTTCGCGGCGGAGTCGTGCTCGCGTCGGCAGCGCGGGTGGGACTGGCGCGAACCTTCAGGGATGAAGACCTGATTCCAAGCGAACAATTCTTCGCCGGCGGCGCCACCAGCGTACGCGGATACCGCGAGGACGATCTCGGCGCACGCAGCATCTTCGGGGACGCCGAAGGAGGCGCTGCGCTCTTCGTCGCGAACAGCGAGGTGAGGTTTCCGATCTATCGCTGGATCAGGGGCGTTGGCTTCGTCGATCTCGGGGACATATACCCGACCGTTGGCGATCTCCTGACGTCTGTCCAGGTCAGCACCGGCGCGGGAATGCGGTTGAATACGCCGGTCGGCCTGCCTCCGCTTCGATCTCGGCCTGCCGGTCAATCCGCGGCCCATCGATCCGAAGTGGCGGTTCCACTTCGGGCTCGGCCATGCCTTTTAACGACCCCGCACGGTGCGCATGATCGATTCGACCGCCGGCCGTTCGGGTGCGTTCGGCGCAAGCTTGAGGAAGTTTTCGAAGTACACCGCCATCCGATCGACGCGCTTGGCCTCGTAGTAATTCATCGCCGCGTAGTAGTGCGCGTAGGCCATCTGTGGATTGGCCTGAGTGGCTTTGACGAAGGCCTCGGCCGCAGCCGGGCGTTCGTTCCGCGCCTCGAGCACGACGCCGAGCTGATACTGCGCTTCGGCGAGGCCTGGGTTCCGCGCCACCGCCGCTTGCGCGGCCTCCAACGCCGCATCGCGATTGCCGTCGGTCAAAGCGATCGCCGACCCTCCGACCGCCTTCCATGCCTCGTCCGCGCGGTCGAGTCGTCCGAACGCTTCCTTCGCCGCGTCAGGCTGCTTGAGTTTCAAGTGCGCGAGGCCCTTCAGGGTACTGCGCGCCAGGCGATTCGTCTTTCGCGGCCTGCTCCACAACCGCTTGATACTTGCCAGACTCGAACAGCTTGCGCGCATCCTCCTGAGCCGTTGATCGGAATCCCGCGCTCAGCAGAAGAGCCAGCAGCGTGATCGCCACGCGATGAGAATTGGTGGTCATAAGCTGAAGGTACTGCCAAAGTCGCCTCGACACCAGACCGTTTCCGTCAACGGTACAGCTAGGCCCGTGGCGCAACTCACGCGGGGCGGTTTGCAGCGACGACGAGATCGCTCGGCCGATGTAGAATCGTCGAGAATTCTGTTGTCAGTGCACGCACTCGCCCTCGTCGCGGCGCTCGGCCAGCCGCCCGCCCCGGAGATGTCCTGCCGATATTCGGTCAGCGCGGAACAGCGAATGACGCGGACCGTGCAGGACGGTTTTTCGGTGACCGTGCGCCGGAAGGCCGATTCAGCCCTGACCAACGATGCGTGCATCATCGAAGTGCGCGACCGCTCACGGCGGCTCGTCTTGATGCGCGAAGGGTTCAACACCCAACTACACGATGACAGCGGACGAGACGTCGACAACGACGGATCGCCGGACCTCATCATCGGATTCGATTCGCGCAGCAGCAACCGGTGCTGCGCGGAGTACACCATCCTGTCGTTGAAGCCGGCGCCGCGTGTCGTCGGCACGTTTTCGCATCCTTCGTTCGAGGTCGATCTGAACCGACGCACGCTGGTGTGGGCCACGCTGTCGTTCGACGATCTCGCGGCAGACATGGGGCCGGTGCCGACAATCGCGACCGTCGGGCAATATCGGGACGGCCGGTTCGTCGACGTCACGTCCGAGTATTGTCCCGTGATCCTGGTCGGAACCGCCCGGGGCTGGGCGAACTTGTCCGAGGATCTCTGGCGGCTCGACGGCACCCGCCGGGCGGCGTCACGGGCGGAGGCAGGTCCACCGTCGTTCGGAGTCGAGACCACGCGCGGCTCGGCGACGACCGTGGCCCTGCAGATGCTGTATTGCGGCAGGGACGCTGATGCCCGCGAACTGATTCGGCAGGTCTGGCCCGATGGCCAGCAGGAAGCCATCCGCGCTTCGCTCACGGCCGCGGCCGCGGCCGCGCGTCGCCGCTGACCCTCGCAGACACCAGTACCGGTACACTTATTTCATGAATGCTTCGACGAGCGTCCTACCTGGACGCAACCAGCCGTGTCATTGCGGCTCCGGCCGCAAATACAAGCACTGCTGTCTCGAGAAGGACCAGGCACAGGCAGCTGCCGCGCGGGCCAAAGCCTCAGCCGAAGCCGCCGCTCAGCCACCCGAGGCGGAACCATCGGCTCCCGCACGAGCAGCCAAGGCCCAGACGCATCAGCCGTGGAAGGCAAGGACGTCTCGCGGCTTCGTCCCGCGCACGCGGACGCCACGCAAGGTCGGTGGGGGCTAGGGCTGACGTGACACACACCGTCGAGATTAGCCTCAGAATCCCTTCCCTTCGCGCGCGGCGCGAGGGCCAGGAGAATCTGGCCACGATCGCCAATGACAGCGTTCGTTTCATCAAGCACGTCGACCTCGAGGCGGTGCCTCAGCGGGGCGACGTGCTGACCATGACGATCGGCTCGGGCGGGACGTTTCAATGTGAGGTCGTCAGCAGCGAGTGGCACCACGAGAAGAATATGTTCGTCACGGCCTGCCGGTATTCGAAACGCTCGATTTCGGAGGCCGAATACCAAGCCCTGACAGACGCCCCGGACTGGCAGGTCAGGCCTATTCTGTAGAACTCTGAATGATGTAATTGTTATTTCATGGAGACACGATGACAGGGACGATACGAACGTTGCGAGTCGACAAGGGTTTCGGGTTCATCAAGGACGCTGCCGGGAAGGAATATTTCTTCCATCAGAGCGCGGTGTACGGCGAGGGCCTTGACAATTTGCGCGAGGGCGACAGCGTCGAGTTCGACGTCGGCCAGGGTCCGAAAGGTCCTCGCGCCGAGAACGTGCGGCGCACGTCGACGTAGCCGCAAGAGCGGATCGGCGGGCTGCTACGGCAATCCCAGCCCCAGTATCGAGTTGCCGGCCACGACGGTCACGTACTGTTTTCCGTTGGCTTTGTAGGTCAGCGGACTCGCGCGGATGGCGCGCGGGGCCTTGAAGGTCAAGAGCTGACGGCCCGTCTTCGCGTCGAACGCGTAGAACTGGCCAGATTCGCTGCCCTGAAAGAGGACGTTGCCGGCCGTCACCAGATTGCCTGAACTGCTGATGGCCGTCGGCGTCGCAAAATCAGCCTGCCACACGAGCTCGCCCGTGCCCGGATCGAAGGCGCTCACGCGCTCTCGATTCGCCACGCCGACCTGCTCCGCGCGGAACGGCCCTTCAGCAATGACTCGGTCGTGTCCGATATTGGCGCCCTGGCCCCGCTGCAAGCTGTCACCGACCGGCTGCACGGTAAACGACACGGCGGCGTCCTTGCCCGTGATGTAGAGCAGTCCGGTGAGCGGACTGAAGGACGGAGACCCGAAGCTGCCTCCGCCATGGGACAGAATGAATTTCTCCTTCACCGAATACGGGTGGTAGATCTGGCGCGCCCGCCTGGCGAGCTCAGGGTCGTCGATGATCGGGAAGGTCTGGCAGAACGGCTGCATCGGCACACCTTTGGCCGTGTATGGAAACGGCTGCGTGGGCCAGATCTCCTCGCCCGGCACGTCCGTCGTCGTCGGCACCGCCATTTCGACGATCGGATTGATCGGCTTACCGGTCTCGCGGTGCCACGCGTACAGGTAGCAATTCTTGCCGCCGGATGCGACGGCCTTGATCGGCCGGCCGCCCACGTTCACGTCGAAGAGGATCGGACCGGTGACGAGATCGAAGTCCCACACCTCGTGGTGAATGGTCTGGTAGTACCAGGCGAGCTTGCCAGTCTCCAGATGCAACGCGACAATCGAGTTCGTGAACAGGTTCTCACCCTTCCGGGCGGAGCCGTCGTAATCGGGTGAGGGATTGCCGACATTCACATAGAGCAGGCCGAGCTCCGGATCGATGGCCGGCTGCGTCCAGATTCCTCCGCCGACGCGCTGACCGCCGCGCCACGTATCCTTGGCGATTTCCCAGCCATCGTCAGACGGTCCCTGAGGGATCGTGTTGAATACCCACTTGACGGCGCCGGTTCGCCCGTCGAGCGCGACCATCAACCCTCCGGGGATGTGCGCCTCCGACAGGGCGAGCCCGACGTACAACGTTCCGTTGTGGTATGCGGGCGGGGCCTGAATCGAGTACCCCACCGCGTCGGTGTGCCGGTACTTTGCGGCGAGTGCTTGCTCCGGAAGGTTCAGCCGCCCTCTGTTGCCGAACGATTCGACGATGCGACCCGTCTTGGCGTCGACGGCATACAGGACCGTCGGCCCGAACGCATAGATACGTCCGTCGCCGTATGCGGGGCCGCGACCGCTTGCCGGAAACGGTGGTTCGACCCGCGTCACCCACAATTCCTTCCCGGTGGCGCCGTCCAGCGCGAACAGCTTCGAGCCGCCGTTGAAGTACAAGACGCCGTCGACGGCGAGCGGCGTGCCGCGGCCGACGTTGTCGGCCGCCGGCGCGTCGTAGCGCCATTTCTCGACCAACCTATCGACGTTGCCGGCATTGATGTCGTCGAACGGGGCGTAGCGGCTGCTGCGAAGGTCCAGGTTGTGCAGCGCCCAGTTGACGGCAGCCCCGCCCTGCGCTTGGCCGCGAACCGCCGCACGCGTGCCCAACGCCACCAGGCTCCCGATTGCAACGACGGCCGCGACCTTCAGCGCGACGGTGGTTCGCATGCGTATCACCTAGAACACGGCGATCGGATTGATCGGTGTGCCGGTTCCTCCTGGCACTCGAATGGGTGCCGCCGTGAGCATGAACTCCCACCGCTTCAGCCTCGCAGCCGTCGCTGCGACCGCTTCGAGGTCCAGATTGTCAAAGAGATTCATGCCACGTGCAACCAACGCGAACTTATGGACAGGCAACCAGCACATGGTCGGTGACGGCGCTGTGCTCGCGCAACCTGGCACCACACCGACATCCTGGGCCGAGTCGCCGCCGAGCAACGCGACGTCCCGGTCCTTGAGAAACGGGAGGAACGACGCGTCGTAGCCGCTGGAGCCGGCCGCGGCGGCTCCGAGCTTCGCGCTCCTCGCCCACCGTCCGGTTCGCAGGAAGAGCGCGTCGCCTGGCGCCACCCGGACGCCGGCCTGCTTCTCCCATGCTTCGATGTCTTCCCGATACACGTGGGTTCCGGGTTCGAGATACGGCAGGTTGCGGAGCCGCGGAATGTCGATCAGCACACCGCGCGTGACGATCCCGTCTTTGAGGCCGTTGATGCCCATCTTCGCGCAGCCGTCGGCAGTGGCAGTCTCGTACGGCGTGTCGTTGTAGAAGCGGCCCTTGTAGGCCATGTGGCAGAGAGCATCCAGGTGCGTGAACGCTCCCCCGTGCGGGTCGATGGTGCTCGAGTCCCTCGTGACCTGTCTCTCGGGAAAAATCCCCATCTTGCGAACGTACGGGCTGCTGAAACTCCGACGCTTGCTGCACAGTGACGTCGATGTCGTGAGCGAGCGAGACCGCTTCGCCGGTGCGCACCAGCGCCGCCGCCTGTTTCCGCTTCTCCGGGGTGATCGTGTTGACGGCGCCGAGCTGATCGTCCTTGCCCCAGCGGCCCCAGTTCGACAGCTCCTTCATCCACGCGTCGAGTTGCTTCTCGGTGGCGCGAATCTCGCCGGGTTTCGGCGCCTGCTGCCCTTGCACGCCGGTCAAGGACGCAAGCGCAAGCGCCACGAACACCGCAGCGGTCAGTCGGCGATCCATGTGTGTCTTCATGTGCACCTCGACGAGTGCCTTCGACGCTCAGGCCGATTTGGGCACGAATGCGAGAAATCGCCGCGGATTGTCGACGAGGACCTTGCGGATCGTCGTTTCCTTGACGCCGGCCCGGCGCAGCTTCGGCACGAACTGCATCAGCACACTCGAGTAGCCGTGTCCCCAGTTCGCCTGATAGTGGTCGGGATTGCCCATGTCGGAGGTCAGCAGCAACTGATCCTCGATTCCCGCCTCGACGAGCGTCATGAAGCGCTTCACCTTCTCCGCCTCGGGGATGTGCGAGCGCGTCATCTGGTGGCCGACCGGACCAAAGTCGACGAAGGCGCCGCGCTTGGCGATCTTCTGGTGCGTCTCCATCGCGGGATCGTGCTTGACCTGGATCGTCGCCAGGTGGCCGATGCAGACGTGGCGCGGGTCGACGCCTACTGACTCGAAGACGTCGAGCTGTTCGAGCGCGCAGCTCGGACAGCTTTCGTGCGGCACGTGGGTAAAAATGGGGAGTCCGGTCTTGACGTGCGCCAGGCCGATCGCGCGCAGGACCTTGCGTTCGTCGGGCTGCATCTGCAGCGAGGTGCCAATTTCGCCCATTGCGCCCCAGCGTTGACGTGTGGCGTCGGAGACGAACTCGTCCACGAGCTGCGACTCGGACATCGTTGCGATGTCAGGGGGATATTTCTGGAATCCCGAATCCTGGAAGAGCCCGCCGGCGAGCACGATCTGCACCGGCGATCGCTCCGCAATACGCTTCACGGCGTTGACCTGCTCGTCCGTGCGGCGTCCGGTGGTCGCGTTCACCAGGCACCCGAGCCCATCGGCGGCTGCGCCTTTGAGCTCCTCGACCATCAGATCGACATCGGTGCCCAGGTGCTCGTGAATCAGCGTCGCGCCGTTCACCAACGCGTCCGGAGGCAGGTCCTTGAGAATCGTTCGGACGATCGCGCCTTTCGGAACGGTGATGCGCTGCACGCTCCTGAAGGTGGTCTGCGCCGCGGCGGTCGCGGTTCCGACGCGAAGGGTCGCGACGACACCGGTTCCCACACATCCGCCCAGGATCCCGATCGCTTGCCGCCGAGTGAGACCAGGTCGACGCAAGTCCGCACGCCTCATTTATTTATTCCCCGCGACGACGACCTTCACGTCGAAGGGCGTCGAGGCTGCGGAGTCGGTGGCTACGGCCTGCAGGACATATTCTCCGGGAACCTTGAACGTCGCGGTCGTCGCGGCCTGGCCGTCGTTCACCGCCACGGCCTCGGGCTTGAATGCCACGGCCCCTGGACCGCGCCACACACGCCACGAGACCGAGAGTCCCGGGAGCCTCGGACGCGCCCGGCGCAGCTGCGGGACGTTGACGGGCGCGGTCGCTGCTCCGCCTTCCGGAAATCGGAACGCCGGCGGATTCTCAGAAGTTCCGCCGACACGCGTGCGCACTGGCGGTAACCCATCGTCGGTCACGCGCGCCGTCAGCTGCAGCGGCCCAGGCAGCACCACCGTCGACGGCGATGCGACGGAGATCGTCGGGGCCACGTTCTTTCTCTGCTCGCCGGTCGGCATCCCGGTGGCGCCCGCCGAGGCGTCGATTTCCCATTCCGACTTGAGCCACCCGACAGCGCGCTCGGTTCTCCCGTGAACCGTCAACGTCCAGACCAGCTCCCGCTTGCCGAACTCCGCCGGCACCTTGACGCTGAAGAGCATGCGATTGAACCGCGTGTAGAAGTACGTCGGCTGGCCGCGGTCGGGCCCATCCGGTTGAATCGAGTTGCCGGCGCCAACCGGCACATGAATCTCTTCGACGTGATTTCTATTCAGGTACCCGAAGTGGAACTGATAGCTGCCATCGGCGTTCCGGGTCCACCCCTCAAAAATCGGTTGGACGGACTGTCCGGCATTGAACAGGATGTCGGACGAAAATTCAGGGACGCTTTGAATGCCACGCGGCTGGGCGCGCACATCGTGCGCGCCGAGCACGAACAACAGGCTCGCGAACGCCGTCAGCCCTCGAGAATTCGGCCGCATGTCAGGGCTGACCCCCAGTCGCAGCCGACCGGGCCTTCCGCGCGGCTAACTCCTGCTCGTACTCCGCCTGCGTCAGATCGATCCATCCGATCCATGCAAATCCCATCTCGTCGATGGTGCGCTGACCGTAGCCGACCCAGTTCTTCGGGTCCGGGTTGCCGCGGGTATTGCCCGAGTTGTCGTGCCAGCTGATGATGTGCACGACCGTACCGGCCGGCACGAGCGGCGCCACATCATCCGCATAGTTGTAGACGAGGTGCCAGTTGTAATCCCAATGCGCGCAGTTGATGATCTCGCGCTGCATGATCTTGCTCGGGTTCGATGGATAGATCAGCTCCATGCACTGATACTTGCCCCGGATGTGCATGTGCGGCTGGAACGCGATGATCTTGCCCGGCTTGGTGTGCAGCGTATAGCCATCGGTGCGCACCAGCCCGCCGGCCGGTATGTCGAGCGTCTCGTTCGCATCTGGCCGCGGATCCCCGTGATGCGTCGAATAGCGGATGTACTTCGGCGTCACGCCTTTTGGATAGAGCTTGAAGCCGACCTCGACTTCCGCCTTGACCTCCTCACCGACCGGGTGCAGATGCGTGCCGAGATTCAGGGTGTGACCGGCCTTCAACAGCACGCCGCTGTCGTCCGGATACAGCTCCGGTGCCTTTCCCGACGCATACTCGACGATGAACGCCCCGCCGTCCTCCACGTCCGGGCTGCCGCCGTCCGGGGCCGGCGCCACCATCGTCGCAACACTGTGGTGCAGCACGCGGCGTGAGCCACCATTCACCGGCCGGGTCTGGATCGCCTTGATGTACCGATCTTCCGTGATACTCAGCGGGGCGGTGAGCGTCGGGAACACGTCCGGCCCGACCGCCGGCACCGTGAACGCAGGAAAGCGCACGACCAGATCGGGCTCGCCGATCGCCCATGCGTCGGAGTCGTTGAACTGGCGCAGCGGCGGCAGGTCGGCCCTGTTGCCGAGCGGAGCGCCACCATCCACCCACGCCGCGATCGTCGCGATCTCGGCGTCGCTCAATGAGCTGTCGTCCTTGAACTTCTGGATGCCGACGTTCCTGTCGATGTGCCACGGCGGCATTTCACGGTTCGTCACCCGCGACTTGATCGATCGCGCCCACGGCCGCGCGTCCTCGTAGGTCATCAGCGACATCGGCGCCGACTGCCCCGGTCGATGACAGGTCACGCACGACCGCTGGAGAATCGGGGCGACATCCTTGGCGAAGGTCGGTTGCCCAGCCGCGGCTGGTCGCTGCTGTGCGGACGCCACCTCCGGAACCCCGAAGGCTCCAACGAGAGCATCCGAACGCCCAGATCGCGAGCGAAACAGCGCGATAGAGGCGACGGTCACTTGTCTTCACAGCAACCTCCACGTGACTCGGTCAGCGGGTCGGCTTCTTCCGAAGATCGCCGTACAGCAAGTCTTCGGAAAACGGCACGCACCTGAACTCCAGCAATTGCATGTCCTTCTCAAGCCGACGGTGGAGCGGCATTCGCATCTTCCAGGCCCGCGTGTAGACCTTCGGGTCTTCAATCGTCACTTCGTAATCGAGCACATCGGCGCCGATCGGCGTGTAACGCTCGACGATGTGCATGGTCTCAGTCTGAAAATTGCCGGCGCGGTCGAACCAGCTCTGACCGGTCAGCTTCGTGACGTCGACGACGAGCGTCTGGCCGTCCCAGCGCCCGACCGAATGACCCATCCAGCTGTCAACCGGCGCGTCGGGAACCTTGTCCATGTGAATAGCGCGGCCGGCCGCCGCGTACTCGTAGACCATCATGATCTTGTCGGTTCCCTGCACGATCTGAAACGGAAACGGCATGTAGGTTGCGCGCGGGATCCCCGGGAGATAGCACTTCGCTTCGGGATCGTCGGTCCACCGCTTCGCGAAGTTCTCCTGTTTCTTGGCCGCCGCCGCGGGCTGGTAGGGAATCGGCCCGTCCACGACCACGCCGAGGCCCGCCGGCGTCGCGAACAACGCGCCGAACTGTGGCGGTCCCGGACGCGCTTCGTGCGCTTCGATATCCCAATTCGCGGTGTTCAGTGCCTGCCAAATCCCGTTGAGATTGGGGCGGCCGTCCGCTGTTCTTGCCGCGCCACCCGCTTCCGATTGCCCGCTCGCAGGGCCGCAACCGATCGACAACACGCCCAGGGCAGCAACCAGCACCACAGCCAACGAGAACGCCCGCCGGTATGTCATCGAAGGGCTCCTCCAAAGTTTTCTACTTCCGTTTCGCGGCTGCGGCCTTCTCCTCGGCCCGCGAGGCGCTCAACATGTTGCGCATCCCGTAGTTGCCCTCGTGGCAGGCATATTCGAGAATCTGCCAGTAGGCCGGATCCTTCTTGCCCGTGACCGCTATCGTCCACGGTTTCGTCCAGGTCGTGGGGTCGTCGACGGTCACCTCGACGCGGACCGTCTCGGGATCGACCCGGGTGTACCGCTCGATCAAATGGAGCGTCGACGATGACTTGCGGAAGGTCGTGTTCTCGCTGAAGTTGGTCACGTCGACCACGAGGGTATTGCCCTCCCACCGGCCGCGCGAATCGCCAAGCCACTGCCGAACCCCCGCCGGGAGATGCGGACGGCCATCCAGCGGAATCACGCGCGCCTCGTGGAGCCGCTCGTACCAGATGGTGACCGCATCTGCCGACTGCACGATCTGAAAGCCGTTGTTGTACTCGCTCGGAAACCAGGTCTGCGGCAGGCCGCGGGTGATGCACCGATCGGTGAGGGCCAGGTCCTCGGGACCGTCGTACGGGCCCGCTTCCGAAGCTCCCCCCGATGAAGCCCAGTTCGGTTCCCTTCTTCACGACCCGCTTCTCCGCCTCCGGGGTGAGCGGCGGAATTCGCCCGTCGGGAGGATCGATGACCAGCGAGGTCCGATAGGAGATCTTCTTGCCGCCTTCGTACCAGTGCACGGCCGCCTGCTCATTGCCGACCTCGCGGGTGCGATCTTCTTTGTTGTCCTGATATCTCTTCTTCAACATCTCGGCGCGCGTCCGGTACTCCTCTTCGGACAGCACCGCTTTGTTCCCCAGCTCGACCGGCCGCTCGAGCGGAACGCCGATCTCCTCATCGGTGGTCCACACACCCTGCAGATCCGGATGCCCCCACGGTGTCTTCGGAACCGTCGTCGTACCAGCGGTTGAGGACCTGGCGGCGTTACCGCTCTGAGCATTGGTCTGCACGGAGAGCGTGATCAATGCGCATACGCCGATTACGGCGCCAGTCACCGCAAGAACTCGATGTTTCATTTCATGCTCCTCTGTCGTCAGCGGCTGGAGCCTGCTGCAGCCGCGTTGCGCTCCTTCAACGCCGCGCTGAGAATATTCGCGAGTCCGTAATTCCCCTCGTGGCACGCGTACTCGTACATCTGGCTATCGTCCTTGACGAGAGGCACGGTCAGCGTCCACGGACGCGTGAAGGCACGCGGATCCTCGATTCGCGCCGAGTACCTCGAGCACGCGATCGTCGACCCGGCGGAACCGCTCGACGATCTTCATATCCTTGCCGCCGCCACGATATGCGCCGGCCGGCTGCTGGGTGCCAAACGTCTTGTCGCTGAAGTTGGACATTTCGACCACGAGCGTGTCGCCGTCCCACCGACCGCGGGAATCACCCCAGTACTGGTGGATTTTCGGATCGATGTGCGCCCGGCCGTCAAGCTGGATGATGCGCGCATCGTGAATCACTTCGTAAAAGATGGCGACGTGGTCGGGTGACTGGATGATTTCGTAAATGTTGCTGTAGCCCATCGGCAGCATCACGGTGGGATAGCCTTTGCTGATGCAGCGATCCCACAAATCGAGATCGGTCCAGGACTCGATGCCGATTCCGTAACGCTTGAGCGCCGAATCGTCGAGCAGTTTCTGCATTTCTGCAGTCACCGGCACCCGGCCGTCTGGCGGGTCGGTCACCAGCGCCGCGGGCGGCTTGATGGTCCATTTCAGCGTCCGCTCTTCGAAGACGACGTTCGAGCCGCTGGCGTCGAGTCTCGCCTCGACATCTCGGATCCGCTTCTGTCGGGCGAGGTCCTCGGGCGAGGGATTCGCAATCGGTTTCTCGACCGGCACACCAACCACGCTGTCACTCGTCCAGATCCCCTCAAAGTCCGGGTGACCCCACGGGGTGCGGGGGGCCTTGTAGTTGGCGTTCGGCGTGACCACTTCGGGTCCTTGCGCAATCACAGCCGGCGCTACCGCCGCGGCCGTGAGTGCGGCTGCGAGCATGCCCCGGATCGGCCAATTGCGATAACGCATCACCCCTCCATCACTATTTCGGTTTCTCGGTCGGGTCGCGACCATCGAGCGGTGCGCCCGTACCCGAAGAACCCATGAACAGCTTTTTCCCGTCGGGGAAGGTCAGGTCGCGGCCGTTGGCACGGGCGGCGCCGTCCTTCGCCTGGTAGCCGTCCACGATAATCTTGGTGCCGATCGGCAGCGACTCCTTTGTGAAACCACGCCGAGTGAGCGAATTCGGCGCACCGGCTTCAATCATCCAACTCTCGGTGGTGCCATCCTTCTTTTTCACCTCGATATGGATCCACGAATGTGGATTGATCCATTCCACTTTCGTCACAACGCCTTCAAGCTTGATCGGCCTTTTCGCGTCGAACTCTGCAGAGAACGCATGGTGCGCCACAACCGGTGAAGTCATACGCAGGAGCGCAACACCGACCACGATTGCTCCAAGCGCGTGTGCTCTTGCTCGCATCGGACATCCTCCCTCGTCGACCTAGAATCTCATCAAACGGGGCCGACACCGCCGAGAAGCCATATTGTGCGCAGGCCCCTCGTGTTCGGTCAAGTCGCTGATTCTTTGGTACTTAGCGTTCCTCCTCGGAAACCGGGACGCCCTTTCAAAACTTGACGAGCACGCTGAGCTTCGTAAACCGCCCCTGCAGCACGCTGAGCGGCGCATCCAGCGCCGGTCCGAAATTGTTGTTCCGGCTGAGGACTACGGCGCCGTTTGTCACGTTGTACAGCTCCAGCGCAGGCCGCAGCTCGAATCGCTGCCCGACCTTGAAGCTGCGTCGCACGCTGAGGTCGAGCTGGTTCCACCGATCGAGGTACGAGATACCCGGCGCCAGAAGCGGCACGGTCACCGCCTCGGTGATCCCCCCCGGGAACTGGGCGGCCGGCACCGGCCACGCGACCGAGCCGCCCGTGCCGACAACGTTCGCCCCACCAGCCGCGCCGACGAGCCGGTTTGCACCCGAGAAGCTGATGAACGACGCGCCGACGTTGAACTGGTACGGAAGCTCCTGGGCCATGCTGAACTTGTACTCGTGCCGGTACGGAATGTCTGGAACCGCCCCGAGCTCCTGATACAGCTCTCCGGTGTGGTCGCAGAAGCGCAGCAGGTTCGGGTTCGGCGTATCGCAGCTCACCCGCCGCACGCGCTCCATCGCCCAGCCGAAATTCATCGTCCCGCCCGAGAGCAGCCGGCTCGTCACGCTCGACTTCGTACGCCTGGTAGTCGCGGTGATTGACCGACGAATTCGTCGTGACGTTGTCGACGACGCCGACCTTGTTGTTGTTGAGCCGGTAGATCGTCACCATCTCGCGTCGGGATGTAGGGGTTCGCCATCTGGAACGGCGTGTAGTCGCTGATGCTGCGGAGCACGTTGATCGTCTGCTGCGCATCGTAGGTGCGCGAGTAGTACCAGCCCGCCATCACCGACAGGTTCGGCATGATCTCGTGCTGCACGCTGGCCGAGTAATCCCAGCTGTACTCCCGCTGAAGATCGGAATCGGCGCGCTGTTCCGGCGCGAGGCCGAACCGGTTGTTCTGACGCGGACCGATCTCGTTGTCCTGCGCGATGTTGTCGCCGTTGGTCGGCAGGACGGCCCCGGATGGCGTGCTGGTTCCGGGAATGAAGTCGGTGTCCTGCCAGATCCGCGTGTCAGGCGTCGACGCTGTTGGGCGCAAACGGATTGAAGAAAAACACGCTCAGCGGCGTCAGGTACTTGTTTGCGCTGAACTTGAGCGCCGTCTTGGCGTTCCCGAACAGATCGTAGACGGCGCTCACCCGCGGACTCAGGTCGAAGAACGGCTCCGTCGGGTGCAGCTCCGGAAAACTGCGCGCGCCGACGAACCGGCCGGCCGGAAGCGACATGGGGTTCACCTGGCCGCCGAAGCGGTCCAGACGCAGGCCGCCGGTCACGCGTCAGACGCTTGATCACCCACGAATCCATCGCGAAGGCCGCGAACTCGTCGATGCTGGTGCTCACCTCGATGGGGGAGCCGCATACACCAGCACCCTGAACGGGCACGTCGGTTCTGGTACTGCTGCGTCAGGTGCGCGTTGGCGCCGGGCGCCGAGCTGTCGCTGTTCGCGTACCGGTACTGCATGCCGGCTTTCACGTTGTGCGAGCCGGTGACGTACGACACCGAGCTCGTGACGGCGTACGACGGCTGCTCCGCGAACTGCGAGCTGAAATTCGACTGCCCGACGAACGTGTTCAGCAGTGAGATCCTGCTTGAGCGCGCCGGCATACCACTCCGGCGTCCCGACATCCTTCACGATGCCCGGCAGCGGCGTGCCGAACTCGGTCGGGAACTGGACCGCCGAAAAGCCGGTTTCGACCAGCAGACGGCTGGTGAGCGGCGACGTCCACTTCACGTAGCTGAGATACGAGTTATGCGCCGGATATGTGGACGTGGCCGTCTCCCAGTCGACGCCTGGCGCGCAGCATTCGCCGGCGGTGAACGTGATCGTATGGTCCTGGCTCTTGAACCACCGGTCGATGTACCCGCTGACCTTGTTTCGCGGGCTGACCTGCCAGGTCACGCGGCCAGAGAGGTTGTGCAGGTCGTTGGTCGTGATATCCCGGCTCGCCGGTTGCGAAGTAAGTGCGCGCCAGCCGGGTGCACCTTCACCTCGCTGTACCTGCCCGAGCCGAAGAACCACACGCTTGTCCCTGAGAATCGGCCCGCCGACTGCGGGAGTGACCTCGATGAGGTGCTTGAGCGCGTCGGCCGACCGCAGGCCGGCGTCTCTCAGCTCCGGGGTGAGGTTGTCCTTCTGCCAGCCATCGAACGACCCGCCGACGAAGAAATCGCCGGCGAACCTGTTGCCGCCGTCGCGCGGAATCATGTTGATGCGCACGCCGCCGCCCGCCGAGTCGGGGCCCATCGCGCTGGTCTGGTAGGTCACGTCCTGGACCATCGCGAAGTTGTTGTAGCCCGACTGGCTGACGCCGTTCGAAATCCGGACGTCGATGCCGTCCACTTCGACCGCGTTGTCGTTCGAGCTTCTCCCGCGCGCGCTCAGATACGACGCCTGGCCGACCTGAACGCCGCCCATGTCGGGCCGCGAGATCTTGGCCGTCGGCACGACCACGCCGGTCGAGAGAAACGATCGGGCGGTGGGGAGGGTGTCGAGCTGCTCGCGGCCGAGCACCTGACGCTGCGCGGCCTGCTGCACGTCCACCATCGGGGTCGCCCCCGTCACCGTGATGGTTTCCGCGACCGACCCGACTTTCAGCTCCGCATTGATCGGAACGGTGACGTTTGCCGCGATCTGGATCCCTTCGCGAGTGACCGTGGTGAACCCCTGGAGGGTGAACGTGACCGAATAAACCCCCGGCCGAACGTCGACGATGGTGTAACGACCCTGATCGTCAGTCGTTGCCAACCGGGTCTTTTCAATCAGCGCGGGACTCGAGGCTTCGACGCTGACACCCGGCATCACGGCGCCGGTGGTGTCTGTCACCGCGCCGCTGATCGTACTCTGCGCCGCCGCAATGCCGGGAACCAGCACGAGGCCCATAACGAGCAACGTCCGCGCGCGCAATGCCCATGCTCCCATTCGGGTCCTCCTCCATTCACGCTGCTACCCTGCTCACACCCAGGTACCAGTTGAGCGGCGCCGTACGCTACGGTCCCTCAACTGACATGTCAAGTCGCATCGTGCTCCAACCATTGCCCTCCCGCCTAGTTGCGCCTCTTCGCCGCCGCTTCGCCGTCCGGAAGCACTGACAACTCCAGGTACGCGGGATGAGAGCGGTCGTGCAGGATGGCCTGCTGCGCAACCACCATCTCCGCGTCGTGCGTGGGATCCGCTCCCGTGTTCGGGTTCCGCGCGTAATGCGGGAAATTCGACGATGAGATATCGACCCGAATGCGATGTCCCGCCCGGATGAGGGCGGCCGTATACCCCAGATCGATCTCGTACTCGTAGGGCACGCCCGGCTGAATGAGGGAGGGGGGCGTTTTGGACCCGCTCCGGAAGCGCGCGCGCACAATGCGATCGAGCAGGTTCTGCGCAAAACCGTCCGGGTGAACGTCCACGAACTTCGCGGTGAAATCGGTGTCCCGCGCCGACGATTTTCCCCAGAATTTCACCTTCACCTGTCCGACGACGGCCAGATCTTTCGCCAGCGGCGCGCTCGTATAAACCAGCACGTCGTCGCGCGCTTCGATCGCTGACTGATCCTGCGCGCCGGACGGGAAGTAGGAACCGAGCGTCGTGCAACAGAGCCCGCCGCCCAACGTCGGCACCGGCTTGCTGGGATCGTAGGTGAAACGGTCCTCGGGTCCATCCGATGGACGGTCCGGGTCGAGCACGCCATCTCCCCCGCTCGTGTTCGCATGTCCTCCACTGCGCAGGTTGAACCGCAGCTTCCCGGTTCCCTTCGGGGGGAACGAATCGCCGTTCAACCAGAACCCGCCGGCCTGCTTCCCCGAATCCGGTGTGACCACGACGAACAGCCGCACACGCGGCTCACGGTCGATCCCGTTGTGGATGCCTTTGACATACCGGTCGTAGAAGCGGAGCTGGAGCGCCCGCAGATTGACCGCGTTGTTCTCGGGGCTGGGCTCGATGACCCCGGGGCCGCCGTGCGCTGCGGTCCCCTGCATGATCAACATGCTGCCATCGCGCGCCAAACGGCTGCCGCCCTGCTGTCGCATCCCTTCGAAACTGCGCACCGTACCGATCGAGAACAGGTCGGACCAACCGCCGGTGATGAACGCCGGGACCCTGACGGCGCGGAATTGCCGCTCGACGTCGATCTTTGCCCAGTAGTCGTCGTAATTCGGATGCGCGAGCCAGTCGTAGTAATAGGGGGCGAGCGTCCGGTACTCGGGGAACCGGCCAAGCGGGATCTGCGGCGCCCAGTCCGCGAGAATCTTCTTCTTGTTGTCGTTCAAGTACTCGTCGGCAGCCTTGCGCGCGTCCTCTGGCGACATACCCCTCGCGATCGCCTGCCGCTGATATTGATCGGGCGCAAAGAACGCCAGCAACCAGCTCTGCGCGAACCAGAGATCGAACACACCGTTCACGTACGTCCAGTGATCGTGGTAGTCGGTCGAGGTGACGGACGGCGCGATCGCGACGAGGTGAGGCGGAGCGCTAACCGCGGCCTGCCACTGCGTCACACCGAAGTACGACGAGCCGGCCATCGCGACCTTGCCGTTGGACCACTGCTGCTTCGCCGCCCATTCCACGGCGTCGTATCCATCGGCCTGTTCCTGCACGAAGGGTTGGAATGTGCCGTGTGAGCGGAACGTACCGCGAGCGTCCTGCGTGATGCCGACGTAGCCGTTCTGCGCCCAGAAGGCCATCTGGCCGCTCGTATTGGCGAAACAGCCATGCCCGAGCGTGTATCCGTACGGCGTGCGCTGCAGGATGACCGGATGGGGTCCCGGCGACGACGGCCTGTAGATGTCGGTCGCGAGCATCGTGCCGTCGCGCATCGGCACCATTTCGCTATGACAGCGGATGCCGTCCTTCTCAACGGCTGCGGTGCTGATTGGAACCGGTGCGCTCTGCGCCGCGGCTCCGGTCCCGCCCTGGGCCGCGACCGGCCAGCGGGATTCGAGAACGAGCCCGGCACCGATGACGAAAGCTCCGAGGAGCCCCTTCGTGACGAGACCGCGCATGCCGACCCTCCGGCCTCCGTGGCGTCGAAGATCTTCGTCCTTCGGACTTCGCCGGCGGTGGCGGTGAGTATAGCGGATCCATTTCGCCGAGCCTTGACAGTCGATCAGGCTGCGGGATATCAATGCCGGTCTCCGCACGAATCGGTGCCGCCTTCAGTGGGGGTCGGAATGCGTATTCGGCAAGGAATCGCGATTCTCGTGGCGGTCGCCGCCCTGGCGGCGGCATTTCTCGCCGGAACCGTTCTGCCTGTATCGGGGCAGGGTCCAAACACCGCGCTGCCGCGCACGGCGGACGGCAAGCCGGACTTCACGGGCATCTGGCAGGCGATGAACACCGCGAACTGGAATCTGGAGGCGCACGAGGCCAGCCGCGGTCCGGTCATCGCCCTGGGCGGCGCGTTCAGCATCCCGGCGGGTCTCGGCGTCGTGGAGGGCAGCGAGATCCCGTACCTTCCGGCTGCTGCCGCCAAAAAGAAGGAAAACGCCGAGAACTGGCTGGCGCGCGATCCAGAGATCAAGTGCTACCTCCCCGGCGTGCCGCGGATGATGTACATGCCGTACCCGGTGCAGCTCATTCAGGGGCGGAACGCGATTCTGATCGCGTCCGAATTCGCGAGCGCCAGCCGGGTGGTGAGGATGAACGGCCAGGAAAGAAGTCCGACGGAGTCGTGGATGGGCTGGTCGGTCGGCCGGTGGGACGGCGACGCGCTGGTCGTCGACGTCACCGATCAGAACGACCGAACGTGGTTCGATCGGGCGGGCAATTACCACAGCGAGGCGCTGAAAGTGGTCGAGCGGTACACGCTGGCCGACCGGAACACGATCAATTATGAGGCGACCATCGAAGACGCCAAGGTCTTCTCCCGGCCCTGGAAAATCAGCATGCCTCTGTATCGGCACGCCGAGAAAAACGCCGAACTGTTGGAATACAAGTGCGTGGAGTTCGCCGAAGAGCTGCTCTACGGCCATCTACGCAAGCTGACCGATTAGCAGTTGGCTTTCAGGACACCTCATGGCGAGAACCATCGGAGCGACCATTCTTGGAACCCTCTGGGCGACGACGATCGGTCTCGCCGCCGCACAAACCGGCAACCTCAAGGACACGCAGCTGAATCCCGACCGCGTGGCGGGCGGCCGCGCGATCGTGATTGGCTGCATCAGTCGGGAGGGAGCCGGTCAAACGGCGAGATTCGTGGTCGTCGACACGAGAGCGCAAAAACCATTGCAGTATCGGCTCGAGGGCAATGCGGATTTGCTGCGATTCCATGTCGGCCACACGGTCGAGATCTCCGGACCGGTAGCTGCCGCAAAAGGTGGCGGAACCGCCAGCGCGGGAACGCTGAAAGTGGAGGCACTCACCTATCTGTCGACGACCTGCACGAAGTTGCAATAGCTCGAAGCTGCCTCTCGTATTTGGTCCCGCGATTCGATTCGATCCTCAAGGCGCCGGCGACGGCGTCAGTTGCTGGCCGCCGGCGTTGGGACCGCCGACCTGAAGCTTGTAGCCGTCCGGGTCCCGGAAGTGCACGCGATCATCTTCGACCTCGGGAACAAGGTTCTGCGCACGAAGCCGCTCCGCGGCCGCTTTTGCGTCGTAGTCGGGAACCGTGAAGCACACGTGATCCATCTGGGGCGCGGCGGCCTGGAACAGATTGAGGACGTGCGGTCCGCACGCCATCAGCCGAGGAGAGGCAACCCGGCTGGGAATCCGCGTCATGCCAAGGTGTCGTTCGTAGAACGCTTGCGAGCGATCCAGGTCTCTCACACGCAACGCCAGATGGTTGAGGCCGACAGCTTGGAAAGTACTTGACCGCTGCTGGGCGTGGACAAGATCCGACCGTCCCGCTGCTCCAGCCGCGACCAGCGTCGTCAGGCCCCACAAGAGTTCGCGACGGGTGATCCGCCCGGCAACAAATTGGTCAACCATCCCCGAGATGTCGCTGTTCATCCGACCTCCCATCCTGCCGCGGCATTGTCACACATCCAAGCTACGGCGAGACTATCGTCGCGATGCGCGGATGAGCGTTGCCCGCCGAGATAAAATTTGCTCGAGCCGGATGAACCGCTCGCAATGAGCGATAATTCGCGGGCCATGTCGCGTTCATTCCACTGACGAGGAGGTGCCATGTCCACGCTGAAAATCGTGCTCGCCGCTTTGGTCGCCGGGGCCGTGTGGGTGGCTTACAGCAATTCGGGGACGACCGCGGCGTTGTCCGCGCAGGGCGCTGCGAAGGTGGCGAATCCCATCACCGGCGAGGGGCTGCCGAACCCGGCGCCGAAGGTCACGCGCAACTGGGGTGAGCTTCCTGCCGGCCGGAAATGGGGCACGTCCGCGGGTCTCGACATCGATCCGAAGGACGGACACGTCTGGGGCTACGAGCGCTGCGGCGCGGGGACGGCCGGCGGCGGTCCGGTGGACTGTGAGAACAACGCGGTCGATCCCATCTTCAAGTTCGACCGCCACACCGGCAAGGTGCTCGCGAACTTCGGGAAGGATGTGATGGTCACGCCGCATGGCATCCACGTGGACCAGCAGGGAAACGTGTGGATTGCCGACTTCGCGGGCAACAAGCAGGGCACCAGGGGACACCAGGTCCACAAGTTCAGCCCGAAGGGCGAGAAGCTTCTGAGCCTCGGCATGGCCGGCAAGCCGGGTAATGCCGATGGCCAGTTCAACCAGCCCAACGACGTGGTGACCGGACCGGACGGCAGCATCTACGTCTCCGACGGGCACGACGGCCAGGGGATGACCACCAACCAGGCGCTCGAAGAAGGCCTCAAGCGCGGCGCCACGGCGCGGATCAGCAAGTTCTCGCCCGACGGCAAGTTCATCAAGTCGTGGGGCAAACTCGGCCTCCGGCACGGAGAATTCCGGACGCCGCACGCCATGGTGTTCGATTCGCGGGGCCGCCTCTGGGTCGCGGATCGCGGCAACCATCGGATCGAGATTTTCGACCAGGAAGGCAAATATCTCGAGTCGCGTTACATGTTCGGCCGCATCAGCGGGATCTTCATCAGGGGCAACACGGTCTATGCGATCGACTCGGAGTCGGGTCCGTTGAACCACCCGAACTGGCGCGACGGCGTGCGCATCGGTCCCCTCGATGAGGATCGCATCACCGCGTTCATTCCGCCGTTCGAGCGCGAAGACCGCGTGTATCAGGGGACGGCTGGCGAAGGCATCGCGGTCGACGCGGACGGCAACGTCTACGCGGCCGAAGGGCCGAACTCGCTCACCCAGGCGGGCGGCGCGTTCACGAAATACTCTGTGAAGTAACGGAACCCAACAACCGTGTGAGCTGGTCGGTTCGCGCGGCCGTCGTGAAGCTGGTACTCTCGGGACGTGCCCACAATCGGCTGCCCGTTGTGTCGGAAGAGCTTCGAGTCCGGACCCGAGTATTGCCCGCACTGCCATATCCGGCTGCCCGGTGCGCCCCGCAAAACGTCGCGAGGCCCCGGGCGGTCTCCAACACCTTCTTCACGCACCCGGCGCGGGGCCGCCACGCCGCGGCAACGCGATGCGGTCGCGACGCTTCACTGTCCCGCGTGCGCGCACGCGGTGACGAAGGACGACCAGTGGTGCAAATGGTGCCACTGGCCCGTGAATCGACGACCGTGATTGACCGGCGTCACGACCGCGATCTCGCGCGGCGGCGAGACTGCGGCGTCAGGTGCGGCTTGCGAACGGATTCTCGTCAGCGCTCGGTCCGTAGATCGAAGGCACCGCGACGTCGAGCAGCCGGAGATACACGGACAACTGGCCGCGGTGATGAATCCAGTGGTTCATGACGATCGAGCGGACCAGCGCCCCCTTCGGCATCGTCATCAGCGTGTTGCCGCCGGCCTTGGCGCACCACATCTTTTGCATGTCTTCGTCGCCGAGGCTGCCGAGTATCTCCTTGCTCGTCTTGACGCCCTGATCGTGCGCCGCGAGGATTTCGTCAGTCGACGAAGGCGTCGGAGGCGGTTCGCCTTTCAGCTGCGTCTCGTCCTCGGCGGCCCAGCCGCAGATGACGGCAGGGCTGCCCGCCACATGCAGCGCGAGCACGCCGAGAGACATCGACTTGGGGTGCGGCTTCCAGGCGAGCTTGTCGTTGGGGACGCGCTCGAGTATGCGGCGCGTCGTTTTCGCTTCGTTGTCAAATTCCTGGAGCAGTGCCGTGGTCATGGACATGAGCTTCCCTCCTGTGTGCTGACTGGGACAACGATTCTATGACTGGCCGCGTGCGGCGTCAGTAACAAGCTGCACAGCCGGGGCCTGCCGGCTGGCGTATGATCCAGCGGCCTGCCTTTCATGCTGTTCACACCTGGCACTCGCCTGGGTTCGTCCAGATCCAGGCCCACATCGGCTCCGGCGGCATGGGCGATGTGTATCGCGCGCGCGACACCCGGCTCGGACGCAGCGTGGCGATCAAGGTCCTGGCGAGGCCGCTCGCGAGCGACCCCGAATGGCTGGCGCGCTTCGAGCAGGAGGCGCGGCTGCTTGCCTCGCTGAACCATCCGCACATCGCGCAGATCTACGGATTCGAGGAGATGTCAGGGCAGGCACGCCCGCGTCTCGTCATGGAGCTCGTCGAGGGCCAGTCGCTCGCCGACCGCATCGCGACGCGGTCCACTGCTGCTGGAAGAGGCGCTCCTGATTGCGCGTGCAGATTGCCGAGGCGCTCGAGGCGGCGCATGAGCGGGGATCATCCATCGCGACCTGAAGCCGGCCAACGTCCTGCTCTCGGCCGGTTGGGTCGCCAAGGTGCTCGACTTCGGACTCGCGAAGGTCCTCGAACCTGTGACCCGGCCCGAGCTCGGACCGGCCCGCCTGAACTCGCCCGCCACTCCCAAGTCCCGTCACCGTCTCCGGCGTGATCCTGGGGACGGCTGCCTACATGGCGCCCGAACAAGCCCGCGGCCAAGCCGTCGACAAGCGGACCGACCTCTGGGCATTCGGCGTCGTGCTCTACGAAATGATCACCGGACGCCGGCCGTTCGAAGGGGAGACGATTTCCGACACCATTGCCGCCGTCCTGCGCGAAGATATGGACTGGAAACGGCTCCCTGCCCAGACGCCTTACGATGTGAGGCGTCTCCTGAAGCGCTGTCTCGAGCGTAACCCGAAAAACCGGCTGCATGACGCCGCAGATGCGCGGCTGGCCATCCTCGATGCGCGCGACGAGAGCGACGCCGCGGGCGCCCGCTCGCGGTGCAACGGCCACGTCTCGGACGCTGCCCTGGATTGCGGCGTCGCTGGCGGCGATCGCGATTGCTGGCGCCGTGCTCGGACGAGAGCTACTGTCGCGCTTCTCGGGCCGCCGATCCGCCCCGTTCGATCCTCCGATTCACAACCGAACCGCCGCCGGAAGCGACCAACGTCTCGTACGTGGCGGCTGCGCCCGATGGACGCTTCATCGTTTACCAGGCACAGGTCGATGGCGACTTCCGGCTGTTCGTCCGGCGCTTCGACGAGCTCGAGTCGCGTCCGCTCCCTGGATCGGAAGGCGGCCGGGGACCATTCGTCTCGCCCGACGGGGCCTGGGTCGGGTTCGTGCGCAACGGGAAGATTTTCAAGGTGCCGACCACCGGCGGCGACGCGATCGCCGTGTGCAACGTGCAGGGCGGCGCCGGCGCGGCGTGGGGTCCCGACGGGCAAATCGTGTTTTCAAGGACGTGGCTGTCGGGCCTGTCTGCTCGTCTCGGCCGACGGCGGCACGCCAACGGTGCTGACCGAGCCCGATCCGGGTAGGCGGGAGATCGGTCACTGGTGGCCGTCGGTCCTGCCCGACGGGCGCGTGTTGTTCACGATCGCCGCCGCGGGCCTGGGCCTGAACGACGCGCACATCGGACTGCTCGATCCGGCGACCCGTTCCTACCGGGATACTCTTTGCGGGCGCCAAGGCCGAATGGCTTCCCTCTGGCCACATCGTGTTCTTCCGGCCGGCCGGTACCACGTCGTTCCGTTCGACCTGTCATCGGGCGCGGTCACCGGTGAACTCTTTTCCTGTCCTTGATGACGCGCGCGAGATCGATCCCGCGGGCGACTGGTCGCAAACCGTCGCCGTCACCTCGACGGGTGCCGTCGCCTACCTGGCCGGTCCCTATGTGCCGCACAGTCGGCTCACCTGGATTGCCGCGCGATGGCGCCGTCACGCCACTCCCATTTCCGCCGCGGCCCTTCATCGGCGTGAAGCTTTCAGCCGATGGCCGGCGGGCAGCGACCGCGAGCCTCGAGGCCGGCCACCTGTTGCTGCGCGCTGCTGGATCTCGAACGCAGGACGGAAGAGGCGCCAAAGCTCGACGGGATGAACTGGAACCCGGTCTGGCTGCCCGACGGCCGGTTGTCGTACACGAGCATGCGCAAGGGCGACTTCGACGTCTACGTCAACGACGTCACCGGCGCCGGCGCGGAGCACCCGGTGCTCGCGGGCCCGGATGATACCGATCCGATCGCCTGGACGCGCGACGGACGCCTGGTGTTTCAGGGCTCCGAGCCCGACGGCACGTATCCGCTGAAGCTGTTCGATCCCCGCGATCCCGCGCGAACCACTCGATTGACCGAACAACACGTCGAGAACGGCGGTTCCGTGTCGCCCGACGACCGCTGGCTCGTCTTTCAAACCGCCGCGAGCGGGCGATCGATCATTTACGTGCGATCGCTCGCCGGCAACGCTCCGTCGGTTGCCCTGTCGCCAGACCCTGGTCAGTTCCCGGTATTTCTGCGCGACGGCCGCACGCTGGCGCTCGTTCGAGGCAAGCAGCTGGTCGTCCGGTCGTGGCGCGACAACGCCGGGCGCTTCGACGTCGGTCCGGAACGTGTCGTGACCCAGCTCGCCTTTGGATCCGGATGGACTTACGGCTCGCCGTACGACGTCGCGGACGGTGGCCGTTTCCTCGCACTGGTGCGCGTGGCCGAGACGCCGCCGTCTCGAATCCGGGTCGTGGTCGGATGGAATCACGAACTGACGCGGCTGAGCTCACGAGAGCGTCCGTAGCGCACTTACGCCTTGTTCGAGCCCGGGACGCCTCCCGCTGATCACGCTTAAAGAAACAACTCCATGAGGATCTCGTCGTCCTCACGACCGTCGATCAGGACTTGTCGCGACAGGCGGCCGCACTCGGCGAAGCCGAGCCGGCCATAGAAGAATTGAGCGTGGACATTGGTGCCTCTCACCTGGACGACGAGCTTTGTATACGCGGCTTCGCGTGCGAAGGCGGCGGTCGCCTTCCACAGCTCACGACCGACGCCGCGCCCGCGCCAGGCCGGCAGCAGAAACGTTCCGACCTGGCCCACGTGGGCCATCGATTCGAGCATCTGCGACCAGCGGTCGAGCGTTTGTAAGCCAATGATCCCGAGGGCACGGTCAACTGCGACGTGCGTCACCTCTCGCGGCGACAGGGAAGCCAGGTAGCTGCGCTCCTGCTCGACGCTCCACACGCGATCGATCGCGGAGTGCCGGCGTTCCTGGACCACCCCGCTCAGGACCGCGACGATCCCGGGCGCGTCGTCTGACACGGCGTGCCGAATTGTGAGGCCGAGCTCAATCGGGGACGGCGGCACAGCGGACTTAGCCCGTATGGTACGCTGCACGTCCCGCAGCCGTAAACGATGCCGCTCGTTGCTCTCGACCAGATCGCCGTCGCATTCGGCCACCTCCCGCTGCTCGGCGAAGCCACCCTGCGGATCGAGCGAGGCGAACGGGTCTCGGTGGTCGGCCGGAACGGCGCCGGAAAGTCGACGCTGCTGCGCATCATCAGCGGCGAGCAGTCGCCGGACGCCGGAACCGTGTGGACCGAGCCGGGGCTTCGGCTCGCCGGCTCGATCAGGACGTTCCCATCTCGGCCGATCGCACGGTGTTCGACGTCGTCGCCGACGCGCTGGGCGACCTGAGCGACCTGGTCGCGCGCTATCACCGCACCGCCGTCCAACTCGCCGAGGAGAGCACGCCTGCCCTGCTCGCGAAGCTGGGCCACCTGCAGCACGAGCTCGAACGCGCGACGGCTGGCGCATCGAACAGCGCGTCGAGCTCGTGCTATCGCGGCTCGAGCTTCCGTCGGATGCCCGCGTCGACACGCTCTCGGGCGGATGGCGGCGCCGCGTGCTGCTCGCACGAGCGCTGGTGGCCCAGCCCGACGTGCTGCTGCTCGACGAGCCGACCAATCACCTCGATCTCGACGCCATCCTCTGGCTCGAGACGTTTCTCGCCGAGTATCCGGGCGCGCTCGTGTTCGTCACCCACGACCGCGCGTTCCTCCAGCGGGTCGCGACGCGCATCGTCGAGATCGATCGCGGACGGCTCACCTCGTGGCCCGGCGACTACGCGACGTTCCTTCGAAAGAAGAACGAGTGGCTGGCCAACGAGGCGGTCACGCAGGAAAAGTTCGACAAGCGCCTGGCGGAGGAGGAAGCGTGGCTGCGTCAGGGCGTCAAGGCGCGGCGGACGCGCAACGAAGGGCGGGTTCGCGCGCTGATGGCGATGCGTGAGGAACGGGCGGCGCGACGCGAGCAGCCCGCGGCGGTCCGTCTGCAGATCGAGCCGGCCCGATCTTCCGGTCAACTCGTCCTCGAAGCCGACGCGGTCACGAAGGCGTACGGATCGAAGCCGGTGGTTGCGGACTTTTCCACGCGCATCATGCGCGGCGATCGGATTGGCCTGATCGGGCCGAACGGCAGCGGCAAGACGACCCTGCTGCGGCTGCTGCTGGGCGAGCTGGCGCCCGACCGGGGCGAGGTCCGGCGCGGCGCGAACGTCGAGGTCGCTTACTACGATCAGCAGCGCGAGCAGCTCGACCCGGAGCGGACGGTGTTCGACACGCTGGGCGACGGCAACGACACGGTGACCGTAGACGGCCGATCGCGCCACGTCAATGCGCTACCTGCGCGACTTCCTGTTTCCGGCCGAGCGGGCGCAGTCGCCGGTCAAGGCGCTGTCGGGCGGCGAGCGCAACCGGCTGCTGCTCGCCCGGCTGTTCACGCGTCCGGCGAACCTGCTCGTGCTCGACGAACCGACCAACGACCTCGACCTCGAGACGCTCGAGCTGCTCGAAGCGCAGCTCGTCGAGTGGCCGGGCACGCTGCTGCTCGTCAGCCACGATCGCGCATTTCTCGACAACGTCGTCACCAGCACGTTCGTGTTCGAAGGAGACGGCCGGGTGCAGGAATACCTCGGCGGCTATGCGGACTGGCTGCGCCAGCGCGCCGCCACTTGCCGCGCGCCGGCGCCGTGAGGTCAGCGGACCGTCCCGCCGAGGGCCAGGACCGGGCCGAAGAAACTGTCGTACCGCGAGCAGCGCGAGCTCGACGAGCTGCCCGCTCGCATCGAGGCGCTCGAGGCCGAGCAGCGGACGCTCGGCACGACAATCGCGGATCCCGGATTTTTACAAACAGCCTGCGGCCGCGATTACCGCAGCGCTCGACCGGACGCAGGAGATCGAGCACGAGCTCGGGGAACTGTACTCTCGGTGGGACGCGCTCGATTCGCGGTCACCGTCAGCCGGCCGCGCGAGTGAGGGCCTCGCAAGACCGCTGAGCTGCGTAGCGAGCCTTCGGCGCGACGCATCAACCAGGGAACGAACGAGCGTAAAGCTGTTCGATTGCCTGGCGGCCGTTCGGCTGGAGGGTGCGCGTGCCGGTTCCCGTGAAGTGCGGATGTGTGACGATCGGCCCCGCCTCGGCGCCGAGCGCCTGCCATTCGTACCGGTCCATTTGAACCACGCGGACTTGTCCTGGTCGAAGACGTACAGCGGCTTGTTGCACAGCTTCGCGAACTCGGCGCCCCAGCCCGTGCCGCCCCTCACGGTGTTATCCGGCAGGATCGTCCCGATGACGTAGATCTCCTGGCCGGAGTTCACCTGATACCACAGAGTCTGCAGCACCTTCCGGATGGTGACGCCCTCGGCATAGCGCCGGTTCATGAGCCTGGAGACGTACTCGAGACTGACGTCGCCCGCCTGCAGCTCCTCATGATTGAGCGCCCGGAGGCCGCGCCGCCGGAGCTCCTGATGGCCTTCGAAGGTGAAGTTCACTTCTTCGATGCCGTGGCGTTCGGCGCACGCGCCGAACTCGGCTTCAGCGCCGGCCGCGCCGCCGCTGAACAGGATGCAGTCCGCTGGTTTCATAGGTAGTGTGCCGATCAGTCGCGGGACATCGTGTGGAGTCCCGCTATCGTGTCATCGACGGCCCCGTCTGGCAACTGTTGCTCGCGGCGCTCAGCGATACGTCGCTGGCGGTCGGAGCCACTGGCAAGCCCCCGAATCGGCTACGATCGAAGCGCGTTCGGCGAACACCCAACGCCCAACCATTTGGAACGAGAGCAAGAGGTCAACACCACGGAATGATTGATCTAAACGACGCGGTCAGTCTGCTGCAGGCGAAACGGAAGGAGCTCGCCGATGAGTTAGATGCGGTCGACAAGGCCCTCGCCGCTTTGAGCCGTGTCGGTGGCGCCGCGTCGGCTGCGCCGGGGGAGAATCCGGCAACGCCTCCTGAAACCGCCCCGAGCGTGGTCCTCCCGACGAAGCTCAAACCACGGCGGACCTTGAGCGACGAGCACAAGCACTCCCTGAGTGAAGGCCGGCGGAAGGCAATCCATTCGAAGGCTGCGGCTGCAGGTCTTGCGAGGGAACTGCTCGACCAGGTGCCCGCGTTGACGGCCTCGAGTGGCGACGGTCGGCAACCCAGACTCGTGAAACGGACAAAATGACAGCGTTCCGCCCGCAGCGCTGACCAACGACGTGTTCGCCCAATCGTCGAAAGCCCGTCTCACGAATCACGATCTCCGCCGCTTCACGGACGACACACTGTTCCACCGGATCGCACGGGTCGTGTGCGGCGCCGGCTGCCTGCCACGGAAGGAGCTGTTCGAAGCCTGGGAAGTCGCTCGTCGCGTTCGCCGCCGTTTCCGCGGCGGCCGCGTCGTCGATCTGTGCGCCGGGCATGGGCTGCTCGGCCAGATCATGCTGCTGCTCGACGACTCGTCCTCCGAGGTGATCCTCGCCGATCAGGCGCTGCCGGCGTCGTGCTCGACGCTCGCGCGCGCCATTGCGGCGGAGTGGCCGAAACTGCGCGACCGCGTGACGTTGTTGGAGGCGTCGCTCGCACAGGTCGAACTGCGGGAAGACGACGTGGTGGTGTCGGTCCATGCGTGCGGCGCACTGACAGACGCTGTGATCGACGTGGCGACCGCGGCGCGTTCACGGTTGGCGATCATGCCATGCTGCCACGATGTCGACAGAGCTGACACCGGCGGCTTGACCGGTTGGATGCACGGACCGCTTGCGGTGGACGTGGTCCGGGCCTCGAAACTCCGTACGTCGGGCTGGCAGGTATGGACGCAGACGATCCCGGCGGCGATCACGCCGCACAACCGATTGCTGATCGCCGAGCCGCCGCCAGACACGTCAATCAGGCGACCAAAGATTTCAAGAAACGTACGATGTTCAATCGAACAGGAGGATCTCATGTCACCGGACGCGCCCCAGCCGTATGGCACCCCTATCGCTCTCGAGGCTGCGAAGAAGGTCGCCGCGCC
The DNA here is from genome assembly GCA_963720005.1 of uncultured Acidobacteriota bacterium. Lineage (GTDB taxonomy): Bacteria > Acidobacteriota > Vicinamibacteria > Vicinamibacterales > CAVVIG01 > CAVREM01. Next base: position 88,396 of record CAVREM010000084.1, on the reverse strand, counting down.
AGCCTTGGCCGAAGCCTCCAGAAACAACTGGGCGATGGCCGTCGCTGTTGTGGATGGCGCGGGTGACATGGTGTATTTCGAAAGAATGGATGCGACGCAGGCCGGCAGCGTCGTCATCGCCACCGACAAGGCGCGCTCGGCGGCCCGGTTCAAACGCCCGACGAAAGCGTTTCAAGACATGCTGGCAGCCGGCGGCGAAGGGTTGCGCGTGCTCGGACTTCAAGGCGCGGTCCCTGTGGAAGGCGGCGTCCCGATTGTCGTCGACGGCAAGATCGTCGGCGCGATCGGCGTCTCAGGGGGCACGAGCCCGCAAGATGGCCAGTGCGCCCGGGCCGGCGCCGACGCGGTTGTGCAGGCTTAACGGACCGCTGAACGATTCCTTGCAAGGCGCTCGTCCACACCCGCCGACTATTTCAGGGGTTTCAGCTCCGGCTGCGTGCCCTCGGGCAGCGGATAGCGATCGACGTTCAGAAACATCGACACCGTGCCGTACCATCCCATCACGTTGATCAGCTCGACGACACCTCGTTCGCCGAGCAGTTTCTTGGCCGCATCGAACGTCGCGTCACTGACCTGCTTGGTCTCGAGCAGTTCCGTCGCAAAGTTGTAAACGGTTTCTTCGTCCGGCGGCATCGCGCTGGGCCGGCGACCTTGAGCGATCGCGTCGGCGACCGCCGGACTGATTCCGGCCTGGACCGCGCCGCGACGATGCGCGGTCCATTCGAACTGCGCGGTCCAATGACGCGCGGTGACGATGATCGCCAGCTCGTAGAGCTTTCTGGGCACCGTCGTGGCGAAGCGCGTGGCCGCGCCGAACTGCTGCCCGAGGTCGCCCATCTCCGGACTGCGCAATTGCACGTTGAATGGGCCATCCAGGCTGCCCCGCGGTCCGGCGAGGACATGTTCGATCATCGTCCGCTGCGCGGGCGTCATCTCGTCGTAGGTGAGCGGCCGGAACCGATCGCCGCGAAGACGAATCGTCCGCGGGTCGGGGCGTTGGCCGGTCGGAGCCTGTGCCGCGGTCACAGCGACGAGAGCGACCAGCGCGGTGCCAAGAATCCAAAGATGCGAGTCATGGCAAAGTGTAAGACAGTAAGCTGCCACGTGCCAGGAGATGATCGGGGGCAATGATGGGGCAGCGGTCTTTGGTCGGTCTATTGATCCTCGGGCTGTCCCTTGGATGCGCGGCGACCGCGGCCGCTCAATACCAGGGATGGCTCATTCCTCCGGGCGGAAAGGACGAGAGGAGCCCGTTGAAGCCTGGCCCCGACGTGGTCAGGAAAGGCCAGGCGCTCTTTCTCGCGAACTGCGCCAGGTGCCACGGTACCGAGGGTAAAGGCGATGGTCGCGACTCTGATCACGCCGCGGATCTCACCGACCCGCTTCGCGACGCGATCAACACCGAAGGCGTCCTCTTCTACAAGGTCTGGAACGGTCACGCCATCCAGCTGCGGGTGCAGATCGACGACATGCCAGCCTTCAAGGACACGCTCGCCAGGGAAGACGTGTGGGCGCTCGTCGAATACCTGAAAGTGCTCCGTGACACCCGCCCGATAACCAACATCATGCGGCGGCTACGCGTCAAATAGCTGCGCCTGCGGCGCGCCGACTAAGGTCAGGCGACCAGCGAGGGATTCGACAGCAGCGGCGCGGCCAGACGCGCCAGCCGAGCCACTTCGGGACCGGTGCGGACCTCATGGCTGCGCCGGTAGGTCTCGGCGTTGCGCTCCAGCTCATTCAGCTCGTAGACGTAGTTGACCGTGAGGCCCGCGGAGCGACGGATTCCCGCCGGCGACAGGTCGCTCGACACGTTGAGGCGATGGAGCCGCGCCCCGTTTCCAAGATGAAAACGCGCGACGGCATCCGCCGGCTCGCTGCCCTGTTTCACACGAAGGAGATAGTGAGCGCACAGGGCGACGAGCTCGTCCTGCGACGCGTTGAGTGATCCTGCCGAGGCAGAGAGCCACGATCGAAATCCGGGAATCGGCGAAATCGTCGCGAACCGCCGCAGCCAGGGCATCTCGGTCCGCAATTGCTCGATGGCACGGCTGAGCAGGGCGTTGCCGAATGAGAATCCACGGAGCCCTGGTTGGCAATTGCTGATCGAATAGAACATGGCGGTGTCGCAGGTCCGCGGATCCACGACCGCCGCATCGGGATCGAGGATCGGCTGAATCATCGACGCGATGCCGCGCGTCAGCGCCACTTCGGTGAAGATCAGCGGTTCCTGCGGCCAGGCGGGGTGAAAGAAGGCATAACACCGCCGATCGGCCTCGAGGCGGCGTCCCATCTCTCGCCAGTCGTTGACCGGGTGGACCGCCTCGGCTTCGATCAGTCGCTCGAGGACGGAGGACGGCGTTTCGAGGTCGATCTGCTGAAAATCGAGCACACTGCGATTGAAGATCAACCTGAGCACGTGCGTGAGATCGCTCTCGATCGTCGCCCACGCCTGGTGATTGTGAAGGTGAGGGTGGAGGTGCTCGCGCATGCGGACGAGCCACGCCGTCGCCCCCGGCGCCCCGTTCAACCTCAAGAACAGATCGCGAAGCGGCGCCTCGCTCGCCTGCTGCAGGGCTTGCAACGTGTCGTCACAGGGACTGCGGACGTAGGCTTCGGCCGCGCGCAGAAGAGCGGATGGATCGACTGAAAATCGAGCGATGAGGCCGTCGAAAAATGCGGCGCGCGCCGCCTCGTCAAACGACGCGTAGATGGCAAGGACGTTCCCCGCGACACCGTTCCCCGGCGCTTCACCACGCTCTGACATCAGGTCGTGGCACTGTCCGAGCGCATCACGGACTGCCGCGCTGGGATCCCCGGGCGACGCGGTCGACCGGTCCGGACCGTCAATTCTGTAATGGACCCGTGACGTCGAATTGACTGGAACGGTGGACGAACGATCGCCAGCCATCGCCGTGCACGAGCTGAGCAACTGGCGTACCACCGGGATCGGGCGTACTTGCCTGACTTTTGGTCGTCTCCGACTCCAGAGAGGTCAAAAGTCCGCAATTTGCGTGAACTTCAGTGCCGTTTGAGGCGACCTATAATCCACTCGCCGGGCAGGGCTCGGCGTGCAGTGAGGAAGCCATGCAGACACGCACGTTCCTGTTGGTGATGGCCATCGCCGCTGGTACAGCCGTGCCAGCTCACGTCGGGGCCCAGGCGCCTGGATATCCACAGACGATCATTCCGCCCGCCAAGGGGCCGTTCTCTTTCCCGCCGGGATACCAGACGCCCTGGGAAAAGATCGAGATCAGTGTCGTCGAAAAGATGTCGCCGAACCTGTTCGTCCTGCACGGATCGCAGGGTCTCGACCCCGCGCACCCGGACGCCTCGGGCGGCCGCGCCATGGTGCTGTTCGGGCCAGACGGCGTGCTGATGGTTGATACACAAAACCGCCAGGTCGCCGAGAAGACGTTGAAGGCGATCCGCGGCTTTACCGACGGGCCGATCAGGATCCTCGTCGACACGCACGTGCACAGCGACCATACCGGGGCGAACGCGTTTTTCGCGAAGCAGGGCGCGCTGATCTACGCGCAGGAGAACCTGCGCAACGAGATGCTGCGGCCGCCGCGCCGGGCGACCGGCACGGCGCCGGCGATCGATCCGGCCAGCGTTCCCGCCGCCACCTACAGTTTCAACCCGGCGGCGCCCGGCGAGCCGGCGGTCACCTTCTACATGAACGGCGAGACGGTGGACTTCATCCCCATGATGCCGTCGCACACCGCGGGGGACACGATCGTCCGCTTCAGACAAGCCGACGTGATCTACATCGAGGACTTCTACCGGAACTTCGGGTATCCGTTCGCCGATCACGCCAACGGCGGGTCGCTGAAGGGCATGCTCGACGCCGCCGATCTCATCGCGAAGCTCGCCGGCCCGAACACGACGCTCATCCCGGGACACGGGACGCTCATCAAGAAACAGGACCTGCTGCCCTATCGCACCATGATCGTGGACATCATGGCCAAGGTGAAGGCGCTGCGCGATCAGGGGAAGCTCGCTGAAGGACGTGCTCGCCGCGAACCTGACCGCGCCCTACGACGCCGCGACGCTGGGCGACACGCAACAGAGCAAGGACCGGTTCATCACCGAAGCCTACGACGAGGTGCAGGACTTCCCGCCGGTCGTCGACGGCAAGCGCGCGATGCCCGCCCGTTAGTTTACCCGAGGGGCTTCGCCCCTCGGACTCCCCTACACGCTCTCTCGCGCGCTCGCTCGCGGGCGCAGTGCGTTGCTACGGCTTCGCGGCCGCCCGCAGTTTGGCGGCCGTCGAACACTGTTCGACCACCGTGAAGTAGCGCCCGACGGCGTCCCGGCCGACATCGAACGGGTTCGCCTCACCACCCTTCCGGCTCGCGGCGGTGTGTGCCTTGTAGTAGCCGTTGTCGAATTCCGTGTGGTTCGACAGAAGGACCGTCGCACCGAAAGCAGCCGCGGCCTTGGCCATCTTCCCCGCCGACGCAATGTAGCCGTCGTAGTAGGCCGCGGCGCCGTCGAACGGAATCGCGGTCCCTCCAACGTACGCCACGCGCAGCGGCTTGCCGTTGTCCTTGATCTCGAAGAGGAAGGACAGTGTGCCCGCCGTATGGCCAGGCGTCGTGACGATCTGAACGAAGGCGTCGCCAACGGCCAGCTTCAGATCGTCGGTGCCGACCATGTCGCGCTTCGGTTTCCCGCCCGGCCGGTTCGTCGACTTGTCGACCGCATCCCAGTCGGGACCGCCGTAGACGAGCCGCGCCTTCGGCATCTTGTCCTGAAGAAACTTCGCGCCGCCATCGTGGTCGCCGTGCGCGTGGGAAATGACCACGTACTTGACCTGGTTGACGTCGAGGCCAAGCTTCCGCATGCCGTCAGCAATCTCGTCCGGCGCGGCATAGTCGAACAGCGCCTCGAACACGATGATGCCTTCGCTCCCGACAAGCGCCCAGGCGTTGTGGACCTTGGTGCCGAGAAAATAGAAGTTGTCCGCCACTTTCGCCGGCTCCGCGTACCACGAGTTCCGGGGCGGCGGGCCGGCCGGTTTGGCGGCCGGCGCGGCCGCGCCACGCCCCCTGCCCGTGGAAGGAGCCGGCACGACACAGAGCCGCAGAAAGGTGCCGGGCCATTCCAGGCCCGCCGCGTTCTTCGCGGCCGACACCAGTCCATCCACGGTCTGGGGCGTCTGCGCAATCGCGACGCCCATGCCGGCCGTGACGGCCAGCGCGGCGCCGACGATGAGTGCACGTGCGTTCATGACAGGCCTCCGGCGGAATTGTGCCGGTCTCTTCCACGCGTGTGCAAGCGTCGACGCGTCTACGGCGTGCCGTTGATCAGGGACCAGGGATACAGCCCGACGTTGATCTTCTGGAGGACGTAGGTCATCCCGCCCGCGTCCGGAACCGTGCCGTGAGCCATGTTCGCTGGAATCGTCAGGATGTCACCCGCCTGCAGCTTGAATGGCTTGCCTGCCGCCATCTGGCCGCCGTATTCGCCGGGTCGGGAAATGCGACGGTTTTCAATCTCACCGCCGACATAGACGGTGCCAGTGCCGCCCACGATGTAGTAGATGTCGGTCACGCCCTCGTGTAACTCGGCGGCTGGCTTTTGATCCGTCTGTGCCGCGGTGGCGTCCGATGCAGCAGGATGTACGAGTAGTTGCGCGTGACTAACGGCGTCATGAAGTCCCGCGGCGCGACCCCTGCCTGCCCACTTTTGGCACGCGCCTGCAGCGCCGCATGCGACTTTCTCAAGGCGTCGCCCGAGTAGTGCGTCGGCTGCCCCTGATCCGGAGCCAGTTGGATCTTGGAATACTCCCCTGGCGGCAAGGCGCCGGCTGGTGCGGCCGGCTGTTGCGCGCCCGCCGCGGTCTGCGCTGCCGATCCAGCCGGTCCGATCGCGGAACCGGCCATGTACGCGACCACCAACGTGCCGGACCAAACGATTGCCACGAACCGTTTCATAACGGACCTCCTCGTCTTGCGAATGAGACGATCACTCTTTGGCCCCAAGGGCGCGGAGCAACTCCACGGTCTGATTCGTCTGGGCGGCAGCGGCGGCGGCCGTGTCGCCGTCGAAATCGCCGGGACCGCGGCGGCCGGCGGCCGCCGCGAGCGGCGTCTGCCCGCGTTTGTTCTTGATGTCGAGCGCGGCGCCGGCGTCCACCAGAAGCTTGATGACCGGGGTTCAACGCGCGAGTGGCGGCGAGATGCAAGGCGGTATCGCCCGTGCCGGTGGTGGCGTTGAGGTCCGCGCCCAGCTCGATGGCCAGCGTGGCGGCCGTCACGGTCGCTTCCGCGTCGAGCGGGGCGGCGACCGCCATCTGCACTTCGGTCTGGAAACGCTCGCGGCGATCGCCCTGGCCGACGCTGCCCATCAACGTGGCCATCAGCGGCGTCGTCCCGTCGGGCATGGCGCGCCGCGTATCGGCCTTGGCATCGGCCAGGAGGCGCATGATCTCGGGCTCGGCGAACTTGGCGGCCAGCCAGTACGGCGTCGCGCCAATCCAGGCGGCGCTCAACGCGTAATCGACGCCGTACTTCCGGACCGGTGTTCCCGCCTGTGAGCGGCGCATTCGGGTCCGCCCCCTTCGCTCAACAGCGCCCTGACCAGTGCCGCGTCGCCGCGGAGCACGGCCGCGTGAAGGGGCGTGTACCCGGCGCCCGCGGCATTCGGATCGGCGCCGCGGTCCAGGAGCAGCTGCGCCAGCGCGCCATGCCCGCTGTGCGCGGCGACCACCAGCACGCTCGCGCCAGAGGCATCGGCGTCGTTCACGTCGGCGCCCGCCGAGAGCAGCAGTTCCGCCGACGCGCGATCGCCCTGCTGCGCCGCGAACAGCAACGGCGTGAAGCCGCCGCGCTTCGCGTTCTCGATGATGCCTTCCGACTGCGCCGGCGGCGCGGTGATGTAGCGGAACCCTTTGTAGACGAGCTCCGTCGTCGACCTTCGTGCGCGCCCGCGGATCGGCCTTGAGTTCGAGCAGGGCTTTGACGACGTCGGGATGTCGCGCCGCGACCGCCCACATCAACGCGCGTCTGATCGGCGCTCTTTTCGCGCGCGTTGACGTCGGCACCCCGGCCGGCCAGCGCCTTCACCGAGTCCAGGGCTCCGGTGCGCGCGCACCACATCAGCGGCGTTTCCCCGGTATCCGGCGCGAGATTCGGATTCGCGCCCGCCTTCCAGGAGCAGCTGGACGACCGCCGCGCTGGCGTTCGTGGTGCAGGCGAGCCACACCGGCGTCACGCCGGCGTCGGTGGCGGCGTTGGCCTTCGCGCCGGCCCGAAGCAGCGCCGCCGACGGTGGCGGCATCGTCGTGGTACGCGGCCCAGTGAAGCGCCGTCGTGCCGTCGGGCTGCGGCGCGTTCACGTCGATGCGCTCCTTCAGGAGCGCGGCGACCGCCGGCCGGTCCTGGCGCTTGACGGCGTCCATCAGACGCGTGTCGGAGTCCGCGGCCGCGGCAGCGACGAGGCCGGCGCAGCATGGCGACGACGATTCCATCCGCAGGACAAGCTTGTGTACCCACGTCAATTCTCCGTCGAAAGCGAAGCGACACGCGCACGGACGGCGTGGCCGAACGACCGCCGGTCCATGATATTCGGCGGGAACGCCGGTTCTTCGAAAGTTTTGTAAATGCCGCCGGCCCGGGCCGGAGCGGCTGCTATCATTCGGGCTGCAGTCAGTAGTTGAGGTAGAGGGCGAAACCGCGAGTGCAGAAGTGGTCGTGGGTGATCGTCGTTGGCTGCGGAGTCGGTATGCTCGCCGGCTCTCCGGTGGACTCCCGGTTGTCGGCACGTCCAGGCTCCCCGCGAGTCCCGCGCAGGCGACGCCTCGCCGCGCCGAATCGGGAATTCCTCACCAGAAACTGCGTCGCGTGCCACAACCAGCGGCTGCAGACGGCGGGCCTGGCGCTCGACACCGTCGACCCGTCGCAGATTGGCGCTGACGCCGGGAAGTGGGAAAAGGTCGTGCGGAAGCTCCGCACCGGCTCGATGCCTCCGGCGGGCCGGCCGCGGCCGGATGCCGCGGCAGCCGTCGCATTCGTCACTGCGCTGGAGTCCGCGCTCGATCGCGCGGCCGCGTCGAACGCGAATCCCGGCCGGCCGGCCGTGCACCGCCTGAACCGCGCGGATACGCCAATGCGATCCGCGATCTCCTCGGCATCGAGGTCGACGTCCGCACGCTGCTGCCCGCCGACGATGCCGACGAGCACGGGTTCGACAACATCGCCGACGTGCTGTCGGTCTCGCCGGCGCTGCTCGATCGGTACATGTCGGCCGCGAAGAAAGTCACGCGCCAGGCGCTGGGCCGGCCGCTGCCAGGTCCGGCGATCCAGACCTACAACGTCCCGCGGCTGCTGGTTCAGAACGCGCGGCTCAGCGAAGACCTGCCGTTCGGTTCGCGCGGCGGGATCGCCGTTCGACATGCGTTCCCGGTCGACGGCGAGTACTCGATCAAGATCAAGCTGCAGACCAACCTCTACGACTACATTCGCGGCCTCGGCCGGCCGCATCGTCTCGAAGTCCGCGTGGACGGCGCGCGGGTCGCGCAGTTCGTCGTCGGCGGCGAGGATCACGGATCGCCGGCGCCCGCGCAGCTTCGCGGGCGCGATCTTCGGCAACCCGGCCTGGGAAAAGTACGCGCACGACGCCGACGCCGAACCTCGAGGCCCGCTTCACCGCCAAGGCCGGGACGCGGATCGTCGGCGTGACGTTCGTCGACGAGCCGAGCGCGGCGCCCGAAGGCGTCCTGCAGCCGCGCCAGGTGTCGTATCCGCTGGCCGATCGACGAAATGCTGCTGGGCGACGCCGCCGTCGAGAACATCGCGATCGGCGGCCCGTATGCCGGCGCCGGCGCCGGCGACACGCCGAGCCGGCGACGCATCCTGACGTGTACGCCCGCGTCCAACGCCAGCCGCGCGGGCGTGCGCGCGATCGATCCTGTCGACGCTCGCGCGCCGCGCGTATCGCCGTCCGGTGACCGACGCCGACGTCGACGCGTTGCTGACGTTCTACGAGGCAGGCCGCCGCGACGACCCCGACGGCGGCTTCGAGGCCGGCATCCAGCGCGCGCTCGAGCGGCTGCTGGTGGATCCCGGAGTTCCTGTTCCGGGTCGAGCACGATCCGGCCGGTGCGCGCCGCGGCTCGGTGTATCGCGTCAGCGACCTCGAGCTCGCGTCGCGGCTGTCGTTCTTCCTGTGGAGCAGCATCCCGGACGACGAGTTGCTCGATCTGGCGGGCCGGAAGCGGCTCAGCGAGCCGGGCATCCTCGAACAGCAGGTGCGGCGCCTGTTCGACGACCCGCGCGGGCGGCGCGCGCTCGTCGAGAACTTCGCCGGCCAGTGGCTCGAGCTGCGCAACATCCGCGAGCACACGCCCGATCCCGACATCTTCGACGAGTTCGACGAGAACCTGCGCGACGCGATGCGGCGCGAGACCGAGCTGTTCATCGACAGCCAGCTGCTCGGCGGATCGCAGCGTCGTCGACCTGCTGACCGCGGATTACACCTTCGTGAACGAGCGGCTCGCCCGCCACTACGGCATCCCGGGCGTCTACGGAGAGCGGTTCCGCCGCGTCTCGCTCGGCGCGGCCCAGGACCACCGCAGAGGACTGCTCGGCCAGGCGAGCCTGTTGACGGTGACCTCGTACCCGAACCGCACGTCGCCGGTGCTGCGCGGCAAATGGGTGCTCGGCAACTTCCTCGGCGCACCGCCGCCGCCGCCGCCGCCGGACGTCAACACGACGCTGAAGGACAAGGACGAGAGCGGGCGGTTCGTCTCGGTGCGCGCGCGGCTCGAGGAGCACCGCCGCAACCCGGCGTGTTCGAGCTGCCATGCGCCGATGGATCCGCTGGGGTTCGCGCTCGAAAACTTCGATCCGATGGGCCGCTGGCGGACGACCGCCGAGGGCGACAGCGCGATCGACGCGTCGGGCGCGCTGGTCGACGGCAGCCGCTTCGAGGGTCCGGCCGGCCTGCGTTCGATCCTGCTGGCCCGTCGGCGAGCAATTCATTACGACGGTGACCGAAAAGCTTCTGAGCTATGCTCTCGGCCGGCGGCTCGAAGCCTTCGATCAGCCGGCGGTGCGCAAGATCGTGCGCGACGCGGCGGCCGACGACTACCGGTGGTCCTCCCTCGTTCGTGGCATCGTCGCCAGCGTGCCGTTTCAGATGAGGAGATCGGCACTCATGATCATCACGAAGATGTCGCTGTCCCGCCGGGAAATGCTGCGCGCCGCAGGTGCGGCGGTCGCGCTGCCGTTCCTGGACAGCATGATCCCCGCCTTCGGCGGCGCGCGGGCCGCAGCGGCCACGGCGGTTCGCCGCCTGGGCGTGGTCTACGTGCCGAACGGGATGATGATGCCGTTCTGGACGCCGGCGACCGAGGGCGCCGGGTTCGAGTTCAAGCCGATCCTCAAGCCGCTCGAGCCGTTCCGCGATCACCTGCGCGTCATCTCCGGCCTCAACGGCGTCGTCAGCACCGGCGCGCATGCCGGCGCTTCCACGCGGTTCCTGACCGCTGTCGCGGCCAAGCGCTCCGATTCGGAGCTGGTCGCCGACGTGTCGATGGATCAGTTCGCCGCCAGGGAACTCGGGCAGCACACGCAGTTCGCCTCGCTGGAGCTGGCGCTCGAGGGACGCGACTTCGCGGGATCGTGCGACATCGGGTACAGCTGCGGCTATACGAACACGATCGCGTGGCGCAGCGCCACGACGCCGCTGCCGATGGAAAACGATCCGCGCGTGGTGTTCGAGCGGCTGTTCGGCGAAGGCGGGACGACCGACGCGCGCGTGCGCGCGGCACGGCTGCGCGCCGATCGCAGCATCCTCGACTCGGTGCTGGACAAGACGACGAGCCTGCAGCAGCGGCTCGGCACGCAACGACCGATCGAAGCTGTCGGACTACCTGGAAGCGATCCGCGACGTCGAACGGCGGATCCAGCTGGCCGAAGAGCAGAGCGCAAAGAACGTGGCGGTGCCGGTCGTCTCGCAGCCGGCCGGCGTGCCGGCGAGCTACGACGAGCATGCGAAGCTGATGTTCGACCTGCAGGTGCTCGCGTACCAGAGCGACCTGACGCGGGTGATCACGTTCATGATGGGACGCGAGATCAGCGGCCGGACCTATCCGGAGATCGGCGTGAACGAAGCGCACCACCCGATCTCGCACCATCAGAACGACCAGGTGAAGATCGCGACGGTGGCGAAGATCAACACGTTCCACACGACGCTGTTCTGCGTACTACCTGGAGAAGCTGCGCGCGACGCCGGACGGCGACGGCTCGCTGCTCGATCACATGCTGCTCCTCTACGGGTCCGGCATGTCCGACAGCAACGCGCACTCGCCGAACGACCTGCCGATCCTGCTGGTCGGAGGCGTTGCCGGGCCGGTGCCGGGCGGCCGCCACGAGAAGCACCCGAACGGCGTGCTGGCGAATCTGCACCTGAGCATCCTCGACAAGCTCGGCGTGCCGATCGACAAGATCGGAAACAGCGTCGCGCCGCTGGCGCTGTAGTCCCGTAGTCTGCCTTCAGGCGGACGTCGCTCTGACGTCCGGCTAAAGCCGACGCTCCGGCCGGACGCTACGAACGCGAACACACCTCGCCGACGCGGCCGGCGCCGCCGCAGTACCTGACGTCCTGCAGCTGGATGGTGATGCCGTCCGGATCCGTCATGTAGAGCTCGGGGGTGCCTTCCTTCGCACCCCCCGCTTCCGGACCTCGCATCCGGATGCGCGCCGTCAGCGGTCCCGCGGCGGCCCCTTCGGCTTTCTTGACGCCCAGTTCCGCCAGGGTCTGCATGGTCCGGTCGGGATCGAAGTTGTCGATCGTCACGCACACGTGATGGATGAGGGGGCTCCCGGTGCCGGCGCTGCTCAACGCGATGAACGCCGGCCCCCGACCGACGCGCATGATCGGGATGGGACCCTGCGTCGCGACCACGGGCAGACCGAACACGCGTTGATAGAACTCGAGCGACCGCTTGGGATCGCTGACCGCGAGCGTGACGTGGTTCATCTCGCGCGTCACCAGCGGCGGTTTGCCAGCGGGCTTCGGCGAGGAGCACACCTCTCCAACGAGACCGGCGCCACCGCAATACGTCGGCGCCTGCAGCTGGATAGTGATGCCGTCCGGGTCGCCGAAGTAGATCTCAGGCGTCCCCTCTTTGGCGCCGCCCGCGTTTTCGCCGCGGATGCGCACCCGCGCGCGCAGCGGTCCGCCAGAGAGCCCGCCGGCTGCGCCCTGCTCCGCGGCTGTCACGCCGAATCCCGCCAGTGCCTTCATGACCCGGTCGACGTCGAACCGCTCGATCGTCAGGCAGACATGATCGATGCCCGGCTTGGCCGTAGGCCGCTCGCTGAGCGCGATGAACTGCGGACCCGGGCCGAGTCGAAGAATGGGAACCGGCCCCTGCGTGGCCACGATCGGCAGGCCGAACAGGCGCTGGTAGAAGTCCAGCGAGCGCTTGGCGTTTGTGACCGTCAACGTCACGTGGTTCATCGCAACCGTGGCCAACGGCCCGGCCGATTGCTGCGCGCGGAGGAGCGCTCCGAACCCGAACACTCCCGGCAGCGCGTACAAGACGTCTCGACGGCTGATTCGCGTGGACATATGCGCGAATAATATGATCGACCAGCCGCGGAGAAACAGAGAGATCTGCCGCCATCGCCGCCGAGGAAGGAGGGCTAATGCTACTTTCGGGAGATAGGAAGTTTGATCCCCACGACTGGCGCGTCAGCCGTGATCGTCACCGGCCACGACGCCAGCATCTCTTCATGCTCGGGGTCAGTGATGGTCACTATGTACGTGCCGACGTCTGCCGCGAAGTAGTCACCACGAAATCCCTTCGCGGGCCTGAACGAGCGACCCGCTCCGCCTTTGAGGCCCTCCACTCGAACGGAAGCCAAAGGGGGGACGCGACGGCGAACGGGTGGAACCTCGACGCGAATAACGCCTGGCGGAAGGTCGAAGTCCAGTCGATGCACACCAGCTGAAAATCGTCGGCAGTTGGAAAAACTATTCAAGGGCCGGTTCCGTTCGATCCGGGCGCAGATGACATCCCTGTCACCGCCCTTGAGCTTGATGCTGTAACTCCCGTCAGACTTGATTCGGGCGCGCCACTCCCGCTGCACGCCCTGGTTGTGGTGGAACGTCAACCGGACACTTGATGCGGCTCCACCTCCGATCCTGACGGCTCCCTTCAGTTCGACGGTGCGCGTCCTTGAGGGCACGGCCAGTGCCGCGGCGGCGTCGACAGCACTAGAACCGACGTTTGGACGGATCAGAGGGCGTACGTCGTGTCTGGCCCAGTGACCAGCAGGCCGACAACAGGGGCGAGCAGAAACCGACGTGACAGCATGACCCGGACATGACGGGCGGCAACTGTCGTGCCGCACGGCAACGGCTTACCAGGTGTGTCGCAACTCCCATGAGCGCTCCGGAGAGCCCTCGGATCTGTAATTACGATTCCCACGATGCATTCGACAGTGATACAGGGTTAGCTCTACTGTAGCCAGCCGGGACGCCAGCGGCAGGTCATGGTTGAACGCGGACTGACTAGGTGCTCGGTAAGCGCAAATGGGTCGGTCTCGCCACCCTCGACCAACCCCCGAGACCGATCATCCAGTTCGGCGAACCTCACCTGCATGCTGAGGTTTTTCGAAACAGTCAGGATCATGAGACCAGGTGGACTTCCATAGATGGTTCTGGCCTCGTCGCGCCTCGAGGCCCAGATGTTGCCGTCGTCCAACCAGTCAAGGTCCGTCCACTTTCGTCCTGTCGGATCTTCGTCGTTGTAGTCTTCGCGGGTTCGCCACCAAAGAATGTTGTTCGGTCTCTCACGATTACTCGCCGGAACGACCTGTGCCATCTTCACGTCGCCATTTTATGGACGCCAGTTCGTCGATGCCCGCGCCCGTCCGGAGGTCGTCGCGACGGCCTTGAGGTGGAAATACGCGGAAGGCCGAAAACGTGACGCGCGCTCGGATCGTCACTCGCCTCTGTCGGCGTGGTGAAATCGCGCGACGGTCAAGAAGCGCTCTAGGCGAGTTATCGCGGATCGTTCGCTCCTGATCGCCCAACCGCGAGTTGAAGTCGCACCAGCGGTTCTACTCTGTCGCCAGAGTTTCCGCGCCTTCAGGTCTCCGTGCAGTCCGAGCTCGCTGTCGTACCGCCGCTCCCGGACGAGACGATCCTTCACGTCCCCTTGCTCGCGTTTCGAGCTGCCGCCGGTGACAGCTAGTTCGGCCAGATTCACAGAGCGTAGTCCCTCTGTTCTACGTCCGGTCGCGAGCGTCGTCCGTTCGCTGGCGCTGCATCGTGGCGAGCCTCAGTTGAAACTGGATATCGGTCAGGTCTCTTGATACCTGCGATTCACTGCTCTTGCATCTTCTCTCGAACTGTACATTCACTTGTCTGCCGAGCCATTGCGCTGAACGATTAACAGAGGTAGGCCGTGACGCGGCGGATCGTCGAGCAGCAGATCGGTCATCCTTGCGGGCGAGCGCTGCGCCTGGGGGACACAGCGGCAAGATGTGCGAGCGAGCCGTTCATGATAGCGCACGTATGGTACCTTTCCTTTCCTGATCGAACGGAGACCGCCGGGACCAGGGTGCGAGAATCGCGAGGACGAACAGCGGAGAGCCCGCGGAATCGCGCCACATCTGGAGCACCCTGCGGCTCGGTCCTAAATGCGATTAAAACGAGATCGACCGTCGCGGGTCGGACAAACGGTCTGTCTCGCGCCGGTTGATCGCAGTTCGCCCGCCCCGCGACCAGTGCTACTGTCGCCAGCTTCGGCCGCCTCAGACGTCACGAACGTGCGCCCGTCCGAGGTGACGACTGTGGCCGTCCGATCGTCGGTGGCGCGGACGGAGACGAGGTCCGTCACAACCGGAAACGGCACGCGACGCCAGGACTGCCCTTCGTCGGTCGTGATCAAGACGAGGCCGCCCGGACCCACGAGCCAGCAGACTGATGGCGATGGCGAGGAGCCGGCCGTGAGCGTGACGTTCACGCCGGTGGCCTGTGTCCGCCAGGTCGAGCCGCCGTCGGCGGAATGCTGCACCTCACTGCCGTTTCCAATACGCCACTGGCTGATGCGGTTGGAAGAAACGACTAGCGTCGCCGCCACGCGGGCGAGCGTGTCGGCTCTGAAGGTCGCAGTATCTGTCCCAGCAAACGCCGACGGCCGCGCCGGCGGGTCCGCCACAGAAGGAGCCGCCGCCTGAGCCTGCGAAGCCGCCGCTACTTGCCGGGCATCAACGCTGTTGGCCGAGGCCTCAGGTGTCGCGCGGGCCAATCGGGCTTTCGCTGAAGCCGCCGCCTCGCGAGCGCGTAACACTTCGGGCGCGACAGAGCGTGCATCGGCGACTGATCCGATCTGCGACTGTGCCTGTGGCGCGGCTGGCGCAGCTGTCGGCTGCGACTGAATCGGCGAAGATTCGATGGGCGGAACCGCGTCGCGCAGGGTCTGGACGGACGGACCGCTTGGAGTGTCTGGAACATTGATCCAGATCGCGACGGCTGTGGCCGCGACCGTCAGCGGGGCGAGCCAGGCCACCGCCGGACGCCTCCACCATACGCGCTCGATTGGCGGCGGCGTCGATCGCACCAGGGCGGCAAGCACCGCCTGGCACCGCGGACAGTCCGCGACATGCGCTTCGGCGCCGGAGCGCGCGCGAGCGGACATCGTGCCGTCGACGAACGCCGCGGCCGTTTCAGGATCGAGACAGGCCGCGGTCGGATCGGCGGCGCGGGCGCGGAGCGTGTCGCGGAGCAGGTCGTCCATCGATCGTTTCATGCTGAACGCTCCGAGGCAGCTGCCTCGTGATCTTTCGGGGCGCCGACGAGCAGCGGCTGCAGATCGAGCGGTCCGGGATCGGCGGCCACCGACGCGAAGCATTCGGCCACCTGCGCCTCGTTCAGACCGGCGGCGTCCCGAAGCTCGCGTTCGACCGCGGCGCGAACCGCCCGCCGCGTCCGGGTGAGCTGGCGCGAGACGGTCGCTTCGTGCTCCTTGAGCAGGCGCCCGATTTCCGCGAGCGTCAGCTCCTGCACGTAGTAATACGACAAGCGCAGCCGATCCTTGCTGCCCAACTGTCCCACGGCGCGGCTGAGCGCCTGCGCCACGAGCTCGAGGTAACGACCGCGATTCGGGTCGACCGGCTCGCGAAGCTCGGCGGGATCCTCGGCTGGCAGCGGCTCGAGCCGGCGCTCGGCGCGTACGCGATCGACGAAACGCTGGCACAGCACCGCTCGCAGCCAGGTGGCAAGACTGCTGCGGCCGCTGAACGAGAGCAACAGCGAGCGCCGCTCCGGGCCAGCACTCTTCAGGCCGTACAGCTCGCCATACAACGAATCGGCGATCTCGCGCGCACCGCCATTCGGGTCGAGCGCGTCAGCCGCGCGATAGAGCACCGGCCGGTAATCGCGGACGAACTGGTCCCACGCTGCCGGTTCGCCGGCCGCGCATCTGCGCGCGAGCTCGAGATCCGCCGCGTGAGACCCGTCCACGTTTAGTTACCGAGGGGCTGCGCCCCTCGGACTCCCCCACACGCTCTCTCGCGCGCCGCTCCGCCGGCGCGCTCCGGTCGCGTGGCTCGCTCGCGCGCTCGCTCGCTGAGATAGCGTTTCACTTTCTGATCAATTGTTCCACAACCGTTCCCACCAGGCCGGTTGGCGAACCGGAACGCCCGGGCGCTGGTCGAGGCCCATCCGCTTGCGAATGCCCGGAAGTTCCCACCCGGTCAGGGAGGCGAGGCGATCGGCTTCCGCTTCATGCCGCTGCCGCAACGTGTTGCGATATTCCCGCGCCGCGCCGCACGAGTCTTCGCCGGTCCACGCGTGCCGGAGGACGTAACGGCCCTGGAAATTATTGCGATCTCCGGTTTCCTGGAAGACGAGATCCTCCGGGAAATGTGCCTTGTCATAGCTGACGTGAAGCCGCGTGACGAAGACCTCAGGCGGTTGCATGCCGCGCCCCTCAGTCGTCCAGAACACACCGAGCCGCCTCAACTCGTCGTTCGATAGCGGATCGGCGGCGCAGGGATCGCACCAGCGCATGTCCCACGCGTATTCGACAAACACCGCGTTCCCGCCCTCGTTCTGGACCTGCCGCCTGAACATCGCCTGGTAGAACTTCGCGAATTCGCCCGGCTGCTTGAGATAGACGGGCAGATCCATGTTCGAGGGCAGCTTGACGGTCCGGTAATTGGTGGTTTCGATGCGCCCCTTGCGCGTCAGCGCGTAGACGAACAGTTCCTGCTGCTTGTCGGCGTTCACCATGCCGAGCCGGATCGGCAGCATGAACTTTGGCGATTCGTACGCGATCTGCAGCGGTCGCAGGTAGGTGAACCCGAGCTTCGACTGCTCCGTGAGATTCACCTTCGCGACGAAGAATTTCATGTTCTGTTTGAGGTAACTGGCGATGACCGGCGACGCCCCGGCCGGGATCACGTAGCCGTTCTCGCGCAGCCAGGTCTCCAGGCCCGAGCTCTGAGCGGCCGAGAGGATCAGAATGTCGTACTCGCCGACGGTGTACTGCGCTTCGATGGTGACGCCGAGACTCCTCGCAAGCCTGTCCAAGCCGCCTATCCTCGCCTCGGCTGCAGCAGGCACCGCCCTCATCGCCTGCGTCAGCCTTGGCAGTCGGCACGGATCGTCGTCGAAGTACTCGACAAGCCGCGGCGCCGAGTAGGCGTCGAGATGCTCGACGAGCGCCTTGTCGCCGACGTGGATCTGCTCGCGCCGCAGAATCGTCGGCACGGGAATCACGAGCGCGAACTCCTTCAGGTTCCCCTGAAAATCGCTGACCATGGTCATGACGGTGCGTTCGCCATCGCGGACGAGCACCACCTGAGAGGCCTTGTTGAACAGCTTCGTGTCGGCTTTCGCGCAGTAGAAGCCGCAGAAGCTAAGCAGCGGTGGCGCCGACCACACCATCACCAGCACGAGCGCCGCTGCGAATACCAGTCGTTTCACCATGCCGTTGCTCCTTGCGAGAGGTCCACGAGTATTTCGAGCCGGGCAGCAGCCGGTCGATCAGCGGAACCATCAGAGAAAACGTTGCGAGCGACCAGAGGAGGCCGTTCGTCCGGAAGAGTCGGAACTGCACGTACCAGGCGCCGTATGCGACCAGTGCCGCGAACAGCACGCGTCCGGCGCGTGAATCGGGGGTTGTTTTCGGATCGGAGATCATGAAGAACGTGAAGAGCAGGAGCGCGCCGCTTTCCAGCCGGTGAAACGGAATGGTGAACGGTTCGCCGAGATACCACGACCGGCCGAACACGAGCGCGCCGTAGAAGGCGATGAACGCGTAGGTGACGTCGCTCCGCGACGCGCGGTTCACGACCAGACCACCGAGGCACGCCATCAGGAACGCGAAAAACGCCACCGATCCCCATTGACCCGGCGAGACCCACACCTGGTCGGTCAGGAGCAGCATGGCGACGATGCCGCCGTTGGTGGGATTGAAGATGTGCTTGCCGCGGTAGCGGACGATGAACTTCGCGGCGATCGTGACGACGGCTGCCAGGAGCGCCAGGTCGGTCCGGTTGGTGCGGACGAGCAGGCACAACGACAGCCCGGAGATAAGGGCGCTGCGGAGGTTCGGAGGCCTGCCCTCGATCCGGTCGCCGACCGCCTGTGTGGCCAGCACCGTCAGCAGCAACAACGCCGCTCGCGTGAGGGTGATCTCGAAGTCGAGCCCGGCCATGCCGTAGACGAGCAGCGACGCGAGCACGGCGATTTGGTACAGGCGCGGGTCAGCCACCAATCGGTCTCCTCTGAGAGAAGAACGATCGAGCGCCGATTTCTTGCAGTTACGGTTCTGTCGACTGTAGGACGCAGAGGATGCAGAGGACGCAGAGGGTCAAGGAAGGCGGCCTCGCCAATGGGTGCTTCAGTGCGTCATGCTGTACATGAGGTAGTTGACCGCCAACTTGTACGCCTCGTTGGTATCGTCGAATGGCCGGAAGCCGCGGCCAGACCATTCCCAGGACCTGCGACACGTCGGTGTTGTAGTTCACCATCACCATCAACCGCTGGGTGGGATCGTTGTTCTCGAAAATCCCCCGGAAGACCGGGTTCCCGTAGTTGTAGGCCTGGGGAAAATCCGACAGCAGCGACTCGGGGATCTCGAAGAAGGAGTGAAACACGGGATGCTTCAGGTCCATGTCGATGAACTTCACGCCGGGCAGCACCCGTCGCATCGCCTCGGCGAACGGCTCCCATCCGCCGCCGGGCACGCCGCGCCAGTTCTCAGGCTTGAAGTCGTCGACGATCAGAAAGCCACCCTTCAAAAGGTAGTTGCGTAGTCCTTCGGCTTCCTCGGGCGTCGGCGACCACCAGCCGACTTCGATGATGTACGCGACCGGGTATTTGAACAGCTCGGGATCGTCGAGCGTCACGACGTTCATGTCGTCGGCGTGCGCGTCGAGCAGCGAGATCTCGTGCATGATCTTCATCAGGTTCTGCTCGGCGAGCGGGTATCCATGAACCCATGAAGGCATCCCGCCGGCCCAGTAGCCGCCGGGTGTCGGCGTGTAGCGGACGCGCGCGAACGTAAAGCGGCCGTCGTAAGGGATGTTCTTGACGGTCTCGTCCCACCCGTAGAAGTAGCGCCGCTGGGCGGCGAGAGAACCTACGACACAGACCACCGACGCCAGTCGACGAGCAATAACGTCAGGCGTCGTCTGGAACGGTGTCCGCTCATGTCCTCTGCGAGGATATCACCGGGGTCGTCCTGCCTCCGTCTTCACCGTCGCCAGCAAGGCCTTGCGGGTCGTGGTCAGCGTGAATTCGAGAGAATCCTTCGGAATACTGGTCACGAACGGGCCGACCAGCCAGCCGAGGCCGATGGGGATGCGGCGGCTCAGGGTAATCGTCTCGCACTGGATGTAGGTCCCGCCGTCGCGTTCGAGAAATCGCCAGTACCGAATTGATCCGCCAGAGGTACCCGCCGTCGCGGCCCTCGGGTTTCAACCGCTCCTGGGCCGTGCCCGGGTCTTCGACCTCGTTGAGCCGCGTGCTGACGACGCGGCTGTGGGCGCGATCTGGACCGAGCCGGGTGAAGCGGGCCTGGTGCTCCCCGTCCACGACGACCGTAAGGACCTTCTTCATGAAGAACCGGAGGAGGACCCGGAACGAGTCGCCGTCGCGCGCCAGGACTTTGGATCGGCTAACCGCCGGCGCGTAGATCTCGGCGTGGTGATCGTAGTCCTGCAGGAGCGCCATCGCCTGATCGAGCGACGCACCGGGGACAAACACGGCGCCGAGCCAGTGATGGATGATGCCGTCCGGCACGTCGATCTGCTTCCCGTCGACGGTCGTCGTGAGTCGCTCGATGACGAACGCGCCGGCGCGAAGCTGCTCGAGGCCAACCTTCTGGGTAGCGGTCGGCTGTGACTCGACCCAGAGGAAGGGCGACGCGGCGGTCAGGGACGCTTCCCGCTGTTGTTCGGTTTCGGCAACGTATCGATCGAAGGCGGCCACGGTCTGCGGACGCAGGTCGGCCGCGGTCCCACGGGAAGCCGGGGCGAGGGTCAGGGTCAGACTGATCCCGATGGTCAGGAACGCTCGACCGATTGGCATACTCAATAATGCGCAGTTGGAGGGAGGTTCGGCTCACTCCTGATTCACACGTTGACACTCCTCTTGACAATTGTCGTTTAGACGACTATCTTCACCACCGCATCATGGCTGGCGTCCTCGCTCGCGAACTGAAACAGACGCGCAGCTTCACCTCCCGCGAACAGGAGGTGATGCTGGCCCTGCAGATGGTGGCCGCCCGCGTCATGGAGCCGTGGGAAAAGTTCCTCAAGGCCACGGCCGAACTCACGCCCCACCAGTACAACGTGCTGCGGATCCTGCGCGGCAGTCATCCCACCCCGCTGCCGAGCGGCGAAATCGCGAACCGGATGATCACGCGCGACCCCGATATCACACGGTTGGTGGACCGCCTGGAGCGGCGCGGCCTGGTGGCGCGTATCCGCGGCCGCCAGGATCGCCGCGTCGTCGAAGTGGGGATCACGGACAAGGGCCAGGAGCTCCTCCGCAGCCTCGACGAGCCGGTCGATCGATTCCCCAGAAACATGCTGGGACACCTCGGTCCCAAGAAGCTCGAGCAGCTCGGCGTGCTCCTCGAGCAGGCGCTGTCGGATCTCGGCACGTTTCCCTGAGAACAGAGCGCTCCGGTGATTTGGCTGAGCGCGGTGGCAGCCCATATAGTCGTTTGCACGACAATCGTTTGACTGACAATGAGGAGGCTTCGATGACGACCGCAACAATGGCTCCCGCGTCCCCCGCAAGAATCATGGAAGTCGGCATGGCCTTCTGGCCGGCCAAGGTCCTGCTCTCCGCCATCGAGCTGCGGCTCTTCACCGAGCTCGGGACCAGGTCGATGACTGGCGCCGAGCTGCAGGAGGCGCTTCGGCTGCACCCGCGCGCCAACCCCGATTTCCTCGACACGCTGGTGGCCCTCCGCTTCCTCGAGCGGGATGGCGACGGTCCCCTCGCCCGCTACCGCAACACCGACGAGACCGCCCTGTTTCTCGATCGCGCGAGCCCGCAGTTCATGGGCGGCTTCCTCGAGATGGCGAACGCTCGCTTGTACCCGTTCTGGGGCGACCTCACGGAAGGACTGCGCACCGGCAAGCCCCAGAACGAGATCAAGCACACCGGGTCCTCGATGTTCGGCGAGCTCTACAGCAAGCCGGATCGACTCGAGCAATTCATGGACGCGATGTCGGGCATCTCCGCCGGGAATTTCCAGGCCTTCGCCGAAAAGTTCGACTTCTCCCGTTACCAGACGCTCTGCGACGTCGGCGGCGCCACCGGCCAGCTCTCGATGTCGTGCCGCCGGGCAGCACCCGCACCTTCGCTGCACCTCCGCTCGATCTGCCGCTCGTCACCGAGATCGCGCAACGGAAGATCGCCGCGGCAGGACTGAGCGACCGCGTCACGGCGCGCTCGCTCGACTTCTTCGCCGAGCCGCTGCCGAAGGCCGACGTGATCACGATGGGCATGATCCTCCACGACTGGAACCTCGAGAAGAAGCTGCACCTGATCCGTGCGGCCTACGACGCGCTGCCCCCGGGCGGTGCGTTCGTCGTCGTCGAGAACCTGATCGACGACGCCCGGCGCGATAATGCCTTCGGCCTCATGATGTCGCTGAACATGCTGATCGAGTTCGGCGAGGCCTTCGACTTTACGGCCGCGGACTTCTTCGGCTGGTGCCGGGAGGCCGGGTTCCGGACGATGGAGGTCATCCCGCTGGGCGGTCCGGCAAGCGCGGGAGTGGCGTACAAGTAGGGCGGACCTTTAGGTCCGCCGTAAAGTCGACGAGCCATCGCTCCCCGCTGGGGCGATGGCTCGCCAATCTGGCAGAATCTGCGGGGAGACTGCGATGAAGAAGATCGCAGGTACAAGGCGTTCATCACATCACCATCGTGGGATCGACGAAGCAGAGCGCCGTGGATTTCTGGGAAGGCGCGCTGGGGATGCCGTTCGTCCTCGAGCAGCCCAACCTTGGCAAGCCGGACGAGAACCACCTGTACTTCGATCCCGGCGACGGCCGGCTGCTGACGGTCTTCACGAACGAATCGCGGGAGGACGCACGACGACACGCACCGCGCGAGATCGGGTGCGTCGAGCACCTGGCGTTCAACGTCTCGAGGGCGACGTTCCAGCAGGCGCCCGCTCGCCTGCGCGACCGCGGCATCGACTTCATCCAGCGCGATCGCGGCTTCATGGATTCCATCTATCTGCACGATCCGAACGGCCTCAAGGTCGAGCTCGCGTGCTACAAGTTCGAAACCCCCGAAGGCTTCCGCGCCGTCGATGTGTTGATGCAGGCGCACCGCCTGCGCGTCGAGCGCGGCGACCATCACATCACCGACGAACACGTCGCCGATGCGATCGAATCGCTGCTGGCGACTCGGCCTCGCCTGGGGATTGAGGAGAAGACTCCGGTCCTGAACGGATAGAGGTCCACATGGGGCAGGACATCCGCTTCGCGGCGCGGTTGCTGGTCAAGGATCGCCGCTTCACGCTCGTCTCGCTGCTCGTCCTCGGGCTCGGCATCGGGATCAACAACATGCTGTTCACGATCCTGAACGCCCATACCATCCGGGGCCTGCCAATCGACCAGCCGGATCGCGTGCTCTACGTGTCCACCATCGACGACCAGAACCGCGCGCGCGGGCTGTCATTCCCTGAACTGGAGGACCTCAGGACCGCGGCGCAGTCGTTTTCCGGGATCGCGGCCTTCGTCAACGCGCAGGTCACGGTCGGAGACGAGGGACGTGCTCCCGACCGGGTCGAGGGCGCGTACCTGACGGCGAACGTCTTCGACGTCATCCACACAAGACCGATCAGGGGTCGGTCCTTCCTCCCCGAAGACGATCGGCTCGGCGCGTCCCCGGTTGTCTTGCTCGGAAACAGCCTGTGGCAGGCTCGCTACGCCGGTGATCCAGGCATCATCGGGCAATCGATTCGAATCAATGGGGCGCCAGCGACAGTGGTCGGCATCGTGTCCGATCGCTCCGGCATACCCAGCACGGCCCAGGCGTGGCTGCCGCTCGTCCAGATGCCGGACCTCGCCACCGAGCGCCGCGATGTTCGAACGCTTCGTGTGTTCGGGCGCGTGCGGGACGGCGTGGCGGCCACTGGCGCCCGGATCGAGGTCGAAGGCCTCATGGAGCGGTTGCAGCGCGATCATCCGGAGACCAACACGAAAATCCGCGGCCGCGATCGTGCCGATCAACGAGCAGTTCCTCGGACGGCTCTCGGACCCGGCGTGGCGGGCGTTCATAACCGTCGGCTTCCTCGTCCTGGCGATCTCGTGCGCCAACGTCGCCAACCTGTTCCTGGACCATTCCACCGAGCGCACGCGTGAGATTGCCATTCGCACGGCGCTTGGCGCGACGCGCGCCCGGGTCGTGCGGCAGCTGCTGATCGAGGCGAGCGTCCTTGCGGCGGCGAGCGCGGTCGTGGGCCTCGGGGTCGCAACGGCCGGTGTCCGGCTGTTCCAGAGCCTGATTCCCGACAACGTGCTGCCGTATTGGTTCGACTACTCGATCGACGGACGCGTCCTAGGCATGCTCATCGGCGTGTCGGTGGCGACCATCCTGGTGTTCGGTCTGATACCTGCGATCAGTGGCTCGAAGACCGACGTCAATCGCGCGTTGAAAGACACTCGGGAACTCGGTACGCCGGGGGACGCGGCGCTGGACGGCGGTCTTTCTCACCGCGGAGTTCGCCCTTGCCGTCGTCATGCTGGTCCAGATCGGACTGGGGATCCGCGTATCGCGACCGTTCCCCATCGGATGATGCCCATCAACACATCGGAGGTCCTGACAGCGGCAGTCTCGTTGTCAGGTGACGGATACCGCAGCATGGGTCAACGCCTCGAATTTTTCACGCAGCTCGAAGAGCGTCTCAACGCGATCCCGGAATAGCCGTGGCGGCGCTTTCCAATGTGTTGCCGCTGGCCGGGGGGCGCGAAAACGAGATCACGATCGATGGTCAGCCGCGTACCGGTCGCCCGGCGGGTGTTGACGGTCGGAGTCGGACCTGGGTATTTCCGCACGTTTCAGCTGTCGATGCGGCGAGGACGCGAGTTCGTCCCACAGGACGGCACTGCGGGCCAGGCCCACGTGATCATCAACGAACGCGCCGCTGAGATGTTCTTTGGCGATCAGGATCGCGATCGGACAGCGCATTGCCCTGCGCTCACCGGGACCCGGAGAAGCGGTCCTCGAATGGCTCACCGTCGTCGGCGTGGCGCCGGACATGCGTCAGCAGCCGCGTCCCCGCGTGTGGGGCGAGACCGACCCCGTGGTGTACGTCCCGTACCGGACGCTGCCGATGGATACGGCGTTCCTGCTCATGCGCGGCAACGTCGACGCCGCAGGGCTCGCGCCGACCGTTCGCCGCAGCTCATGGAACTCGACCCCAACGTCCCGCTCTATCGCGTGAGGACGATGGCCGGCGTCATCGATGATGGAGGCTGGAATGCGCGCGTCTCGAACCTTCTCATCAATGTGCTGTCCTTCATCGCCGTGACGTTGGCGACCCTGGGGCTGTACGCGGTGACGGCGCACGCCGTGTATCAGCGGACACCCGAGCTCGGGCTTCGCATGGCACTCGGGGCTCAGCGGTGGCGCATCGCTCGCCTGATCCTGAGACGCGCGGTCACGCAGGTCACCGTCGGCTTCTTCGCAGGTCTGCTCTGCACGGTGGTATGGACCCGCCTGTTCTGGACGGGCGCGGAGAGAGGACTCGTGACCATCGAAATGCTCGCGATGGTCGCCACCGTCCTCGTACTGCTCGCTCTGACGGCGAGTCTCGTTCCGGTGTTTCGAGCGACCCGCCTCGACCCTGTTGCCGCGCTGCGGCACGAGTCTTAACCGAGGGGCTTCGCCCCTCGGACTCCCCGACACGCTCTCTCGCGCGCCGCTGCGTCGGCGCGCTGCCGCGGAGGCTCGCTCGCGCGCTCGCTCGCGACGCAGTCGGTTTATTGGATAGCTTCGGAGTCGCGGCAGCGGGCACCCGGCACCCTCGGTGCAGCCAACGTTTCGACGGCCCGCACCGTCTTATTCCCTTAAGTCGGTTGTGTTGACGCAGCTGTGACGCGAAGCCGTTCGGAGCTCGCCGTTCATGATCGCGTGACCGCGCGAGAAGGCTCTGGGCGCCAGGCCAGGTCACGGACCTGGCCGGCCAGCGGCCGCCGCCGCCATCGCAGCGCGGTCCGGCGAGCGGAGCCGGATTCGCGGCGCAGGTGCGTCAACGCAACTGCCACCTGGAATAGATCTCCGGGAGTCTATCGGATGACGCGGTTGGAACACGTGTGGCACGACGTGCGGCTTGGCGTGCGCTCGATTCGCCGGGAGCCTGGCCTTTCGGCAGTGGTTATCGCGATCCTGGCGCTCGCGGTCGCCGCCAACACCGCGATTTACAGCGTCATCGACGCCGTCATGTTCCGGCCGCTCCCCTACAAGGATCCGGAGCGCCTGGTCGTCGTCTCGCGCGGCGTCTCCGATCCTCGCGCCGCGGGAACCGTGGCCGCGGTGCACTTCGACGAATGGCGGCGCTCGGCCACATCGTTCGAGAACCTGTCGCTCCTCGCCGGGCCGACGCTGAGCGTGACGGGCAACGGAGACCCCGAGAACGTGCCTGGTGCGAGGGTCTCCGCCAACCTGTTCGCCACATTGGGCGTCGCGATGCAAATGGGCCGGCCGTTCACCCAGGACGAGGAGGACCGGCGCGAGCCGGTCGCGATCCTGGGCGATGAGCTCTGGCGCCGGAGATTCGCGGCGCGCCCTGAAGCCGTCGGCGAGACGGTCACCGTCAACGGCGTCGCACACGTGATTGTCGGCGTCCTGCCGACCGGGTTTTCGATGCCCCTTCTCCGTCCCGGCAGCGGGAGCCACCGGGCACAGCTCTGGATCCCGATGGATCCTGCTCCATTCGAACGCGACCCGCGCTCGCCGGTGTTCAACTACACGGCGATTGGCCGGCTCAAGCCCGGTGTGTCCCTGCCCCAAGCCGACGCCGAGCTCGCCGGGCTGCAGCGGCGTCTCGCGAAGCTCTCACTCAGCGGACGGGAGTCGCCCGTGGCACTCAGGCCTCTCGGCAAGCAGGTCGCAAGCGGCTATCGCAGCGGACTCCTGGTGCTCTGGGCGGCCGTCGCGACCGTGCTGCTCATCACCTGTCTGAACGTCGCGAACTTGCTCCTGGCACGAGCGGTCAAACGTCGTCGCGAGATCGCGGTGCGCGTTGCGCTCGGAGCCAGCCGGGCACGCGTCCTGTGTCAGCTGCTGGTCGAGAGCGTCACGCTGTCCGCCGATAAGCGGCGCCATCGGAGTGGCTGCGGCGTTTGCCCTGCTGCGCGTCATCCTCGCCTTTGCGCCGGGCGACCTGCCGCGTGTCGACGAGATTCGCATCGACCTTCGCGTGCTGCTGTTCACGACGGCGGTCGTCCTGATCAACGCGGTGCTCTTTGGCGTCGGTCCTGCCTGGTGGACGAGCCGCAGCCAGCCGCAGGAGGCGATGCGGATTGACTCGCGAACCGCCTCGGGAGGCCGAGGCGCGCGGCGCCTCCGCAGCCTGATGGTCAGCGTCGAAGTGGGCCTCAGCGTGGTCGCCGTGGTGGTCGGGGCCCTGCTGCTGCGAAGCTTTCAGGAGATCCTGCAGGTCGAACGAGGATTCCAATCAGCTGATGTTGTGTCCGTCACGGTTGGTCTTCCAACGACCCGGTATCCGGGTCCGAAGCGAGCGGCATTTCTCCAGACGGCCGCCGAGGAGATGCAGCGCATCCCTGGCGTGATCGCGGTGGGTGCCTCGAACGTGCTGCCGGTCGCTGGCGACACAGGACCGGGACTGTCGCTCACGCGAGACGGCGACCTCTGAGCCGGGACCGACTGTCTGGCTCCGCGCCGTGAACGGCGAGTACTTCGGCACGCTGGGCATCCCGTTCCAGGCCGGGCGATCGTTCGTGCGCCAGGACACGGCGCGTCCCGTCGCCGTCGTGTCGCGCCTGGCAGCCGAACGCGCCTGGCCCGGCGAACCGGCGATCGGGAAACGGTTTCGGCTTGGGCCGCAAACGTCGCAGCTGTTTCAGATCGTGTTCGAAGTGGTCGGCGTCGCGGGCGACGTGCGCGGTGCCAGCCTGACGGCCGACTTCGCGGAGACCGTGTACCTTCCGTATTGGCAGGATCTGAGCTTCATCAACAACTGGTCCTTCCTCGTCAAAACGCGCGATGCGGGCCCGATCGTGCCGCAGGTGCGCGCGGTACTGCGAGGGCTGGACCAGGAACTGCCGATTCCATCGTTCCGCACGCTCGACGCCATTGTGGCGGGGTCGCTCGACCAGCGGCGGTTTCAGACCGTCCTGATCGTCATCTTCGGGGCCGCGGGATTGATCCTCGCCGGCCTCGGCCTGTACGGCGTCGTGTCGTACGAGATCACGAAACGGACGACTGAAATTGGCATCCGGATCGCGCTCGGCGCGCGGAAGGGCGTGATTCAGTGGCTCGTCGTCCGGCAAGCGCTCGGTCCGCTCGTGGCGGGTCTCCTGATCGGCTCGGCCGCGTCGGTTGGCGTTCAGCGCGTGATTGGCGGGCTGCTGTTCGGCGTGCGGGTCGGGGATCCCTTGACGACCGCAGGAGTGATCGCCCTCATTACGGGCATCACGCTGGCCGCGTGCTACGGACCCGCCCGGCGGGCGACTCGCATCGATCCGGTGCAGGCACTCCGCTGCGACTGACAAGTCTTACCCGAGGGGCTTCGCCCCTCGGACTCCCCCACACGCTCTCTCGCGCGCCGCGGCGCCGGCGCGCTCCGTTCGCGTGACTCGCTCGCGCGCTCGCTCGCAGCGCAGGTCAGTTAGGTTGTGAGGTAGCTTCCAGTTCGACTTTGTCAGATCTTGACGAAGCGGGCTGAAACTGGCCGGGCGCGAGCCCGTTCGGAGGCGCGCGCCGCAGCGTGCCGGAAACCGTGGCGCAGGTGGGCAGAAATCCGCGTGGGGTGACGAAGGGTTCGGTGTATAGACATCGGTAACAAAACGTTCTCAGGACATCGGTAACACGTCATCGATGAAACTGGAGGCATTGGGGGTGTCCTTCCGATGCCGTGGCGGGTGACGAGTCCGATGGATGAACGAGTTCGATTCATTGCGGAGTACCAGACGAATCTGTTTACGATGACGGAGCTGTGCGAGCAGTTCGGGATTAGCCGCAAGACCGGGTACAAGCTGGTGCACGCGTACGAACGCGAAGGCCCCACCGGGCTGCTGGAGCGCTCGCGGCGGCCGCAAACGTCGCCGACGGCGACTGGGCGGGACGTCGTGCGGGCCGTGCTTGCGTGTCGGAAGAAGCATCCGCGGTGGGGCCCCAAAAAGTTGCTCGCGTATGTGCAGCAGCATCAGCCGCGGCTGCGGCCGGCGAACCAGTGGCCTGGCCTCAGCACGGTGGCTCGTATCTTGGTGCAGCACGGATGCGTCGGGCTCGGTTCGCCGAACCGACGCCGGTGGCCGGCCACGCCGACGCTTCGGGTCCCGGCGCTCCGGCCGAATGTGGTGTGGACGGTCGATTACAAGGGTGAGTTCCGGACGCGCGACGGGCGCTGGTGTTATCCGCTGACGATTATAGATGCGTTCAGTCGGTATCTGCTGACCTGCCAGGGGCACTTGGGTCCGACGGACGCAGCGACGCGGACGGCGTTCCGGCGCACCTTCGAAAGGTACGGGTTGCCCGAGCGAATTCGGTCCGACAATGGGACGCCGTTTGCGGGCCCCGGGGTGGCGGGATTGTCGCCGCTCAGCGTGTGGTGGATCCGCTTGGGCATTCAGGTCGAGCGCATTGAACGCGGGCACCCTGAGCAAAATGGGGCGCACGAACGGATGCACCGGACGCTCAAAGCGGAAACCACGCGCCCGCCAGCCGCGAACGTTCACCAGCAGCAGCGACGGTTCGGGAGCTTTCAGCAGGAATACAACCACGAACGGCCTCATGAGGCCCTGCGGTTCGCGGTGCCGGCGACGCACTACACGGGATCGCCGCGGTCGTACCCCGCGCGCCTGCCGGACCTCGAGTATCCCGGTCATTTCGAGGTGCGTCGCGTCTATGCGCACGGTGATATCCGGTGGTGCAACCGACGACTCTTTGTCAGCCAGGCGGTGGCGAACGAGTACATTGGCCTCGAGGAAACGGACGATGGCATCTGGGATGTGTGCTTCGGATCGATGCGCTTGGCCCGGTTTGATCAGCGCACGGGTGCGCTGCACCCGCGGTCCGTTTGAAAAGCCTGTGGAAGCCGCCGGAGCCGTGGACGCACAGAACGCGCCCACCGCTCCTTGGAAAACGCAGAGAACGCGTTTTCCACACGCTCCCACAGGCAGGTACCAACGTGTTACCGATGTCCTGAGAACAAACTGTTACCGATGTGCTTGACCCCACAAAGTGGGGCCCCGCGCTGCCGCCGACAAACGGCCTGCGCCGCGGTTTCCCGCGCGCCGGAGACGGGTCGCGAACGGGCAGTTTCAGGCCGCCGCCACGAGATTCTGACAAAGTCGAACTAGGCTAGCCTTAGCCTACCGGCATCGCTCGCCGAGCCTTCCTTCGCCGCCGCAGTAGGTGACGTCCTGAAGCTGCACCAGGATGTTGTCCGGATCCCTGAACGTCAGCTCCTCGGACGGCGGGTTCGAGTCGGCGCGCATCCGGACCCACGCCTTCACGCCGTGCGCCGCCAGCCGTTTCACCACGTCGGCGGCATCGAACTTCTCGACGCCCAGGCAGAAGTGATCGATCCGGCCGCCCTCCTTGCCGGCAGCGAACGCGAGGAACTGCGGGCCCTTGCCGATGCCGACGATCGGGATGACCTTCTTCTGCCAGTCGGCCTCGGTGCCCTGGTTGTACTGCATCCGCATGCCGAACACGCGCTGGTAAAACGCGACGGCGCGCTGGACGTCGGCCACGATGATCGTGAAATGGTTGAGGGTGCGCACCGGGATCGGCGGCGGGCCAGAGAACGCGGGCGCGGCCTTGTTGACGCACCGGCTGCCGAGCGCGCCCGAGCCGCCGCAGTAGCTGACGTCCTGGATCTGCACGATGACGTTGTCGGAATCGTTGAACTTCAGCTCGGCCACCGGCGGCGTCGAGTCGGCGCGCATCCGGACGGTGCTCTTGATGCCGTGGCCCTCGAGCAGCTTGACCACGCGTTGCGCCTCGAAGCCGTCCATGCCGAAGCCGAAGTGATCGATCCGGTCGCGGCCGCCCAGGCGGCCCTGGCCCTTCCGAGAACGAAATGAACTCGGGGCCCGATCCGATCGCCAGCATCGGGACGACCGGCTTCTGCCAGTCCGCCTCGGTGCCCTGCATGCCGGCGAGGGGCATGCCCAGCACCCGCTGGTAAAACTCGAGCGAGCGCTGCAGGTTGGAAACGGTGAGGTGCAGGTGGTTGAGACCGCGCACCGGGATCGGCGCCGCGCCGGATTGCGCAATCGCGCGCGGGGCGACGAGCAGGCCCGCCAGCGATGCAAGAAGTTCCCGACGGGTGGTCATGGCTGCACAGTATTCGCCTTTGCGTGGCCGGACTTCAAGCGAAGAAGTCGCTCGCCTCGCGGTACATGAACCCGAGGCGCCGCGCAAAGCCGGGATCCTGCGGACCGGAACCGACGTAGATGCACTGCGACGGATCGAGGCGATGCCGCTGCACGAACAAGACGCCGAGCCCGGGCAGCGGCTTCCGGCACCAGCACGCCGGCGGTCCTGGCGCGTGCGGACAGTATTCGACCTCGATGTCGACACCGAGCAGGTCGCACATCCGCGCGCATGACGGCCGCAACGCCCTCGGCGCGACTGCTTGCCCGTCGGCAATCTCTGGCTGCCAGGAGATGCCGAGCAGCCGATAGCCCTCTTCCCGATATCGGCGAAGGACGGCCGCCCGATCGGCCATCGCCTCGACATCATCCGGCGCCAGCGGCACGCGAAGGCCCGAGCGGCTGCGAAGCAGCACATCCTCACAGCAGACGATCACGGCGCGATTGACGAACGACGGATCGAGCCGGCGCTCGAACGGCACAACGTCGACGCGCGAGAATCCCTCGGACGGGTCGGGCGGCTCGAGCTGGCGCTGATACCGGAACTGAACACCGTCGGCAGAAACGCCGCGACATCGCTTCGTCGCGAAGCGCCTTGAGCTCCTGCTCGTCGGGCAGCTTGCCGTAGCGCGACACGATCCGCCACGCCGCGTTGGTCTGCGCGTCCTCGATGCTGGTCGAGAGCCACGACGCAGCGAACCGGTAATCCGCGGGCCGCTGCCGCCTGGATCACTTCGGCCCGCGACTTCCGCGAAACGTAGGTGTTGTCGAGCACGACGCGCGAAGCACCCGAGCCGAGCGCGGCATCGAGCGCCGGCAGCAGTTGCGTGAGCGAGCCTCCCGCCTCGTCGCGATTGAGGCGGTGGTAGCCCTGCGCGACCAGGCTTCGGCGAACGTGCTCTTGCCGGCGCCGGGCAGGCCCATGACGAGCGCGACCTCGCCGGTCGCAGGCGAGGCGACGCGGATGCCGAGTGCCGTGCGCCGGTCGCGGATGCCGAATTGCCCGCGCGGCCGGGAACCGCCGATCGAGCTGCTCGCGATCCTCGTCGGTCAGCCGGATGAGGCGCGCGCGGGCAATCGACTGCACCGTCTCGACGCGCGTGGCGCCGGGAATCGGCACGATCAGATCCGACAAGTCCATCAGCCAGGCCAGCGCGATCTCGAACGGGCGTCGCGTCGTGCGCGCCGGGCGACGGCTGCGAGCGTCGGGTCGGCGCGTCGTCCGGCGACGCCGCGCCGGCCCGCCGAGCGGACGATAGGCGAGCAGCCGCAGGCGGTTGGCGACACAGTACTCGGCGACGCCGCTGAGAAAGTGATCGTCGTGCCAGATGCTCAGCTCGACCTGGATCGAAGTCGATCTCGGTGATGCGCCGCGCCTCCTCGATCTGCCCGACGGTGACGTTGCAGAGACCGATCGCCTCGATCAGCCCGTCCCGTTTCAGGCTGGCCAGCGCGCGGATGCTGGTCGCGAGCGGCGTGCGCGGATCCGGAGCGTGAAGCTGATACAGGTCGAGTGCGCTCCACGCCGAGCGCGCGGCAGCTGTTGCTCGCAGGCCTCGACGAGATGCTTCGCGCGACCGTCGGCTTCCCATCGGCCGTCCGGGCCGCGTCAACCCGCCTTTGGTCGCCACTCGCACGCGCGATCGATCGCCGGTCCAGGTGGCGAGCGCGCGGGCATATCAGCCGTTCGTTGTGGCCGCGCTCGCTATCGTCCCAGCAATAGGCGTCGGCGGTGTCGAGAAAGGTGATGCCCGCATCGAAGGCGGCGTGCAAGACAGCGATGGCGCCTCGCCTCGTCGCGATCGCGCTCCGTCGACAGGCGCATGCATCCGAGCCCGATCGATGGAACGGCCTGGTTCAAGGGCGGGACGGATTTCCTGGCATCGATTTCATCCGCACGACCATGACTGGCGGAATCTCCGGCATGTCGTGCCAGCGGACGCCGGGTCTGGGTGTCTCCGCTGCTGGAAAACCCGGCTCTTCGAACCCGTCAACGGCGAAACCGGCTTCGAACCCGAGCGGAACAGCGCGCTGATCGGCCGGTGGAACAACCACTGCGGCTCGGGCTGGCCGATGATGCCTTCACTCTTTCTCGCGAACGGTGAGAGATAGGACGACACCTTGACGCCCGTGCGCATGACGTGTCGGCCCGCCTCTTCTTCATGCAGCTCCGCGAAGCGCTGGATGGCCGCCGAGTGAAAGCAGGGGTGAATGACGGAGAACACGAAGACGCCCCCTGGCGTGAGCATTCGCGGAAGCGCCGCGAACAAGCGGGCGGATCTCAGGCATGTCCATGAACGCCATCGTACAAACGGCCTTGTTGAATCGGTTCGACCCCAGCGACGCGACCGCCTCGGGGTTGGCGGCGTCCACGACGTGGTACTCGACCGCGGCATTCCCGGTCGTGCGCTCGCGGGCGCGCGCGATGAACTCTGCGCTGTAGTCGAAGGCGACGACCCGCGCGCCGAGGTCCGCCATCCGCCTGGCGAATCGTCCCGCGCCGCATGCGACATCCAGGATGGTGTCTCCGGCACGGACCTCGAGGAGACGTTCAGTCGCTGGCTCAATCAGCAGCGTCTGGAAGTCGTTGCCGTCGCCGATCCGGTCGTCCCACCAGCGGGCGTTCGCGTCCCATCTCCGGCGATTGTCGTCGGCGTGTTCGGGAAATTCCGGGTTCTGTCGCTCGGGTGTCATCGTGGGCGCAGTAAACCTCGGGACGTGATTATGCCTGCAACCGGCCAAGGTGAGCCGTGCCAGCCTCGTTCTTCGCATTCCGAACCAAGGAGGCTCCCATGGTTCGACCCTATGCGCCGCAGATGACGCTTGGATCGCTCGCATTCGCCTTGGCGCTCGTCCCCGGGGTCACGCGTGCTCAAGCGCCGTCCCCTCTCGGCGAGCCTCGCGTGTCGACGCGGCTGCCGTCATTGATTGTGAGTGTGGCCGCCAGCCCTGTGGGACTTGACGACTGGCGGCGCAGCGATGGGCCCGCGCTCGTCGGCTCCGTGCAAGGTCGTCTCAATCGGTTTCTCGTCCTGGAGGGAGAGGTGACCCGGTGGTCCGCCGTTGATGACTTCGGCGGCCCCGGATATTTCGGCGGAGCAGAGTCCAGCTATTTCTTTGAGCACCGTCATCGCGAAGTGTGGACGATTGGGAGCAATCTGCTGCTCCGCGCTGGCACATCCCGAGTGACAGGGTTTACTGGCGCCGGGTTGGGCGTTCGCTCTTCGCGAGAGGCCCATTCGTCCTCGTTCAGGTGCCCTCCCGGGCCGAGAACCCCCTCGATATGCACTGGTGAGGAAATCTCGAGGTCCGACCACTGGACCAGTACCGGCCTCACGGAACAGTTCCTGGTGGGCGGCGAAGTCTGGATCACCCCGCGTCTTGCCGCATACGGCGGCGCACGCTTCGCGTTTGCCGCCGACGACTTTCGAACGACCGCGGGATATGCACCCCATGCCGGACTCCGCGTGGCATTACGCACGAGTGACGTGGTCCGAGAACCCACTCGTGTTCCTGATCCCACCAGGGCACAAGGAAAAGACGTTCGCATCACCTTGATTGACGGCACGACCCATCGGGGCAAGCTCGCTTCGATAACAGGCTCTGACGTCACCATCGACGGCACGACGATGCCGCTCGCGGACGTTCGAAAGATCGAGAAGGTCGGGCATGCAACGAGGAAAGCCGCCGCAATTGGTTTTCTTGCGTTCGCGCCTACGGTTTTGGTACTGGGACCCGCCTTCGACATGGGAAGCAGCGACGCGTTGGCCATCGCGGCGGCCGGGGTGGGCAGCGGCATCGGCGTCGGCGCCGTGATCGACGCCGTCCGAAAGCCGGGCAACGTTGTTTATGTAGCGCCCGGATCGTCGGCCTCGTTCGCCGTCAAGCCGATTCTGACGAAGGATCGCAAGGGCGTTACGTTCGTAACAAACTGGTAACGCCATTGCTGAGCTTGGTGTTACGATATTTGTTTGCGCGCGTCGCGCCACACCCTGAAAGAAGGCCATGTCCTCGATTGAATTCAAGGCCCCGGGGCCCGGATCCTGGGAGCTCGAACAGACCCACTTCGCGCAAGCCGGCCACCCGGTACGCGAGCACGCTGGTCTCCGACCCGCTCGCCCGCGGCTTCGGCGAAGGCACCAAGCGCTACGGCCTGCTGCTCGACACCCTGCGGATGCGGTTCGTCAACGACTTCTGCTACGGGAAGTTCGTGGCGGTCGGCGCGCCGGACAACGCCGTCGGGCCCGCCGCCCCGCGCTGATCTTCATGCTGCTCACCCGGCTGCACCCGGAGATCCGCCGCCGCATCGCGGCCGCGCCCGAGGTGTTTTCGAAGAAGCTCTGGCGCGAGGACATGCGCCGCTGGGACGAGGAGATCAAGCCGGACTCGATCGCGCGGAACCGCAAGCTCCAGAACACGCCCATCGCCGCGCTCGGCGACGCGGAGTTCCTCGCGCACCTCGAGGAGGTCAGGGCCAACGCGGTCGAGATGATCTACCGGCACCACATCTTCACGATTCCGTGCATGCTTTCCCGTGGGCCACTTCGTGTCGGAAGTCCAGCGCTGGACGGGCCTGCCTTCGGGCGAAGTGCTCGGCGTGCTCAAGGGCGCCGCGCCGATCTCGCGCGGCGTCGGCGCCGCGCCGCTCGAACGCCTGCGGGCCGCGCTCGCCGCGCAGCGGCATCACCGCGGACAGCGTCCGCGGACGCCCGGCGCAGCAGGTCCTGGACGATCTGCAGTCGAAGCACGGGGTCGCGCGAGCCGCTGCAGGCGTATCTCGACGAGGTCGGCTACCGCGCTCGTCTCGGGCTACGACATCGGCGACAAGTACGCGCTCGAGATGCCCGAGATGCTGGTCGGCGCCATCTTCGGCGCCGCGGACACGATCGGATCGGCAGGGCAGACTTCACGAAGCGCCGCGACGCGCTGCGCGCGAAGGTGCCCGAGGCCCACCGCGCCGAGTTCGACGAGCTGCTCGAGGAAGCGCGCTTCATCCATCGCCTGCGCGACGAACGCGGGATGTACAACGACTCCTGGGGCACCGGGCTCGCGCGGCGCGCCATGCTCGAAGCGGGCCGCCGGCTCGTGCAGCAGCGGCGTGCTGCCGGACGCCGTCGCTCGCCATCAACGCCAGCCACGAGGAGATCGTCGGCCTGCTCAAGGGCGAGAAGCAGCCGAGCGTCGAGGAGCTGCGCCGCCGCCAGACCTGGCGCGAAACCAAGACGGTCGCCGACGCGCCGCCGTTCCTCGGACCGGAGCCGAAGGGACCGCCGCCGGTCGAATGGCTGCCCAAGAAGGCGCAGGCCAACGCGCGGGCGGTGGACACGGTCATCCGCGAGATCTTCAACGTCCCGGTGCAGAAGGCGCCGCCGAAGAGCGTCGCCGGCCTGCCGGTGCATCCGGGCGTCTACGAAGGGCCGGCCCGGATCATCAACGGCCCGCAGGATTTCAACCGGCTGCAGCAGGGCGACGTGCTCGTGACGCGCAACACCGGCCCGGCCTTCAACGTCGTCCTGCCGCTGCTCGGCGCCATCGTCACCGACCGCGGCGGCCAGCTCTCGCACGCGGCGATCGTCGCGCGCGAATACGGCATCCCGGCGGTCGTCGGCACGCGCGAGGCGACGACGATGTTCGCCGACGGCGCGCGGGTGCGGGTCAACGGCGACACTGGGCGTGGTCGAGCTCGTGGAGCGCCGGACGGTGAAGCCCTCGCCGCTCGTCGACGCGCTCGACGAGGCGCAGTTCGGCGGCAAGGCCGCGTCGCTCGCGCGCTCGCTGCGCGCGGGGCTCCCGGTCCCGCCAGGGTTTGCGCTCGGCACGACGCACGTCGAAGCGGTGTTCGACGGCCACACGGAGGCGCTGGAGCATCTGCGCATCGAGTTCACCGGACTGGCGGGCCCCTGCGCCGTGCGCTCGTCGGCCATCGGCGAGGACTCGGAAGGCGCGAGCTTCGCCGGCCAGCACGTGACGATCCTCAACGTGCGCCACGAAGATCACGTGGCCGACGCGGTCCTCAAGGTGCGCGAGTCCGCGCACACCGAATCGGCCCGCGCCTACCGGCGCACGCTCGGCATGGACGAGGCGCCGCGCGTCGGCGTCGTCGTGCAGCGCATGATCGAGCCGGACTGCGCGGGCGTGATGTTCACGAAGAATCCGCTGAACGGCGCCGACGAGCGCGTCATCGAGGCGTCCTGGGGGCTCGGCGAAGCGGTCGTCGCCGGCCTCGTCGTGCCGGACAACTACGCGCTCGACGAGCAGGGCCGCGTGCTGCGGCGCACGGCCGGCGAAAAGGACATCGCGCTGCGCGGCGCTCCCGAAGGCGGCACCGTCGAAGAAGCGGTCGCCGACGACCTCGTCACGGCCTTCTGCCTGAGCGACGAGATGCTGGCCAGCCTGCACGACCTGGCCGTGCGGTGCGAATCCTTCTTCGGCACAGGGCTGGACCTCGAGTGGGCCTTCGCCGGCGGCACGCCTCTACCTGCTGCAGTGCCGGGCGATGACGCGCAACCGGTGAGCGCGCCGCCACGCTCGACGTCGACCACGAAGGAGTCGGCCTGCCGCTGTCGGCGCTCGCGGGCATGCTGCTCGCGGCGTCGCTCGCCCCGCTCGGCAGCACGATGATCGCCGTCGCGCTGCCCGGCATCGGACGCGACATCGGCGCGGATGCCTCGGACCTCACCCCATGGCTCGTGTCGAGCTACCTCATCACGAGCATCGCGCTCCAGAGCCCGGGCGGCAAGCTGGGCGATCTCATCGGCCACGGCCGCGCGCTCGTCGTGGGCCTGTCGCTCGTGGCGACCGGCGGCGTGCTCGGGCTGCTCGGTCGGCGACGTGCACGCGCTCGGTGTGGCGCGCATCCTGATGGCGTCGGGCGGCGCCGCCACCGTGCCGGCGACGATGGCGATCCTGCGGAATCAGACGGCGGCCGATCGGCGCGCGCGGGTGTTCGGACTCTTCGGCGCGTGCATGGGGCTGGCCGCGGCCATCGGCCCGCTGGTCGGCGGCGAGCTGACCGAGCGATTCGGGTGGCGCGCGGTGTTCGCGGCCAACCTGCCGGTCATCGCCGTCTCGCTGCTGCTGGTGCTGATGTCGCGCGGCATGTACACGCGCGCGGCCGTCGACCGGCCGTCGTTCGACTGGCCGGGCAGCGCGCTCCTCGCCGCCGGCCTCACGCTGACGATCGTCGCGCTGCGGATGTCCGGGAGCGCCGCGTGGTGGCTCGGAGCGAGCGGCGCCGTGCTGCTCGTCGTGTTTCCATTCTGGGAGCGGCGCGCCGCGTCGCCGGTGGTCGATTTCTCGCTGCTCAAGCGCGGGCGCGTTCTTCGGCGGCGGCTCGATCATCGCGCTTGCAGAACATGGCGATGTACCCGCTGCTGTTCCAGCTGCCGGTCTTCTTCGACCGGGTCCGCCACCTCGGCGCGCGGACGATGGGCCAGGCGCTGCTGGCGCTGACGCGTGGCGATGATGGTCAGCTCGGTGGCGGGCGGGCGGCTGACCGAGCTCATCGGCGCGCGGGCGCAGACGCTCGCCGGCTCGCTCGTCGCGCTGGCGGGCTTGTGGTGGTTCGCGGATTTCGAGATCGGTGCGCGCGCCGTTCGACGTCATGCCCGGCATGCTGCTGATCGGCGCTGGGCGTCGGCATGACGTCGCCGCCCGCGCAAGCCGCGTCGATGAGCACGGTCGGACGCGAGCAGGCCGGCATGGCCGGCGGCGTGCGTTCGACGATGCGCTACATCGGCGGCGTGGCGGGCACGACCGGCGCTCGGCGCGCTGCTGCGCGACTCGGCCAGCCCCGCATCGCATCAGCGTCCGATTGTTCGTCTACGCCGGCGCGCTCATCGTCGCCGCGGCGCTGTCGCTGCTGCTGCCCGCCAGGATTACTGCCGACTCAGCTCGCGATCCTGCCGATCGCACGGGATCGAGATGATGCCCGCGCCGTCCATTCCGAGATAGCACTCGACGCCGGTCATGCCGTTGCGACTTCTTCGCCGCGCCAGAGGGCGCCGACCAGCACACCACGCCGGTCCATGCGTTGGAGACACGAAGACTCGAATTAGACTTCCCCCACTCGGAGGTTCGCATGGATACGTTCATTCTTGCAGGATGCCGACCAGAAGGCGGTCAGAAGGGTGCGACGGGGATGACCAGGACGACCGAAAACGACCATGGACTGGCGTCATCGAGATACCGCAGGCCGTCGATCACATCTCCGCGACGCGGCCGCCCTGTCGCGAGGTAGTCGAGCGATCCTTCGACTTCTATTGACCGCAGGAACGGCGACGACATCCGCTTGAGCACGGCAAAGGCCGTATCGAGCTCGAAGTCCAGCCGGTGCGGTGTACGGTGACGGCCCAGCATCAGGCCGCTCGATGGGACCGAACTGATCCACCACGTCGAAGTGCGACTTCACCCAGCCACCAGTCTGTTCCGGCTGCAGGATGTCGAGATTCAGCTCGAACTCGAGCTCCGGCGCGTTGTCCTTCCGGGTCGGCGCAAGGATGATCTCTCCGGTAAAGCCGATCCGCCGAAGCCTGGTCGGAACGTCCACTGCAAGAACAAGCTCGAAAACACTTTCGCGGGGCACTTGTTCCTGCGTCCCGTCAGGATGTTCGACGCGAGGCCGCAAGGCCAGGTTTTCGATCGTCCACGTGGGCTCGATCAAGAGTTCTGGCGCGCACAAGATTCGACACGGGTTTTGCTGCTGCGCCAGCGCGTTCGGAGCGGTCAGCACCGCCGCGAGCAGGACCGCGCCTGCCGACCACAGGCGGGCGCGCGTCATCGCAACGCGTTCTCGGCTTGAAACACTCGTATTTCCGCCGGCTCGCCACCACGCGCCGGGACCGCCACATACAGCCGGTCTTGCGTGGCCACCCAGAGGCCCGTCCGCGCGCCAGCGCGGGTCGTCACGCGTCCGATCCGCTCGAGCCGATCGCCATCACGACGCAAGACGTCCACGAAGCCATCGCCGCCGATCACATATACACGTCGCCGGCCATCGTCGTAGAACAGATCGTCGGTGTCGCCGACGACGTCGACCGATGTGACGAACTTGCCTGACGCGGTATCGACCATCGCCAGCCGTGCAGGCCTCCGGCAGCCGATGAACAGGCGCGACGTGGGTTCGTCCAGGGCCATCGGGTAGTTGCCGCCGCACGCCTGCGTCGGCCACTTCGCTGCCACGGTCATCGTCTTTCGATCGGCGGCCACGATCTCCGAGCTGAGAAGACCAGGCAGATTGGCAAAGACCCGCGTGCCTGCGGTCTCGAGCTGAAAGGATTCGGGGTGCCCATCGATTGCCAAGAGTCCGACCGGTTTTCCGGCCGCGGGATCGACGGCATAAAGACCGCCCACAGCAGCGACATGGATACGCTTTGCCGCGGCGTCGTAACGGACGTTGTCGGCGTCGCCGCCAATCTTGACCGTCCAACGGGTCACAAACGTCTGCGCGTCGACGAGTTGAATCGTCCCGGTGTCTCCGTTTGCCACAGCGATCGCGCCGGCTTCCGGCACGAGCGCGATGCCTTGCGGTTCGTGAAAACCGCCCAGGGATCGCAGGTGTGTGTTGTTTGCGGCATCCAGCACTTCGACCGTGTTGTTGCCGAGCGCCGCGACGAACAGCCGCTGCCGCGCCGGGTCGAAAGCCAGATGATCGATTCGGCCGCTCACCCCGGGCATCGGCACGACGGCAACCTGCCGGAGCGCCGGCGAACCCTGAGCGTTCGCGCTTGAAAGTCCGGGACTCGACAAGCGAACCGCCATAAGGGTGCCGAGAAAGGCGATCGCTCTAGCGGCGCGTCGAGGCATGCGACTTGCCCAGCTGATCGATTTGCGCAACCACCGGGGCCTGCGCGAACGCTGGCGTCGCCAGGCACATCGTCAGCACGAGAGTCAGACTTCGCATGGCGTCCATTCTAACTCTCATTGCAACACCTGTTACAACTCTTGTGTTACGATATCCGCCATGCCTGAGGTGGCCGCGAGCGAGCCGAGATGGCTGCTGCTCGTCCATCAGCTGCCGGCGCGCCCCTCCAACCTCCGCGTTCATGTGTGGCGACGCCTGCAACAAGTCGGCGCGGTCGCCCTTCGCAATTCAATCTACGTGCTGCCGAACACACCGGACGCGCGCGAGGATTTCGAATGGATCCGCGCCGAAATCACCGGCCGCGGCGGGCAGGTCAGCCTTCTGGCGGGACAAGCGATCGACGGGTACACCGACGACGAGCTCGCGGCCAGCTTCCGGAAGGCGCGCAACGACGACTACGCGTCGCTAATCACCGGTCTCGAGAAGCTGGCCAAGCGGCTCGCGGGGCGGACTCAGCGTCTGTCGCGCACGGCGATCCAGCGGGAGATCGCCAAGGCGCGCGAACGGTTCCATGCGCTCAAGACGACCGACTTTTTCGGAGCCACCCGCGCGAGCGACGCCCAGGCGGCACTAGAAAGGCTGGAGGACATGCTGCAACCACAACCGAGCCCGGATTCGACGACACACCTGGATGCGCGGCTCTTCCGACGCCGCCAGTGGCTCACCCGGCCGCATCCCGGCATTGATCGGATGTCGTCGGCCTGGTTGATCCGGCGATTCATCGCGCCCGACGCGAGGTTCGTGTTCGGGTCGCTGCCCGCGGTCGAGGATCAAGTGCCATTCGACATGCCGAACGTCGAGTTCGGACATCACGGCAGCGACTGCACGTACGAGACCCTGGCTCGGCGTTTCGCCATCGCCGACGAGGCCGCGATCCGAATCGGCCACATCGTGCACGATCTCGATCTGAAGGAGTCGCGCTACGGCCTTCCCGAAACGACGACGATCGGCCGATTGGTGGATGGGCTCCGCGACGCGGCCTCAGGCGACCACGCGCTGCTCGAGGACGGCATCCGGATGATCGAGGCGCTCCACCGGTCGTTCACGCGCGAAGCCGCGCCACCGAAAGCGCGTGCGTCGCGTGCACGCACCGATCGCGAGGCTCGTCGGAAGCGCGCGCGATAGGACCTCAGTCGAACGCCCCGATGCGGATTTCGCGACGGACGCCGTCGGGCCGGACGACGCCGAGCGCAAACGCACGACGCACCTCGACCGCCCACCTGTCCGGTGTCACGTCGAGGTCGTCGGTAGGTCGAAGCGCCTGGAACGCGACTGTAGTCCAGGTCCCCCGGCGGCCGTAGGCGTCGTGAATCTGATTGAGGATTTCGGCCAGCGCGGCCCGAGACGCTTTGCCGGCGGAGGGAAGGCGAACGACAAACCAGCGCTGTTCGAAACCGAGTCCCAGGTCGGTGCCGCTTTGCAGGATCTCGTATGTGAGCCGGGGTGGGCGGCGATCAGGCTGGTGATCGCAGCCGTCGACTATCCCCGAGGCCAGGAACGCCAGGGCGAAAATCGTCGGCATGCGGCTTTAGACAC
The DNA here is from genome assembly GCA_963720005.1 of uncultured Acidobacteriota bacterium. Lineage (GTDB taxonomy): Bacteria > Acidobacteriota > Vicinamibacteria > Vicinamibacterales > CAVVIG01 > CAVREM01. The sequence goes on along the minus strand of CAVREM010000084.1, from coordinate 45,929 downwards.
CGATCTCAGCGATTCGGCTTACTAGTGTCTACCCGAACTGGAAGCTGGCAACCATCGCCGCCAATTGAGCGATTCCGAACGCCGTTGCGGTGGCAAGACGGGGCGCGGGAGCCAGTCGTGTGCCCCAACGGACGATCGACAGGATACCGAGCCCTGAAGCGATGGCGATGATGATCGTGAGCGCGATCTCGACGCCCGAAAACGTGCCGGAGAAGATCCGCGCGATCCCCAGGATGAACAGCCAGATGTTGATCATCACGCCCAGCCAGAAGGTGAGGATGGGCGCCGCCGCGGATGGCGCGAGGCGCGAATGCCCGGCAACCAGGATCAGCGCGACCACTGGCGGAATCGCCTGAATGATGTGACGCACGATGGTGCGGCTGACGAGGCCGACACAGAGGAGGGCCACGATCAAGAGGGCCAGCGACAAGGCGAGCAGGGGGCGTGAACGCGAGGCGTGGGTGTCCGTGCGCAGCGTCCCGGCCAGCCAGATCCCCACCACCAGCGAGACCAGCAGATAGAGAAACTGCACGATGTTCATGGGACTGGTCCTTTTCAGACGTCCGCGCGTGAGAGGGTGTTCATCCCGGCACCGCTGTTGCTCAAGTCTAGAACAGCGGAGGTAGATGATGTTCCCGATTGGCGACGAGCGCGTCCAGGGCGGCCCACCCGCCTTCGTGACGTACGGCCTTATTGCGTTGAACGTGCTGGCTTTCTTCGTCGAGCTGAGCCAGCCCTCGGACGGGGCGCTTCAATCCTTCATCCAGTCGTGGGGTGTGGTGCCTCGGGAATACTCGGCAGCGCGAGATCTCCCTCCGACCATCCCTTTGCCTTTCTGGTCGACGCTCCTGACCTCGATGTTCCTGCACGGCGGGTGGATGCACCTGGGCGGGAACATGCTCTACCTGTGGATCTTCGGGGACAACCTCGAGAAAGTGATGGGCGCCGGCCGGTTCCTCATTTTCTATCTCGCCTGCGGCCTCGCCGCGTCGTTTGCGCATATCGTGTTCGGGCCCGGATCGAACGTTCCGGCGGTCGGCGCGTCCGGCGCGATCAGCGGCGTCCTGGGCGGCTATCTCCTCCTCTTCCCGCGCAACCAGGTGCGGGTGCTCACGCGCGGCGGCGTCGCTCACGTCCCTGCCATTGTCGTCCTCGGCTTCTGGATCTTCATCCAGTTCATCAACGGGATCGGCGCGCTAAGCGCGACGACCGAGACCGGCGGCGTCGCCTACATGGCCCACATCGGCGGATTCGTCGCGGGGCTCGTGCTCGTGAAACTCATGGCGGCACGCAGGCCGGTCCCGGCGTGAGGACGCGATGCGCCCGGTTCAGCTCGGGAATCCGGGGCACGCGCCTTGCTCTTCTTATCGCATGGAAAGGAGCACCTCATGAACGAGGACATTCTGAAGGGTAAATGGAAGCAGCTGAAGGGTGAAGTGAAGTCGCAATGGGGGAAGTTGACGGACGACGATCTGGATCGCGCGGAAGGCGACGCCGAAAAGCTGATCGGCCGCGTGCAGGAGCGCTACGGCTATCAGCGCGACGAAGCGAAGCGGGAGGTCGACGACTTCGTCCGTCGGCACAACATGCCCTAGCTCGCGGAGAGCGTTTATCGTCGCAGGGCGATGGCCCTGGCCATGAACTCCCAGACGGGCTTTCCGAAGGGAGGTTCGGGCTGGGCCCCGCCGGCCGGCCACTCGCCGTCAGACATGTAAGTGGCCTGATACTTGAGGAGCTGCGGATCGACGGCGCCTTTCGGCGACAAAGGCGCCGAGCAGCTCGAGCCATCGCCCTGCGAGCTCCTGGGCCCGCGGACCAGCGGGATCCTGATCGAGCGCGCCTTGAATTTCCTTGCAGAGCTCTCCAAACCGCGTTCGGAGCTGTTCCCGGTCCTGCGGTGACAGCGCCTGCAGGCGGCTGATCTTGCCCTGCAGCAGTTCCTCGTACTGTTTCCTGAACTCGTCGCGTTTCTCCTGCATTTTCATGCACCTCGATGATGTGTTTCAACGCGCGCGGCCGTTCTTCACCAATCGTCCTGCGCCTGACGGATCGCGCCGATTGCGAGATCGAGTCGCCGCCGCTTCTCCTCGAGCATGGTCCGCTGCGCGGCAAGGACCTTCCGGAATTCGCCCGGCCCGGTTCGCAGCAGCTGCTTGATGTCGCGGAGCGAAATGCCGATGAACTTCAATGCGACGATCTGCTCGAGGATCGCCACGTCGTCCGCGACGTAGATTCGATAGCTGCGATGCCGCGCGGCGTGGCTTGAGCAGGCCGAGCCGGTCGTAGTGGTGAAGCGCGCGAACACTGACGCCGGTCAGCGCGGCGAACTCGTGGACGCGGTACGTTCGACGATTTCCGTCCATCGCGCTCTCGCGGGCGGAGATTGCGTAGGTCAAGGAGACATGCAACATGTTCCTTCGTGACTCCGTGTTGATCCGTGGCCTCCGTCACCTCCGTGCCCGAATGGAGCTGACTCAAAGGTAGACCCTGACGCAGCGTCAGGGTCAAGCGTTCGGTTCTAGCGCGCCAGGTGGACGACGAGGTCCTCACGCCCGGCCGCGCTACTGACCATCGCGTCTGAATCCGGCATCTCGTTTCGTACCGCCGCCCGGTTCGCACAAATGCAGTTCGGCGCCTGCAGCCGGCTGGACTGGCGCCGCAATGAGTGCCTTGCCCAGCGATGAACAGCCACTGCATCCGTTCGACGTAGTGGCGGCAGTCCACGCTTCGCAGATCAAGTGCGAGAATCGACGGCCACCGCCGTGCGGCCAGGAGTCGCCGTGTTCGATGCGGACGAGCGGCCGGTCGATGTGGTTCGGTCCGACAGCGAGTCGATGCGCGACGAGCCGACGCGCAAGTGTACTCGGTCGCCGCGTATCCAATATGCGTCTGGAAGATGGCAGACTGCACGGGCAGTGGCAGGCCTGCCGATTCACCGAGCGCCAGTGGGACCATCATCAACGTCAAGAGCTGCCGGGGAAGCATCGAGCATCAATCGGGTTCCACTCGTTCCGCGACACACTGCGCTCCGACCGAAACGAAACCAGCCGAGCGCCGCCACAGCAAAGGCGGTCGACCCATCCGAGCAGGCGTTGAGTAATGAGCACTAGCGCCACCGCCGTCACGGTATTGAACTGCCATGGCAAACAGGTTGAGGGCGGGGCCGCGCTCGCCAAAGAGCTCGTAGAACGGCGACGCGAGGTAGAAATACGCCGGGCCCGGGTGGCTCCAGCCGAAGCGCGAGTAGGGTCCCAGGAACTGGACGCCACGAACGGCCCGCAGGACGCGCAGTTCCAGCGCCGCGCCATCGCCCGTGAACAGGACGTCGGGGACGCCGCGCTGCATGAACTCCCACGCGGCGGGAAGGAATGGCACTACCGCGATGATGGCGAGAATCGACCGACAGTCGACAATCGATCCGCTGTTCCACTCAGCGGGCCACTCTAACCCAGCGGCTCGCCAGCCAGCACCTTGGGGAGGCGAAATCGGTGTAGAGTGTGCACGGCCTGCGCCAGTCCGGCCGCGCAAGAAAAGCGTTAAGAAGGAGCGAATATGTGCGATCAGGATCATTTTGACCATGACCTGGAGGAATACGACGCACGGGGACTCGTCACACGCCGGCAGTTTGGCGTCCTCGTCGGCGCGGGTGTCGCGATGATGCTGCCCAAGGTGGTGAACGCGGTCGCGGTTACCGACGCGGAAGTGACCGTGAAGACGCCGGACGGCACCTGCGACGCCTACTTCGTGCACCCGGCCAGCGGCACTGCAGCGGGCGTGCTGCTGTGGCCCGACATCTTCGGGCTGCGGCCGGCGATGCGTACCGATGGGCAAGCGCCTCGCGGAATCCGGCTACTCAGTGCTCGTCGTCAACCCGTTCTATCGCGCGCAGAAAGCCCCGACCGCCGAAAAGGGCGCCGCGACCGAAATCAAGGCGTTGATGCCGTTGATGCAGGCGCTCAACGAGACGACGCACATGGCCGACGCGAAAGCGTTCATCGCATGGCTCGATCAGCAGCCGTCGGTGGCGAAGAATCGCAAGGTCGGCACGCAGGGCTACTGCATGGGCGGACCGATTGCGTTCCGCACCGCGGCGGCCGTCCCGGATCGCGTTGGCGCGGTCGCCTCGTTCCATGGCGGCGGGCTCGTCGACCCGAAAGGGCAGCCGAACAGCCCGCATCTGCAGGCGTCGAAGACCAAGGCGCAGTTCCTCGTCGCGATCGCCGAGAACGACGATGCGCGGGCGCCGAAGGACAAGGACGTGCTGAAGGAGACCTTCTCCGCGGCCAAGCTGTCGGCGGAAGTCGAGGTCTACAAGGGCGCGCATGGCTGGTGCCCGCCTGACTCGGGGGTCTACAGCGAGCCGGAGGCCGAGAGGGCGTGGACTCGCTTGCTCGCCCTCTACGGCAAGGCTCTCGCCTGAGAGGCGCGTGAAAGCCGTCGTCTCCTTTCTTCTGCTCGCGGTCACGGCGGCCTCGATCGCCGTGTCCGGTCAATCAACGGGCCGGCAGCCGGCGGCGTCGGCGCGTCAGGGCGGCACGCTTCCAAGGACACCCTGGGGAGAACCGGATCTCCAGGGTGTCTGGAACTACGGCACCATGACGCCGCTCGAGCGGCCGGCGCAGTGGGCGGGCAAAGACGTCCTTACACAAGCCGAAGCCGAGGCCTACGAGAAGCAGACGGTCTCGCGCCGCGGCGACAACGACGCGGTTACGGCGGGACCGGACTGGTGGGAGCTGCAGAACAACGTCCTGAAGAATCGCCGCACGTCGCTAATCGTTGACCCGGCCGACGGCCGGATTCCGTCGACAACAGCCGAGTATCAGGCGCGTACTGCAACGGGACGCGGGCGTGGGCGCGGCGGCACCATCACCGATCCCGAAAATCTCGCGCTGCAAGACCGCTGTATCGCCTGGCCCGCCGCCAGCCCTCCGTATCAGCCAACCGTCTACAACAACAACGTCCAGATCGTGCAGACGCCGCGCCACGTCATGCTGCTGAGCGAGATGATCCACACCGTGCGCATCGTGCCGCATGGACGGCAGCGCGCACGGCACGCTGCGCACGTGGTACGGCGACTCGCGCGGCCGCTGGGACGGCAACACGCTCGTCGTCGACACAACCAATTTCAACGGACGGCTGAACTTCCGCGGCACCGGCGAAGACCTGCACTTGACCGAGCGCTTCACGCGCACCGGGCCGGACTCGCTCGACTATCAGTACACGGTGGACGATCCGCACGTCTGGACGAAGCCGTGGACCGTCCGGCTCGACATGACGCGGATCGACGGCCTCGTGTACGAGTTCGCGTGCCACGAGGGCAACGCCATCAGCATGATCGGCGCGCTCAAAGGCGCTCGCCTCGCGGAGCAGGAAGGGCGCGGCTCGCCCCGATAGCCACTACGAACAGGTCAACGCCTTCTTGGGATCGTGCGAGTAGATCGAAACCATCCGCCATCCGGTGTCGTTCTTGAGCAAGGTGTAGGTCCACCCGAACTCAGCCATGACGCTGCCGTCGGCGAGGTATCGAACGCCACGGCCGCTCACCACGGCGACGTTGGGCGCGAGGATGCAGACGTTGCGGCCCGGCATCGGCATCTGCGATCGTCCATAGCCCTTCGAGACCAGCGCCTTTCGTGTGTTTGGAAACGAGGCTTTCATCTGGTCGATAGTTGAGTGTCCCTGGTTGCTCAATTGTCCAAACGGGTGATAGATACGCGCGGCCAGCTGATCGATCTCCCCCGCCGACCACAATTGCCAGTACTGGTCCATGAAGGCGTTGACTTCCTTCTTGAGGGCCTGCTCGTCAAGCGGCGGGGCCTGCTGGGCGGATACGGACGCAACCATCGTGACCAACACGAGGCCGAGCATAAGAACCCGGCAACCGATCTTCATGCACATCTCGCAGCTCCTTCCGCAACGGCTCATCCTGGCCGTGCGCTTCGCAACGGTCGAGCTTTAGTGGAACCCTGCCCGACCCGACTGCGTAATGATGAGCCATTACGTTTGATTTCGCTGCAGATTGTGCACCTGTTTTCGACCTATCTGCGGCGCAAATCTCGCGATCTCCCGGGCACTATTCGTGCTGTGGGCGTGTGGATCGATCTCCCGCGTCCTACCTCGACGGCAGGCGCGGAACACGACGAGGAGCGTTCCGATATGGCGAAAACTGTTTTGCGATTCCTGATGGTGGCCGCGCTGGTGCTGGCCGGAGCGTCGAAGGCAGCGGCCCAGGCGTCCTTGACGACGAGCTCGCCGTCCTGGGAGCTGTCGGCGGGTTATCAATTTTTTCACCTGCCAGAGATGGACTTCCCGTTCGGACTCGGCATCGATGGTGCGATGCACTTCGGCAAGTTCGGCCTCGTCGCTGAAGGCGGATGGGCGCTGCATTCCGAGGAGGACGACGACGACGACGTCACGGATTTCGAGTTTACGACGAACATGTGGCACATCGCCGCCGGTCCGCGGTTCACCGGCTTCAGTAATCGACGGCTCTGGCCGTACGGGCAGGTCCTGGTGGGCGTGGCCATCGCCCACAGCAGCCTCGAGCTCAATGACGACGACGAGACCGAAACGGAAACGGCGTTCATGGTGCAGCCCGGCTTTGGCGTGACGTTGGTCGCCGGCGACGGGTGGGGCATCTTCGCCCAGGCCGATTACCGCCGCACGTTTTTCGACGAGCCCGACGACGCCGATCCCAGCGTCAACAACGGGTTCCGCATCTTCATCGGGGCGCGGATGATTCTCGACTGAGCTTCTATCATAGGGGCTTCGCCCCTCGGACTCCCCTACACGCTCTCAGTCGGCCCCCCGTCTTGGCCGCCATTTCTTGCGGTTCTTGTACCAATCCCACTCTCGATAGAGCGGCACATATTCCGGCGGGAGCAGCTGCTTGGTCTCGGTGCCATTCGTTCCGCGGAAGGCGTACAGGCAGAAGTCGCCGCGCCCGGCGATCTGACGCGGCTCGAAGGCGAGCGCCATGCCGAAGATCTGCTCGTCCTGCTGCAGCACCAGGCGCATCCACCGATCGAGGTCCGATGCCGTCCAGGCGGTGCGATCGGCGACGGTCGCCGCGAGAACCTGCGCGGCCATCTCGAACCGTCTCAGATCGCCGTCGAGGCGCTCGGCCACCTGGCGGGTCAACGCGAGTCGCGTCTGGTCACGCTCGGTCTCCATCAACGCCGCCGCCTCGACGGCGCGCTGTTCCGCGCGCGTGGCCCGCAGCGCCTGCCAGGCACTGACGACGACGCCGGCTACCAGCAACACCACCAGCGACGCCGCGACCGCCAGCGCCCTCCGGTGCTTCCAGGTGAATCGTTTCATCCGGTAGGTGGTCGACGGCGGACATGCCTCGACCGGCTCGTCCGCGAGATACCGCTCGATGTCGCGCGCCAGCCCGCCCACCGACTCATAGCGCCGCGTGCGGTCCTTCTCCAGGCACTTCATGACGATCCAGTCGAGATCCCCGACGACGCGCGTCAGCATCCGAGAAGGGTCGAGGGCCTGAGCGGGACCGATGGCGCTCGACGACGTGGTGCGCGGACAGCCGCGAACTGGGCCGTTGCGGCTCGTCCTCCTTGATCAACCGGATCGCCTCGGTGATCGACGCCTTGCGCAGCGAGGGTCCGAGCGGCGTCGTCCCGGTGATCAGCCTGTAGAGCAGCACTCCGAGCGAATAGATGTCGCTGCGGGTATCGACACCCTCGCCGTCGAGTTCCGCCTGCTCCGGCGACATGTACTCGAGCGTGCCGACGACCATCCCGTATTCCGTCAACATCGTGTGGTCGGCCAGCTCGGGCTGCGTCGGCTTCACCAGCCCGAAGTCGATCACCTTCGGGACGGTCATCATCGCGGCGGCACCTCCATCCGCATCTGCGCGGCCGCGAACGCCCACTGGTCCGCGCGCTCGGCGATCTGTTTGTCGGTCGGCCGGTAGCCGTGCGAGCCGCCCGTCTCCACTCGGATGAGCACCGGCTTGTCGCACGCCTGCGCCGCCTGCATCGCGGCCGTGAACTTGAACGAATGGCTCGGCACGACGCGATCGTCGTGGTCGGCGGTCGTCACGAGCGTCGCGGGATAACACGAACCCGGCTTGACGTTCTGCAGCGGCGAATACTTGATGAGGAATGCGAACTGCGCGGCGTCGGACGACGAGCCGTACTCGGTGACCCAGGCGCGGCCGCCGGTGAACTTGTCGTATCGCAGCATGTCCATGACGCCGACTTCAGGCAGCGCGGCGGCGAAGAGGTCGGGACGCTGCTGTTCGACGACGCCAACCAGCAGTCCGCCGTTCGAGCCGCCCCACGCGCCGAGCCTGGCCGGTGAGGTGTAGCGTTCCTTGATGAGATGCTCGGCGACCGCGATGAAGTCGTCGAACACGTTCTGCTTCTTCTCGAGATGCCCCGCCTTGTGCCACGCTTCGCCGTACTCTGCCCCGCCCCGCATGTTCACGGTCACCCAGATGCCGCCGGCCTCGAGCCACGCCGGCACATCCGAGCGGTAGGTCGGCAGCGTGCTGACCGAAAATCCGCCGTAGCCGTACATCATCGTCGGATGGCTGCCATCGAGCGCCAGACCTTTGCGCGACGTCAGGAAGAACGGCACGCGCGTCCCGTCTTTCGAGGTGGCGAAGAGCTGTTTCGTTTCGTACTGGCTCGCGTCGATCGGCGCCGCCGGCGCCTCGAAGGCGGCTCGCGCCTTCGACGCAGGGTCGTAGGAGTACACCGTCGCCGGCGCCAGCGGCGAGCTGAACTGGTAGAAGAGCTCCGGCGAGTCCTCGCGCCCTCCGGTCGACACGACGGTACCGGCGCCCGGGAGCGGTACGTCGCCCTCTGGTGCTCCGTCCAGCGCAAACAGCGACAGTCGGCTCTGCACGTCGACGAGATACTGCGTGACGATGCGGCCGCCAACGAGGTTGACGCTCTCGATGGCCTCCTTCGCCTCGGGCACGACGGTCTTCCATCCCGACGGCGACGGCTTCGCGATGTCGAGCGCGAACACCTTCCGGTTCGGCGCGCCGCGATCGGTGCGCACGTACAGGACCGACCCCTTGCTGCCGAACGCGTAGAATTCGGCGTCGTCGTCTTCGACGAGCGGCTTGACGGAGGCGCGCGACATTGGGCCGCTTCGGATCGCCGAGGTCGGCGTAGTACAGACGGTTGTTGTTGTCGGATCCCTTGGCCATGGAGACGACCAGGTACTTGCCGTCCTCGGTGGTCGAACCGTTGATGAACCACGTCGGCAGGTCCTTGCGTTCGTAAATCAGCCGATCCTCGGACTGTGGCGTGCCGACGCGGTGGTAGTACAGGGCCTGCCCCGAGAGGGCGGCTTCGAGCGCCTTGCCTGCCGGCGGCTCCGGGTAGCGTGAATAGAAGAACCCCTTCGAGTCCTGCGGTCCAGGAGAGATCCGAGAACCGCATCCACTTCACGTCGTCGCCCAGGTCTTTCCCGCTGTCCACTTCACGCACGTGAATCGTCCGCCAGTCGGCGCCGCCTTCCGACATTCCGTACGCCAAGAGCTTTCCGTCGGGCGACGGCGTCCACTGCTGCAGCGACAGGGTGCCGTCCGGAGACAGGACGTTCGGATCGAGGACGAGCGAAGGCTCCGACGTAAGGCTGGCGCGAACGATATAGCGGCGCCTGGCGCTGCAGCCCGCTGTTCCTCGTGTAGAAGTAGCGGCCGCCCTCGCGTACCGGGACCCCCACCTTCGGATAGTCCCAGAGCTCGGTGATCCGCTGCTTGAACCGGGCGCGCATCGGCAGCTTTTCGAGGTAGTCGACGGTCACCCGGTTCTGCGCGGCCACCCAGTCGGCGACCGCGGGCGAATCGAGATCTTCCATCCAGCGATAGGGGTCGGGGACCTTCGTCCCGAAGTAGTCGTCGACGACATCGCCTTTGGCGGTAGCGGGATAGGTCATGTTCGGCTGTGGCCGCTCCCGACATGCGACAGCCGCGAGGATCAGCGCCGCAATTGCGGTGGAGGCTGTGAATCGCATCACATGGTCCTGATGACGAGGGTGGCAGTATGTTATCTTCCTTCCTGCTTCGATTGGTTCAATGATTTGGCTGGAGGTTGTATGACGCGTAAGGCATTCGTCCTCGTCGCCGTGCTCGCGGCGTCGACCGGCGTGACGGCGCAGACCCCCGACATCGACACCCCGCTGCTCGCCGCGCCGGCCAACATGCGCGAGGGGGCGACGGTCGTCAAGTGGAAGGCCGACTTCACGTACGACACGTTGAAGAAGGGCACCAACCGGCTGGTGTGCTACGACCGCTCCGGCCAACCCGGGCAGCAGCCGTTTTCGCTCGAGTGCACCAGCATCGCCAACCTGGATCGCGTCGCGCAGAACATGAAGTTCGAGGCGGCGGCAGACAAGGGGAAGGCGCTGTTCGAGGCCGCCGAAAAGGACGGCACGCGCGTGAAGCCCGAGTTCGGGTCGGTGTTCTACAACCTCGGCGGCCCCGAGCGCGAAAAGGCCCGTCCCCACACGACCGTCGCGGTCCGGGCGCGACGTCACAATCGCTGGGCCTGCCCGACAACAACAAGCAGGGTGGCGTGTGGATCATGAATGCCGGCACGTCGACCGCGCACCTGATGATCCCGGGGACTAGAAGCGACGCAGATCGATGAAGCCCATGAACTGCATCTTGCAGTCTGCTCGCTCGTTGCGCGCTGGCCGCGGCCCAGAAGCCCAGACCTTCACCGGCACGATCTCGGACAGCATGTGCGCGAGGGCCGATCATTCGAAGATGCGCATGGGCTCCAACGACGCCGAGTGCACGAACGCCTGCGTCGAGTCGCACGGCGCCAGCGTACGTCCTGTACGACGGCAAGTGAGCTACACGCTGAAAGGCACAGCAGCCGCTCCAGAAAGTCGCGGGGCAGAAGGTCCAGGTCGTGGGGACGCTGGACGCCAAGACCAGCACGATCCAGGTGGACTCGGTCAGCGCCGCGAAGTGAGCGCGTAGCTCGCGGAGGATACGGAGGTCACGGCCTCCGTCACCTCCGTGTCCGCGCGTGCCCCAGTTCTCGAGGCCGAGCGCCCAGCGGATCCCGCCGGTCAGGTGCGCCCGGAACGCGGAGTCGTTCGTCCACGTTTCCGGCAGGTGTCCGAGCGACGTGTAGAACACGCGGCCCTTGCCCCAGTTGCGCCACCACGACTGCGGGTAGTCGCCGCCTTTCCTGACGTTCGCGCGCGGTGCGAACCCTTCGAGGTTCGTGCGATCGGTGTCGAGGCTGAGCAGGACGTGCACGCGGTCGCGCGAGAAGCCCATCGGCGCCTTGAAGTTCCCGGGCGATGAGAGATTCGCCTCGGGATTTTTCTCGTTCCACGGCGCCGTCGCGAACGTGTAGAACTCCTCGGCAACCGGCCAGTTCGATCCCAGCATCCGCGTCGCCGGATGCTTCGTATCTTCGACTTTGAGGACGCCAACGCGCCGCTGGTTCACCGGCACGTCGTTGCCGAGCAGCGGCGTCGCCATCGAATTGAAGTAATAGGCGCCCAGCATCTCGCCGTACTCCGGGAAGTCGTACATCATCACCGTCGCACAGTGGACGCCGATGAACGCCTTCCCGCCTCTCACGAAATCGACGATCGCCTTTTTCTGCACCGCCGTCATGCCGATGTCGCCGTTGGCCATCATCATCAGCCCGTCGAACTGGGCCAGATACGCTGGCGTGAAGAACGTCAGGTCCTGCTTGCCGACGCCCGGCTCGTAGCCCTTGAGCGTCGTGACATCGAACCCGCCGGACCTTGCCGTACACGACCGCCTGCTCCTCGGCCGCAGGCAGGCTCGCATGCCCGTGTGAACCAGGCGCCCCGACACCTGGATACGTCAGGAAGAGGATTTTCTTTGGCGCACCAGTCCGCGCCCTGCTGAGCCCGCGCGGCCAGCGACGCCCCGACGATGACGAGGAGAACGAACACGGTCCAGGTGAACGGCTTGACGGCATGTCGCATGGTCACAACTCCAATGATGACGCGGCGCTCGGACAGTATGCTCCAGGAGGACCGTCCCGCGGCCGTGCGCTTCAAGCGCGGCCGTTTCGTTCGCACGACGAACTCCATCGATAGGGGTCAGTCCACGACCTGTCGGAGGCGAAGGCCGTCCATTCGCAGATCACGCGTATTTCTGGCCATTTTTCAATCTATTCAGGTGTTCACGGCATGGCCCGGCCCTTGCGGAGCAGGTACGACCTGACACCTACTCGCGAGGAGAATTGAATGAGGACCACCTGCTTCGTTCGCACCGTCGTCGCCGCCTTCACGCTGGGCCTGGCATCCACAGCTTACGCCCAGACGACCGACAGCAAGTTCAGCATCGACGTCGCCATCGGCTGGGATAACAGCATCAGCGGCAACATCAACGGGAGCACCATTGGCAGCATCAATAACCAGACCGTGGTCATCCTCACGAACCAGTACGAGGAGGTCTACGGCACTGGCCTTCATTTCAGAGTGGGCGGCGGCTACATGCTCAACCCAACCACTGAGGCGCGGGTGGCCCTCTCCGTGCAGGCGCTCGACCCCGATCTCGCCACGCTCGGCGACTACGGCGCGAGCCCCCTCTACGGACAGTTCACCGACTACGAAAGCACCACGCTGGACTTTGGCTTGCGAAAATACGGGAGAATCCAACACCAACATGCGTCCGTACGCCGAAGGTTCGATCGGCCTCGGGTTCATCAACGAGATCGACCTCGGACTGGCGGCGCCGCAGGCCAACTTGGTCACGGATGCGAACAATTTCTACGAGCAGACCGCCTCGTTTACCTGGGCGGTGCAGGCCGGACTGCTCTGGAACATGTCGAATCGGCTGGGAGGCTTCGCGCAGCTTGGACTTCGTTACGTGAGCGGTCTGGCGGACGTGGACAACTTCGTGGGGCAGGGTCTCGAGTCGATCAACGACAACAGCTCGCGCTGGACGCTGCCCTTCCTCATTGGGGTGCGGGTGGGATTCTGATGGAATACTGAAATTTAAGATTTCAGATTTAAGATTTAAGATTGGAGCCTATCGTGTGTCGGCACCCCAATCTTAAATCTGAAATCTTAAATCTTAAATTTCACGATCCCCTTACGAGGACGGGATCAGGCCGATACCTGCCTGGGAACAGACGCTTCAGGTCAGACACCTTCGGCAGGTCGTTGATCATGATGTAGGGATCGCGCGGGTGGCGCGTCAGGTAGTCCTGGTGGTAGGCCTCGGCCGGATAGAACATGCGATCCCGCTCGATCGTGGTCACGATGGGATAGGGGAAGACGGCAGCGCCATCGAGCTGCTGGATGTACGCCTTCGCGATCGTCGCCTGCTCCTCGTTGGTCGGGAAAATCGCTGACCGGTACTGCGGACCGGCATCCGGCCCCTGCCGATTGAGCTGCGTGGGATCGTGCGCGACGGAGAAGTAGATCTGCAGCAGCGCGCCGTAGCTGATCTGCCGCGGGTCGAACGTCACCTGCACGGATTCGGCGTGGCCGGTCGTGCCCATCCCGACGAGATCGTACGCCGCGGTGCGCTTCTCGCCGCCGGCATAGCCCGACACGGCGCTGATGACGCCGTTGGTGTGTTGATACACACCCTGCACACCCCAGAAACATCCCCCGGCGAGCACGGCAACGTCGACCTCCGCGCTGCTGCGGACCGCATCGACCGCGGGCGCGGGAACAAGCCGGGGCGCTTCCTGCCGCGCCTGGAAGAGGCTTCGTCCCTGCCCTGCCGCGAAGACGACCGCCACGACCGATAGCCCAAGCGCGACACCCATCGTTTTGCTCATAAGCCTGTGCTCCAGAGACTATTATGCCGCTTGCAATCTGACGCTAAATCGTGTGTGCCTGAACTTCCCGAGGTCGAGCGCGTACGGCAGAGTCTGGAGCGCGCGATGACCGGCGCGCGCTTTGATCGGATCCTGCTGAACCGCGCCGATCTGCGGCGGCCCTTCCCCGCCGGCTTCGCCCGTCGGCTCCGCCGCCAGCGCGTCCGGGAGCTGACCCGCCGCGGAAAGTATCTCCTCGCGGTGCTGTCCTCCGGCGACACGCTCGTCATCCACCTTGGCATGTCTGGTTGGCTTCGCGCCGAAGCGACCGCAGAGTTGAAGAGACGCCGCGACCGCGACGCCGATCTCGAGCATCGCCACGACCACGTCGTGTTCACGATGTCTTCCGGGATGACGGTCACCTTCAACGATCCCAGGCGGTTCGGCGTCATGGATCTCGTGCCAGCCAATCGGCTGGAACGACACGAGCCGTTCGGGCGGATGGGCCCCGAGCCGCTGTCGCGCGCCTTCGATGCAAGAGCCCTGGCCAGCCGCTGCGCCAATCGACGCGTCGCGCTCAAGGTCGCGCTCCTCGACCAGCGGGTCGTCGCCGGCATCGGCAACATCTACGCGAGCGAAGCGCTGCATCTCGCCAGGCTGTCGCCGTTCCGGTCGGCCGCGACGCTCGCCACGGCGCAGGGCGCGCCGCGCCAGGGCGCCGAACGTCTCGCGGCGGCGATCAAGACCGTCCTCAGGCGCGCCATCAGGCTCACCGGTTCCGATCGGTACGGCGGCTCGAGGTTCCGTGTCTACGACCGCGAGGGCCAGCCGTGCCCGACACCGGGCTGCCGCGGCCTGATTGCACGGGCGTGGCAGGCGGGACGCTCGACGTTCTATTGTCCGGCCTGCCAGCGGTGACCTTGCAACTTCCACTATTGCCGCTACGTCCAGTACCCGTGATCGGCGGGAACGATCGAAAGAGTAGGTCTGATAGGGCTTTTCTCGATTCCGCCTCTCGTCGCCGGCATCGGCCTCCTGCGCGGAGCGAGATGGGCGCGCAGCCGCGGGTGGCTTAGTGGTATAAACCTGTCACCGTTCTCAATCGTCTAACGCGCAAGAGCATCTTTTGCCGGGGGCCGTATGGCTGTGACGCGCGTGCGTGAACGTCTGTGGTCGCTCGAGCGCGATGAAGTGGTGATCCATGCGAACCTCGAGCGGACGCGCTCCGGCCGCTGCACCCTTCAGTTGCTCACCGGCGACCGCGTCTTCGCCAAGAGCCATCACGAAGAAGTGCTGCCGGCGTTGACGCTGAGCAACCAGATCTGCGTCGAACTGTTGAGCGAGGGATGGCGCAGCGAGTCATAGTCTACCGAGGGGCTTCGCCCCTCGGACTCCCCAACACGCTCTCTCGCGCCAGCTGGTTGTTTGAGACAGCTTCTAGCCGCGGCAACGCCAGGTTTGTCGGCCGGATGTCATCCTCGTCACCACCGCGATCGCTCCGGCCGCCCAAACTGGGTAAGCGTGCGCAAAAGCAGACGTTGACCCGGCGGCTTCGGCGGCATATAACCTGCACGGTAACGACGCCATGTCCGGAGCCCGGCGCAAGCTTCCGCTCGCCCTGCTGATCATCGCCATCGCGCCGGTCTGCGTCCGTCTCGGCGCAACCGCCCGGACTGGTGCGCGTCGTCAAGGAGCCGGCTCCAATCCGCCGCTGGTTCCGGGCGCCGGTGACGGACGTCCTGGTGATGGCCGCGCCGGGAACGATTCTCGACGTGCTCGACCAGGAACGCGACTGGTACTGGGTCGTCGCGCCGCCTGACGCCCACGGCACCAGGCGCGCGGGATGGATTCGCGTCAACCAGGTCGAGGCGATCTTCTCGCGCCCGGCCACCGCGCCGCGCACGCCGGCCACACCGCAAGCGAATCCGTCAGCGGACAGCGCCGCGACGCTCACATCCATCGCCGAAGACAAGGTCACCATCACGACACGGGACGCGACGACGGAGGAGGGCGCGAACGCCGCCGCCGCATCGGCGCATACGTTCGGGGACGTCCACTTCGATCGCGATCGCTACGGCATCCGCGGCGAGGACATGGGCCCGCTGAACGCCGTGGTGGCCGCGCTCAAGGCCGATCCGGTTCTTGCCGTCAACATCGAGGGCTACACCTGCAACCTCGGCTCGCCCGCCTACAATCTGGCGCTCGGCGTCCGCCGCGCCAACGCCGTCAGGGACTATCTCCTGAGCCAGGGCATTGGGGCCGACCGGCTGCATGCCGTGAGCCTCGGCGAGGAGCGGCCTAAGCACGACAACTCGCAAGAAGACACCCGACGGCTGAACCGGCGCGTGGCGCTGGTGCCCGAGGCGAAGCGCTAGGGTCCGCCCGACGACGCTGTAGGGCGGACCTCTAGGTCCGCCGGACGCGCCGACGTAGCAGCACTCAAATCTCAATCACGCGGCATAATCCTCGGGACATACTGTCCTGCCGTTTCGAGGAGCCCTTATGAAATGGATTCTGTCCGCCCTGATTCTCGCCGCGATGCCGCAGCAGCCGGCGCCGGCCGTCGACATGACCGCTGCCGAGAAAGAGTTCCAGCAGATGATGACCAACGTGGTCCTGGAGGGATTCTTCACGGTTGGCAACGGGACCGAGCTCTTCCCCGATCGCTACGTCATTGACAGCGTCACGAAGGTGAAAGACGGCGTGTGGAGGTTCGCGGCGCGCGTCCAGTACAACAAGAAGGACATGGCGATCGCGATTCCGTGCCGGTGTTCTTCGCCGGCGACACGCCGGTGATCTCGCTGACGCGACAGGCGATCCAGGGGCTCGGTACCTACGACACCCGCCTGGTGATCTACAAGGGTGGCTACGCCGGCACGTGGGGCGGCGGCGAAACCGGCGGCAAGATGTTCGGCAACATCGTCAAGAACCAGTGCTACCCGAGGGGCGTCGCCCCTGGACTGCCCCGCACGCTCTCGCGCGCCGCTTCGCGGGGCGGTCCGTCTCGTGTGGCTCGTCTCGTGGATCCGCTTGCAACGTCTGCTCCGAGATAACTTCTAGGCCTCAGGGCGCGTCGTCGCGAGCTTGAACTTCGTGTGGCCGTTGAGCCGGTTCGCGCCCACATAGACGACGAGCTCGCGCGGCGTGGAAATGGTCAGGAAGCCCTCGGCCCGCCCGCTGTCGCCGGTGACGCTCATGCCACCGGCGTACAGAATCAGCTTGGCAGGCAGGTCCCACGTGAGAACGAATTGCATGTCCCCCGTAGTGGGTATGGCGACTCGGATCATTCGGCACGGATCACATTTGACGCCGTCCACGTCGTATGACAGGTCGTTCGGCGCAAGCGGGGCGGGCTCGACCGAGTCGCCGGCTGTCACCCGTACGATCCGCTGGATCGGCGCATCGACGTCTGTTGATGACGTCGCATCGAGTTCCCGCGGTTCGTAATCGGCTTTGGTGACGCTGAGACGTGCTTGAGGCGTTGGCAGCGCTGCAAGCGAAAAAACGCCTTCCGCAGTTCGCCATCGCCGAAAGCCCAGTCGCCCGATCGGTGATCGTAGCGTCGAGGACGCCCCCTTGACCCGGTTCGCGGACGCGTCCCGAGATCACGAACGTCCCGGGCGGCGTCGCCGTCACAGTCGTGAATGCATTCCTGTTCGAGTAGCTGACAAACACGGAGGTACGGCCGAAGCCGACCACGGTGAGCAGACCTTCGGTCGACACTGTGACCACGCGCCGATCGCCAATGGTCCAACGGGTTTCTTTCGACACGTCCTTCGTCGAACCGTCGCTGTAGTTCGCGGTGACGGTCAACTGGCTCGTCTCGCCGACCGCTGACAGGTTGACGTTGCCGGTCAGAGTGAGGCCCACAAGTACTGGCGCTGGCGGCGGAGCCGGGTTCGGCGAGGGCGACAGAGGCGGACCTTCGTTTTTGTCGTCGCAGGCGAGACCCGACAGACTGAGAACACCCATCAACAGGACGCACCGGGCGGTCGAGCGTCTCATGGCCGACCTCCTCTAGTCTGTAAAGCGAGATTAACCGGCCAGAAATGGCAGTGACGGTCCGGTAAACTGGAGCGGCCCCGTAGCGTCCGCCTTTAGGCGGACGTTTTGGCCGTCCGGCTAAAGCCGGACGCTACGGGATGGCCAACCCCACGCGCCTCGGCAGCGTCCAAAGGCGTGTTGTTCAAGGACCTTACCTACACCGTGCGGTCGCTGTGGCGACAGCCGGGCTACGCGGCGACGGCCATCATTACGCTCGCCGTCGGCATCGGCGCCACGGCCGCGATTTTCAGCACGGTCAATGCCGCGGTTCTCCGACCGCTGCCGTACCCAGGCGCCGAGGATTCTGTACGCCGTTTACACGCCCGCCACGGACGGACGCTTCACCACCGGCCGCTGCTCGGGCGTCGAGTTGGCCCGGCTCAACGTCCCCTCAGTGTCCATCGTGCGCGCCGCCGGCGCCGGCCGCATCGACACGACCATCCTTCGCGACGATGGCACGGCCATCGGTTCGGTCGGCTACGGTGTCACCGAGGGCTTCTTCGACGTGTTCAATCTCCCGATGGCGGCGGGACGGCCGTTCACGAGCGGTGAGCACGTACAGGGCGGACCGCCCGTCGTGGTCCTTTCGCACCGAATCTGGCGCGAGCTGTACGGCGGCGATCCCGCGGCGGTGGGCAAGACGTTTCGAGTGACGAATGGTCCGCCATCCCTGACCATCGTCGGCGTTGCGGCCCGCGACCTGGACGTGCCGCGCAACGCCGACTTCTGGGTGAACTTCAGCATCACGCCCCAGTCAACCGGCCACGGGTTCGATGGGTATCTGCGAGTCAAGCCGGGCGTGCGCCTGGAACGCCTCGAGAGCGAGATGGCCGCGGCAATGGCGGGCATCGCGAACGATTACGGCATGCTCGGAAGAAATCGACGGTACGAGATCCGGCCGCTTGTCGCGGCCGTCGTCGGCGATCTCAGATCGACGCTGATCGTTGTCCTCGGCGCCGCGGGGCTGTTGCTGGTGCTCGCCTGCGTGAACGTGACGAACCTGATGCTGGCGCGCGGCGCCGTGCGGTCGCGAGAGATGGCGGTCCGCGTCGCCCTCGGTGCGGGCCGCGGGCGGATCGTCCGCCAGTTGCTGACCGAGTCGATGGTCGTCGCGGCCGCCGGGACGCTCGCCGGACTGGGAGTGGCGTTCCTGGGAGTCCGCGTCCTCCTGGCATTGGGCGCCTCGCAGCTGCCGCGCCTCGATCGCGTGCCTTTCGACATGCGCGTGCTCCTGTTCACCCTGGGCGTCCTCGTCGTGACCGGCCTGCTCGTGGGCCTGGCGCCCGCGCTGAGGCTCGCCAGCACCAGCTTGAGGACGCTGATGAACGAGAGCGGCCGCAGCGCCACTGCTGGCGGGAGCGCGCATCGGCTGTTGAAGACGATGGTCGTCGCCGAGATCGCGCTCGCGATTACGCTGGTTGCGGGCGCCGGATGGCTGGTGCGCAGCTTCGCCAATCTCGGCGGCGCCGACCTGGGATTCGACCCCGCCCGTCGTCTGGTCTTCGAAGCCCTGGTGCCACCTTCCCGCATCCTGCCGCCGCCGGGCACCCCCGGTGTCACGCAAGCGATGATTGCCGAGCGCGTGCTGTCGTGGCGGAGCGCGATCGACGAGCGACTCCGCGCCATTCCAGGCGTCACCGACGTGGCGACGACGGCAACGCTGCCATTCGGAACCGACCGGGATGGCGTGCTGTACATCGGCGTCCAGGGTGAGCTCGTCGACGCAGAGCATCCACAGGTCGCGCGAGCGCACCGCGTCAGCCGCGAGTTCTTCGACGCCATGGGCATCAAGGTCGTCGCCGGCCGTGGTTTCTCGGCCGACGATCGCTTCGGCACCGCGCCGGTCGCGGTCGTTAATCGGACGTTCGTCCGCCGATATCTGGGGAACCG
The DNA here is from genome assembly GCA_963720005.1 of uncultured Acidobacteriota bacterium. GTDB lineage: Bacteria > Acidobacteriota > Vicinamibacteria > Vicinamibacterales > CAVVIG01 > CAVREM01. The sequence goes on along the minus strand of CAVREM010000084.1, from coordinate 26,247 downwards.
GGATCCACTGGCGAGCAAGTTCACAGCCGGCTACCCGGAAGTGCCGGCGGCTCCAGTCATGACGATCGTCGGCGTGGTGGACGACGTCAAGTACGTGTCGGTGGCGCAGCCGGGAGACCCTGCCTACTACACGCCCGAAGCACAGGGGGCGTATTTCGCGCAGGCCTTCGTGATCAACACGTCGCTTCCCGACCCGGGGCGTATCGCGGCGGCCGTCCGGTCCGCCTTCATGTCCGCCGAGCCGCAGATGCCCATCACCCCTCGGGCGATGAGCGATGTCGTCGCCGCCTCGCTCACGCGGCACCGGCTCGGGATGACGCTGATGCTGCTGTTCGCGGCCGCCGCATTGGCATTGGCGGCGGTCGGGATCTACGGCGTCATTGCCTATGCGTCAGCGCAGCGCACTGGCGAAGTCGCGACGCGCATGGCCCTCGGGGCGACCTCGGCGGACGTGTTCTGGATGTTGATGAATCAGGGCCGCACGCTGGCGATCATCGGCACGATCGTCGGCGTCGGGCTGGCCTATGCCGGCGGCCGAGCGGGATCGAGCCTGCTCTACGAAGTCAACGCATCCGACCCGTGGATCCTGTTGTCGGCCACCGCCATCGTCGTGGTCCTGACCTTTGTCGCCATCCTGGTACCTGCGCGGCGCGCATCGCTCGCCGATCCGTCGGCGATCCTCCGGCAGGAATAAAAGAGTCGGTAGTCGGTAGTCGGTAGTCGGTGGTCAGTAGTGGGGACTCTCGACTGTCTCGACTGCCCACTCTCGACTACCGACTCTCGACTACCGACTACTGACTTAGGCGGTGATGCGACCCGGCGTCGGCTCGTCGCACGAGCTCGACACGCGGCGGAGCGTCCGAACCTTCATCTCGCGATCGATCAGTGTGCCGCTGACGGTGATGCGTTCGCCCACGTGCTTCGACAACGGCAGCTCGCCCGACGCGGGCACGATGGAAATGGACGCCGACCGCTTGGTCAGGAATCCCGATTTCCAGCTGCGCGATTTCGGCGCGTTCAGCCCCGTCGTATCCTTCAGGCGGAACTCGTTGTCCGAGCGGGCGAGGCACCCGGTCAACGTCACGACCGTCGGCATCGGGCCAGTGGTGACGCCGTCGGGTTCCGGATCTGTCTCAAATGCCTCCCGGGTGACAGGCGTGGCTGGCGATTCCTTCGGTGCGGCGGCCACCGGCGCCGCGGTGTGCGGCGCAACCGGCCGCTCGGCCGCGCGGGCGGAGCTTTCTTCCGCAGGCGGCGTTGAAGCGCTGTAAGCGAGCGTCAGTATCCCCACGAGCGCGACAAAAGCGACCGCGACGGACATGCCCGACGTTCCGGTCCACCGGTTCGAGCGGATCGCCTTCATCATGCCGGCGAAGTTGCGTCCGCGAGTACGTTTCCTGCGAATCGGCTTCTTCACGGCCATTTTGATCCTCCTCCTGGTCACGCGTCGAACCCTTCAGAAAGAGCAATTGGAGTGCCCAGCGGAGAGGGGCGGACGGCGGACCGTAAGCGGCCATCCGGGCACACGTTAGCGGCTGTACTCGAATGGGGGCGGTCAGGGTGTCGAAGGATGGAACACCAGTACCGTGATCGCGCGACGGATAAGGTCTCTGATTTCAGGCGTCAGCTGCAGCGCCGGCCGCTTTTGATGTATAAGGTCCCCGATTCGAACAGGTGGCCACCATGTCTAAATCCAGTCGACGGACGTTTCTCGGTCAGCTCGGTGCGGCAACTGTCCTCGCCCCGGGGCTCCGCAACCTGCAAACGCCCGCACCTGCGGCCCAGGCGCCAGGCGCGGCGGCCTCGTACGACCTCCTGATCACGGGCGGGCGGGTCATCGATCCGTCGCAGAAGCTGTCGGCCGAGCGCGACGTGGCCATCGCAGGCGGCCGGATCGCGCGAATTGCCGCGAACATTCCGCCGAGCCAGGCGCGGCAGGTCTACGACGCGAAAGGCAAGATCGTCACGCCGGGGCTGATTGACATCCACACCCACGTCTACAAGTACGGCATCAACCTCAACGTCGATTCGGATGCAGTGGGGTTCCAGTCGGGCGTCACGACCCTGGTCGATGCCGGATCGACCGGCACCGGCACGTTCCTGGGCTTCCGCAAGTACGTCATCGAGACGGCGGCCACGCGCATCTACGCGCTCCTGAACATCTCGTCGATCGGGCTCGTCGTCACCAACGAGATCTACCTTGATCCCGCGAATGATCAACGCGCAGCAGATGATCCGCACGATCGGCGCGAACCGCGATCGCATCCTCGGCATCAAGGTCCGCGTGAATGGCAGGCACCAGGATCTCGAGCACGATCTCGGCGTCCTGAAGGTCGCGCGGGAAGTCGGCGACGCGACGGGGCTGCCGATCATGCTGCACTGGACGGTCGAACCCGACCTGCTCGCGCTGCTGAAGCGGGGCGACATCCTGGCGCACCCATTCAATCCGCCGTCGCCGAACTCAGTCGAACCTGTTCGGCGCCGACGGCCCGCAAGCCGACAAGGTGCTGCCGCAGATCCTCGCGCTGAAGGATCGCGGGATCTTCACCGACGGACAGCTGGCGACCACGCATCACTCGTGGGAGGTGTCCGAGAAGGCGGTGAAGCTCGGCTGGTTCCCGGATGCGATCTCGACCGATATCAGCCGAGCGCCCGACGGGCAGCCGGCGAGCGTGCTCGTCCCCATGACCGAGTTCCTCCACCTGGGGATGCCGCTCGATCAGGTGATTGCGGGCGTCACGTCGACGCCGGCCAAGATCTTCAACTTCCCGGAGAAGGTCGGGACGCTCGAGCCTGGCGTCACCGCCGACGTGGCCGTCCTCGAACTGCAGCAGGGCAGCTTCGAGTATGCAGACCAGACGCGCGTGGCCCGGACACTGAAGCAGCAGTTCGTCGCGACGGCGACGATCAAGGGCGGCATCTTCCTCAAGGGTGCACCGCCGCCCGCCGGCCGCGGCGGCGCGCCCGGCCCCGGTGGCCGCGGTGCGACGCCGACTGCGCCCGCCGGCGGCCGGGGCGGACGTTAGGAATTTGGAATTAGGAATTAGGAATTAGGAATTCGCGCCGGCTTCTTATGGATTCGCGCATCACGCGCCGGCGGTTTGCCGTCACGAGCGGATCGGCGCTGGCATCAGTTGCGTTCTGGAGTGCGTGCCGGGCGTCAACGAGCGCGGCCGCGGAGGATGCCCGACTGGCGGCGCGGCCGCGCAAGGGCGTCGCGACCTCGCTCGAGAGCGGTCCCCTCGGACTCGGCCGCGGCGATCGCGACGGCGTCATCCAGATGCCGTCCGCGAAGCGCGAGGGAGCCATCCCGCTTCTCGTCTTTCTCCATGGGGCCACGCAGAACGGCGCGGGCATGCTGCGGCGCATCGGCGCGGCGGCCGATCAACTGGGCATCGCCGTCCTGGCGCCCGATTCCCGCCGCAGGACGTGGGATGCGATCACCGGCGGCTTCGGCGAGGACGTCGCATTCCTGGATCGCGCGCTCGAGTTCGTGTTCGCGCGGTTGGCGGTCGACCCGGCGCATCTCGCGATTGGCGGCTTCTCCGACGGCGCCTCGTACGCGCTTTCGCTGGCGCTCGCCAACGGCGACCTGTTTCCCGCGCGTGGTCGCCTGCTCGCCTGGATTCGTGACCAGCGCGCCGCCGCACGGACGGCCGCGCTTCTTCGTGTCGCACGGGACGGCCGACCAGATTCTCCCGATCGATCAGTGCAGCCGCGTGATCGTGCCCCGCCTGCGGGCGATGGGTTACGACGTCACCTACCGCGAGTTCGAAGGCCGGCACGAGCTGCCGGCGGACGTCCTCGCTGACGCGCTGCGGTGGATGACGGCGTAGCGTCCGCCTTCAGGCGGACGTCCGCCGAGTCCGGCTAAAGCCGGACCCTACGAATCAATTTTCCGTCGGCCGATCGATTGAATCGATCACCAGCACGTCGACCGGTCCCCGGCCCGACTCCAGCCGGAGGCCCAGCTGCTGTGGCAGCACGGAGAAGATCGACGGAAACACACGACCCTCGAAGGGATTGGGACGGCCAGGCGGTGGCGGCGGGATCGCGATCTCCGCGGTGAACTCGAAGTCGCCGTCGTAGTAGCCGGAGAGTCCGGTTCGATCGACGATCGTGCGGCCGAGAAACGATTGAAGCCGGCGCGCGAAGCCCTCCATCGTCGTCCCACGGAAGGCCCAGTTGGACTGCCCCACAGACTCGATGGTCGGCGACATGCCGAAGTACCCGCACGGCACCCCCTCGCCGCGCTGGAATCCGGCGAACGGGTCGATGGCGTCCGCGCACGTCAATTCCGTGCGCCGCAGCTGCGGTCCGAGGCGCCCGTCGCTGCGCGCCACGACCATGCGATAGATCGGCAGCTCGCGTGTTTCATGATGGACGCGCAGCGTGAACCGCTCGACGAGCAGCGCCTGTACCATCCGCCGCATCTGGGCCAGCGGTACCTCGCTGGCGGCCTTCGCGTTGACGTCGAACCGATCGGATGTGAGCCAGTCGGGGCCGCCGGTCATCTGAAACGCGTCCAGGTCGCGATTCCATGGGGACGGCTCGTAGGCGAAGCGAATCAGATAGCTGACCGGCGCGTTGATCGCCACGAATCGGCCGCCCGGCTGCGGACCGAACATCCCTCCCCTGTTCGCGGATGTGTTCCGCTTCACCGATGCCACCTCGAATGCCATCGCCGCCTGTTGCGCGGGCGACGCCTGCGCACGAACCGCCGGCGCGTTCACGATGCCGACGCCGACCGGGACGGCGAGCGCCGCGGCTGTCGACGCCGCGAGCAGCAGCCGTTTCGAGCGAGTCACCGGTTCGCGTGCTTCGTTCCTCATGATCGCCTCGATGCGTTTCTGAAGGCCGGATCCGCTCACGCCGGCCACGCACGCGATCGGCGCTTCCACGTAGCGCCGGCAGATGCGGACGATGGCGTCGACGTAGGCTCGCGGTTCAACACGCTGCAGGACCTCTTCATCACAGGCGCGCTCGCGTTCGGCGATCAGCCGCGCACCGATCCACCACACGAGCGGATGAAACCAGAAGATCGCTTCGACCGCCATGTGCGCGGCCGCCGTCAGGTTGTCGCGGCACCTGATGTGGTTCACCTCGTGTGCAAGGACGGCCTGGAGCTGCGGCGCCGTGAGATACCGCTCCAGACCGACCGGGAGCAGGAGGCACGGACGAAGGAATCCGACGACCGCGGGTTCGAGCACGACTGGCGCGGCATACGCCTGGACATCAGGCAGCGTCACGACGTGAGCGAGATCAACGGGCGTGCTGGCGGCCAGGAGCTGACGAATTCGCCGCCACGTCTCGAACCGCCTTGACACCAGACCGGCGCATCCACATGCCCAGATGATGAGGAATATGAGACGCCACTCACCCGGCGCGGGCGCGGGAACCGCGGAAGCGACGGGTGACGACAACACATCGACAATCGGCGGGGTTGTCTGGACCGTCGCCAGGGAGATCGCCGAACCCGCGATCGCCTGGACGGCCGGCGCCCACGGCAGGGCGCTCACGCCGGCGGCGATGATCGAGAAGGGGATCAGGAACTTGATCGAGGCGGCGAACCACAGCCAGTAGCGAATGCGCGCGCGATTTCGGCGGAAGCCGAGGGTCAGCAGCCCGGCGCAGACGGCGAACAGCGTGGATTGCCACAGGTGGTCGACCACCCCGCGGTCGCCAACCGGCACCCCCTCGATCAGGGCGTCAAGGTTGCGCGGTTCCCGTCGTCGTCAACGGCCAGCGACTCTCAACGCTCGGCGCTGGCGCCGCTGCCCCGGCGGACGCGGCCACCGATTGGCCATCGCCGGTCGAGACCGGGACGACAGGCTGCCCGGGCCACAGGGCGATCGCGACGGCCACATGAATCGTGAGCGATGCGATGACGCCGATAGTGCGTCCCAACGCGCGATCGGTGCCGATCATTTGCCCGACCTCTTCGCCTTCCGCTCCCGCTCCAGCCTGTCGATCGTCTCCTCGAGGTCGCGCAGGTCATCGCGGGTCAGCTTCCCGGCTTCGGCCAGCTGCGCCATCATCGGCTGCGCGCGACCGCCGAAGAAGCTGAGGATTTCGTCGAGCAGCCGATGCCGCGCGGCGTCCCGCTCGACGATCGGCTCGAAGATATGAGCGTTGCCGATCTTGCGCAGGCGCCGAACGGCCTTCTTCCCCTCGAGCCGGTAGACCGTCGTCTGGATGGTCGTATAGGCGGGACGCGGCTCGGGAAACGCCTCCTGAATCTCGCGGATGGAGGCCTTGCCGTGAGCCCAGAGGGCATCCAGCACCTGCAGTTCGAGGCGGGTCAGACGTGGTCGAGGCATCGTGCCTACTACGTGATTGGCAGATCTACTACTCTGTAGTAGCGCCTGTCAAGTGCCATGGAGTCGGTAGTCGGGAGTCGGTCAAGTCGGTAGTCAGGAGTCGGGAGTCTGGCGCCAAGAGACTACAGACTATCGACTACCGACTATCGACTACGTTGGTGTAGGATTTCGCCTGGAGGTGGTGTGCGATGACATCGAAGCACACTCGCAGGCTCGCTCTCCGGGTTGCGGCGCTCCTTGTCATCTTGCCAGCGGCTTCAAGCGCGCAACAGGCGCCTCCGGCCGCCGCCGATGTCACGTTCACGAAAGACATCGCGCCCATCCTGCAGCGCAGCTGCCAGCAATGCCATCGGCCCGGCGGCGTCGCGCCGATGCCGCTCATCACCTACGAACAGGTCCGGCCGTGGGCGCGCGCCATCAAGACGCGAACCGGCCTTGGACCGCGCGCCGGCGTGATGCCTCCGTGGTTCGTCGAAAGGGACCTCGGGATCCAGAAGTTCAAGAACGACATCTCTCCGAGCGACGAGGAGATCGCCAGGATCGCCAAGTGGGCTGACGGCGGCGCGCCGCAAGGTGATCCCGCACACCTGCCCAGGCCGCTCGATTTCGACAACGCCGACAGGTGGACGATCGGTGAACCAGATCTCGTGCTGCGCGGACCAGAGGTGACGGTCCCGGCGATTGGCCCCGATCGATGGACGAAGCTGTCGAACATTCCGAGCGGCCTCACGGAAGATCGCTACGTTGCGGCGGTCGAGGTCCGCGAGGTCAATGACGTGCCGAGAGCCGACTCGTCCCACACGGTGGGTGGCCGCTACGTTTTCCATCACCTGAATTATTCGAGCGCCGTCCCCGGCGTAGACGCAACGGCAACCGCGGGTGCCAACGCGCCCTCGACGACGTGGCCCGTCCACGAGGTCGGGCGCAACGCCGACATCTTCGCGCCCGAGGCGGGCCGCCTGATGGCAGCCAACTCAGTCCTGCAGCTCGACTCGGCGCACCTGCATTCCAACGGCCGCGAGACGAAGTCGCACCTCGAGTTCGCCTTCAAGTTCTATCCGAAAGGCTATACACCCCAGTACCGACGGTCCAGCGTGTCGACGATGGGCAACGGCATCGACCTCGACGTCAAGCCGAATACCGCGAACCAGGAGCTCCACTCGTACGTGACGCTGCAGGAGCACACGAAGATCCTCACCTTCGAGCCGCACCTGCATGCGCCCGGCGTGCGCATGTGCCTGCAAGCGGTCTGGGGCCACTACGTCCAGACGCTGAATTGCGTCGGCTACGACCACAACTGGGTGAAGCAGTACGTGTATGCGGACGACGCCGCGCCGCTTCTGCCGAAGGGCACGATCCTCCACCTGATTGCCTTCCTCGACACGACGTCCGCCAATCCGAATCTGGCCGACGGGCGGAACTGGGCCGGGGGCGGCCGTCGATCGGTGGCGAACATGTTCATCAATCTCGGCTACTCGGTGGCGCTCAGCGAGGAACAGTTCCAGGCCGAGATGGCCAAGCGCCGGACGAACATGAAGAACCGCAACGACTACGACATCGGCTGCCCGTTGTGCTGGGCCCCTCCGACCGCAACGGGCCAGACGAGCACGACCGGAGCGAACCAGCAGGTAGTGGAACCGCAGGTCGCCGATGGACCTTCAGGTCCGCCTGCTCTTCACGCTCGTCGGGATTGCACTGCTACTGGCCGCCGCGACCGCGCAGACGAGGCTCACGTACGCGAAAGGCCAGAGCCTCGCTCCCGCTTACGAGGGGTGGTGGCCGAACGACGACGGCTCCTTCACGCTGTTCTTCGGGTACATGAACCCGAACTGGGAGGAGGAGTTCGATCTCCCGATCGGTCCCGACAACACCATCCAGCCCGGCGGCCCCGATCAGGGTCAGCCGACGCACTTCTACCCGCGCCGGAATCCTTTCCTTTTCACGGTCCGCGTGCCGAAGGACTTCGGCGACCGTGAGCTGATCTGGACGCTGACGACGCACGGGCGGACCGCGCGCGCCTATGCGTCGCTGAAGAGCGATTACCGGATCGACAAGCAAGTGATGTCGATGGAAGTCGGCGGCGACTTTGGCAGCCAGAGCGACGCGCTGCGCGAAAACATTCCGCCAGTCCTCGAGGTCGAGGGCCGCCGAAGCGCAGCGTCGGCCGTGGGTCAGCCGCTGCACCTCGTGGCGTTCGCGAAAGATCCAGACAACCTGCCTGCGCGCCGCGACGCGCCAGGCGGCGCCCGGCGCGGTGGACCGCCCGGCCAATCCGTCGGAGGCGCTGTATCGTCCGCCGTCAGTCATCGTCCCGACCAGCGGGCCCGGCCTGCGGCTGTCGTGGATCGTCTATCGCGGGCCGCGCGCAACGTCACCTTCGATCCCGTCCAGATGAAGACGTGGACCGAGACGCGGCCCTACGCGAACTCGCCCTGGTCGCCGCCCTACCTGATTCCTGAGCCGCCTGCCGACGGCAAGTGGAAAGTCGCAGGCCACGTTCCGCGAACCTGGGCCGTACGTCTGCGTGCCGTCGCCAGCGATGGGTCGCTCTTCACGTACGCCGACGTGACGGTCACCGTCACGCGGTAATGTAGGCCCGGCCTTCAGGCCGGGCACCATCGAGCCCATTCCTGCACACTCTTGCGCCCGTATTTGGGCGCTGACCCCATGATCCGTCAACCCCGGGATCGATTCTGCCGAAACAGCGGCTATGAAAGCCGCCGGGTGGCTGACGTCGATGATTGAACGTGCGCGGAGCTCGCGGCCTCGACAATCACGACATCGCGGCGGCGCTCGAGGACTCACTCGCCTTTCGTCCGTTGACGATCGCGCGCGACGGCCGCGATCGCCTCATCGGCAGGATGACGGACGCCGAAGTGACGTTGCACGAGCTGTTCAGTCTTCCCGACGAGGATCTGCGAACCCGCTGACGCTCGGCTCGCGACCTGCTACCCTTTCGCACGTGGCCGTTTCTGACGCCGTCCTCGCGGTCGGCCGTGCGCCTGTCCAACGTGTTCCTTATGCGGCGTGTGTGCTGGTCGGCCTCGGCGGTCTCTTCGCCGGCGTGACCGGCCCTCTCGTCAGCACGTTCGTGCCTCCTCTCGTTCAACCGTGCTCGGCGACAATCGAACCGCGATCGGGTTCGTGATGGCCATCGACAACGTGCTGCTGCTCCTCCGTGCCTCGTCGCGCTGGACCGGGTCACCAGCGTCGCTCAGGCGACGCCGTTCATCGCGCTGGTGTCAGCCGCCTGGACGCTGCCGACCGTGAATGCGTTTCCGTTGTTCATCGAGTCCGTTCCGCCGCCGCGCCGGGGCATCCTTGCGGCGCTGTTTCTTCTGTGCATCGCGCTGGGCGGTGCGATTGGCGATCCGCTGAATGGCAGCCTCTTCGATCTCGTTCGGCAGCTACCGGCCGCTTTTTCTGGTCGTGGCCGCTTATACCGCGCTTGCCTTCGCGGCCACGCTTTTCATTCCGGGAGGCACGGGTGAGGCCGAGACCGGGTTGGAATGGCGGAGCTCGGTCGTCTGACTCGTTTGACCGTTGCACGGCGAGCCTGGCGCCAGAGTTGCCTACGCCGGAACGCGGAAGCCGAAGTACCCCAATTCGTCGCGGCCGGAGGCCGGTGGGTGTCGGAGACCTCTCCGACATGTCGGAGTTCCCTCGTGCAATGCTAGTGTCCCGGCGCGGCCGGGACAGAGGGCGTTTTCAGAAAGGACGTCATCGTGAGCCGGAAACAGATGTCTTGCGCTGTGGCTTCGGTGCTGGTCCTCCTGGCGGCGGCGACGGTTCCCGCGCAAACGCGCCTCGCCAGCCCTCCCACGGTCGCCGACCTCAGCGCCACCCTCGAGTCGGCCTCTCGCGTCGTCGCTCCGTCCGTGGTGCAGATTTTCGCGACCTCCTACACGGCTGGCGACGGGCTCCTCCCGCGGTCCGGGGATCTGATTCGGACCGAGCGCGCCTCGGGATCCGGCGTCATCGTCGATCCGGCCGGCTACATCATCACCAACGCGCATGTCGTGCGCGGCGCCGGGCGCCTGCGCGTCGAGGTTCCCAGGCCGTCAAAGGGCACGTCGATTCTCGGAGCGGCGGCCGACGTCGTCGGCGCGCAGGTCGTCGGCATCGATCTCGAGACGGATCTGGCGGTGCTCAAGATCGAGGGCGACAAGCTGCCCGCGCTCCCGTTCGGCGATTCGGACGAACTGAAGTCGGGACAACTCGTGCTCGCGTTCGGCAGCCCGCTCGGGTTGGCCAACTCCGTCACGCTCGGCGTCGTGGGCGCCGTGGCGCGGCAGCTCGAGCCGGAATCGCCGATGGTCTGGGTGCAGACGGATGCCTCGATCAATCCAGGCAGCAGCGGAGGCCCGCTCGTCGATCTGCGCGGCCGGATCGTCGGCATCAACACCATGATCGCTTCTCAGGCCGGCGGCAACGAAGGCCTCGGCTTCGCGTCGCCGAGCAACATCGTTCGCACCGTGTACGAACAGATCAAGACCACCGGACGCGTCCGCCGGGGGGATATCGGCGTGCGCGTACAGACCATCACGCCGGCGCTGGCGCGTGGGCTCGGGCTGGCGCGCGATTACGGCGTCATCGTCGCGGACGTCGCACCGGGCAGTCCGGCCTTCGGGTCGGGGATACGGCCCGGCGACATCCTGCTGTCGCTCGACGGCAAGCCGATGGAAAACGGACGTCAGTTCCAGGTGGGTCTCTATCGCCAGACCGTGGGCAACTTCGTGGGCATCGAAGTCGTGCGCGAGGGTCAGACGCGGAAAGCCCGCGTGCCGATCAACGAGCGGCCCGATCCGCTCGGCGGCATTTCCGCCTCCGTCGATCCGCGCCAGCACCTGGTGAGTCGCCTGGGCATCCTTGGCATCGACCTGGACGCGCCGACGGCCCTCCTCCTGGGCGTGCAGCGCGTTCCGAGCGGCGTCGTGGTGGCGTCGACCGTCGCCGGCGCCATCGACTCCCGCGAAGGCGGCCTCGCGCCGGGCGACATCATTTATGCGGTCAACGGCAAGCCGGTGATCAGCCTGGCCGAACTCCGGTCTGCCGTGGACGCGCTGAAGGTGGGCGACCCGGTCGTCCTCCAGCTCGAACGGCAGGGCGCGCTGATGTATCTGGCGTACAGTGCCGAATAGCGTCCGATGCGGCCGTTCGTCGTTCGCTCGAACGCTGATCGTTCGTCGTTCGTCGAGCGAAGCGTTTCCCGAACGCTTCAATTTCAGTTGATTGCAGCCTGCGGTTGCCGCAGTATGTCGGGGATTCCTATGCCAATCACGTTGACGGTTAATGGGCAGCCGAAGACCCTGGATGTCGAGGCGGACATGCCGCTCCTGTGGGCGCTCCGCGAGACGCTCGGCATGACAGGCACCAAGTTCGGATGCGGCATCGCCGCATGCGGCGCATGCACGGTCCACATCAACGGACGCGCCGTCCGTTCATGCACCCTGCCGATCTCGTCGGTCGACGGCGGAAGCGTCACGACGATCGAAGGACTTGCGGGCGGCGGAACCCTGCACGCCGTACAGGAGGCCTGGGTTACCCACCAGGTGCCTCAGTGCGGCTACTGCCAGTCGGGAATGATTATGGCGGTCGCCGCGCTCCTGGCCGAACACCCTCACCCGACCGATCAGGAGATCGACGCCGGGATCACCAATATCTGCCGGTGCGGCACGTTCGCGCGCGTGCGCCGCGCCATTCACGCCATCGCCGAAAGCTAAAGGAGATCGACGATGCGCAAATGGACACGGCGAGCCTTCATCGGCACAGGCACTCTGGTCGGCGGCGGCCTGGTGCTGGGCGTGGCAGGCGTTGCCTTCTCACCCAGCCGCCACAGCGTGCTCGGCGACGAGGGCGCCGAAGCAGAGCAGCTGACGACCTGGATTCTGATCACGCCCGACAATCTCGTGACCGTCCTCGTCCCGCACTGCGAAATGGGCCAGGGCTCACAGACGGCGCTCGCCATGATGGCGGCCGAGGAAATGAATGCCGACTGGAGCCTCGTGCGCGTCAAGGAAGCGCCAGCCCTCGACGCCTACGCGAATGCGTACATGGCCCGGGCGTTCACCGGCGACTCCATCCCGAGGCCGCTTGGCCGCGCGTTCGACTACGGCACCTATCGCCTCGCCCGCTGGTACGGGCTGCAGCCAACCGGCGGATCATCGGCGGTCCGCGGCACTGGTGTGTATGGGATGACGATCGCGGGCGCCGCGGCCAGGGAAATGCTCGTCGCCGCCGCGGCCGAACGGTTCGGCGTGGGCGCTGCCGAGTGCAAGGCGATCAACTCGCGCGTCGTGCACGAGGCATCCGGGAAGAGTGCGACCTTCGGCGAACTTGCTCCGGCAGCCGCGAAGCGCTCAGTCCCGTCCAGGCCGGCGCTGAAGAATCCGGCAACCTACACCATCCGGCGCACGGCTCGCCCGCGCCCCGACATCCGCACCAAGGTCGACGGCAGCGCCACGTACGGGATCGACTTCAGCACGCCAGGCATGTTGTGCGCGGCCGTCGAGATGGCGCCGGTCGCCGGCGGCAGGCTCGTGTCCGTCGACAGCGGTCCCGCGGAGTCGATGCCCGGCGTGAAACGCGTCGTGCGGCTGGAAAACGCCGTCGCCGTCGTCGCCGACACCTACTGGCGCGCGCGCCAGGCGCTCGCCGCGATCGACCCCAAGTTCGATGATGCCGGCCATGGCAGCGTGTCGACGGAATCGATCTTCGCGGCATTCGACACCGCGCTGGGCGTCCGCGCCCGAATTGCCCGCCGGCGCGACGAAGATGGTCAAGGCCGACTACCGCGTGCCGTTCCTGGCTCACGCGACCATGGAGCCGATGGTGTGCACGGTGCGCGTCGAAGGCGATCGCGCCGACGTCTGGGCCGGCGTGCAGGATCCGCTCAACGCGCGGGCGACGGCGGCGCAGGCGCTCGGCCTGGACGCCGAACAGGTGCGTGTGACCAACCTGCAGCTCGGCGGCGGGTTCGGCCGCCGGCTGCCCTTCTTTCTCGACTATGTCGATCTGGCCGCGCGGATCGCGAAGGTCATGTCGCCCGCTCCGGTGAAGGTCGTGTGGAGCCGCGAGAACGACATCCAGCACGACTTTTATCGACCCGCGGCCATGGCGCGGTTTGCCGGCGGGCTCGACGGCAACGGAAAGCCGATCGGCATCCGGTCGGTCTATGCCGGCGGCGGCGACGGCGAATCGGTGTTCATGCCGTACGCGATCGACAACGAGGCCGAGGGCCGCGACGCCCCGCATCCGATTCCGACCGGCCCGTGGCGGTCGGTGCTCAACTCGCAACATGGGTTCTTCAAGGAATCGTTCGTCGACGAACTGGCGCATGCCGCCGGGAAGGATCCGTTCGAGTTCCGGCGCGACCTGATGAGCGATCACCCACGCTTCCGCGCCGTCCTCGAGCGCGCGGCCCGCATGGCCGGCTGGGGCAGCCCGCTGCCGGCAGGCGAAGGGCGCGGCATCGCCATCGCCGAGAGCTTCGGCAGCATCGTCGCCCACGTCGCGCACGTCGCGGTCTCCCCCGAGGGCCGTCTCCGTGTCCGCAACGTCTTCTCAGCAGTCGACTGCGGCGACGTCATCAACACCGACACGGCGACGGCGCAGATCGAGGGCGGCGTCATCTTCGGTCTGTCAGCGGCGCTGCTCGGCGAGATCACGATCAAGGACGGCCGCGTCGTCGAGCGCAATTTCAGGGATCACCAGGTGATCCGGATCGCGGACGCGCCGCAGATCAGCGTGGAATTTCTCCGCAGCGATGCTCACCTGGGCGGCCTGGGCGAGCCGAGCGTGCCGCCGGTCGCGGCGGCGGTGACCAATGCGATCTTCGCGGCGACCGGCATCCGCGTGCGCGATCTGCCGATCAAGAACACGAAGCTGACGCGCGGTCCAACGCCGACCTAGGCTCCGAGCTGCCGCATCTTGCGCGCCCCCCGCGCCATCTGGCGCAGGAAACTTCGATTTGTGGCCGCGCCAATTCAGGGTTTCTGGAGGATGCGCATGAGATCCCGCACGAAGAATCTGGCATTTGTCGTCGCCGTGGCGTGCTTCGTCGTGCTCTGGCGCGGAACGACCGATCGTGATGTCGCGATCGCGCAGGGACGAAAAACGGTCGTGATCACGCGAATCTACACCGGGCCCGATGGCCTGGCGCACGCCGAAGACGTCGAGTTGAAGTTGAACTCCCGCGGTGCGACGGAAATGCTGAAGGCAACGGGAGCGGAGTTCAGCGTGCGGCCGCCAACTGCTGGCGCGAACCCACGCAACACGGCGGCCTCCGCTGCCAACGATCCAGGCTGGCATACCGGGCCCGCGCGACAGTTCGTGATCACGCTCTCGGGGAGCTCGGAAGTCGAGGTCTCGGGAGGCGTACATGTTCTCGCCGGTCCCGGACACATCAACCTGATCGAGGACACGACCGGCAAGGGCCACATCACGAGAAATTTCGGACCCGATGATCGCATTGCGCTGACGATTCCGCTGGCGGATGGCGTCGTGATCGATGGTGTCAGGACACCTCGAACGAAGTAGCTGGCGGCGATGACGCCCGAGCGGTGGCGTGAAGTCGATCTCTACCATGCGATCCTCGACACGGAAATGCAACCACGAAGGCGCGAAGACTCGAAGAAAACCAAAGTTCTTCTTCGCGTCTTCGAGTCTTCGTGTTGGTAGAAGCGATCTCATTAACAAACTGCGTCGCGAGCGAGCGCGCGAGCGAGCCACGCGAACGGAGCGCGGCGCCGCGGCGCGCGCGAGAGCCCGCCTTCGCGCCGTAGGCGCTTCGGCGAGCTCTCGCCGTAGCTTTAGCGGAGGCGGAAGCGTGTCGAGGAGTCCGAGGAGCGAAGCCCCTCGGGTGAGACTAGTAGTCCCAGCAGCCGAAGCAGGTGAAGGAATTGCTGACCGAGCCGGTATTTCCGTTCGCGTCCCTAAACTGTACCGTCACGCCTACCGTCAGCGCCGACAGGTCTGCTACTTGAGTGTCGGCTGCGAAAACGAGTCCTGCATCGCTACTCGAATTCGCCAATACCGAGAGCATGGGAATGACACTTGCGGTTGCCAGAATGTTTGAGCCAAATAGAGCCTGAACCTGAATGTTTGTGACAGTCATGTCCAAGCCGCCGGTTTCGCGCAGGTGTACTGTGACCTTGTATTGCCAGTCACCGAGCGCACCCTGACCGGCGGCGCTGACGCACATAGAGTTGATTTCCAGATTGCCGCGTGTGGACGGGGTGGTGGCCCGTCCGTGTGGACGGGGCCGTGGGCCCCTCCGCGCAGCCACTCGCGATTACCGACAAGACAGAAAAGAGGACGATGTAACGCATACAGCACCTGATCGTCACTACAATGCCTCGACGGCGACTTGTACCACGTGCAGCTAAATCCTAGTTGCCGAGATTCAGCCGCACGCCGATCATCGCCCGGCGTGGATCGACGAACGTCGTGAACTGGCCGAAGTTCGAGCTGAACAGATTGTCGGTCGCCAGGGCCTCCTCGGCGGTCTCGTCCAGCAGATTCAGGACATCGATCAGCAGTTCGGCGCGCCGCGTGCCGCCCAGCGAGAACGCCCTCGAGACGCGCAGGTCGACGAGCGTCTGCGATGAGAGGCGGCGCGTGCCGCGCGGCTCGAGCAGAATGCGCTGGTCGCCTTGCGGCAACACGACCTGCGTCGACGGGCCCACGGCTTGCCGCTGAAATGCTGGACGTTGGCCGCGAGCACTACTCCCGTCCGCGGCACGTCGATGCTGCCCATCGCCCGCAGCATGTGCGGTCGATCGTTGGGCATCCGGCCGTAGGCGTTGGTGAGGCTGTTCGGATCCTGGCCGAAGGTCAGGTACGGCGTGCCAGCAATCGTGCTGACCTGCGGCGCGACGCGGTTGCCGCGCTCGACACCTGCAACCCGGATGCGCGCGACCACGTGTACGAACCGAACGCCTGCCACCCGCTCGAGTGGCGCTTCTCCAAGGCGAGCACGAGTCCGTTGTAGGCCAGCGCATAGTCCTCGGGATTGGTCAGCAGGAAGCGGCGATCGGCGGTCGGGCTCGTGAGCACCTGCACCGGCAGCGTGCCGCCATCGGGCAGCACCCTTGTCTCCTCGCGATAGACTGCCGCCGATATCGGTCCACCCGATGAAATCGCTGCCGTCCTTGCGAATGTAGGCGATCGCCAGCGCCAGACGGCGCCCGAGCTCTCGATCGAGGCCAAGCGATACTCGTCGGTGCGCGGGGTGCGCATGTCGGCGTCGAGCAGCAGATTCCGCCGCGGGTTGACGACCGAAACCGGCGTCGTGTAGCCGCCGGTCGTCGCATTCCAGGCGGTGGTCGTCGTCGAGGACGCCGCCGGGTGGAATGGCGACAACTCTCCGGTGAGCACGCCCTGATGGAAGCGGCCATAGCTGGCGCGCAGTATCGTGCGCCCGTCCTCGGTCAACTTCATCGTGACGCCCAGACGCGGCGACCAGACATTCCACGTGTACAGCGTGCCCAGACCGCGGATCATCGTCGCCGCTCTGCTGGCCTTCTGCGTCGGGTGCCTGCAGATCCTGGCTGATGGCGCGGCTGTGGTCGAAGCGCAGTCCGGCATTGATCGTGAGGCGATGGCCTGCCGTGATCGCGTCGCTCACGAATGCCGAGGCTGTCACGAACACTCCACCGGCGATCGAGGGCGCCGCCGAAATGGCCTGGAACGGCAGGCCTTTGTCGTCCGTGTACCGCGTACCGGTTGGAATCACCGTGGAGAGGCGGTGTTCCCCTCGTTCGAGCTGCCCGCCGACCTTCCATTGATGATCGGCACCAATCAACGCCGGCCGGTAGTGGTTGATCGCCCCCTTGGCGGTCGTTCGAATCAGCGTGAGCCCGCCGAAACTTTGTGGCGCGCCGCTGAATACGCCGGTCGATCGATCGAAGCGGCTCGGGATGGTCGGGTCGCCGGTCGACAGATCGTCCTTGCGATCGTAGACGAACCTGCCGGCTCGAATATCCCAGACCGTATTCGCCGACACTGTGTGCATCAGGTGGCCGAACGTCATCGCCGGGACCGAAGCATGCCGCCGCTGCGTCGCTTCGAACGGCTTCACCACCGTCGCCAGCTCGGGGTTCACCCAGAACTCGTCGTGGAAGCTTTGCAGCAGCTGCCAGCCGGGCGCGAAACGCCACGTCAGCTTCACGAAGTACTTGTCCTGCTCGTACGTGCGCGGAAATGCCGGATCGGTTCCCGGCTGGCTGTCGGAATCGCGCAGGTGTTGATAGCCGCCAAAGAACCACAGGCGGTCGCGCATCACCGGACCGCCCAGATTCGTCGTGACATCGCGATACTTCACGCGCTCGTAGCCGCTTTTCGGGCTGCCCGGGACCAGGCGTCAATAGAACGGGTTGGCTCGTGAACGCGGACGCTTGACCGTAGAACGAGGCGTCATAGTGGAAACGGTCGCCCCCTTGTCGGGTGACGACGTTGATGACCGCTCCCTGGATGTTGCCGAACTCGGCGGACGCCCCGACCGACTGAACCTGCACCTCCTGAATGAAGTCGACGCCAGGCTCCGACCGCGCCTCGCCGCTGCATGGACAGGTGAAGTTCGTGCCGTCGATCAGAAAGGCGTTCTCGTTGACGCCGGACCCCAACGCCGAAACGCTGGTGGTCGTCATGCTGCCCGGCGAGGTCGGCGACACGCCGGGCGCGGCGCGGATGAAGTCGAACATGCTGACGCGCCGCGTCGGAGTCGACTTCAGGTCTTCGGGCCCGAAACGCGTCTCGAACCCGCTGCCGCGAGCCTCGAGGTGCGACCCCGCGCCCTGAACCACGACGGATTCCTCGCGGTTGGCTATGGTCAGGACGACCCGCCGCTCGATCGTCGCGCCGAGGCCGATGCGAATCCCCTGCTCGTGGTAGGGCGCGAAGCCGTCACCTTCGACGTCCAGCGAGTAGGTTCCAGGGGGCAGCAGCGGAAAGCGCAGCTGCCCCCTCTCTCCGGTTTGCAGAATGTGCGACCCGCCTATCAGGGCCGGTGAGCTGACGCGGACGACCGCCCCGCGGATCGCGCCGCCCTGGGCATCTTCAACGGTTCCAATCAAGGACCCGGTGACCTCTTGCGCACTCGCTCCACCGACATACAGCGCGCACATGGCGGCGCTGATGAACGTCAACGCGCGGCTCATCGAACCCTCCAATCTGAAACTGAGCGTCGCCGATGTCGAGAGTCGAGCGCTGTTCTAGAACGGACAGTTGCCCGACGCGGGGGCGTCGATTCGCCTGGTGGCGCCGGCTTGAACAAGTTGCACCGCCACGGTTCTCGCTTCGACCGAGCCCTCATTCCGGATGAGATGGACGTGGTCGCCGCCGGCGTCGACGAAGCCCTGGCCCACGGTATACACATGCGGCGTGCACGACGGGTCGTCGCTTTCGTACGCCGTCACTTCCCCCGCGGTGACGATGATCAGGCTGTGCCCAGGATGGGTGTGCCAGCCGCTGGTGCCGCCGGGAACCCAGACGTTGTTCTGGACGAACAGGTCTGACGGTCCTTTGGTCTTCTGCATCGATAACCAGAGATTCTTGCCCGGGTGCGAATTGAAGGGACTCGATTCCGGGAAAAAGGCATGATTGTTCACGTCGATGTCGCCAAATCGGCCCACGGCGATGGTGCTGGCCGTGAACCCTACCGACGGTGTCGCCCGGACACTGCCGAGGTAACCGAGCATCACCGCCACTATCAGGATCACGGTCGGCTTCGTTCGCATCTCGTCCCTCCTTGTCGGTCCGCTCCGTCTGGAGCTTCCCGCGCAAGGAAGGTAGGATGGCCTCCTCTGTCGGGCAATCGGCAAAGCGCGGCATCGCCGCCATTTCGGGCGGATGTCGTCGATTGCCGTCGATTGCCGCGGTCTCACCGCGGCGCTAGAATCCAGCTTCTCCACTTCCCTGCGGTTGAGCCAGGGACGCAGCATGACCGACGCCCCTCATCCCGGTTCGCCTGCCTCCGTCGAGCGCACGTCCGACGATCGTCTGGACTCCTGGAAAGAGATCGCCGCCTTCATGAAGCGGGACGTCAAGACGGTGCAGCGTTGGGAGAAGCGCGAAGGGATGCCGGTGCACCGGCACGTCCACGACAAGCTGGGCTCGGTGTATGCGTTTCGCGCCGACCTGGATGCCTGGAGTCGGAACCGGCGGCTTTCGCCATCCGAAACCAGTGATCCAGAGGGCCGTACAGACCCGGCGGTTGCGCGACGCTGGCCGTGGCTCTGGCCGCTGGTGGGTGCCGGAGCCATCGCGGCCGTGGCGTTCGGCGTGTGGCGGCTCCAGACCCGCGCCGACGATCCCCGCAACGCTCTGACGGACGCCCGGTTCCTGCAGCTCACCAACTTCGACGGCATCGAGCAGGCCGCCGCAGTGTCCCGCGACGGAAAACTGGTGGCTTTCCAGTCGAATCGCGACGGAGCGATGGATGTCTGGGTCACCCAGGTCGGCACTGGACAGTTTCACAACCTGACGCGCGGAGCCGCGCGCGACATCGTCAACCCGTCGGTGCGAGCGCTCGGCTTCTCGCCTGACGGATCGCTCGTCACGTTCTGGGCACGCAGGCTCGCCGGCGCGGAACAGGAGATCAGCATCTGGGGCGCACCGCTCCTCGGCGGCGCGGCGCAGCCCTATCTGCATGATGTTGCCGAATTCGACTGGTCGGCTGACGGCGCTCGCCTCGTCTACCACACGTCCGCACCGGGCGACCCGCTGTTCGTGCGGGACGGTCGAGAAGGATCGGAGGCGAAACAAATCTTCTCGGCTCCGGCGGGTCTCCACAGTCACTTTCCTTTGTGGGCCCCGGATCAGGCGTTCATCTATTTCGTCCAGGGATCGCGTTCCCGATCACATGGACATCTGGCGGATCAGGCCGACCGGCGGAGCCGCGGAGCGGATCACGCAGCACGATTCGAACGTCAGCCATCCGGTCTTCGTGAACGCGCGGACCTTGTTGTACCTGGCGAGCGACCCGGACGGATCGGGCCCCTGGATCCACAGTGTGGACGTCGAGCGGCGGGTTCCGCGGCGCGTCAGCTTCGGGATCGACAGATACACGTCGCTCGCCGCGAGCGGCGACGGCCGTCGCCTGGTGGCGACGCTCGTGAGCCCGAAGGGCACGTTGTGGCGACTGCCGATCACCGGCGACCGCGCCGCCCAATCCGACGCCCGGGCCATCTCGCTGACGACCGGCAACGGCTCATCGCCGCGGCTGGGATCTGGCTTTCTGCTCTACGTGTCGTCCAAAGGGACTGGCGACAGCATCTCGAAGCTCGAGGACGGCGGGTCAACCGAGCTGTGGAGCGCCGCGGACACGCGCATCCTCAGCGGCCCCGCAATCGCGTCGGGTAGCCGGCGCATCGCGTTCTCAGCCCGCAATCGCAGCGGAGAGACGCTGCTGTACGTGACGAACATCGACGGCACGAACACCGAGGTCCTCACCAGATCGCTGGACCTGCAGGGCGAGCCCGCGTGGGCACCGGACGAGCAGTCGATAACCGTGGCGGCGAGCGTGGCGGGAGTGCCTGTGCTGCACAGCGTTTTCCTGGACGGCCGCCCGCCGACACCGTTGCTGCAGGAGCATTCGGTCGATCCGGTCTGGTCGCCTGATGGCCAGACGATCGTGTTCTCCGGAGCCGACATCGGGACGACCTTTCCAGTCAAGGCGGCTGCCGCCGACGGCACGGCGCGTCGTTTTCCGGACTTGACCTTATCGCGCGGTGCACGCCGAATGAGATTCCTGGCGGGCCGGCGATCGCTGGTCGTGCTGCGCGGAGAAATCAGGCACAAGAACCTGTGGCTGATCGACATCGACACGGGCGCCGAGCGTCAGCTCACGGATTTCGCTCCGGACTTCGAAGTGCGCGACTTCGACGTCTCGGCAGACGGGCGGGAGATCGTCGTCGAGCAGATTCAGGATCACGCCGACATCGTTCTGCTCGAGCTTCCGCCATCCTGAAGCCGTCGCGATTTCTTCGCGGCTACGCTGACGCAGCCCGCCGAACGGATCCCGCGCTCATGCGGAATCGCTTGACGGCCGCGACGCCCAGCGCGGCGAATATCAGCAGCACGATCGTCTGCGCAATCGCGAACGGCGGCTCGGACTGCGTGGGCGCGAGCGCGTTCAGCGCCGGCACCTTGAGGAACAGCTGCACGACCAGGACGAAGACGTTCAGGTACAGCGCGACGACCGCGGTGACGACGTAGATCGACCGCCACCGGCCCTCCATCAACCGAACGTATCGCGAGTAGATCGCCGCCGCCAGCACCACGAGCGAGATCGCCCCGACGATGTGCGACGGCAGCAGGCGCTCGAACGGAAAGCCGAAGCCGGTCAGGCTGGTGGCGAGCGTGCTGGCGAGGAACACGATCGTCCAGCTGTCGAAGCGTTTCGCCGAGAGCAGGCCAGCGACGACGACGAGTCCCGTGAGGATGCCGACGAGACTGAGTAAGACGTGGATGATGGTGAAGGGAGTCATGACTCTTCGATCTTGTCACGAAGAGCGACCCTTCACACTGCCGACACCACCCTGTGCGGAAGCGCGCGCGTACAGCTCGCAGCCGCGCGCCGCGTCCTTCATGGCGTCACGTCTGGCCCGCGCCTCACGGACGAGTCGGGACAGCGCTCGGTCCAGCCCTGATCGCAAGCGCGCGCGTTCAAGGATTCCAGCCGCCGATCGGTAATCGGTCCCTTGCTCCCCCGCAACAGGATCGGCAGCTCGTCGACCGACGGCGAAGCTGCAGGCCGTGGACGCCTCGTGTTCTGCAGAATTTCGAGCGCCTGGCATGACCACCCGGAACCGGCGCCGCAGTGGGTCGCGTAAAGCTGCGCGAGATACGCGCAGGCGCCGGCGCGATCCGCCTCGCAGGCCTGCTGCCAGAACGGAATCCACTGGCCGCGATGCCGATCGCCGACGCCCTGCGCGGCGCTGATGACCGCGAACACGATCGCCCACAGCGAGACGTACGACAAGGTTGCGGCGGCGAGGGGCGAGCGACCGCCCGATCGCCGCCGGGTCGAACCGCCGCAGCGCATCCGCTCCGGACGGCGCGGTCGATCCGCTGGATCGACAGGTTCAGCAGCGGCACCTGCAGGAGCTTGTCGTAGAAGGTCGGCAAGGCCGGCGCCGCCGAGCAGTGTCGTACAGCGCGATCGTGCTCAGCCCGTAGAGCGCGCCGAAGATCATGCCGCCCGAGCTCGGTCCGCGGCGCCGTCGAGGGATCCGTGAAGAGCAGGTGCATGCCGAGGAACACGGCAATCGGAATGTAGGAATCGAAGAAATAATACGTGCCGGTGATGCCGTAGTACGCGAGGCCAAACAGATACGTCGTCACCACCGCCGACATCGTCATCGTCGTCACGCCGAACAGGAATCTGCCCCGGCAGCGCCACCAGAAACAGGAACAGATACATGTGCGGCGGATAGAACTGCGTGATGGCGATGTCCTGCCCCCATGTGATGTCGCTCGTGCCGGTCAGAAGCAGCGCCAGCGAGAAGACCGTGAGCGAGAACGAGGATGGATTGAAGATGTGGGTCTGCCGTCCGTCCTTGTTCCAGCGGATGAATTCCTTGGCGGCGAACCCGACCGCGATCATCAGAAACTGCAGGTAGAACCAGTCCTGCTTGAACCAGAGAAACAGGTTCGTGCTCAGGATGATCGGGAACGGGCCGAACCCGAGCGTGTAGGTGTCGCGCCGCGACCAGCTGAGCAACATGTCGAACGCGTATGCGAAGAACAGCTGCGCGACGATCAGATAGGCGGATTCGTAGACCGGCCGCCAGTACCAACCCCAATACAGGAAGATCGACGTGTGGGCGCACGCCTGAACGTAGTGCTGGGCGCGCAGCACGACTTCCAGCGTGAACGTGCGGTGCTGCCGGCGCGCGGAAACCAGCAGCGTGATGGCCCAGGCGGCAGGACGGCGGCGCTGCCGAGGATCGACCAGAACAGCCGGGGGTTCTGCTGAACCGGCTGGTACAGCGCCAGCCCCGCCAGCCCGGCTGCGCAGAGCATCGGCAGGGCGAGCGCGCGCTCCGGCGGGACGGTGCTTCGGCGCGGCAAGCTCTGGGCCCGGCGGAGTGTAGCATCGCGCGAAAATCGACGCTCCAGGCCCACACCATGGTGGTAGACTTCGCCCGAAAAACTCCGGTTACAGGAGGTAGGCAATGAGGCGACGAGTTTTCGAGTCGCTGGGTGTCGCGGCGGTGCTGGCGGCCCTGGTTTTTCTCCTGCAGATGTCAGCCGGAGGTCAGGGGCCAGGCGAAGGCGGAGCCACTGCGCCGGCGGGGCCCGTCCCGAAAACGGCGTGGGGCCATCCCGATCTCCAGGGCATCTGGCTCGACGAGTTCGATACCCCGCTCGAACGGCCCGCACGGTACGCCAACCGGGAGTTCTTCACCGACGAAGAGCGCGCCGCACAGGACGACGAGCGTTCGGGCAACGTCGGCCGCAACCGGCGCGTCGAGGCGGCAGCCAGCAGGACGTCGCCGGCGCGTACAACGCGGTGTTCACCTCGGCGAAGCCGACGGGCCGACGGACGTCGCTGGTCGTCGATCCGCCAAACGGCCGAATCCCCGCGCTCACGCCGCAGGTGCAGGAGCGGAACCGGCTCGATCGAGAGTTCCGCCTGGCCCTCCTTCAGAACACCGACACCTGCAAGAACAAGATGCAGGCCTGCAACGGCTGGGACGTACGGGCCGCCCTCGCCGCGCCTCGCCGAAGTGCCGCCGTTCTACAACACGCAGCGCATGAACCGCCACGACGGCCCTGAGGATCAGAGCCTGGGCGACCGCTGCATGCTGGGAGCGGAGCCCGACTTCAACGGGTTCCGCCGCATCGTGCAGGGGCCGGACTCCGTCGCGATCGGCGTCGACACCGGGCAGGGCCAGGGATACCAGCGCGTCGTCTACCTGAGCGGGAAGCCATCCGCCGGCAACATCCGCCTCCGCCACGGCGACTCGCGCGGCCGCTTCGAGGGCAATTCGCTGGTCGTCGAGACCACGAATTTCTCGCCGAAGTTCCCGTTCCGCGGCGCCGCCGAGAACCTGACGCTCGTCGAACGGTTCACGCGGCTCGATGCGAACACGCTGGATACGCGGTCACGCTCACGGACCCGACGGTGTGGACGGCGCCCTGGACGGTCAAGCAGGAGCTGACGATGCAGTCGGACGACCAGAATCGCATCTACTACGAGCCGCGGTGCCACGAGGGAAACTACGGGCTGCCGGCGCTGCTCATCGGCGCGCGCCTGGACGACAAGACGTTCGAGGAAGGGCGCGGTCCGGATCCGGCGTCGCAGGACACCGCCAGCTGACCGATCCTCGAGAGCCTCGGCGATCCGCAGTGAGGCCCGAAGGAGAGACCATGCGAAGCTGGTTCAGCGGTTCGATCGTTGTCACCGCAGTGGCCGCCGCCGCCGTGAGCGCTCATTTCGACGTGCCGGTGACCTCGCACGCGCTCCGGTCAGACCATTCGGCGGCGTCCGGCGCGCACGGCCGACGGCAAGCCCAACTTCAACGGCGTCTGGCAGGCGCTCAACGAGGCCAATTGGGACCTGCAGGCGCACGAAGCGCGCGCGGGAATGGTGACGCAGAAGGGCGTCTACAACTTACGAGTACGCCAGGGTCCCGGCGGCGCCGGTTGTCGCCCTGGGTGCCGCGGCAGGCGTGCCCGGCGTCCCTCGGCGTCGTGCAGGGCGACGGCCAGATCCCGTACAAGCCGGAAGCCGCCGCCATCAAACAGCAGAACAGCGAGAACTGGATCGACCGCGATCCCGAGCTCAAGTGCTACCTGCCGGGCACTCCGCGCGCGATGTACATGCCGTATCCGTTCGCGATCGTCCAGGGCACGGACAAGATTCACATGACGTACGCGTTCTCGAACGCGGGTCGCGTGATCCACCTGAACAAGGTCGAGGGCCCTCCCGACGATACCTACATGGGCCACTCGGTCGGGCGCTGGGAAGGGGATACGCTGGTCGTCGAGGTGACGAACTTCAACGGGAAGAACTGGTTCGATCGAGCCGGGAACTTCCACAGCGACGCGCTGCGCCTGGTGGAGCGCTACTCGCCGATCAGTCCCGACGCCATCCGCTACGAAGTGACGATCGAAGATCCGAAGGTCTTCACGCGCCCGTGGACCATCGCGATGCCGCTCTATCGCCGGCTGGAGCCGAATGCGACGGTCCTCGATTATCCCGTGCATCGAGTTCTCGGAAGAGTTCATGTATGGGCATCTTCGGAAGCAACAGTTGGTCAAGCGCTGGGAAGGCGAGACGATGATCGTGGACATCACCCGCAAGATTCCGCCGGGCGATAGTCTCCACGACTGGTACAGAAGGTAACTGGAACTGTGCGGAGCTGGAAACCGGATTTGAGCACGTGCAACAGCCGAGGAGGTTGAGGCCC
The DNA here is from genome assembly GCA_963720005.1 of uncultured Acidobacteriota bacterium. Taxonomy (GTDB): domain Bacteria; phylum Acidobacteriota; class Vicinamibacteria; order Vicinamibacterales; family CAVVIG01; genus CAVREM01. The sequence continues at coordinate 509 of CAVREM010000084.1, read as the reverse complement.
ATGAGAGTGAAACTGGCCATCGGGATCGCGGGGATTGGCCTGTGTCTGGCTGGCACCGCCGTGCCGGTGGTGGCGCATCACGCATTCGCGGCTGAATTCGACGCGAACAAGCCGGTCGAGTTCACGGGGACCGTCACGAAGATGGAGTGGATCAATCCGCACGTCTGGCTGCACATGGACGTGAAGAAGCCCGACGGCACGACCGAGGCGTGGGCGTTCGAGGCCGGGACGCCGAACGTGCTCTTCCGGCGGGGTTCACGAAGGCAGTCGCTGATGCCCGGGACCGAGGTCAAAGTCGACGGCTACCAGGCGAAGGACGGCACGCGGCGCGCGAACGGCCGCGACCTGACGTTCGCCGACGGCAAGAAGCTGTTCATGGGGTCGTCGGGCACGGGCGCGCCGTACGAGCTGGCGCGGCCGGGCGTCGACACCGAAAAGCCCAAATAGCTCCTACGAAACACGATCGCGTCTGGCAGCCACCCAGACGCGATCGGACTACCGACTACCGA
>CAVREM010000083.1:0-15882 GCA_963720005.1 uncultured Acidobacteriota bacterium | reverse complement strand
GAAAGAATCGTTCGCGAATCCGAGGAGGCGATTCTCATTCCGGGGTCGAGGGCCACGTTCTCTCGGAAGGCAAAGTACGCACGATCAAGAAGGCCAGGAGCGGGAGGGCGATCGCGTAGACGTACTGCGTCCGCGACACGCCGATGCCGAAAGGAAACCAGATGCCCGGCACGCCAATCGTATCGAGCAGCTCACCGCCGAATAGCCCGGCGACGATCGATGGCCAACGTGACGAGCGCCAGGATCCGCATGGGTCCGCTGCGGACGATGCGCGCGCCGATCACGACAAACAGCGCGATCGACCCGAACCGGCTGCCGCTGGTCACACTCGCCGAATGGATCACGGCGGCGACAATCCCGGCGGCCGCCAGCACCACGGCCGACACATCGATGCTGCGCCAAGGAGGCAGGCACCAGCGGTTCCAGGCCAGCGTCCAGGCGGCCACCGCTGGCACCCACATCACTGACGCCAGCCACGCATATGTCGCAAGATCCTGCAGGTCGGTCCATGCGACGATCGCGTTGTTGAGGCGCCTGGCCGCCATGAGCGCAAGCGCGATGCTGGCAAAGACCAGGAAACCCTTGTGGCTGCTGCGAGACTGGCACCCGAGCACCAAACCAATGAGTGCCAACATGCCGATCGGCTCGATCACATCGACGATGTAACCGGCGATGGTTCGTTGCCATTGCACGCGGTGGAGCGCATCGCTGATCGGTCGCGGAGCCAGGATGGGCGCGCTGTGCATGCCGCCGCCGTCGGCGCTGGGCGCGGATCTGTGACGCATGAATGCGCGAACGGCGAGTACGCCGCGGGTGCCGGCCGCATCGTCGGGAAGGGCGAACCGCAGCGGCCGCGTTCCGACGACACGCGGGCTCGAGCCGAGCCTCCCCGACCCGCCCAGTAGTTTGCCGTTCCAATAGAGTTCGTAGCCGTCCTCGACGAGGGTCGGCCCGAGGATGTCCCACGACGCGTGTCCGGCCGGCACCGTCACCGCGCGCCGGTACCAGGCGTAGCCGTCAAGGCCCGGATGACCGTGCGCCATCCACCCGCCGACGTAATCGGGCAGACCCACGTCGCCGTCGTGGCTGCCCGGCGAGGCGGTCATGTCGATCGTCTCCCAATCGCTATCGTCCGTATCGGCGTTCGCCCAGCGTGGCTCGTCGCCGGTATGGAATCGCCAGGCGCCATCGAGTGTCGTCGCCGCGGCGCGCAGCGGCGGCGGATCAGGACGGCCGCCGCTCGCCAGGTCGGCGATCACCGCGGCCAATGTCAACAGCGTCGCCATGACGATGCCGACGTTCAGTCTGCGTCTGGAACTCAAGCCAGCCTCCGACCAGCGTGCGCGGTCTGCCGCCGATTCTCGAAGAAGCCGGCCGCTTGATCAGCTGAGCTTGGCGGCGATCGCTTCCATGGCTTTCGCCAGCATCGCCTTGCGTGTGCCGGCGCGCAGCACCGGCCAGATGCCCGGCATGGGTTCGCAGCTCGGCGGCCAGGCCCGCGTCCTTCTGTCCGGCGTCGAGTCTCGCCTGAGCCTTGTCCAGCATGGCCGAAAGTGTCGCGACGTTGGCCGCGGTGAAGCCGCCGTCACGCTGCAGTTGGTCGATATAGGCGCGCGCCACTACGGGCGCATCGGGCCAACTGACCGGATACTGCTGCTGCGGGTTGAAGGTGCCACCCTGATTCGCCAGTTTCGCCGCCGCGATTTCACTCGCGGTCAGATGTGCGCTCGGCGATAGTCTTGGCGGCGATCGCTTCCATTGCCTTCGCCAGCATCGCCTTGCGTGTGCCGGCCGCAGCACCGGCCAGATGCCCGGCATGGGTTCGCAGCTCGGCGGCCACGCCCGCGTCCTTCTGTCCGGCGTCGAGTCTCGCCTGAGCCTTGTCCAGCATGGCCGAAAGTGTCGCGACGTTGGCCGCGGTGAAGCCGCCGTCACGCTGCAGTTGGTCGATATAGGCGCGCGCCACGACGGGCGCATCGGGCCAACTGACCGGATACTGCTGCTGCGGGTTGAAGGTGCCACCTTGATTCGCCAGTTTCGCCGCCGCAATTTCGCTCGCCGTCAGATGTTTGCTGGGCGAGAGTTCCAGCACGTCCAGACCACGGGCGATTTCGGTGCCGTAGATCCGGCCGTTGTACCAGTAAGTGGACCAGTAGCCGCCGAGGACCTCGGCCTTGTCGCTGATTGGACCGCGGTCGAAAAAGGCGATCTCGGTTGGCTTCGTGCTGTCGGTGAAATCAATCACCGACAGGCCGCCCTGATACCACGCCTGCACGAAGATATCGCGACCCGGCACCGGCACGATCGAGCCGTTGTGCGCGACGCAATTTTCATTCTCGGTCTGCGCAGCGGGCAGTTTGTAGGTGCCACGATAGATCAGCTTGTTAGAGACGATGTCGTAGATCGCATCGGCGCCCCAGTTGCGAGGATCGTAGGACCGGCAGCGCGGGCGCGAACCACCGCCCCATTCGTCGGTGAAGATCACCTTGGTGCCGTCGTTGTTGAAGGTCGCCGAATGCCAATAGGCAAAACCCTTGTCGGTCACCACGTCGAGCCGCTTCGGCTTCAGCGGGTCTGAGATGTCGAAGATGATCCCGTTGCCCGAGCAGGCGCCGGCCGCCAGCTTGCGAGTGGGGAACACCGTGATGTCGTGGCATTGGTCGGTTTCGCTCGTTTCCTGCGTGCCGTCACCGTGATGGCCGCCCAGCCACAATCCGGCGAGGCGCCCGGTGGCTTCGTCCGCGAAGACGGCGGGGCTGTCGACGATGCGCGACTTCGACGGATCGGCCTTGGGGATTTCGACCACATCGATGCGGAAAAGGGCAGTGCGGTTGTCGCCCGGCACTCCGCCGACGCAGCCGGCCAGCTCCTCTCCCTTGCGGACCCCGGCCGTGCCGGAGTTGTAGACGACGATACGGTCCTTGTCCTCGAACACCACCGAATGGGTGTGCGATCCGCGGCAGGTCTGCACCTGGCCGACCTGCTGGGGGCTTGTGAGGTCCGAAATGTCGAAGATACGCAGACCGCGGAAACGGTCCTTGCTCACATCCTCGTTCACGCCCTGACGCCCGCAGTCCACGCGGCCGCGTGTCTGTTCAACCGACATGATCAGGAGATTTCCCACGATGGAGACATCGCCCTGTCCGCCTGGACAGACCACCGAGCTGAGCAGGGTTGGCGCTTTCGCATCGGTAAGGCGGTAGATATTGAAGCCGTGGTAATTGCCGGTTACCAGCACATCGCCCTTGAACGCCATGTCGGTCTGCGCGAAAGAGAGCAGTGGGGAACGGTCGCTCCATTCGGTGCCGTCATTGGTCTGGCCGTTGGCGGCGGCGGGCTTGGCCCCATCAATCGTCTTCTTTGGCTTGGGTAGCGGCAAATCTGCGACGTTGGCCGGATCGAAGAAGCCGGTGGGTTTGCCCAGCGTCGCGACCAGCGCAAGATTGCTCGCCGCCTGTCCGGCGTCCTTGAACCCGGCCGCAAGCGCCACGCGGGGGTCGGTCGCGAGTGTGCCCAGGAGCGCGCTCATCCGGTCGATCTCGGCTTTCTGTCCGCTCTTCACGTCGCTGGTGAATTGGAACAACACTGGATCGTAGGCGCTGCCGGGCCTTTTCACGAGGGCGTCGACCATCTTCAGCGCGCCGTCGTGATGGGCGATCATCAAGGTCAGAAAAAGACGGTCGAAGTCGGCGCCCTTCAAGGTCGCGAGCCTGGCCATGTCGGCGGGCGAGGCCATGCCGGCCATGGTGCCCTTCATATCCATCCCGCGATGCATCGACGCATCCGGCACGCTCTCGCCGCGTTGCCGCAGCCAATTCTGCATGAAGGCGATTTCGTCAGCCTGCGACGCGTTGATCCGGCCGGCCACCGCAACCAGTTCGGGCAGGTTGGTGCGGTCCTTCACGAGTTCGGCCATCTGCACGGCCTGGTCATGGTGATGGATCATGTCCCGCATGAACGTGACATCGTCGGCGGTGTAGCGCGCGTCGGCGAGCTTCACCGCCTGCTGCGCCGTCAGCTTCGTGGTCTTCTGCCCCGGTGCGCCCGGCTGAACGATGGGAACATCCTGCCCGGCCAAGGCGCCCGCAGCGGCCAGCAACAGCATGGCGCCGGAAGTGACGAGCGAACTCAGTGCGGTACTGATGCGGCGATGGTTCATACGCGACTCTCCCCTGGTGATGAATGCTTTTCTAAGCGCAATAACCGCCTCAACAGTACTCATTCCTTGGACGGTTCCTTTCCGATCGCCGGCCAGATGGACGTGAAGGCCCAGCCACGCGGGAAGAGGAACATGTCATCGAGCTTGATGATGAAAGGCTCTTCCTGCCCGCCCGCGCCGGTCTGGATCATGCGCACGTGCGAATGCCGGATCTTTTTCATTCCGTCCTTCTCGTAAATCTTATCCAGGTCGATCAGCTCGAACCGGACGGCGGCGCCCTTCGTGACGCCGGAGGCTGTCTTCATCGCCTGGAACCGTTCGAGATCTGCCACCCGCTCGGCAAGAATCTCCGCCACCTTCGTCCTGATGTACTCGCGGTCGCCTGCCGTTGCGGGCGGCCACGCCGTTTCCAACATCGTTTCCATTTCCTCGCGCGTCGCCGCGAGGGCCGTGATTCGCTCCCGGTCATCTGAGACGAGGGCCTTGGCCATCTCTATCGCGAGTAGCTCGGGAGTCGCGACACGCGGCAGGGCATTTTCGCGGGCGCCCTGGCCCACAGCGAGAGGAAGGCTGAGGAGAAAACAGGTGGCAGCTCGGATCATCTGATACCTCGGGTACGCCTGGCCATCTTAGCGTCCTTCGCACCAGACACGTGTCGGCGTGCGCGTCCTGCCACATGGCCTGCACCCGGGATTCATGAAAGCGTGTACATCACCAATAATTTATGTCATTATCCGGTAACCGCGGCTGGACGCTTGATTGATTGGAAGCCAGGCACAGTCTGCGTCGATCCAGCTGAGGCACCGCTTTCTTCGCACGAGGTGTAGACGATGAAGCAGTTGGGATTCGCGTTGGCGCTGCTGTCGGTGGCGGCGATCTGTTCGGCGCAACAACCCAGTGATTTCAAGCCGGCCGAGACCAACGTGTGGGGCGCCGAGTATCCTCGCGTGGACAGCACGGGCCGCGTGGAGATCCGCATCAAGGCGCCCGATGCCGCCAAGGCCCGGGTGAACTTCTGGAGCGGGCCGAAGGTCGACATGGAGAAGCAGGCGGACGGGTTCTGGACCGTCATCACGCCGCCGCTCGTTCCCGGCCTGCACTACTACACGGTGATCGTCGACAGCGCAGAGTTCGCCGACCCCGGCAGCCGCGCGTTCTTCGGCGGCGGAAAGTACGCGAGCGCCGTCGAGGTGCCGGAGCCGGGCGCCGGCTACTACGCGATCAACGACGTGCCGCACGGACAGGTCCGCGAGGTCTGGTACTCGTCGAAGCCGACAGGAACGTGGCGGCACGCGCTGGTCTACCTGCCCCCCGGCTACGACACGCAGACGAGGACGCGCTATCCGGTGCTCTACCTGCAGCACGGCGGCGGCGAGGACGAGACCGGCTGGATCCGGCAGGGGCGCGCCAACTTCATTCTCGACAACCTGATCGCCGAGGGCAAGGCCAAGCCGATGATCGTGGTGATGGCCTACGGCTACGCGCGGCGCGCCGGCCAGCCGGCCGCGAGTCCGGCCGCCGCCCCGGCTCCCGGCACGCCGGAAGCGCGCCAGCGGATGATGCAGGACATGGCGTCGGCGTTCCAGGCCGACGTGACCGACGCCCTGATCCCGTTTGTCGACTCGACCTTCCGGACCATCGCCGACCGCGACCACCGCGCCATGGCCGGCCTCTCGATGGGCGGCTTCCAGACCTTCCAGATCACCCTCAACCGCCTCGACCTCTTCTCGCATATCGGCGGGTTCAGCGGCGCCGGCGGTCTGGGCGGCCGGGCCCTCGACCCCAAGACGGACTTCAACGGCGCCTTCGCCGATCCGAAAGCGTTTGCCAAGAAGGTGCGGGTGCTCTGGCTGGGCGTCGGCACGGCGGAGCCGGAGCGGATGCGCGAGGGCATCCGCGGCTTCCACAAGGCGCTCACCGACGCCGGGATCGACCACGTCTACGCCGAGTCGCCGGGGACGGACCACGAGTGGCAGACCTGGCGGCGCAACCTGCACGACTTCGCGCCGCGCCTGTTCCGCTGACGACGAGGTGAGGCGCCGATGTGACGGTCTGACGCGCCGACGACGGTGGCCTCAAGGGCTCGATTGCCGTCGCCGGCGTCGAAGGCACGTTTACCGCGACGAAGCAGTAGCGCTCCGGTTTAGAAGTTCAGCTTCAACGCAAACTGCATGCTCCGGTTGTCGGCAATCGTCGTGGTGATACGCCCGACGCTGGGGTTGCCGATGTTCTGGTTCGGGAACCCGAATGCCGGGTGGTTGAACAGGTTGAACGCGTCCCACCTGAACTCGAGGTTCGTACGTCCCGCGATCGTGAACCGCTTCGAGAGCGACGTGTCGAAGTTGATGTGCCCGGGCGCGTACAGGATCCCGCGGCCCGAGTCGCCGTAGGTGTTGGGCGGCGGCGCCACGAAGTCGGCCGGATTGAACCACATGTCCACTGACGGATTGTCGAGCGTGCCCGGACCGATACGGTTGGGCCAGCTCGGCGCGCCGTTGTTGACGCCGGTCTGCAGGAAGACCGTGAACGGCCGTCCCGTCGTCATCGTCGTGATGCCCGACAGCTGCCAGCCGCCGACGATGCCTTCGAGAATCGCGCCGCTGTCGGACATCCAGCGCCGGCCCTTCCCAAACGGCAGCTCGTAGACGTAACTCACGACGCCACGGTGGCGCACGTCGTAGCCGGATGGACCGTGCCAGGCCTCCATGTTGGTGACCGTCTGGCCGTTGCCCACTGCGCCGCCGCCGCTGGCCGCCGCGCCGCCGTAGTCGAGCGACTTGCCGTAGGTGTAGCTGACGAGGAACTGCAGGCCTTTCGAGAAGCGCTGTTGCACTTTCAGCGTCCCGGCGTGGAACGTCGAACGGTTGCGGGGATCGCACTGCAGCATGTTGCTGAGGTTCGACACGGGCTGCAGGAGCCGGCGGGACTGGCTGCGAGCCCGGGCCCGGCTGCATCTCGTTCGGGTTGTAGCAGAGCGTGAGGTGCTTGCCGGCGCTGCCGACGTACTCGGCCTCGACCAGCAGCGCCGAGAACAGCTGGCGCTCGACGCCGAGATGCCATTGCTCGGCATACGCGGTTTCGTTCGAGTAGCCGTGGCCGATCACGCGCGGGTTCGCGGCGTTCAACGCCGCGGTCGTTTGCGGTTTGACCGGCACGATGGGAGGAAACGGGTTGTCGATCGTGCGCACCAGGCTGAAGTCGAGCGGGTTGGTCTGGTGCTGGACGTTCTGCGAGATCGTGAACGGCACGTTCAGGTGATTCAGGTTGCCGGCCGCGTACGGACTGGGGAAGTAGGTGATGCCGAAGCCGGTCCGGAGCACGGTCCTCATGTCGTCGGTGAGCCCGTAGGTCACGCCCAGGCGCGGCGCGAAGTTGTTGTAGCGCGTCTTCTTGTTGGCACTTCTCGTCGCGCCGTTCTCACCGGCGTAGACCAGCGTGTAGGTCTGGAAGTCGAAGTTGCCCATCCGGTCCTGCTCTTCCGTCGGCGCGTGGAAGATCTCGTAGCGAAGCCCGGCATTCACGGTCAACCGGCTGTTGACCTTGAAGTCGTCCTGCACGAACGCCGCCTGCTCGACGACGCTGAACGTTGGGACTTCGAGAAGGAATCCGCGGGACGCGCTGTTGAAGTAGCCAAGGAGCACCTCGGCCAGCCCGGTGCCGCCGGTGTTGGTCACCGGGTTGTTGACGAAGCTGGTGCCGAAGGTGATGAGGCTCCGCGTGTTGTCGTGGATCATCGGCGAGGGCGCGCGATCGACGAGCCTGTATCCGAACTTCATCTGGTGGCGCCCCTTGATCCAGACCAGCGCATTTTCGATCTGGTAGTGCCACTGGCTGGGGTTGACCGGAAGAAACGCGGGCCCGCCCGAGATGCCGGTGAAGTTGGTGATGTCGATGTTCGGCAGTCCGGTCGTGATCTCGCTGACGTTGATGCCCTGGATGCCGAGCGACGACGCGGAGTTGAGGCCGTAGTCGGACTGCGTCGTGAAGGGATTGGTCTTGGCGTAGCCGATGCGAAGCTCGTTGACGAAGGTCGGCGTCAGCACCTTCGAGTAGTTGAACGCGGCGCCGTGCGTCGTCAGGCGTGTGTTCTGGATGCCGGCGACGAAGGGGCCGAGATCGAATCGCGCCGCGGCGTCGGCGGGCGTCGGCAGGCAGCAGTTCGCCTGACCCTGCGGCGCGTCGAGGCTGAACTTCCCGTAGTTGAACCGCACGAAGACCGAGTCGTTGTCCGTGAAGCGGTGATCGACGCGCCCCGAGTAGGCGTGGTCGGTGATCTCGCGATCGGGCGTCGAGATGTAGTTGTCGAAGTTGCCGGACCCGTTGTTCGGCAGCGGGTAGATGCTGGCGATGTTGCGGCCGACCGGGTGGATGCGGTCGGCCGGGATGATGTTGTTCGGGAAACGGGTCGCGGACGATGCGGCCCCGTCGGCGTCGACGCGCGTCGTGAGCGGGTCGTAGATCGGGATCAGGTTGCCGTTGCGATCGCGGTAGTTGCTGAAGTCGCCGATGCGCGCGGCAGCGCTGGGCACCGTGTTGACCGTCGTGACGCCGCGGCGCTCCTTGATGCCGGCGTAGTCGGCGAAGAAGAACGTGCGATCGTGGCCGTCGTAGAGGCCGGGAATCACCAGCGCGCCGCCGAGCGCGCCGCCGAACTGGTGCCGATTGAGCGGCGGCACCGGGTCCTTGATCAGCGACCCGTCCGGCGCCGGTCGTCTTGCGCACGAAGAAGTTCCGCGCGTCGAACGCGTCGTTGCGGAGGTACTCGAAGACGGTGCCGTGCAGCTGGTTGCGTGCCCGACTTGGTGGACACCGACACGACGCCGGCGCCGCGGCCGAACTCCGCCGAGAACACGCCCGACAGCACCTTGAACTCGCGCGACCTGCTCGACCGACGGCGCGACGATGACGGTGTTGAACGTGAACTCGTTGTTGTCGATGCCGTCCACGAGCCAGGCGTTGGAGTTGGCCTGGTGGCCCAGGGCGTTGAAGTTCGAGGCCCCGCGCGGGTTGAACGTGCTGGCGCCGGAGAGATTCTCGCCTGCCTGCCCCGGCGTGATGCCCGGCACCAGATAGACGAGCGTCGCGAAGTTGCGCCCGTTGAGGGGCAGCTCCTTGATCGCCGTCTCCTCGATGACCGTGCCGACCTCTGACGAGTCGGTCCGGACCACCGGCGAGCTGGCGAGCACGGTCGTCTTCTCTTCGATTCCGCCGACCTCGAGCGATGCGTCGATGCGGAGGCGATCGTTGACCTGCAGCACCAGGTCGCTGCGGACCCAGGACTTGAATCCCTGCAGCGTGACCTGCACTTCATAGGTTCCGGGCACCAGGAACAGCGCGGCGTACGCGCCGTTCTGGTCGGTCACCAGCGTCGTCGACGTGTTCCGGTTGACGTTGCGGATCGTGACCTGCGCGCCGGGCACCAGCTGCCCGGTCGAGTCGAGCACGGTCCCGGCGATGCTGCCGGTCGAGACCTGTGCGGCGGCCGGTGCCGGGGCGAATCCGACGATGGTGAGGGCGAGCACGGCGAGCATCGCGTATATCCGTCTCGGCAGGGTCTTGGTCATCGACATCTCCACTCGAGCGACGTGTTTAGTTGTGTTTCCCTGGGCCGCGCATAGGATGATGGGGCCATGAAGCTGGAGCAGGTGGCGCGGCGCGCGCGGGTGTCGACGGCAACGGTGTCGCGCGTGCTGAACGACAAGGCCCGGGTCAAGGACGCGACACGGGCGCGCGTCCTGAAGGCCATCGAGGAGCTGAAGTACCACCCCAACCTGGCCGCGCGCAGCCTCGCCGGCGGCCCGAGCCGAAGCCTTGGCGTCATCGTCTCGAACATCGAGAACCCTTTCTTTCTCGACATCTACAAAACGGTCGAACTCGGCGCGCACGCCGCCGGCTTCGACGTGATCCTCGCCAACACCGACTACAAATCGGACCGGCTGGTCACCTGCATCCGGCTGATGCTCGGCCGCCGGGTCGCCGGCCTGGCGGCCATCGTCTCGGAGATGGACGCGGCGCTGATCCAGGAGCTGACCAACCAGCGCATCCCGGTCGTGTTCTACGACGTCGGCTCGCCCCGCCGGAACATCACCAACATCCGTGTCGACTACCGCCGCGGCATGGAGAAGCTGACGTCGTATCTCTACAACCTCGGGCACCGCCGCATGGGCTACGTGGGGCACCACCTCTCGCTGGGCCCGATCCACGAGCGGCTCCAGGTCGTGCGCGATGCCGTCGCGCGGTACGCCGATGTCGAAGTCGTCACCGCCTCCGACGCCGACACGCTCGAAGGCGGCCGCCGGGCGGCCCGGTCGCTGCTCGAGCGCAGCCCGGGCCTGACGGCGCTGGTCTGCGTCAACGACGTGATGGCCGTCGGGGCGCTGCGCGAACTGCGGGCGCAGGGACGCCGGGTACCCGACGACGTGTCGGTGACGGGCTTCGACGACGTCACGCTGGCCCAGTTCTGCTCACCGGCCCTGACCTCCGTGCACATCCCGAGGGACCAGATCGGCCTGACGATCTGCGACTGTTTGCTCCCGCGCGAGCACGCGATGACGGAACGCGAGTTCCTCATCGACGCCGAGCTCGTGCTGCGGGACTCCACCGGTCCACCTTCCGCACAGGCGTCCGGCAAGTCCCGCGCCGGACGTCCCGGAGGCAGGGCCGGCAAGAATGTAAGCGCTTAACTTCCAGCTTGCAAGCGAATTCATGCCGGTTACCGCCTCGTTGACGATATTGAGTGAAAGCGCATACGCTCCGGCCCATCACACGAGGAGCCCATCCGCATGTCCGTTCGATCACGGTGCAGGGGTTTGATCGCCGTCGCGGCGCTGGCCACGGCGGCATTGACTCACACACAGGCGCAGGGACCGGCCGCCGCCGACCGGATCGCGCTCGCCGTCGATGCCACGAAGGCCGGCGCGAAAATCGACCGCAACCTGTTCGGCCAGTTCGCCGAACACCTGGGCAAGGGCATCTACGAGGGCGTGTGGGTCGGTCCCGGGTCGCCCATCCCCAACACGCGCGGCATCCGTAATGACGTCGTCGCGGCACTCAAGGCGCTGAAGGTGCCGAACGTGCGGTGGCCGGGCGGCTGCTTCGCCGACGACTACCACTGGCGTAAAGGCGTCGGTCCGGCGCGCGCGGCGCAGATCAATCCCGACTGGGGCGGCGTCGTCGAGCCGAACACCTTCGGGACGCACGAGTTCATGGACTTCATCGATCAGATCGGCAGCCGGGCGTACCTCTCGGTCAACGTCGGGTCGGGCAGTCCGCAGGAAGCCGCCGAGTGGCTGGAGTACCTCACCGCCGCGCAGCCGACGGCGCTGCAGAAAGAGCGCGCCGCCAACGGGCATCCCGAGCCCTACACCATTCCGTACCTCGGCATCGGCAACGAGAACTGGGACTGCGGCGGCAACATGACGCCGGAGTACTACCTGCAGCAGCTGAAGACCTTCGCGCGCTACTCGAGGAACTTCAACCCGGCGCAGCGCGACGGCGCCGCGCGGATGCTGAAGATCGCCGTCGGCCCGGGCGGCGGCGGGCCGCGATGGACGGAGTGGACCGAGGTCATCATGAAGGGCTGGAAGGCCCGCCAGTGGAGCTGGGACATGGACGGCCTGTCGCTCCACAACTACACCGTCGTGAGCTTCCCGCCGAAGTTCGCCTCGGTCGGCTTCGACGAAGCCGACTACGCCCGGATCCTCCAGGCCGCAGTCGAGATGGACGGCCTCATCACGACCCACTCGGCGATCATGGACAAGTACGACCCCGAGAAGAAGATCGCGCTGGTCGTCGACGAGTGGGGCGCGTGGTACGCGCCGCTGCCGGGCAGCACGCCGGGCTTTCTCGCGCAGCAGAACAGCGTGCGCGACGCGCTGATCGCCTCGCTCCACATCAACATCTTCGCGCGCCATGCCGACCGCGTGCGCATGGCCAACATCGCGCAGATGGTGAACGTCCTGCAGGCGATGATCCTCACCGACAAGGAGAAGATGATCCTGACGCCGACCTACCACGTGTTCAGGATGTACGTGCCGTTCCAGGACGCGACGTTCGTGCCGGTGACCTTCGACGCGGGCGCCTACACGCACGGCACCATCACGCTGCCGCGCGTCGACGCCCTGGCGGCGCGAGACGCAGGCCGGCACGCTCTGGCTCGCCCTCACGAACATCGATCCGAAGCGCCCGGTGGAGTTCGACACGCGGCTCACGGGAATCACCGCGAGGACCGCGACCGGCGAGACCGTGACGGGGCCCGCCATCGACAGCGTCAACACGTTCGAGGCGCCGAACACGGTGTCGCCGAAGCCAATCACGGCGACGATCGCGGGCGACCGGCTCTCGGTGACGCTCGCGCCGAGGTCTGTGACGGTCCTGGCGGTGCGCCCATGAGCCGCCATGCGGCTGGCCGCGCTGCTGCTGCCGGCGGCCCTGGCCGCCTCGCCGCTGCACGCGCAGGTGCAGACGGAGGTCCCCGCCGCCGGTGGCCGGCGCCAAGCCGGTGACGGTCGAGCGCATCAAAGTGCACGGCGCCGCGCTCGAGGGCAATCTCGAAGGCAACGCCGCCGACCGCGACGTGCTCGTGTTCCTGCCCCCCAGCTACGCGACGGAGAAGTCGCGGCGCTACCCCGTCGTCTACGCGCTGCATGGGTACTCGATCGGCGCCGAGCAGTGGTCGAAGGAGATCCACGTCCCGCAGACCATCGAGGGCGCCTTCGCGCTGGGCGCCGGGAGATGATTGTCGTCCTGCCGGACTCGAAGACCCGCCACAACGGCTCGATGTATTCGAGCTCGCCGACGGTCGGCGACTTCGAGCGCTTCGTCGCGCGCGATCTCGTGTCCTACGTCGACGCCCACTACCGGACGCTGGCCGAACCGCAACAGCCGAGGCCTCGTCGGTCATTCGATGGGCGGCTACGGCGCCACGCGGATCGGCATGAAGCACGCCGACGTCTTCGGCAGCCTGTACATCATGAGCCCGTGCTGCCTGTCGCCGCGTGGCCCCGGGCAGCCGAACAGCGACCTCGAGAAGACCCTCGCCAGCGCGAAGGGTCCGGAAGACGTGAGCGGCCTGCCGTTCGGCGCCCGCGCCCAACTCGCGGCCGCCGCGGCGTGGGCGCCGAACCCGCAGGCGCCGCCGTTCTATCTCGACCTGCCGACGAAGGACGGCGTCCCGCAGGCCGACGTGCTGGCGCAGATTCGCCGCCAACGCGCCGCTCGCCTTCATCGACCAGTGGATCGGCAACCTGCGGCGCTATCGCGCCATCGCGATCGATGTCGGCGACCAGGATGGCCTCCGCGCCGACGCCGGCAAGCTGCACGACGCGCTCGATCGCTACACGATCGCGAACACGTTCGAGATCTACCCCGGCACTCACACGAGCAAGATGGCCGACCGCTTCCAGAATCACGTGCTCCCGTTCTTTCATCGCACGCTGTGCCACGACAAGGCCTGCAAGTAGGTCGACGTCCGCGTCCGTGCGCCGCGAGTGGAGGGTTCATGAACCGCTGGGTCGCGGCCGTCGCGATGCTCCTGATCGTGCCGCCGGTGCTCGCCGTGGACGGCGAGCCTGGAATGCACGACCCGTCGACCGTGATCCAGGCCGACGGCAAGTTCTACGTCTATGGCACGGGCAACGGCCTGCCGGCGTACGTCTCCGATGACGGATGGACCTGGCGTCGCGCCGGGCAGGTGATGCAGGCCGTGCCCGGTGGCCGCCCCGGTCCCGAGGTGCTCGCCAAGGGCGGCAACAACACCTGGGCCCCGGACATCATCCGAAGCGGCGACCGCTACTTCCTCTACTACTCGGCCCCCGGCACGCAGCCGAAGTCGGCGATCGGCCTGCTGGTCGGCAAGACGCTCGATCCCGCCTCGCCCGACTACAAATGGGAGGACGCCGGCCCGGTGGTCTGGTCCGACGGCGTCGAGGACTGCAACGCGATCGACCCGGGCGTGTTCCGGGATCCGACCAACGGGACGCTGTGGCTCACCTACGGGTCCTACTTCGGCTACATCCGCCTGGTGCAGCTCGATCCGAAGACCGGCAAGCGGCTCCATCCAGCGCGCCCGCCGGTCAACGTCGCGATCAATTCCGAGGCGTCGATCCTGATCTTTCGCGACGGCTGGTACTACCTGCTCGTCACGCACGGATCCTGCTGCGCCGGCGCCAACTCCAGCTACAACATCCGCATGGGGAGGGCGCGGAAGGTGACCGGGCCGTTCCTGGACAACATGGGCATCGACATGCTCCAGGGCGGCGGCAAGCTGTTTGCGGGCTCGACGGGGCGCCACATCGGTCCGGGACATTTCGGCCTGCTCGATCTCGGCGGCGGCGTCGAGAAGTTCTCCCTGCACTACGAGGCCGATCTCGATCGCGGCGGCATCAGCGTCCTGGACATCCGGCCGCTGCTCTGGCGCGACGGGTGGCCCGTGGCCGGCGACAATTTCACCGCTGGCACCTACCAGATCGAATCGGCGCGCACCGGGACCGTCCTGGAGATGGCGGTGCAGGGCGTGCCGGTCGGCGGCCCGCGCCCGCGCGGCCCGGGTGGCCCCGGCTCCCGCAGCGCGGCACCGCCACCGCCGCCGATCCCCGCGCAGGATCCCGCGCAGGTCAGCGGCACCTGGCCCGCCGGTCCGGTCGGCGTGCGCATGGGACCGCACATGGTCCAGGCACAGCAGAAGTGGTCGATCGAGCCCGCACCCAACGCCGGCGGATATCCAGGCGCGCCGTTCTTCAAGATCGCGATTGCCGGCACGGACCGCGTACTGGCGGCCACCGCGGACGCCGAGCTGACGGTCCTTCCCGCCTTCACGGGGGCGCCGGAGCAGCTCTGGCGCCTCGATCAGCTCGGTGACGGCACCTATCGGCTGATGCCGAAGACGGTGCCCGGCACCGCCGAACCGTTGGCGTTGTCGGCCATCGGCAGCAGCACGCCCACGCTGGCGAGATTCCGGCCCGACAGCGACCGCCAGCGCTGGCTGATCAAGGCACCGTAAGCGCTGGGCGGGAGCGGCACTCATGAATGCACATCAGCATGCCTTGGCAGCGACGCTCTGCGCGCTCGTCACCGTCGGCGTGGCCGTGCTCGCAGCCGGCGGCAGCCAGCAGCCTGCCGCCGCGCAGCCGGCGCCCGCGCGTCCGCCCGCGGCTTCGCTCGCGCGTCCGGCGTCGCCGTCCAGGGCTCCAGATGCCGCAGGCTTCATCCAGCGCTGGCTCGTGCTCGACCCGATTCGCGTGTCGAACCAGCTCACCGAGAGTGCCGTCCAGGCCGCAGTGACGAAGTACGCGTTCGCCCGCTCCAGCATGGTCCCGCGCGACGGCCAGACGGTCACCGTCGGCGACGAGAGCGCCGCCTGGCACGCCGTCGACACGCTCGGCTACAACGTCAATCTGTTCCACTTCGCGTACGCCTTGAACAAGCCGACGTCGAACGTGCTCTTCTGGGCCGTGACGGTGGTCCATGTGCCGCGCGACCTGCCCGGGGTGCGGCTGGCGATCGGCTCGAACGCCGCATCGGTGTGGTGGCTCGACGACGAAGAGGTCATCGCGCTCTACAACGATCGCCAGGCCGTCATCGATGACGGCGTGTCGAAGCGCGTGACGTTGAAGAAGGGGGCGCACGTCGTTCGTGCCGCCATCGTCAACGCCGGCGGCGCGACCGACTTCTGCGCGCGGTTCATCGATGAAGACGGCAATCCGGTCACAGGCTTCACGGTCAAC
>CAVREM010000082.1:0-16956 GCA_963720005.1 uncultured Acidobacteriota bacterium | reverse complement strand
CGGCATCCCATGGCCGAATGGAAGAAATTTTGCAGCAGCAACTGGAATGCTGGCGCACTTCGATTCACCCGTCCAATCTCTGGAACTCATCAAGCGAACGGTGCGTGCAACTCAGCCAGACGACGGCCTTGGCTGGGCGGTCCCAATCAGCGACTCGATGACATAAGGACCGAGCTGGGTGCCTGGGTAGAGCGCCATAGGGATGACAACCCCCTATTTTTGTACGGATAGGCAAATGGTGCGGGAGCCTCTGACACCGCCCTGGGCCACGCGCGCGGGTTGACGATAGACCGGCGTCAACGGGGGCCGCGACGCGGTCGCGAGATCTTGCGATCCGACTGGCTTCGCTTGGCGGGCGACGAACCCGGCCGCGACGGTCCGCGAGTCTCTGCTCGCCGTTGGCCCCGGTTACGGACGTGACGGCAGGCGCTCGGCAGCACTACTGCACGGCGAACGCGAGCAGCACGTTGCCCGCCATCTGACCGAACGAACCGTAGCCCGACACGAAGTAGACCATCCCGTTGACGATGGTCGGGCCCGGGCCGTTGATCGATCCGCCGCGGCCCTCGACCCCGTTGACGGTCTCGAATTCACGCGCCGTGGCGAACTCCCACAGCACCTTGCCGTCCCGCATGTCGTAGGCGCGCATCATGCCGTCGGTCGCGCCGGAAAATACGACGCCGGGGATGGCGCTCGCCGCGGCCGACTGTGACGGGATGCACTTGGAGGTGTTGTCGGCGCAGGTCTGAATCGGCGGCGCCCACCAGACGCGCTCGCCGGTCGCGAGGTTGATCTTCGCCAGCCCGCCGGCAGCCTTGATGCCGAGCAACCCGTCGGCGTTCGGGTAATAGACATGCTGATCGTCGGTGGCACCGCCCCACTCGATCCCGCCGAGCGGGCTCCCTTGTCCTACCCGATGCTGCCACAGCACTGTGCCGTCGTCGGGATTGATGCCCCAGGCGAGGCCCGACTTCTGACCGACGGCGAGCACGCCGCGGCCGTTGGGCAGCGTCTTCAGGATCGGCGACGTGCCAATGGCGAAGTCGGGACCGAGCTCCTGCGGACAAGTCTCCGAACGCTTGGGCGCGTTCGGCGCGCAGCCGATCAGGTACGCGTCGTTGGCCGTGAGTTGCCGCGTCCAGATGCGCTTGCCGGTATCCAGATCGAGCGCCATCACCGAGTTGGTGGTGTTGGCGGCCGGAAACGTGTAGCCGTTGCTGGTCGAGATGTAGACGCGACGACGCTTGGGATCGATCGTGGGCGCGGACCACACCGCCGCGCCGGCGGGCCCCCACGTCTGGGTGCCGAGTGACGTCTTCTTCATCGGCACGGCCGCTTCGGAAATGGTGAACGTCTGCCAGCGCTGCTCGCCGGTGCTGGCGTCGTAGGCGATCACGCTCCCGCGGAACGTACAGCACTCATACTTCGGGTTTGCGCCGACGGCTTCTTCGACTGACGAAACCGGCACGTACAGGCGGCCCTCGTAGAAGGCCGGTGCGCCGGTGATGCGCGCCACCGCATGCTTGTCGGTGTTCTTGGTCCACAGCAGCGCGCCCGTCTCGGCATCGATGGCATAGACGTTGGCACGGAGGTCGCCGAAGAACGCGGCAAACTTCGACGACCCGGCGTTGACCGGCGCGATGGTGATGGCGCTTCGAACGGCCCCCTTGGCCTGAAACGACCAGTAGACACAGCCGGTCACGGCGTCGAGGGCGTACACGTAACCGATGTCGCTGCCGACATAGATGCGGCCGCCGATCACGTTCGGCTGGCCATAGGCTTGACGCCCCTTCGGGAAGGCAAAGGCCCACTTGAGCGTGAGCTTGGGCACCGTCTCCGCCGTCAGCCCCGCGGCGCTCGCCGGCTGGAATCGCGTGTTCGAAAGGTCCACGCCCCAGCCGTTCCACGCGGGAGTCGACAAGCGGATTGCCCAGCGGTTTGGGCGCGCAGCGGTTCGGCATCGCCGCTGCGTCACCGGGCGCCGGAGCCGCGCTCAGCGTCCGTCCCGTGGCGTATTCGGCGATCTGACGCAGCTCCGCCGGGGACAACCCCAGCGCCATGGAGGCCATACTGCCCTTCGTGATCGTCGCGTGGACGGCGTCGGGCTCCATGGCGCGGAGCTGCTCGAACGCCGGCGCGCGCGTGGCCGGGTCCGGTTTGACGTGACAGCTCGCACACCGCTGCTCGAACAGGGTCTGCCCCGAAGCGTCCTGGGCCCATGCCTGCATGGATCCACCGAGAAGAGCGTGAACGGCAAGAGCGGTGACAACCAGTCGAATCAGCATTTGGCGATATCCCTCTAAACGCGTGGAATCCTAACACTGCCGTGGTCCTGGCCATGAGCAATATCCTGGTAGCAGGCGCTTCGTCCGTCGAGGAATGCGTGGACACAGCAGCTCGCGTTCGACGGCCGGTATCGGCACGCAAAGTGACAGGCACACCCTCAAACTCTGTGTAATCTGTGTAATCTGTGGCCGAGACTGACGTTCGGGGCTGTAAGACCATAAGCCTTCTGCTCTCCGTACGTGTCCTGTTCGTCGGTAGCGGCCTCCATGTGCCGCTACGCGAGCGGATCAGCGTGTGCGGCGATGTCCGAATGGTCTTTGGCGCTGAGGGCCACGAGGGGATCGTCGCCTACGGCACGGTGCGCGCGGGCGTCGCCTGGCGCTTCTGAATAAACACCTCAATCGGCAGGCGCCGTGCCTGGATGACGCCTGCAGCCGCAGGGCAGACGAAGCGCAGCCGCGCAGCCGCACCCATGCGCAGCCGCACCCATGTTGACAGTCAATGAAGGCGGATGTAGGGTCACACACGGATGCTCATCTATGTCGCGCTCGGCGCGTTCGGGTTTCTTCTGCTCGTTGGCATGCTGGTCATCGGTGACGTGTTTGGCGGCGATCACGACGCGTCCGGCATGACATCGTGCTGGATGGGCACGCGCGATCATGGCGGTCCCGGGATCTTCAGTGTCCGGATCATGGCGGCGTTTCTCACCGCGTTTGGCGTCGGCGGTGTCGTCGGGCGCTACTATGGTCTGACCCATCCGGCCGCCTCCGGCGTCGGCGTCGCTGGCCGGCGTCGTCATGGCGACGCTCGTCTATCAGTTTGCTCGGGTGCTGCACGGTCAGCAGGCGTCGAGCGAGCTGAGGATGGCGACGCTGGTCGGCAAGATTGGCGAGGTCTCGGTCGCGATTCCTGCCGGTGGCGTCGGACAGGTCGCGCTGTCGCTGGCGGCGAACGTTCCGAGCACCTCGCGCGTGCGGCCAACGGCCAGGCCGTGCGCGGGGCACTGAAGTCGTGATTACGGCACTGCGAGGAGACAGTGTGATTGTGGCGCCGCCGACCACCTCGCCACTGGATGGAGCACGCTGACATGGTTCCCGAGTTCTCGGCAATTGCGGTCGCGCTCGCCATCCTGCTCGGACTGCTTGGGGTGTTTGCGGCGATGTCGCTCTTCGCACGCAATTACATCAAGGTGCCGCCCTCGACGGTCGCGATTCTCTACGGCCGGAAACACACCATGACCGACGAGCGCGGTCAGAGGTCCACCGTCGGCTATCCGTGTCGTCCGCGGCGGCGCAGCGCTGCGCGTCCCGGTGCTCGAAAAGGTCGAGTATCTCTCGCTGAATATCATTTCCATCCCGCTGAAGATCTCGCGCGCCTATACGAAGGAGGGCGTGCCGGTCACGGTCGAAGCCGTCGCCAACGTCAAGATCGCGGGCGACGATGGGTCGCTGCGAAACGCGGCGGAGCGCTTCCTCGGCATGACGACCGAAAAGATCAAAGACGTGATCTTCCTCACGCTCGAAGGCCACCTGCGCGCCATTCTCGGCACGCTGACCGTCGAGGAGATCAACGCCGATCGCTAGGCGTTCGCCCAGAAGATGACGGATGAAGCCGCGGTCGATCTGAAGAAGATGGGCGTCAACATCGACATCCTGACGATTCAGCAGATCAGCGACGAGATGGGCTATCTCGACGCGCTCGGCAAGCGCCGGACGGCGGAAGTGAAGCGCGACGCCGTCGTCGGCGAAGCGCAGGCGCAGCGCGACGCGATGATCAAGTCGGCGCTGGCTGACCAGGAAGGCAAGACCAAGCGCTACGAAGCCGACGTCGTCATTGCGCAGTCGCTGCGCGACAAGGAAACCAAGCAGGCCGAGTTCAACGCGGCGGTGCAGGCGAAGACGGCCGAGGCCGCGCAGGCGGGCCCTCTCGCCACTGCGATCGCGCAAACAGCGGGTCACCGAACAGGAGACCCGAATCGAACAGGTCCGCAAGCAGCAGGAAGTGCTCGTGCAGGAGCAGGAGGTGGCGCGGCGCCAACAGAACTGCAGGCGACGGTCGTCAAGCCGGCCGAGGCCGAGCGGCAAGCGGCGATCCTGCGCGCCGAAGGCGAGAAGCAGGCGACCATTATCCGCGCCGAGGCGACCTCGAAGGAACTCGAGTACGAAGGCGCCGGCGAGGCGTCCAAGATCGAGCGCATCGGCCGCGCCGAAGCGGCGAAGGTGCTGGCGGTTGGTGAGGCCGAGGCCGAAGTCATCAAGCGCAAGCTCCTCGCCGAAGCCGAGGGACTTCAGAAAAAGGCCGAAGCCTGGAAGAACTTCAACGAGGCCGCCGTCATCAACATGGTGATCGACAAGATGCCGGAAATGGCGCACGCCTTCGCCACCCAACTTGCGGGCATCGACAAGATCAACATCATCGAGATGGGCAATGGCGCGAACGGAGCCGGCGGCGTGGCCAAAGTGATGGGCACCGTGGGCGGCGGCATGACCGCAATGCTGACATGCTGAACGATCAATTCGGTATCGATCTCGCGCGGCTGATGCAGGCCAAGGCGGATGCGGCCGCAGTACGGGCGGAGGAAGTGGTGGCGACGGCGGGCGCGAAAGAAGCGCCCAGGAAGTAACGCCGCCGTTCACTCTGTCCCGTCCGGCGGTCCCCCTACTCGCTTCGCAACGCTTCGGTGGGATCGATGCGGAGGCCGCGTCGGGCAGGACCCAGCGCAGCGAGGACGCCGACGAGCAGCATGAACGCGGCCGCGCCGGGGAGGACGCCGGGAATCGGCAAGCCGCCGATCTGCTCGATCGGCACGTACCGGCCGACGAGGTACGCGGCGAGCATCCCCACGGCCGAGCCCGCGCCGATCTGCCAGAAGGCGCGCCTGAACACAGCCGCCACCAACTGGCCCGGCTGGGCGCCCAGGGCCGAACGGATACCGATCTCACGCCGGCGCTGCGCGACCGTGAACGCCATGAGCGCGTACAGGCCGGCGGCCGAGAGCAGCAGCACGCTGCCGGTGACCGCGCCGATGGTGATGGCGCCAAGGTTGTCGCCGAAGCGGTGCTCGCGATAGATCTCGGCCAACGTGCGGACCTGGTCGACGTGCAGCGTCGGGTCGACGCTCGCGGCGACGTCGCGGAGGCGTTCCGCGAGACCGGCCGGACCGCCTCTCAAGCGAAGCTGCAGGTGCGCGGGATGGATCTGACCCGGGGCGGCCGGATGGTACGCCACCCGTGCATCGGTCGTCACGGGCAGATTGCCGACGACGCCGACGACTTCGTACCAGCGGTCCGCTTCCGGGCCGTGCCAGCGACTCGCCGTCCATCGCGCGGACGTACCGGAAACGGCGTCCGAGCGCGTTGCCGCCGGGGGCGATGGTGTCGGCGAAGTTGCGGTTGACGATGGCCGCATCGGCCTCCGCGCACGACGTCGCCCTCTCTCGAATCCGCGGCCGGCGAGGGTCGGCACCTGATAGATATCGAAGAACGCGGCATCGACCTGGTTGAACCGGGCGCGGAAGCCCGGCAGCCGGCCATTGAGGACTTCGGTCGGCACGTCGCGGCCCTCGATGTCGACGAACACCCAGGGCTCCTCGCCGGGCGGGCGCAGAGCGGCCGCCACGCCGAGAATGCCCGGGTCGGCCAGAAGCCGTCGCGCCAGCTCGCGCTGGCGATTGCCAAAGAGCGCGGCGCGTTGTCGCCGCGCGTCCTCTGGCTTGCCGGCCATCTGGCGTGGCGGCTCGCGGCGATCGAGCACGAACCGGCCCTCTTCCAGCGCGACGCGCGCGGTCGCGAACTCCTCGGCGGCGAAGCCCGGGCCGACGACGCCGGTGCGCAGCGTGCCCCAGGCGAGTTCGGCGGCCAGCGGCAGCACGGCGACCGAGAAGGCGACCTGCGCGATCACCAGCGTGGTCCACGTGGCGCCGAGCCGCAGGCTGGTCCGTCCGGCGAGCGCGCCGGCGCCGAGCCGCGCCAGGCGCCCGGTGGCCTGGAGCGCCGGCACGAGGCCGGACACGGCGGCCCCAGCGACGGCGAGTCCGGCGACGAACAAGAGCGTGCGGTACGACACGTCGAACGTCATCCAGAACGGCGGGCCACCGGGGATCTCCTGCAGGCGCCCGGCCATCACGACCGACACGACGCGCAGGATCAGCAGCGCGGCGCCGGCGGCCGCGGCCGTCAGCACGAGTGCCTCGATGAACAGCTGCGAGACGATCCGCGCGCGGCTGCCGCCGAGGGCGTGGCGGGCGGCGAACTCCTGCTGCCGCGTGACGGTGCGCGCGTAGTTCAGGATCGCGATGTTCGCGCAGGGCGGCAGCAGCAGCAATACGAGCAGCAGGCTCGACAGCGACCACAGCAGGCCCAGCTCGCCGCGTTCGAAGTCCCCCGTGAAGGCAAACGTGTACGGCACCACGCGCGCTCCGGTCGCCTCGGCGTTCGAGCGCGCGCGTTCGCGCTGCGCGCTACGGAGGCAGGCAGGATCCCGAGCGCCGACACCTCCGCGTGCGCGCGCGCGAGCGTCGCGCCCGGCGCGAGCCGGCCGAAGACGACGCCTTCGGGACCGGCGTTGCGCAGCATCTCGTCGGCCCCGAGCCGCAGCGGAACCCAGTACCGGAAGTTGAACGGGAACTGGAAGCCGTCCGGCATGACGCCGACGACGGTGTGCACGTCCTCGCCGAGCCGCAGCTCGCGTCCGATGACGTCTCGCGCGCCGGCGAAGCGCCGCTGCCAGACGTCGTGGCCGATGACGACGACGGCGGGCGGCGCCGGGCGCTGCGTCGGCGTCGACGATCGGCCCGGCCGATCAGCGGCGGCACCCTCGCGACCCGGAACCCGGCGGCCGAGATCTCGGCGACCGCCACGAGTTCGACCGATCCGTCGGCCGTGATGACGTTGCGCCGGATCGTCTGGAAGGCGCCGACATCATCGACCGATTGCAGGCTGGCGCGCCAACGCTCGATGTCCTGCCACGCCGTGTCCCGCCGCTGGCCGGCCTCGCGGTCCCACACCTGGATGGCGACGACCCGGTCACCCTCGTCGAGCGGAAGCGGACTCCACATGAGGATGTCGAACGCGGCGAACACGACCGCGGCGATGCCGATCGCCACCGTCATCGCCAGCCCGCCGACCAGCGTCAGCCCCCAGTTGCGGACGAGCAGGCGGAGCCCGAGCCTGACGTCGAGCCACGACGAGGCGAGCCAGGGCAGGCCGCGCTGTTCGCGCAGCGCTTCGAGCGCCTGGATGCGGCCGCCGGCGGCGGCCCGGGCGAGCCGCGCGGCGTCGCTCGGCGCGTGGCCCTGCCGGCGGAGCTCGTCTTCAGCGAGGGCGAGGTGTCCGGCAAGCTCGCGCTGCAGGTCATGGTCGGTCCGCCGGCCACTGAGCGCGCCCCATACCCGCCGTGTCCACTCCCGAAGCGAGGAGAGAACCCCGGGAGGCGTCATGCCGGATCCTCGAAGAGCGTGTGCATGACGGACACCATCTGATCCCACGCCTTCTTCTCGGCGGCGAGCCGCCGGCGTCCGGCGGCGGTGATGGCGTAGAAGCGCGCCTGGCGGTTGTTGTCGGTGACGCCCCACTCGGCTTTGACCAGGCCCTGCTGCTCCAGCCGCATCAGGCCCGGGTACAGCGTGCCCATGTTCAGCGTGAGCGCGCCCGACGAGACCTGCTCGAGCCGGGCGCCGATGGCGTAGCCGTGCTGCGGCCCCAGCGCCGCGAGCGTCTGCAACACCATCAAGTCGAGCGTGCCGCGCAGGACTTCGGCCTTGGAGGGTTCTTTATTAGACATCCTAATGGACTATGCCAGCTTCCATTCGGACGTCAAATGAAGAGGCTGACGAGCACGTCGACGCGCGCCGCCAATTCTCCTGGAGAGATCTATTTCTGGGCTGTTTGAACTGCTCCGAGTTCGACCGGGAGTCGGTTTCACAACGATTTCAGCCCGTACGGCAATCCATACTCAGATAAGTCCTTCAAGAACCATTTCGCTCCGTACGGCAATCCCTTTCGCCCGTTGGGCGCTTGCAACGAGTTGGCGTCCTCGCCGCCGGTGCTGGTTGACTCGCAGGGGATGTTCTATGGGGACCTTACGCTAATCGATGTCCGACCAAGGCGCATCACTCACCAGGGTCGAGCGCGGCGGGGATCAGTTGAAGTCGTCGTCGTCGAAGCGGTTGCCGCGATTGCCGAAGCGCGGGTTGACGACGTTGTTGAAGATCGAGCCGAAGCTGTAACTGATGCCGAACGAGAATCGCACTTCGTAGCCGCTCTGCAGCTCACGAAGCTGCAGGAGCACCTCCTCCGGCGTGGCGCCACGGCGCGGGAGGGAAATCTGATCGCGGATTCTCGAGGCAGACCCTCGAGATCGAGCGACAAGCCGCGCACGAGTTGCAGGGAGACCTCGCCGTCGAACTCAATGCGGTACTTGCTGCGGTCGTGAAGGTATTGGGAGAATTCGACGACCGCCCTCGAGCGAGCCCCACGGCTGCCGCACGTCGAGCTCCGCCGACAGCGCATGGATGCCGTTCGTCTCGCGCAGCTTGCCGAACAACGTGATCTCGTTGTATCGCGCATGCTCGTACCCGAGCTGATACTGGATAACCAACTGCCGCGTCGCGTATTCGCGGTATGGAAAGATGCTGTATTCGACGGCGGGTGCGGCCGCGTGAACAGACGCGTATTGCCAAACGTCGATGACGCGACTTCTCCATCGAACCCGAATGACCAGTGCGGTCCGAGGCTCCGCGCCAGAAACCATTCACGCCGCGCTCGATGCGGCGCACGTCGAGCGGGGTCGTCCTCGTCCAGCTCGAAGGTTTCGCGTTCCTCGTCCAGTCTGACGCCAAACCCCAGCTTCCACATGTCGGTGACGCGATCCGCGGTGAGATTCACGTCCCACTGCGATTCCTCGTTCGACTCCTCCGCGTCGTACGAGGCGCCCGTGCTGATCGAGAACACCCAGAGATTCCACGGATCGCGGACGACCCCGGTCGGCTGGGTGCCCGCATCAGGCGGATCAACTTCGAGATCGAGGCCCGGCGGCAGACTGTCACGGGCGATGAAGTTCGAGAAGCCGACGATTACCGTGCGCAGGACCTGATCGCGGCGCACGCTCTCGGCCTCGGCGACCTGGCTGATGACGCGCAGCTCCTGCGACGCGGTGGCGAACCGGTCGCGGCCCACGAAGCGCAGGATCAGCTCGCGGCCACCGCCGCCGGTCTCGCGATCGGACGACAGCAGATGGACATCCGCGTCCTGCGGCTGTTGTACGAAATCAACCCAGTTGATCTCGTTGCGGAGATGATCCTGGAAACAGTCGCAATCGAGATAGACGCGCAGACGGGTCGAGCCTGGCGCTGCCGCTGGTTGTGCCGGGTCGGTCTGTGCCGCCGCCGGCGTCCAGCCGCTCACCACAATCGCCAATCCAAGCAACACCAGTCGGGAAACCACCACCAGGATTTGTAGTCGACGCGCCATGAAGACGCCATGAAGACGCCATGAAGACGCCATGAAGATGCTGAAAGTCGCGCGCTGTCGGCCTTCATCCGTTCTTCATCGCGCCCGACGCTACAATGCCCAACGGAGGAATGATGGTTCGAAGCGTCGTAACGCTTGCCGTCGCCGGCGCAGCGTTGCAGGCTGCCGCTGGCCAGCCTCCGGCCACGCACAACTTCGACACCCAGGCTCCGGGCTCCGTCCCACCGGGGTTCGAGCTTGCGGCGATGCGGCAGGACACGCCCGGCACCTGGCGCCTTCGCGCCGAAGGCGCCAACGGCGTGCTCGTGCACCAGGCCGCGGACGCTGCCGGCGGATTCGCACTCGCACTCGCGCCCGATGCGCCGCTGCGCGACGTGCAGGCGTCAGTGCGCTTGCGGCTGACGGGCGGCACCCGCGCCGGAGGGCTGGTCTGGCGCTATGCCGACGCGAACAACTACTATGGCGCGATCCTGGATCTCGGGAAGGCCGAGGTGGTCCTGTTCCGTGTGAACGCCGGCAATCGGACTTTTATCGAGCGGGAAGACGGGCTCGAGCTGATCCCGCCGCGTGGCATACGCTAAGATCGTGCACGACGAATCGCGCATCCAGGTTTCGCTGGGCGGTATCCGCGTCTTCGAAGAACGCGACCGGCGCTACGACCGCGAAACGCCTCCCGGAAGAACTGGGCTGGTCGCCGCCGGCAACGCCGAGGTCTGGTTCGACGATCTGCGGATCAGCCGGACCGCGATCGCAAGCGGTGACAATCGTCACCGGCGGCGCCGCCGCTTCCGGAGGCACACGGTATGAGAGTGCTGCTCGTAGAAGACGAACCCGAACTCGCCAGTGCCATTCGGCGCGCGCTGTCAGACGAGGCGTTTGCCGTCGACATCGCGCCGGACGGCGCCGAAGGCCTCTATCGCGCTGAGATCAGCTACGACGCCATCATCCTCGACATGATGCTGCCGGTGCGTGACGGCTGGGACGTGTTGCAGGAGCTCCGCCGGAACGGGCGCATTAACCCCCGTGTTGATCCTGACCGCACGCGATGCCGTCGAGGATCGCGTCGCGGGACTGAATCTCGGCGGCGACGACTATCTCGTTAAGCCATTCGCGATCGACGAATTGATGGCCCGCCTTCGCGCGCTCGGGCGGCGTGCCGTCGCGCATCCGTCGCCGCATATGACTCTCGGCCCGGTGCGCATCGACATGGCCGCGCACCGGGTCTTTCATGAAGGACACGAGGTGGAGCTGACCGGCCGTGAGTTACAGCATTTCCTCGAGCTGCTGGCGCAATCCCGCGGCGCCATCGTCTCGCGCACCCAGATTTCCGAGCGGCTCTACAGCGATGACGAGGAATTCGCTGTCCAATGGCATTGACGTGCACGTCGCATCACTGCGTCGAAAACTCGGCGGGACGTTGATTCCAGACCCGGCGCGGCTTCGGATATCTCATCGAGGCCTGACGTGAGGGTCACGACCTCCCTGCGCGGCCGCCTGCTCCTCTGGTACACGACCTTGGTCGCAATCGTGATGGTCGTCTTCGGAGGCGATCGTCTGCTACGTCGTGTGGCGGGCCCAGGCTCGGCGATCTCGACGCGGAACTGCAAAGCCGCGCGCGAACGCTCGCCAACGGCCTGCGCCCCGTCGGACCCGGCACATTCGACATGACGGCCCCGGCCGCCCTCACCGAAGCGGCTGATGGCTCCTATTACCTTGTCTGGACGCCGGACGGCGCCGTTCATCGACACGTCGGACGTAGACCACGCGCTTCCGCAGAACACGCGGGAGGGATGGTCCCACGCGCAACGGCACGCGCGAATTCACGCTCCCGCGCATCTGGAGCTTACCCTGCTCGTCGGCCAGTCCCTCGACATCGGGTGGAGCGGAATCGTGAACGCTCGCGGCAACGATGACGGGGGTCGGGGTCGCGGCGATTGCCCGTCTCGTTCGTGGGCGGCTGGTTTTTCGTCGGCCGCGCCCTGGCGCCGGTCAACCGCATCAACGACACCGCACGGGCGATGGCCCTCGGCGACTTCGGCGCGCGCATTCCCGTCGACCGCGTCGAAACCGAGCTCGGCAATTGGCGCATGCACTCAACGAGGCGTTCGAGCGTCTGCACGACCTCGATTGGAGCGGCAGCGCCGCTTTACGGCGGACGCTTCTCACGAGCTGCGCACCCCGCTCGCCTTGATCTCCACCGAAGTGGACTGGGCGCTCCGCCGCGAACGGCAGGCGGGCGACTATCGGGGTTCGCTCGAGGTATGCCAGCGTGCTTCGCTCGCGCATGCAGACGTCGTCGAGCGGCTGCTGGCGCTGGCACGTGCGGAGGTTCGCAGCAGCGATGCCGAGCGGACACCCGTGCGGCTTGACGAGTTGGTCAGAAGTCGTGCGTGACCTGCGATCGCTGGCCGATCGCGGCTCAATCTCGACGTGACGCTCGACAGCGCGAGCCGGTGTCGTGCCTCGGTGATCGCGACCGGCTCCTGGACGCCGTCACGAACATCGTGACAACGCCATCGCTACAACGTTCGCGGCGGCCGGATCCGTTGAGGGTCCGGGCGGCGGATGGCGGCGCGGAAATGACCGTGACCGATACCGGTGTGGGCATCGCGGCCGAGACCTGCCGCAGATTTTCGACCCGTTCTTCCGCGCGGACCCGGCCCGGAGCCGCGACGCCGGCGGCTCGGGTCTCGGCCTGGCGGTGGCGCGCGCGACCGTGAAACGGCACGGCGGCGAAGTTACGTGCACGAGCGAGGTCGGCCGTGGAACCACCGTGCGCATCCGGTTACCGCTTGGCCCTGCGGATGCCCAACCCCCTCCCCAGATAACGGCGTCACCGGCGCGCGGGGACTCTGTGGGGCCGGTCCGGGTCGGACCCTAGGGGACCGCCGTCCTGACGCTGGGCATCGGCATTGCGAACCGGCACCAGCGGCCGCCGCGGCGCCGTCTCGCGCTCGGTGCAAACGCGCCGGATCTCATGCTAGGCTCTCGCCGATGGCAAGCGACGGCCCACGCGTCCGACCGTCACCCCGCTGCGGAGGGCGCGGGTTGCTGGAGGGATCCCAATGGGCGCATTCGGCTTTTCGATCTCGGTCCTCTTCTCCTGGCGGCGATTGGGCTGCTGGTGGTGTTGTGGATTGCGTGGATGTTTGTCCGTCGGTAGAGCAGGATTCAGCCGATGGATTTTGAGGGGTCGACGATCAGCGCACCCATCCCCAAGCCAAGATAAATGAGGGTGCGGGCGACTCGGGCCCGTACAAGAGAGAGAGGGCCGAATTGCTCCGGCCCTCTTAACTCTCCCAAAGATTAGGGAACTATGCGCTGAACCTCCGGCGCAGCGCGCCAAGGCCCAAGAGAGCACAGCCGAGGAGTGTCAGCGTCGTGCCGCCGTCCGGAACGGGAACCTCTCTACCGTTGAAGAGTGTGTAGTTCGAGAGCCCGTACCTTTGCGCTAAAGCCGGTGCCACCAAGTGAAAGCGTCACGTCAGTCCCCGGTGCCAAGTTGCCGATGTAATACACGGCTACATCATTACCCCACTTGGCCGCCACCCAGTCGTAAGTAAATCCGCCGAGATTGAACGTCGGGTTGTTGGTGCTTAGGTTGGGGTTGTTGGTCGTGGCAAGAGGGGCGGGCAGGGGAATAACCGTATTAGCCGAGAACTTCAGCGAGTACGCCTCGCTCTGGGGATCAGAAGGGGTTGTTTCCCAGCACTGTGCCTGATAGAGCCCCATCGTTGAAGCCGAACTTCTCAGTCGCCCCTGAGCCCCAGCCTTTCAGCAGGCCGTTGACCATGACCATCTGATTGGCCGCGCTGGACGGCACACCTGGCACGATGATGCCCAGCAGTTCATCCGCGCCAATGGTCAGCGCATTCGCGGACTGCGGCACCATCGACGCTACGGCGAAACTCAAGGCGACTATTTTTGTCATCGGTTGGCTCTGGGGGTGTGTTGTTCCGATGACGCTTCAAGCGAGTCGCGTGCCACTACCATCGTGTGTTGCACACAACGTACAACCATTCACTATTTCAACAACTTACGCCATTCCAAGCAACCAAGTCTCGAACAGCCGTGGTTGACAACGTAAAACATTCCGACACGCAAAATGCGAATTGAGACTTCGATCCCAAGGCCTTACGGGACCCCTACCCTCGAAACGACGCTAATCGGCTGGATATTCTCTGGCCGCGGCAAACCGGCCCCTGTAAAACGCTGCTGCAGAGTCGGCCTGCACCGTTGGTTCCAATAGGATACGCACTGTAAAGGATATCGACGGCCACAGCCCTTCGCGGCGGTCTAGGCCTTACCGAATCGCCGCCGCACAGAGGCCGGTCCAACTACGGTTCCATGAGACTTGGCAAGACAGTCACGTACCGCAGCGACCCGGTGTCGATGATCGAGCCTCCAACGCCCAGGACAGGGGACGTGGGCGATCTGTCACTAAGAAAATGACGCAGAATGTCGGCCGATGCGACGCAAGGTCCGACATAGCTGAGCCCAGATGATCGGGTCTACCCTCGGCTCATACGAGATTCTCGACAAGCTCGGCGAAGGCGGCATGGGCGAGGTCTACCGCGCGCGCGACACGCGGCTCGATCGCGACGTCGCGCTGAAGCTGCTGCCGCCGACGTTGCGAGCGACCCCGAGCGCCTCGCGCGCTTCGAGCAGGAAGCGCGCGCCGCCTCGGCGCTCAACCATCCGACCATCGTCACGATCTACGACGTCGGCGCAGGCCGACTCGCAGCCGTGGATCGCATGGAGCTGGTCGACGGCAAGACGCTGCGCCAGCTGCTCGCAGGCGGGCCGTTGCCGCTGCGGCGCGCGCTGCACGATCGCCGCGCAGATCGCCGACGGCCTCGCCAAGGCGCACGAGGCGGGCATCGTCCATCGCGACCTCAAGCCCGAGAACGTCATGGTCACCGACGACGGCTTCGCCAAGATCCTCGACTTCGGCCTCGCCAAGCTGACCGATCCCGGAGGCGCACGGCGCCGAGACCGTGACGCGACGCCGGCGACACGCGACCGGGCACGCGTGATGGGCACGCGTCGGCTACATGTCGCCCGAGCAGGCGAGCGGCGCGGCCGTCGACTTCCGCTCCGATCAGTTCTCGTTCGGCGCCGTGCTCTACGAGATGCTCACGGGCAGCCGCGCGTTCGAGCGGCACATCGTCGGTCGACACGCTGTCGGCGATCCTCCGCGACGATCCGCCGCCGATCGCAGCAAGCCAACGCGACGATTCCGCCGCCGGTGCGCTGGATCGTGGAGCGCTGCCTCGCGAAGGAGCCGCGGATCGCTACGGCTCGACGCGCGATCTCGCGCGTGATCTGGCGCAAGACACGCGACCATTTGTCGGAGTTGTCCACCGTCGACAGAGCGGCCGCCACGCGCGGTCGGCCGCGAAGAGCGATCGCGTGGCGCGAGGGGATCGCCTGGGTGCTGGCGAGCGCGCTGGCGCTTGCAGCTGCAACGCTCTTCTTTGACGCTGCCGCCACTCGAAACGAGGACAGGTTCCCCACAACGACTCGCTTTACGCTGTCCGCGCCTGAGAACACGAAAATATATGGAGGCAATCAACCCGCATTCGAGATCTCGCCGGATGGCCGGCGCCTCGTCGTCGTCGCCGAAAACAACGTTGGCCGCAGACTCTCTGGGTGCGCGCGCTCGACTCGTTGTCCTGGCGCCAACTCGCCGGCACGGAGGATGCGCTCGACCCGTTCTGGTCGCCGGACTCGGCCGAGATCGGCTTCTTCACCGGCGACAAATTGAAGAGGGTCCCGGCGTCTGGTGGAGATGTCCGCACGATTTGCGATGCGTTCGAGGCGATCGGCGGTGCCTGGAGCCGCGACGGCACGATTCTCTTCACCTTGCAGGACGGCACTCTATCGCGTGTCTGCCTCGGGAGGCGCCCCGCGCCGCGACGAACCGTCGAGCGGTTTCTGGCCGCACTTTCTGCCTGACGGCAATCACTACGTGTCCTTCGACGCATCGACAGTGACACCAGGGTATTTACCTTGCCGCGCTCGATTCTGCCGAGCGGCACCTGCTGAAACGCAAGGGATCACGAACGTCAGTGTCCTCGGTTTCACGGAACCGAACTGGGTGCTTTCCGTGGGGGCAGGCACCCTGATCGCGCAGGCACTCGATCTCGAGAAGCGCGTGTTGAGCGAATGACGTCATCCGAGTTGCGGAAAACGTCGACGTGAAACCGCCGTCCACCAGTTTCTCTGTGTCGCGCAATGGGGTGTTCGTCTATTGGCCTGGTGGCGCTCGGACGATCAGCGAGCTGACGTGGGTGCGCCGGGATGGCACTGCGCTGGGTCAGGCCGTCGGCAGAGGATCATTCACGAACTTCGAGATTTCCGCCAACGGCAGGATCCTGTTGACCGATCGGTTTCGACACGTTGCCCCCGTCGATCTGGCTCTATGACCTTGAGCGCGGCGGCAGCACGCGCCTGACTTCCGACTACTACGCGTTCGCTCCCGTCGCGACCGAGGACGGCCGAAGATCCTGTTTCGGATCGGCCCGCGACAGTCCGCCCAATCTCTATGTGAAAACCATCGGAAGCTCGCAAGAGGACGAACGGCTCACACGTTCGGGCCTCGTTGACTTCCCACTCGACTGGTCGAGGACGGGCAAACGGTCCTGTTCGGAAGAGCGAGTCCGAAAACCCGAGCCGATTCTCTGGATTCTGCCGATGGTTGGCGACCGTACCGCGAGGCCAATCGTCAACACGCCGTTCATCGAGTGGGAGGGGGCCTTGTCCCCGGACGGCCGATGGATGGCGTACAGCTCCGACGAGTCCGGCCGGAGCGAAGTCTACGTCCTGCGCTTCCCGGATGGCAGCGATCGACGGACGATTTCGACCGACGGGCGGTTATACCTGCCACGCTGGCGCGCCGACGGCCGCGAGCTGTATTACCGCGACAAACAGCGGCATCCTGGCCGTCCCGATTACTTCCGGCGCCAGCTTCAAGGCCGGCGCCCCAACGGTGTTGTTCGAAGTTCCCACAATGGTCGGTGAGCTAGAGCATCAGGGGTTTGCCTGTTCGCCTGATGGCCGTTTCCTGCTGAACACGGTCGTGGAGCGCACCTCGCCGCCGTTGACGGTTGTCAGCGATTGGCGCGTGGGGTTGGTTCGATGATTGGATTGACCCTGACGCCTCAGATTCTGGAGAAGCTCGGGGCGACGCACATGAGCA
>CAVREM010000081.1:0-23342 GCA_963720005.1 uncultured Acidobacteriota bacterium | reverse complement strand
ACCTTCGCCCAACGCCACGCCGACGCCGGCACCCCCGTCGATACCCTCAAAGAACTCCTTGGCCACGACACGGGACGCACCACGCTCGGCTACTACCGGGTCACTGCCGAAACGCTCCTGCGCCACGCCCAAGACCGGCTGGGGCCGCTGCAGATCGACGCCCGCGGACACCGGGTCCGGCCCGGCGCGACCGCCCTGACGGACACCGACGCGGCCCGCGACCAGATCGGCCAGGTCGCGGTGCCATTCCGGGATCTGCACCGAGCCGAGCAACGTGACCGCCGGCGGGCACTCCTGCCCGTTCCGGCACCGCTGCACCGGCTGCACCTACTTCCGCACCGACCCCTCCTACACCCCCGAGCTCCGCGGCTACCTCGCACAGCTGCTCGCCGACCGGGAACGCCTGGTCGCCGCCATCCCGGCCCTGGCCGACTGGGCCCGCGCCGACGCCGCCCCCTCCGAGGCCGAGATCGACGCCGTGCGACAACTGCTGCGCGCCAACGACGAAGTACTCACCGGACTTCACGCCGACGACCGCGCCGCCGTCGAGGCGGCCATCGCCGCCATCCGCACCCAGCGGGCAGCACTGGACATCACCTTCCCGGCCGAACTTCGCGGCCTGGCCCGCCCACACCAGCCGGTCTTCTTCCCCACCATCGCACGGCGAACCACCAGCGCCGAGACCCGACATGGCTGAACACACCACGGCCGCACACACCAGCAGGCTGACCGAACTCCGCCGGCTGGACTTCCGCGGACAAGGCCCGCCGAGTCCTGGCCGCCCCGGACGCCACGATCAGCGCCGGCGAACCCCTCACGGTCGCAGCCCTGGCCGGCGGGCGGAGTCAGCCGGCGGTTCGTCTACGACCACCCCGAACTTCGCGGCCGAGGCCGAACGGCGCTCCGCCCAGGCCGCCGACCGGCGGGCCGGGGCGATCACCGCCGGCGCCCACCTCACCGCCGCGTCGCTCCGCGCCGATCTGGCGAACGCCAGAGCCGCCAACCACCGCCAGCACACCGAACTCGCAGGCCGCACGCCGCCGCCTCGGCCAGTACCTCGGCCGCCAAGTACTCGCAGACCTCGGCGACACCCCCGTCACCAACCCGACCGATCCCCGCGTCGAACAACTCGACACGACCCTGTCCGAGACGAAAGAAGAACTCGCACAATGCCAACAAGAACTCGCCGCCGCCCGCCAGATCAACCGCGAACTCATCGCCCGCATCAACCGGGAACGCTGCTGACCACAATCCACACCCGACCCACGTCAACAACTCAACCGGCTGTCGCGCACACCTGTGCACGACACAAACCCGCAGGTCACAAACCGTGCCGCACACCCCATACCCCAGAAAAGGCCACCAGCACACCAGCGAGCACCGACGTCTACCTCCACGCCGACATGAGCATCAAGCAAGCAGCAATTGACCGGACCCGCCCGCCTCACATCCCCGCTGGCACATACACCCCACCCCCGGACATCCTGACCTGGCTCGACAGCCTCTGACTATGCCGACACCACAACCAATCCTACGCCGCTGACCAGAACCGCTACCCCGATCATCGGCATGATCCAAACCTCGGCATAGCCGATCTCATGCCGACGTCGGCATGAGATCGGGCGGGCTTGCAGGTCGTGTTTGGACATGCGGAAACTCTTCTCGATGCGCCACAGCTGGTGGTATGCGCCGATGACGGACTCCGCCGACTGGCCGACCAGGTTGGTGGTGTAGCCCTTCCAGCCCGCCTGCGCGCGGGTCTTGGCCTCCAGTTGCCGGTTCACGCTCTTGGTGGCCCCGGACAGCTGGATGTAGCGGTTGCGTTTGACCGGCGCTTTCCCATCAACGGCACGTTGGGCTTTGGCGACCCTTCGGGCTCGCAACGTTTTCCCACCCGCTCGCTGCGCTCGCTGGAAAACGTTGCGCCGGACCCTTGCTGCTACTCCCGGCCCTGATGCCGGTTGTTGATCTCTATGCCGGAAGGCAAACAAGAACGGGCGGCACCGACATTGCCCGGTCAACCCTCTCACGAAAGGTTCCCTATCATGGCCCACGAACTCGACATCACCAACGGCGTTGCCTCCTTTGTTAATTCACGCGCAGACGCCTGGCATCGGCTCGGCCAATCAGTCGGGCACACGATCGACCGCGCGCGAATCGCTGGCCGTCTCGCACCTGGCCAACTGGAATGTCCGCAAAATGCCGCTGATCATCCCCCAGGAGCCCGTCATCACCGACGACGGCGTGAGGACCCCGCCACCGATCCACCTCCCGGTTATGCTCGGCCCCGTCCGCGACAACCCCATCGTGGCGGGCCAGATCGACTACCTCGGCGTGGTCGGCACCAAGTACGAGCCGGTGCAAAACGAATCCTCGTGCGCGGTGCTGGACGCGATCACCGACGAGTCGGGAGCGCATTTCGAGACTGGCCATTAGCGCCCGTCATTCGGCGTAATGGGCAATTGGCGCTGATCGGAGTGTCGCGAACGCGTTCGCGACGGATCGGATGGGACACTGGTGACGCGTCGAGACTTGGCGAAAGTAGCGACGCCGCCACTGCAGAGGACGTGCGAGTCCACAACACTTCTCCGGACGGTGAAGATGGTGGCGGCGCGGCTTGATACGCCGCCCCTGATCGACTGGGTGGATGGCGAGCTTGTCGGCTACGCGACCGACGCAGAAACTCCGATGCGCGCACTGCTCGCCAGCGCACACGGGGACGATGCCCGCTACCGCGACTACCGGGACCGCTACCGCGCGATGGCGACATCGCCTGGGCTTCGAGGGTCACATGAACTGGGCCGAGGCGATGCCATGACGGCGGGCGACCCGGAAAGCTAAACCGTCTCGAAATAGACGACATCTGCAACTCGCGGATGTCCGTCTCGACGAAGTAGCCGTGTGATCGTCGATCACGCCGAGTCGGCGCGCTCGGCAGTGACGGGGAGTTGAATCTGTTCAGAGGGCTGACTCACGACGACCGGGCCAGGCGTTGGTCGGCGTCGCCATCGTCCGTAGTGGAGGTTGTAGTGGTGCGACAAGGAGACCCGCACGGCTAGATCGCACGGCGCTATAAGTCTGGTCAGGTGGCACGGTACTGGTCGTGGCGGGCGAACAGGTCGGTCCACTCCTCTTCGGAGAGCACCCGGCCGCTGGCGGAGATGTCGGCGAGTTCGCGGAAGTAGGTCTCGCGGGGCGAGCCGGGGGCGAACAGGATGAGCATCGTCGCGGCGGCGCCGCTGTCGTTGTGGAAGCCGTGCACGCCGCCCTCGGGCACGTGCAGGAAGTCGCCGGCCGAGGCGTCGACCCAGCGCCGCCGTCGTAGAGGCGCACGGTGCCGACATGACGTAGAACGACTCGGAGAAGGTGCGGTGGAAGTGCGGGTCGGCCCGGCCCGCGCCGGCCGGCATGTGCAACTCGTACAGACCGAACCGGCCCTGGGTGACGCTGCCCGGCGCCACGAACCGGCTGATCGTGCCGGAGCCCGTCACCGCCTGCTCCGCCTCGGCGCCGGGGTGGAAGGTGGCGCTGACCGCGCCGAAGTCTGCGGTGTAGGTCACGGCTGACCCCTCTCAAACGGATTCAGAAACGATCGTTCTGAACTAATCCGGACTCTAACGTGACTCCGTTGTCTCACAGTTGATTACAACTGGATGGGGCAGATTCATTGAAATCGGGCCGGGGCCGCTCGTGGCTTCAAACCCAGCACCTCAGCAACGGTCCGCAGGCTGTACTACGTCCACACCACGTCCACACTTTCGGGCCACTATCTGGCCAATTGGCCATGTGAATGAGACCTCCTGCATTTCCTTAAAGCTGATGGCATTTCACTGCTCACTTGTGCAGTGAAAGTTAGACACGCCGAGCAGGTGGCATTCTCGTGCTTGTGGCCCAGGCGAGATTTGGGAGGATTGCGCTGTGGGGGCGTATGACTGCGTATGCATGCTGACTGGGGTGAGTCTGCGGCCCACTGATGCCGTGGTGGTGCTCCTTCGCCAACGAGGTGAGCAGTCCTACTCGCCGATCGCGCTGCCGGTCTTCGGCGGCTACGACTCTATGGGAGGAGTCGACGCTATCGATGAGGATGCCAACGCCGGCTTGCTGGTGGATTTCTTTGCAGCGCAACTGCAAACGGGACGCTTCGTCGCCGTCGACTACTTCAACGACCACCTCACGTGGCCTGAACCCAGCGCCGATTACTTTTCGGTGATCGACGGACTAATCGGCCTCGTCGAACGCAACACCACGATGTGGCGCTACTGGGGTGAGGGGCAGAGCCGTTGGTGTCCATCGATGGAGATCCTGTCGTGTTCGCTCTCTTGGCCCGCTCGATCTGGGATGCCATCGTCGAATCGGCCGCGGAGCCACCCGGCTCTGTTGCATCGCTATTGGAAACCGCCTTCGGCGGGGACGCCATCGCACACGAGCTCTATGACGACCACCTCGGCGAGGTGGCGTCTGCCCTGCGGGCCTTCGCTGTCGTGAACGACTTCATCGCCACACACGGCCTGTCGTGGACACCGCCCGGGGCCGGCCGATACAGCGGCGACTACGACCAGCATTTCGGGGAGATGGTCGAGTACCTACATCGCGCCCGCGTCGACTGGCACGACAACCCCGCCATCCAGACGGGGCTCGACCGCCACACCGAGCCGACCATGAAGCTGCTCGACCTATGGGCAAGCGACGAGCGGGAACGTGTGAAAAGGGACGGGCCAACGTTTTAATTGATCTGGGGCGCGCCTGTGCAGCTGAAGGTTGGGGCGGCGTCCCCTCCGGTGAGGAAGTGTCACGATTCTGAGACGGAATCCAGATGACATCCCTGAGACGGTCGTATCACCACAGGTCGGGCCGCCGCGATGTGACAAGACGATCTCGGTCGCCTCGAGGCTCGTGCCTTCAGGCGCGCGCAGCCCGACCTCGAACTCCGACTGGTCGTCGCTCGGCAGGAAGTTCTTGTTCGCCAGCATGAACAGCGGCACGCTGCTGAGCAGCACGAGCACCGCGACGCCGGCGATGACCGCCGGTGCCCGAGCGACCACTGCAGGATTGCCGTGTAGCCGGAATCGATCGGGCGGAAGAACCGCGATTCCTTCGAGAATGCTCTGTTGCTTGCCCTCGCGGACCTCGGTCTTGATCCAGCGCGCCGCCAGCATCGGCGTCAGCGTGAAGCTGACGAGCAGCGACACCAGGATCGCGAACGACATCGTGAAGCCGAAGCTCGTCATGAAGCGGCCGACGATGCCGCCCATGAAGCCGACCGGCACGAAGATCGCGACGAGCGACAGCGTCGTCGCCAGCACGGCGAGGCCGATTTCGCGCGTCGCCTCGACCGCCGCCTGCATCGGCGGTCTGCCCTTTCTCCTCGACGAACCGGTAGATGTTCTCCAGCACGACGATCGCGTCGTCGATGACGATGCCGACCGCGAGCGTCAGCGCGAGCATGGTCATCGAGTTGAGCGTGAAGCCCTGGTACCAGATCAGGCCGAACGTGGCGATGATCGACGTCGGGATCGCGATCGCCGCGATGATGCGTCGAGCGCCAGTTCCAGAGGAACACGAGCACGACGACCGCCGCGAGGATCGAGCCGACGATGAGGTGCTCTTCGACGCTGTCGATCGACGCCTTGATGAACTCCGACAGGTCGCGGACGACGCGAATCTCGTAGCCCGGCGGCGCGAGCGGCGCGACGTCGGCCAGCCGCTCCTTGACGGCGTCGACCACCTGCACGGTGTTCGTGCCCGACTGGCGGCGGACCGTCAGCAGCACCGTCGGCTCGCCGTTCGACGTTGGCGCTTCGCGTCCGGCTCGGCCATGCCGTCCTCGATCGCGCGCGACGTCGCGCAGCAGGATCGGATGCCCTTCGCGCTGCCGCGACGACGATGTCGCCGAACGCGGCGACCGACTCGACGCGTCCGCGCGTGCGCAGCGTCATCGACGTGCCGCCCTGCTCGACGCGTCCGCCGGGAATCTCCGAGTTCTGCGTCTGCAGCGCGCGCGTCGACGTCGGTCACGGTGAGGTTGTACGCGCGCAGGCGCGCGGCATCGAGCGTCGATGTTGATCTGGCGCGAGCGGCCGCCGACGACGACGACCTGGCCGACGCCGTTGACGCTCTCGAGCTGGCGCCGCAGCGTCTTGTCGGCGTACTCGGTGATGTCGCGCACCGGCTTGTTCGGCCGAGACCGCGAGCGTCAGCACCGGCGCGGAGTCCGGGATCGAACTTCTCGACCGTCGGCTGCTCGATCGTCCGCGGCAGCAGCGGCAGCACGCGGTTGACGCGATCGCGCACTTCCTGCGCGGCGATGTCGGCGTCCTTCTCGAGCAGGAACGAGATGATGACCTGCGAGACGCCTTCCGACGAGTTCGAGCGCAGCTCGTCGATCCCGCTGATGGTGTTGACGGCCTCCTCGATCTTGTCGGTGATCTCGGTTTCGACTTCCTCGGGCGCCGCGCCCGGCAGGCCCGTGGTCACGACGACGGTGGGGAAGTCGACCTTCGGAAAGCGGTCGAGGCCGAGCCGCGTGAACGCGAACGCGCCGACGACCGTGAGCGACAGAATGATGACCGTCGCGAAGACGGGACGCGTGACGGAAATGGAAGCGAGCCACTGCATGACGTTTTCTCCGTTACTTCGAAGCTTCTGACTGTCTGGACTTGCCGACTTCTGACTTGACCACGCGCCCGTCGACCAGGCGGCCTCTCGGTCGGCGGCGACGACCTCGCCGGCGGCGACGCCGCTGGTGATCTCGACCGAGTGCACCGACCTTCTCGCCAAGCGTCACGATGCGCTCCTCGATGCGTGCCGTTCTTGACGACGAACACGCGGCTGGTGCCGGCGACGGTTTCGACCGCTGTGGCAGGCACGAGCAGCGCCGGGCGCCGGAGATCGTCTGCTTGATCAGCGCGGTTGCGAACAGTCCCGGCTTCAGCAGCCCATCCGGGTTCGCGGCGACCGCTTCGACGGTCAGCGCACGCTGATCGGATCGCAGCGACGGCGAAACGAATCGGATCGTCGCCGTGAACTCCTTGCCGGGATACGCGTCGACGCTCAGTCGAACGGCTGTCCCATCTTGACGAGGCGAAACGGACTGCTCGGGAACCGTCAGCTCGACGCGAAGCGGATCCACCCGGACGACGGTGGCGACCTTCGTGCCGCGCGAGACGTAGTCGCCGGCGCTGACCAGCCGCTCCGCGACGACGCCCGCGAACGGCGCCCGCACGAGCGTGTCGGCGACGGACTTCTTCGCCAGCGTGATCCGCGCGCGCGCCGCCTGCAGCGAGCGGTACGACTGCTCGGCCGCGTTCCGCGCCGCCTGGTGCTGCTGGCGCGCCGCTTCGACCTGCGTGCAGCCGCTGGTCGTACTCGCTCTGCGAGACGACCTTCTGGTCGAGCAGCGACTTGATGCGGTTGAACTCCGCCTCGGCGAGCTGAAGGTTCGCCTTGGCGTTCATCACATCGGGAACCGCGTCGGGGTTGAACGGCTGCTCCCGGCGCGAGCCCGAGCCGCGCTTCGATCTGCGCCGCGTTCGCCTCGGCCTCCTCGAGCTGCGCCGAGGTTTCCGATGCCGAGATGCGAACGAGCAGCGTTCCTTCGGTGACCCTGGTGCCGCGCTCGACCGGCGTCGCGACGACGCGGCCGGCGGTTTCGGCGCTGACTTCCGCCTGTTCGTCGGCGGTCAGCGAGCCGGTCACCCGCAGAAAGCGATCGAGCGGCCGCGATTCGACGACGGCCGTCGTGATGGCGAGTGGTTCCGGCGCCGACGCCGCGGGATCCGCGGCAGCCCTTCGCCTGAGTGGAACACGCCGCGGTGCCAATGGCCGCGATCCCGATCGCGGCCGCGGCCAGAAGATGAGTCCGAACGCGATTCATATGAAACGACCTCACTGATGCCAACTAGTCCTCGACCTGTGTGCAGGGCACGGGATGAAACGTCCTCGAAAAACCTGTGCGCAGCCCGGTCAGGGCGGCCTCGAGCGTGTCGCGCGCGAGGGCGTCGCGCGTCCTCGCCCGGCTGCGATCGATCGCAGAGGCGGCCGACGGCGGCGCCGTGGATGGCGGTGATCAGAATGCGGAACACCGCGTCGGGGTGCGTGTCGCGCGGGAAGATCCCTTCCTCGATCGCGCGCTGGATCACCATCCCGATCTGGGCGCGCATCTCCTTGACGAAGCCGAACCGCTGCCAGTCGCGGCTGATCCTCGGGACGTTGCGGTCCAGGAACATCAGCGCGAAGTACTCGCGGGTGCGACTTGCTGAACTCGTAGACGCGCCAGAACGGCGCCCGGATCGCCTGGAGCGGATCGGCCTGCCCG
Organism: uncultured Acidobacteriota bacterium; assembly: GCA_963720005.1. Lineage (GTDB taxonomy): Bacteria > Acidobacteriota > Vicinamibacteria > Vicinamibacterales > CAVVIG01 > CAVREM01. The sequence goes on along the minus strand of CAVREM010000081.1, from coordinate 15,028 downwards.
GCGCAGGCCGGGTCGCCGGACGTGCAACAGGATCCGGAAGCCCTCTTCCGCAAGCGCGAAGAAGATGTCGTCCTTGCTCGGGAAATAGCTGTAGATCGCCGCCGGGCTGTATTCGATGCGCTCCGCGATCTTGCGGATCGAGACGTTGTGATACCCCTCCGCGACGAACAGGTCCGTGGCCGCATCCAGAATGCCCCGCGCGACCGCCTCCCGCTCGCGTTCCTGACGTTCCTTGACCCCCAACTAAACCCTCCTAAACAGCTTAATTGAACAGTGTTCAGTAGTCTAACACTGTTCAGTACGTGCTACCAGCCGTTCGCCAGAGGCTTCGGCGAGACAGGCTCGGAAGCGGTTCGGCAGCGGCTTAGAGCGAGTATGCTGTCGCGATATGAAAACGATTGCCGAGACCGAGGCGAAGGCGCGGCTGGCAGCACCTGCCCGGCTGGGAGCTCGACGGAGCGGCAATCCGCCGGAAGTTCACGTTCAGGGGTTTCCGGACGCGGTCGCTTTATTGTCCGGCTCGGGTTCGAGGCCGAGGCGGCCGACCATCATCCCGATATCCTGGTGAACTACAAGCGCGTGACGCTGACCTACAGCACCCACAGCGCAGGCGGGCTCACCGACGAAGGATTTCGACGGGCGCGGGGAAGGCGAACACGAGCTCGCGATAGGCGGCTGGGGCCGCCTGACGTGGAACTGAAGAACACCTACAGCGCCCGCGAGGTCGCGGCGCTGACCGGCCTCACCGCGCGCCAGCTGCAGTGGTGGGACGCCCGCCGGCTGTTTCAGTCGGCGGTCGCATCCAAACGCACCGCGGCCGGCGGATTCACCGAGCGGCGCTACACGCCGGTCGATCTGCTGGAGCTGATGGTGCTGGCCGATCTGCGCCGTCAAGGGTTGAGCGTCGGGCGCATCCGGCAGCTGCTCGAGACGCTGCGCACGCGCTTCGGCATCCGGCTGTTCGACGCGATCGGCGGCGCCGGCACGCTGACGCTGCTGACGGACGGCTCGGAGATCTACGCGCGGACCGCGCAGGGCGAGTTCTTCAACCTGCTGCGCGCCCCGTCGCAGCCGCTGCTGGTGGTCGGAACGGAACCGTCGATGCGGACAGCTCACGGCGCCGGACCCACGTTGGACGCAAGAGGCGGAAGAAGCAAGAAGCCGAAAGGGTTGATCAGCCGATCGGGAAGATCTTATCGAGCCCGTCGGCCGGACGCGGGATCACGTGCACGCCGACGAGCTCGCCGACGCGCCGCGCCGCGGCGGCGCCGGCGTCGGTCGCCGCCTTCACCGAGGCGACGTCGCCGCGCACGATGGCGGTCACCAGCCCGGCGTCGACTTTCTGCCACCCGACGAACACGACGTTGGCCGCCTTGACCATCGCATCGGCGGCTTCGATCATGCCGACGAGGCCGCGTGTCTCCACCAGTCCGAGCGCTTCGCCGGGCAGTTCCTTGCGGTGCCATGAGGCGCTCATTCTACTACGCGATGCGACCGCGCGCCGCGATCTCGAGCCGGTCGATGACCTCGTCGCCGTCGACGAGCCAGATGCTGATCCACCAGGTTCGAGACGACGCACGAATGATTCGGCACGACGCGCACGAGGTCGCCGGGCTTCGAGCGGCGACTGTCCCGTGCGACCCGCACGGTCGCGTGCTCTTCTGAGAGCCGCTCGATCATCAGCGTGTCGTCAGGCTCGCCGTTTCGTCCAGGCTCTTGAACACCGCGCCGTAGCCGGCATGTGCTGCCGAACCCGCGCGCGAGGTCGTTCGTCAGCGTCTTGCTGCCGCTGTCGAGAATCACTCGGTCGGCGGCCGGGCCGGCCGACGACCCTGGCCAGCACCGTCAGCGCGCAGTCGTCCCAGTGGGCCGGCCCCGAGCGCCGACCTGCGTGCGATCGAAGTAGATGTAGTTGCCGGGCCGCAGCTCGGTGAGGCCGGCAGCTCGCGAGGCTGAACCGTCGCCGTCGGCGTCGCGCCAACGCTCAATTCTGTCAACCTCGACCCGCCTTGCGCGCTGACTTCGCTCTGCGAGCGCTGGTCAGCATCTCCGCCTCGGTCGCGGCGATCGCGTGCGGCTTCGCGCTCGGACTGGCGCCATACGCATGGCCGGCGTGGCTGAGCAGCCCGCGGAAGTTCAGGCCCGGCAGCGCGGCGACGCCGGCGACGAAGTCCGCGGCGTCAGGCGCGTGCGGATCGATGCCGCAGCGGTGGAACCCGACGTCGACCTTCACGAGCACGTCGACCTCGCGTGCCGCGCTGCCGCATCGCCTCGGACCAGCCGCGCGCGACGTCCATGTGATCGACGATGAACGAGATGTGCGTGCGATCGAGGAGCGCAGCACACGCGTCGGCGTTGACGGGGTTGAGCGGATAGGGCAGCCGGATGTCGGCGATGCCGGCGTCGGCGAACACCTCCGCCTCGCCGAGTTTGGCGCAGCAGATGCCGACCGCGCCGCGGCCGATCTGCACGCGCGCGAGATCCGGGCACTTGTGGCGTCTTCGCGTGAGGCCGCAGCCGAATGCCGCGCGCATCGCCGCGGCCTGCATCCGTTCGATGTTGCGTTCGACTCGCTGATGATCGACGAGCACGCACGGCGTGCGAAGGTCGGTGATTTGCACTCGGTGAGTGTACCGCAGGGCCTGCCGCGACCGAAGCCTAAGGCGAATCAGACGATCAGGCCGAGCCCGTCCGGCATTCTTGAAGCCCGGGAACACGTGGCTGCGTGTCTTGCAGCCCCATGTGGCCTCGACCACCTCGGCGAACACTGCACGGAAATCGGTCGTCACCGCCAGGTCGCGTCCTTCGTATCGCTGCTCGCGGCGCGAGCCCGGGCCATCGGCCATAGACCTTGCCGCCGCGCACGTTTCCGCCGAGCACCATCATCGCGTTGCCGTGGCCGTGGTCGGTTCCGCGGTTGCCGTTCTCCGCCACCGCGCGGCCGAACTCCGACATCGTCAGGATGACGACGTCCGCCATGCGATCGCCGAGATCGCGGACGAGCGCGGCGATGCCGCGGGCGAAGTCGTCGAGGCGGTTCGCGAGCTGGCCGACGGCCGCGCCCTCGTTGACGTGGTGGTCCCAGTTGCCGGATTCGGCGAAGGCGACCTCGAGCCCGACGTCCGCCTTGATCAGCTGCGCGATCTGCTTCAGCGCGTCTCCGTACGCGGAGCGCGGATACTCCGCGCCGTTTTCGGGCGCGTAGCGCGCTGGATCCGCGGATTTGAGCATCCGGATCGCGTCGAACGCCTCCCGGCCGGTCTGGTGCAGCACGCTGCTGCGCCGCCGCGGCGTACTCGGACTTCGAACGACGACTGGACCATGTCGGCGCTCGCCGCGGCGCGGATGCCGAACTGGCCGATCTGCCCGATTGCGAGCGCCGGCGCCAGCCCCTGCAGCGCGCGGGGCAGCTGCGGCGCGAGCGCCACGGCCCGGAACGGAGTCGCCTTCTCGTGCTCCCTCGCGTGCAGATAGCGGTTCAGCCATCCGTCCGGTGTGCTCTTGACGCCCGGCGTCGCGCTCTCCATGTAGTCCTGCGCGTCGAAGTGCGAGCGCGTTTCGTCAGGCGAGCCGCACGCATGGACGATGGCCAGCTGCTTTGCGTCGAAGAACGGCTTCAGCGGCGCGAGGCGCGGATGCAGCCCGAAGAAGCCGTCGAGATCGAGCGCGGCGTCGGCGACCGGATCCCGGCCGCGCGATGGCGATGCTCGGCCGCGCCGCGTAGTACGCTTGCTCGCCGAACGGGACGATCATGTTGAGGCCGTCGACCGCGCCCCGCTGAAACACCGTGATCGAGGACGCTTGCGTCTCGACGGAGACGCGGCCGCGACGTGCGCGCGAGGAACTCCGGCGCGAAGCCGAGGCTGACGAGCGCCAGGCCGCCGTTCTTCAGGAACACTCGTCGGGAGATCATGGCCGCCTACCTTTTCTGGAATTCCGGTGAGCCGAGCAGCAAGGCGACGGCCTGCGGCGCGGTCGTCGCCTTTGCGACGGTCGCCGACGTCGATTCAGACACGTCGCCGGCCATGACCGCGCTGCGCGATCGTGTCGGACGAAACCTGCGCGCGATCCGCCGCGCGCGATGCCTGGCCGCGGCCACCGCGCATCCGGCCGCTCGTGAGGGCCACCGCGAAGTTCATGCGATTGAGGAGCGCGCCGGTGTTCACCCAGGCTTCGGCCTTGTCCGCGTAGCCGGTCGGCGGCTGGCACATGTAGAGCGGCATGCCGAGGTCGCGCAGCGACTGAACGAACGGCAGCACGCTTGACGGTCTCGACTCTTGCCGCGCGGACTGCGCTGACGACGAACTCGAAGGGCGTCTTGACCTTCGCGCGATACGCCGCCGCCGCGAAGAACTCGGGCGACGTGACGATCGTGCGCACCACCTCGCGGATGTCGCCGTCCGTGTCGCGGAAGCGCTGTGCCGCGCGCGGTCGACGAGTTCGGCGGGCGGATCGTCCGCGACGAAGCGCCGCGCGAGCTTCAGTCGCGATGAGCCGTGCGGTCGACGGATGCGAGGCAAGGATGTCGAGCACCCGCTCGCCGTCCTTCTTGCCGCCGCCGCCTTGATCTTCCGGCCGAGCACGAGCTTCTCGCCGTTGTCGTGCATCCGCGGCTCGAACGTGAAGCCGCCGCCCTGGCGCGGGTTGGCGATCGTCCATCCCGTGAACGCGCGCGCGACTTCCTGCACGTCCTTCTGCGTGTAACCGCCGTCGACGCCCAGCGTGTGCAGCTCCATCAGCTCGCGCGCGTAGTTCTCGTTGAGCCCCCGCGGCGCGGCGGTTCTGCGCTGCCGGCGGCATGTCGGCGAGCGTGCGCGGCTGGTTGATCCCGCCGCGGCGCCGGGCGCCGGGGCGGCCGCGACCGGGCGTCTGCGAGCCGGTCATCGCCGCTTCCGCAGGCGCCGCGCTCTGCCAGTTATCGAGGTAGAACAGCATCGCCGGGCTCTCGGCGACGTGCCTGCAGAAGATCCCGGAACTTGCCGAACACGTGCGGCCGGATCGCCTCGCGCTCGTACTCGGAGAGATAGATCCGCGTCGGCACCCTTGCCGGCGAACACGTTGAAGTGGTTGAACCAGAAATCGACCAGCACTTCCTCGAGCTGGCGCTCGCTGTAAGCGGCGCGAAGGATCTTCTGGTGGGACAGGTCCACCAGCATCTGCGCGTTCGCCTCGCTGGGCGTCGGTCGGCGGCGCAGCGGCCGGCGGCGGCGTGGTCATCGCTGGGTCCTGCGCCGCCTGCTTCTGCCGCGCGATCCGCTCCATCTGCGCGGGCATGTAGTACTCCTGCGCGAGCTGGCGCGCGCTCTTGTCGATCGTCTGCAGGCCTTCGAGCCGTGCCGCCATTCGCCTCGTCGGCGATGCGTTCGGGGTGCAGCTGCTGCTCGATGTATGCGGCGAGCCCGATGCCGCGCACGCGCTCGATATCCCCGGGCGCCGGGCCGAAGCCGAGCCGGTTCAGGACGTGCGCAATTGCGCGGTCGTCCGGGTTCGCCGGAACGGCGGACCTCGGCTTTCCGGCGGCTGTGACGACAACGGCGCTGATGACTGCGCACGCGCACACGGCTCGAAGCATAAAACCCCTTCTGTCGAAGGGTTAGACAGGTGGCCGGGCCGGGGGTAAAACCGCCCGGCGCCCGTTACTTCGACACCGCCTTGCGCCATTGACCTCGACCATCTCGGCGTGAGGGCCATTTGCGGCCTTGTATGCGGCCGCATAGCGGTTGAACAGCGCCTTGTCCTCGTCGGGAGACTCGATCGACTTGCCCGCGGCTTTGGCCCGATAGAGTGCCTGCAGCGCGACGATACAGCCGCTCATGGTCGGTCGGATTCGCGTTCGAGATACGGCCCGAGAATCCCGAGTGCGTCAGCGGGATTGCCCGCCGCCGCGTATCGCCGTGCCCAGCCGCAGCAGCACCTGCTCGTTCTGCGGCCAGAGCGTGTTCGCTTCCTTCAGGATGTTGAGGGCGGATACCAGTTCTCCAAGGCGGAAAAACGCGTCGGCCAGCAGCGTGTAGATGAATGGGGCGTCGCTTTCTGTTACCAGCGACGTTTGCCACGCGCCGACCGCCTGCTTGTCCCGGCCCCCGGCGGCGTAGCACGACGCCGAGATAGAACGCCGCCGGGAAGAACTCCCCATCGAGCTTCAGCGCCTCGCGGAACTTGTTCGCGGCGGGTTCGAGCTGCCCTTTGGCGTAGAGCGACAAGCCGGTCAGGAACGCCGTAGCCACTGCCTTGTTCTGGATTCCCTCGAGCGCGGTGATCGCTTCCTCGAAACGTCCGGCGCGCGCGTGCTCGATCGCGACAGGCGCGTTCGGCGCCCCACGCCGGACCGAAGTTCATGCGCTCCATGAAGAAGCCGACTACGTCGGGCGCCAGCACGGCCTTGCGATCGAACGAGTCGATGCGCGAATTCAAGACGATCAGCGGACGTGCCGACGTAGCCGCGGTCAGCGGAGCGGGCGCCGTCGCTGTCCGGTTGGTTGAAATGGTGAAAGGCCGCACGACCTGTGCCGGCGCGCTTGCCGCCGATGCTGACGACGGCGCGAGCCACGTAGTCGCCTGGGGGCAGTAACGCGATCGGCACGACCGCTTCGGCGCTGCGTTTGCCAGGTCCGTCGCCCGGCAGCGCCACCAGTCTCGCGGCCGCGTGATCGATCGTGCGCCCCTCTTCGCTCGAGGAAACCTCCATCTCGACGGTCGTATTCTTCAGCGCCTCTTCCGCGTCCGAATACAGCTCCACGTATGTGTGCAGCACGTCGGTCGAGAATTCGCCCACAACGGTTGGCAGCACACGGCCGGCTGACGCGGATTGCTCGCCGATCAGCAGATCGGTCACGCGCACTTGCCCCGCGCTGGCCAGTTGTGCGCGGAAGACGTGTTCCACGCTGCCGCGGGTGCCGCGGCCGTCCACCACCGCGACCTTCAGCGTGTACATCCCCGGCGCGTCGGCGCCGACCGTGCTGACGAACGCCTGCGTCCGTGACGCCGCGCGAATCGGCGTTGACACGTCCCTCTCCAGCAGGCTGCCGATGACCCCGCCCTTGGCATCCATCAACACGTAGGCGAGCGAGATCTTCTCGGTTGGGTTTCTCGACCGGTCGATTTCGGCGGCGAGAAGAATGCGCAGCTTCTGGCTGCCACCATCACGCAGCGTGTAGGTCGACAACTTCAATCCGATGTCGCTCGACAACAAGGGTGCGCGCAGCGTCTCCGCCAGTTGATCCTCCGCCGTCCGCATCGTCGCGGCGCTGACCACGAACTCGCGGCGGGATCGGATCAGGACGTCCTTCTGCGTCGGCACGCTGACGACGATTTTGTGCGCCTTGCCGTCGCGGTCGGTGCCTTCGGGTTCGAAGCTGAGAAGGTAGTAGCCCGACAGCTCGAGCCCGAGCCGCTCGAAGACCGTGTCCGCGCTGCTGACGACGCGCAGCACGGTGCCGCGGGTCATGCCGGCGAGCATGCCCAGGCCCTCCTCGGCGAGCGCCCTGTCCTGGCTGGCGGTCGGCGACGGCCGCGCGATCGACGCGTCGAACATCGGCGCTTCGAGCTGGAGGACGTAGAGGACGACCTGCGCGCGCGATGCGGCGGGGCCGAGCCACGTCACGTCCGAGAACTCGCGATCGATGAGGAGCCCTTCCGAGACGTAGATGATCGTCTTCAGGGACGGCGTGAGCGCCATCCGGTCGATGAGCTGCTTCAGCGCGGCCATCGAGTTGCGCGCGCGTTCGCGTCCGAGCGTGACCATCGTCATCGCGTCGGTCGTGATCTGGCGCCGGCACAGCTCCAGCTCCACGCCCCGCAGGCCCGCGCACTCGCGGTTGACGACCTCGCTGAGCACCAGCGCGTTGCCGCGATTGATGTCGGTCGCTTCCTGCATGCCGATGCGGTACGCGCCAAAGAAGCCGGTCTCCTGCCCGACGATGCGGCCGAGCATCGCGTGCACGAGGGCGTGATTCGCGGTGAAGTCGATCTGCGGCCCGGCGCCCGGCAGCGTCACGAGGCCGACGCGGTCGGCCGGCGACAGGCGCTGGACGAACTTGCGCGCCGATTCCATCGCCAGGCGGCCGCGTCCGGCGCCGATGTTCGCCTGGTCGACGGCAATCATGATCATGCGTCCGCCCACCGCGCTCGTATTGGTGCTGTAGTGACTGGGCGTGGCGGGCGCCGGTCCGGCGTCGCGGACCGAGGAGATGTATTGGGCCGATACGACGCGGCGCGGCGTGCCGTCGACGGTGAGCACGAAATCCTTCGCCTCGAGGCCCTGAAGCGGCCGGCCCGTGCGATCGAGGATGCTGACGTCGACCGGAACGAGATCGACGGTCGTGCGAAACGTCGGCGGCTGCTGATCCTGCGCGGCGATCGAGGCGCCGATGAGGAGCGAAAAGCCGGCGGCGAGGACGATGGTCTTCTGCATGGGAATCCCGTTGGTCACTGCGGTCTCAGCCGGTAGCCCTCGCGCGCGCGAACCTTGTACTTGTTGTTCTTCGTCTTCACCTTGATGTTGTGCCAGACGCCGTCACGCATGCTGCTCGGCGTCGGGTAGGCGATCAGATACTGGTTGCGCAGGTCCTCCAGAATCTGCTGAAAGATCTCGTCCAGCTCGCCGGGATTGTCGGTGGAGAACGCCCGGCCTCCGCTGACCGTTGCAATCCGCGACATCAGCTTTTGCAGATCGCGGCTCTGCACCGCGCGTCCGAGGCCGACCGCGTAGATGGTGGCGTCGCTGCCTTCGGTCCGTGCGATCGCCGCGTCGAGGCTGGCGTGGCTGTTCTGATCGTCGCCGTCGCTGAAAAGCACGATCGATCGTCGTCCCGACTGCCGGCCGAGGATGTCGGTCGCCTTGATCAGCACGTCGTGCAGCGAGGTGCCGCCCCACGATCCCATGCGGTCGATCGCGCGTTCGCGCTCCGCCTGGTTGGTCGCGCGGCGCGCCAGCACGAAGATGTTGTCGTTGAACGCCAGGAGCGTGACCTGGTCCTTCTCCTCGAGGCCGCTCAGGAACTTCTTCGCGGAGCTCTTCATCAGCGGCAGCGCCGCCTCCATACTGGAGCTGACGTCGAGCGCGGCCACCATCTCGAGCGGGATGTTCTCGGCGGCGAAATGCGTGATCGGCTGCGGCTTGTCGTCGTCGAGGAGGACGAAATCGTCCTGCGTCAGCCCTTTGACGAAGCGGCCGTCGCCGTCGGTGACGACCGCGGTCACCTGGATCACGTCGACGTCGACCGACTCCGCGTAGTCGACGCCCTTGGTCCGCACCGTGTGAACCAGCGACGTCGCGCCGCGCATAATCGCGACGACCCGGATGGTGTTTTCGTTGATGCGATCGCCGGCGTCCCAGTCGCACTCGTAGGGCGCGCGCACCACCCGGCACACCTGCTTGCCGTTGGCGAAGAAGGTCACCTGCTCGACCTGGCGGGCGGCGGTTGCCGGGTCGAAACGCGCCACCAGCCTGGTCGGGCCGCTGAGATACGTTTCTTCCGTCGGCGCGACAATCTTGACCGTTGTCCCCGGCTGCTGCGCGGTGAGCACGGCGGCACACACGACGGGCGCCAGGAAGACGGCGCGTGTCCAGGTGCGCGAACCGGCCCGGCTCATGGGTGCTTTCCGTTCTCCGTCACCGGCAGGAGAGGACCGCCGGCGGTCAGCGCGGCGACGTAGTCGACGATGCGGTCGGCGGGGATTGTGGTGGCGGCGCGGCCGAACTGCGACCAGTCGTCGAAGTAGGCCGGTTGCGTCGCATCGAGCACGTCCTGCATGGCGAACGCGGCGACGCCCGGAGCAAGCGAGGCGGGCAGGCGCAGATGCGCGAGCGCCTCCGCGATCAGCAGGCCGACGTCGGCGCCGCGGGTCGCCAGGATTCCGGCCGCGGGCCGGCCGCTCAGCGATTCCCAGTGCGCGCGCCGCGGCATCGCCAGGCACAGGCAGCCCTCGAGCGGCAGGCCAGCGGCGCCCCACGGATCGAGCGCAGCGAGCGGCGAGCCCGCCGGCGTTCCCAGCCAGAACAGGTCGAGCAGCGCGATCTGCTCGCCGACCCGTTCGGGATCGTTCACCAGCGTCCACGCGAGCTGCTGGCGCCGCCATTCGCTCAGGCCGGCGTCGCGCGCGAAGTTCTCGAGGTCCGCAGGATTGCTCTTGAGCGCCGCGACGCGCGCGCGCCCGCGTTCGAGCGCCGCGACGATCCTGTCCCGCGCCGCGTCGTCCATCGCCTGCGGCCGCATGAGCGCGACCGTCAACGCCGCTGTGTGACGCTCGTTCGATGTGAGTTTCGGGGCCGGCGGCATGACGGTGGTGTCCAGACGCCTGAGCGCGAAATGCGCGAGCGGCGCCTCGAGGACCAGCAGCGATCCGCGCAGCATCCAGCCGCTCGACCCGCCGACCGATGGCACCGCGAGGCGCCACGCCGCGAGGGGATTCGGCCTGGCGCCGCTGTCCAGACCGAGGTCGTGGCGAAGCGCGACGTTTTCGGCGGCGAGCGCCGTACCTTCGGGCTCGCCGATATAGGCCGCATACACGATCGAAGTGAGCACCTGACCGAGCTTCAATCCCCCGTCACGCTGGCGCACTCTGTCCGGCCCCGAACTCACCTCTACTCCTGCGAACGGCGCCAGCGCCTGATCGAGCGTCGGCGCGCCCTGACGCCTGCGAACGTTACGGAGGCGCGCGAACTCCGCGTCGGCGGAATTCACGCGGTACTGGACGCCCTCCCACTCGACGGTCCGGGGCTGTTCACTCGATCGCCCGCCGCTCATCCCGTATAGAACTGATGCCTCGATGGTGCTGCCGGCCGGCGGGCTGGCGACCGCCGGCACGAGCCGATCGACGATCCAAGAGGCGACGCGATCGGTGCTGTCGCTGGCGGCGAATTCGATCGCGTTCAGCAGCGTGATGAGACTGGAAGCCCGATCGGCTGACAGGCCGCCGGTCTGCGCCATCCGTTCGACGATCGCGAGCGCGCCCTGATATTCCATGACAGCGATCCGGCGCGCTCCCGGATCGCCGATGCCGTTCAGTGCGTGTGCGCGTGCCGCCGCCGCCGCATAGACGCCGGGCGCCTGAACGCCCGAGCGTTCGAGGGCCAGCATCAGCGCGGGAAACGAGAGCATGCCGCGAACCGCGGTCGCCACTGCCGCGGCATCGGCGGGTGCGAACTTCCTGAAAACCCGCTGCGCGAACAGAAATGCATCCAGCCGCCGGCGCGCCGACGAACTGTTCTTGTGGATCCGCGAGGCGATCCACGCGGCGTCGATCGGGCCCGTGTCCGGGTTCTTCGACAGCGTGGCTTCTTTGAACTCGTAGTCCGGCTTGTCGTCGGCCTTGAACACAGCTTCCCAGAGCCCGCGGGCGATCGGCTCGGCGGGTGTGCCGTCCGCCGACACGTCGATCGCCGTCAGGGTCAGCGCTGGATCCATGAACTGGCGCGAGAACGGCCGTTCGTCCGTCTTCAACTCAACCGAGGCTCGCTCGAAGACCTGCTCGAGCGCGCGAAAGCGATCCTTGCCGCCCGCCATGGCAAACAGTCGCGATCCCTCGTCGAGGTGCGCGACCGTGTCGTAGAAGAACGCGAGGTGGCCTTCCGCGCGTGAGAACAGACGGCGAGTGAAGTCGGACGGGTTCGCGGGCGAGGCGCCGATGACTTCGGTCCAGGCTGCCTCGCCTGCCGGACCGCCGGGCACCTGCACGCGTCCGCCCTTCACATGGAGGCTGCGCCCGAAGGCCGCGAACGTGCCGGCGTGCTGCACGAGATCGGCGAGCAATGCCCGGTCGGGTCCGAGCCACGCCAGCGTCTCGTCGTCGAGCGTGGCGAGCCCGTGATAGAGGAGTGCGGTCTTTCTGTCCGACAGGATAGCGGCGAACAGGCCCTGATCGGGCACGTCGCGGACGAGCAGCGTGTCGCGCCAGATCGACGGATCGAGCGGCAGCGGCGCCGTCTCACCAGGAGTGCCCGCCTGCATCAAGCTATTCAGACGCGTGCGCAGGCGTCCGTCGCTCGCGTCGTTGCCGTCAGGGCTGTCGAAGATCAGCCGGATGATGTCGATGACGATTCGGCTGCGATCGGCGGTGGGCAGTCCCAGCGCTTCGGCAAGCTGCGCGGCGGGCGCCGGCAGCGGTACGGACGCCCGCACCGCAGGTTGACGCGCGCCAACGGCTCCGTACGACAGGAGCAAAACGATTGAAACGAGCGTTCTCACGCGAGTCATTCGTCACCAGCGGCCGGGGAAGCCGCCATTCTACTGCGGATATATGTCGCTTTTGCCGCATGCGTTTCGGCGCCGCGCCGGCGCCGAGGCCGATTTACTGGGGATGAACGGCTGAACTGGGCGCGAGTGAGGCGGCAGCGCGCCGGATCGCGGCGGCCAGCGCCCGGAGCTGCGCCGTTATCTGTTCGTCCCCGGCGCGCGCGTCGATTGCCTCGGCCACCCCGGGCAGCAACTCTGGTGCGTAAGTGTGCTTGGGCGCGTAGATCAGATGTCGGTACCAGGGACGACCCGGGATTCCGGCGGGATGAAGGAACGCCCGCTCCGTCTGGATGAACGCGCGATTGATGGCGGCAATCCGGCCCGCGTCCCCGTTCTCCAGGGCCGAGCGCCGCGCGTCGTTTGCCGCCGCGGCGGCGGCGCCAAGTTCGGTCGCCGCCTGCCTGGCGTCGTTCAGCGGCCCACGGTCGCGCGGCGTCCATCGCCGCTCGACTTCGTCGATGAAGGCCAGCGATGGTCTTCGGCGTAGGGCGCGTAGTCCAGCGGCACGACGTCGGCGTTCGCGAGCCGCAGCGCCAGCGCGCCCCAGAGCTGCACGATCGCGACGTGATAACGGAAGCCGGGATCGCCGATCGCGCGCCACCCAGTTGTGCTTGTCGTACATCGAGTGGTAGACGCCGTACGGTCCGTCGAACGTCGAGATCCGCGACCGGGATCCCGAGATGATTCAGGAAGACCGTGTAGTCGGAGCCGCTGCCCAGCCGGTTGTCGACCAGCTCGTCGCTCGCGCCGGTCGGCAGCGCGCCGCGCTCGCGCGTCGGCGCTCGCGACGCGCGCGGCGGCAATCGGACGCTCCCGGCACCGGATCGCGGACGGCCTGCGCCGCCTCCGCGATCAGCGTCGATTCAGCGCCGGCACCGCGCGTCGCCGTGAACTCCGGTCCGGACGCGGCGCTGTCGACGTTCAGGTAGGCGACCGCGTCGCTCGCGAAGCGCGTCCGCGTGCTGTTCGCCCCATTCGGTCGACGACGTCAGCGTGAACTCTTCGGCGTCCCAGCTCGCGAACAGGATCGATGCGCCTCGGCCGCCAGCCGCCGCGCCTTCAGCGCACCCAGCGTCCGCGCGAGCTCCATCAGCGCCGCCGACCCGCTCGACGGATCGACGCCGCCGTAGATCCACGCGTCGCGATGGTTGCCGACGATGACCACGTCGTCCGGGTCGCTCGCTGCCGCGGATCATGCCGGTCACCGTCCAGATCGGCCGGATCGCGTCGTCGATCGGACGCGCATGCGGACCGTGGCCTGGCCGCCCACGCGATAGGTGATCGGCAGCGCCCCTTGCCATTCTTCGGCGCCTCGGGTCCGCCCATCGCTTCGAGGATCGACGCGCGCGTCCTTGTACGACAGCGGCGCGCTGATGATCGTCGGCAGCGAGACCGCTCGTCGCGGTCGATCCGCCGCGCGCCGGGGAGCGACGCCCAGCCAGGCGTCAGCGGATCGCCCGGCACCATGAAGTCGTAGACGATCCCGCCGCGCTGGATGTGGCTCGGCGGTCCCCACGGACCCTTCGGATACACCGTGCCCTTGCCCGACCCGTCGTCTGCCGGATCGGAATAGATCAGGATCCCGGCCGCGCCGCGCTGCTGCGCGGTCAGCGCCTTGAAGCCGCGATAGCTGTACGGCACCGAGTAGCGGACGAGCGCGATCTTGCCGCGGATGTCGATGCCCTGCGGCGGCGAGCGCGTCGTAGTCCGCCGGATTGCCGCTGCCCGCGTAGACGACCGGCGCCGTGACTTCGCCGGACGCCGAGTAGGCGTGGTACGGCAGCCCGGCCTGCCGGCGGCGATCTGCGTGTACTGATCCCCCGCGATCGGGTCTTCGCGCATCGACGCGCGCCACGCCTTCGGCGCGGTCATCTCGACGCTGACCTCTTCCGGCCACGGCAGCAGCACCTCGTGCGTCGTGATCTTCACGTCCTCGAGCCCGGACTCGCTGAACGGTCGCGCGTCCATTCGGCCAGCTCGCGGTCGCGCGGTGTGCCCGCCATGTGCGGCTTGCTCGGCCAGATACAGGTGCGCCTGCCGGATCCGCTCCGCGTCCGGCAGCGCGAGGAACCGCGTCTCGACCTCGCGGTAGGTCGCCGCGCCCCGCGCGGAGAAGCCCGAAGGCTGCGGGCCCGCGCCCTGGAAGGCCACGCCGGAGCGCGGCGGCGAGCGAGCGCGAGAGCGAAGGCGATGCGCATGCGCTGGCACCCTCTATGTTGACTGAGCTGTTTGATGATCTCGCGTGCGGCGTTCTGGCCCGGGCCTGCCGTGATGCCTCCGCCGGGATGCGTGCCCGCGCCACAGAGGTAGAGACCGCGCAGCGGCGTCCGGTACTGCGCCCAGCCGAGAACCGGGCGCATCGTGAACAGCTGATCGAGCGACGGTTCACCGTGGAAGATGTGTCCGCCGGTCAGCCCGTAGGTCTCCTCGAGATCCACCGGGGTGATCACCTGGTGATGCGCGACCAGATTCGCAATGCCCGGCGCATACCGATCCAGGATGCGCATGACGGTGCCGAGCAGGTCGGAGCGGCGATCGCTCCACCGGTAGCCGGGCGCGAGCTTGTACGGCGTGTACTGCACGTAGATCGACATCACGTGCTGACCCGCTGGCGCCAGCGAAGGATCGTGAAGCGTCGGGAACGTGACGTCCAGATACGGTTCCGCGGGGATTTCCCCGTACTTCGACGCATCGAAGGCTTTCTCGATGTAGTCGACGCTGTATCCGATCTGCACGCGCCCGCTGAGATCGGCCGGGTTCGGGATCGCCGGAAAGACCGGCAGCGCGCCCAG
>CAVREM010000080.1:0-15161 GCA_963720005.1 uncultured Acidobacteriota bacterium | reverse complement strand
AAGCCAACGGCGGCAACATTCCGTCCAACATCGGGCGGAACGGCGAGATCGGCGCCGAATGGGGCGGTAAGTGGTACGGCGGGGTATTCGGATGGAACTCGGCGGACGAAGGTGTTCGCAATTACGTGCTGCGAGGTCCGCCGGAAGCGTTCGGCAACGCGCTGCTCCTGACCGGCGATCAGAAATACACGCAGGTGCTGAGGAAACAGGTCGATAACCTCTACGCCAACAGCAAGGCCGAGAACGGTCGCGTGCTGCTGCCCCGGGTACTACGGCGACAAGGGTTGGTACGGCCATCACGATGGCGAAAAGGGATCGGCCGGCGGTTTGACGAACCTTCGAGAGGTCGAAACCGACATCTACCTCTGGGCGCTGCAGCCGGGCGATCTCGAACGCCTGCCGAAGCGCGGATGGATCGGGTATCTGACGTCTGGAGACGCGTCCTATCCTCTCACCGCGCTCCAGCAGGGGCTCGCAGAAATCCAGCGCGCGGCGTCGCGCCTGCGTGCCGATACGAGCACGGCGGATTTTCCGCCGCACCATACGCGTGGTTCAGGGGTGAATCCGGTGGCCACCGAAGCGCTCGTCAACCTGACGCTGGGCGCCAACGATCCCAACGGGTCCGGGCACGGACCGTTGCCGCTGCACGCGCAGGTGCGGCATTTCGATCCCGAGCGGCGGCGGGCAGGTCTGCCGCAGGATGTCGCGGCGCTCGTCGAGCGAATCCGGCCCGAGGCGGTGACGTTGACGCTCGTGAACGTCAACCCGCTGCAGCCGAGAACGGTGACGGTTCAGATGGGCGCGTACAGGCGAGCACCGCGCGACGAGCGTCGTGGCGGGCGGTCGGACAATCGCGGTCGATGCGCCCTATCTCACGGTGAGGCTGGCGCCGGGCGCCGGCGAGACCCTGACCATCAACGTGCAGCGGTATGTGAACCAGCCGACGCTGGCCTTTCCATGGGATCGGGGCCTGGTGGTAAAGAAGTAGTCGCGGTTCGTCAAAAGAGAACAGGAGATTAAGAGTTTAGGAGAATGCTTTTTCGAAGAATGGTTCTGCTGTGACCTTTACGATCTGCGCGAGCGCCGTCTCGACGAACGGCCCGGCCATCGCGCCGAAGATCGGTCCGTGTCCTCCGTTCGGCACGACCCACAGCGCCGACGACGGGATTGCGCGATACATCTCCAGCGCGAGCTCGACTGGGTAGAGCGGATCGCGATCGCCATGCACGATCAGCGTGCGCGCAGCGATCGTCGCCAACAGCGGCGGCGTGAACGCCATGTCGTCGTAGCTGTCTTTCAGACCGCGCATCTGCTCGAACAGCATCCGGATCTGATCGTCGCCATGCGTGTGCCGCTGGCGCTGAGTGGCCCAGTCGGCGTCGGAGAAAGCGTCGACCGACAACTGCTCCATTGCCGCGCGGGCCTGCGCTGGAAAGTACGGCGTTGCGCTGACGAGCACCATCGCGTCGACGCGATCCGGCCGTAGCGTCGCCATGTGGAGCAACGTTTTCGCGCCCATGCTCAGGCCGATCGCCTTCACGCGCTGGATGTCCAGGTGATCGAGCAGCGCGAACATGTCGAGAGCAGCCTGGCGAAACGTGAACGCGCGCGACGGGTTCGTCGAGCGCCCGTGTCCGCGCAGGTCGGGCACGATGACTCGGAAGCCGTCCGGATCGCCGCCAGTGAAGACGATCTGCCAATCGCTGCCGATGCCGGTGCCGCCGTGCAGGAGCAGCAGTGGGTCGCCACCGCCGCGCTCTTCGTAGTGGAGCTGAAAACCGTTGACGTTGATGATCATGGCGTCAGGCTACAGTCGCGCGCCGACTTGATCCAAGTATGTGATATGCTGGAAGGCGAAATTCAGTGACCATGACCTACGGGCGGCGCCCAAAACGCCGCCCGTTTTGTTGTACAGGCCGTAGATCGGAGTTCAGGAGATTCTTTCGAAGAATGATCTCCTAATCTCCTGATCTCCTGTTTGTATTTCTGTGAACCTATCGTGTGGCGGTTTTTCTTAGATGGCGATCTCGATCCGTGCCGTGGCCGCAAATCCCGTGACGGGGTTGCCGGTGAGCGAGACCAGATGCGGCGCGAGACCGTCCCGGAAAACCCCATCACTCGCATTGCCGACCGGATTCGGTCCCCGCCCGGCGTATGGGCCCTGCGTGTAAACCGCATTGCTGGCCGATTCCGGAAACGCCAACTGCGTCAGCTTGATGGAACGGGCGCCAATGCTGACTTCGGCGTGGATGTGCGTCGCGTGGCCCTGATACCAGCCGGGATAGATCGTCGTGAACGTGACCTCGCCCCGGGCGTCGGTCGTCTGGAAGCCGCGCAGGTACGTGTGGCCCGACTGGTTGCCGTACTGCGAATAGTTGCCTGACGCATCGGCATGCCAGATTTCGACGTGTGCGTTCGCGACACCCGCGCCGTTCGCCACGTTCACGACCTTGACGGTCAGCCTCAGCAGGGTGCCGGCCTGACCTTCGCGAATGTCGTGTCTGAAAAAATCCGCGAGCGAAAGACACCGCCCGGACTTCGAAACGCCGACGTCCGGGCTCGTGTGTGCGTGCCTCATGACACCTCAGAATCGATAGCTCGCGCGCGCGCCGATGCGCGTGAGCTCGATGTCGCGGAAGTTGCCAAACAGCTGCGTGAACGTGATGTTGGGACCGATCGGAGAGATCTTCCCAGACGCGGAAGTCGACGCCGCCGCCCACCGAGAGGGCGAGGTTCGTTTCGCTGTAACTCGGGATGAGCTGGGTCGGGATCTGAATCGGACGCCCGCCGTCGCCAACCGGAAACCGGCCACGCAGGAAATTCCGGATGGGAGCCGCGATGGCGCGAGTGTCGAAGCGAGCGTCATCCGCGAGGATCCGGACATCTGGCTCGACCCGGATGTTGACCATGCCCCCGCCGCCCTGCACGTAAGGTGTGAGCCACCGCGCGTCGCTTGGAAATTCCATCACGAAGTTCGTGAGGAACCCAATCCCGCGTCCGCCGATGTTGATGTCGTCAACCTTGAAATCGGGCAGCGACAGCACCTCGAACTCGAAACCGAACTGGCGCGTGAAACGATAGCCGACCGACCCGCTTGCGGCGATGTTGGTTTCTCCCTCGCCGAAGACACCCGAAAAGGAGCCGGCAACGCGTGGTCCATTGCTTCCCTGGGCCGCCGCGGTTTGAGCCAGACTGCAGGTAAGGAGCAGGAATACAAAAATCCGGAGAGCGTGAGACATCAAAAGAATTCCTCCAGCGGGGCGGCTGTGCAAGCCGGGTGCCCCGTATCGCACGCTGATTTCGGCCGGAATCGGCCTGCCAATACCTAAGGTGTCCACTTGTCAGAGTCCTGTTTCCGCCAAACGGGACGCATCCGTCACAGTTTTGTCACAGATATCCTGGTTGGAGACTAGGCCGAGAGGCCAACGGTGAAGTTCGCCGTGTACCCGCTCGAGGGGCTTCCCGAGACCGTCGCCATCTCGGAACTGAGGCTGTCGGCGAAGATGCCGTCGCGCGCGTTGGTCGTCGGATTGGACCCTCTCGACGCGTACACGCCCGTGCCGTACACCTCTGCGTTGGTTGATTCGGGAAACGCAATCTGGGTGACCTTGAGCGACCGCCCGTTCTGCGTGACTTCGACGTGGATGTGCGTGGCGCGCCCCTGATACCAGCCGGGGTAGACCGTCGTGAACTTCACCTGCCCGTTGGCGTCGCTCGTCTGGATGCCGCGCAGGTAGGTCTGCGCCCGCTCGCTGCCGGTACTGCGAGTAGTTTCCGCCCGCATCGCATTGCCAGATCTCGACGTTCACGCCGGTGAGCGGGGCACAACTCGCCGCCGTGTTGAGCACCGTGATCGTGAGGTCGAGCTGCGTGCCGCCTTTGCTTTCGCGGATGTCACTGCGAAACAGATCGATGAGCGAGGGATAGGGACCAACCGTCTCGTTCGGCGTGACCGAACAGGCCAGCCCCGAGGTTCCCGTGGTGGTGCCGGCGCCTCCGGTTGTGGTCGTCCCCACGTCGGTGGCCGACCCCATGGTGCTCGGGCTCGTCGGCGAGTCGCTGGCACAGCCCGCGGCAAACACCGCGCTCGTGACGCCGAGCAGTGCAAGTACTTCGCGCCGTCCAATCTTTCGTTCGTTGTCGTGCATCGTGCTCCTCCGGTCGTGAATTCGACATGACCAGAGTAGGCGTATGCAAGAAGGTGTGCCGTCAAGAAACGGCAAGCGAATGTAAAGCTTTGTAAAGCGGAAGATCGATGGCGACTTCGAGGCCGCCGCCGTCGGCGTTTCTGGCGCGGATGGTGCCGCCGTGCACGCCGGCCGCGCGTGCGGCGATCGACAGGCCCAGGCCGGTGCCACCGGAGTTGCGATCGCGCGAAGCACCGACGCGATGGAACGGCAGAAAAATACGATCGATCTCCTCCGGCGGCACGCCGGGGCCGTGGTCGCGAACGACGATGTGCGCGTGGGTTGCCGTGGTGGCGACAGAAATGTCCACCGACGTGCCTTCCGGCGTGTAGCGGGAGCCGTTTCGCACCACGTTTTCGATCGCGCTGGCGACGAGCGCCGCGTCGCCCTGCACCATCGCTTCCGCCGAGTCGCGCACCACGACGGTCCGTCCGCTCTGACGGGCCTCGTAGTCGGTGTCGGCCGCCACGCGCCGCACGAGGTCGGCGACGTCGAATATCTCGGTCACGGCCGGCTTGTCGCTGTCGGCACGGGCCAGCGTCAGGATCTGGCCGATCATCTCGTTCATCCGCGTGCCCTCGGCCTCGATGCGGTTCAAGTCTTTCTCGGCGGCCGGTCCGGCTTTGCGCCGGGCAAGCTCCACCGCCACATGAAGTCTGGCGAGCGGCGAGCGCAGTTCGTGTGAGATGTCCGAGAGCAGCTGCTTCTGCGACGAGACGAGCAGGCTGAGGCGCCCGGCCATGACGTCGAAATCGCGGACGAGATCGCCGATCTCGTCACGCCGCCCCTGCACCATCGCCCCGGCCCTGGCGGTCAAATCGCCCGCGGCCAGCCGCTCGCTCGCGTCGCGCACGCGCTTGAGCGGCGCGCTCAGATGGCGCGCGAGCAGGAAACACACGATCGCCGAAACGACGATGGCGGCGACGAGCACTGGAGTGGGAATGAACGTAAACGGCGGCGCGTCCGGTGGCATCGACGGCGCCGGTGGCCGCGGGCCGCGCGGACGGAAGATCTCGAGCCCCACGAGGATGAAGACCTGCGCGATCCAGAAGCTGAGGAAGATCTTAACGGCGAGGCTGCGCATAGATGTAGCCGACTCCGCGAATGGTCTTGATGCGCTCGCCATCGGCCGAGTCGCCAATCTTGCGGCGCACCTTGCCGATATGCACGTCGATGCTCCGGTCGAACGGATCGAAGGCGCGTCCGAGAACGCGCTGGCTGATGTCCTCGCGCGAAATGACGCGTCCGGCCGTCGAGAGAAGCAGGTGCAGCAGCTCGAATTCCACCGTCGTCAGATCGATGGGCGACTCGTCTTTCATCACGGTCCGCGTCGCCGGATCGAGCGCGATGTCGCCGACGACGACCCGCGGCAGCGCGTCCGCCTCGCGCGGCTGCATGCGGCGGAGCACGGCGTGGATGCGCGCGGTGAGCTCGCGCGAGTTGAAGGGCTTGGGCAGATAGTCGTCGGCCCCGATTTCGAGGCCGACGATGCGATCGATGTCCTCGCCGCGGGCGGTCAGGAGAATGACCGGCACGGCAGAGCGGTTTCGAAGGGCGCGCAGAATCTCGAACCCGTTCTGCACCGGCAGCATCACGTCGAGGATGACGAGCGCGAAGCGGCCGCTGGCCGCCAGCTCGACGGCGCCTTCACCAGTGTGGTGCGCCTCGACGTCGAACCCCTCGGCGCGCAGCAGCTCGCCGACCAGCTCGCAGAGCTCGCGGTCGTCGTCCACGATCAAGATGGTCCGGGGCATGGCGGTCAGATTGTCTCCGAAAGGAGGCGTCCGCGTCGTGAAGAACGGGTAAGCGAATGTAAAGAATGGTAAAGGCGGCCAGGAAGGACCGCAATATTTGGTGCAGGCCTTGCATTTGACCCGTGCCTGCGTCCTTCGGTAGTGCGCACTTAAGTTGCGCCTTACAAAGGAACGACCATGCGCTTCGCATGTGCAGTTGCCGTTGCGGTGCTGAGCCTCGCGGCCCCGGTTCGTACCTACGCCCAGACCTCGCTCGACGCGTTCGGTGCGCTTCCGACCAATCAGCTGTCCTCGTTCGGCGATTCCGGTGTTCCGTTCGATTTCGGCGGGCGAGTGGGATTCGATGTCGTGCCCGGCGTTCAAGTGATGGGCGAGTTCGGCCGGCTGGGCAACGTCATGCCCGATCTCGTCGCCACCGGGCTGGGGTTCACCGGCCTCGACCTGAAGGCGTCGGCGTTCTATGGCGAAGGAGGCGTACGCCTGCTCGCATCGCCGCGATCGGCGGTCAGCCCGTACGTCGGAGGGCACCGCCGGTGTCGCCCATCTCCGGTTCGGCGTCAACGGGTTTGGATCGGCCACCGATGCGATCGTCAGAGCGGCGCTGAACTTTGTGGACACGCAGCGATCCGATTGTCGGTGGCGGCGGCGGCGTCCTGATGCACGGCGGTCCGCTTCAGATCGATCTCGGTTATCGCTACAAGCGGATTCTCGCCGGCAGCACGCTGAGCTCGATTCTCAGCGCTGGGCAGGATCTGCAGACGTCATCAGTTGCGGTTTGGGGTCGGTGTCGGTTCTGACGATTCTAGGATATACGGTGATAGGAATCAGGAGATTTGAAAATGGAGTTCTCTATGCCATCTCCTGTTGCATTCCTATCTTCCACGTCGGATTCACGAACGCCCCATTGCCCGCGCACGTCCCACACCGCCACGTCGCGCCCACTGCCAGCCGGCGGCGGGCGCGCGCCATTCGAAGGTGCGCTTGCCGAACTCGCGCGTCTCTGCGAGCGGAATCGTCTCGCGGTGCGTCGTCTTGCCGTCGCTCCACACGATTTCCGCGAAGCGAAGCGGGAACGTCCACTGCGCATCGACCGACGCGACCACCTCGTTCGCCGTCGACTTCGACAGATCCACGCGCGGCAGCAGCACCTCGCCGGTCGTCGTGAAGAACTCGCCGCGCGCGAGCGGCTCGAGCGCGTCGCCCCATCGATCGAACGACGGCAGCCGATCGAGCTTGATGTAGTTGATGTTCATGTGCGCGTAGAGCTCGTGCGTGTGGTCGAACTGGAACATGTCGACCTCGCCGAAGATGCGTCTTGCGCAGCCCCATGATTGCTCAAATCGTCGAGCAGGTCGAACGAGCGATCGCCCAGGCGCGGCGACGAGAGATCCGGCGGGCATCGCCTTCCATCCGGCGCCGAGGTAGCGCGGATCGCGGAAGTGCTCGGTCGCGAGAATCTTGTCGGGAAACCCGGTCGAGCCCTTGGTCCGCGGATGCGTCTGGTACATGTAGCCGCCCTCGCGCCGGACCAGATCGAGCATCTCCTGCGCGTTCGCCGTGCTGTAGACCTTTCCGTACTTCGGGTGCTGCATCTCGAACGCGGCGCCTGCCGTTCTTCGGGCGGTTCATGAACCAGTACACCGGCTTCGGAAACACGACCGACCAGTGGCCGCCGAGGTGCACGTTCGCTTCTTCGGCCGGAATCAACAGGAACTCCGGATCGGACTGCGCCTTCAGCGCCTTGAAGTACGCGTCGAGCTCGTCGAGGCGCAGATCCGTGAGATCGGCGGGATGCCCGTCGCCGTGAAAGTCCATGATCATCGACGCATCGACGCCCATGGCCTTCAGCACCGGCTTGAACGGCGGCGTCCACTGGAAGCCGTTCGCCATCGCCTGCACGGTGTCGGCGAGATGCCAGTGCGTGCTCAGCGTCTTGTAGCCGGCGAGCGCCGGAGAATCGATCGCGGTTGGTGTAGCGCAGCACGTGCGACGAGCGCCGCTTCCGGCGTGCCGTCGGACACGAGGAAGAACACGCCCATGCGCTGCGCGCGTCCCGGCGGCGCATTCACCCACGGGTAGTACTGCCAGTTCTCGTCGCGCAGCTGCCGGACGCCGATGCCCGACGCGGCCGCGCCATCCAGCGATGCCACAGGTACGCGAGGTTCGACGAGAAGTCGCGCGGAAAAAAATACTGATGCGGCGCCGGAAACACCGCGACGCTGCCGCCCGGCGGTCTTCGCCGCAAGCGTGCGGTAGCGGACCTGCACCGGCTCGCGCTCGGCCTGGAAGCCGGTGCTGTGCACCTCCGTTTCAACGTGCCCGAGGTGTCGTAGTACGCAATCTCCGACCGCATGTTGTTGCCGGCCGTGCGATCGGCCGGCGCCGCCATGTCGAGCCCGGCGTCGTAGTAGTACGCGACGTCGGGATCGTTGGTCGTCAGCACCGCTTCCTGCTGGATCAGCCGGCTGCCCGGATAGAACGTGTACGCGAGCGCGCCTTCGAAGCCGCCCATGCGCATGCCGTCGAACACGAGCTCGACGCGATCGCCGATCGGTGCGCGCTTTCGCGCCGCGCAGCGTGAACGTGCCCTGCACGTGCCGCGTGCCTTCGGGATGGCTCGTCGGATCGTCGAAGAACGCGTTCCATCCGCCGCGCCGCTTGCCGGTCTCGCCTCGATAGAACGGCCGC
Organism: uncultured Acidobacteriota bacterium; assembly: GCA_963720005.1. Taxonomy (GTDB): domain Bacteria; phylum Acidobacteriota; class Vicinamibacteria; order Vicinamibacterales; family CAVVIG01; genus CAVREM01. The sequence goes on along the minus strand of CAVREM010000080.1, from coordinate 6,532 downwards.
GCGTCGCTGATGACCGGCGTCGCCACCGGCAGCGATCGACGTAATCGAGCGGCCGCGCTGGATCGAGCGAAAACGTCGCGCGCCACGTCGCGCGACGTCTCGTCGGGCCACGCGACCGTGACGGCGTTGTCGGCCGACGTCGACACGTGACGGCGCCCGGCCGCAGCTCGCTCGTATCGAGCGTGATGGCTTGCGCCGACGACAAGCGCGGGAACCAGAACGAGCGCAGATGAGCAGAAGGCTCTAATTTCACTTTGCACTTTCCACTTTGGCTACCGACTACTTACTACCCACTTCCTACTTTCGTCTTCGCCTTCCACTCCTCAAACCGCTTCCGCGTGGCGTCGTTCATCGGATACACGCCGAAGATCGATTCACCCTTGAGCAGCAGCCCGCGCTGAAATTCCTCCTGCTCGTCGTGCTCGAGCGCCGTGTTGGCGACCTTCTCGGCGATGGCGGCCGGGATGACGAGGATGCCGGTGCTTTCGCCGACGAGAATGTCGCCGGGAATGACCGTGACGCTGCCGATGCGCACCGGCACCTGGTAGTCGACGCTCATCATCAGCGGCGCGACCGATGACGCGTGGCCGCGGCGCATGTAGGTTTGAATCGGCATCGCTTCGAGCTCGGGCACGTCGCGCATCGCGCCGTCGATGACGAGCCCCGCGCCGCCTCGCACGAGAAACCGAATCGTCGTCACGCCGCCCGAGACGCCCGCGCGCGTTTCGCCGCCGGCGTCGAAGACGAGCACGTCGCCCGGCTGCGCTTCCTCCGCCGACTTGTAGTTGAGCTGCGGGCCCGCCGCGTACAGCTTGTCGCGCACGTCCTTGCGGTTCGGAAGATAGCGCATCGTCCGCGCGCGGCCGACCATGCGCGTGTTCGCCTTCAGCGGCGACAGCTCGTTGATGAAGTTCTGCGGATAGCCCTCGGCCGTGACCAGCGACCACGCCGACTCGAGGCCCACGCGCATCAGCTTGTCGAACAGCACGCGATCCTGCGGGCTGAGGCGCTCGACTGGATGTACGCCGGCATCTGCCGCTCGACCGGTTCGAGCTTGAGCGTCGCCTTCTGCGCAGCAGACGCCGTGACGCCCAGCGACCAGCAAGATCAGGAGTGTAATCCGCATGATGCGCTCTCCAATCTCTCCAATCTCCCAATCTACCAGTTGCCAGATTCAGTAAGGCATTTGCCGCTTCGTGAACGCCCGGCCTTTGTTCGTCAGCTCGACCGACGTGCCGTGCGTCACCATCACGCCGGCCTTGATCAGATCGATGATGTTTTCGACGTTCGACGAGTGCAGCGGCGCCCACTTGTTCGCCTTCATCGCGTTCATGATGCGCGCGCGCGCGGCGTCGAGCTTCGGCTCGCCGATCGGCGGCAGTCCTCCCGTCGCCGCCGTGCCCGGCAGGCTGCGTCCCTGGTTGCCGCCGCTCTTGAGATAGGCGAGGCCCATCAGCGACATCGCCTGATCGCCGGGCCCCCATTCGCCCCACGCGATGCCGGGCACTTTGGTGATCTCGTCGATGTTGGCGAGCGAGTACTTGTCTTCCATCTTCAGCGACAGGATCAGCTCGCCGTTCGGATTCATCGGCCACGGATCGGCTTTCTCGATGTACTCGGTGCCGCTGATGCCCCAGATGCGCGACGCGTACGCCTGGCTGCCCGATCCGCGCAGGCCTTCGGGAATGCCTTTGTCGGCGCCTTTCAGCTCGGGCCGCTCGAACTGATAGCGCGCGGTCGACACGAACGTGCGCACGGCGTCGGCGTTGCGCGCGTGGCACAACATCAGGCCGTGCACGCCGGCGCTCAGGATCTGCTCGATCACCCAGTGGTTGTTCTTCACGGTCACGCCATCGAGGCCAAGCACCGGCAGCGTGACGATGACCGTCGGCGTGCGATGGCCGCTCTTGGTCGGCCCGCCGTCGACCAGCCCCTGCATGAACTGGCGCAGGCGCTGCGGATCGAACGGCGCCGTGCTCCATCTGGTACTGGATCAAGTCGATGTGCGTCCTGGGCGAGCTTCTTCCCTTCCTCGTAGCCGACGCCGTCCACGCTGACGTCGTAGACCGGCTGCCCGGCCTCGAGCAGCTCGATCATCTTGTTGAGGCGTTTGGGTTTGTAGGCTGGCGTCGCCGCCCTGGGCGGACAGGAGCGACGTCAGGGCGATTCCGAGCAGCGAAAGGGCAAGCGCGATTCTTTTCACGGCATCCTCGCTTTCAAATGCGTGTGTACATGGCGGCCCGGAATGGTGTCAAGATACACTCTTCCCGGAGGTTTTGTATGCGGTTGTTTCTGATGGCTGCAGCGCTGGTCGCCGCGGGCCGACGCAGGCCGCGGCGCAAGGGCTGGTCACGCAGAAGGCGCTCTCGATGGAGATGGCCCAGGCCATTGTCCAGGGCACGGTGGAGCGGTGCCGCGCCGACGGATTTCGCGTCAGCGTGTCGGTCATCGACGCGAGCGGACTCCTCAAGGCGTTCGCGCGCGACGAGGGCAACAACGGTCCGCACACGATCGATTTGAGCCAGCGCAAGGCCTATACCGCGCTGACGTTTGCGTCACGATGGGCGACGTCGCTGGAGGCCGCCAAGGCTTGGGGATCACGCTCGGGCTCGCCGATGCCGAACGTGGAGGGCACCGACGGATTGGGCGGCGGCGTGCCGATCAAGGTCGGAGACGTTGCGATCGGCGCCGTCGGCGTCAGCGGCGCCGTCGGCGGCGACAAGGACGAGATCTGCGCGAAGGCCGGCATCGCGAAAATCGCGCACTTACTGAAGTAGCGCAGGGCTTCAGCCCTGCCGCTGCGACAGGGCTTCAGCCCTGCGTGATAGGAATCTCGCTGCGGTCATCGCTGCCGTGATCCTTGGATTGTTTCTCGCGATCGGCAGCGTCACCGTCGAGCTGCACGGACAGGGCGGCCGCATCGAAGCGTGGGCGCCGATGCCCGTGAAACCGAATCCGTTTACGCCGCCAAACAAACCTCTCACGAAACTATCCGATCTGCTCGCCAAACACAAGGGCCAGCCGAGCTGGACCGAAATCGTCGTCAACGACAACCTGTTCCACGGCTACTACATCTCGATGGCGCCGGGCGAAAGACGCCGCGGCGATTCCATCAGGACAACCGCGCGTTCTGGATCGTTCAGGACGGGCAGATCCGATTCACGATCGAAGGCGTCGAGCCGTTCGTGGCGACGAAGGGATTTCTGGTGCAGGTGCCGAAGCGCCTGGTCTACAGCATGGAGACGGTCGGCGACAGGCCGTCGCTGCGCTTCGAGGTGATGATGGCGAACTCGCACATCATGTATCCGGCCGACGAAAAGCCGACGCCGGCGCCGGGCGTGAAATACGAGCGGGTGAGCGTCGCGAACGCGAAAGGCGACGTACGACGAAGCGAACGTGCCGTTCATCGACTACAACCTCGGACGACCGGCGGAAAGCCGAAGCCGAAGCGCAATCAGAAGCAGTTTGTCGGCGACGCGCACGACGGCGGCTACGTCAACGTCGGCATCGCGAACATCCTTCGCGGCGATCCGAAAACGCGAGAAGCCGGCGCAGCCGAGACGACAAGGGGCACTTTCATCTTACCGGTCCGGAATTCTGGTTCATGCTCGAAGGGCAGAACGAGTTCAAGATTGGCGACCTGCCCAGTCTTCGTCGCCAACCAGGGCGACATCGTCTACGCGCCGGCGCAGATCTGGCATCGTCCCCGTCACGTCGGCACGGGAATGGCCACCCGGCTGGCCGTTGTCGGTTACGCGAACTCACACCTGTTTCAGCCGGGAGGGGAGTAGGAGAAAGTGAAAAGTAGAAAGTAAAAAGTAGATGGTGACAAAGTGAAAGTGACGGACGCCTGCAGGTTGCCGACATCGAAGATCCCGACGCAATATTCGTCCGGCCCGCACGGGGGGCCGGACCCGGCGGTGTTGAGCGTCACCGCATTTGGGATCTCCTGGCTGCAGAGCGATGTCGTGTCTTCCCAGAATCCGAGCGAGAGTCCCATCGTCAGCGTGCTGACGGCGCGAGCTGCGTAATCCTCGCGACGATGCCGCCAGGATTGGCCACGGCGAAGTGGTGTGCGGCTCCGCCGCTGCGGTTCAACGTGCCCCTGTAAGTCTCGGTCTTCTGCTGGTACACGGGGGCCGGCTCTGTCGGGGTTGCGCCGCCGCCGCCGCAGGTCAACGAGCTCGCTTGACGATGAGTTGCCGCGGTAAATCGGGGGCGGGCACGATTTATCATCAGCAGGCTCCTTTGCGGACGCTAGCCGCCGGCGCGGGTGCAACGGACGTGCCGCCGCCTCGTGGATAGGGCGTCACCTCCTTAGCAGACGCATGTAAAGTGTGCTCGAACAGTGACAGAAGCGAGAGTGCGGGCCGACATGCTTCTGTCACATGATGTCCGCGTCACAACCACATCAAAACAGGGAGGCAGCCATGCGACGCCCTCGAATTCCTGATCGCGCTTGCGTTTGTCACCGTTGCCGTCGCCGCCGGTAGCGGCCAGAGCAGGGCCGGCGGCAGTGCCACGGCCGTAGTGCCGGCTATACAAGCTCGTCGAGTGGCCGACGCCGGCCACGAGCGCCGCCGGGTTTGCCGCGCCTGGAATCTCATCCAGGCGTCGAGCGTGGCCATCACGCACGAAAGGCACCGTCCTCGTGCTGCATCGCGGCGCGCACCCGATTCTCGAGTTCGACACCACCGGCAAATTCATCCGTTCGTGGGGCGACGGCCTCATTCAGCGAAGGCAAGGTCGCGGCCATTCCCAAGGAGAACTGGGCCGCCGACCAGTCGCACTATTCGGCCGTGTATGGACCGGCCGGATGCACGTCGTGCGGCGCGCACTCCGTGCGCGTCGATCCGCAAGGAAACATCTGGATCGTCGATGCCACCGGCGCATGTGATCTACAAGATGAACCGCGGACGGCAAGGAGATCATGCGCCTCGGCACCAAAGGCACGTCCGGCGCGAGCCCGTCAACTTCAATCTGCCGACCGACATCGCGTTTGCGCCGAACGGGGATCTCTACGTCACCGATGGCTACGGCGGCGCGCGCGTCGTGAAGTTCTCGCGCGACGGCAAGTATCTGCTGGAGTGGGGCAAGCGCGGAACGGGCCCGGCGAATTCGGCCTGCCGCATAACGTCGTCGTCGACACACAGGGACGGGTCTACGTGACCGATCGCGACAATCAGCGCATTCAGGTGTTCGACGCGAACGGGAAATTCCTGACCGAGTGGAAAGGCACCGGCGGCGTCTCGGGACTGGCGATGACCGGCGACGGGCGTATCGTCACCGGCGCCGTCGTGCGCGATCTGAAGGGCAACGTCGTCGGCGAAGTTGCCGGACGCCGGCGCCGCGCACGGCGCCGCCGTCGACGCCGCCGGCAACATCTATCTCGCGCAGCTCACCGGCGTCGTGCAGAAGTTCGTGAAGCAGTGATTTACCACAAGCGCTTTAGCGCTGTCCGTGAATATTGAGAGGTACCCTATGCTTAGTCGTCGCGAATTCGTCGGACCGGTCTCGGGGCTGGGTTGCGCGTGGTGCCTTCGCCCTGCCCGGCGACAAGTTCCGGTGGGCCATGAGCAGCCACATGTTTACCCCTGACGCCACATCCTGAGTCGGGCTCGGATGGCGGCGAAGTTCGGATTCCACGGCATCGAGCCGTGGGGCAACGAATTGCAACGCTATCTGAAACAGTCACCGGCGGTCTTCAAGAAAGTCCTCGACGAAGCGGGGATCGGCATCTCCTCGGTTGCGAGCGGCGGCGAGTACTTCGACACGGCGCGGCTGCAGGCAACGCTCGACAGCAACGGCGCGAACGCGAAATTCGGCGCATACTTCGGCGTCAAGGCGCTGAAGGCCAATCTCGGCCGGCGCCGCGGTCCCGAGAACCTGAGTCGTGCCAACGCGGCGATCCTTGCGAAAACCTGAATGAGGTCGGCAAGCGCACGCTCGAGCACGGTGTCAAGTTCGCGTTCCATCCGCATGCGTGGACGATCGTCGAGCGCAAGGCGGAAGTCGAGATGATTCTCGAGATGACCGACCCGCGCTGGTGTTCGTCACGCTCGACACGTGTCATGCATCGGTCGGCGGATTCGATCCGGTGACGTTCGCGCGCGATCACTACTCGCGGATCGCGCATTTCCATTTCAAGGACACCTGCCGGTATGGAGTGCGGGCAAGGGCTGGAAGGGACCGGCACCGAGCAAAGAAGAGGAAGCCGCGATGGCGGCAAAGCTCGGACTTCCCAAGACGCCCGATCCGATCTATCAGCGGCTGGGTACCGGCGGAGTCGACTTCCCTGCGCTGATCCGGGTGCTGCGGGACCGGAACTACGACGGCTGGATCAGCCTCGACTTCAACTATGTCGACATGCCGCCTGGCGTCACCATCGAGCAGGACATGGCGGCGCATAGAAAGTATCTGGTCGACAGCTGCACGCGAGCTTGAAAGCGTAATCGGTGCAAGAAAAGGCGTAAGAAAAAAAAGGGCGGGTCTAAACGGCAAGAACCGCCCTACTTTTCACATGTACTCTCTA
>CAVREM010000079.1:0-182743 GCA_963720005.1 uncultured Acidobacteriota bacterium | reverse complement strand
CTCACCCGCAGGATGATCGATTTCCATCGGCCCTCGACGCCCTTGATGGCGGCGCGCTTGCCCCCTGCCCGCCCCAGCCACCAGCCGCCGGCGATGCCGACGACCGCGGCCACGGCGCCCGCCACGCTGGTCGTGGGGAGTGCCTGAAGAACCAGCCGATTTCTCCTGTCGCCCAGGTGGCGACGCAGGCCATCAGCAGTCCGATCGTGGCCGTCCAACCGGCTGACGCGAGGAAGCCGACGAGCACACCGCGTCTGCCCCTCGCGATGATGGTGTTCGCGGTTCGCCGCCAGCGTGCGCCGGCGTGCATGCCAGCGCGCCAGCAGTCGCGACACACGGCCGAAGCGGTCGATCGGGCCGCCGGTCGCAGCGAACGTCGCGAGCACGTCGAGCGCGCGCCAACGTCGGCGGCGGGATTTGAGCGCAGATGCAATCTTCTCGAGGTCTGCCTCTCCGGCATGCCGGGAGAGCACAACAGCTGCCGCCTGGCGGACGCCGGCATCCGGGTCGTCCAGTGCGCGGTCGTGACGCACGCACCAACGACGGCCGGCATCCTGCCTGCCAGCCGCGCGGCGGCGTTGGCCGCGCCGTTGCGGGCCTCGGGCGCCGGATGCTCCAGCAGCGCGAGCAGCGCCTGCTCGCACGGTGCCGGCCCGGCCAGCGCGCCCCAGAACTCGATGTTGTCCACCTGCCCGTAGATGGCCGACCAGAGCATCAGCGCCCGCTGCTCGTCGGTGAGCCGCAGCCGCTCGCGATACGGGTTGATCAGCTTGATCGATCTGCAGGCGGCCGATCAGCGTCTCGAGCTTCGCCGGGTAGGCAGCGCGCCGCGCCGCTTCGGCAATCAGAGTCGCGCGCGTCGCGGAACTGCGCGAAATCGACGTCGCGCTTGAACCACTTGACGACGCTCGGCGCCAGCCGGTCGTGGGCGAGCTCGTACCACAGCTGGCCGGTCCGCAGATCGCCGCGGACCAGCTTCTGCTGCTTCAGGCAGTCGAGGACCGCCTCGAGCTCCTCGAGCGACGCCTTGAAGTCGTCGTTGCCGAGCAGCGCCTCGAACGTGATCGCGCGCTTGGTTTCCTCGGGCGTGATCAGCGCGTCGAGGACGGCGCGGCTCAGGAGCAGCATCCCCTGCGGCACGCGGCTGATCGCGTTGTCCAGATACCGCTCGAACAGGCCCTGGATGCCGCCGACGCGATCCAGATCGGCTTCGGTCAGGCGCAGCCTGCGTCGCTGCTGGCGCTTGATCGCCTCGCGATACACCTCGCCGCAGGCGATCTGCAGGAGGACCGGATCGAAGTCGACCTCGGCCAGCAGGTCGACGAGCCGGACGACGAGCTGCTGATCGAACGGAATGCTCGCGAGGACGAGCGGCGCGACGATCGCCTGCCGGGCGCCGAAGGCGGTCAGCGGCAGGAGCCGGTACTGGTTCGACAGGATGTCGGGAAACTCGTCGCGGAACTCGTCGAGCTCGGCGAGATAGTCCTCGCGCAGGCTGATGGTGAGCCGGACGTCCCAGCTCGGATGGCGCACGAGCGTGGCGAGCAGATGAATGAACTCGCGGCGCGCCGCCGGCCGGCTGCGCGTGCTGATGAAGAACTCTTCGAACTGATCGAAGACGAGCACCAGCCCTTCGGTGCGCGCGAGTCGCTCGACGAGGTCGTGCAGGTCGTGCACGGTGTCGTCGCACGTCGAGCTCCAGCTCCGCGGCGAGCGCATTGCGGAGGTCGACGTCGGGATGCTCGAAGACGCGCACGCGGATCGGGTGCAGCCGGCGATCGCGCAGCAGCGGAAACACGCCCGCGAGCAGCAGCGATGTCTTGCCGAGGCCCGATCGGCCGTAGAGGACGAACGGCTCGTCGCCCGACGCCCGCGCGGCGACCTCCGCGATGTCGTCCTCGCGGCCGGCGAACGAGAAGCGGTCGCTCTCCTGGAAGTAGTCGAGGTAGCGGTAGGGTCCCGACGACGGCGCGGTCGACGGTGGCGGCGACCGTCACGTCGTCGCTCCTGGATCGCGTGTCGGCGACGGCCTCGAGGAACGCGTCGAGCGTCATCGGCAGCCACTGCACGTTGTAGTCGTCCCAGTAGGCGTCCTCGATCGTCTCGATCGGGGCTCACGAAGAACATCGGTCCCTGGTTGCGCCCGTTGCCGCGCAGCGCGCGGGTCAGGCGCCGGACGAGCAGATCGCGGGGCGAGACGCCGAGGTAGAGCAGCGACCGGCCGACGGTTTTCCTCGAGAGATCGGCGACGTGCGACGAGAGGCTCATCATCCGATCGAGCAGCAGCTCCTGGTCGCGCTCGGTCAGGACGAGCGAGTCGCTCTCGCTGTAGACGCCGCGCACGTGGACGACCAGCGTCTCGTCACGGTAGCCGGCGGCCTTCTGGTCGACGCTCTGCAGCGCGCGGAACGTCTTGTGCGCGTCGGTCATCGCCTCGGTCATCAGGCCGTCGAAGTACGCGCAGATGACGCCGGGAACGTCCCACGACGCAATCTGGCAGATGGCCGGCGGCGGCGGGAAGTCCTTGTAGGCGCGCTGCACGGCGGTGAGCAGCTTCCAGCGCTCCTTCTTCCGCTCGTAGTGCTGGCAGACAGCCGGCAGCAGCCAGACGCCGGCCGATTCGGCAGTCGGCGTCCGACCGCTCGAAGAGATCCATGCGCGGGAAACTGCGCTTCGCGCGCCAGCTGCTCCGCGAGCTTGCGCGGGCCGGGCGGGTTCTTGCTCCGCATCGCGCCGACGGCCAGCAGATCCGGCCCGATCGACCGGCACGATGCGCCGCTCCTTGAACGCGTCGAGCAGATCCTGCGGCAGCTCGGTGTCGCGCGGCCGCGGCACGACGGCTCGTCGCCGGTCCGCCTCACGATCGCCGGCGACCGGCGATCCGCCAGCTCCAGCAGCGTTTCGTGCCCGGGCATCAGATACAGCACCGGCGTGATGAATGACTGCGGCCGATCCTTCGTCTGGTTCTGGTAGAGCGACAGCCGCGCGGCGGTCAGCGCGAAGTCGATGCGGCCCGGATCGCTGCCCGACAGCAGTTCGCCGTAGAACTTCTCGGCGAACTTGATCGCGACCGTGTCGGGAATCTCGTACTGCATCGCGACGACGGCCGGCACGCCGGCGCGAACGAGAAACGGACCGAGGCCGCTGAACGTCCGGAGCGACGCCTGCGAGCCGCCATAGCAGCAGTTCAGCACGATCAGCCGCGGCACGCTGCGGCGGAAGAACGTCGCGAAGACCTCGCCGTCGACCCACTGGTCGGGGTTCTCCGGGTCCTCGCTGTTGAGGCGCACGCGAACGGCGTCGTCGACCACGTCGCCGTGGCCGATGAAATGGACGACGTCCCAGCGCTCGGCGTTGACCCGGTCGTTCAGGCGGTCCGGCGTCACCTCGCCCTGGAGCACCGACAGCTCGATCGCGTCTCCGAGCCTGCTGACCGCCATGTCGAGGCCGTGCAGCTCCTTCTCGACGTTGAGCTGCGATCCCTGCGGGATGACGACCAGCATGCGCACCGGCAGCGTCTGCCGCGGCGGCGACGTCGCGGGCTTCGAGACCGGGCGTGTCGCGGACGAGGACGTAGCGCGGGTCGTTCAGGAGGAAGCCGAAGCCGCGCGCCTCTTCGTAGAGACATTCCCAGGGCAGGTGGCGCAGCTCGGCCGGCAGGTCCAGGCGAAGGACGAACTGGACCGGGTCCTGGCCGGCGGCCTGCTCGGCTTCCTTCCGCTCCAGCAGGAACCGCTCGCGCACCTCGCCGTAGAGAAGGGCAGTGAAGAGAATCGCCCCCACCTCGCGAAGGTTGTCGTAGGTGACGCTCCCGTCGCCGATGGCCTTGACGACCTGGTTGAGGCGCGAGGCGGGATTCAGGTCGAAATAGAAGGGTGCCGACACGGGCGGGCCGCGCGGCATCCGACGCGAGGCGAACCGCGTACCCGTCGCCCGTCGAAGTGAGCGTGAAGCCGAACGTCCGCGTAAGCACAATCGTCCCTCGGGAAAGCGGCCGAGCGCGCGACGTGTACCTAGTGTCGGAGAGGGGCCGAAGGTAACACGCAGGGTACGACCGGTCAACGGATGAGAGGCCCGAAACCGGTGCGTGCGCTAGCGCACGGCTGGTGTAGTGCAGGTCTTCAGGCCTGCCCAGTGGCGCACCTATCTGCTATACCTACAAAGCATCACGGACTGGTGGTCCGCCGTCCTCCGACATGTTTCGTGATCCAGTCGAACTGGCGCTGCAGGCGATCGAGCAGGTGATATACTCGGTCAGCCCGTGTCCGGCGCGCGGGTAGAAGACGAGCTCGGTCGGGACGCCGCGGTCTTTCAAGGCGCGATAGAACTCCATCGGCTGGCCGATCGGAACGCGTTCATCGGCCGCGCCGTGCAGAATCAGTGTCGGTGTCGTGACCTTGCCGGCATGCGTCAGGGCTGAACGTTCCGTGTACAGGGGCAGGTTGTCGGCGTTCGGCAGCCCCTTGAAGTACGCCGCAAGCGTGTTGGGGATGTCGTTGGTGCCGTACATGCTCCAGAGGTTCGTCAGGCCGGCGCCGACCATTGCCGCTTTGAAGCGGTTCGTCTGGGTCACCGCCCAGGCGGTCATGTAGCCGCCGTAGCTCCAGCCGAGAATGGCGAGCCGCTCAGGATCGGCAATGCCGCGCGCGATGAGCGCGTCGACGCCGCTCAGGATGTCGCGGAAGTCGCCCCGCCCCAGTCGGGGATGTTGGCCCGCAGGAACCGCTCGCCGTAGTTCGAGCTGCCGCGCGGATTGGGATAGAGGACCGCCCAGCCCTGGCCGGCCCAGTGCTGGCCCCCGTCCCCGGTCGTCACGCGGTAGTTGTCGAGGAACGCACCCGCGGGCCCGCCGTGCACCGCCACCAGCAGCGGGTAGCGTGTGCCGGCGGCGAAGGCGACCGGCTTCTGCAAGACGCCTTCGATCTCGACGCCGTCGCTGCTCTTCCAGCGGACGATCTCGCTCTCGCCGAGCGCAAACTCCGAGGCTTCCGGATTCAACGACGTGAGTTTTCGCGGTGCGGCGAACGTCGGATCGGAGACGAAAAGGTCGGGAGGCGTGCTGGCCGACTCGAACACGGCGGCAGCCCGGGAACCGTCGCGGGACATGCCGCCGAAGGTCGCGATCCGGCTCTTCGTCACCTGCGTGAAACGCCCGCTCGCGATCTTGTACGAGAAGATCTCGCGGTAGACGCCTTTCCCGGCCGTGAACACGGTGCGACGGCTGTCTGGCGTCCACTCGGGATCGCCAACGCTGCCGTCGAAGCCTTCGGCGCTCTTCATCGATCCCGAAGCGACGTCATAGAGCATCAGCCGCGCATTGACGACGGCCATCGTCAGCGTGCCGTCGGCGATCGGCGCCGAGCTGTTCGGATCAGAAACGAAGGCGATCGAGCGCCCATCGGGCGACCAGCGCGGCTCCGAGTCCGGACCGGGGTTCGAGGTAATCTTCCGCGTCGTCTTCGACGCGATCTCGGCGATGTAGATGTCGCTGCGATCGTCGCGAACCATCGTCGTCGGCGCGGCGGCGAACGCGATCCGCAGGCTGTCGGCCGACCAGGATGGTGCACCGCGGACAGTGAAGGCACGCCCCTCGGTGATGCGATCGGTCGTCTTGGCGTCGACCGAGACGACCCAGATGTGCGCCAGGCGGAACTCGTCCTCGAAGACGCGCCGATCGTCGCCGCGCTTGCGCCGCGCCTCTTCGTCGGCTGTCTCGGGCTCGCGGCTGACGAACGCGACCTGCTTGCCATCGGGCGACCACGCGTACGACGAGATCGATTCCTTCGAATCGGTGAGCTTCGACGCTTCGCCGCCGTCCGCGCGCATGACCCACACCTGTGCCCGCCGATCGTCGGCACCCGATCCGCGCGCGCTCAGGAACGAGATGTAGCGGCCGTCCGGCGACCAGGCCGGCTGTGTCGCGCCCGCCTCGTCGAAGGTGAGCTGCCGCGTCGCGCCATCGGCTGTCGCCACGCGCCACACCTGGGTACGTGCTTCCTTGCGCTGAGGATCGCGGGCCGACGTTTCCCACTTGCGCACGACATACAGCACGTGCGCGCCATCCGGCGAGATGACCGGCGTTTCGATGCGGCGCATGGCCATGATGTCGTCGAAGGTGACCGGGGCTCGCCGCCGCGGCCACCCCAGGTACCGTGAGGGAGACAAGCGACCGCCAGGCAGGCATACTTCATGGTCATCCCTCTCGCAGGATGCGAATTATACGGCTGGCCCGGACTCGGGACTCGGGGCTCGGGACTCGGGCGGACCTGAAGGTCCGCACTACGACTGTTGTAGTGCAGGCCTTTAGGCCTGCATCCCAGGTTCCGAGTCCCGAGCCCCGAGCCCGAGTCCCGTGACGTCGCCGTCCTCCAAAACCACAGCGCCAGCGCGCCAAATGCGGCCAGCGAGATCCATTGGGCAGCCGCACCCGCCCAGGCAGAGCCGATTCCTGCCGGGACGCGACCGAGCGCGAACGCGGCGCCGGCAACGGCGACGCCGACAAGGCCTTCCCCGGCGACGAGACCCGACCCGAGGAGCGTGCCCTTTCCGACTCGTGCGGCGGCGGCTTCCTTGCTTTTCGCCGATCGTTCCGCCAGCAGGCGCAGCAGGCCGCCCAGGAAGATCGGCACCATGGTCGCGACCGGCAGATAGACGCCGACGGCGAAGGCGAGGACCGGGAGCCGCAACGCCGCGGCGACGAGCGCGATGCCGACGCCGATTGCGACCGAGCTCCACGGCAGCACCTGATCGAGCACGCCTTCGATGACCAGCTTCATCAGCGTCGCCTGCGGCGCAGGCAGCTCCTCCGTGCCGAACCCGTACGCGCGGTCGAGCAGCAACACGGTCAGGCAGACGAACACCGCGGACGAGAGCGACGCCGACGATTTCGCCGATCTGCTGATCGCCCCGGCGTGCGCGCCGACCAGATATCCGGTCTTCAGGTCCTGCGACATGTCGCCGGCGATCGACGCGGCGATCGCAACGACCGTTCCGACCGTGAGCGCTCCCATCTTGCCGGCATCGTCGGTCCACCCCAGCGCCAGGAAGACGGCCGACGTGCCGAGCAGCGTCGCGATCGTCATCCCGCTGGTCGGGTTCGAGGTGACGCCGACCAGCCCGACGATGCGCGACGACACCGTCACGAAGAAGAACGCGAAGATGGCGACGCACAGGGCCGCGACGGCGCGGTGCGCGATGTTCTCGAGCGCGCCGAACGCCTGCGGCACCAGCGCGAGCATCAGGAAGACGGCAATAGCGCCGGCGATGGTGACCGTGAACGGCAGGTCGCGCGACGTTCGCGGCCCTCGACTTCGCTCCGCAGCGGCCCCGCCGTGGCCGGTACGCCGCCGCATCTGGCCGAGCGCCCACCAGGAAGCTCTCGATCATCGTCGGGATGCTGCGGATCAGCGTCATGATGCCGGCCGCCGCCACCGCGCCCGCGCCGATGTAGCGGACGTAGCGCGACCAGATCTGCGCCGGCGCTCATCTCGGTGATCGTCAGCTCGGTCTCGGGGAAGAACGGCGTCGTCAGCGCCGCGCCCCAGTCGCGATGAGCGGAATGAGCACCAGCGACGAGATCAGGCTGCCGCCGACCATGATCGCGCGACGCGCGGTAGCCGAGGATGTAGCCGACGCCGAGCAGCGCGGGCGCGATCTCGGGCCAGCTCGCCCTTGCGCATGAACGGCACGTGGGTCGCGAAGCTCGGCGGGGAAGATCGGCAGCCGCCGGCGAGGGCCTTGAAGGCGCGCCGACGCCGAGCCCGAAAAACACGCCCGCGATCGGCGCCGCCGGCCTCGCTGGCGTCAGCACCTCGGCGCACGCCGTCCCCTCGGGATAGGGCAGCTCGCCGTGCTCCTCACGATCAGCAGCCGCCGCAGCGGGATCATGCAGCATGCCGAGCAGGCCGCCAGCCAGCGCGAGGAGCGCCATCTGCAGGACGGCGGGTCGAGGCCCCACAGGAACAGCGCGGGGATCGTGAAGATCGATGCCGCTGGCCACCGAGCTCGAGGCCGAGCCGATCGTCTGCGACATGTTCGCCTCGAGGATGCTGCCGCGCCGGCCGGCCGCGGCGAGCACTTGTAGGCGGCGACGGTCATGACCGCGATCGGGATCGAGGTCGAGATCGTGAGCCCGACGCGCAGCCGAGGTAGGCGTTGGCGGCGCCGAAGATGATGCCGAAGAGGATCCGGGGATGTACGCCTTGAGCGTGGACTCCGGCGAGGCCCTCCTCGGGAGGGATATAGGGGCGAAACGCGCCTAACGGACTCTTGACAGAATCGTGGGAGGCTGGCAGCGGCACGGTGTGCAATTATCGCCAGAGATATGAGCCGACTACACAGACATGACGGGTCGGTGGCGTTGACCCTCCTTGGTGGAGTGTCACCAGACCGGACGAAGACCGTGCTCGGAAGAGTCGAGGACGGCTTTTGCGAGCCTTTCCAGCAGCTTGGACGTCCACGGGTAAATTCGAGGGCATCTCGAAGAACTTGTTGCGCTCGGGACGTCGTATGACCATTCAGACGCGGCCGGGCAGCCCAACGCCCTCCCCTCGTCAAGAGCGCAGATCTTCTCCGTCCGGTCGTCGAGTCAAGAAGACGCGCGACCGTAAGAAATAACGCTCGAATCACCGCGTTCCCGTTCAGTGCCGTCTTCGTTTCCAGCGCTGGCTCCCCCTCGATGCGGAGGTGGCACCCAACACCTATTGAGGCTCAAGCTTCGCGTGAGCGAAGCGCGAGGGTCGTGAGACCCTCGCGGCCTAGAAACTCATTCGGGCCCTCATACCGGCCTCCTCATGACGAGCGACGTCGCCGGCGCGCGTCCGTTAGTCGCCAGGCTCGGGGGAGGGGCAGCGCCATCCGAGAACGCGTGTGCGTGGCGGGAAGAGAGCGGGCGTCCCATCAAGCGCGCTCGCTGCCGGACCTGTGGCTCATGATCGACGGCTCGTGGCGCTCGGCGGCGCACGCGTGCGTGCGCGATCTGCTGCGAGCTCGGTCCCGTGGCTCGAGTTAGACGTCTGGCTCGCCCGCTCCCTTCCCGCTACGCCGCGAGGAACTTCTCCATCGAAAAGACGGTGCCTCGCGACAGCATGTAGAACACCGCCCGCCCGATCTTGTGGGCCAGGATCGAGAGCGCCTTCCCTTTGCCGTGCTTCTTCTCGATCGCCGCCAGCAGCTTCTTGCCGTCCTTGGTGTGGCGGAGGAAGAGCACGGCGGCTTCGGAGAAGGCCCACTTGAGATGGACATTCCCCATCTTCGCGCCGCTGGTGCCGAGCGTTTTGCCGCCCGACTGCTTCTGGCACTTGACCAGCCGCGCGTAGGACGCGAACTCCTGGACGCGATCGAAGCGCGTGATGTCGTGAATCTCGTAGAGGATCGTCAGCGCCAAGACCTTGCCGATGCCCGGCACCGATCGCAGGCGGTGGAACGCGTCGGCATCGTGGCGTTTCGCCTCGCGGACGATGGTGAGCTCGAGGTCGGTGATCAGCGTGTCGTACTGCGTCGATCGAGCGTCGAGGTCGACCGTCGATGCTCTTGCGCACACTGGGATCGGGGAAGTGCTCGACGCACGCCGTCGCGATTGGCCGGATAGGCGAGCCGCCGCCCGAAGGCCGGCAGGTTGTACTGCGCGCGCGTGTTCTGAATGTGCGCCAGGAGCTGGCCGCGCTTGCGCACCAGATGCAGCCGCCGGCGGAGCAGATCCCGCGTCGACCGCATCGCCGCCGGGTAGACGTAGGCCTGCGGCAGCAGGCCGCCGCGCAGCAGGCTCGCGATCTTGAGCGAGTCGATCTTGTCGTTCTTGGCCTTGCCGCCGTGGATGGCCTTCATCGCGAGCGCGTGGCCGAGCACGAACGCGATCCCTTCGGCCGCGCAGACATCCGCGAGCCAATACCACGTGAACATGCACTCGGCCGCGACGACCAGATCGTCGCGGTACGGGGCCACCACCTCGAGGAAGGCCTCCGGCGTCGACGGCACGTTGCGGTGCACGAGCACCTGGCCCGTGCGCGTCGAGGATGCAGACGTACATGGTCTTCACGTGGAGATCGATCCCGCAATAGTGACGGTGCTGGCGGTTGTAGAATCTCATCTCGGCTCTCCTCCTGCGCGGATGCGCGCATTGCCCTGCGCTGAGCCTACTCACAACGAGCAGGTGCGCAGGGGGAGGGCTGAATAAGAGTCAAGCGGCTGCAGCCGACGGCTGCGTGATTGTGTGCAGCCGCTGGTGAGCCGCAAGCGTTACACCGCCATCAAACCGGACGACATCGAAGGAAGGAACTCGATCATGACACGAGGGCCAGCTGAGCCTAGTCGTTGGCGCACCGGTGCTTTGGTCGCCGCCTTGATCGCGACAGGCTTCCTCCAGATCGCCCCCGCGCAGGTGCCGCTGCAGGATCAGCAGCCGGCCGGATCAGCGTTGCGACCGGCAGTGATGGGTCCTTCCGGTGGCGTGTCCACAGGTCACCCGTTGACGACCGCCGCGGCCTTCGGAGTCTTGCTGAAGGGTGGGAACGCGTTCGATGCGGGCGTGGCCTCGCTGCTCGCTGGCGGCGTACTCGAGCAGGACCTATACAGTCTCGGCGGCGAAGCGTTGGTACTCGTGTATCCGAAGACGGAAGCCAAAGTCACATCGATCGTCGGACAGGGCTGGGCGCCTCACGCGGTGGACGTGGACTGGTACCTCACGCGTCAGAAGAATCTCCAGGGTGAAGGGCTGGATCCTGCAGTCGTGCCCGGCGCACTGCATGCTGCTCTCACGGTGCTCGAGCGATGGGGCACGATGAGTTTTGAGGACGTGGCGGCTCCAGCGATCGGATACGCGGAGGGTGGCTTTCCGATGCGGTCGAGCACGGCGCGCGCGATTCAAAACCAGCTCAAGTTCTTCGAGCGCTGGCCGGGGAACAAGACCTATTGGCTCAAGCCCGATGGATCGCTATACAAGCCCGGCGAGACTATCAAGCTGCCGGCAACCGCCAGAACGTTACGCCGCATGGTCGAGGCGGAACGCGGCGCGAAAACCCGCGGACGCGCCGCTGGCATCACGGCGGCGCGCGACCGATTCTACAAGGGTGACATTGCCCGCGAGATGGTTGCGTTCCTGCGCCAGCACGGTGCGCCATTCGACGAAAGCGACTTCGCCGAGTACTTCGCACGGGTCGAGGAGCCGGCGCGGACGACCTACCGTGGCTACACCGTTTACAAACACGGATTCGGCAGTCAAGGGCCCGTGCTGCTGCAGGCACTCAACATCCTGGAGCAGTTCGATCTCCACACGATGGGCTATGCGAGCGCCGACTACCTCCACACAGTTGTCGAGGCGTTGAAGCTCGCATACGCGGACCGGGATTCGTATTATGCGGACCCGGCCTTCGTCAAGGTGCCGTCCGAAGGACTCCTTTCGAAAGCCTACGCGAAGGAGCGTGCCGCGCTGATCGATCGGACGCGTGCGTCGACGACCTTTGTTGCCGGCGATCCGCTCCGCTTTGACTCTCAGGTGAAGGTGTGGCCGTACTGGAAGGCGAACGTTCACACCATCACGCCGTCGGCGCGTGCGGTATCCGATCCCTTGCTCCTCTCGTCGCTCGGGCAGGACTCCGCGGGTGTCTCGAAGGACACCACGCATATGGCCGTCATCGACAAGGACGGCAATGTGTTCGACGTGACGCCGAGTGGGGGGTGGGTGCCTGGCGCGGTCATCCTTGGTGATACGGGCATTGGGATGAGCGTTCGTGGGGAGCAGTTCTGGCTGGACAAGGAGCGAGCCAATCAGATTCGTCCACGTGCACGTCCGCGCTACACGCTTACCCCGAGCCTGGTGTTCAGGGGCGATGCCCCAATCATGGCATTGGGCACGCCGGGCGGAGACAACCAAGACCAAACGATCTTGCAGGCCTTCTTGAGCGTGGTCGAGTTCTGGGACGATTGGTATCCGAACCTTCATGCCGCGCTGGAACGGCCCCGAGTGCAGACGTTGCACTTCTATGGTTCGTTCTGGCCTCATACTCCCGGCTTCAACAGGCTCAACGTGGAAGCCACGGTGCCGGATGAGGTTTACAACGAGTTGAGGACTCGTGGCCATGACGTGAGCCGGTTGCGGCCGTTTGGCATGTCTGGCTGTGCCACGGCCGTCATGATTGATCCCTCGTCTGGCAATCGATTCGCTGCGGGGGATCCGCGGCGCGACTGCTATGCGATGGCGTACTGAGCGCATCAGCGACGACCCGTGGCGCGGTCTAACACGCGTTGCACCAGTCGGCGGGATCCGCGATTTGAGTGCGGGGGACGCCGAGATACCGGCTGAACGCGATACGACGTGCGCCACCGCAAGAGGACCGCTCCGCCAAAGGACTACATGGCCGAGTTCAAGCGGCATCAACCGCGCCCAATCAGCCGTGCGGCGGCGCAGGCGCTGCACGACGACAATCGTGCAACCGCTCAGCAGACCTACGTCGACCCGAGTGCGCTGCTGAAACTCTGTTGTCGCCGATCGACGCGTCGTGAACCTGGCAGTCGCTGTTGAAAAGTAATTCGTGGAACAACGGGTATGAAGCGTAAACCGTTTGCGCGGCAGCTTCAGCGCGTGCGGAAGATCTGTTTGAGCTTGCCGGACTCGATGGAGAAGCTGTCGCATGGCGAGCCGACGTTCTTCGTGAAAAAGCGCGTGTTTGCCATGTTCTCCAACAATCATCACCACGATGGGCACGTCGCGGTGTTGCTGCCCGCACCGCCGGGATTGCAGGAAGCGCTGATCGAGGAGGCGCCGCTCGCGTATTACCGTCCGCCGTATGTAGGAAGCAGCGGCTGGATTGGCGTGGAGCTCGATCAGGTCAACGATGACGCCCTCGACGGACACATCCGCGAAGCGTGGCAATTGATCGTGAAGAAGGATCGATCGCGGCGCGTAAAGTAACCAGCGGGTCGACGCCGCATGGCGAAAGCTCTGTTCCTTGGTCTGCCGCTCCACGGGCACACGAACCCGTCGCTGCCGCTTGTTCGCGCGCTCGTCGAGCGCGGAGACGAGGTCGTCTACTTCTCCGGCGACGCATTTGCCGACGGCATTCTGAAGACGGGCGCACGATATCGTGGGTATCAGGTCCCGTTTCTCGCGAACCTCCGCCAGCTGTCGGAACGGACCGACGAGATGGCGTGGCTGCTGACGCGGACTACAGGGGAAGTACTCGCCCGCCACCTCGACGCATTTCGTGTGGAACGGGCAGACTACATCATCAGCGACTCGGTTGCGCCGTGGGGGCAGTGGGTCGCTCAGATCCTCGACCTGCCGGTGGTGACGTCAGTGACGACCTTCGCCGTCAATCGGCACGTGCTCGCATACGCTGCTTCCCGTGGAACCAGGCCGCGGAGCGTCCGGCTCGCCTTGTCGAAGATCCGGCACGTCGGGAAGGCGGCCATGCTCGGTCGCCGGCTCCGGCGCCAGTACGGCGTCCCGGGTACCGGGATCATGGGTCTGATGTTCGGGTCTTCGGATCTGAACATCGTCTATACGTCTCGCCACTTCCAGCCGTGCGCGGAGAGTTTCGACGATCGCTTCCAGTTCATCGGACCGTCGGTCGATCTTCGGAGCGAGCCCGCGAGTGTTCCGTCGGACGATACCGCAGAGACTGACGTGATCTATGTCTCGCTGGGCACGCTGTTCAATGCCGATCCGGCGTTCTATCGAACCTGCTTCGACGCGTTCGGAGGACAAGGTGCCCGCGTTATCATGTCCATCGGCACCGCGATCGCCGAAGCGAGTCTCGGTCCGCCGCCAGCCAACGTCGTCGTCAAGCCATGGGTTTCGCAACTGGATGTCCTGCGGCGCACTTCGGTGTTCGTCTCGCACGGCGGCATGAACAGCGTGAGTGAGAGCCTGCACCACGGCGTGCCGCTGGTGCTCGTGCCGCAGATGGGCGAGCAGGAGATTGTCGCCAGGCGAGTGGAGGACCTCGGGGCAGGTCTCTGTATCACGAAAACAGAAGTCACGGCGGACGTGCTCCGACAATCGGTCCGTCGCGTACAGAGCGACGAGCGGTTCAGAATTCAGGCCGCTCTCGCCGGGAAGTCGTTCGCGGCCGCGGGTGGAGCCGCTCGCGGCGCCGATGCGATCCTGGCTTTCACTAGAGCTCAAGCGCGCCGCGCACACTAGGGCCGTTTCCGAATCTCTGTGGTTTTCGAATCTCTGCAGGGCAGGCCTTCGGGCCTGCACTGACGGGCGGACCTGAAGGTCCGCACCAGATCGAAGTGAAGCGCACTTGTAGGTCACGCACCATGAACGAAGCACGAGTCGCGCGCAACCGGCGGCATTTCCTCGCGTGCCTGTCGGCGATGGGCCTCGGCTCGACCCTCCTGCCAGAGGCGCTCACGATCGCCGCGCAGGACGCCGACATCGTCACCATCGACATCCTCGAGGCCGCGCAGAAGATCGCGGCTGTCTCTTTCACTCGAGCCGAACAACAGGCGATTCTGACGCGACTCAACGCGGCTAGTGGATACATGGCCGGGTTTGCCGCGTTGCGCGCCGCCAATCTCCGAGACGACGAGCCGCCGTCGATTGTGTTCAATCCCGTCCCGCCAGGAAAGGTCCTTCCGTCGGGAGCCCGTGGGCTGACCCGTCGCGCGCCCACCTTCCCGGCATCGTCGGTCCAGCCGAGCGCGAGGAAGACCGCGGACGTCCCGAGCAGCGAGGCAATGGTCATCCCGCTGGTCGGGTTCGACGTGACGCCGACCAGCCCGACGATCCGCGACGACACCGTGACGAAGAAGAACGCGAAGACGACGACACACAGAGCCGCCACCGCCCGATGCGACGACGTTGTCGAGCGCGCCGAACGCCTGCGGCACGAGCGCGAGCATCAGGAAGACGGCGATAGCGCCGACGATGGTGACCGTGAACGGCAGGTCGCGGGACGTCCGCGGCCCTTCGTCGAGCCCCAGGGCGCGCCGCCGCATCTGGCCTGCGCCCACCCGGAAGCTCTCGATCATCGTCGGGATGCTGCGAATCAGCGTGATGATGCCGGCCGTTGCGACCGCGCCCGCGCCGATGTACCGGACGTAGCGCGACCAGATCTGGCTCGGCGCTCATCTCGGCGATCGTCAGCTCCGTTTCCGGGAAGAACGGCGTCGTCCGCGACGTCGCCCCAGTATCGCGATGATCGGGATGATCACCAGCGACGACAGGAGGCCGCCGCCCACCATGACGGTGCCGACGCGCGGGCCGAGGATGTAGCCGACGCCG
This sequence comes from uncultured Acidobacteriota bacterium, assembly GCA_963720005.1. Classification (GTDB taxonomy): domain Bacteria; phylum Acidobacteriota; class Vicinamibacteria; order Vicinamibacterales; family CAVVIG01; genus CAVREM01. The sequence continues at coordinate 167,514 of CAVREM010000079.1, read as the reverse complement.
AACAGCGCGGCTGAGATCTCGGTGCCGATCTGTCCCTTGCGCACGAACGGCACGTGCGTCTCGAAGCTGTCGGGGAAGATCTGCAGGCCGCCGGCGAGGGCCTTGAAGAGCGCGCCGACGCCGAGCCCGGCAAACACGCCCTGCGATCGGGCGCCGCCAGCCTCGCTGGCGATCAGCACCTCGGCGCACGCCGTCCCCTCGGGGTAGGGCAGCGTCGCCGTGCTCGCGTTCGATGAGCAGCCGCCGCAGCGGGATCATGAACAGCACGCCGAGCAGGCCGCCGGCGAGGGCGAGGAGCGTCATCTGCAGGACGGTCGGGTCGAGGTTCCACAGGAACAGCGCCGGGATCGTGAAGATGATGCCGCTCGCCACCGAGCTCGAGGCCGAGCCGATCGCCTGCGACATGTTCGCCTCGAGGATGCTGCCGCGCCGGCCGGCCGCGGCGAGCACCTTGTAGGCGGCGACGGTCATGACCGCGATGGGAATGGACGTCGAGATGGTGAGCCCGGCGCGCAGGCCGAGGTAGGCGTTCGCGGCGCCGAAGATGATGCCGAAGAGAATTCCCGGGACATATGCCTGGACGGTTGACTCGGGCAAGTGGGCATCGGTTGGACATACGAACGGGCGCCAATCACAGGCGCAACGATAAACCGGCGATGGTCGCTTCGCCTAACGAGGGAAAGCACTGGGCGGGGAAGCAGGCGGGGGTTCCGTAAAATGCGCAGAGCGCCACTTGTGGTGGCGCTCCGCACCCGGTCGCGTGCCTAGTTGATGCAGTTGACCATGTCGACTCGGGCGATCGACCGGTTGTTGGCGCCGTTGCGCTCGCCGCTTGCCAGGGGCGCGACCGCAGCGTCCACGTAGGTGGGTGTGCCGCAATAGAAGTCGTGCGACATCGGCATGAACCAGACGAGGATTGTCGCCGTCGAGCCGAATGGAAGGGACCCGGTGCAGGTGACGGCGTTCCACGCTGGACCGCGGTTTGCCCCCTGGTTGCAGTTCAGCCCGCTGTCCGCCCACACGTAGACCGGCGTCAAGCGGGTGAAGTCGATGTTCGCCTGGACCGCATTGGCGCCGTTGAAGGTGTAGTTACCGACGGGCCCCAGGCTATCGATCTTGAGAGTCACGTAACTCATGTCGTAGGCCGGAACTGCAGACGGCGCGATCACTCTGACGCCCAGGTCGGGCAGAGTGTTGGGATCGACCAGCCTGAACTGAGCGCTGGCGGCCGGTCCGACCGCCAGCATTCCGCCGACGATCAATCCAAAAACGATGGCTTTGCTGCGCTTTGCCGAAAGGTTCCTGATTAACATCGCCTTGCTCCTTGTGTGGCCGGCCTGAATGGCCGTCTCACCCCCTAAGGCGCAAGAGCCGCAAAACTGGATCACGGCACCGAAGACGCGGCCTGAGGCAGGAGGATCGGCGGGTCGTGGCTGGACTTCGGGGTGAAAGGCCGCACGAAAGAAAAGGACCGCCGGCCCTCCTCGCGCCGCGTATCATCACACCGAAAAGAGACAGGGAGTGAGCGTGCCAACTCGAAGAACGTGGCCCTCAAGGGTCATCGGCGTCACCCTTCTCCTGTGCGCTGCGCACTTCCCGACGCAGACGACCGCGCAGCCATCCATCGCCTTCGACCGCGACATCCGACCGATCCTGGAAGGGAAGTGCGTGTCGTGCCACGGCGGCGCGCTGCAGCTTTCGAAGCTCGATCTCCGCACGCGCGAGACGGCGTTGTCCGGTGGCGCGCGCGGTGCGGTGCTCGTGCCGGGGAACGCTGAGCGCAGCCGTCTGTACCGGATGGTCGCGGGACTCGAACAACCGGCGATGCCGATGCAAGGGACGCCGCTCGACGGCTCGCAGCTGGCCTTGCTGAAACAGTGGATCGACGAGGGTGCCAGGTGGGATGGGGCGGTGGACGCTCCGCCCGCGACCGGCAATTCAGCGCTCGCGGCCGTCGAAAATCGACCGCTCACGCCTGAGGAACGCGCCTACTGGGCGTTCAGGCTTCCCGAGCAGGCTCCGGTTCCGCAGGTCGACCGCAAGGATTTCACGCACCCGATCGATCGATTCCTGGAAAAGGCGCGGGCGCAGCACAAGCTGACGGCGGCTCCGCGCGCCGATCGGCTGACCCTCGTCCGTCGTGCGTATCTCGATCTGCTCGGCCTGCCGCCGTCGCCCGCGGAAGTCGCCGCATTCATCGCGGACGACAAGCCGGGCGCCTGGGAGCGGCTGATCGACAAGCTGCTCGCCTCGCCGCACTACGGCGAACGGTACGGGCGGCACTGGCTCGACGTGGCGCGGTATGCGGATTCGGCGGGCTTCGAGTACGACATGCATCGGCCCAACGCCTGGCGCTATCGCGACTACGTGATCCGCTCGTTCAACGCCGACAAGCCCTATGACGTCTTCCTGACCGAACAGATCGCCGGCGACGAGATGGATGGCAAGACCGAGGACAGCCTGATTGCCACCGGTTTTCTGCGGGCCGGCCCGCGGGTGCTGTTCCGGGAAAAGGACAACCCCGAGCGCCGCTTCGATTATCTGGACGAGATTCTCGGCACGATTGGCAAGGGCACGCTGGGGCTGACGATCAACTGCGCGCGCTGCCACGATCACAAGTTCGACCCGATCCGGCAGCGGGACTACTACGCGCTCGAAGCGTCGATCTTCGGGTACGTGGAAACCGAAGTGCCCCTGGCGCCGCCGGCGGAAGCGGCGGCCTATCTCGCACAGAACGATGCGATCAACGCCAGGCGCGATGAGCTGAGAAAGCAGATCGCCGCCATCGAGAAGCCGCATCGCGATCGGCTGGAGCTCGAGCAGATCAAGAAGAACTTCTCCGAGGCGATTTACCGGGCGGCAGCAAAACCTGAAGCGGAACGGACTCCCGGCGAGAAGCTGCTCGCCGTTCAGGTCTACGAAGCGGTCGGTGTTTCGGGCGCGCAGATCGACCAGGCGCTGACGCCGGTTGAGCTCGCCAGCAAGCAGGAGCTGTCGGCACAGATCGCGGCGCTCGAGAAAGAACGGCCCCGCCCGCTCCCGATGGCGGAAGTCGCGACCGACGGCGATTATCGGTTCTCGCCCCTCGGCGAAGGCGACAACGTCGTCAGCTGTCCGAAGTGCCGCATTCCACCGCCGTTCCCGGGCAGTTATCTCCACAAGGGTCCCGGCCGTTACGAAGTCCCGCCCTCGGTACTTCCTGATTCGTGGTGACGTCGAGAGCCGCGGTCCGGAAATGCAGCCGGGCTTCATCGAAGTGATCACGTACGGCAGCCCTCCCACCGTGATGCCGCGCCCCGACGGGCGCACGGCCGGCCGACGCCTGGCGCTGGCCCGATGGATTGGTTCGCCGCAGAACCCGCTGACCGCGCGGGTGATCGTCAATCGTCTCTGGCAGAAGCACTTCGGTCGTGGAATCGTCGCCACGCTCGAAAACTTCGGGAAGATGGGCGAAGCGCCGACGCATCCCGAGCTGCTGGACTGGCTGGCCGTCGAATTCATGAAGCGCGGCTGGAGCATCAAGCAAATCAACAAGTTGATGATGATGTCCGAGGCGTACCAGATGGCCTCGAGCTACGAGCGCGCCGCCGACTCCGCGAACGATCCGGACAATCGTTACCTCTGGCGGTTCCGCCCGCAGCGGCTCGAGGCCGAGATCGTGCGGGACAGCATGCTGGCGGTTGGCGGGAACCTCAATCGCGCCATCGGTGGAGAGCCGATCTTCCCGTTCATCCCGAAAGACATCCTGGCCGGTCAGTTCCGCGGGAAGTGGGAGAACACGCCGGAAGGGCCGGCGTCGTGGCGGCGCGGCGTGTACGTCTACCGGCGCCGGTCGCTCCCGTACCCCATGTTCGACACGTTCGACCATCCGGACATGAACGTCACCGCGGGCGCGAGAAACGTCTCGACCGTCCCGACGCAGGCGTTGACGCTCCTGAACAATCCGTTCGTGTTGTCGCAAGCCGAGCGGCTCGCCGATCGCGTGAGCCGCGAGACGAGCGATCCGTTGGAACAGATCGATCGCGCCTATCGCATCGCGCTTGCCAGGCCGCCGGCAAAGGCCGAAATGGCCATTGCCACGGATTTGATTCGCAAGCAGTCGCTCACTGCGTTCACGCATGTGCTTCTCAACCTCGACGAGTTCGTCTACATGAGGTGATTGGCGCCTGCGGCCCGCGCGAGGAGAGCGAGTCTTCGAGCGCCGCAGCGCGAACGAGCGGGGGTGGGGCCCCGCGAGGTGATTGGCGCCTGCGGCCCGCGCGAGGAGAGCGAGTCTTCGAGCGCCGCAGCGCGAGCGAGCGGGGGTGGGGCCCCGCGAGGAATAAAAAATGTCGCACCGATGCAGCCGACACTTCTGGGACCGCCGGGAATTCCTGTTCCGTTCAGGCGGCGGGATCAGCGGCCTGGCCCTGGCGTACCTGCTCGACCGCGATGGGTTGTTGGCGACTCCCGCCGCAGCTGACACCTGTTCGGCACCGGCGTCAGGCGTCAATCCGTACGCACCCAAGGCGCCGCATTTCAAGCCGCGCGCGACCGCTGTCATCTCGTTGTTCATGGGCGGCGGCTGGAGCCAGGTCGACACCTTCGATCCCAAACCGGCCCTGACCAAATTCGCCGGGGAACCGATCGACGGCCGGGTCAAGGGTGATGTGATCGTGCGGCAGGGGTTCCCCGGGCCGTTGATGCCGAGTCCGTTCGCCTTCAAGAAGCACGGGCAGAGCGGTATCGAGATCGCGGAGATTTTCCCTTCGCTCAGCCGGCTCGTCGATGACATCGCTTTTCTTCGGTCGGTCTACGGCCGGTCGAACGATCACGTCCAGGGAACCTACGAGATGCAGACCGGGCAGATCAACCTCGGTTTTCCGAGCGTCGGGTCGTGGGTCACCTACGGCCTCGGCTCGGTCGCATCGAGCCTGCCCGCGTTCGTCGTCATGACCGATGCGCGCGGGGGGCCGCTGGGTGGACCAAACGATTGGAGCGCCGGCTTCATGCCCGCCGCCCATCAGGGGACGCTCTTCCGCTCCACCGGCGATCCGATCGTCGATCTCAAGCCGCCCTCCACGCTGACCGCGGAGGATCAGCGGATGCGCCTCGATGCGCTCGCCAGGCTGAACGAGCTCGACATGCAGAAGTTTCCCGGCAACAGCGAGCTCGCCGCGCGCATCTCTTCCTACGAGCTCGCGTACCGGATGCAGGGGTGCGCGCCGAGCGCTGTCGACGTCGCCAGCGAGTCGGAGGCGACCAGGAAGCTCTACGGCCTCGACAACAAGATCACCGAGCCATTCGGCCGGCAGTGTCTCATGGCGCGTCGGCTCGTCGAGCGCGGTGTCCGGTTCGTGCAGATTTTCGCCGGCGGCGTCGGCAACCAGAACGTCGACACGTGGGACGCGCACGCCGATATCAAGTCGAATCACACGCAGCATGCCGCCGAAACGGATCTGCCGGCGGCAGGGCTGCTGACGGATCTGAAGGCCCGCGGATTGCTGGATTCAACCCTGGTGATCATGCACTCGGAGTTCGGTCGGATGCCGATCTCGCAGCGCGGCGTCGGACGCGATCACAACCCGGGCGCACAGACGGTGCTGATGGCTGGCGCCGGCATCAAGGGTGGCCAGGTGATCGGCGCGAGCGACGAGTTCGGCTACAAGGCGGAAGAGCAGCCCATCTCGTACCACGACCTGCACGCGACGATGCTGCATCTGCTCGGGCTGGACCATCGGAAGCTCACCTACCGATTCAATGGCCGCGACATGCGTCTGACGGACGTCTACGGCACGCTGATTCCGCAGATCACGGCGTAGCGCCCGCGTCACGCGTGGGCGGGGATCTATCCAGCGCAATCAGGAGAAGACGATGCCGAGTCGCAGAGACTTCCTCAGAAACGTCGCGGGCGCGACGGCGGGCATGTTGCTCGGCGGCCGACGTGCCTCCGCCGGGCAGGGAGCGCAGGCGGCCGCGCCGCGGCGCCGCGTCTCGATTGGCGGCCGCCGCATCACGGTCGTCGACGTTCACGCGCATACGTTTGTCCCTGAAGTCTGGGAGGTGGTCAAAGACACGCCGCTTGCCGCGACGGTCAAAGGCAATCTCACCGGAGCGATCGCGCTCGGCCCGGGCACCCCGGCGCGCCTGCAGTACATGGACAAGGAGGGGATCGATATCCAGGCGATCAATGTCAACGCCTGGGGCTATTCGGCGGAGCGCGAGCTCGCCCGCGATCTCATCGCCGTGCAGAACGAACGAATCGCAGCGGCGGTGGCCAGGAATCCCGATCGATTCGTGGGAATGGCCACGCTGGCGCTGCAGCACCCCGACCTGGCCGCCGACCAGCTCGATCAGGCGGTCAGAAAGCTTGGATTGCGGGGCGCCGCCATCGGCGGCAGCGTCGAGGGCCAGGAGCTCTCCGACCGCAGGTTCGATCCGTTCTGGGCGAAAGCCGAAGAGCTGGGTGTCATGCTGTTCATGCACCCTCAGCAGGCTTCCGGCACGACTCAGAATCCGCGACTGCAAGGGAAGGGCGGTCTGGGCAACACGATCGGCAATCCGCTCGAGACGACGGTATTCCTCTCGCACCTGATTTTCGAAGGCACGCTGGATCGGTTCCCGGGCCTGAAGATTTGCAGTGCTCATGCCGGCGGCTACCTGCCTTCCTACACCGGTCGATCGGACGCGCTCTGCGGCCGCGGCGGCGGCGCCGATTGCAAGGCGCTCAAGAGAAAGCCCAGCGAGTACTTCAGGCATCAGCTGTACATCGACACGATGGTCTTCCGCGAGGAGGGCCTGCGCCACCTCGTGGCGGAGGTCGGTGCCGACCATATCTTCTACGGGACGGACTATCCGTTTGACTGGCCGGTTGGCGTCGACTTCGTCCTCAATGCCACGTCGATCAGCAACGCTGACAAGGAAGCGATCCTGGGCGGCAATCTGGTGAAGCTGCTCCGCATCAATGCGAAGCCTTAGAGCGAGGCTGGGGACTAGAGAAGAGGCTGGGGACTAGAGACTGGAACTCCTCCAGTCCTCCAGTCTCCAGCCTCCAGTAGAATTCAGCGCGTCGTCGGCCAGACCGTGCCCTGGTACTCCGACGTCACCGGCGCCAGGCCCTTGTAGACGAACTTCTGCAGCCGTTTTCCCTCGTAGGTCTCGGTCGTGTAGATGTTGCCCTGCGAGTCGACGGCGATGCTGTGCACGCCGAACCACTGGCCCGGATAGCGGCCGCCGTCGCCGAAGCTGGTGAGATACCGCATCCCGTTGCGCTCGATGATGTGGATCCGGTTGTTCTGGCCGTCGGCGACGTAGATGAACCGCTGCTGCGCGTCGCGTCGAGAAGGCGATGTCCCACACAGAACCGGCGGCCTTGGTGTTCTTCGCAATGATGAGCTCGCTGACGAACGTGCCGTCCGGTTTGAACACCTGGATGCGGTCGTTGACGCGGTCGCAGACGTAGAGCAGGCCGTCATTGGACAGATCCGCGCAGTGGACCGGGTTGCGGAACTGCTTGGCCGGCGGCGCAGCCGGATCGTACGGACCGAGGGTCGTGTCGTCCGGCTTCGCGCCGTACGCGCCCCAGTACCGTTTCATCTTCCCGGACGCCGCGTCGAGCACCGCGACGCGGTGGTTCAGGTAGCCGTCCGCGATGTAGGCCTCGTTGGCTTTCGCGTCGACGGTGATCTTCGCGACGCGGCCGAAGTTGTCGGGGTCGTTGCTGTTCGCGGCGTAACGTCGGGTTCGCCCTGCGCGTTCTTGCCGCGTGCTCCGCACGTTCGGCTTGCCGTACTGCGCGACGAACTTGCCGTCGCGCGTGAACTTCACGATGTGCGAGTCGCCCGGCCCGTTGCCGCCGATCCAGACGTTGCCGGTGTGATCGACGAAGATGCCGTGGTTCGACGCCGGCCAGTCGAAGCCCTGGCCCGGCCCGCCCCAGGACTGCGACAAGTTTGCCGGACTTGTCGAAGACCAGCACCGGCGGCGCCGCCTGGCAGCACTCGGCAGTCTTGAGCTCCAGGCCGCGTTCGTCGTTGTTGAGGTTGGCCGCGCCGCGGTGGACGAGCCAGACGTTGTCCTGCGCGTCGACGGTGACGCCGATCGTGTTGCCGAGCAGCCAGTGATTCGGCATCGGCTTCGGCCAGAACGGATCGACCTCGAACCGCGGCGCCTGCGGCTTGCCCTGCGCCTGGGCGATCGCCGCGCGTCCGAGGAAGCCCTGCGCGACGAGTAGCGCGCCGAGCAGGGCCAGGAATGCTGTTCCGATTAAGACGTTACGTTTCATACGGCCTCCGTGGTCCGGCTGAAGCCGGACCCTACTGGCCCTGCGTCGGGCGTGTCTCGCTCTGCGGAAGCGCGAACGCCAGGTACTCGCCCGTGTAGTTGCCGCCGCTGACCGCGACGACGATGTACTGCCGGCCGTCGACCGAGTAGGTCATCGGCGACCCGCTCTGCGGCGCCGGCATCAGCAGCTCGCCGACCTGCTGCGCCGGTCTTCTTGTCGTAGGCGCGGAGCATCGCGCCGCGCGGCCGGTTGCCCGGGTTGGTGACCTGCGGATCGCCCATCACGACGACGCGTCTTCGTCACCATCAGCCCGACGCCCGACGTGCCGGGCTGGCCGGTCTTCGGGATGTTCAGCCCCTTGAGCGCCGGGTGATTGCGGATGTTGTCGGGCGTGTCGCCGTGCGGCACCTGCCACACGATCTCGCCGCGATCGAGGTTGACCGCCGTGAGCACGCCGTACGGCGGCTTCACGATCGACAGGCCCTGCACGTTGAGGCCCTGCGCTGCCTGCGCCGCGAGCTTCGCCGGCGCGGGCGGAGCGGCCGGCTTCGCGGCGGCGCCTTCGGCGCCGGGGAGCTCGTCGCGCGTGCGCCGGCCCGAGTCGGCCGAGCAGCAGTCGCCGGGGCCGAAGATCTCGCGGAACGGCTGGCCGCCGAGGCCGGAGACGTAGCGGATGTCGGTGAATCCCTTCGGCGGCTCGACGAGCGATGCGCGACGAGATCGGCACGTTGCCCGCCTGCGCGAACACGGTGTGCGTCTCGGGATCGTACGCGGAGCCCGGCCAGTTGGTCGCGGTGCCGGGTCCGATGCGCGCCGAGCAGCGGTCCGTTCACGTTGCCGAGAATCGGCGGGTTGAACGGCGACGGCGCGTACTTGTAGAGCTTCAGGACCTCGAGCGCCTGCTGCCGCAGCTCCGGCGTGAAGTCGATCACGTCGTCCGGCACGCGCATGTAGTTGCGCGCGTAGGCCGGCGGCTTGGTCGGGTGCGGCTGCGTCGGCGAGGTCTTCTCGCCCGGCACGTCGGACTGCGGCACCGGCCGCTCCTCGATCGGCCAGATCGGCTCGCCGGTGGCGCGGTCGAGCACGTAGAGCCACCCCAGCTTGCTCGGCTGCGCGACGACCTTGCTGCGGCTTGCCGTTGATCGTCACGTCGGCGAGCAGCGACGCGCAGCAGTTGTCGAAGTTCCAGATCGGATGGTGCACGAGCTGGTAGTGCCACTTGCGCTGACCGGTCTTCAGGTCGACCGCGACGAGCGTCTCGGCGAAGAGGTTGTTGCCGGGCCGGTGGCCGCCGTAGAAATCCGACGTCGGCGTCTCGATCGGCAGGTAGGCGAGGCCGAGCTCCTCGTCGACGCTGATTTGCGTCCACACGCCGGTGTTGCCGTTGTAGGACCAGGAGTTCTCTTCCCACGTCTCGTTGCCGAACTCGCCGGTCCGCGGAATCGTGTTGAACCGCCAGAGCTGCTTGCCGGTGCGCACGTCGAAGGCGCGGACGAGGCCCTTGGTGTTGTTGTGCGTGTTGACGGTCATCCCTTCGCGGAACGCCGCGCCGACGATGACGGCGTTGCCGGCGACGGTCGGCGTGGAGTGGATGCCGATCTCGCCGCTCTCGAGATCGATCTGCTGGTCGGCGCCCTTGATGGCGCCCGGTCTTCAGATCGACGACGCCCTGGTTGCCGAACGAGGTGATCGGCTGGCCGGTCTTCGCGTTCAGCGCGACGAGCCGGTAGCCGGTCGTGTTATAGAGGATCCGCTCGTCGCCGCGGCCGTCGGTCCAGTAGGCGACGCCGCGTCCCGAGAGCTGGCGCGGCGACAGGCCGGCGCGCTTGCCCTCGCGCAGGCTGTGCGACCAGATCAGCTCGCCGGTCTTCGCGTCGAGCGCGATCACCGAGCGTCGCGTGCCGGCCGTCGTGTAGAGCACGCCCTTCACCATCAGCGGCGTGCCTTCGAGCTTGAACTCGGGGAACGGGCCGAAGTTGTCGGTCTTGAACCGCCAGGCGACCTCGAGCTTGCTGAAGTTCGCGCCGTTGATCTGATCCAGCGGGGAGTAGCGGCTGCCGGTGAGATCGGCGGTGTAGTGCGGCCACTCGCCGTTCTTCGTGCTCGGCTGCCCGCTTGCCGCGGTTTGGCCGGCCACGGGGGCCGTCGTCCAGTGAATCGTGGAGACCGCAAGGGCCAACGCGCCGACGAACGAAACCCACAGCATCAGCGACCGATAGCGTGTGATTCTCATCCCGACACCCCCAGGTGCGGGGATTCTACTCTTATTTCGGGGCCTCGGGGCGTCAGGCTGACTCTAGCGGCTACGAGGGACTCGGGGCTCCCGCCTTCGCGCTTCGCGCTTCGGCGCGGCAGGCTGTGGTGTGGGACCTCCAGGTCCGGCTGGAGCTAAAGCTTGCACGGTAGGCCGACGAGAAAGCTAAACGTGGCAAAGCGCGGGCATCATTCGGTCTACGTGGTGTACCTGCGGAACCCGAAGGGTGACGGCAAGGCCGGTTACTACGTCGGCATGACCGGCCTGTCGCCGGAGCAGCGGTTCGAGAACCACCGCAACGGGATCAAGGCGGCGCGCGTCGTGAGGAAATTCGGGATCCGGCTCGTGCCGAAGCTCTACGCGCACCTCAACCCGATGCCCTACGCCCGCGCGAAGGAGATGGAGGTCATGCTCGCCGACAGCCTCCGCAAGCGGGGGTACGCCGTGTACGGCGGACACTGAACGACGAGTCGCCTGGGCTGCCGGGTGCCGCGGTGCTCGGGTGCTGCGTGCTTGATGCTCGAGCGCCCGGGTGCTGCGTGCTGGTGCCGTGCGCTCGTCCGGTGCTCGCAGCACCAGTAGCCCGTGCGCCACGGCACCCAGTAGCAAGCACCCAGCACCCGGCACCCAGGTCGCGAAGCACGCGAACGCCGAACGGCTGAGCTGTCACTGCGCTTGGGCCGCGCTCTTGCACATCTCATGTGCGCAGGGAGGAAACACATGAGATTGCGTGTTTACGGCTGCGCTGCGGCGCTCGCGACGCTCGTGCTCGCGGGATGCGATCGGACGCCGCGAGTCGACAACATCGCGCCTGATGCCGACAAGACGGCAACCGCACCGGAGCGGGAGCATAGCCGATCCGCTGATCACGGCGCGAGTCCAGGCCGAAGTACTTCGCGTCGCCCGACGTCAAGGCGCATCGGATCGACGTCGACACCAGGGACGGCGTCGTGACCCTCGAAGGCACGGTCGATAGCGACGCCCAGCGCCAGGCTGCCGGCGAGATCGCGCAAGGCGTCGACGGCGTCACGCGTGTCGAGAACAAGCTGCTCGTCCGGCCGGCTGACGTCGGCGCTTCCGACGCCCAGCGTCATCATACGCAAGACAGCGCGGCGCCGGGCCGCAACGGCCGCACGCCCGCCTGGATCACCGCGAAGATTCAGTCCCAGTACTACCTGAACCCCGAGTTGAAGCCCTGGCGCATCGATGTCGACACCGCTTCGTCGGGCGCCGTGACGCTGAGCGGTACGGTCGATTCGGATACCGATCGGGCCGAGGCGGTGCGCATCGCGCGCGGAACCGAGGGCGTCACCAACGTCACCGACAACCTGCGCGTCCAGCCGCAGGGCGTGGCGACGACAGGGGCCGTCAAGGACACGACCGCGGTGAAGAACGACGCCAGGGAGATCAAGAACGACGCGCGCAACTCCGCCCGCGCGGCGGCCACGGCCATCGACGACAGCTGGATCACGATGAAGATTCAGTCGAAGTACTTCCTGGACGACGACGTGCGCGCCCGGAACATCAACGTCGACACGAAGGACGGCATGGTCACCCTGAAGGGCTCGGTCGAGAGCGAAGGCGAGCGCCAGCAGGCCGTGTCGCTCGCGCGGTCGACCGACGGGGTTACGATGGTGCACGACAACCTGGTGGTCGACCGCGGCGGCAATGCGCGCGAGCCCGTCGGCACGCAGCCGGGCCGACAACCCGGTCGACGACGCGTGGATTACGATGAAGATCCAGTCGAAGTACTTCATCCACGACGAGATCAAGTCGCGCAAGGTCGACGTCGACACGAAGAACGGCGTCGTCACGCTGAAAGGCTCGGTGCCGTCCGATGTCGCAAGGCGCGCAGCCGAAGTGATTGCGCAGGATACTGACGGCGTGTCGAAAGTCGTGAACAGCTTGAAGATCGAAGCAGCGAACTAACGAACTGAGGAACTGGGGAACTGAGGAGCTGAGGAACTGAGTTCCACAGTTCCTCAGCTCCTCAGCTTTTTGAGCTCCCGCATGCGTCTGATCAATCGAACAGCCGTCACCGTCGTCGGCGCGGAACCCTACCTCGCGTGGACGCGTGCGCGCGACGCGGAGTTCGCGCCGGCCAAGGAACTCAGCGTCGCGGTCCCCCGCGCGAAGCCGTTCGGATCCGCGTACCTGCTGCCGGAAGGCATTGAGGAAGAGGATCTGCTCGAGTGGGTGGAGGACAACTTCGCGGTCCTCTTCGAATCCCAGCTCTCGGCCTGGACGGAGGACGAATCGGCGTGGCCGCAGTCGCGTGACCTGAAGACGTTCAGGGAATGGTTCAGGGTCGACCTCCACGGCGTCGTCGTCGATGTCGGGGACGACGACATCGAAGGAGAAGAGCTGTAGAGGCGCAGAGGCAGTCAGAGTAGCTGCAGAGGCTGAGCGAATTCCGGTGGGTCGTCGTCGAACATCAGGGGTGACTGGCCCCACGCGCGCAGGCGGTGGCGGCGCAGGAGGGCGACGGCGATCATCAGGATTCCGGCTGACAATCAGGAAGCGCGATGGATGGAAGCGGCTGAGCGAGGCCAGGCCTGCGCCGATTGACGTGAAGAACACGTACGAGACCAGTGCGATCAGGAACGTCAGCGCGATGTTGCGCTTGCCGGGAATATAGCCGCATGTGAACGGAATCCGCCGCCAGGTGCGGATCACGATCTCGACGAGAAAGACACCGGCCAGATAGGCAATCGGCAGCGCCGTCACGGCATCGGCGCCGAGCACCGCCCACTGCAGCGGAAGGCGCCGACCAGCACCGGCCAGACCACCAGGCGCATGAAGAGGCGTTCGACTGCGTCCAGTTGCGCCGCGCGATGCTCGTCGTTTTCGCGCAGCCGGAAAATCCAGTTGGCGCGGGGATCCTGGGGCAGCATCAGCGCGGCGCGCAAGCCCGTGACGCCGGCCAACAGCAGGACGAACGGCATCGTCGTGACCGCCGAGACCAGCCGCGGCGGCGGTACGCCGCCGTCACGCAGCCAGCTCAGAAGGCCGCCGCCCAGCAGCCCGTTGAGGCTCCATCCGACGCCGCAGGCGGTGACTCCGAGGAAGACGACCTGGTGCAGCGGGCTTCGCCAGAGTGTCCTGGTGGCAAAGCGCGCGACCACGCGCCGTCAAGGTCGTCGCGTCCGGCTATGTACGCGCGGACCTCTCGCCGGCTGCTCGGACACCTCGCCGCCCGTGAGCTCTGACTCAGCATCAGCACGTCGAAACGCGCGGTACAGCACCAGATAGCAGGCCGCCGACGATCGCAGATGTCAGGGCCAGCGCCGCCAGGGCGACGATGGCCATCCTGACGTCGTAGCCGTCGGCCGCGCCAAGTGCCGCGCGCTGCAGGCCGACGAACCACGCTGGCGGCGCGAGATACAAGAAAGCGCGATTCGGCGGCGAATCCGCGTGCCTGGCTGGGCAAGCGGCCGGCCAGCGGCAGCAGCAGGACGACGCCGCACAGCATGGCGGTGCGCGCGCCGACGGCCATCGGCCGCAGACAGGCCGCGGGGCGCGCACAGGACGATCAGCGCCCTGGACCGCCATCACGGCGGTCGCCGCGAAGAGCGAGGCCAGCCATGCTGATACCTGAATTCACGAGGGCGCGAACCACCCAGGTGCGCTCGGCATGCGGGCCGCCGCTGATCGCCGTGAACGGCACCTGCAACGCCAGCGAGGCGACGACGATCGCCAGGCCGAGGTACCAGGCGACGGCGCGCAGCTTCGCCGAGAACACGAACGCCGCGGTGACCGGCAGCGGCGTCAGCACGCGGAAGTCGGTCTCGTCGGGGAACATCGAGTCGCCGGCGAACGCCGCGGCAAACGCGGACGACGAGCATGGCGAACGCCGAACGTCATCAGCGTGTCGCCGATGACCATCGCGACGATACACGCTCCGGAATGCCGCGGATGCCGACGTATTTCCCGAGCCATCAACCGGGGAAGAAACAGGCCGATCGTGATGACCGCCGACATCGCGCCGAGCAACGCGCGGCGCACGCCATCCGAGCCTCGCTCGTCATGAAGCCGACGTCGAGGAAGTGACGGACGAAATGGCGCGTCAGCGCTCGCTCGGCGTCGGTCATGCCGTGCGGACCACGTCGAAGATCTCGCGCGCCATCGCCGAGTAGTCGTCGCGCGCGGTGACGGCGACGAACACGTCCTCCAGCGACTGCGCCGTGTGATCGCCGGGCGCGGCGCACGTCTTCCTCGGCGACGATGCGCCCGTGGGACAGGATCACGACACGCGAGCAGACCTGCTGCACGACGTCGAGCCGGTGCGAGCTGAAGAGCACCATGCGTCCTTCGGCCGACAGCAGCGTGAGCAGCGCGCGGAAGAGCAGGCCCGCGGTGACGTCGAGGCCCGAGAACGGCTCGTCGAGCACCAGCAGATCCGGATCGTGCAGCAGCGCGGCGGCCAGCAGCACGCGCTGGCGCATGCCTTTCGAGTACGCCGACATCGCGGCGTAGCGGCTGTCGTGCAGGAGGAACAGCCGGAGCAGCCGGTCGATCTTGTGCGCCAGGAGCGTCGGCGGCAGGCCGCGCAGCGTGCCGGCGAGCGTCAGGTACTCGCCGGCCGTGAGCTGCGTGTAGAGGTAGGGCTCCTCCGGGACGTAGCCGATGCGGCGCTTGTAGGCCACCGGATCCTCGCCGAGCGTGCGCCCGTCGAGCGCGATCGATCCGCTGGTCGAATCCAGCAGCCCGACGACCATGTTGACCGTGGTGCTCTTGCCCGATCCGTTGGGTCCGAGATAACCGAGGATTTCGCCCCGCTGGACCGTGAAGTTCACGCGATCGACCGCGAGGAAGCCTCCGTACCGCTTCGTGAGCTCGCGGGCCTGCAGCATCGAACCGTCAGTACCGAAAGCCCCGCCCGCGCATCAGCGTCTTCGCGAGCTGCCGCGGTACAGCAGGGGACGCAGGAACCAGTGCGTGAAGATGATCGTGCTGGCGATGACGAGGACCACGCAGGCGGTGAGCAGGATCAGCGTCGACCAGCTCGCGATCGTGCGGATGCGACGTTGGCGAAAAACGGTCCCTTTCGGCGCGATGCGTCTGCGCGATGGCCGCCGTGGATAAGCGCGATGGCGATCGAGACGATGGACAATCAGCGGGACGTGCGTGCGCATCCACTGCAGGGTGAGGCTGCGCGCGACGTCGACGGCACTGCCGGCCCACACGCCGATCAAGCCGGTCCACCGGCGCTCGATCCAGGCCTCGTCGCTCGCGTCGGCGAAGTCGAGCGCCATGTCGGACGCGAAGTCTTCCTGGAAACGGGCGGGATAGAGGCGCAGGATCGCGCGGTAGATGACGTCAGCGACGGACGATCGCGCCACCATCTGAGACCTCCGATCAGCCGCGGGACGGCCGCGCCGCCACCCGCCGCGCCCGGGCGGTGCGGACGAGCGTTTCCATCCGTTCGACTTCCACCTTGAGCGCCGCGCGGCCGGACTTGGTCAGCTGGTAGTACCGGCGCCGCTCGTCGACCGGCCGCGCCGGCCCGGCCGCTTCTTCGACGAGCCCCTGTTCCATCAGGCGCTGCAGCGTGCCGTACAGCGTGCCCGGGCCCATCCGCACCGCGCCGTCGGTCTGCCGCTCGACGTCCTTGAGGATGGCGTAGCCATGCCGCTGCCCCTCGGCCAGGGCCAAAAGCACGTGGAGCACGGCAGGCGTCAGCGGGACGCAGCGAGGTCACGGTCTATAACCGCGGCAAATGTATCCGTAACGGATATACTCGTCAAGCCGTTGCGAAGCAAGTGCTCGGTGGTTCGCAGGGTGCTGGGCGGATGCGCAGGGTGCTCGCTGGATCGGCAGGGTGCTTCCGAATGCAGTAGGGTGCTGTGTGAACCGGCGGAGCAGAAGACGGTCGGCGATGTTGGGCGGCGGGTTGGTGCTCGTCGTGGCGGGGGTCGTGTGGGCGGTCGCGGCGTCGCAGGCGGCCGATGCGTCGTACGTGCCGCATGTCGGCTCGCCGGCGTTCACCGGGCGCGGACGGCCCGCAGGTGGTGATCGACGAGGCGCACTTACAACGTGCACACGGTGTCCGGCACGTACGCGCCGTTTGCGGAGCTGCTTCGCCGCGATGGTTTCTGGGTGCGGCGGAACAGCGGGCCGCTCTCGTCGGTCGCTCTGCACGACAGCTTCGCCAGCCGCTTCGACGCCCGCGTCGTGCTCGTCGTCTCGAACGCGCTCGGATGGCGGGGCATGTTGCAGCAGGCGCTGAACGTCGGCGGCCTCGAACGCCTGGTGCGCGTGCAGGTGCGGCGATCTCCGCGGACGAGAAGTCGCCGAGGTCGAGGCGTGGGTGCGCGCCGGCGGATCGCTCCTGCTGGTCGCCGATCACGCGCCGGCTGGCGCGGCGGCCGCCGGCCTTGCCGCCGCGTTCGGCGTCGAGATGACGAACTGGTGGGCCGAAGACGAGCGCCATCACGACACCGCGACGGCGAACCCCGGGTTCCTGGTGTTCACGCGCGACGGCGGCCTGCGCGGTCGACCACCCGATCGTGCAGGGCCGCGAGTCCGGCGAACAGGTCCATCGCGTCATGACCTTCACCGGCCAGGCGCTGCGGCCGCGTGCCGGCACCGCGCTGCTGACGCTCTCGAGCACGGCGCGCGAGTATCCGTTCCGGCGGTCCCGGGAGTACGAAGGGCGTTCGGCGGCAGGCCTGGCGCAGGCGGTCGCGCTCGAGCACGGCGGCCGGCCGCGTGGTCATTCTCGGCGAAGCGGCGATGATCACCGCCCAGACGACCCGGCTGCCCGACGGCACGCTGCTGCCGGTTCGGCATGAACCGCGACGGCATCGACAACCGCCAGTTCGCGCTGAACGTCATGCACTGGCTCACCGGCATCCTTTAAGGAAACGTGCCGTTCGTCGTTCGGATGGCATCCCTCCTCGTGCGTCGTTCGAACGACGCACGAGCGCGTGCCGGGCGAACGACGAACGGTACGGATTCGCGTAGAATCTCGCCCGTGAGGGTGCGATGGTGAAGCGGCCCGAGGCGAAGCGGACGTGAAGGCGGACCGAAGGTCCGCACGACGACGGCGGTCGTGTGCGTTCGTCGCGGCGCTCGTCGCGATGCCGCACGCCCAGGGCCGGAACGCGCCGAGGATCACGACGCCGAAGGAACAGTTCGGCAAGAACATCGGCGACGACTACTTCCTGGTCAACTGGACGCAGTGGGTCGAGTACCTCCAGAAGCTGGACCGCGAGTCCGACCGCATGACGGTCGTCGAGATCGGCAAGACCGCCGAAGGGCGCACGCAATACACCGCCATCGTCACGTCGCCCGAGAATCACAAGCGGCTCGCGCAGTTCAAGGAGATGAACCGCCGCCTGGCGCTGGCCGACGGCCTCACCGACGACCAGGCGCGACAGCTCGCCCGCGACGGCAAGATCGTCGTCTGGATCGACGGCGGCCTGCACGCGACCGAGGTGCTCGGCGCGGCGCAGCTCATCGAGCTGACCTACCGGCTGAACAGCGCGACGGACCCGGAGACGCACGCGGATCCTGAACGACGCCATCGTGCTGCTGACGCAACGTCAATCCCGACGGGATGGAGCTCGTGTCGAACTGGTACATGCGCGAGTCCGACGAGCGCCGCCGCTCGACCGCCGGCGTGCCGCGGCTGTACCAGAAGTACATCGGCCACGACAACAACCGCGACTTCTACATGATGAACCAGCCGGAGAGCGAGAACGCGAACCGGATGATGTACCGCGAGTGGTACCCGGCCATCATGTACAACCACCATCAGACCGGTCCGGCCGGCGCGGTGCTGTTCGCGCCGCCGTTCCGCGATCCGTTCAACTACCACTTCGATCCGCTGATCCCGCTCGGCATCGATCTGGTCGGCGCGGCGATCCACACGCGGCTCGCCGTCGAAGGGAAGCCGGGCGCCGTGATGCGATCGGCGGCGCCGCTACTCGACCTGGTTCAACGGCGGCATCCGGACGACGTCGTATTTCCACAACCAGATCGGCATCCTCACCGAGATGATCGGCAACCCGACGCCGATCGCAGATTCCCGTTCGTGCCGGAGATGCAGCTGCGGCGCGCCGACGTCCCGAACCCGATCGCGCCGCAGCGCGTGGCACTTCCGGCAGTCGATCGAGTACTCGATGACGACCAACTACGCCATCCTCGACATCGCGTCCGAGCGCAAGGAGGACTTCCTCTTCAACATGTACCGGATGGCGAAGAACGCGATCGAGCGCGGGCAGCCGCGACCACTGGACGATCTACCCGAAGCGCCTCGAGCAGGTGCGGAGCCGCGATCGCCAAGCAGAACGGCGGCAGCGGCCGCGGCGGCGCGCCGGTGGCGTTCTACAACGACGTCCTGCACGATCCCGCCGCGCGCGATCCGCGCGGGTTCATCATTCCGTCGGATCAGCCCGACTTCCTCGACCGCGACCAAGTTCGTCAACATCCTGATCAAGGCGCGGCGTCGTCGTGCATCGCGCGACGGCGCCGTTCACGGCCGGCGGCAAGACGTATCCCGGCCGGGTCGTACGTGGTCAAGGCGGCGCAGCCGTTCCGCGCGCACGTGATGGACATGTTCGAGCCGCAGGATCATCCGAACGACATCCCGTATCCGGGCGGACCGCCGCGGGCGCCGTACGACGTCACCGGCTACAACCCTGTCGTACTCGATGGGCATCGTGTTCGATCGCATCCTCGACGGCTTCGACGGGCCCGTTCGAGAAGGTGCCCGACGTCGATCAAGCCGTCGCCGGGACGTTTCACCGCCGCGCCGCAGGGCGGCGCCTACGTCATCAGCGCGCAGGTCAACGACGCCTTCGTGGCCGTGAACCGCCTGCTGAAGGCGAACCAGGGCGTGTCGCGGGCCGCACGGACGTTCAACGCGGGCGGCGCGCTCGTATCCGGCCGGCACGATCATCGCGCCGGCGAACGCGACGACGCAGCGGCATCCTGCAGAAGGCCGCCACGGACAAAGGCCTGACGATCGATGCGCTCGACAGCGTCCCGGCCGGCGATCGCGCGACCGTGCCGGCTCCGTCCGGTCCGGGTTGGCTTGTGGGACACCTACGGCGGCTCGATGCCGTCGGGCTGGACGCGGTGGCTGCTCGAGCAGTTCGAGTTCCCATTCCAGGTCGTGTTTCCGAAGACGCTGGATGAAGGCAATCTCGCGAGCAAGTTCGACGTGCTGATTTTCGTCGACGGCGCGATTCCGATGCGTGACGCGACCGGGCGGCGGGCAGCCGCGCCCCGAGAGCATCCCCGCGGAATTCCGCGACTGGCTCGGCAGCGTGTCCGTCTCGCGCACGGTGCCGGAGCTCCGCAAGTTCGTCGAGGCCGGCGGCCGGCTGCTCGCGATCGGTTCCTCGACCGTCGATCGGCTATCACCTGGGCTTGCCGATCCGCAACGCGCTGGTCGAGCGCGGCGCCGCGGGCGATTCGACGCCGCTGCCGTCCGAGAAGTTCTTCGTCCCCGGCTCGATCCTCGAGGCGCGGGTCGATACGTCGCATCCCCTCGCGTACGGCCTGTCGGATCGCGTCAATGTGTTCTTCGACGACAGCCCGTCGTTCCGGCTGCTCCCGGACGCCGCGTCGCGGGCCGTCGCGCCGGTGGCGTGGTTCGGATCGGCGTCACCGCTCAAGAGCGGGTGGGCGTGGGGACAGCAGTACCTCGATCAGACGGTGCAGATCGTCGATGCCCAGGTCGGAAAGGGACACGTGCTGCTGTTTGCGCCGGAAATCGCCTGGCGGGCGCAGCCGCATGGCACGTTCAAGTTCCTGTTCAACGGGATCTATTTGCCGTAGAGAGGGCAGGTAGGGCAGGAGGGCAGGGGAGCAGGATCGGCAGCTGCGCGACGTCAGCGCTACCGGCCCCTCCTGCCCCATCGCCCGACCTGCCCGCCAGCCCCACCTGCCCGACCTGCCCGTGCTTGTCCGTTATCGGTCAGTTGAAATCCAAGATTTTGTTGCGGCGCACTTTGTAGACGACAGCACGCACAGATTCGCAACACGGTCGCGGCCGCGCCCGTCTAACCTCTCCGCATGCTGAGTTTTATGGCCGCCGCGTCCATGACGGCGATGCTCGCAGGCTCTCCGGAGCCAGCGGCGCAGCGCCCCGCCGATCTCCCTACGGTCACCATCAGCGTTCACTCGGCTCCCGCGATTTCGCCGGTGATCATCGACCGCACGCTGGAGGAAGCGAGCGCGATCTGGCGGCCGACTGGCGTCACGTTCAAGTGGCAGAAGGCCGAAGCCGTGCGTGCGGAAGTCACCCCGCCCCGCCCGACGCGGCCGCGTGTCCTCATCGACGACAGCCGCGGGACGCCGCGCGGCGCCGGCTCACCGATGGGCTGGGTCAACTTCGTCGACGACGAACCTGACGGCGACATCCATATTTCGCATGCGAACGCCGAGCGATTGCGCCACGACGGCGCAGAGAGGAAACTGCGATATGTAAGTGCGGCCAACTCGATGCAGCCTAGCTGCATGAGAGATGAGGGTCGGCCCCTCGGGCTCGGACTGCAGGGTCAGGGCCCAAACCACCGAGAGCGGCGGCGGTCCCATGACTGCGGTCGTGAGCGTCTCGGAAAAGGCGGGATGTGACCCGTCAGGTGTGTGCTGGGAAGACGAACGCGAGTGAACCGTTGACGACGTGTCGAAAGCGTATGGATGTCATCGAAACCGGGTTCCATCGCTTGACCCGGGAGCGAACTCGGGAGATGCCTGCTGACCGCCCGAGTGGTGACCGGCATGAAGACGGCGTGAGCCCAGGACAGGCTCTTGTGCGGAACGTGGGAACCTGTCGCCTCGATGCGAAGGGAGACCTCCAAGTGGTGGCCCCATGAGGAGTCGAGTACCGATGCGAGGCGCAGGGGCGGACGGGCTCGTGGTAGCGAAGAAGTCTGGTAATGCGGACCGAGCGAAGGAGCCCGACAATCTGGCCGCGGGTGTGGGTCAACCAGCAATGGGAGGAGCTCATGCCTGAGGCGAAGCCTTACAACATTCCGAAGCAACTCGTGTGGGACGCGTATCAGCGGGTGAAAGCGCATCGGGGGGCTGCGGGCGTGGATGGCGAGTCGCTGGCGGCATTCGAGCAAGACCTGAAGGGCAACCTGTATAAGGTCTGGAATCGCATGTCGTCGGGCTCGTACCTTCCGCCACCCGTACGCCTCGTCGAGATCGAGAAGGATAACGGCGGCACGCGCCCCTTGGGCATTCCCACGGTGGCGGACCGAGTGTGCTCAGACGGTCGCGAAGATGGTTCTGGAGCCGTTGGTGGAACCCGTGTTCCATCCGGACTCTTACGGCTATCGACCCGGCAAGTCGGCACTCGACGCAGTGGGGATGGCGAGGACGCGCTGCTGGGCGGCCGCCTGGGTGATTGATTTGGACATCACAAGCTTCTTCGACAGTCTGGATCATGAGCTGGTGGAACGCGCCGTAGCCCACCACACCGACATTCCGTGGCTCCGGTTGTACATCGCGCGCTGGTTACGAGCGCCGGTGCAACGGCCGGATGGGACCCTGGAACAACGGACGCGCGGCACGCCGCAAGGGGGCGTGGTCAGCCCGTTGCTCGCCAATCTCTTTCTGCACTACGCGTTCGATGTCTGGATGCAGCGGCACTTCCCGGGCGTCCGATTCGAACGGTATGCGGACGATGCCATCGTCCATTGCAGAACGGAGCAGGAAGCGCGGAAGGTGCTGGCGGCTATCCGGGGACGCTTTGCGCAGTGTCGTCTGGAGCTTCATCCCCTGAAGACTCGGATTGTCTACTGCAAGAGAGATGGCCGGCCTGGGGACTATGCGAACGTCGCGTTCGACTTCCTGGGATACACCTTCCAACCTCGTCTGGCCAAGAATCGCCAGAAGGAATGCTTCGTGGGCTTCCTTCCGGCCATCAGTGCGAAGGCCGCCACGGCGATTCGCGCCACCATTCGTGAGTGGCGCCTGGCATCCACCAGGAACAACCAGAGCCTGGAGGACCTCGCGCAACTCGTCAACCCCGTGATCCGCGGCTGGATGAACTACTACGTCCTGTCAGTCGGCGGGATTGGCGGCAGCGCGAGGCGCGTCACGCCGGCCGAACGCTTCCTCCTGCTCGGCCGCACCCTCGGCCGCGCGCTCGCGCACGAGATCGGCCACTACCTGCTGAAGTCGAAGGAGCACACGACCAACGGCCTGATGAAGGGGCGCCGCACCATCCAGGAATTCATCGACGCCGAGCGCAGAGGCTTCGAAGTCGATACCGCGCAGCGCGAAGCCATCGTCCGGCGGATTCGCGAGCTTACGCGCATCTAGCGCCACCCAGCGGCTTGCGGCCCTAGCGACTCCGCGACACGCTGGTCCGAGGGCGCCGCGTCGCCGGCGCGCTCACAGTTCGCGCTGGGGGCTGGCGCCCTCGCTCAGCGCCAGTGGAAACTGGTCGGCAAGCGCGACTAGTGATCGCCAGCTGGTACGAGAGCCGGCGACGCGACGAAGTTGTACAGGTGGCGGCCGGCGATTTCGTAGATCACGACGTCCGCTCCCTCTTCGGTCACCTGTTCCGGAATGAAATCCTTCTGCCAGAGAAAGACCGCGCGGCTGAAATGCTCCGCGAGGAACGGGACGAGCGCGGTCGCGAACGAGTCGCGGAAGATCACCGCGCGCGGCAGGTGCGAGCCGGGAATCGTCGTCACGATTCGGCCCAGCTCGGCGGAAACGTCAGCGCCCGGCGGATCGACGACCTTCGCCAGGCGGCGCCGCTTCGGAACGAGCGCGAGATCGACCTCCTGCAGCGTCCGGTTGAGGCCCATCATGCGCGCGAGGTCGAGCCCGCCAATTTCCCGCTCGACCTCTTCGAAGTCCGAGCGCTTCCAGGCGGGCGGGACGGCGGGGTCCTGGGCGCGCAACGCCGCGACGATCGACTGGTAAGCGACCAGCGCGCCGCGCGCGTTCCAGTGCGAATCAGTGAGGTGATACACCCGCTCGCGCGACTTGGCGGCCTCGACCGCCGGCCGCACGTCGAGCGCCACGCCGCTCTCGGCGACGGCGTCCAACACCTGGTCCATCCGGCGCGACGATCCAACCGGGTGCATCGACGCCGGCATGTGCTCGGGGTAGATGACGTGCTTGTCGGGCGCGATCGTGAAGACGTAGGCGGCGCCCCGGGCGCGAAGCCAGTCGCGCGAGCGCACCACCGTGTCTCTCCAGGCCTCGACTTCCTGCTCCGTCAATGGATGGCGGCTGACGTAGTCCTCGACGGCATCGGACTCGCCGTAGTACAGCCAGCCGTCGCGGCCGCGGATGACCGACGGCGACGGGGATGCGTTCAGGCTGGTACTCGACCTGCGCATTCAGTCGAACGAGCGTCGATCGCAGGCCGAAGTGATCGGCGAACCACGCGAAGACACCCTCGTTCAGCGTCGCCAGTTCCCGGTTCTCGGTCTGCGGATCGCCGCCGTCGACGCCGGTCAGGTTGACGGCGAGCGGTGTGCAGATGGCGGCGAGGAACAGGGCCACCTGGACCGCGGCGAGCCCCGGGCCCCTAGAACCGGAAGTAGATGAAGGGGTCATAGCTCCGGCCTGCGATCTGCAGGATTGAGGCGACGAGCATCAGCACGAGCGCCGCGGTCGCGGCGGCATCCGCGAGCCAGCCAGGCTCGACTTCGCACGACCTCGGGTCGAAGGCCGGGACGACCGGCGCCGATCCGATCGCGCCGGCGACCAGCGCGAGCGAGACCTCAGGCGTCAGGAACCATGCGACGTCGAAGGGCTTGACGCCCGGCGCGCTGACTCCCGCCATGGCGCCGAGATACACGACCGCGTCGTGCAGCGTGTCGGCGCGGAAGAACACCCAGCCGACCATCACCACGACGAGCAGATACGCGTGGCGGAGCGGCGCGGGCAGACGCCGGACCAACCTGGCGAGGCCCAATCGCTCCGCGACGAGGAACGACCCGTGATACAGGCCCCACACGACGAAGTTCCAGCTCGCGCCGTGCCACAGGCCGCAGAGGAAGAACACCAGGACGAGGTTGCGGTACATCTGTCCCGGGCTGACGCGGTTGCCGCCGAGCGGGACGTACAGGTAATCGCGGAACCACGACGACAGCGAAATGTGCCAGCGGCGCCAGAAATCCTGGACGGTGTCGGCGACGTACGGCCATCGGAAGTTCTCGGGGAACCGGAAGCCGAACATCCGGCCGAGGCCGATCGCCATGTCGGAGTAGCCCGAAAAATCGAAATAGATCTGCAGCGTGTAGCAGATGATCCCGAGCCACGCGTGGGCCGGGGTCAGCTCCGCGGGCGCCAGCGCGAAGATGCCGTCGGCGGCGCTCGCGACGTTGTTCGCAATCAGGACCTTCTTGCCGAGCCCGACGACGAAGCGGCGGGCACCGGCGGCGAAGTCGTCCAGGACGACGACGCGGCGGGCGAGCTGGTCGGCGATCTCGCGATAGCGGATGATCGGGCCGGCAATGAGCTGCGGAAACAGCAGCAGATAGAGCGCGGCGTGGACCGGGCTCTTCTGGGCGGTCGCGTGGCCGCGGTAGACGTCGACCACGTACGAAATCGCATGGAACGTGTAGAACGAGATGCCGATTGGCAGCAGCACCTGGGGGATGGCAAACGGCGCGACGTTCAGCGATGCCAGCATCGCATTCACGTTGTCGGCGAAGAAGTTCGCGTACTTGAACACGCCGAGCACGACGAGATTGACGGCGATCGCCGCAGCCAGCCACGCTCGCGACCGGGCGTGTCTGTAGGGCGGGCCTTTCAGGCCCGCCGCGACCGCAATCGCCATCAGGTAGTTGAACGTGATGGACGCCAGCATCAGCCACGTGAACGCGCCGCCGCCGCGCGCGTAGAACAGCACGCTCGCCGCAAGCAGCAGGACGTTCGCGTACTCCCCGTGCGGGCGCTTCAGGAAGTACAGCGCCAGCAGGACCGGCAGGAAGAGGAAGAGAAATGAAGGTTCGGTGAAGAGCAACGGGCAAGGGCCGACAGGCTTAGGGCTAAGGGCTGGCTTCGGTTTTTCGAAGACGAGGATGTGCTGTCGAGGCAGCTCGGTGCCGACGCGCGCCAGGCGGAAGCCTTCGGCCTCGACCTCGAGCTTCGCTTCGGCGACGGTCATCTTGTGCTCGAGGCGAATCGGGATTGACGGGTCCTCCTTCTTGTACTCGAGGAGCACCAGCCGGCCGCCCGGCTTCAGCGCCGCCAGGAGGCCGCGCAGCATCTGCTGCGGCTGCGAGAACTCGTGATAGACGTCGACCATCAGGATCAGATCGAGTGTGTCCGGCGGCAGCCGCGGATCGTCGATCGCACCCTGGACGGGGGTGACGTTGCTGAGGCGCTCCTTCTGCAGCCGCTCCCTGAGCATCGCCAGCATCTGCGGCTGGATGTCGGTGGCGTAGACGCGGCCCTCGGGTCCGACGCGCCGCGCCATGCGCACGGTCATGTACCCCGACCCGGCGCCGACGTCAGCGACCGTCGTTCCCTTCTCGATGCGGATCGCATCGAGCGCGCGATCCGGCTCCTCCTCGATGTCGCGCTCCTCGCGATCCAGCCATGCGGCCCCCTCATAACTCATCACTCCCGCGAACCGTCGTCCGCTGACGGGATGGACGCCGGGCGTTTGGGCGAGAATCGCGGCGGTCGCGAGCACGACGAGCGCAAGCGTGGAAGTCGTCCTGGCGCGCATGAATCTGGCCTCGCATCGGCGACCCTACAGGGTCGCCCGGCCCCTGAACCGCTCCTAGAATATAGGAAATGGCAGACCCAGCGCTCACACCCTCACGTTTGTGGAAACGGATGACGCCCGAGCTGCGCCAGCAGGCGGCGCGGGCGTTCTGGCTCGACGAAGAAGCGACCGACGACCAGGTCCAGGCCGTCATGATCATCGCGCAGCAGAAGAAATTCCGGCCCAAGTTCATCCTTGGGCTCGACACCGACCGCAAGGCGCGCCATCTCGCCACGCTCGGATCGCTGCCCGATGCCATCGCCGCGCGCGTGCTGATTGTCTATCACCTGGCGGAGCAGCGTTCGATGATGGGGACGTTTCTCGATGCGCTCGGCATCACGCACGAGAACGGGTTGATCAAGGACGACGACGTCAAGCCGGATCCGTTGAAAATCGGGCCCGCCGCGGCGCAGATCGCTCAGCAGTTTCCGGCCGAGCACGTGTCGCTGTATCTCAACACGCTGCTCTGTCAGGATCCGGAGACCTGGGGCGCGCTGGAGGGGCTGCCGCAACGGACCTTAGCCGAGGTCTGAGGTGCCTTGCTCTGACGCTACGGCGTCAGTAGATAGCACCACGCGATGAAGTTTCTGCTCGCCGTCGTCATCCTCCTCTCGCCATCCCTGGCTCGTGCGCAGGAGAGCGACGCGGATCCGCGCATGGCGCGGGTCGAGGAGTGGCTGAAGGCGATCCTGCATCATCAGCCGGGTGAGTTCGACGAGGCTGCGGAGCGAATGGCCAGCTGGTCGTACGCCGAGCTGCAGGCGCTGTCGATCGACGCCGTCGCGCTGTCGCAGTTGATGCGCGACCTGCGGCTCTCCTATTTCACGTTTCGCACGCCGCGACAGCCGAAGCCGCAGCAAATCCGGTTCGCGCCGCGGCAATTGGATCGCTTGCGCCTGCTGGCCTGTGCTGCCGCGGGCATCGTCACCGACCGCGCGTGCGTGTCGCGTAGAGCGCCGTTTCTCCTGGACGAGGAACTCCTCCGGCTATCTGAACGCGTGGAGGCGGCACGGAAGCAGGGGCAACTGGATTACGTGCTGCGCCGCGCGGCCATGCTGCATGCCGACGTGGCGATGTCTTCTCGCAGCGAATTGTTCGACAACGGTTCCACGCAGCTGGTCGGGGCGGTGAGACGGCTGACCATCAGCGTAGAGGACGGCCGGAACACGGCGACCTATTTTGGCGCGGTCCATTGGGACATCGCGCGATCGCTCCTCGACGTCGTCAGGCCCGCCGGCGATCCGATGGTCCTGCTCTGGTACCAGGCGACCGCAACCTGGATGCAGGCCGGCGGTTATCACGAGAACAGCGACCATCTCTTTCAGGGGCTCCGCCTCTTTCCCAGAGATGCCACGCTGCTGTTCCTGAGCGGCTGCGAGCACGAATCGTTCGCACGGCCGTCGATTCAGGCGGCCACGCGCGCGATCGATCTGCCGCCGGGCTACCAGCTCGCGGTGCAGTCCGACGAGGCGGAACTGCGCGACGCCGAAACGATGTTCCGCCGCGCGCTGGCGCAGCAGCCCGAGCATTTCGAATCGCGTTTGAGGCTCGGCCGGGTCCTGTTGATGCGCGGCCGTGCCCGCGAGGCTGCCGAGGAATTGCGCCGCGCGAACGCCGCGGCCCCTGACGACCTGATGAAGTACTACGCGGCGATGTTCCTGGGCGGGGCCGAGGAAGCGTTGGGCAACTACGACGAGTCCGACGAACTCTATTCGCGCGCGTCGGCACTCTATCCGAACGCGCAATCGCCGCACGTCGCCCACAGCGCGCTCGCGCGCCGCCGCGGCGACCGGGCCGGCGCGCTGGCGGCTATCGAGCGCGTGTTCGAGCTGGCCGCCGAGTATCCCGACGGCGACGATCCGTGGTGGACCTACGACAACGCCGCGGGCCGTGACGCGGAGATGCTCCTCGATGAGCTGACGCAAATGTTCCAGGAGGTGCAGCGGTGAGGGCCGCGTTGGCGCTCGTCGTCGCGCTCGCGCAGGGAGCGACGTTTTCGAGCCGGGTCGACGTG
Source organism: uncultured Acidobacteriota bacterium (assembly GCA_963720005.1). GTDB lineage: Bacteria > Acidobacteriota > Vicinamibacteria > Vicinamibacterales > CAVVIG01 > CAVREM01. The sequence goes on along the minus strand of CAVREM010000079.1, from coordinate 139,280 downwards.
GTGCGCGTCGACGTGCTGGTCACGGATAACGGCAAGCCGGTCCTCGGCCTGACGCCGGCCGACTTCGAGATCCTCGACAACGGCGTCGCCCAGCAGGTCGACCTGGTCAGCTTCGACCAGGTGCCGCTGAACGTGGTTCTCGTGTTCGACATGAGCAACAGCGTCGAAGGCGATCGCCGCGACCGGCTGCTCAAGGGCGCCGGAGCGCTGCTGGGCGGCCTGCAAGCGGACGATCAAGCCGCGCTTGTCAGCTTCAGCCATGTCGTTGACCGCGGCGCGAAGCTGACCAGGGACGTCGCATCCGTTCGCGCGGCGCTCGAACGCGCCGAGGGAATTGGCGAGACGGCGCTGGTCGACGGCACGTTTGCCGGCATGATGGTCGGCGAATCCGACGTCGGCCGCGGCCTGCTGATCGTCTTCAGCGACGGCGTCGACACCGCCAGCTGGCTGCCGCCCGCCTCGGTTCTCGATACCGCCAAGCGATCGGGCGTTGTGGTGTACGGGGTCTCGGTGAAGTCGCGCGTCCGGCCCGAGTTCCTCGAGGAGCTCACCTCGTTCACAGGCGGCCGGTTCTTCGAAGTCGAGCGGACGCAGAATCTCGAGTCCATCTTCCTCGGCGTGCTCGATGAGTTCCGCCATCGCTACCTCGTCAGCTACACGCCGCGCGGCGTCTCGCGCGCCGGCTGGCATCAGCTCGAAGTTCGGGTAAAGGGACGCAAGGACGGTTAAAGCAAGACCTGGATACCTGGGGGGCTGAACTCGCAGGGTGCTTCAGTTCTAACGCCGTAGGGTGCTTCGTTCTAACGCTGTAGAGTGCTTCGTTCTTACGCTGTAGGGTGCTTCGCGCGTCTTACGCTGTAAGCGGTGCTGTAGCGGAAGTCGCCGAGCACTCTGCAGCGAAAGCGCCCAGCACCCTGCAGCGACAGCGCCCAGCACCCTACAGCGATAGTGCGAGCACCCTACAACGGATACGACAAGGTTCTTCCGAGCAGCGTCACGAGAAGCAGGACCGTCGGAACCAGCGCGATGAACACGACGAGCGTGTAGCCCATGACGTCGCGGGCGCCGAGGCGGAAGATGCCGAGAATCGGCAGCATCCAGAACGGCTGCACGAGGTTGGCCAGCGCTTCGCCCAGGTCGTAGGCGGCGACGATCCAGCCGAGATGCACCTTCAGCGCGTGCGCCGCTTCCATCACGTACGGCGCCTCGATGACCCACTTCGATCCGCCCGACGGCACGAACACGCCCAGCACCGCCGAATAGACCGCGACGACGGCGGGGAAGGTCGTGGCCGTTGAGATCTGGACGAACGCACTGGCGAGCTGCTGGCTCAGGTGCGTGCCGGTGATGATGCCGGCGATCCCCGCGTAAAACGGAAACTGCAGGATGACGCCCCACACCGCCGGCGTCGCGTCCTGGACCGCGCGCATCAGGCGCGCCGGCGTCTTGTGCAGGATCATCCCGACCAGCAGGAACGACAGGTTGATGATGTTCAGCGTCAACGCATTCAACGGCTCTGGCGCAGCCATGAAGTAGCGCACCAGGAAGGTGCCGCCGAGCGCGACGATGAGCCACGTGAGGATCGGATGAATGCTCCAGCCACGTGCCCGGTGTCCCCGGCCAGCTGATCTCCGGTGCGCTCGCTTTCGTCGGGCAAAGCGATGCCGAGATCGGCCGCCGTCCGCGCGCGGTTGGCCGGCGGCGTTGCGAACCACATCACGGTCGTGACGACGACGATCTCGACGACCACCGAGACGAGGCTCTGCCAGAGGAAGATCGTGTGGCGGAACGGGATAATCCCCCCGGGCACGAGCCCGCCGTTCGCGACGATGTCGCGGATTTGCGGCTGCAGTGCGCCGGGGCTGGCCATCTGCAGCGCGGCGGACCCGCTCAAGCCCTGGGCCCAGATGCTGCCGATGCCGAGGAAGCTGGCGGCGGCCAGCGCGCGGTAGTCGACGCCGCGCACGCGGCGCGCGACTTCGAGCGCGAGCACGGCGCTGAAGACGAGGCTGAACCCCCAGTTGATCCACGAGGTCACCAGCGCGAAGAACGTGACGAGCGCCACGGCGCTGCGCGGCGACTGGGGCCACGCCGCAATCAACCGGATGAGCCGGCGCATCGGGCCCGACGTGGCGAGCACGTGCCCGGTGATGATGATGAGCGACATCTGGAGCGTGAACGGAATCAGCTCCCAGAAGCCGCGGCCCCATGCATCGATGACTTGTCCGGTGGTTGCCGGCGTGACGGCCAGGGCGGCGCCGACGACGAGGATCGTGCCGATGAGCGCGAAGATGAAGGCGTCGGGAACCCAGCGCTCGGTCCATTCGGTGAGCGACAGGGCGAAGCGGGCGAGGAAACCGGCCGGTTCTTCCTCCTCACCAACCGGTTTCCGGACGAGCGGTCCGACTCACGCGCTACACAATACCTCACGCGTGACGGCGAGCGGCGCCGGGCTTGAAGCCTCGGCCTACTTGGCGACGCAGGTCGCGAACACGGTCACGTTGACGACGCCCAGGTTCGTCGACGTGTTGTTGCGGAACTCCACGATCCAACTCTCGGTCGCGCCGCCGGTCTCGGGATACGACGTCATCACCGTCAGCGAGCGCGGCAGCGCGCCCGCGAGGTTGTAACCGCCGCTGATGACGCGCTTGCCGGCCGGGCAGGTCGCCTTCGCCTTCAACTCGGCCTGAAACGTCATCGTCGGATCCCGGGTCGAAATGTCGTCAGCACGACCTCGAGCCCGCTGATCGCCAGCCGGACCCTGCGGGTCCAGCCGGTCCCTGCGGCCCGATCGGTCCGACCGGACCCAGCGCTGCCAGTGGCGCCAGTGGCGCCAGTCGCGCCGGGCCGGACCCTGCGGTCCCGGCTGGCCCTGCGGTCCCGCTGGGCCCTGCGGTCCCGCGGGTCCCACCGGACCGGATGGCCCTCCCAGTCCTTGCGGGCCCGCGGGACCTGCGGGGCCTGCGGGTCCCGCCGGTCCTGCCGGACCCTGGGGACCTGTCGGACCTGCTGATCCTGTTGCACCTGCGGGGCCTGCCGGCCCGGACCGGCGGGCCCACGGGTCCTTGCGGGCCCGCGGGTCCCAGTCGGTCCCACGACGGCAGATGCGTCCTCTTCGTAAATGGCGACGACGAACGACGGCCGAATCCTTGGCACCATTTCCGCGCGAGACGGTGAGCAGATGGCTGCCCTTCGGGATACGTCGGCGACAACGGCGCGAGCACGACTTCGTAGGCGTCGCGCTCACGACGACAGCGGCTGCAGATCCAGCGTGACCAGCGGGTGAGCGTTCACTGTCGGCCCGTTCTTCGCCGGTCGTCAAGTTCTGGCCGCTGATCACCAGCCGCTGCGTGGAATGGTCGACGTGCGCGCTCGTGATCACGAGCTGCGTGGTCCTCCGCCGCACCCGCGATTGCGGGAATCATCACGCAACGGCGCAGAACTGTAATCAGTCTCCGGAGTGCGTCGGCTCATGTCGCTCCTTGCGTTGCCTCGCCCCCTGGTTGAGCAAGGGCATCGGCCAGAAGCTCCGGCGTGGCGGTAACTGCTCATCCGCACACGTTTCCGGGCCGCCCGCCGGCGCAGTGGCACGGAGCCGCGCTGTTCCAGAACAGCACCCCACGCGCGCGATGTGAGATCGGCGGCCGCTTACGGAATTGACCGGTACGGCACGTACAATCGTGAAACGATGCGAAAACCGGTCGTTCTCGTGACAGGGGCCGGCGGCGAGATCGGCCACGCGCTGGTCGCGCGCTTCGCCGAGCGCGACGCGGCGATCATCACGCTCGACGTCAATCCGCTCGATCGCGCCGTGGCGCGCTCCGTCGTCGCGCGAGTTCACCGGCTCGATCTGCGACACGAGCCTGCTCGAACGGATGCTGGCGGAGTTCGAGGTCGACTGCGTCTACCACCTCGCGGCGCTGCTCTCGACGCGGGCCGAGTTCACGCCGATCACGCGCGCATCACGTGAACGTCGAGGGCACGCTCAACCTGCTGGAGTTCGCGCAGAAGCAGGGCGAATCGCACGGCCGCGCCGTGACGTTCATCTACCCGTCGTCGATCGCCGACCTATGGCCTTCCGGATCTCGAAACCAAGGCAGCGCGCGGGCGCGGGTCCGCGAAGACGAGTACCTGCATCCGACGACGATGTACGGCTGCAACAAGCTGTACGCGGAGGAGCTGGGGCGCTATTACGCGCGGCATTACAAGCAGCTCTCGGTCGACGCCACGCCGCACGTCGATTTCCGAGCGGTGCGGTTTCCCGGGCCTCATCTCGGCGGCGACGCAGCCATCGGGCGGGACGTCCGATTACGCGTCGGAGATGATCCACGCGGCGGCGCAAGGGCGAGCCGTACGCGTGCTTCGTCCGGCCGGACACGCGCATTCCGTTCATGGCGATGCCGGATGCGTCGGAGGCGCTGCTGACGCTGGCGGCCGCGCCGCGCGAGCGGCTGCGCCGCACGGCCTACAACGTCGGCGCGTTCAGCGCGAGCGCCGCCGACGATCCGCGATGTCGTCGCCGAAGCGTTTCCCGGCGCCGCGATCGCGTATAAGATTGACGAAAAACGGCAGGGGATCGTCGATTCCTGGCCGGCGGACGTCGACGATTCGGCGGCGCGCGCCGACTGGGGGTTCCAGCCGGCCTACGATTTCGAGCGCGCGTTCCGCGAGTACCTCATCCCGACGATCAGCCGCCGCTACACCCAATGATCTCCGCGACCGCGTTTGCTCCTGCCACCGTGTCGAATGTCGGCTGCGGCTTCGACGTCCTTGGCTTCGCCCTCGACCATCCGGGCGACGAAGTCACGGCGCGGTTCCTCTCTGGCAACGCGCACGGCGTCGTCATCGAGAGCATCGACGGCGACAACGGCCGGCTCCCGCGCGACGCGGCGCGCAACACGGCGGGCGTCGCCGCGCTGGCGCTGCTCACGAAGCTCGGCGAACGACGCGGCGTCGGCGCTGAGCATCCGGAAAGGGCTGCCGCTGTCGAGCGGGCTCGGCGGCAGCGCGGCGAGCGCCGCTGCCGCGGTCGTCGCGGTCGACGCGCTGATCGGCGGCGGGTCGACGGCCGACACGCTGATTGCGTGCGCGCTCGAAGGCGAGCGGCTCGGGCGCGGGATCGGCGCACGCCGACAACATCGCGCCGTGCATTTGCGGCGGATTCGTGCTGGTCCGCCGCCCGAATCCACCCGACATCCTGCAGGCTTCCGGTGCCGCCGGGTCTGATGGCGGTCGTGGTCCATCCCGATCTCGAAATCGAGACGGCGCGGGCGCGCGACCTGCTCGGCACGACGGTGCCGCTCAGCGATGCGGTCCGGCAGTGGGCCAACATGGGCGCGCTCGTCGATGGACTGCATCGCGGCGACTTCGCGGTCATCAGTCGTGCGCTCGAAGACACGATCGCCGAGCCGCGCCGGGCCTCGCTGGTCCCCGGGCTCGCCGTCATCAAGCGAGCGGCGGTCGAGGCAGGCGCGCTCGGCTGCAGCCTGTCGGGATCTGGCCCGTCGCTCTTCGCGCTGTGCGAGGGCGCCGGCAGCGGCCGCGACGGTCGCGGCGGCGATGACCGCCGCGGTGAAAGCCCAAATCGGCGGCGAGCCGCGGACCTACGTTTCGCCGATCGCTCCCGCGGGCGCACGCGTGCTTTCCACGTGCGCGTCATGATTATGTGGGGCTCCGCCCCACACCCCGGCTCGGTCGCTTGCGGGGGCCCCTTGCCCCGCGCCGCTCCCTCGCAGGCGCGCCGTGCGCGCCTAGCGCGGGCGCGATTCTCCGCCGCGGTTGGTCAGTGGCCGTGCGCTTCGTAAACACGCGTCTTCGTCGGACGCGGTCTCGCTGCGCGAGGCGCTCGTCGAGGGGCTCGCGCCCGGGGGCGGTCTCTATGTTCCCGAAACCATCGACGAGTGGCCGGAGCGCGAGATCGAGCGGCTCCCGACGCGGACGCTGACCGAGATTGCCTACCGCGTGCTGCGGCCCTACACGCGCGGCGAGCTCGACGCGACCGCTTTCGAGGCAGCCGTCGTCGAGGCGCTGAATTTCCCCATCCCGCTCGTCGAGGTCGAACCCGGCATCTATGCGCTCGAGCTGTTCCACGGTCCCACGCTGGCGTTCAAGGACGTCGGCGCGCGGACGATGGCGCGGCTCATGGCGGCGCTCGACACCGGCGATCAGCCGCTGACCGTGCTGGCGGCCACGTCTGGCGACACCGGCAGCGCCGTTGCCCACGCGTTCCACGGCGTGCCGCACACGCGCGTCGTCGTCCTCTACCCGGAGGGACGCGTCAGCCCGACGCAGGAAGCGCAGCTGACGATGTTCAACGCCGCCGAGGACGGGAACGTCGGGAACGGGAACGTCCGCGCGTACGCCGTCGCGGGCAGCTTCGACGACTGCCATCGGCTGACGCGCGAGGCGTTCGGCGACCAGGAGATCCGCGAGCGAGTCCGCCTGACGTCGGCAAACTCCGTCAACGTCGGGCGTCTGCTGCCGCAGATGGTCTACTACTTCCACGCGATCGCCGGGTTGGTCCGCGCGCGCGAAGGCCGGCTGGAGAAGTCGACTCCTGCTGTCGTGTGCACGCCGTCCGGCAACTTCGGCAACCTGACGGCCGGCCTGATGGCGAAGCGGGCAGGGCTGCCCATCGCGAAATTCGTGGCGGCGACCAACGTCAACGACGTCGTGCCTCAATATCTCGAGACCGGGCGCTTCACGCCTCGCCCGTCGGTGAGGACGATTGCGAACGCCATGGACGTCGGCCACCCGAGCAATTTCGAGCGGATGCTGTGGCTGTATCGCGACGACGTCGAGTCGATGCGCCAGGACATCGCCGGCATCGGGTACCGGGACGAGGACGTGCGCGGAACCATCAAGCGCGTGTACGAGACGCAGGGGTTACCTCCTCGATCCGCACTCGGCGATCGGGTACATGGGACTCAAAGCGTATTTGGGGCAGGTGGGGCAGGCGAGGGCAGGTGGGGCAGGCCGGGCAGGTCGGGATCTTCCTGGCGACCGCGCACCCGGCGAAGTTCCGGGAAATCGTCGAGCCGATCATCGGTCGCGGCATCCAGACGCCGGCGCCGCTGGCGGAAGCGCTCGCACGTCCGCGGCATATCCTGCGGATGGACGCGTCGCTCGAGGCGGTTGCCGAGGCGCTTCGTGGCTGAGTACCCGCTATCGCGCCGACGTCCTCGCCGCAGCTTCCCCGCCACGGCATCCTGCCCACGCTGCAAACACCGCCCGAGCTCGTGCGCGACTACGTGCGCGACTTGTACAAGTGGGAGATCCGCCGCCTGCGCGAGCGTTATCTGCACAACGAGTTTCCGAAAGCGGAGTACTGGCAGCGCGTCGACCAGCTGCGGCGCCAGTATCCGGTGCTCGCGCTCGTGCCGAGGCAGTTCGTGGAGTAGCCGTCTGTTCTACTTGGTTGGCGCTTCTACCGGATTTGCCCTCGTAGCTCGCCACCGGGATAGTCGCCGATGCCGGTGCCGGGAGGAGCGACGCCGTCGTTCGTGGGGATATCCACGTAGGCGTCGCCCGCGGCAATGGCATCCATGAGCGCCGAGAGGGGCTGACCCGCCAACGGCCCGAACAGTTGGGCGGCCGTCAAGGTGCCAACTGTCAGAACGCCACCGGTTCGGCCGCCGCCCGGTGGAACCGGCGCCATCAGCAGAGCCACCAACGGCCCCCTGAGGCCTGCCGCAGCCAGGTGAATGTGCGCTCCGACGACGTTTTCGATGTTCGCGACCAGCACCCGGACGGAGAGTTCTGTCCCGTCAGGACTGAGCTGGAAGACCGCTTGCCCCTGTCCCAGGGTCGGAATCGGCAATGGCGGGATGACGTCATCGCCGCTCAAGTGAGCCCGGAAATTCTCGGGCACCCCGACGGCGGTCGTCCCCAGGCTTGGTGCGGTGAGTGAACCGGCTGGCTGCTGCCCGCCCGGCGAGCAGGCCGCACCCAGCGTAAGCACGAGTGAACAGGCGATATAGCGTTTCATCAGAACCTCCTCAAATACATGACGCGAGAAAGTTCCGACATCTTGCTCATGGAGCCGCGACGCGGATCTCATACTGCGTCGCGAGCGAGCGCGCGAGCGAGCCACGCGAACGGAGCGCGCCGACGCAGCGGCGCGCGAGAGAGCGTGTCCGGGAGTCCGAGGGGCGAAGCCCCTCGGGTAAGACTAGAAATGCGCGCGCTTCAACACCGTGTCCGGTCCTCCCACGCGATACCACTTGTGCATGTACGGTCCCAGGTTGATCTCGTGCTTGCCAGAGGCGCCGGCGCGGCTGTGGTCCTCGTCGAACAAGTCGCACAGAATCGCCGCCGTCCGGCGTTGCCGACGTCGAAGCGGACTGTCTCGGCTCCGTTCGGCGAAATTGTGCAGCGTCACGAGCGCGGTGTTCCGCCAGACGTAGCGCAGCGCGAGCACTGAGGGCGCGTCCGTCTCGAGGATCGTGCACGCGCCCCAGCCGATTTCCGGCAGCTCCTTCCGCGCGCGGATTCGGCGCTCGGCCCAGTTCAACAGCGAGTTCGGATCGCGGCGCTGATCGGCGACGTTGCACTGCCGAAAACCGTGCTCGTCTTCGTCGACGATCGGCACGACGACGTTTTTCGATGCCGAGAATCCGCCGTAGGGCTGCGACGACCACTGCATCGCTGTGCGCGCGCAGTCGCGCTCCGGGAGCGACAGATCGTCCCAGATGCCAATCTCGTCGCCATACTGAATCATCGGGGTGCCGGGCAGCGAGAAGAGCAGGCTGAAGGCGAGCTCGATCCGGCGGCGATCGCCGCCGAGCATCGGCGCCATCCGGCGACGGATACCGCGGCCGTACAGCTGCATCGACGGATCCGGACCGCATGCCTCGAACACCTTCTGCCGCTGCTCCTCGGTCAGCCGTCCGAGGTCGCACTCGTCGTGGCTGCGCAGGAACTGGACGAACTGGGCGTTCTGTGGCGCTCGGCTCGTCTGATCGATCGCCCATTTCAGCGGTTCGAGGTCGGCCGTTGCCAGCGCGTACCACAGACGCTGGTTGACCGGGAAGTTCAGCATCATCTGCAGCCGATCGCCTTCCTCGCCGAAGTACTCCAGGTTTTCTTCTGGCGGGACGTTCGCTTCGGCCAGCATCACGGCATCGCGGCGGCGCCACTGCAGGAAGTCGCGAAGGTCGTGCAGGAAGTCGTAGTCCAGGTCGGGCGTCGTGACGTCAGCGCCCTTGCGGCCGATCAGGAACGGCACGGCATCGATCCGGAAGCCGGAGATCCCGAGCTGCAGCCAGAAGCCCATGATCTTCGAGATCTCGTCGCGCACCGCCGGATTCGAGGTGTTCAGGTCCGGCTGGTGCTCGTAGAAGCGGTGGAAGTAGTACTCCTTCGCCTTCGTCGTCCCACGTCCACGTCGTCTTCTGCACGCCGGGGAACACCATGCCCTGGTCGTGATTCTTCGGGCGCTTCTTCGACCAGACGTACCAGTCGCGGAACAGCGAGTCTGGATTCTGCGCGCGTGCTGGAACCACGGGTGGTCGATCGACGAGTGGTTGACGACCAGGTCGACGATGACGCGAATACCGAGCGAGTCGGCGTGGTTGGTGAAGGCGACGAAGTCGCCAAGCGAGCCGTGCTTGTCCGAGACGCTGTAGTAGTCGCTGACGTCGTAGCCGTTGTCGCGGTTGGGCGACTCGGAGAAGGGCAGCAGCCAGACGCAGGTGACGCCGAGGCCCGCCAGGTAGGGCAGCCGGGCGCTGAGGCCCTCGAAATCGCCGACCCCGTCGCCGCTCGGCGTCCATGAATTTCTCGACGTCGAGGCAATAAATGATGGCATTGCGATACCAGAGGTCTTCGATGCTCATGCGAATCGGGTCACGCAAGGCCCGGTCCGGAACCTCCGATGGGCCGGGCCACGTCATATATCTTGCGTGACAAAATATATGGCGATACAATCCCAGGAAATGCCGCGGGAATCCGACCGGACCGAGGACCGGACCGGCATCGAGCGCGAGCTCAAGCGTGGATCGCTCGAGCTCATCGTCCTCCACCTGCTCGCGCCGAGAGAGGCCTACGGCTACGAGATCGTCACGAAGCTGACGACCCAGTCCGACGGCGCGCTCGGCGGTCACCGACGGGACGCTCTATCCGGTGCTCTACCGGCTGGAGCGGGCCGGCTTCGTGGCCGTGCGCTGGGAAACCCCCGAGCGCGGCGTGCCCCGCAAGTACTACCGGCTGACCGAAGCCGGGCACGCCGAGCTCGCACGCCTCAAGCACGAATGGACCACGTTTGTGACGGCGATGACGCAGCTGCTCGCCGACGAGGAGGCCAAATGACCGCCGCACGACTACGTGCAATCCGTCATCGATTATGTGCCGCCGCGGGCTGGCCCTGCGCGATCAGATCGCGATGGAGGTGCGAAGCCATATTGGCGGAACGGCAGGCGCATGGGCAGCCGCTCGACGAAGTCCTTCGGCAGCTCGGCGATCCGCTGACGCTGGCCGAATCGTACCTTGCCGCGGTGCCGCTGCAGAGCGCGGCGTTCTTGCCGCGCGCCGGGGCGAAGTCATCGATTTCTCCTGGCATGTGCCGGCGTCGCGGCCGTGCGCGGCATTCCTGTGGTACGTGCTCTGCCGCCCGCGGTTGCATTGGTTGCTGCCGCTCCTGTGCATCATGATGTTTCTGCCTGCTGTTCCCGGTTACACGCTGCTCGCCGAGTATCGCGCCGGCCAGACCATCGGCAAACGGCTGATGTCGATCCACGTCGTCCGCGAATCTGGCGCACGGATCAGCCTCGGCCAGTCGGTGATGCGGCAACTGCCGCTGCTTCGGCCAGTTCTTCTTCATCGACGTCCTGTTCGCCCTGTTCACCGATCGCAGTCAACGCGCCTTCGAGCTGCTCACCAAGACGCGTGCGGTCGCGGCCCAGTAGTGTCCGGCTTTAGCCGGACGCCAAGTAGTGTCCGGCTTTAGCCGGACCTACGAGTCCGCCTGAAGGCGGACACTGACGCGATCGGCCGCAACGCATACAATGACCCGCGATGATCGCGATCGGGATTCGCGAGCCCGGGCCGCCCGAGGTCCTCGTTCCAGTCGAGCGGCCGACGCCGGCCGTCGCCGCCGGGGAAGTGCTCATCAAGGTGGCGGCCGCCGGCGTCAATCGTCCCGACGTCATGCAGCGCCAGGGCAAGTATCCGCCGCCGCCTGGCGCATCGGATATCCCCGGGCTTGAAATCGCGGGCGAAATCGTTGGCGTCGCTTCCGACGTGACGTCCTGGAGAACCGGCGAGCGCGTGTGCGCGCTGGTCAGCGGTGGCGGGTACGCGGAGTATTGTTCCGCACCCGCGCCGCAGTGCCTCCCGATTCCCGCTGGTCTCGACCTGATTCAGGCCGCGGCGATTCCCGAAACGTTCTTCACCGTCTGGACCAACGTCTTCGAGCGCGGACGGCTGGTGGCCGGCGAAACGATCCTGATCCATGGCGGGTCGAGCGGCATCGGCACGACGGCCATCCAGCTGGCGCGTGCCTACGGCGCGCGCGTGATCGCGACCGCCGGCAGCGACGAGAAATGTTCGGCGTGTCAGTCGCTCGGCGCCGAAGTGGCGATCAACTACCGCAGCACCGACTTCGTGACCACCGTGCGCGACACGACCGGCGGGCGCGGCGTTGACGTCGTGCTTGACATGGTTGGAGGCGAGTACCTCCAGCGCAACATCGACTGCCTCGCCAGGGATGGACGGCTCGTGCAGATCGGCTTGCTGGGCGGCGCGAAATCACAGATCAACATGGGGCCCGTCCTGCAGAGGCGCCTCTGGATCACCGGTTCGACGCTGCGGGCACGCTCGATCGCGGAGAAGGCCGCGATCGCCGGCGCCGTCCAGCAGCACGTGTGGCCGCTCCTCGAGGCCGGCACCGTCCGCGTGCTCGTCCACGCGACGTTCCCGCTCCAGCAGGCCGCCGAGGCCCACCGCGTGATGGAATCGAGCGCGCACATCGGGAAGCTGGTATTGACCGTGTAGGGGATCAACTTTTTCCACTGGCGGCGGGGCCCCACCCCCGCCGCGAACTTACGCTGATGCCTCGCCTCGGATTCGCTTGTCCTCGGCTCGGCATGGCCGCAGGCGCTTGCGACGGGTTCAACAAGTCATGGATTACGTTCGATTAGGCAATACCGGGCTTCGAGTGTCACGCATCTGTCTCGGGATGATGACCTACGGCACGCCGACGTGGCGGCCGTGGGTACTCGACGAGGAGCAGAGCCGGCCGTTCGTGAAGCGCGCACTCGAGCACGGCATCAATTTCTTCGACACCGCCGACATGTACTCGCGCGGTGTCAGCGAGGAGGTGCTCGGCCGCGCCCTGCGCGATCTCGGCGCCGAGCGCGATCAAGTCGTCGTCGCCACGAAGGCCTTCTTTCCGATCAAAGAGGGTCCGAACGCGCGCGGACTCTCGCGCAAGCATCTCTTCGACGCCATCGACGGCTCGCTCACGCGGCTGGGCATGGACTACGTCGACCTCTACCAGATCCACCGCTTCGATCCCGACACGCCGATCGAGGAAACGCTCTCGGCGCTGCACGACATCGTGAAGGCGGGGAAGGCGCGGTACATCGGCGCCTCCAGCATGGCGGCCTGGCAATTCGCCAAGATGCTGCACGTCGCGGATCGCCACGGCTGGACCCGCTTCGTGTCGATGCAGAACCACTACAACCTCGTCTATCGCGAGGAAGAGCGCGAGATGCTCCCGCTGTGCCGCGAGGAGGGGATTGGCGTCATCCCGTGGAGCCCTCTCGCGCGCGGTTTTCTTGCCGGCAACCGGCGGAAGGAAGACAAGGGTGCGACCTCTCGCGCCAAGACCGACGACTTCGCCCATCAGCTTTACTACTCCGACGACGACTTCGTGGTTGCGGCCCGGGTGGTGGAAGTGGCGGAGCGAATCGGCGTGAAGCCGACGCAGGTGGCGCTCGCCTGGCTGCTCGCGCAGCCCGGCATCACCGCGCCCATCGTCGGCGCGTCAAAGATTTCCCACCTGGACGACGCCGTGGAGTCGCTGAAGGTTCAGCTGTCGCCAGAGGACATCAAGTTCCTTGAGGACCCGTACAAGCCCCACCAGGTGCTCGGACACTAACTCGGAGCTCGGCTCAGTCGACAGTCGACTGATGACTGACGATGGTTCCGCTCAATCGCGCTCTTTCCAAGCTCGGGATTCTCTCGCGCGCAGGCGACGGAGGCGATTCGGGCCGGACGCGTCAAGGTGCGGGTTCGGTTCGGGGGCCTCGAACTGGGGCGCCTCGCCCCCGGTGAGTGGAGGGAATTGACGCGAACGGAAGTCGAAGCGGCTTTTCCCGCCGGAATTTGACAACTTCGCACCGCAGGCCTACGGTGGTCTGTACGCCTAAGACGCTGACTGACAGCGTCGCGGGGGACCCAGCGGCGCGTAATTCCGCGCGCCAGGGGCGAATTCGACTGGCGACAGTCGACTGTGGACTGTCGACTACGTCAGTTGATAGAGGACTTCCAACCTCGAGCCCGCCAGCTAACCCCGCCGGCGATTGGAGGCCCGCCGTGTCTCGCATTGCACCCCTCGCAGGGCTCGTGCTCGTTGTCGGTTTGGCTTTTGGTGCGCTCGTCTGGCTGGTCGGGGCGTCGAACCCGTTCACGCCGGCCGGGTATGTCGGCTATCTGACCAAGGGTGCGGTCTTGACCCAGTCACGCTTCGTCGGGACGCAGCGGGGTCCGACCTCACCGGGACGGGGCTGGTTGCTCGCCGTCACGAACGTGAGCATCACTCCCTACACCTACACGGAGGATTTCTCGCACGACGACGCCGTGCTGAGCCGGGACAATTTGAAGATCCAGTTTCGCGTGCACACGGTGTGGCGCATTGACGAGAACCAGGTGCCCGCTGTTCATGGACCGTTTCAGCACCACCGTCTCGAACCAGCAGCTCGAGAAAGAGCCAGATGCGATCGTGAAGGTGGCGTACGCCAATTTCATCCGCGAGCCGCTTCGGACATTTGCCCGCGACGAGGTGCAACGGCGAAACGGGCTGGAAGTGAAGGACGAGCTCATCGCGATTGGCGACGCCGTGTTGTCGCGGATCCAGGCTTACGCGAACGGCAGCCCATTCGTGATCGGCAGTGTGGTCGTCGGCAACGTCCAGTATCCCGATGAAGTCGCGACGGCGGTCTCGCGCAAGCTCGCGGCGACGCAGGAGCTGCAGCGCAAGGACACCGAGATCGAGATCGAGCGCAAGGAGCGGACGAAACGCGAAGTGCAGGCGCAGGGCATCGCCAACGCCATGGAAATCATCCGCGGCCAGCTGAGCGCGATGTATATCCAGCACGAGGCGATCGAGGCGCAGAAGCTGATGGTGAACTCGCCGAACCACACGGTGGTGTATATCCCGGCCGGGGCGATGGGCGTGCCCCTGACCGGGACCTTCAACGCGATCGATCCAGCGGTGCGCTATCGCGCCGCCGTTTGGCGTCCGTTTCTTCCGCGTCGCGGCGGCGGGCGTTCTCGTCGTCGGCGGTGTCGCCGATGTGGGTCTGCTCGCCGCCGGTTTCGACGCCAATCACGTCGCCCGGCTGCGCGCGGCCATCGTAGTGCGGGCTCGGATCGTCCTCCTTCGCCCGGACCTCTTCGGTCCGCGGCGTCGTGCCGCGACCTCGCGCGGCGTCTCGGCGCCCGCCGTCACCGCGCGGGCTCCCATCCGCTCGGGCTGCGTCGGATTGGCACGCCACCAGTCCGGGTACGTGAAGTCGGGGCGGTCCCAGGCTTTCGCCAGCGGCTCGTCGGCCGCGTAGACGATCGCGACGCCTTCGATGCTGCACGCCGCGCAGGTGGCGTCGTTGATACGTCTCAGGTCGTCCTCCGTCAACTTGTCGAACTCGTCCTTGTCGAAGCCCGGAAACCTGTTGACGCGATTGCGGTCGAGGTCAGTGACGAGGGTTTCCGCATCCGCGTCGAAGCGGGCGTGGCCGACCGGCAGGAGGAAATGCTTCGACTTGAACCAGCCGCCCGCATCGACGACGACGTAGTACGGCCGCCCCGAGTGCGAATCGACGATGAACCCCTCGACGTCGCCGAGATGCTCGCCGGTCGGACTCTGCACGTCCATGCCCTCGAAATCGATCGTGTCGTCGTCAATGTCGTCGGCGTCGACATACCTCAACCATGGCAGCGGATGATCCACGATGGCCTCCAGTCCGCGCGAAGTGCGCGTCCGAATCGAGACAGCAAGATGCGGTCCGGCTCGCCGAGCCGGGCGATCGCGCATCGCGACTCTGGGCCCGTGCAGTATGATCGTCAACTGATGACGACCGAAGCCCCTGCCGCACCGCCGCTGCGCGATCGCGACAGCATCCCGGAACGCTTCAAGTGGAACCTGAAGAACATCTTCGCCACGTGGGACGAGTGGCAATCCGCGTACGACGAGCTCGACCGGAAGATCGCCGCCTTCGCCGCGCTCCAGGGAACGCTCGGCGAAGGCGCGAGCGGCTGCTCGGCGCGCTGCGGCTGCGCGACGAGATCGGCCAGCTCGAATACAAGGTGTGGTACTTCGCGTCGCTGTGGTACGACCAGGACCAGCGCGACAACCAGATCAACGCGCGGCGGCAGCAGGTGCAGATTCTGTTCGCCAAGGCGGCGCAGGCGTCGGCCTGGTTCGATCCCGAGCTGCTTGAAGATTCCCCTGGGCGAGGTTCAGGCATGGATGGCGGCGCAGCCCGGAGCTCGCGGTCTATCGCTTCGCGATCGAGGATCTCTATCGCCAGCAGGAGCACGTGCTCGACGACAAGGGCGAGCACCTGTTGTCGCTGTCGAGCCGGTTCTCGTCGTCGCCGAACGACGCCTATGCCGCGCTGTCGACCGCCGACGTCAAGTACCCGACGGTGCGCCTGTCGACGGGCGCCGAGGCCACGCTCACCTACGGACAGTACCGTGCGATCCTGGCGACGAACCGCAACCAGGCCGACCGGGCCGCGGCGTTTCACGAGTTCCACAAGATCTACGACAACACCGTCAACACCTACGCGACGCTTTACGACGGCGTCCTGCAGCGCGACCTGTTCTATTCGCAGGCGCGCGGCTACACGAACACGCTCGAAGCGGCGCTTCACGGCAACAACATCCCGACCACGGTCGTCGAAAACCTGATTCGCGAGACCAAGGCCGGCACCGAGCCGCTGCGGCGCTACCACCGCCTGCGGAAGCGGGCGCTCGGGCGTCGAGACCTACCACTCGTACGACACCGCGATTCCGCTGGTCGACTTCGATCGGAAGTACCCGTACGAGGACGTGCTGGAGTGGCTGCCGGCGTCGGTGGCCGCGCTCGGCGACGACTACCAGCGGCGGATGCGCGACGTGCTCGACGGCCAGTGCATCGACGTCTACGAGAACCCGGGCAAGCGCAGCGGCGCGTATTCGGCGCCGGTCTACGGCGTGCAGCCGTACATGCTGCTGAACTACAACGACACGCTCGACGCGGTGTTCACCCTGGCGCACGAGATGGGGCATTCGATGCACACGGTGCTGTCGCACGCGCACCAGCCGTTCGTCTACGCCGGCTACACGATCTTCGTCGCCGAGGTGCCGTCGACGCTGAGCGAAGCGCTGTTCCTCGAGTACATGCTGGCGCGCTCGACCGACGAGCGCGAGCGGATCGTCCTGCTCCAGCACGCGATCGACGGCATCGTCTCGACGTTCTACACCCAGGTGATGTTCGCCGACTTCGAGCTGCAGGCGCACCGGCTGGCCGAGGAAGGGAAGCCGGTCACGGCGGAGGTGCTCGGCGATATCTACTTCGGGCTGCTCGCAGGCCTATCACGGCGATGCGCTCGACTACGACGCGCAGTCGCGGATCACCTGGGCGCGTATCCCGCACTTCTACCAGTCGCCGTACTACGTCTACCAGTACGCCACCTGCTTCGCGTCGAGCGCGCAGCTGATGAATCAGCTGACCGGCGGCTCGCCGGCGGAGCGCGCGGCGGCGCTGCGAGCGCTATCTCACGCTGCTCGAATCGGGCGGCAGCGATCATCCGATGACACTGCTGCAGCGCGCCGGCGTCGATCTCAGCAAGCCGGAACCGGTCCGGGCCGTCGTCTCGCAGCTCGACACGCTCGTGTCGCGGCTCGAGGCGGCGATCTGAAATACAATTTGAAATTTACAATTGAAAATGCCGGACCCAGCCGAAAATGCCGGACCCAGCCCATCCGTCGGCAGCCATTCACCTTGCGCAGCCACTCTGGAATTTTCAATTTGAAATTGTCCATTGTAAATTCCAGCTGCCCGAGCCCATCCGTCGGCTGAGGCATACACCTTGCGTAGTCGTCGCTCAAATGTGTCCGTCCATGGCCAGCGGCGCACTGACTGATGTCTACCTCGGCGAGTTGGCAACGCTGTACGACGCCGAGATGCAGGCGCTGCGCGTGCTGCCCCGCTTAAGGGATGCGGCGCGGAGCATGAAATTGCGCGACGCACTGACCCGGCACTGCGACGAAACGCGCCTCCACGTCGAGCGCCTGCAGCTGATCTTCACGCATTGGGGCGGTCAGGCGGCGACAGGACATTCGGCTGGGATAGCCGGAATTGTTCAAGAAGCAGACGAGCGCCTGAATGAAGGCGCGACAGACGACGCGCGCGACGCCGTCGTGATTGGGCTCGCCCAGCGACTGGAGCACTACGAGATCGCGGCCTACGGCTGTGCTCGGACGCTGCGCCCGGCGGCTAAGCCGGCCTGACGAAGCCCGGCTGCTGCTCGAGACCCTCGAAGAAGAGGGGCGCGCGGCGCGCCGGCTCATCGAGATCGCCGAGTCGCAGGCGGAAGTGGAGCTGACCGGCGCCCTGATCGAGGCGCGCCCGGGGTTCCACGCCGCGACGCCGCCGCACGGCGACAAGCTGCGCTAAGCTCGTCCGGCGGGCCTCCCGTCGGCGGACCTGCAGGGCCGCAGGACACCTCACTTCTTGATTCACTACAGAGCGGGCCTCTCAGGCAGGGCGTAGGGCGGGCCTCTTAGGCCCGCCGACACTCACGCGGTTCCGCCCGGCATCAGCGCATGGACCGCCGCGACTTCCGCCGCGGCTCGCCGTCCGCTCTCGATCGCGCCGTTCATGTAGCCCTGCCACTTATTGCTCGTGTGCTCGCCGGCGAAGAACAGGCGGCCGGCCGGACGGGCCAGCCACGATCGCAGCGCCGGGTCGAAGGCCGGATCGAAGAACGCGTAGCCGCCGCGCGCCCACGGGTCGTCGTCCCAGGCGACCTGCCGCGACGGCGACGAGCTCCGGCCGCCGGACGCCGAGCCAGTCCAGCGATCGCGCCAGCGCCTCGGGGCCTTCGCGCGTGAACAGCTCGCGCGTCGCGTCGCTCGCCGATCCGCCCGCCATGAAATTCAGGATGCCCGAGCTGCCGCGCTGCTCCTCGTTGGCGTCCCACACGGCGCCGAACGGCAGCGGCGACCCGAATGCGCGCGGCCGGCCCGCAATCCGCCAGAAGCGGCGGGAGAACTGCAGCAGCGTCTTGGTGGCGCGTCCGTATTTCAGCCGGACGAACGCATCGTGCTGCTGCTGCGGCAGCGCCGGCGTGATCGGGATGCGCCGCAGGACCGTGGCGGGAAGCGCGAAGACCAGGTACTCGCACGACAGCTGCGCGACCTGGCGGCCGTTCTTGAGGCTGGCGCGCACGGCGCGGCCGCGCTGCGACACGGCGACGACTTCGGTTCGAGCTTCAGCGGCCGGCCCGAGCGGCGCCGACAGCGCGGCCGCCAGACGATCGTTGCCGCCCTTGATGCGATACATCTTGTCAGGGACCGGCGCGTCGTCGGTGGCGAACTGATCGACGAGCGCGAGCAGCGAGAGCTCGTCGGGATCGCCGAGGAAGAAGCCGCGCAAGCCCGAGCGCGGTCTCGCGCAGTTCGTCGTCGGCGTTGATCGCCGCGTAACCACTCGGCGACCGACTTCCGTCCGATGTCGGCGACGATCGGCGATTCCCAGCGGCGCTCGGCGAGCCGGTACGGCTCGCTGAACGCCGAAACCTGTTTCGCGAGGCGGTCCCAGCCGCGCGACACGCCGCGCCGCACGATCTGCGGGCCGGCCGCGGCCGTCCGGCCGGACAAATCCCCAGCCGCTGCGCAGAATCCGGGTCAGCTCGAGCCCGAGCTCGGCAGCGAGCTTCTGGATTTCCTCCTGGGACCCGTCGATCAGGTCGGCGCCGCCCTCGGCGTGCTGGCCCTCCTTGAATCCGTCCCGGATGGTCCAGACACGCCCGCCGACGCGGTCGCGCGCCTCGACGACGGTGACCGAAGCGCCGAGGGCAGTCAGGTCGCGCGCCGCCGAGAGCCCGGCGAGCCCCGCGCCCGCGACCAGCACCGACACGCCGTTCAACGCCGACACGCCCAAGAGTTTAGGTCAGATACGCGTCAGCAAGCCGGGCCTTTCGCCTGTCGGAGCAGAACCTCAGGACGTCGGCGGGGAAGAGCGCGCCTAGCGCCCCGCGTTGCGCGGAATGGACGCGTCGACCTGACGTTCGAGCAGCTCGAGCGGCACGCTGCCGGTGCCGAGCACGAGGTTGTGGAACTCGCGGAGCGAGAAGCGGGTGCCGAGCGCGGCGCGCGCCTTCTCACGCAGCTCGACGATCTTGAGCTGGCCGATCATGTATGAGCAGGCCTGGCCGGGGTTCACGACGTAGCGCTCGACTCTCGCTCGCCTCGATGCCGTAGTCGATCGCCTGCTGGCGCGTCCAGCGCTTGGCGTGCAGGCCGGTATCGACGACCAGCCGGCGCGCCCGGAACAGCGCGGAGTCGAGCTGGCCGAGCAACCCCTCGGGATCGCCGTCGTACCATCCGATTCCGCCGCCAGCCGCTCGGCGTAGAGTCCCCAGCCTTCGCTGAACGCCGAGATTCCACCGAATGCGCGAAGCTGGCGGAAGCTGCGGCAGCTCGGCGTTCTCGAGCTCGAGCGCAACCTGGAAATGGTGGCCCGGAACGGTCTCGTGATAGACGAGCGACCGCAGGCTGAACTTCGTCATGCGCTCCGGCCGCAGCGGGATCTGAAAAATCCCCGGCCGCGATCCATCGCGCGACGGGGCGGTGTAGTTGGCGGCGGCATTGGCTTCCTGGAACCGCTGGAAGGGCCGCGCCACGACCGGCGCTTTCGGGCGGCGATCGAACTGCGAGCGCGGCGCGCTTCTCGGCGTCGCGCATGATCTCGTTCGACGTCCGCCATGATCTGCGTGCGCCCATCCTCGGTCAGCGGATAGCTCAAGTCCTTCTTCAGCTGATCGACGCGATCCTTGACCGAGCCCTGCGTGCGCCCCAGCTTGCGGAGAATCGCGTCCATCTCCTTCTCGATGCGCGCCACTTCGTTCAGGCCGATCTGGTGAATCTCGTCGGCCGATCAGGTTGGTCGTCGTGAACCGCCGCAGCATCTCGGCATACGACGGCCGCGCCGTCCTTGAATCGCCACAGGCCGGCATCGTCGGTCGCCTTCGCCTCGAGCGGCTGCACGACGGCAATCGCGCGTTGCCAGGCGGGATAGATCTGCGAAGCGACGACCTTCTCTGCCTCGGCGGCAAACGCCGGCCGCCGCGCTTCCGCAATCGCGGGCGCCGCGGCCATTCGGCTCGCGAACGAGGCGACGAGCGGGTTCTGCGCCGGCGGCGACGCGACGAACTGCTGCATCTGCGCCAGCGTCGCGCGGATGATGAATCGCGGCGGAATGAAGCCGAGCGCGGCGATGCGGCGCGCTTCGGCGATCGCCTCGTCGAGCCGCGGCGCGAATTGGCCGAGGCGGGCGACGTAATTCTCGGCGTCCGCTTCGGTGACGATCGGATGGCTGACCGTCATCAGGCTGACGAGGCCGACGTTGGCGCCGCCGAACTGCTCGAAGGGAAAGAAGTAGTCGTTGTAGCGATCGCTGCGGATGAAGGTCTCCAGCTGCCAGCGCATCAGGTCCGCCGAGACGCAGCTGGCTGTCGGTGAGCGGTCGGCCAGGTCCTCTGGCGCGCAGATTGACTGCCCGGTTCAGCTCGTCGAGGCTGCGCTCGGCCAGCGCGACGCGCGCCGCCGCCACTCGGGCGTCAACGGCGTGATCTGCCGCTCGAACTGCCGCTGCTCCTCGCCGGTGAAGAACCGCGTCGACGCCGCCTGGTTCGGATTCTGCCGCGATCCATTCCGCCGTAAACGCGGCGAAGAACTCGTCGATCGATCGCTGCTGCGCAGGCACGGTCGCGACGACGGCCAGCAGCGAGCAAGAGCGGTCGTCAGCGTTCGTCGCACGTCACATGCCCGTCGAACGATCGCGACACTAGAGCTGCTCGATCGCGTAGCCCTTGGCCTTGAGCATCGCGAGCAGGCCGTCGGGCCGACGAGGTGGGCGGCGCCGACGACGACGAAGGCGCGGCCCTTGCGGGCGAACAGCGCCTCGATCTTCGGCAGCCAGTCCCGGTTGCGGTCGACCAGCAGGCGCTGGTACATCGCCGGCTCCTTGCGGAGCTCCTGCAGCACGATCCGCTCGACGGTCGGCGCGTCGCCGGCCTTCCAGGCGTTGGCGAGCGTCGTGACCGACGCCTTCTCGGTCTCGAGCTCCTCCAGCGTCGACGCGAGCATCCGATCCTGCTCCTCCATCGACATGCCGTCGAAGCGCGAGATCTGGAACTCGATCGTTTCGAGCCCCTGCACCTCCTTGCCGGCGGCCACCGCCTGGTCGTAGAAGTGCTTGTCGAGGCCGAGCTCCGCGTCGAACCCCGCCTCCTGCCACTCCAGCCCGAGCAGCGTCAGGGCGAGCGCCCATGGCTTGAACCGCTTCAGCGGTTCGATCGGCAGGCCGAGCGACTTCACGCGCTCGCTGACCAGCGCGAAGGTCGCCGGCGACACGACCTTGTCGAGCGTCTGGCCGGCGGGCAGCATCCCCGCATCAGGATGCGTCATCTGCGACTCGACCTGCGCCATCTGGCCGAGGTGCAGCTTCCTCGACGAGCAGGTCGGATTCCTTGAACGCCTTGTCGAGCGCCGGGCTGAGCGGGTAGTAGTCCTTGCTCAGGAGGTGCACCGACCCGACCAGGTAGACGACCGACTGCCCGCGTGACGCCTTCCAGATGAAGTCGCGGTTCTGCGCGTGCAGCGGCGCGACCGCATAGGCAGCGAGTCGCCGCGGCGATGGACGGCGATGCTGTGCGGCGTTCGTGCGGGCGTCATCGGGCGGCGCTCGTCGGCGCGGGGCCGCGCTTGCGCATGAAGGCTTCGATCTCCTCGATGGTCCGCGGCACCGACGCGGTCAGGCGGCGCAGGCCGTCCTCCTCCAGCAGGAACGCATCCTCGATGCGCACGCCGATGTCGTGGTACTTCTTCACCGCCGGCTGAATCTTCTCGACGAGCGCGCGGTTTTCAGGCGTCAGCGGCAGCGCGTCGAGCGCGCTCTGCCGGATGTAGATGCCCGGCTCGATCACGAACGCCATGCCGGGCTGCAGCGGCCGCGTGCGCTCGCCGACGTCGTGGACGTCGATGCCGATGTAATGGTTCGCGCCGTGCGTGTACCACATGCGGTACTGATCGCCGCTGGCGTCGGTGATCAGGCCGAGCTTCAGCAGGCCGGCCTTGATCACCTCGACGGTCTTGTCGTGCACCTGGCTCAACGGCGTGCCGGCGCGCGCCACCTTCATCGCCTCTTCCTGCGCCTGCAGCACGATGGCGTAGATGTCCTTCTGGTCCGGCGTGAATGTGCCGCCGACCGGATAGGTCCGCGTGATGTCGCCCGACATGTATTCGTAGTTGCGCCGCGGCGTCCACCAGCAGCAGTTCGCCGGCCTGCATCTGCCGGTTGTTCTCGCTGTAGTGAAGGATGGTGGCGTTCGGGCCGCTGCCGACGATCGACGGGTAGCTCCACGACACCGCCCCGCGCGATCGATGCACCGCCTCGATCGCCGCCTCGACTTCGTACTCCCAGCCGCCCGGACGTGCCGCGCGCATGCCCGCCATCTGCGCGTCGCTCGAGATGTCGAGGCTCTTGATCGAGGACCTTGCGCTCGTACGGCGTCTTGATCAGACGCAGATCGGTCAGCATCGACGTGACGTCGATGGCCTGGAAGCCGACGTACCGTTCGCGAATCCGGCGCGCGAAATCCTGCGGCGGGCTGAGCGGATCGGCGATGCCCGCCGGCCTGCAGGGCGAGGCCGACGCGCGCGCGGCCGGCGCCCAGCGCGTCGAAGAACGCCGCCGCCTCCGTCTCGCTGATGTCGCCCGATCCGCGCCGGCCGAGCATGGCCGCCGATGAACGGCTCGAACTGGTCTGCGGCCCAGCACGGTCGTGATGCCGGTCAGCGCCGCCGCCTCCGCGCGCGACAGCAGCCGGCCGTTCCAGTGCTCCCGTTCCGGATTCCGCTCGGTGACGAACAGGATCTCGCGCCGCGACGCGTTGCCCGGCATCAGCACGAGAATCGAGTCCTGTTGGACGCAGCCCGGTCAGGTAATAGAGGTTGCTGTCCTGCCGGTACTCGTAGTCGACGTCGAGCGAGTAGTTGCGCTCGGCGGCGCTGAACAGGACGGCCATCGCGTCGGGCCCGAGGCGCTCCATCATGCGCGCGCGGCGGGCCGACAGGTCGTCGCTGAGCTCGCTGCCGAACGCGACCGACGCCTGCAGCAGCAGGCCGAGAGCCGCAAGAGCGTGTCGCTTCATAGAACCCGAGTGTACACCGGTCATACGCCGGCTCGGCCGTTGAACCAATGTGCCCGTCCGATTACGGATTCGGGTATCCTTGTCACCCTTCCGCGATGGCTGACGCAGCCCCCTCCCGAATCGAATCAGGGGTCATCGACGTCCTCAAGAACGTCAGCCGCCGGCCGATCGAGCCCACGCTGTCGAGCGATCTCGTCGCCGATCTCGGCTTCGACTCGCTCCAGGTCCTGGAAGTGGTCGCCGAACTCGAGGACATGTTCGACATCTCGATCCCGCTGAACGACGTGCCGGCCACTCCGCACCGTCGGCCAGGTCGTGGCCCAGGTCGCCGCCCTCGTCGAAGAGCGCGCCAACGCGTGATGCCGAGCATTGAGGACGCTGGCCGAAGCGCTCGACGAGGGATCCGGCAAGCAGCGCCGGCTACACGTTCCTCGGGGATGGCGACCCACGGACCCGCTCGTACGCGGACATTCGCGCGTCGGCTCACCGCGTTGCCGCGGGGCTGCGGCGCGCCGGCCTCGAGCGCGGCGACGTCGTCGCGCTCGTCATCGCCGACGCCGAGCAGTTCCTGACGACGCTCATTGGCGCGGCCATCTCCGGGATCGTCCCGGCCTCCCTCTATCCGCCAGCGACCACGGCGGAATCTTCCGCGCTTCTTCGAGACGAGTTGCGCCGACGCTGCTGCCGCCTCGGATGCGCGCGCGATCGTCGACGACCGCGGGGCTCGTGGACGGGTTTCAGGAGCTGCGTCCGGTCCGCCCCACCTCCACGCCGTCATCGCGGGCGACGATCTCGACGACGACGAGCCTGCCGACGAGTGGCGCCCGTCGCTGGACGACGTCGCGTTCATCCAGTACACCTCGGGCTCCACGTCGCGTGCCCAAGGGCGTGGTCGCTCACGCACCGCAGCCTTGCCGCGAACATCGAAGGCATCTTCGGACCATCCGGGCTCGACGTGACCGCCGCGGACACCGGCGTCAGCTGGCTGCCGCTGTACCACGACATGGGACTGGTCGGCATGTCCCTCGGCCCCCTCTACGGCGCAAGGCCGGTCGTCCTCATGCCGCCGGAGATGTTCGTCAAGCGTCCCGTGGAATGGCTGCGCGCGATCTCGCAGCTACCGCGCGACGGTCAGCTACGCGCCGAACTTCGCCTACGACCTGTGCGTCAGGCGCCTGAAGAACGTGGACGGATTGGATCTTTCGAGCTGGCGCGTGGCCGGATGCGGCGCCGAGCCGATCAACGCGCAGACCCTGACCGCTTTTGCGGAGAAGTTCGGACCGCGCCGGATTCCGCGCGTCGTGCTTCGTACCCAGTTACGGCCTCGCCGAGCACGTGCTCGCCGCGACCATCGGCGTCCGCCAGCAAGAACCGCGCGTGGACGTCGTCTCCGCCGAGGCCTTGTCGGACGACGGCGTGGCCGCGCCGGTGGGTCCTGACGGACGCGCGGTGATCCGGCTGGTCAGCTGCGGCCGTCCGCTTGCCCGGCCACGCGCTCCGCATCGTGCGCGACGATGATTCGGCCGCGCACGAGCGCGAAGTCGGGGAGATCGCGCTGGCCGGCCCGTCCGTCATGCTGGGCTACTATAAGGACCCCGAATCGACCGCGCGCGCCGTTCGGGACGGATGGCTGCACACCGGAGATCTCGGCTACCTGTCGGACGGTGAGCTGTTCGTCTGCGGACGGTTGAAGGATCTCATCGTGATCAACGGCCGCAAGTATCACCCCCAGGATCTCGAGTGGAGCGTCGAAGGGCTTTCGGGCGTCCGGCGCGGCCGCGTGGTCGCGTTCGGCGCAGGTGACGCCGAATCGCGTGATCATCGTCGCCGAGCCGAACGGAACGGTGGCTGCAGCCTCGCTGAGCGCCGAGATCCGCCGCATCGTCGGCGACCTCTTCGGGCTGGCGGTCGGCGACGTCGTGCTCGTGCCAGGAGGCACGATTGGCCGGACGACGAGCGGCAAGGTGCGGCGTGCCGCGGTGCGCGCGTTGTACGAACGGGGCGAACTGACGGGAGTCGCCAAGTCCGTGGGGCTTCACGCGTGACCGACCTCCTGGACAAGCTGCGCGCCATCGAGCGGCGCCGCGCCGTCCTCGATGGGAGCCGGGCGACGCCCGGCGCCACGGTGATTGACGAGGTGATCGGCCCGGCCGAGGTCGTCATCGACGGGCGGCCGACCCTGATGTTCGGCTCGAACAACTATCTCGGGTTGACCTTCCATCCGGAGGTCATCGCCGCGGCGCAGGAAGCAGTGGCGCGCCACGGATCGGCAACGACCGGTTCGCGCACGGCCAACGGCACGCTCGCCATGCACGAAGAGCTCGAGGCGGAGCTCGCCGACTGGTTCGGCAAGCGCGCACGCGCTGATCTTCAGCACCGGCTACCAGGCGAACCTGTCGCTCATCGGCGGACTGTGCGGCGTCGGCGACGTCATCCTGATCGACGCCGACAGCCACGCGAGCATCTACGACGCGACGCGCCAGACCGCGTCGCAAGTCATCGCGTTCCGGCACAATTCCGCCGAAAGCCTGCGGAAGAAGCTGGCTCGCCTGCCGAAGGGGCAGAAGAACCGGCTGGTCGTCGTCGAGGGCCTGTATTCGATTCGAGGCGACGTCGCGCCGCTCGCCGACATCGTCGAGGTGTGCCGGGCGCACGACGCCTACCTCCTGGTGGATGAGGCGCACTCGCTCGGGACCTTCGGCGAGACCGGGCTTGGCTGCGCCGAAGCGCAGGGCGTACTGGACGAGGTCGACTTCGTGGTCGGCACCTTCTCGAAGTCGCTGGCAGGCGTCGGCGGCGTGTGCGTGTCGGATCACGCCGAGCTGAAACTGCTGCACTTCCTCGCACGGGCATACGTGTTCACCGCGTCGAGCTCGCCGTCGAACGTTGCGAGCGTCCACGCCGCGGTCCGCATCGTCCGTGCGCACCCCGAGCTGCGCGACGACCTGTGGAGGAACATCCGCGCCTTCCGGCGCGGGCTCCTCGACTGCGGGTTCGCGATCGGCGACACCGAATCGCCGATCGTGCCAATTCTGACGGGCGACGAGGGGCGGACGATCGCGCTCTGGCAGGCGCTGCTGGCGCAGGGGCTGTACGTGAACGTGATCGTTCCGCCGGGTTGCGCAAAGGACGAGTGTGTGTTGCGGGCGAGCTGTTCGGCGGCGCACACCGCCGGGCAGATCTCACGGGCCATCGAGATTCTCGCGCGCGCCGGCGCCAGGCTCGGCGTCACACGGGTCGCGTTATCGTGATCGGGGAAGCAGGCCTAATGGCCTGCACTACACATCATGCGCTTCATCGCTACCTTGGTCGCGCTCGCTGTCGCATCACCGGCCGCGGCGCAGGTGACGCGACTGGAAATCACCAGCCGCGAGGTCACCGGCGGCTACGAGCGGATCAAGGGCTTCGCGCACGGGGAGGTCGACCCGGCCGACCGGCGAAACCGCATCATCCAGGATCTCGACCTCGCGCCTCGCAACGCCCGGGGACGTGTCGAGTACGTGGCCACGTTCGCGCTGACCAAGCCGGCCGATCCCGCCAGGTTGAGCGGCGTGCTGATGTACTCGGTCGTCAATCGCGGCAACGGCGCGCCCGTCGAGAGCCCCGAAGGGCACGTCTCGCTGGTGAGCGGCTGGCAGGGTGACGTCATTCCGACGGCGAACAACCAGACGATCAAGGTGCCGGTCGCGCGCAACCGTGACGGCTCGGATCTCACCGGCCCCGTCCTGGCCCGGTTCGTCGACCTGCCGGCCGGGACGACGACGGCTTCGATCCGTCTCGGCTCGATGGGCAGCGCGGCCTACCAGCCGGTCAGCCTCGACACGTCGCGAGCGACGCTGACCTATCACGCCAGCGAGGCTGTGAACGGTGCTCACACCGGCACCGGAACGATTCCGCCGGCGGACTGGGCGTTCGCGGATTGCCGATCGAAGCCATTTCCCGGCGTCCCGGACCCGTCACGCCTCTGCTTGAAGAACGGGTTCGATCCCGCCCGCCTGTACGAGCTGGTCTACACCGCGAAGGATCCGTTGGTCCTCGGCGTCGGTCTCGCGGCGACGCGCGATCTCGTGTCGTTCTTCAGGTACGCTCGGGCGGACCAGGCGGGAACGCCGAACCCGGTCGCGGGTGCGATCAGGCATTCAGTCGCGAGCGGCACGTCCCAGGCCGGGCAACTTCCTGAAGACGTTCGTCCATCTCGGCTTCAACGAGGATCTCGGCGGGCGGATCGTGTGGGACGGCATCTTCCCGTTCATCGCCGCGCGGCAGACGCCGCTCAACTTCCGTTTCGCCGCGCCGGGCGGCGCGGCCGCGCTCTACGAACCAGGCAGCGAGCCGGTGCTGTGGTGGAGCAAGTACGCAGACTCGAAGCGGGGCCGTGGATCGGCGAGCCTGCTCGATCGTTGCGCGGCTTCGAAGACATGTCCGAAAGTCTTCGAGGTATTCGGCGCGACGGAGTTCTGGGGCCTGCGGATGTCGCCGGGGCTCGTCGGCACCGACGCCGCACACGACATCCCGCTTCCCGACAACGTCAGGCGCTATTACATGCCGGGCACCACCCACGGCGGCGGCCGGGGCGGATTCGACGTCGCGCAGGCCGCCAACGATCGATGCGTGCTGCCGCAGAATCCCAATCCGATGGCCGATACGACGCGTGCGCTGACGGCAGCGCTCGTCGACTGGGTCGTGCGCGGAACGCGCGCCGCCGCCGAGCCGCTATCCGACGCTGGCCGCGGGCACGCTGGTGCCCGCCACGCGCGCAGCGACTGGATTCCCGGCCATTCCAGGCCTGACGTTCACGGATCACTTCGTCAACGCGGTGCTCGACTACGATTTCGGCCCGACGTTCAACTACGACGACCTGTCAGGCGTGATCGCCCGTCAGCCGCCGGTGATCAAGCAAGTGATTCCCACGCTGGTGCCGCGCGTGAACGCCGACGGCAACGAAACGGCGGGCATCCCTTCGGTTCTGCATCAGGCGCCGCTCGGCACGTATCTCGGCTGGAACGTCCAGACGACAGGCTTCTTCAAAGGGCAGATTTGCGGCTTCTCCGGCGGCTACGTGCCCTTCGCGGTCACACGCGAGGCGCGGACGCAAGGCCGGCGATCCGCGGCCGTCAATCGAGGAACGGTACGGCACGCAGGAAGGATATGTGTGCGCGGTGAAGCGGGCGGCGGGTGAGCTCGTCCGCGATCGGTTCCTTCTGCAGAGTGATGCCGACCGTCTGATTGAATCGGCCGCCAAGGCTTCAGTGCTCCCGCCGGCGTCGGCGAGCGCATCCGACCTGCGCCGGATCGCCGATCTCGCCTGCCGGTCGTCGTCGTGATGCGCGCGTCGATGCTGACGTGGCTCGGCCTCGCGGCCATTTCCGCCCTGCTCGCGCTCATTCTCTTTCGCATCACGTCGGTGCTCGTCGCGCTGACGCTGGTGCCGATCGCCGCCGCGCTCGCCGGCGGCTTCGCCCCCAAACTGGGCTCGTTTGCGATGGACGGCATCCGCGGCGTGGCGCCGACCGCGGCGCTCCTCGCGTTCGCGGTCGTCTACTTCGGCGTGATGCACGACGCCGGTCTCTTCGATCCCGCTGATCCGCCGCGTCGTGCGGCTGGTCGGACGGGACCCGCGCAAGGTGGTCATGGGCACGGCCGCGCTCGCCACGGTCGCGCACCTGGACGGCGCCGGGGCGAGCACCTTCATGGTCACCGTGCCGGCGATGCTGCCGATCTATCAGCGGCTCGGGATGGACCCGCTGATCCTCACGTGCACGACCGCCATGGCGGCGGGCACGATGAACATCCTGCCCTGGGGCGGCCCGGCGACGCGCGCCGCCACCGCGCTGCAGGTCGGGGTCGGCGAGCTGTTCACCCCGCTGGTCGTCCCGACGGTGGCGGGCATCGTGATGGTGTTCGTGCTCGCCGCGGTGATTGGCGCCCGTGCACGGTCGTCGTTTGAAGCGAGCGCATTGAGCGCTCGCGGCGCTGACGCGAGCCGCATCGAGCGCTCGCGGACCCGTCCAGAGCGCTCGCGGCCCCGCCGCGGAGGGCGACGCCGGGACCGACCGTCTGCCGCGGTTCTTCTGGTTCAACGCCGCGCTGACCGTGGTGACGCTGACGGCGCTCGTCGTCGAGATCCTGCCGCTGCCGGTCGTCTTCCTCCTCGCCTGCGCCATCGCGCTCGTCGTCAACTTTCCAGACGCACGCCTGCAGCGTGAGCGGCTGGAAGCGCACGGCCACGCCGCGATGGTGATGGTCACCACGGTGCTGGCAGCGGGCCTCTTTGCGGGGATCATGACCGGAACAGGCATGCTGACCTCGATGGCCCAGGACATCGTCGGCATCCTTCCGCCCGGCGTGCTGCGCCACCTGCCCGTGCTGCTCGCGGTCGTCTCGATGCCGCTCAGCCTCGCGTTCGATCCCGATTCGTTCTACTTCGGCGTGCTGCCAGTGCTCGCGAGCGCGTCGCAAGCGGCCGGCGGCTCGGCCATCGATGTTGGCCGCGCGGCGCTCATCGGACAGATGACGACGGGATTTCCGGTGAGTCCGCTGACGCCGGCGACATTCCTGCTGGTCGGCCTCGCCGGCGTCGACCTCGCGGATCACCAGCGGCGAGCGATCCCATACCTGTTCGCGATCAGCCTTGTTATGGCGATTGCGGCGCTTCTCACGGGCGCGATTCACTGGTAGGGCGGCAAACGAAATTTGGAATTAGGAATTAGGAATTAGGAATGCTGAGTTACTGACACGAATTCCAAATTCCTAATTCCAAATTCCTAATTACAGGTTAGTACTCGATCCCACCGCCCCCGCGGGCCTGAGAGGCCCGCCCTACAGCCACCCCTGCTCGCGGTACCAGGCGGCGGTCCGCGACAGGCCGTCCGCCAGTGTGACTTCGGGTTCGACCTGGAGCAGCTCCCGCATCAGATCGACGCGGCAGACGAAACCGGCGGCGGCGAGCTCCGCGTACCGCCAGCGATCGAGCGGGAGCAGCCGGCCCGTGAGCTGCGTCGTCAAGTCGCACAACGCCGCGGCGGCGCGAGTGACCGTGAGCGGAAGCGGGACGATGGTCGCCGGCCGGCCGACCGCGGCACGAATCCCTTCGACGAGCGCTCGCGCGGCGACCGGCACAGGGTGGCCAATGAAAATCACGCGGCCATCGACGTGACGGTCGATCGTCGCCTCGAGCGCGCGGACCATGTCGTCGACGTGAATAAAGGTGTACGCAGCGGTGGGTCTGCCGACCAGGGGCAGGACCCCGCGCTCGGCCATCCTGAAGAGCGCCAACAGCGCCGCATCCTGCGGACCATACACGACGCCGGGTCGCAGGATCGTCCAGCGGAGCGCCTCGACGGCGCGGAGGGCGTCTTCGCCGGCGAGCTTGCTGGCGCCATACGCGGTGATAGGCGCAGGCGGGTCGCTTTCCTGGCGCGGCGATTCCGGCGGAGCAGGGCCCGCCGCTGCAAGGCTCGAGACGTACACCAGCCGCGCACCGACGGCCCGTGCCGCGCGCGCCACGGCATCCGTACCCGCGACGTTGCTGCGCGTGAACTCGTCGACGTCAGCGGCGCGGACGCGGCCCGCGAGGTGGACGACGACCTCGGCGCCCGCAAACGCTTCGGTCAGCGGCCCGGTCACCAGGGGCGCGTGTCGCGTCTCGGAGGCCGCCGCCGGTGTGCGGGTCGAGCCAGGCCGCACGATCGCCCGCACGGGCCGTCCCGACGCCGCAAGCCGCGCGACGAGATGCCGCCCGATGAACCCTGCCGCTCCCGTGACCGCAATCATCCGGCTGCCAGACGTTTCTCGTAGATCCGGTACGTCTTGTAGTGCCTGGCTCCCATCAACTCCAGCGCTCTGATGATGTCGCGATTGTCTTCGAGTACCCAGGACAACTCGACGCGCTTGTAGGCGGGTTTCAGCTGGCCATGCAACCGCGCAATCATCAGCGCGTATAACCCATGCGCGCGGTAGCCCGGCGTCACGCCGAGGATCATCAGCCGCGTCTGATCCACGATCCATCGCCGCGCGAGCAGGCGGACAACGCCGAACGGAAGGAGGCGCCCGCCGGTGCCTTTCAGCGCCTGGTTGATATCGGGCACGGCGATGGCGCAGCCGACCGGCTGGCCGTTGACCTCCGCGCAGAGCGCGCATCGCGGGTCGAAGATAGGCCGCAGCTCTCGGGCAATCCGCCGGAACTCGTCGGAGGTCGGCGGCACGAATCCCCAGTTGCGCGCCCACGCGCCGCAGTAGATCAGACGCAGGCGGTCGACCTCGCGCTCGAATTCGTCGAGCCGCAGCGGCCGGATGGTGATGTGACCGCCTGCGTTCCGACCGGGCCGCAAGCCGGGCGATGGTCGGCTCGACGCTGCGGCTCATGTCATAGATCCAGGCGTAGAGATCCTTGGCCTTGCCGTAGCCCGCCGCTTCGATGAACGCCGCGTATTCCGGCGGGTTGTGCGGCATCATGAGCATGGGATCGGTGTCGAAGCCGTCGATGAGCAGGCCGGCGCTTTCGTTCATCGACGGGTTGAGCGGACCCCTGACGGCGTCGCGTCCCCGCTCGGCCGCCCACCGCTCGACGGCGTCAAACAGCGCCTGCGCGGCAGCGGCGGTCGCGGCTTCGAAGAAGCCGAACATCGCGATGTTTTCGCGATGGGTCTGGTTATGGAGCCGGTCGTCGATCGCGGCGATGCGCCCCGCGACCCGGCCGCT
The DNA here is from genome assembly GCA_963720005.1 of uncultured Acidobacteriota bacterium. Taxonomy (GTDB): domain Bacteria; phylum Acidobacteriota; class Vicinamibacteria; order Vicinamibacterales; family CAVVIG01; genus CAVREM01. Next base: position 106,938 of record CAVREM010000079.1, on the reverse strand, counting down.
CGCGTCGCGCGCGAGAAACAGCGCCGCGTCGGCGTGCGCGAAGAACGGATTCTTCGACGGCACGAGCCGATCGCGCTCCGCGAAGCGCAGCGGCGGCACCCAATGCGGGTCGCCGGCGTTGCGCTGATAGGCGTAGTCGATGAAGCGCGTCAGTTCGCGGCGGCTGGAGACTTGTCGGACCTCGATCAACGAGCGTCGGTCTCCATGGGTCGGCAGGTATGTTACGTCACGAGTCGATCGCCCTCCTGTTCTTCGCGCACGTCGCGGTGGCGGCGCTCGTGCGGTACCGGATGCCGCTCGGCCGCCGCCTCACGGCGACGCTCGGATCGATCGCGGCGGCCATTGCCATCGTCGCGGTCTCGCGCGCCGGAAACTCTGCACTGCGAAACTGGGCGCCGATGGGTTACCTGCTGGCCGCGTACTATCTCTCCGGCCGCACCTTCTTCGCGCCGATGCCGCGCGTCGAGTCGTGGCTGGCCGCGATCGATCGGCGCGTCCTCGGAGACCCCCGCGCCGCTTTCGCGCGCTGGCCACCGGCCGTCATCCGCCTCCTTGACGCGGCGTACATCAGCTGCTTCCTGCTCGTGCCGGCCGGGCTCGCCCTGCTGCTGGCCGCGGGGCACGGCGACCGCTCCGCCCACTATTGGACGCTCGTGATCGGCGCCGAGCTGGGTGCGTTCGCCACGCTGCCGTATCTCCAGACCCGGCCGCCGTGGGTGCTCGAGCGCCTCGACACCCGCGGGCCGCGCGCGTCAGTTGCCTTCATGAAGCACGCGACGACCGGTGCGAACACGCTGCCGAGCGGCCACGCGGCCGGCTCGCTTGCGGTCGCGCTGGCCGTCATCGCAGACGATGCCGATCGAGGGCACGATCCTGCTGGCGCTGGCCATCACGATCAGCGTCGCGGCGGTGATCACCCGTGCACATTTCGTCGTCGACATCGTCACCGGCGTGGCGCTCGCGGGCGCCGTGTGGTGGCTGGCGCGTGCCGGTGGCGCGTGAGCCCGTGCTACCATCCCCGGCCATGAAGTCAAGACCCGCCGCCGTCGTTCTGTGCCTGGCGGTGCTGCTGGTGTCCGAGCCCCTTCGGCGCCGAGCCCTTTCCCAGCGCGACGCCGGAGTCGGTCGGGCTGAACCCGGCGAAACTGCAGGAAGCCACCGATCTGCTGAATCGGTTCGTGGCCGAGAAGAGAGTCGCCGGAGCCGTTGCGGCGGTTGCCCGTCGCGGCAAGCTCGCCTATCTGCAGGTCGGCCGGCGTGCAGGACCTCGAGACCCGCGCGCCGATGACCGATCGCTCGTTGTTTCGCATCTATTCGATGACCAAGCCGGTGACGGCGGTCGCCGCGATGATGCTGCACGAGCGCGGCCGCTTTGCCCTGACCGATCCGGTCGCGAAGTTCATCCCCGAGTTCAAGGGCATCGTCGTGTCGTCTCCGGACGGCACCACGCGGCCGCCCGCGCGCGAGATCACGGTGCAGGACCTGCTCCTGCACACCTCCGGGCTCAATCACCGGACGTCGCAGCTCTATCAGCGCGAGAAGGTCCGGTCACGCGCGCAGGCGCTCCCGCAGTTCATCGCAAACATCGTGCGCGTGCCGCTGATGGAGGATCCCGGAACGAGATATCGCTACAGCGAGAGTCCGACGGTCGTCGGGCGCCTGATCGAAATCTGGTCGGGCCAGCCTCTCGACCGCTTCTTGGCAATCGAGATCTTTCAGCCGCTGGGGATGACGGACACCATCTTCTGGGTAGCACCCGAGCAGGCGTCGCGGTTCACGACGCGTTACGCCCTCAGCAACGGTGACGCTGGTCGCGAACGAGATCGAAGAGGTTCCGTTCACGGTCCGTCCGGCTCTGCTCGAGGGCGCGGTCGGCCTGGTCTCGACGGCTCCCGACTTCCTCCGCTTCAGCCAGATGCTGCTGAACAAGGGCGAGCTGGCGGGCGTGCGGCTCCTGTCGTCGAAGACGGTCGACTCGATGACCACGAACGGCCTGACCGAGGCGATGGTGAAGGAACGCAACGGCATGGGCTGGGGACTCGGCAACGTCGAAGTGGTCGTCGATCCCGCGGCGCCAGAAAATGCCGGCGAATCGCGGCGAGTACGGCTGGAACGGATCGGCAGGCACCTATTTCTGGAACGATCCGGCGACCGAAATGATCACCATCCTGATGACGCAGTTCGCCGATCGGCTGCCGGGACAGTTCAAAGCCATCGTGCAGCAGGCAGTGCAGCAACAGTGCGAGGTGCGCTGGGTTACGTTCGATTGCTTCGGCACGCTGGTCGACTGGCACAACGGCTTCGCGGCGATCGTCAGGCCGCTGGCTGGTGAGCGAACCGCCGACCTTCTTCGCGCGTATCACCGGTTCGAGCGGCTGCTCGAGCAGGAATCGCCGCACCGGCTGTACAAAGACGTGCTGGCAACGGCATTGAAACGCGCCGCCGACGAGATCGGCGCTGCCCTTTTCCGACGCCGAGGCCCGTCGTTTGCCTGAGGCCTGGGGTACGCTCCCGGTATTCGACGACGTCGAGCCGATGCTGGCGTCGCTGCGGCAGTGCCGGCTGCCGCCTCGCGGTGCTCACCAACTGCGACGACGACCTGTTCGAGGAGACCCAGCGCGCATTCCGCGAGCGATTCGATCTCGTCGTGACCGCCGAGCGCGTCCGCGATTACAAGCCGTCGCTCGCGCATTTCCGCTACTTCGCCCGCTCGACCGGCGCCGCGCGAGACGACTGGGTTCACGTCGCGTGCAGCTGGTACCACGACATCGCGCCGGCTCGGGAGCTGGCGCTCGCGCCGGTCTGGCTCGATCGCGACCGCACCGGCGAGGATCCGTCGTCCGCGTCGGCGTACCTGCAGTCGGCCGCGGACGTTCCCGACGCGGTCGCGAGGCTTTCGTGTCATGACCGATCCAGCAATCGATTGCGGCGCTTCTCGCAGCGCGAGCTGGCGGGCTTCGAGCGCGAGCTCCACCTCTTTCCGGACGACGAGACGTTGTGGCGGACGCTGCCGGGCGTGCCGAACTCGGCGGGCAACCTCGCGCTGCACGTCGCCGGCAACCTGCAGCACTTCGTGGGCGCGGTGCTCGGCGGCAGCGCCTATCGTTCGCGATCGCGACGGCGAGTTTTCGCGCCGGTCGGGATCGCGGGGCGAACTCGTCGAGGAGCTTCAGAAGGCCGCCGTCGCCGTCCGGACCGTCGTGCCCGAACCTGACCGACGACGTCCTCGAGCACGACTTTCCCGAGGCGGTGATTCCCGAACCGTCGGATCCAGACGCTGCGCTTCCTGCTGCACCTGTGCGCGCACGCGTCGTTTCATCTCGGCCAGGCCGGATACCTGAGGCGCGGCCTCACCGGCCAGAATCAGTCGGCCGCGCCAGTGCCGCTCAAGGTGTTGACGGAGCCGTAGGGTTACTGAAATTTCACGATTTCGACTCACTCCTACTGCGCGAAGCGCAGGATCAGCCGGAACTGACGAATCTCGGAGTTGTAAAAGCTTCCGAAGGCCGGCGACGAGATGTTCGCCTGGACGTCGGCCGGCAGGAATGCGTTGAACGCGTTGTTCGCGCGCAGGCCGATCCAGGGTTCGAGCTTGCCAATCTTGAGGCGCCGCTCGGCGCCAAGCTCGACGCGGACGGTCGCCGGGAATCGTTCGCTGTGGCGGGGACCGACGAAGTCGAGCATCTCGTCGACACGCGAGTAGGGGAAGCCGGTGCGCCAGTCGGCGACGCCGACGCAGCAGCCACCGCGGCGTCGGCGAGATCCGCCCGCGCACCAGCAGGCGGTGCGGCACGTCGGTCGACAGCGGCGCATAGCCGTTGACGCCAATGATCGGCGACATGATGGCCCCGAAGAACGGCGTAAAGCTGTTCAAGTCGCCCCTGGCCCACGACGCGACGTACGTCGCGTGCACGTCGGCGAATGTGCGATGGGTGTAATCGACGCCGACCTCTCCCTCGCGGTAGCGTGAGCGTCCGTCGCTCGTGAGCAGCACCACGGCCGACGGTCCGGCCGGCGTCACCGGGTTGACGATCAGTTCGTGCGTGCCGCGGCGGTCGAGCAGCCCCGCGTGGATCGACCACGACGGGCTCAGCTTGTGATCGAACGCCAGGTTCCAGGTGGCGCTCCGTGCCGTCCGCAAATCCCCTGCGGGCCGCAGGCTGAACTCCTGCGACGACGCCCGCCGGATCCAGTCCGGTCGAATCGCGTGTCGACCCAGCTCTCGAATTGATCGAAAGCCCCGGCCGCCGACGGCGTGCGCTCATAGAAAAGGCCAAACCCGCCCCGCACGACGGCGCTGCCCGAGTCGTTGATCAGCACCGCGGTGCCCGCGCGCGGCGTCAGGTTCACGCGGTCGAGGATGCCGTCGCGATCGATCCGTCCGCCGAACTCGACGTACCAGCGCCGGTTCAGCGCGAGGCGGTCCTGCATGAAGAGGGCGACATCCGTGCTCGTCTGGTGCTGGGTGGTGGCCCCCTTGAAATCGAGCCGGCGGACGACGCTGCCGTCCGAGCGCGCGACCAGCACCGGCCGGCTCGCGCTGGTGCCCTCGTAGCGGCTGTGCAGCACGTCGATGCCCGCCTTGATCATGTGCAGTCCGCCCGGTCCCGGCCGCGTCGACGACATGGCAGTGACCCACTGATACGTGCCGGTATCGCGGAACTGCTGGTTGTAGAAATGTCCCAGCGTCGTTTCGGGCAGCAGCCGCATCGTATCCGGCCCGAGCGGGTACACGTAGGTGCGGTAGTGCTGAAAGCGGAAGGTCGATTCGGACACGATCGTATCGCTCCAGAGCGCGCGGTCGGTGACCGCGGCGTGAACGCTGCGATCCTCCAGATCGATGGTCGCGTCGGGCGGAACGAAGGTGCCGAGATTGGCGTACTTGGTGCGGCTTGGTTCGGCGCCGCCTGTCGCGATCAGCGTGTGGCGCGGCGACAGCCGCCCGTCGAGCCGCGTGAACGAGCTGACCCAATGATCCACACGGTAGAGATCCTGGGGCAGGCTCGCGATCTCCGTCGCGTCATACCGATACTGCGCGGTCTGCTTGAGCGCCAGCCGATCCTTGATCAGTGGCCCGCCGACCTCGACGCGCGGTGCGAACACCCTCAGGCCGATGATGTGGAAGTCGTGACCGCGCTCGGTGCGGAAGCCGGGATCGAGGTTGTTGGCCCGCACCTTCCACTCGTTGCCGCCGCTCTTGCTGCGAAGCACGACCAGCCCCGATGAAAATCGGCCGAACTCGACGGTGTACGGGTTGGCCAGCACTTCGACCGAATCGATCGCATCGGGCGGCAGCGTCAACGGAACGAGCCCCGTCGACGGATCCATCATCGTGCCGGCGCCAAGTTGGGTAGTCGCCTGCGTCGGCCGGCCGCCCTTGATGCTGAGCCCGCCCGGCGACTGAATGACACTGGCCAGCAGCCGCAGCGCCGCCTGAAAGCCGCCGCCGGTCGAATACGCCTCCTGGGCGGTGACGTCGAGGGTCTCCGCGGCGCCGAACGTCTCGGGCGCTCCTGGCAAGGCCGGCGCGACGACCTCCACCCTCTCGGCGAGCACGCTGATCGGCAACTCGAAGTCGAGAATGGTCGTCTTGCCGGCCGCCACGACGACCGGCATGTCTGCCGCCTGGAATCCCTCGAGCGAGACGACGACGCGATACTGGCCGACGGGAAGATCGCCGACCGTGAATCGACCCTCGCCGTCCGACGCCGTCCGCGCGACCTCCGCGCCTCGCCGATCGGTCACGGCGAGCAGCGCTCCCGCCAGCCGCACCGCCGGCTTCGGCGTCGACACCGATCCTTCGATCGCGCCGGTCGAGACGGACTGCGACGCCCCGGCAAGCACCGGAAGCGTCAGTGTGATGATCAGGGAGAGGACGGCGACGCGGCGGGTCAAAACTCCTCCGGCACGTCGGCCTGAGCAACGTCGAAGGCCTGAAAACGCGATGTTCTATCTTACACTGGGCGCCGTGATTGCCGTGGTGCTCGCCGCCGGATCGGGCAGCCGTCTCCGTCCGCTGACGGATGCTGCGCCGAAATGTCTGATCGACGTCGCGGGACGTCCGCTGATCGATCGGCTTCTCGACAGCATTGAAGCGGCCGGGCTGGACCGTGCGGTCATCGTCGGCGGACATCATTTCGAGTTGGTCGAGGCGCGCGTGCGCGCGCGTCGAGGCTCGCTCGGCATCGCGCTCGTTCGGAACACGCGGTACGCGACCACCAACAACGCGGCGAGCCTGGCGATGGCCCGCGAGGCGGTGGGCACTGACGGGATCGTCGTGTGTGATGCTGATGTGATCTTTTCGGCCGATCCGCTGCCTGCCTTGATTGCCCACTCGGCGGACTGCGCGCTGGCCGTCGACACGAATATTCGCTGGGACCCCGAGGCGATGAAGGTGCAGCTGCGCGCAGATCGTTCCGTGCAGAGAATTTCCAAGGCGCTCGACGCGGCCGAGAGCGCGGGCGAATCAATCGGTGTCCAGAAGATCGGCAGGGCAGCCGCACCGCTGATGTGGACGGCGCTCGAGTCGTTGACGAGCACCCACGCGGCGACGGCCTATTACGAGGATGCGTTCCAGCAGATGATCGACGGCGGCGTACGATTCGGCATCTCGCCCGTGCCGGCCTTCAGCTGGATGGAAATCGACGACGCGGGCGATCTTGCCGCTGCCCGCGAACGGTTCGGCACGTGACACGGCGTGCCTGCCTGGTCGGGCCGCCGCCCGGAATTGCCGACGTCAGCTTCAATGTCGTCGGCGGACTGCCGAACATCCTGCGCCAGGTGCTTTCGCTGCAGGATGCCGGCATTCGGTCCGTCAATCTCGTCGGGGTGTCCGTTGATGCCGTCCGATCGGACCCTCGCGTGCGGCTCGACGTCTCCGAGCTGAGATCGCCGCGCGAGATCGAATCGTCCATCCTCGTGGCCCGCGCCGGATGCATCTGGCATCCGAACGTGGTCCGCCGCCTCGCGCGCCATGCGGTCGCTCCAGATCGCAGTGTCGCCGTCGGTTCGGAAGCGGCCGCCGTTTACCTGTGCGGTGATGCCGTTGCTTCCGACGTCATCCGGGCCCTGGCGATCTCGGATGCCGTTCCGGACGTGCAGTGGATGGCCGACGCGGACTTCGTCGTCATCGCCGGGAGCGACGATGAGCGCCGTCGCGCGACGGCCCTGCTGCTGCGGTCGCTCGAGAAACAGGCCGATGGCCTCGTCTCGCGGCACCTGCACCGGCGGCTGTCGAGGCTCGTGACGAAGCAGGTGCTGTCAACCGCCGTCACTCCCAATCAGATGACGCTCGTCGCCGCGGCGGTTGGCGCGGCTGGCGTCGTCGTGGCCGTGGAGGGCGGGTACTGGAACCTCGTCGCCGGTGCGATGTTGTTCGAGGCGCAGAACGTGCTCGATGGCTGCGACGGCGAGATTGCCCGGCTCAGAGTACCTCCGGTCGAAGGCCGGAGAGTGGCTCGACCAGGTGGTGGACGATGTCTTGAACATCGCGTTCCTCGTGGCCGTGGGTATCGGATTGTCGAAGTCCCATCCCTGGGCGTGGCCAGTCGCCTGGATCGCGCTGGTCGCGCAGTTAATCCACGTTGCCGGTCTGTACGCCGGCCTCATCGTCAAGGCGGGCGGCCGGGGGAGCGTCGCGAGTTTGAGATGGTGGATCGGAGGCGGCACCGAGACCGAGGCGAGGCAGCGCCTCCTGGGTGACGTGACGCGCCGCGACTTCTATTCGCTGCTTTACGTCGTGACGGCGCTCGCCGGTGTCCCGGTGGTGGCCTTCCTGTGGCACGCGACGATCACGGTCTCTTCGGCCGTCGTATCGACAGTCCAGTGGATCGCGTGGAACGGGCCCGAGTATCAGGCAGACGCGGACGGCGTCACCGATCCGGCTGGGGAGGAAGCCGCGTAGGCGTCGAAGGATCGGAGCTCGAGGTGCCGCGCGATCGCCCGCGCTGCCGCGTCGCGACACGGGGCAAATGACGGCCAGTCGTTGAGATCGATCAGCGTCGTCCGGCCGTCTTCGCCGATCACGAGATCGCCGCCGAAGATGTCGAGCGAGAGCGCCGCTCCCGACTCCTGCGCGCACGCCTGAAATGGCTCGCCGAGGGTTCCATGTACCGCGGGATTGTCTGTTTCCAACCAGTAAAAGAAGTCGCCGCGGACGGCGTAGAACTTGATTTCGCGGCCCGGGACGTGTTCCTGCAGCACCGCGGTCCGGATGCCGCGTCGCTCGAAGTCGTTCAAGACTCGACCGAGCTCTTCCATCGTGCCCAACCGCTGCACGTCTTCGCGTCGGCTCGCGTACAGATCGCCGCCTTTGACCCACCAATCGCCGTCGACGGCCTGGACGCTCGATCTCGCGGCGCGGGCCGTGGGAACGACATGGCACGAGGGCAACGACACACTGCCGAGGGCGCGATCGACCAACTGGCTGCGTGCGGTGCCGAGGACGCGATCGGGCCGGTTGACGACCGTCCGTCCCTCGGCAGCCCATCGCGCCAGCAGCTTGAGGACGCGCGGCGAGCGCGACATCGAAAAAATCGTGGATCTCGAGATGGCGAACCGCCCGACCTCGTCCGGCGAGGCGAGATGGACGACGTGCCCGCGGCGCTGGAGCTCGGCGGCGACGAGCTCGAGGATGACCGTATCGTTCTCGCGATGGCGCCCCGGCGAGCAGATCGATTCGCGGTAGATGCCGAGAAACTCGCTCATGAGAGTGACGCTCGGAGCAGTCGCTCGGCCGTCGCGACGTCCGACGGACGGTCGACGTCGATCGAATCCGCCATCCTCACCCCTGACATGCGGTATCCGCGGTCAAAGAGGTGGCGCAGGTAGACACGCAGCGCGCTGAAGCTGCTGGCGCGCGCCACGCCGGCTTCGCGAAGCACACTGGGCCTGACCAGAAAGTAGCCGGCGGTTGCGTACGGACCGTCACCGACGGAGGTGACCTCAGCCACAGCGGTCGAATGGTCGGCCAGATCGATTCGCAACGGATTCTCATCGTCTACGAACGTCGTCAGGCCGAAGACGATGTCAGCCGATGGCGCCGCGGCCGCAATCTCGGCGAATTGTCGAAACGTCCCGGCTGGCGCGATCGTGTCGACGGCCGTGATGAGAAACGGCCCGTCGTCTCCGTCGCGGGCAAGCTCCTCCAGCACACGGAGAAAACTGTGCATCGACGACGCGGTCGTCTCGACCAGCCAGGAGACGCTGGCCCTGCCGCTCTTCTCCACGTGATCCCGTATCGATGTCGAACCTTCGTTGACGATCACGACGACCTGCTCGACGGCGGCCCGCTCGAGATCCGACAGCACCCAGTCGATCAGAGGACGTCCGGCCACGCGCGTCAGTGCCTTGGGGGTTCCGGTGGGGTCGGCATCCGGACGCAGCCGCGCACCGAATCCGGCGGCGAAAATTCCGGCGCGCATCAGGCGGACCATCGATCCAGCGCGGCGGGAAGCTCGGCAACGCTGTCGAGGATCGCGTCGGCCCGCCGCGCAAGCCGCGCGTCACGACCGGCGATCCAGAACGTGTGCATGCCCAACGACTTTGCCGGATCGATATCCCGGTCGAGCGAGTCGCCGACGAATGCCGTCCGCTCCGGCAGGCTGCCGATGAGGGACAGCGCATGGCGGAAGATCGACGGGTCGGGTTTGGCCGCGCCGAACTCGCGTGAATCGACCATGACGGCCAGCGTGTTCGCGTATCCGGTACTCTTCGCAGAGACCAGCGGTGTTGCCGCAGCCGTTCGAGACGACGCCGAGCTTGAATCCGCAACGCGCCAGTTCGGCGAGCACCAGCCGGTTGACCGCCGCTGCCTGATAGATGTCGCCGATGAACGAATCGACGATCTGCGCAACGGCGCCGGCTGGGCGGCGGCCGAGGAACTCGAGCTGCCAGCCGACGTGGCACGTCACCATGTGGCGCAACTCGGAGGTTGCCATCGCCGGTTCGGCGTGTGATCGGGATTCCGCGTAGTCGAAGGCCGCCGCCCGCTGGTCTCGCGAGCAGGCGATTCCGGCGCCGGGGAGGAGGCGATGAAACCGGTCGCGCCATCCGTGACGGCCGTCGAGCGTACCGCCGAGATCGAAGAGGATCGCGTCGAGCGGCCGCATTGAGGCGGCGATACTATCACAGCAATTCCTGGTAGACCGCGAGCGTTTCAGCGGCGCAGCGCTCCCAGGAGAACCGCGACGCGCGCTGGCACCCGCGCATGACCAGGTCGCTGCGCAGTGCCTCGTCTACCAGCAGCCGGCTCATCGCGGCGGCAAACTCATCCGGACTCGACGGCTCGGCGAAGAGCGCGGCGTCGTCGGCAATCTCCTGCACCGTCGGGATTCGCGATCCAATCACGGGGCAGCCGGCGGCCATCGCTTCCAGCACCGGCAGTCCGAATCCCTCGATCAGTGACGGGAAGACGAGCGCGGTCGCCCCGTGCAGCAGCGCGAGCAGCTCATCCTGGGCCAGCGGGCCGGCGAACCGGACGCGATCCGCGACGCCCAGGCGGGCGGCCAGCGGCCGAAGCGTCGCGACGGCATCACCGCGGCCGGCGATCACGAGACGGACGTCGGCATCCGCTTGCGCGCACATCGCAAAGGCCTTGATCGCCGTCGCGATGTTCTTGTACGGACGTGTGTTGCCGACCGCGATGAAGTATCGATCGCTCCTCGCCGACGGAAACTGAAAGGCGAACGCCTGGTGGTCGAGACCGTGGTGCACGACGGTCAGGCGCCGCGGATTGAGCTGGTAATAGGCCAGGGCCCGCTGCGCCGAGTGGCCCGAGACGGCGATGACGCGATCCGCCCGGCGAACGGCAAGGCGCATCGTGACGCGTGCGAAGACGTGGGTGGCCGCCCGATGAATGGCGCCGAACCGTCCATCGATGATGAGATGTGCGTGCTCGAGCCAGATGAGATCGTGAAGCGTCAGCACCACGCGCGGTACCCGCAGGCCGAGTGGGAGAAAGTGATGCAGGCTGTGATAGAGGTCGAGGCCCAGGCGCGAAATCGCGGCGCCGTGCAGGAGATTCCGCGGGGTGTCGAGCTCGCCCGGAAGGATCGCGTCCTCGACATTCGGTCCTGACACGATGGGCCCACCCGCGCGAGGTCCGCGGATGACGACGTACGTGTTTGCGTGATCGATCGTCGTGAGCGCGCGAATGAGGCCGCGCGCGTATGTGCCGAGACCCGTCGGCGTCGGACCGATCATTCGCGCATCGAGGCCGATCCTCGGCATCGAAAGCATTGTGCTAGAGTCTGCTTCGTGCTGACCAGCGCCACTGGACCGCGGCCGGCAACCCCTGCCGCGCCGGGCGCTGCCGTGCTGAAGCTCGACGCCAACGAGTCGACGATTGCGCCGTCGCCCCTCGTGGCAGCTCGCCTTCGGGAGTTCCTGGAAGAAGGCCGCGCCTCGTGGTATCCCGACAGTGAGGCGTCGATAGTCCGCGCGCGCCTCGCCGAGTACACCTCGCGCAGCGACGCGGAAGTGCTCCCATTCAACGGCTGTGATGCCGCGATCGAGTGCGCGGTGCGGACGTTCGCGTCACGGGGCGATCGAGTCTGTGTCGCCGCGCCCACCTACGATCGGTTCCGCCGATCAGCCGAAGCCGCCGGCCTGACGGTCGAGCTGGTCCATGCCGCCGATCCGTTCACACCGGATGTGGCGCTGCTCCTCAGGGCCATCGACTCCGACGCGCGAATCGTCTACTTGTCGAACCCGGACAATCCCACCGGGCGGACCTTCTCGCTGGACGAACTCTCTGCCTTGCTGGCGCGGCTTGCCGGCGGCGTGCTGATCGTCGACGAGACCTACTTCGAGTTTGCAGGGGTGACCGCGGTTCCGTTGATTGATCGTTTCGAGAACCTCCTGGTCATGCGCTCGTTTTCGAAAGCGTTCGGCCTCGCCGGGCTTCGGTGCGGGTACACGGTGTCGAGTGAGGCGCTCGCCGCGCGCCTGCGCCGGTTCTGGAGCGGCCGTGACGTCAATGCCGCCGCCCAGGTGGCGGCGGTAGCCGCTCTCGACGATCTGCCGTACATGCAACGCTACGTCGAAGAGGTCACTGCGGCGCGCGCATGGCTCGTCGAGGCGCTTCGCGCCCTCGGCCACACGGTTGTTCCCAGTCCCGTGAACTTCATCCTCTTGCGCCTCGCCGATCCGCCCGGCTTTTGCGAGCGGATGCGCGGCGAAGGCCTTCTGATCAGGGATCGCAGCGAGCTGCCGCAGCTGGGCGGCTTCGTTCGCGTGACGGTTGGCACGCTCTCGCAGTGCGCGCGCGTCCTCGACGCCATTCGCCGGCTCGACCCTGCGCCGGCGCAATGAGCCGATCGGGGCCTGTGGTCGCCCCTTCTGGTCTCGCCGAAGAATGGATTGACGAACAGCTCCATCGCCCGCTGGCCGCGATCCTCGTCCGGCCGCTGGCCGCGACCTCCATCACACCCAACCAGGTGACCGCCTTGGCGGGCGCGACTGGTGTCGCCGCCGGCATCCTGGTGTTTTTCGCCGTCGAGTCTCCGGCGCTGCGGCTCGCGGCGGCGGCGCTCCTCTTTACGGCGGTGATCCTGGACTGCGTCGACGGTCAGCTGGCGCGTATTCGAGGCGCGGCCTCGCGCACGGGCGACATGTTCGACGGGCTTGCCGACCTCGCCGTCAACCTCGCCGTTCTCAGCGGCATCACCTACACGTTGGTGCGGCAGTCGGGGGAGGAAATGTTATGGGGGTTCGGCCTGGTCGCGATGGTCAGCTACGGTCTCCAGTGCTCGTTGTTCGACTTCGCGAAGCGAACCTACTTGTCGCGCATCGGAGCGCGGCCGCTCCCCACGCAGAAAGAATTGGCGCAGATTGAGACTGCCGGGTCGTTTCTCCTCTGGTTCTTTCGCCAGTACGTCGGGACTCTCCGCGCGGTCGCTGAGGCGCTGCCGGGGTTTGCGCCGTCCGCGCTGACAACCAAGCGCATGCGTCTTTGGACGGCACTCGGACTCGGCTCGCACCTCGCCGTGCTGTATCTGGCACTCGCGGTGTCCGCGTTCTGGTCTGACGCGCTCACACTCGCGCTCGTCGCGTTTCTCACGGTGGGAAACGTGCTGCTGGTTGCATTACTGAGATAGAGCCGTTCGTCGTTCGGGGGGCTTTGCAGATCGTGCGTCGTTCGACGGCCGCCCGCCGAACGTCGAACGCCGCCCGCCGAACGCCGAACGACACGAATGCTAGGATGAGCCTGGCCGTGAACGATAACGATCTCTCCGCTCTGAACGGATTGGCGACGCGGGGCATTCTCGCGCTGGTGTCGCGCACGGTCGTCATGCAAGTGGTCGTGTTCGGGGGCAGCATCGCCCTGATGCGGCTGCTGACGCCGCACGAATTCGGCGCCTTTGCCATCGTCCAGTCGGTGCTCGCGATCGTCGCGTTCTTCGGGGACACGGGCGTCGGCGGCGCGCTGGTGCGACAGGCGACGCCGCCGACCGATCGACAGCTGTCCAGCGTCTTCTATCTCCAGCTCGCGGCATCTTTTGTCCTGATGGCGGCGGTCGCCGCCGCGGCTGGAGCGATCCCGGTCGTCTGGCCCGATTTGCCGGCTGATTCGGCGCTGCTGATGCGAGTCATGGCCGTGGATTTCGTGCTCGTCAGCTTGCGCATCGCGCCGATGCTGCTGCTCGAGCGGCGGTTGCGCTTCGGGGCACTCTCGCTGATCGACGTCGCCGGCGGCGCGGCCTTCTACGGCGTGGCTGTCGTCCTCGCACTCCTGGGTTGGGGCGTGTGGTCCCTGGCTGCGGCCGTGATCGGACGCGCAAGCCTGGTGACCGTGATCGCTTATGCCGTTTCCGGCTGGCGGCCGCAGGCCACGTTCGCCTGGGCGGAGGTCCGGCCGCTGATGCGCTTCGGCCTGGCGCAGCAGTCGCGCAACGTCATCAGCCTCGTCAACGACGCGGTGACGCCGTTCTGGGGCGGCCGCGAGCTCGGCGTCACCGCGGTCGGCTATCTGAACTGGGCGCGGCAGACCGCTTACTTTCCGCTGAAGATGGTCGACACGCTGCGGACAGTCGGCTTTCCGTTGTTCGCGCGGCTGCAGCACGACCGCGCGCTCGTCGGCGAGTCGCTCGGCCGCGCGATTCACCTGTGCGCGTTCGTCACCTGCGGCTGTGTCGGGCTGTTGATCGGCCTCGGCGAGCCGCTCACGCGTTACGTGTTCTCGGAGCAGTGGTTACCGGCGGTCCCGCTCCTGGCGGTCTTTTCCGCGGCGATTTCGATCGGCTTCCTGTCGCCGCTCGTCGCGTCCGCGCTCGATGCGATCGGACGCCCAGGTGTGTTCGCGCGCGTCGCGCTGCTGTGGACGGTCATTACCTGGATCGCGGTCCCAATCGGCACCTCACTCGGCGGCACGCTCGGTTTCGCCATCGGATACGCGTCGCACGTCGTCATTGGCAACATCGTGATCGCCGAGGTGCTGCGGAGGATGCTGCCAGAGGCGCGGTTCTGGAGGCGGGTGCGCATCCCGTTGGCAGCCGCCGGCCTGACCGCAGCCGCCGGACGGTTCGTGCTTGCGTCGAGAGTGAACAGTCCACTCTCGTTCATCGCGGCCGCGGTCGTCTCACTGAGCGTCTATGCAGCGTCGTCTGGCTGGTGATCGCCGCGCGCTGCTGGAAGCGAGATCGCTCGTGCCTGACGCAGCGTCCGGCTTTAGCCGGACGTCCGATTCAAGGAACGCGATTCTGCAGTCGGGCTAGATTCGAGAGCGACGAGAGGGACACCGACACATCGACCAGTCGGGCCAGAACATGCCCCTGCGATGAGGGGCCCTCGACGGCATGAGTTGTGCTCGGGCTATGACTCCGGCAGCGGACACGTTCGGGCCACGCCGTTAAAGGGAGATGTGCATGATTTCGCTCCCCGAGATCACACGAGAACGCTTCGACGCGATTCTGTTCGACCTGGACGGTGTGTTGACGGCGACCGCCACGCTCCATGCAGCCGCGTGGAAGCAGATGTTCGACATCTTCCTGCAGCGCCAGACCGGAGCGCAGGATCGACATCTTCATCCCCTTCGACAGCGGTGACGACTACCGACGATACGTCGACGGCAGGCCGCGCTTCGATGGGGTCAGCAGCTTTCTGGCATCCCGACAAATCGGTCTGCCGTACGGAGCGCCGACCGATCCGCCAACCGCTGAAACCGTCTGCGGACTCGGCAACCACAAAAATGCGTTGGTCAACGAGATCATGGCGAGGGAAGGCGTCGAAGCATATCCGGGGTCGGTCAGGGCGGTGGACTTTCTGCGAAAGCAGGGATACAAGACGGCGGTGGTTTCCTCGAGCGAAAACTGTGCCGCCATTCTCGCCGCGGCACGGATCGAGTCCCGTTTCGATGTCCGTGTTGACGGTCGGACCGCTTCAGATCTGGGTCTTGCCGGGAAGCCGGAGCCGGACATGTTCCTGGCGGCCGCCCGACAACTCGGGGTCGAGCCCGCGCGCGCCATCGTGGTCGAGGACGCCATTGCCGGTGTGCGAGCCGGGAAGAAGGGCGGCTTCGGACTGGTGATTGGAATCGCTCGAACCGGCAACTCCGACGCGTTGAGACACGAAGGAGCCGACTTCGTGGTCGCAGACCTCGAGGAATTGCTGTCACCGCGGTCCTGAGACGCTGACGGTCATGCTCCGGCGCGACATCCAGACCTCCCCCACCTTCATCTATCCGCACCACCCGTGGCGGCTTGTGGAGAAGAAATACCATCCTCCTCGGATGGCGCAAATGGAGACGCTGTTTGCGCTCGCCAACGGCTACCTCGGCATCCGCGGCACGTTCGACGAAGGGACACCCGTTTTTCAGAAAGGCACGCTGCTCAACGGCTTCCATGAAACGTGGCCGATCGTCTATCCGGAGTCCGCCTATGGGTTACGCGAGCAGCGGACAGACCATCGTCAACGCACCGGACGCCACACTGATTCGGCTCTACGTGGACGACGAACCGTTCGACCTCGCTCGCGCCACGCTGGTCGACTACGAGCGTGCCCTCGACATGCGGACCGGCCTCCTCGAACGCGACGTGACCTGGGAAACGGGCTCGGGCAAGCGGATTCGAGTTCGCTCGCGACGGCTGGTTTCCTTCGAGCACAGGCACGTCGCCGCTGTCTCGTACGAGGTCACGCTGCTCAACGCCGCGGCGCCCATCGTGATTTCGTCGGAGCTCGGTGTACAGGAAGAGACACGCCCGCTCGAGGGTGACCCACGGGGAAGCCGTGCCTTTGCGGGGCGAGTCCTGCTTCCGCAGGGCCTCGCAGGCTTCCGGCGGCATGGCCATTCTGACAGCGATGACGCGGACCAGCAGAATGACGCTGGCCTGCGGAATGGACCATCACATTGAGACCGACGGCTCGTACGACCTGAAGAACTTATCATCAGACGAACGAGGCCGGGTGGTCATCTCCGTTCACGGTACGCGCCGGTCACACGGTCCGGCTGACAAAGCTGCTCACATACCACAGCTCATCGCACGACCCCGGTCGAAGAGCTCGCGGAGCGCGCCGAGAGGGCACTGGATCGCGCGCAGGCGCTTGAGATTCGACGGGCTCGCCGCCGGACAGCAGGTGTGCCTGGACAAGTTCTGGGATCGGGCCGACGTTGAAGTGCGGGGTGATGTCGAGCTCCAGCAGGTCATGCGCTTCAACCTCTTCCACATTTACCAGGCCAGCGCACGCGCAGATGGAATGGGCGTACCGGCCAAAGGCCTGACCGGGCACGGATACGAGGGCCATTACTTCTGGGACACCGAGATCTACGTTCTTCCGTTCCTGATTTACACCAGCCCGCAAGTCGCGCGGAACCTGCTGCGGTTCCGGTATCGCATGCTGGACGCCGCTCGCAGACGCGCACGCGAGGTCAACCAGCAGGGAGCCCTCTTCCCCTGGCGGACCATCAACGGGGACGAAGCCTCGGCCAACTACGCAGCCGGGACGGCCCAATACCACATCAACGCGGACATTGCCTATGCCCTGATGAAGTATGCGGACGTAACCGGCGAGACAGAGTTCCTGTATCGAGAAGGCGCGGAAATGCTGATCGAGACCGCGCGGATGTGGCGAAGTCTGGGCTTCTACTCGAGCCGCACCAACGGTCGGTTCTGTATCAACGGCGTTACGGGGCCGGATGAGTACAACACCGTCGTCAACAACAATGCTTTTACCAACCTGATGGCGAGGGCCAACCTCCGGGCGGCCGCGAGGACGCTGGAGGGAGTCCGCGCGACCAACCCGGAGCGGTTCGACGAGTTGGCCCATGCGACCTCGCTCAGCGAGTCAGAGGTCACCGAATGGCAGACCGCCGCCGACTGCATGTACATCCCGTACGACGAGACGGCGGGAATCCATCTGCAGGATGACGATTTCCAGAGCAGGAAGCCGTGGGACTTCGCGAACACCCCTCCGGAGAGTTATCCGCTGCTGCTGCATTTCCATCCGCTGGTCATCTACCGCCATAACGTCGTTAAGCAGGCTGACATCGTCCTGGCGATGTTCCTGCTCGGGAATGAATTCTCGCTCGAACAGAAACGCCGGAATTTTGACTACTATGATCCGTTGACCACCGGCGACTCCTCGCTTTCGGTGTCGATTCAGAGCATCCTGGCGATGGAGCTCGGTTACCGTGAGAAGGCGATCGATTACCTCGAGGTACGCGTTATGGATGGACCTGGCGGATGTCCACGCCAACGTCGAGCAGGGCTGCCACATTGCGTCAATGGGTGGGACGTGGATGGCGGCCATCTACGGCGTCGCCGGCATGCGCGACTACAACGGCCGAATCACGTTCCATCCTCGCCTTGGGCGCCGCGTTCGACGGCCTTCGCTTTCATCTCACCATCCGGGGACAGCTCTTGACGGTGGACATCGAGGGGCGGAAGGGTCTGGTGACTTACCTCCTTCGCGAGGGGTCTGGGCTCACCGTCGGTCATCTGGAGGAAGAAGTAACACTCGAGCCCGGCCAACCGGTTTCACGACCTTTTACGCCCCAGGACGGTTCCTGATTCACCCGCCCGCCACCCGCTCTCACTCGCCTGCATCGATTTGCGGGACCGTGCCAAGCAGGCCGTGTCACCGGACTACCACGTCGTCCATGCGCGCTCGACCGCGCGTCGGCTCACGCGCGCCATTTTCGCCACTTCCTCACGCAGTGCCAGGCTTTCTTGAACGGCCGCCTTCAGCTGCCGCAGACCGTCGATGCCCGCGTGCCGGGCGATCTCGAGCGTTTCGACCATCGTGACCGGGCTCGTGCGCGCGATGAGGGACGGCGACGCGTTCTTGATTTGGGTGCGCACCCGGTTGATGCCGGACAGGACGGCGAGCCACGACGCCCCATGACGGTCGGTGCTGCCGTGCCACTTGTGCCGCACCATCGAGTCGGGAACGAATAACGCGTCCCAGCCGGCAAGCCGCGCGCGCCAGCCGAGATCGATGTCCTCGAAGTACATGAAGTGGGTGCGATCGAAATAGCCCGTCGAAAGGCGGACGGCGTCCAGCATCGCCCGGCGATAAGCCGCCGCGCCGGCAGTGGGGCAGAAGATCGCGGACTGTCGCCGCGATTCGTCGTTGGGCCAGGTCCGATCGCGATGGCGATCGCGCCCGCCGCCGAGCGCCGTCAGTTCGATGCCAGTGGAGTTGATCGTTCCCGGCCGGTCGAGGAAGACCATCGTCGACTGCAGCATGCCGCACGACGCGGGCACGCCCTCCGCCGCGTCGACGAGCGCCTGCGCCCAGCCCGGTTCGCTGACGCAGTCGTTGTTCAGGGTCGCGACCCACTCGCCGGTCGAGGCCTCGATGCCGCGGTTGCAGCCTTCGGCGAAGCCGACGTTGCTGGACTGAGCAAGGAGCCGGCATGCCGGAAAGTCAGTTCCGACCATCTCTGGCGAGCCGTCCGTCGACCCGTTGTCGACGACAAGGATCTCGATGTTGCGATACGTCTGCGCGGCCAGCGACTCGAGGCACGCCCGCAGGTCGTCGCGCGAATTCCAGTTGACGACGACGATGGAGAGCCGCACGTCAGCGACGCGGCCTCGCGGCAATCTGCCGGTACACGTCCACCGTCTGTTGAGCCATTCTGCGCAAGGTGAAGTGTTGACTCCGCGCGACGCCGCGCTCGGACAGCAGGCGCCGTTGACGGACGTCGCCGGCGAGCGCCCCAATCGCCTCGGCGATCGCTTCCGGACGCTCGGGGTCGACCAGCGAGGCGGCATCGCCGGCCATCTCGACAATCGCCGGCTGGTCGCTGCCAATCACCGGGCAGCCGCACGCCATCGCCTCGACGAGCGGATACCCGAAACCCTCGATGCGCGACACGAACAGCAGCGCGAGCGCTCCGCGCATCAGGGCCGCCAGATCGCCATCCGGCACGTAGCCGAGCATCATGACCGCGTCAGCTACCGCGGCCGTCCGCGCGTGCGCACGAACGGCAGCGAGATCCTGCGAGTCGATCCCCCCCGCCCACGCGAGCACGATGTCCGAGGTGCCCGGGCGCCCGCGAACGATCGCGAGCGCTCGCAGCATGCCCTCGGCGTTCTTGCGCCAGTCGGCGGCGCCGACGAACAGCAGATACCTGCGGTCCCCGAAGCCGTGCCGTCGCCGCACGTCTTCGTCGTCGCCGGCCGGCGTGGAGGAGAAGCGAACCGTGTCGACGCCGTGGTGGACGACCGTGATCTTGCGAGCCGGGATGCGGAGGAGCGCGACGAGATCGGACGCGGTCGCGGCGCTGACCGCGATGATGTGATCGGCAGAGTGATAACGCCTCGCGTCGAGACGCCGGCGCCCCCAGCGCCAGCCGTCCCGCCAGCCGCCGTAATGGTCGGGCGCTCTCATCGCGATCAGATCGTGACAGGTCACGACGCGCGGGCACCCCAGCGGTCCGAGCGGCGTCGCGTCGGGATGGGGGGAGTGCAAGACGTCGGCGCGGCTTCTGCGGACGATGGACGCGAGCCGCAGGCGCACGCGGTAGGCCCACTGCGCGTGTGAAAAGCGGCGGGCATCCTCCGCAATCCGGCGCACAGCGCTGCGCGGGCCGGTAATTGTTGCTGGACCGATCCAGTCGAACCGCTCGATCGCACGAACGTGGACATCCGGCCAGCCTCGTAGGGCGGACCTCTGAGGTCCGCCGTCGGCGGCGTCGACGCTGGTGTCGTCCAATGCGCAGGCGAGATCTGCCGCATATCGGCCGATGCCTCTCTGCCGGCTCGGCGTCGACAGCATCGTGAGATCGATCAACGCCGTCACCAATGCGTGCGGCATCGTAGTCTTACCCGAGGGGCTTCGCCCCTCGGACTCCCTGACACGCTCTCTCGCGCGCCGCTGCGCCGGCGCGCTCCGTTCGCGTGGCTCGCTCGCGCGCTCGCTCGCGGCGCGTGTGATTCGCGACAGAATTCCTGTGCGGGGCATCTCGTGGCTGCATTGCTCATTTGCTCACTTATGTCCAAGGCTGGCTCTTCGCGCCTTGCCAGCGGGCGCCGCGCTCCGGGACTCATGCTGCGAATCACGCCGGAACACTAGCACAGTGACCTGCCCTGTCACGCGTGCGTGCTAACATCCCAAATCTTGAGATCCTAAAGATCCTGAGATTCTAAGATTGATTTTCGGCAGCAAGCGCTGTCGTCGCGCGGTGTCCGGCAAGGCGTCCGGACGAGGCTTCTCAATGTTGCGCATCATCACGTCGACCTCCGCGGCGGCGCGGCTCGATCAGGCGCGCCGTTTCCTCCAGTCGCATCCATCGCCGGCCGAAGTCGTCATCGTCGGCGCGTCGCGCGGCGCGGCCGACGATCTCGCGCGGCGCCTCGCAGTGGACCACGGTGCCACGTTCGGGATTACGCGCGTTTCGCTCACCGAGCTGGCGGCACGGTCGGCCGCCGTCCAGCTCGCCGGCGCCCGGCGCATGCCCGGTACACAGGCGGGCGCGGAAGCGGCGGCGGCCCGCGCGGTCTTCGATGCGGCCGCCGCGGGCGAGATGGAGTATTTCGAGCCGGTCGCCAGGATGCCGGGTTTTCCGAAAGCGCTGGCGCGCACGGTTCACGAGCTTCGCCTGGCCGGTGTCGCCGCGGCCGATCTGGAGGCGCGAAGCCGCGCGGTGCGCGACGTCGGGCCGCCTGCTGGCGCGCGTCGAAGGCCAGCTGCGGCAGGCGTCGATCACCGATCGCGCCGAGCTGTTCAGGCTCGCCGCGCGGGCGTGCGGCGACGGGCAGGTGCGGTGGGCGGCGCTGCCGCTGGTGCTGCTCGACGTGCCGCTCGATTCGCGCGCCGAGCGCGCGTTCGTTGCGCGCGCTCGTCGACGCTCGCCAGCGGTGCTCGCGACGGTGCCGGACGGCGACGAGTCGGCGCTCGAGGCGCTGCGCGAGCCTTTCGCCCGACCGCCGAGGTCGACATCGCGGAGGATCCTGCCGCACCGCAGAGACCGATCTCGCGAACCTGCGCCGCTTCGTCTTCACGGCCGATCGCCCGGCGGCGCGGTCGCGCGCGGGCGACGTCGGCCTGTTCTCGGCGCCGGGCGAGGGACGCGAAGCCGTGGAGATCGTCCGGCGCGTGCTCGACGAAGCCGCGCGCGGCGTGCCGTTCGACGAGATGGCGGTGTTCCTGCGGACGCCGCAGCAGTACCTCGGCCTGCTCGAGCACGCGTGCGCGCGCGGCGGCGTGCCCGCGTACTTCGATCGCGGCACCCGGCGGCCCGATCCCGCCGGCCGCGCGTTCGTCGCGCTGCTGTCGTGCGCGTGCGAAGGGCTGTCGGCCAGGCGCTTCGACGAATACCTGTCGCTCGGACAGGTGCCGCAGATCGAGCGGCAGGCCAGGCGGCGCGAGGCAGGTCAGGGGCGCCGGAGCGCCGAGCGCGCGAGCGCGAGCCCGAGTCCCGAGACTTGGCCGCGCGACGAGGTGTTTCCGTGGCCCGGCGTCGACGCGGCCGAGGGACAGCATCCGGACGATCGCGATGCGCGGCGCGACCGGCAGGGCGCGCCGGATCCGCCTGATTCGGACGACGAGGCGGTGGTGGCCGGCACGCTGCGGTCGCCGTGGAAATGGGAAGAGCTGATCGTCGAGTCGGCGGTGGTCGGCGGCCGCAGCCGCGCGGATGGCAAGGCGCGCTGGCGCCGCCGGCTCGACGGCCTCGCGGCCGACTACCGATACCGGATCGCCGAGCTGAAGCGCGAGGAGCCCGAGTCGGCGCGCATCGCGCGCTTCGAGCGCGACCTGCGGAACCTCGCGCACCTGCGCCAGTTCGCGCTGCCGATCATCGACGCGCTCGCCGACTGGCCCGACGAGGCGACGTGGGGCGAGTGGCTCGATCGGTTCTCGGCGCTTGCCGGCGCGCGCGCTGCGCCGTCCCGACGCGCGTGCTGCAGACGCTCGCCGAGCTCCGGCCGATGGCCGACGTCGGTCCGGTGACGCTCGAGGAAGCGCGCGACGTCCTGCACGATCGGCTGGTCACGCTCGACTGGGAGCCGCCGGCGCGCCGCTACGGCCGGCTGTTCGTCGGCACGCCGCATCAGGCGCGCGGCCGCACGCTTCCGCGTGGTGTTCGTGCCCGGCCTCGCCGAGCGCGTCGTTCCGCAGCGGCCGCGCGAGGATCCGCTGCTGCTCGACGACGGCGCGCGACGGCGCTCGACGCCGGCGCTCGTCGGCCAGGACGATCGCGGCGGCGCCGAGCGGCTGCTGCTGCAAGATTGCGATCGGCGCGGCGTCGCGAGCGCCTCTACCTGTCGTACCCGCGCCTGGACGTCGGCGGAAACGCGCGCGCGCGTGCCGTCGTTCTATGCGCTCGACGTCATGCGGGCGATCACCGGCCGCGTGCCCGACCACCGCGTGCTGGCGGCCGACGCGGCCGAGGAGGCGGGCGCGAGCCTGGCGTGGCCGGCGCCGGCCGATCCCGATCGCGCCATCGACGATCTCGAGCACGACCTCGCCGTCGCTCAAGCCGCTGCTCGACTCGCGCGATCCGGCGTCGGTCAAGGGCCACGCGCACTACCTGCTCGGGCTGAACGAGGCGCTGCGCCGGTCGGTGATCAGCCGCTGGGCGCGGGGCCGCCCGGCCTGGTCGTCGAGCGACGGCCTGATCAGGCGTCCGCCGACGGCATCGCGCCGAGCGCTCGCAGGCGCATCGGCTCGGCGCAGCGGCCGTATTCGCTGTCGGCGCTGCAGCGCTTCGCGACCTGTCCGTACCAGTTCCTGCTCGCGACGATTCACCGGCTCGAGCCGTGGGACGAGCCGCGAGCCGCTCGTCCGCATGGATCCGCTGACGCGCGGCAGCCTGTTCCACAGCGTCCAGGCCGAGTTCTACCGCGCGCTCGAGGCCGACGGGCGCGCTGCCGGTCGACGCGCCGCGACGCTGCCGGCGGCGGTCGCGACGCTCGAACGCGGTGCTCGACCGCGTCGCCGCCGAGTACGCCGAGAAGCTGGCGCCGGCGATCGATCGCGTCTGGCGCGACGAGATCGACGACCTGCGCCGCGATCTCGGCATCTGGGTGCAGAAGCTCGCCGACGAAGGCGACTGGCATGCCGGCGTTCTTCGAGTTCAGCTTCGGGCTGAGCGACGAAGGCCGCGATCCGCGCAGCCTGCCGGATCCGGTCGCTCGTCGACGGGCGGTTCGTCCTTCGCGGGTCGGTCGATCTCATCGAGCACCACCGGCAGCTCGACGTCCTGCGGGTCACCGATCACAAGACCGGCAAGAACCGTTCGAACCCCGACCTGATCGTCGGCGGCGGCGCCGTGCTGCAGCCGGTGCTGTACAGCGTGGCGATCGAGCAGGGGCTCGGCAAGAAGGTGATCGAGGGACGGCTGTTCTACTGCACGACGGCCGGCGGCTTCGCCGATCACGCGATCCCGATCAACGACTACACGCGCGGCCAGGGCCTCCAGGTGCTGACGATCGTCGATCGCGCGGTCGAGCAGGGGTTCCTGCCGGCCGCGCCCGCCGAGCGCGCGTGCACCTGGTGCGATTTCCGGCCGGTGTGCGGCCCGCGCGAGGAAGAGCGCGTCGCGCGCAAGGCCGCCGATCGCCTCGCCGATCTTCGAGGCGCTGAGGGCGATGCGATGAAGCGCTCGAGTCAGCGTGGTTCATCTGATGCCGACGTTGACTGACGCCGACGCGCGCCGCGCGATCGCCGAGGACCTCGACGACACGCTGGTCGTCGAGGCCGCGGCCGGCACCGGCAAGACGACCGAGCTCGTCAACCGCATCCTGCGCGTGCTGGCGACCGGCCGCGCGACGATGATCGAGATCGTCGCGGTCACCTTCACCGAGAAGGCGGCCGGCGAGCTGAAGCTGCGCCTGCGCGAGCAGCTCGAGGACGAGCGCGCGCGACGCCGACCGAGCGACGACGTCCGCGCAGCGGCTCGACGCCGCGCTCGAGAAGCTCGAGGAAGCGCACGTCAACACCATTCACGGCTTCTGCGCCGAGCTGCTGCGCGAGCGGCCGGTCGAAGCGCGCGTCGATCCGCTGTTCGCGGTGCTCACCGAGCCGCAGGCCGAGCGCTCTACGACGCGCGCGTTCCGCGCCTGGCTGCAGGAGGCGCTGCGCGAATCCGCCGGAAGGCCTGCGGCGCGCGCTGCGGCGGACGAGCGCGCCGTCGTTCGGCGGCGGCGACGGCGAGCGGCCCGATCGATCGGCTGCGCAGTGCCGGCCGGGCGCTCGCCGAGTGGCGCGACTTTCCGGCGCCCTGGCGCCGGCCGCCGTTCGACCGCGAGCGCGAGATCGATCGCCTCGTCGCCGCCTGCATCGTCTCGCGGAGCTGACGGCCGCGGCGCGTCGTCGACGCGCGACAACCTCTTCATCGACACCGACGGCGTGCGCCGCCTCAGCCGGCAGATCCAGCTCGAAGCAGTCGTTCGGCCAGCGCGACTACGACGGCTGGGAAGCGCGCCTGGTCGATCTCGTGCGCGATCGCGGCTTCTCGCGGACGCGGAAGGGGAGCGGCTACAAGTTCGGCAAGGACGTGACGCGCACCGAGGTGCTCGCCGCGCGCGACGCGCTGTTCGCGCGAGCTTGCAGCAGTTCAAGAAGGACGCCGACGCCGACCTCGCCGCGTGCCTGCAGCAGGAGCTGGCCGGCGCGACGGCACGCTATCAGGCGCTGAAGGCGCGCGGCGGGCGCGCTCGATTTCGCCGATCTGCTCGTCGCGCGCGCGCGATCTGATCCGGACCAACGACGAGGTCCGCGGCCATCTGCAGCGCAAGTTCACGCGGATCTTCGTCGACGAGTTCCAGGACACCGATCCGATCCAGGCCGAGATCCTGCTGCTCCTGGCCGCCGACGATCCGACGGCGACCGACGTGGACCGCGGCGACGTCCGGTCCCGGGCAAGCTGTTCATCGTCGGCGATCCGAAGCAGGCGATCTACCGGTTCCGCGGCACCGACGTCGGCGACCTACTGGCGCGTCGCGCGATCAGCTCGAGCGCGTCGCGGCGGCCGCGTGCTGCAGCTGACGACGAGCTACCGCAGCGTGCCGGCGATCCAGCGGTTCGTCAACGCGGCGTTCGCCAGCGAGATGACCGGCGACGAGCGGACGCTGCAGGCCGACTACGTGCCGCTGGCGCCGCACCGCGCCGCCGACCAGTCGCAGCCGGCGATCGTCGCGCTGCCGGTGCCCAGGCCGTACTGCGGCGCGGGGACCGCTGAAGGCGTCGGCGAGGGCGATCGAGGCGTCGCTGCCCGACGCCGTCGGCGCGTTCATCGCCTGGCTGACCGACGAGCAGAACGGCTGGCAGGTCGCGGAGCGCGAGGCCGGACGGCGCCGAAGCGCCGCGTGCCGCTCGCAGCCGCGGCACATCGCCGTCCTGTTCCGGCGGTTCGTGAGCTTCGGCGAGGACGTCACGCGGCCATACATCGACGCCATCGAGGCGCGCGGCATCCCGCACCTGCTCGTCGGCGGCAAGGCGTTTCACGACCGCGAAGAAGTCGAAACGATCCGCGCGGCGCTGGCGGCGATCGAGTGGCCCGACGACGAGCTGTCGGTGTTTGCGACGCTGCAAGGGCTCGCTCTTCGCCATCGACGATCGAGCAGCTGCTCGAGTTCCGGCACCGGTTCGGCGCGCTGCACCCGTTCCGCATGCCGCGAGAGCTCGGCGGCAACTCGGGCCAGGAGCTGGCGCTCACCGGCGAGCCGACGGCGCAGCTGATGCCGATTGCCGACGCGCTGCGGCTGCTGCAGCAGCTGCATCGGCGGCGCAACTATCGGCCGGTTGCCGACACCATCGGCCGGCTGCTCGCCGAAACGCGCGCGCACGTCGGCTTCATCCTGCGGCCGGCCGGCGAGCAGGCGCTGGCCAACGTGCTGCACGTCGCGGAGCTGGCACGGCAGTACGAGGCGGGCGGCGGCATCTCGTTCCGCGGGTTCATCGACGAGCTGCGGACCGCCGCCGAGCGCGAGGCGGCCGAGGCGCCGATCCTCGAAGAGAGCAGCGACGGCGTCCGGCTGATGACGGTCCACAAGGCGAAGGGCCTCGAGTTTCCGGTGGTCATCCTCGCCGACCTGACGTGCCGGCTCAGCCGGGGCGACGCGAGCCGCTATCTCGATGCCGAAGCGGGCCTGTGCGCGATGAAGATCGGCGGCTGGGCGCCGCACGAACTGCACGATCACGAAGCCGAGGAGGTGGCGCGCGATCAGGCGGAAGGCGTCCGCCTGGCGTACGTCGCGGCGACGCGGGCGCGCGATCTCCTCGTCGTTCCGGCGCTCGGCGACGAACCGTGGGAGGGCGGTTGGTTCTCGCCGCTCAATCGCGCGCTGTATCCGCCGCTCGACGCTGCGGCGCAGCCCGGAGCGGGGCGCCAAGTGTCCGGCGTTCCAATCGAAAGACACCGTGCTGCAGCGCCCGAACGAGGAGACGGCGGCGCCCTCGACCGTCGCGCCCGGCGCGCATCGTCTTCGCCGACGGCGGATATTCGGTCGTCTGGTGGGATCCTGGTCCCGGCGGCGGACTGAATCTCGGCGCCAAGACGCTGTTCGGCGTCCGGCGCGACGACCTGATCGTCAAGGACGTGCCGCGTGACGTCATCGCCGACGGCCGTGGCCGCTACGACCGTTGGTGCCTGGCCCGCGCGGAGGCGCGCGCGGCCGGCTCTGAACCAAGCGTGGCGGTCCGAACGGCGAAGGAGTGGGCCGACGAGCAAGCGGTCGCCGAGCCGCTCGATATCGAAGTCGCCGTCGTGAACATCGCCGCGCCAGGCGACGCGGAGCGCGGCGGCGGAGCGGCTTTTGGGGCCCTCGTCCACGTCGTGTTGTCGCAGGCGCCGTTCGATGCGCCGCCTGCTCAGCTCGAGGCGCTCGCCGACGTCGAAGCTCGGGTGCTCGGCCTGAGCGACGCCGATGCCGCGGCGGCCGCTCGCGCGGCCGCGAAGGTGCTGGGCCACGACATCATCGCGCGCGCGCGAGCCGCCGAGCGCCGCGGGGCGTGCCGGCGCGAAACACCGGTGACCTGCCGCATGCCCGACGGCACCGTTGTCGAAGGAATCGTCGACCTTGCGTTCGAGGAAGGCGGCGCGTGGGTCGTCGTCGACTACAAGAGCGATCGCGTGCTGGCTGCGGACGGCGAGGAGCGCTACCGGCGGCAGATCGGCTTTTACGTGTCCGCGATCCGGCAGGCGACGGGGTTGCCCGCGTCAGGCGTGCTCGTCCGCGTCTAGTCTAGGCTGAGGAGTAATGCGAGCGAAACGCCACCCACGACCAACGCGACGCCGACCAGACCGATGACGATGCCCGCAGGCAGCAGCACCATTGTGACACCCATCGCCAGGCCCACGATGATCAGCACGAACCCCAGAACGACAGCTGCCACATGACCGAGGAAATGGCCAGTCATGGTGAGGACGTGTCTGAGGGGTGACGGCCGTGAATTCGCGATCGACATACTGTCTCCTTCGTTCACCGAGGAAGAGCGCTGACCGTCATTTGTGCAGCATCTGAGACATCATGTGGTCGTGCATCATCTCCATGTGGCGATGCATGTCGACCTGATTCTTGACGAGCTCGGTCAGTAGCGCCTGCATGGCGGCGACCTTGTCGTCGCCGCGCGCGGATGTCATCGTCTGTGCCAGGGCCTCGAGGCGCGCATCCGCCGCTTTCATGTCGGCCATCATCTTGTCGTGTCCCATCATGCCGCCGGCCTGCGGCGTCGGCATGCTGTGTTCAGGCGCTTTGGGGGGTGCCTGCTGCGCCCGGACGCGTGCCGAGGGGCTTCGCCCCTCGGACTCCCCGACACGCTCTCTCGCGACGCAGATCATCTGGTTTGTGAAACAGCTCTAGCTCAGCAGGCTCGCTCCACACATCAGTCATTCGGCCGCTGGCACGGGATTCGCTGGATCGAAAGTCAGGAAAAACGGGACCCTGGCTATGGCGGATTTTGACGGATCATTTCTCGAGGAACAGCTGGAGCGTATGCGGCGCCTCAACGAGCGCTTGTCGCAGGTTCACAATCGCGTCGTGGAGAACTCGGAACATATCGCGCGCGACCGCGATCGGCTTCACAGCCCGCACGACAATGTGGTGCGCGACGTGCGCCGGCACCAGACCCACGATTACCCGCAACCGGCCAAGCGCAAGCGGAAGCGCTGACGTCAGTCGGCGCCTGCTCGCCCTTTTTGCCATCCTGACCGGCGTCGCGGCGTGCGTGGTCCAGCCGCGCATGGTCCCTGTTCCAAACGTCAATCGAACCGAAACGTGCCGCTCGGTGGTGAGCGCTTCGGCTGTGCACGTCACCTGGGTTCTGCCTGAGGACCCGGATCGCCGCGGCAAGCTCGACCTGGCCTGCGCCGGCGTTGGGCCGGTCGTCGTCCAGGCCGGAAGCGGCCCGTCACCAGACGGCTCCGCCGATCCGTTGATCGTGCTCTCCTGGAACACCTATCTCGGGCGCGGAAATCTCGCCGAGCTCGTCTCGAGACTCGAGCGCGGGGAATTCACGAGTGGATCGTCCGTCCGCCGCTTCGCGCTGCTCCTGCAGGAGGTCTATCGGACTTCAATTCTCGAGTTCGCGCGCGAACGAGGGCTGCACGTGGTGTATGCGCCGGCCCGTCGGCGAGACGGTGACTCGGACGATCGCGGCGGCGCGATCCTTTCGACATCACCGCTCGATGACATCATCGTCGTCGAGCTTCCATTCGAGAAGCAGCGTCGTGTGACGGTAGGTGCGCGTCTCGAATCGCTCGGGCTCATCAACGTTCATGTCGACACGAGCGTCGGGATTTTTCGCGGCGGTCCAGGCGCCGTCGAGGCGCCGGCAGGCGCGCGCGTTGATACAAGCCGTGGCGGGCTTGCCACCGCCGTTGCTGATCGGCGGCGACTTCAATACCTGGTGGGGAGACGACGAGCCCGCGGTGAAGGAACTGCTGCGGGCGTTTCCCGACGCAAACCCCGTCAGGTCGCGCGAGACCTGGCGCGGGCCGCTCGGTACGGGCAACCGGCTCGATTACGTCTTTGCGAAAGGCATCGCGCCCGCACTCACGGTCGTCAGGCTCGATCGCCGGTTTGGTTCAGACCATTGGCCGTTGATGACGGTGGTACCGCAATAGCCGTCGTCGTTCAGGCGTATCATCTTCGTGCGTCGTTCGAAGGCCGCGAGCCCGAACAACGATCGGCGTACCATTACTGGGCCGGCTCGGGCACGAGCGTGACGACCGTGTAGCGATCCAGCGGGAAGTATTTCCTGAACGCCTCCTGAACGATGGCCGGTGTCACCGCGTTGATGCGCTCGACGCGGGTGAGGATCTCGCCGGGATCGCGGCCAAGCATGTGGACCGTCCGCATCCGCTGCATCCAGTACGAATTCTGCCGCAGCGCCGTTTCATAGCTGCGGCGCGCCGATTCCTTGGCGCGTGACGTCAGATCCTCAGATGGCCCCTTCTCCTGCAGCCGCCGCACTTCCTGCATGACGCGTTCGGTCATGGCCTTGATGTTCTCCGGCGCCGCGCCGAAGCTCACCTGCGTGTGGCCGTCGCCGCGCTGCGGCAGCGACTGGGCGAGGCCGACCGAGACCGTATAGGTCTGCCCGAGCTCCTCGCGCAGCGTGTCGCGCAGCGCGGTTTCCAGCACGATGGTGGCGGCGCCGACGCGCTCCTGGTCCACCGGATCCGGCAGACGGATCCGCGAAGAAGCTGATCACCGTCTGGCTCTGCGGCTCGCGCCCCTTCTCGACGCGGTCGGTGATGACCTTGGCCGGGAACCGCACGCCGATGTCCTTGAACTCCGACGGTCTTCTTGCCGGTCGACGGCAGCGAGCCGACGTACCGCGCGAGCAGCGGGATCGCCGCAGTCGATCTCGAACGTCGCCGACCATGAAGAACGTGAAGTCGGCGGCGTTGGCGAACCGCGCGCGGTAGAACGACAGCATCTTCGCGCGGTCGAGCGCCGCGATGTCCTCGGCGGTGAGCGGCTCCGCCGTGTAGTGGTTCGAGGAGTTGATCTGCTCGATGCGCTCGCCGAAGACCTGGCCGGGGCTGCGGCCGCGATTGGCGATCGACGCTTCGAGCTGGCGCTTCATCAGCGCGAACGCCTCGGGGTCGTCGCCCGGCGCGATGACGAATTGATAGAGGAGCTGCAGCGCCGTTTCGAGCTCCGCCGGCGCGGCCGAGCCGTTGATGCCGTGGGTCGAGCCGGAAATGAACGGCGACGCCGACGCCAGCTTGCCGGCGAGCACGCGCTGCAGGTCGAGCGCCTTCAGGCCGCCCGGCGCCGGAGAGCCCGACGTAGGTCGAGGCGAGCGACGCTTCGACGAAGTCGGCCCGCGCGCGCGAGCGACGCGCCGCCCAGCGAGTACATCGTGAACAGGACCTGGTCGTTCTTGAAGTCGGTCGGCTTCAGCCACGCCTCGACGCCGTTGGCGAACCGGACGACGGTGACGCCGATGTTCGGCGAGCTCGCGGCGCGATTCGACGCGCGCCGGCTCCGGGATCTTTTCGACGAGCGCGCGCGTCGTCGTCGTATCGCTCCACGGCGTGACCGCCACTTTGTCGGCCGCGGCGATCGCCGCGCGGAGGTCGCCTTCCGACGGCGGCGGCAGGCTCGGCTTCTCCGGCTGCACCGCCAGCACGACGCGGCTCTGGCCCGACAGGCGCGAGCGTGCGCAGCGTCGTCACTTCCTCGAGCGTGATGCCGGGCAGCACGTTCTGCACGAGCCGGTACTCGTACTCGATGCCGGGAGCCGGCTCGCCTTCGAGGAAGTGCCGGATGTACTCGTCGGCGTACCCGCCGCTCTCGCTCTTGTCGCGCTCGTTGTAGGCCTGTTCGTAGTACGCGGCCATCTCGCGCTTGTTGCGATCGAGCTCCGACTGGTTGAAGCCGTGCTCGCGCACGCGGCGCGCTTCGATCTCGAGCACGTTGAGGCCGTCGAGCAGGCTGCCGTCCGGCACGCGCGCGCTGCAGCGAGAACGTCTGCACGGTCGGCGTCAGCGGTCCGCCGCCGCCGCCGGCGCCGAGGAACTTCGCGTCGGGCTTGCGCGCCAGCTCGCCGAACCGATCGTTCAACATGTCGGCGAACAGCCGCTCGACCAGGTTGCGGCGGTAGTCGCCGACGCGGTCCTGCCGCTCGGCCGGCTGCTTCGTCACCAGCCGGACGCTCGAGCTGGTCAGCTCGGGATCGGTCGCGACGTTGACGAGCAGCTCCGTAGTGCAGCGGCACCTGCGCGTTCGGCGGCTGTCGCGGCCGGGGCGCGCGCCGCGATCGGACCGAACGCCGATCGGATCGTCTGCTTCGGCCTGTGCGGCGTCGATATCGCCGACCGCGACGATCGCCATGCAGTTCGGGCCGATACCACGTGTCGTAGAACGCGCGAAGACGCGCGGCCGGCGCGGTCCGCAGGATTTCCGGCTTGCCGATCGGCAGCCGCTCGGCGTAGCGCGAGCCGTAGAACATCAGCGGCAGCTGCTTGTCCTGGATGCGCTGCCCGGCGCCGAGCCGCCCGCGCCACTCTTCGATGACGACGCCGCGCTCCTTGTCGATCTGGTCGGCATCGAGCGACAGGCCGCCGGCGAAGTCGGCCAGCGCCGTGAACCCGCGCGTCACGATCTCGGCGTTGTCGGTCGGCAGCTCGAGCATGTAGACGGTCTCGTCGAAGCTCGTATAGGCGTTGACGTGCGGTCCGAGCCGCGCGCCGGTCGACTCGAAGTACGAGCACGAGCTCGCCCGGCTTGAAGTGCGCGCTGCCGTTGAACGCCATGTGCTCGATGAGGTGCGCGAGCCCCTGCTGATCGTCCGCTTCGTACAGCGATCCCGCCTTCACCGCGAGCCGCAGCGAGACGCGCTTTTCCGGACGGGCGTTGCGGCGGATGAAATACGTGAGCCCGTTCGGCAGCGTGCCGCGGCGGACGGCCGCATCGAACGGGATGACGTCCTGCGGATTGAAAGTGGCGGGCGCGGGCTGCGGCGCCTGGGCCTTGGGAGAAACGGTGAGCAGAAGTGCCAACAGGCGTGAGCAGGAGCGCGGCGAGCTTTCGCATAGTCCCCCGGATATTACGTCGTCTCGATTCTGAAATGGTGGTTCGAAACAGCACATCCAGCGTAACAACTACAAAAGGCATAGGAAATCACGCCTGTCTCGCCGCGGGCGCGGGTCCAAACCCGTCGGCTCGTGTTCAATGTCGAGCCACGGCGTCGTTGATGACAGTTTTGTACGTGTCAGTAACTCACTGTCAGTTAAAGTCCTACACGATTCCTGAAAAAGCTCAGCTCTGGCGCGTGAAGTTGCTCCTCGCGAAGCGTCCACTTTCTTTTGCGGGGATGGTGTCCAGTCATGGCCGTTGCTGATCGACGACTTCGCGGAGCGCGCACGTGGCGGCGCTTCGTCTTCAGTCTTGTAGCCGCTTGCCGGCGCGCTCGCCGCCGGCTCCGGCGTTGGCGCGACAGCATCGCGCACGCCTGTCGACCGATCTCCTCTTCCACGAAAGCCGGCGTCCCGCGGAGCGCACGCGCGTCATCGTCCACGGGACGCGCGACGAGATCAGCGCGCTGGCCCGCCGACACGGCGTGTCGGTGGTCCGGTGGCTCGACAGACGGCGCGGTCTTGCGCGCCGACGGACGGCAGCTGTCGCGGCCTCGCCGCCGATCGCGCCGTCGACCATCTCTCCGGCGACCCTGAAGTGCGTCCCTCGATGTCGGTCGCGGTCAAGTCGACCGGCGCGGACCTCACCTGGGCCGGCACCGGCGGCCTGCTCGGCATCGGCGGCATCCAGGGCGTGACCGGACAGGGCATCGGCGTCGCCGTCATCGACTCCGGTATCACGGTGCACACGGCGCTCAAGGGCAAGTCGTCGCGAACGTCAGCATGCTCGCCGACGACCCGTCGACCGCCGACGAGTACGGCCACGGGACGCACGTCGCCGGCATCATCGCAGGCGCGCGGACCTCGACGACCAGCCTGTACCCGAGCGGCATCGCCCCCGGCGTGCAACTGATCAACATTCGCGTCCTCGGCGACAACGGCGTCGGGATTCACGAGCGACGTCATTGCCGGCATCGATTGGGCGTTGCCAACCGGAGCCGCTACAACATTCGCGTCATCAACCTGTCGCTCGGCCATCCGGTGATGGAGCCGGCTGCGACTGATCCGCTGTGCGAGGCCGTTCGCCGAGCCGTCAACGCCGGCATCGTGGTCGTCGCCGCGGCCGGCAACGCCGGTCAGACTGATGGCGGCGTGCGGATCATGGGCGGCGTCCTGTCGCCCGGCAACTCGCCGTATGCGATCACCGTCGGCGCGATTGATACCAAGGGGACGACTTCGCGGAACGACGACACGGTCGCGCCGTACAGCTCGCGCGGCCCGACGAAGTTCGATTTCACGGTCAAGCCCGACCTGGTGGCGCCCGGCTCGCGGTCGTGTCGCTCGAAGCGAACGGGCTCGTATCTGCCCTCGACCTATCCGCTGCTGCATCGCGCCGGCGTCGGCAACAACGCCTACATGCACCTGAGCGGCACCAGCATGGCGGCGCCGGTCGTCACCGCGGCGGCCGCGCTGCTCCTGCAGGGGACGCCGAGCCTGACGACCGCGCACGTGAAGATGGCGCTGCAGTCCGGCGCGACGCCGATCGACGACGGCGGTCTGATGGGCGCGGGCGCCGGCAGCCTCAACATCTGGGCGTCGCGGCAGATTGCCGCGAAGGGCCTGCCGTCGCTGCGTGAACTCGGTCACCGGCCTGCTCGGCAGTCTGCTGGGTGACACCGGCGGCGCGTTCTTCTGGGACGCCGGGACGCTTGCGCACCGCGTCTACACGGGCCAGGGCCTGAAGCTGCTGTCGCTCCTCGACCTGTCGCGGCTGTGGTCGAACCCGGGCGGCATCGGGTTCGGCAACCTGAACCTCGCCGGCCTGCTGAACCCGCTGGCCTCGCTGCCCCGGAATTACCTGATCTGGGGCGACGTCGCCGTCTGGGCCGCGAACGACGAGATCATCTGGGGCACCAACGACGAAATCATCTGGGGCACCAACGACAGGACGAGATCATCTGGGGCACGACCATCCACGATCCGAGCGGCGACGAAATCATCTGGGGCACGTCCGGCGACGACGAGATCATCTGGGGCACGCAGGTGCTGACGGAGCCATAGCGGCCGGCCGATGCTGTCGCTCTACGTCCGGCTCGTCGTCGTCGCGGGTGCGGCGGCGGTCGTTCACGCGCGGTCGGCCTGTTCAGCGCGCCGCACCCGTTCGAGTGGTTCCTGTTTACGACCCTCGTCATCCTGACGGGATCGTTCACGCTCAACGTCTCCGCGATCAACGCGAGCATCTCGGTCGCGGACACGTTTCTCATTGCGTCGACGCTGCTGTTCGGCCCGGCGCCGGCGACCGTGGCGCTGGCGCTCGACACCTTCGTGCTCTCGTGGCGCAAGGGCTACCCCTGGCGCCGCGTCGCCTTCAACGCCGTCGCGCCGGCCCTGTCGCTGTGGGTGGCCGGCCACGTCTTCTTCCTGATCACCGGCGCCGCGCCGCTGGCGGCGAATGACGCGCGCATCGGGCCGCTGATTCCGGCGCTGTTCTTCCTGGCGACGATCTATTTCGCGCTGAATTCGGGCCTGATTGCGGTGGCGGTCGGCCTGGAGTCGCGGCGTTCGCCGTTCCAGATCTGGTACGACCATTTCCTGTGGCTCTCCATCGGCTACTTCGCGGCGGCCTCGGTCGGGCCTCGGCCTGATCGTCATCCTGCGGCAGGTCGGGCTGGCAGCGGTCGCGATGATGCTGCCGGTCGTCGCCATCTTCCACCACACGCTGCGGGCGTCGTTCGGACGGCTGGAAGACGCCCGCCGGCACGTCACGCAAATCGATCGCCTGTACCACTCGACGGTCGAGACGCTGGCGATGGCGATCGACGCCAAGGACGACGTCACGCACAGCCACGTCCGGCGAGTGCAGGCGTACGCCGCGGCGCTCGCGCAAGAGCTGAAGGTCAACGACGAGCTGACCCTCAAGGCGATCGAGGCGGCGGCGCTGCTGCACGACACCGGGAAGCTCGCCATACCCGAGCGGATCCTCAACAAGCCGGGAGGGCTGACGCCGGCCGAGTTCGAGCAGATGAAGCGCCACGTCGAGATCGGCGCGAACATCCTCTCGCTGGTCGACTTTCCCTACCCCGTCGTGCCGATCGTGCGCTGTCATCACGAAAACTGGGACGGGTCGGGCTATCCCGCCGGCGTGTCGGGGACCGACATTCCGATCGGGGCGCGGATCCTGTCGGTGGTCGACTGCTTCGACGCGCTCACGTCCGACCGGCCGTACCGGCGGGCGATGACGAGCGAGGCGGCGATCGCGATCCTCCTGGATCGCCAGGGGAAGATGTACGACCCGGACGTCGTCGACGCCTTCATCAGGATTCATGCGGACGTCCGGATCGCCGAACACGACGAGCCCGGACGCGTCGAAGTCCTGCAGCAAATCAACCGATCGCTGCAGGGTCACCCGGCGCCCGAGCCGTCAGCCCGCGGCGCCGCAGTCCCGGCGTCGGCGCGGCGGGGAAGTGCTCGCGTTCGTCAGCCTGGCGCGCATCAGGAAGGCAACGGCTCGACCGCCGACGTGCTCGCGCTGTCGACCAGCCTGATCCGGAACATCGCGCCCGGCGCTTCGGGGGCGTGGTTCCTGGTGGGCGAAAACGGCGAGCATCTGACGGTGGCAGAGCGTTCGGCCCTGCCGGCGCCGGCGCTGCGCACGCTGTCGATGGGAATCGGCGAGAACCTCACCGGCTGGGTCGCCTCGAACCGACAGGCCATCGTCAATTCGGATGCGTCGCTCGACCTGGGCGCCCGCGCGGCGGAATCGACGCCGCCGCTGGCCAGCTGCCTGAGCGTCCCGCTCGTCGCCGGCCAGACGCTCGTCGCCGTGCTCACGATGTACGCGCCCGGCCGCGACGCGTTCACGGAAGACCTCGGGCGGCTCGTGCAGATGGTCGCGCCGCACGTCGCCGCGGCGCTCGATGCGGCGCGTAGAGGCGCGCGGTCGCATCAGCCGCAGGCGGCGCCGGCGCGCGACCTGAAGCTCGTGGCCCACGCCAGGCGTACGTAGGCAGTTCATCGTCCCCATATAGCACCTGCAGACCATCGACGATAGCGCCGACGGCGCTCGCCTCGGGAGCGCCGAATCACCCGTCCTTAAGGTCGATTGATGCCGGGCCGCGGCCGCGTCACCTATGTGCGTCCTGCGCCTGCGCCACCAGAGGCCTCCTGCGACGTCTGCTCGCCCGGCCCGAAAGCGTCTGCTGCAATTCAGTGATGAGCAGGGCGCAGCTCGCGTCCACGGCCAGCACTTCCCAAGAAGTCAATGCCTTCGATGGCCGTGAGCCGCTGGCGCAACGTCTCGATGATCGCGTTGCGGCCGGCGGTAAAGCGGCCGTGGGGCACGCTTCCTTCGAGCGGCCGCTAGCGCTCTGTCGACGCACGCGCCAGGCGCGCGTAGTCGGCCTCTCGCACGCGACGGAATTCCTCGGTGAGCCTTCGCTGACGAGGTCTCCACGCGCCCACGGGGAAGATGGCGCCGGCCGCGCGGAGTGCTGCGTCCAGCGCGCTTTGAGCATCGCCCATCTATAGCGCAACACGTGTTGCATGCATGTTGTTACGGATGCGATACTGCGTGCCCGTCATCCATGGCGTGCACCGTTGGTCCGACGATCTGGCGGTGGCGACGCACGTCCACTGAGCGCTCGTACGTTTGGTCGCCGCTGGCTGAATCGGCGCCAGCACAGTCCAGGACGCCTGGCGAGCTCTGATCGTCGGAGGAACACCACATTGGTTGTCACACGTCCCCTCACCAGAGCGGTGGCGTTGATCATCGCGTTGACTAGCGGCCCGACGCCCGTCGCCGCGCAAGCGTCGACACCGCTGACTCTGAACGCCGCCGTCGAGCTCGCGCTCCGCAACCATCCGGCCGTTCGCGAGGCGCGCGCGAGCGCCGCCGCCGCGTTAGGTGAAGTGGCCGCGGCGCGGACCGCCTACTTGCCGCGCCTTGATTTCCTGTGGCAGACCAACCACGCGACGCGCAACAACGTCTTCGGTCTGCTGCTGCCCCAGGCCGTCGTGCCACCAGTATCCGGACCCGTTCTCGGAACGGAAACGCTCGACGGGGTGCTGGAGCAGCGCCGGAGGTCTTCTGCTCTCATGGGAAGCGGTCGACTTCGGCCGACGCGCGGCGACCGTTCAACTGGCGCACGCGCAATCGGGCCTCGCAGAGGCCCAACGCAGAGCGATGGAGCTCGACGCCGCGGGCGCGGCGGCCGATGCGTTCCTCGGCGTCCTCGCCGCCGATGCCGCGCAGACCGCGGCGCGGGTGAATGTCGAGCGCCTCTCGACCTTCGCCGAGAGCGTGCGGGCGCTGGTGAACAACCAGCTGCGCGCCGGCGCCGAACTTTCGCGTGCTGAAGCCGAGCTGGCGGCGGCCAGAACCCGACGGGCCGAAGCGGACCGGAATGCCACACTCGCCCGCATTGCCCTGGCCGAAGCGGTGGGCCGTCCGGGCTTACCTGTGGATGTGACGGCCGGCGTGCTCTTGCGGCTGCCGCCGCAAGTGCCAGGCCCGTCATTCGAACCCGCCTCGCACCCCCGCGCGATTGCGGCCGGGGCAGAAGTGGAGGCCGCGCGCGCCCGCGATCACGCGCTCGACGCGTCGCTCTTCCCTCGCGTAGATCTGCAGAGCGCGATTTCCGGGCGTGGTGTCAGCCGGCAGATCGACGGCGGGCCCAATGGCAGTGGCCTGGGCCTGGACATCCCGAACTGGGCGTTCGGCGTCACCGTAACCTTTCCGGCGCTCGAGATCTTCCGGATGCAGGCGCGTCGACGAGTCGAAGCGGAGCGGCTCCAGGAGGCGGCCGCTCATTACGATGGCACGCTCCAGACCCTCCAGTCCCAGGAGGCGCGCTCGCGGGCCATCACCGCGGCCGCTCTTGAGATCGCCACGAACACACCCCAGCAGTTGCAGGCGGCCCGTGACGCCGACGCGCAGGCGCGCGCCCGCTACGATGCCGGGTTGACGAACGTCATCGAAGTGGCCGAGGCCCAGCGCTTGCTCGCCGCGGCCGAAGCGGAGAACGCGGTCGCAACGCTGGCCGTCTGGCGCGCCCTGCTCGCGGAAGCGGTGCTCGCCGGCGACATCCCGTCCTTTCTCAACAAGCTGCCGGCAGCCCAGGCTTCGCCTGTTCCGTAGCTCAGAGGAGTCGATCCATGTGGTTGATTCGCACCGCCCTGCGCCGACCGATCACGGTCCTGATGCTCGTCCTGGGCGCAGGCTTGTCCTCTGCCATGGCGTTGCAACGAATGCGCGCCGACATCCTGCCCAATCTCGGCACGCCTGTGCTGTACGTCGCGCAGGCTGTACGGGGGGATGGATCCCGCGCAGATGGAGGGCTACCTCACGAACTACTACGAGTTCCACTTCCTCTACATCAACGGCATCGACCACGTGGAATCGAAATCCATCCAGGATGTCGGGCTTGTCACCCTGTACTTTCATCCCGGTACCGACATGGCGCAGGCGCTGGCGGAAACCGTGGCGCAGGTGAATCGCGCCCGGGCGTTCATGCCGCCTGGAACCGTTCCTCCGGTGGTGCTGCGGCAAGACGCCGGGAGCATGCCCGTCGGATACGTGACGTTCGCCAGCGTCACCCACGGACTGAACGAGATCCAGGATCTCGCGCTGAACCGCGTCCGGCCGCAGTTCGCGACGTTACCCGGCGTGTCCGGACGGCCGCCCCTCGGTGGCAACCAACGAACGGTCGTGATCAGCGCCGACCCCAGTCGCCTTCGCGCCTACGGGCTTTCGCGCCGGCAGACGTCATTCAGGCGGTGGCGCGCAACAACCTGATCGTGCCGTCCGGATACGTGCGGATCGGCGATCAGGCGAAGGCGGCGCCGATTAACGCCGTCGTCCGCAACATCGACGAATTGCTCGACATCCCGATCCGGGCAACGGCCGGGCCGACCGTGTTCCTCAGAGACATCGGCTCGGTGCAGGACACGATGGACATCCTAGCCGGTTACGCGATGGTCAATGGGCGCCGCAGCGTATACCTCCCCGTGATCAAGCGCGCGGACGCGTCGACGCTGGATGTCGTCAACGAAGTCCGGAATGCGCTGCCGCGCTTCCGCGCGCTGGTGCCTGAGGACATCACGGTCAACTTCGAATTCGACCAATCGCAGTACGTCACCAGCGCGATTCGATCGCTCGCGACTGAAGGAATCCTTGGAGCCATTCTGACTGGCCTTGCCGTCCTGCTTTTCCTCAGCGACTTTCGTGGCGCGGCGATCGTCGTTACGACGATCCCGCTGGCGCTGCTGGCAGCGGTCCTCGGCCTCTGGATCGCCGGGCAGACGATCAACTTGATGACCCTGGGTGGTCTCACGCTGGCAATCGGGATCCTGGTGGACGAATCGACGGTCGCGATCGAGAACATGCATACGCACCTGACCCGCGAGAAGAACAAGGCGCTGGCGATCCTGCGGGCCGGCTCCGAGGTCGCGGTCCCCCAGTTCCTCGCGATGCTGTGCGTCGCGGCGGTCTTCACACCCGCACTCTTCATGGTCGGGCCCGGACGGGCACTGTTTGTTCCACTAGCGTTGGCGGTCGCCTTCGCGATGGCGGCCTCGTACGCCTTGGCGCGAACGTATGTACCGGTACTGGCGACCTGGCTGCTCCGCGCTGGTCATGCGGCTGAATCGGACCGGCGATCCACGTTTGTACGGGTTCGGGACCGCTACAGCCGAATCATGACCGAACTGCTTCGTTTCAGATGGGCTGTCGTCGGTGCGTATGCCCTGATCGCGGTGGCGGGGATCTATCTGCTCGGCATGCGGATGGGCACCGGAGATTTTCCCCAACGTCGACACGGGCCAGTTGCAGATGCGGCTCAAGGCCGTTCCCGGAACGCGCGTCGAGCGGACCGAAGTGATCGCGCAGCGGGTGCTCGATGTACCTCACCGCCGAAGTCGGCGCGGACAATGTCGCAGGGCTCGATCGGATATGTCGGCATTCAGCCGACGAGTTTTCCGATCAACACGATTCTCCTCTGGACGAGCGGTCCGCACGAGGCGGTCCTGCGGGTCGCGCTCAATCCGGCTTCCGGCGTCGCCACCGAAACGCTCAAGGAACGGCTGCGCACCAAACTGCCCGACATCGCGCCCGGAGCGACCATCGCGTTCGAACCGGCCGACATCATCAGCCAGGTGATGAGTTTCGGCGCCTCGACGCCAATCGAGATTGCCATCTTAGGCCCGGATTTCGCCGCGAGCCGGAAATTCGCCGGCCGTCGTCAAGGAGAAGATG
Organism: uncultured Acidobacteriota bacterium; assembly: GCA_963720005.1. Lineage (GTDB taxonomy): Bacteria > Acidobacteriota > Vicinamibacteria > Vicinamibacterales > CAVVIG01 > CAVREM01. Next base: position 66,214 of record CAVREM010000079.1, on the reverse strand, counting down.
GCCGCTGTTCCCACTCTCCGGGACGTGCAGTACGCGACAGTTGCTCGAGTACCCGAGCCTGGATATCCGAGTTGACCGGGAGCGTGCGGGGCAGCTCGGGGTCACGGCTGCAGGAAGTCGGCCAGGCTCTGGTCGCGGCCACTTCGTCAACCCGTTTCATCCAACCGAACTATTGGGCGGCGCCCAACACCGGCGTCTTCGTACCAAGTCCAGGTAGAAGTCCCACAATCTCTTACCAATTCGATCGAGAGCGTCCAAGCGATACCCGTAGCACAGGGCGATACGCCGTATCCGCTCGTCGGCGATGTCGCGACAGTGACCGAAGGCACGACAATCGGACAGTACGATCGCTATAACCAGCAGCGCATGGTCACGATCACGGCGGACGTCAAGGACGTGGACCTGGGAACGGCGGCGCGCGCAGGTTTCGGCCGCAATTTCCGCCGCGGGCGAAGCGCCCCGCGGCGTGTCCCTCATGGTCCGAGGGCAGGTTGCCCCGATGCAGCAGACGTTGGACGGGCTGCAGACCGGGCTTGCTCCTGGCGATTGCCGCGATTTTCGTTTTGCTTGGCGCCTATTTTCAGTCGCTGCGGGTCGCACTGATCGTCATCGCCACGATTCCTGCGGTGATTGCCGGCGTGCTCGCTGCCCTGACGATTTGGGGCAGCACGCTGAACGTGCAGTCGTTCATGGGCGCGATCGTGTCGCTCGGCGTCGCGGTCGCCAATGCCATTCTGCTGACCACGTTCGCCGAGCGCGCGCGGACGACCGGGAGTTCGCCAGCCGAGGCTGCGGTGGATGGCGCGCGGAGCCGCCTGCGGCCTATTCTAATGACGACCTCTGCGATGGTTCTCGGCATGGTGCCGCTGGCCTTCGGGGCGGCACAAACCGCCCCACTGGGGCAAGCCGTGATCGGTGGCCTGATCGGCGCAACGATCGCGACGCTCTTCGTGCTCCCGTCATTTTTCGCGCTGGTGCAGTCCCGTGCCGGCGACCGGTCGCCATCGCTGGACCCGTACGATCCAGCATCACGCTTTTATTCAGGTCCCCAGGAGGCGATGTGAGCACCGCGGTTTCCACCGAGCGTCGCCCATTGACTCATAAGCGGCGGCGGAGCTCTCTATGGCACCGACGGCTGTGGGCATGCCTCGGCGCCGCCGTACTGACGGGCAACGGGCACATCGCGAGCGCGCAAAAACCGGCAGCCGATGCGGCAGGCAAGCAGCCTCTTCCCGTAGCCGTTGCCCCCGTCGTCGCCCAATCAGTTGCGCGAACGCTGGCGCTGTCAGGAGATCTCGTCGCATTTCAAGACGTGGCGATTCACGCGAGGGTTCAAGGGTTCGTCGAAGCGATTACTGTGGATCGGGGATCGGACGTGCGACGTGGTGCGCTGTTGGCTCGAGTGGACGCGCCAGAGCTGAAGGCGCAGCTCGCAGAGGCCGAAGCCAAGGTCCAGGCGGCCGAGGCGCAGCTTTCGGAAGCGCAGGCCGCACTAGTTGCCGAACGGGCGACGTTCGATCGGCTGAAGAAAGCCGCGGAAACCCCGGGCGTGGTTGCCGGGAACGACGTGCAGGTGGCCGAACAGAAGGTGATCGGCACAGACGCACGTGTCACAGCGGCGACGCGGCAGATCGAGGCGATGCGTCAGGCGGCCCGGTCTCTCCGCGATGTCGAATCTGTACCTGCAGGTCACCGCCCCCTTTGACGGCGTCGTGACCGAGCGCACCGCTCACGTCGGAACCCTCGTCGGACCGAGCTCCGATCCGATCGTCCGATTGCAGCAGATCTCGAAGCTTCGGCTGGTCGCCGCAATACCCGAGACCTACGTCGCGAGTGTCACGGCGGGGCAATCGATACCATTTACGGTCGCGGCGTTCCCAGGCGAGACATTTGCGGGCACTCTTGCACGAGTCGCGCGCGCACTGGACGTGAAAACGCGAACCATGGCCGTGGAGCTGGATGTCGTGAACGCCAGCGGGCGTCTTGCCCCGGGCATGTTCGCCGAGCTGCAATGGCCGGTGAAGCGCTCGGCTTCATCGCTCCTCGTGCCGAGAACTTCGGTCGTGGTGACAACCGAACGCATATTCGTGGTGCGCGTGCGAAATGGCATCGCCGAGTGGGTGGACGTGAAACGAGGCGCTACGGTCGACAATCTGGTCGAAGTGATGGGCGGCCTTCAAGCTGGTGATGAAGTCGCGGTCCGCGGCACCGACGAACTCCGGGAGGGCACGCCCGTGCAGCCTGTGAAGCAGACAGCCAAGTGACTGCGTCGCCGTCGTATCCCGCCTATCCTCGCACGCGGCGCGCTCAGAACCCGATCTGGGCGCGCAGCAGAATCACGTTCTCGTTCGCGCGGTCCGCAGCGTCGACGGGCGCGTCGAAGAGCGTGCGCTCGAAGATGAAGTAATACTTGACCGCCGGGTTCGGATACCAGTTGGCGGCAACCGTGAATGATCGCGCCTTGCGGCTCGCGCCGGCCGCTGCGAGACCCGCATCGAAGATCTGCTGGTCGACGTACAACTCGGTGTAGCGGCCGAGGATTTGCACCGCTCCCCAGCGGCCTTCGGCCGGATCGAAGTTCTCGCGCGGCCGCACGTTGCGGTCCGAGGCCGCTTCGCCGGTCAAAACGTACGACCCGGTCATCTCCCACGCGCGGTTCGTAACGTCCCGTGCGTCCACATCGCGCGCCACGCGCTGCCCTGACTGCGTGAACTCCGCGAAGCCGCCGAATCGCTTGTAGTAGTAGAAGACGGCCGGAGAGACACGGCTGCGACGCCCGGCGGCGGCCGCGGCGCGGTCGTACGAGAAGTAGACTTGCCCCACCGACGTTCGAAACACCGGCAGCGCGCCCTCCTGCATGCCCGTCGAGCCGCCGAGGTGCAGGCCAAATCCCTTCATGACGCCCGGAGCCGTGGCGGATCGAAACGGCTGCCAGGCAACCCGCGCCGCCAGGTCCTTGCCGTTGTTCGCGTCGACTTCCGGTCGTCGAGCTCGTGCCATCGGGAATGCCATTGAACACGCCCGCGCTGTAGAGCAGCTTGCCGCCCCCGAAGTCACCTTGCACCTGTACCCCGTTGTCGCGGTTCGGGACGAGGTTGCTGGCTTGGGCCCGCTCAGGGAAGAACACGAAGGCGTCCCCGATCAGCAGTTCGTAGCCGACCGGCGTCTTGTCCTTGCCGGCGCGCACCCGGAAGGCCGGCGCAGAAGCGGACGTCCAGGTACAGGTCGGCGACGACGGCCGTCCCGTTGCCGAAGTCTGGCATCACCTTGAAATCGAAGTAGCGGCCCAGCCGGCCGGTGAAGGTCGGCCGTAGCTTCCGGAGCGGTAAATGTGTTCGATGATCGGCGTCGGGTCGTCGAGCGAAAATCGTCCATCGGCCTGGGCCACCAGCCCGATCGCCAGTCGATAGTCGCCGTTCGCGCTCTGGAGGAAGAACCCGTCCTGCCACCCGGCCGTAACCGGGTTCGCGGGTTGCGTTTGCGCGGCCGCCGAAGCTGCGCTCAGCGCGACAAGGGCGGCGGCCGCACGCGCCGCCGAACAATCGATGACGTGACCTCACAACGCTCCTCCGCCGCAACACGTTCGTACAAACCAGAAAAGGCCCGGAGCGGCATTTGCGTCCGGGCCTTGGGGACGTCTAAGTCAACGGTAACGGTAAGCCGCGTCCTCTGTACCCTTCGACCGAGCGAGTGTCAACGAAGGCGGCGACGCCCTGCTCGAACAGGGCACGACGACTGTTCGAGTCGCTGTGACCCATTCGTTCGCTCTCGCTGAACGACCAGCCGGTCCGCGGGCTGCGGCGGTCCGGCGGCGGCGCAGGACTTGCCATGAAGCGATGTTCCCGTCGCTAGTCCGAAGTGAAGACGCGAATGCGCCGCGGGGTCACGTAGACCTTTTCGCCCGGGGCGAGCCGAAGCTGCTCGTACTGCTCTCGGCCGAGCTCCACCTGGATCGCCGCCTCGTTGCTGGTCGGTGACCTCCACCTTTACCACCGCGCCAGCCACCCGGACATCGCGCACAGTCATCGGCCACGCCTCGCTTCGCACTGCTGCGTGACAGCTCCAGCTCGTGCGGGCGCGCATAGCCGACCGCCTGACGCGCTTGCGCCGAGGCGTAGGCCGGATAGTCCACCGCCAGCGGGCCGAGATGGGCCTTCCCGTCCTGAACGCGGCCGTGGAAGATGTTCACCTCTCCGACGAAGGTCATGACGAACGGCGTCGCCGGTTGTTCGACGACCGCCTCCGGCGTCCCGTCCTGTTCGATCCGCCCGTCGTTCATCACGACGACGCGGTCGGCGAGCTCCAGCGCCTCCTCCTGGTCGTGCGTGACGAAGACGCTGGTCACGTGGATCTGGCTGTGGAGGCGCCGCAGCCAGCGACGCAGCTCCTGGCGCACCTTGGCATCGAGCGCGCCGAACGGTTCGTCGAGCAGCAGCACTTTCGGTTCGACGGCCAGCGCCCGGGCGAGCGCCACGCGCTGGCGCTGCCCTCCGGACAGCTGGGACGGGTACCGATCGCCCAGATAATCGAGCTGCACGAGCGCGAGCAGTTCGTTCACCCGCCGGCGAATCTCGGGTTCCGCGGGGCGATGCTGGCGCGGCCGCACGCGCAGGCCGAAGGCGACGTTCTCGAAGACCGTCATGTGGCGGAAGAGTGCGTAATGCTGGAACACGAAGCCGACGCCGCCGATCGGTCGCGCTGCGCGTCGGTGGCGTCGTCGCCGTCGAAATGCACCGTGCCGGCGTCCGGCGCCTCGAGTCCGGCGATGACCCGGAGCAGCGTCGTCTTTCCGGAGCCCGACGGTCCGAGCAGAGCGAGCAGTTCGCCGGACTTGACGGTCAGGCTCACGTCGCGCAGCGCCGCGTGGCGCCCGAACATCTTCGACAGGTTCCGGACTTCGATGCTCATCAGCTCACCTGGACACGGTCTCAGCGGACGTGGCGTTCCGCCACCGTTTTGATCACGAGCGTCACGAGCGCCAGGAAGCGTCAGGACCGACGCGACCGCGAACGCCGCCTGGAAGCGGTACTCGTTGTAGAGAATCTCGACGTGGAGCGGCAGCGTGTTGGTGACGCCCGCGGATATGGCCCGACACGACCGATACGGCGCCGAACTCTCCCAGGACGCGCGCCGTGCAGAGAATGACGCCGTAGACCACGCCCCACTTGATGTTCGGCAGCGTGACGCGAAAGAACGTCTGCCAGCCGCCGGCGCCGAGCACGCGCGCCGCCTCCTCTTCGTGTGTGCCGCTGGCCTCCATGACCGGGATGACTTCGCGGGCGATGAACGGGAACGGAGACGAAGATGGTCGCCAGCACGATCCCCGGGACGGCGAAGATGATCTGAACGTTGTGCTCGGCCAGCCAGGGTCCGAAGAAGCCCTGGCGGCCGGCGAGCAGGACGAACACCAGACCGGAGATCACCGGCGAGACCGCGAAGGGCAGATCGATCAGCGTGGTCAGCAGCGAGCGACCGCGGAAGCGGAACTTGGCAATCGCCCACCCCGCGCACAGTCCGAACACCAGGTTTGCCGGCACCGCGATCGCGGCAGTCAGGAGGGTGAGCCGCAGCGCCGCCAGCGCGTCGGGCTCCACGATGGCGGCGAAGTAGGGCCCGAAGCCGTTCGCGAGCGCCTCGACGAACACGGCGGTCAACGGAATAGCCAGGAACAGCGTCAGGAACGTGAGCGCCAGAGCCGTCAGCAGCCATCGGACGACGAGCGGCTCGGTCAGCTGGCGCTGCTGCGCACGCGTCGCGGCCAGGCCGCGTTTGGCTGCGGCAGTCGGCATCATGCCGACACTCTCCGCGCGGTCTTGCGCCTGCAGGAGGTTGATCGCGAGCAGCAGCGCGAAGGACACGACCAGCATGACGAAGGCGACCGCCGTTGCGCCGGCATAGTCGTACTGCTCGAGCTTCGTGACGATGAGCAGCGGCGCGATCTCGGTGCGCATCGGCATGTTGCCGGAGATGAACACCACCGACCCGTACTCGCCGATCGCCCTGGCAAACGCGAGCGCAACGCCGGTCAGCCAGGCCGGCAGCGAGATAGGGCAGGATCACGCGATGAATCACCTGCCAGCGCCGCGCACCCAGGCTGGTTGCGGCTTCCTCGAGCTCGAGGTCGAGCTCCTGAATCACCGGCTGCAGCGCGCGGATGACGAACGGCAGACCGATGAAGATCAGCGCGACCGTGATGCCCGGTCGGCGTGAACGTCGACCGGGAATGCCGAAGGCCGCAAGTGGGCGACCGAGCCAGCCGTTTGGCGCATACAGCGTCGTCAGGGTGATCCCGGCGACCGCGGTCGGCAGCGCGAACGGCAGATCGACGACGGCGTCGACGAGCCGGCGGCCCGGAAACTCGTAGCGGACGAGCACCCAGGCGATGATCAGGCCGAACACGCCGTTCACGGCCGCCGCCCAGAAGGCGGTCGTGAACGTGACCTTGACAGAAGCCAACACGCGCGGGTCGGCGATGGTCTGCCAGAAAGCGGCCCAGCCCATCGACGCCGTGCGGATCGGCAGTCCGGCGAGCGGAATCAGGACGATCAGGCACAGATAGAACAGCGTGAAGCCGACCGTGAGGCGGAATCCCGGGCAGCACGGTGTGCGTCCGCGCGCGGGCGCACGAGCGACCGAGCGGACGGCGTCTGCCATCACGGCGAGGTCCCCGCCGGCTTGTAGATCTGGTCGAACGTGCCGCCGTCGGCGAAATGTGTCGCCTGCGCCGCCTGCCAGCCGCCGAAGACGTCGTCGATCGTGAACAGCTCCACGTTGGCTGAATGCGCCCGCGACACTGGCGGCGACCTTCGTGTCGCGCGGGCGGTAGTGGTGCCTGGCCACGATCGCCTGGCCCTCGGGCGTGTAGAGGAACTGCAGGTACGCCTCGGCGACGGCGCGTGTCCCTTTCCTGTCGACGACCTTGTCGACGACCGCCACCGGCGGCTCGGCCAGGATGCTGACGGAAGGGACGACGATCTCGATTCGTCCTTAGCCTCCTCGACCGCGAGGTACGCCTCGTTCTCCCACGCGAGGAGCACGTCGCCGATGCCGCGCTGGACGAAGGTATTGGTGGCGCCGCGCGCGCCGGAATCGAGCACCGGCACGTTGGCGAAGAGCTGCGTGAGGAAGGCGCGGGCCGTCTGCTCGCTGCCGCCGGGTTGCCGCAGCGCGTATCCCCAGGCCGCCAGGTAATTCCAGCGCGCGCCGCCAGAGGTTTTCGGATTGGGCGTGATCACCGACACGCCCGGCTTGATCGAGATCTCCCCAGTCCCTGATGCCCTTCGGATTGCCCTTGCGCACGAGAAACACGATCGTCGACGTGTAGGGCGCGCTGTTGTCCGGAAGCCGCTGCTGCCAGTTCGGCATCGAGCAGGCCGGCTCTTGGCCACGGCGTCGATGTCGTAGGCGAGGGCGAGCGTCACGACGTCGGCCGCGAGGCCGTCGATGACCGACCGCGCCTGCGAGCCGGAGCCGCCGTGCGACTGCCGGATCGAAACCGTCTGGCCGGTCTTCGCCCGCCAGTCGCTCGACAAACGCGGCGTCGACCTCCTGGTACAGCTCGCGCGTCGGGTCGTACGACACGTTCAGCAGTTCGACCGGCGCGCCAGCGCTCGTCTCACGGCTCGGCGACCCGCCGCACGCCACCGCAACGGCCGCCGCCGGGATCCACGCGAGACGGCCCTTCACATTCAACCTCACTTGTTCGATGGGATGGCTATCTGCAGCGATACGCCAACCGTGCGGGGATCGCCTGGCAGCCCGACGTACAATCCGGAGCCGCCCGGCGCCGCCGACAGCAGTTCGAAATAGTCCTGGTCCAGCAGATTGCGCGACCAGAATGACAGCGACCAGCCGTCCCCCCAGCGATATCCGAGGCGGGCGTTCAGCAGCCCGTAGCCGTCGATGACGAGGAATCGCGACGCGGTGGCGCTCGACGAGAACGACGAGCGATAGCTGCCGTCGAGTCCGGCGAACACCTCGCCTCGCGTGCCGAATAGGGCCGCCGGCTGCGCGTACTCGCCCCCGATCGAGAGCGCCCAGGGGGAGATGCCGGGGAGGTCCGAGCCGGAGATGTCCTTCACCTGCGGGCCGCCGGTCTCCTCGAGCGGCGGCGGCGCATCGGGGAATGAGACGTACTTGCCTTCGGTGTAGGCGACCGCGGCGTAGACAGACATCCTCCGGCTGACGCGCACGCTACTGTCAACCTCGATGCCCCGCACCTGCACTTCCTCGGCGTTGGCGAGGTAGCCGCGCAGCACCCCGACCTGCGCATTGACGACGTTCGCCTGGTAGTCGCGGATGTCTGTGTCGAAGAGGGTGACATTCGCGGTGATGCCGGGCGCCGGCTCGGTCTTGACGCCGGCCTCGAGATGCCGCTCCTGCTCGGGCTTCACCGCGGCGACTTCGAGGGCTGGGCGGCCCAACGCGTCGGTGGGCACCCCGGAGAGATTCAACCCGATTGGCTTGTAAGTCGTCGCGTAGGTCGCGTAGCCGTTCATGCGGGGGTTCAGCCGGTAGGCGGCGGTCAACTGGCCGGAGAGGTTGGTGTCTGCGGCGCCGGCCTGATAGGCCTGGGGCGCCAGGATCGAGCGCTGCAGTGCGACGAGCACGGGATCATCCGTGGCAAGTCCACCATAAACCTCGGCGCGGTAGTCGACGGCTTTGTCGTCGTAGTTAAAGCGGAGACCGGGCAGGAGGCGCAGGCGGTCGGTGACCGGCCATTCGAGCTGGCCGAACAGCGCCGCGCTGAGGTTGCTCGAGTGAATGTCTGAGGTCTGACCGTAGCCATCGAGCAGGCCGGGTGTCGGCGGCTGCTGGGGTCGGCGCGAGCAGAAAGCGCGCGGCCGCCGCACCCTGCTCCTGTCGTCCGGTCGAATCAATCGTCTGGTGAAAAAGGAACGCGCCGGCGACGACGCCGATGTCGTGCCCAGCACTGCCGGAGTAGCGCACCTCCTGCGTCCACTGCCGCTGTGTCGAGGGATTCGCCGAGATGGTGGTCACCGGCAGCCCGAGGAAGTCGCGATCGTTCGACGGGTCCCAATCCCAATAGCGCCAGGCGGTGATCGACGTCAGGCGACCGGCGCCGAGCGTCCGTTCGATCGTCACCGAGGCGCCGCCGAGAGTTTGATCTGCGCGGTGCGGAGTGTCGGCGTCGCTCAGCCGATCGAAGGCGTTGAAGCTCGGCGGGCTGTACCTGCAGGTCGGCGGCGATTTGCGCGTACTGGCGACTCGCGACGCGCTCAGTCGGCGCGACACCGGCGACCACCTGCACATAGCCGCGCGGGCGCTGCCGAGTGCTGTCAGCAGAGAGGGTCACCGCCGTCTTCGACGAGGGCGTATAGAGGACCTGTCCGCGGAAGCCGAGATTGTTCAGCCCGTTCAGGTCCTCGCCAGTGCCGACGTGGCCGATTGTCCCGCGTCGCGTCGTGCCCGAAAACGAGAGCCGTGCGGCCACCGTCTGCGACAGAGGTCCCGAGGCCGAGGCCTTCGCCTGCACGAGATCCAGGCCGCCGAACGTGAGCTCGATCCGGCTCTCCGGCGCGAACGTCGGCTTGCGCGTGGTGATGTTGATGGCGCCTGCCGTCGTGTTCTTGCCGTAGAGCGTGCCCTGCGGACCGCGCAGCACTTCGGTCCGCTCCAGATCGATGAAATCCAGAGTGGCGGCCGCCGGCCGCGCGTAGTAAACGCCGTCGATATAGAAACCGACGCCAGGATCGATGCCGTCGTTGGTGAGGCCGAACGGCGCGCCGAGGCCGCGGATGTTGATCGCCGTGTTGCGCGGGTTGGACGAGTAGAACTGAACCGTCGGGATCAGCTCCTTCAGGCGGTTGACGTTGAAGCTGCCGGTCGCGGCGGCGAGCGCGCCGCTGACCACCGACACGGGAATCGGCACCTCCTGCGCGACCTCTTCGACGCGCCGCGCGGTCACCACCACCGACTCCGAGAGCCGCGACGGGTGAAGAGTCAGCTCAATCGCGGTCGTTTCAGCGTCGTCGATCGCGACCCTGCGCAGGACCGGCTCGAAGCCGTCCAGCATGGCCTCGACACGGTACGGACCGGCGATGAGCGGACCCGCCTGATAGCGGCCTTCGGCATCGCTCACGCCTTCGATGCCGGCCGTGGTGACTTCATTGGTGATCTTGATGGTGACGCCGGGCATTGCCGCGCCCGACGAATCCCGGACGACGAGGTACTGGGCCCGGGCGAGCGACCTGGCCGGCGGCCAGCATCGGCAGCGCCGCGATGATGAACCCGACGAAACTCCCTGTGATCTGATTGATCCGACTCATCGTTTCTCCCCGCACCGGTTGTCCATGCACGGACGCGCCAGATCCCTGACTGCGTGAACGCGTCAGCCGATCGACTCGGGGGAGGGAAGGTCTCGAGGGTGCTTTGGAGGGACCACGCTCACCAGCCGGTCGTCGGCCGTCTACACGTGGGCCGACAGGCGCACGATCGGCGGCGACAGCGGATGGCGAGGGAGAACACTGGCGCGAGGATGTGCAACCTGCGGGCCGCCGCGCTCAGGGCGTGGATGCGAGGCTTGCGTGAAGAACCGTGATATGTTCTTGGAATATCCGTTAAAAAACACGGACAATTACAAGCATATGTCACAGAAACTGAACGGGCGCGCCACCGGCCCGGCGGCCCTGCCCGAACATCTGATCCATGGCGGCCCCCGCTCCGAGGAGGAGCGGCTGATTGGCGCCGATACCGGCCTTGCCGCCGTCATGGCACGCGCCAGGATGGTTGCCAGGAGCAGCGCGCCCGGTCCTGTTGTTTGGTGAGACCGGGACGGGAAAGGAGATCATCGCTCGCGCCATCCACGAGCACTCCCATTTCCGGGACGGGCCATTCCGTCGCGTCAATTGCGGCGCGATCTCGCCCGAGCTCATCGATTCGGAGCTGTTCGGCCACGAGCCAGGCGCATTTACCGGTGCCGTTGCGCGGCGCCGGGGTTGGTTCGAGCAGGCGAACGAACGGCACCCTCTTTCTCGACGAGGTTGGAGAGCTGGCGCCGGCCGCCCAGGTGCGCTTGCTGCGTGTCGTGCAGGACGGCGAGGTGGTCCGCGTCGGCGGAGACCGGGCGGTGCATGTCAACGTCCGGATCGTCGCCGCCACTCATCGCGATCTGCCGGCGCTGGTCGAGGGGCAGATCTTTCGCGAAGACCTCTACTATCGTCTCTCGGTGTTTCCGATCGTCATCCCTCCGCTCCGCGACCGACCCGGCGACATCCGCGCGTTCGCCGAGTACTTCGCCGAGCGCGCGGCTGACCGCTTCGGCGTGCGGCCGGTTTCGGTCTCGGACGATGACGTTCGCCTGCTGGCCGAGTATCGGTGGCCTGGCAACGTGCGCGAGATGGCGGCGGTGATGGACCGCGCCGTGCTCGTCGGGCAGGGACGGATGCTGGATGTCGCGGCAGCGCTGGGCCAGCGTCCGTGGACGTCGCCGGCGCCGCCGACCCGGCTCAGAAGCCGGCGCGCCCCGGCCGGAATCGAGCCGCTCGACGTGGTCGTGCGGCGCCATATCGAAGCGGCGCTCCACGAAACGCACGGCCGGGTGGAGGGGCCACACGGTGCGGCGCGGCTGCTCCGCATCAACCCGCACACGCTGCGCGCCAAGATGCGCAAACTCAAGATCGACTGGGCGGCGTTCCGGGCGGGGTGACGAGCGAGCCGCAGTGCCTCTGATGTTACGCTTCAGTGCTTTGCTCGGGCGAGCGTCGCTGAGTAATCCCATGAATACCTTGGCAGGGCTGCGCCGGTGATATTCCTCTCGTCGATCACCTTCCTCGCGGCCATCGTCAACGGAGCCCTCGGCTACGGTTTCTCGTCGATCACCGTCCCGCTCGCGCTGCTGTTCCTGTCGAATCGCGTCCTGAACCCCGCGCTCGTGCCGATCGAGGTCGCCCTGAACGCGTACGTCCTCTGGGTGAATCGGGCGTCGCTGCCGGCGGTCTGGCGGCGGGTGTTGCCGATCATGATTGGCCTGCTTCCCGGCGTCGCCGTCGGCACGGCGATCGTGTCGCAGGTGAATCCGTCCTGGCTGAAGTTCATCACCTTCGTCGTCCTGCTGCCGCTGATCCTGCTGCAGGCGGCCGGCTACCGCCGGCCGATCCGGGCCGAGCGCGCGGTCGGCGCGGTCTTCGGCGGCGGCGTCGGCATTCTCTACGCGGTGACGACGATTTCCGGCCCGCCGCTCGCGGTGATGCTGAGCAACCAGGGCCTGGCGAAGAAGGACTTCCGCGCCGGACTCGGGCTCGTCAGGCTCGCGGAATCGACGCTCACGGCCATCGCCTACTACTACGTGGGTCTCTACAGCGTCGACAGCATGCGGCTCATCCCGTGGATCGTCCCGAGCATCATGGTCGGCGTTCCGATCGGCTCGTTCGTGATTCGGCACGTGCAGCCCGAAACCTTCCGGCGGATCTGCATGAGTTTCGATGCCTGGATCGTCGGGTTCGGCTTGTCGACGCTGTGCCGCGATCTCGGCTTGATCCAGGGGCCGTCGGCGTTTCTCGTGCTCGCCGTGGTCGGCGTCATCGATTCCTGGCTGTTGTACCGCTTCTTTTCGGTGCCGGGCCGCCTCGCGCGGCCCAGCTTCGAACAGGGTCGCGTCGCCGGATACGAGTCGAAACGCGTGTAGGAATCAAAAGCTATCTCAAAACAGCGGAGCGTGCAGGGGAGTCCGAGGGGCGCAGCCCCTCGGGTAAGAATTTGACAGCCTGCCCCCGGACCCGCTTAATATAAGGATCAGATGTTCGGAGCCGCGACCTGCGCCTGTTGTTGCACAAGGACCCCGATGGTCCCCGTGCGACAGGTCCAGGTTCGCTGACGAACATCCAGTAAGCGACACCCAACACAAAGAAGAGACCTGAAGCCCGGGGCAACCCGGGCTTTTTTGTTTTTGGCCGACGAACGACGAACGACGAACGCACGAACGGACGATGATCACCTTATGGCTGTAGCGATGCTCCCGGAAACCCGCGTGATTGACGGGGTAGTGTCCTCGAACGATACCCATCTGCGCGCGCTCGAGGCCGAGAGCATCCACATCATGCGCGAGGTGGTGGCCGAGTTCGAGCGGCCGGTGATGCTGTATTCGATCGGCAAGGACTCGTCGGTCCTGCTGCGCCTGGCGCAGAAGGCGTTCTATCCCGGCCCGATTCCGTTCCCGCTGCTGCACATCGACACCACCTACAAGTTCCGCGAGATGATCGAGTTCCGCGACCGGTACACCGCGGAGATCGGCGCGCGGCTGATCGTCCACACCAACACCGAGGCGATCGCCGACGGCACGCAGCCGTTCCTGGTCGGGACCAAGGCGTGCTGCGGCGCGCTCAAGACGAAGTCGCTGCTCGACGCGCTCGACGGCCGGCGGCTACGACGCGGCGTTCGGCGGCGCGCGGCGCGACGAGGAGCGGTCGCGCGCCAAGGAGCGGATCTTCTCGCTGCGCGACGCCAACGGCCAGTGGGATCCGAAGAACCAGCGGCCGGAGCTGTGGCAGCTGCTCAACAGCCGCGTCCGCCCGGGCGAGAGCATCCGCGTCTTCCCGCTGTCGAACTGGACCGAGATCGACGTCTGGAGCTACATCCACCTCGAGAAGATTCCGGTCGTGCCGCTCTACTTCGCCAAGGAGCGCGAGGTCGTCGTCCGCGGCGAATCGCTGATCACGCTCGAGCAGCCGTTCGTGCCGCTGCTGCCGGGCGAGCGGCCGCAGCGCATCATGTGCCGCATGCGGTCGCTCGGCTGCTCGCCGTGCACCGGCGCGGTCCGGTCGGAGGCCGACACGGTGCCGAAGATCATCGAGGAGCTGATCGTCACCAAGAACTCGGAGCGGCAGCTGCGCATCATCGACCACGATCAGGACGGGTCGATGGAGCTGAAGAAGCGCGAGGGCTACTTCTGATGTCGGGCCTGCTGCGCATCTGCACGGCCGGCAGCGTCGACGATGGCAAGAGCACGCTGATCGGGCGGCTGCTGTACGACTCGCGATCGGTCTACGAGGACCAGGTCCACTCGGTCCAGAAGGCGTCGAAGAACCGGACCGCCGGGCCGATCGACTTCTCGCTGTTCACCGACGGCCTGCGCGCCGAGCGCGAGCAGGGCATCACGATCGACGTCGCCTACCGCTACTTCGCGACCGCCCGCCGCAAGTTCATCCTCGCCGACACGCCCGGCCACGAGCAGTACACGCGCAACATGGCCACCGGCGCGTCGACCGCCGACGTCGCCATCCTGCTGGTCGACGCGCGCAACGGCGTGCGCGCGCAGTCGCGGCGGCACGCGCAGATCGCGCGCCTGCTCGGCATCAACGACTACGTGCTCGCCGTGAACAAGATGGACCTGGTCGACTTCGACCGGACGTCTTCGAGGACATCGTCGACGAGTTCGAGCAGCATCCTGCCGGGCGCCAACCTGCACGCGATTCCGATGAGCGCGCTCGCACGGCGACAACGTCATCACCCGCAGCGACGCGCACGCCGTGGTTCGACGGCGATGCGCGCTGCTCGAGTTCCTCGAGACCGTGCAGGTCGATCACAACGCGGTCGGCAAGCCGTTCCGGTTCCCGGTGCAGCTCGTGCTCCGGCCCAGCCAGGATTTCCGCGGCTACGCCGGCCAGATTGCCTCGGGCTCGGTCCGCCCCGGCGACGTCGTGATGGCGTGGCCATCGGGCCGTGCGACGCGCGTCAACGCGGATCGTCACCTGGGACGGCGATCTCGACGTGGCGCACGCCGGCATGTCGGTCACGCTCACGCTCGACGACGAGATCGACATCAGCCGCGGCGACATGCTGGCGAGCGCGTCGGGGGCTGAGTCGTGGGCGAGTCCGAGCATCGGCCAGCGCTTCCGCGCCGACGTCGTCTGGATGGACGAGCGGCCGCTCGATCCGGCGCGCGTCTACCTGCTGAAGCACACGACGCGGACGGTGAAGGCGCAGGTCGATCGCGGACTGGTGCTGAATCAGATCGGATCGGTGGTCGATCTCGGCGGCGCGCCCGCTGTTCTTCGATCGCGTATGCCGACAACCGCGGCACCGGCAGCTTCATCCTGATCGATCCGACGACCAACTTCACGGCGGGCGCCGGGATGATCTCGTCGGTGGTCAGCGAGGACGCCCCCGCGGCCACGCAGCGACCCACTGTTGCTGAGCGCATTGCGCGGGCGGCGCGGGGCGCCGGCAGCGAGGCGGAAGCGATCGCCGCGGTGCGCCAGGCGCTGGAGGAGCTGCTGCTGTGACGGATGTCACTCAAGTTGTCGCGGACGCCCTTCAGTCGTCGAGCGGCTCCCTGCCTGACGTGCAGCTTTCAGGCAGAGGACGTCGTGGTCGTCGACCTGCTGCGTCAGGTCAGGCCCGACATCCCGGTCCTGTTCCTCGACACGTTCCATCACTTTGCCGAAACGCTGGCCTACCGCGACGAGCTCGGCCGCGCGGTGGAGCCTGAACATCGTCAATCTGCGCGCGGCGGAGCCGAGCGTGGGCCTCTGGCAGACGAGCACGACGGACTGCTGCGCCAGGCACAAGGTCGGCCCCCTGTTCAGCGCGCTCGAGGCGTACGACACCTGGTTCACGGGCCTGCGGCGCGAGCAGTCGCCCAGCCGCGCGAGTCTCGAGCCAGTGGAAGACTTCCGGCTGCCCAGCGGGAAGCACCTGATGAAAATCAGTCCGCTGGCGATGTGGACGACCAAGGATGTGTGGAGCTACGCGAAGGCCCATGACATCCCGCTGCTGCCGCTGTACGACGCCGGTTACTCGAGCATCGGCTGCGAGCCCTGCACGACCGTGCCGCTCGATCCGCTCAACCCGCGTTCGGGCCGGTGGGGCGGCCAGAAGCTCGAGTGCGGGATTCATATCCAGCCGGTCGACAGCGAAATAAGACGGATCGTCGGTAACCACGAAATGCAGCCACGAAGGCACGAAGACGCGAAGAAGAGTCTTCGTGACTTCGTGTTTCTTGGTGTCCTTTCGTGTTTTCGTGGTTGCAATTGAACCTACAATGACGCCGTGCGCGGTCTGCTGCGTTTGTTGTCTGGCACGTGCGCGCGTCGCTCGCGCAGGCGCCGCAGCAGCCGAAATTCACCGACCGCGTCGACGTCGCCCGCATCGTCGTCGACGTGCGGGCGCTCGATGGCATGGGCCGCGCGATTCAGGATCTGACCGCCGACGACTTCGCCGTCAAGTATCCACGGCAAGCCGGCTCGCGTCGAGTCGGCGATGTGGGTCGGGTGCCGGCGCCGACGCCTCGTCGTCGGCGATCGCGCCGAGGTGTTTCCGGAAGGCAGCCTGCCGCGGGGCCGGCTGATTGTTTTTCTCTTCCAGAAGGATCTCGAGCCGGGCCGCATCGTCGGCCTGATGCGGATGCTGTTCAGGGCGAAGACGTTTCTCGAGACGCTCGGCCCCGACGACCGGGTCGCGGTCGTCTCGTTCGATTCACACCTGAAGATCTGGGCCGACTTCACCGGCGATCGTGCGGAGATCCGGCGGATCCTCGAGCGTGGCCTGCTGCTCGAGCGGCCGAAGGCGCTCGGCGAAGCGACCGCAGAGATTTCGTTGACGCGCCGCCTGACCCAGGCGGCAGGGCGGAAGGCGTATCCGATCGAGAAGGCCCTGCGCCTGATGGGCGAGGCGCTCGAGCCGCTGCCTGGCTCGAAGTCGATCGTGCTGTTCGGCCACGGCTTCGGCCGCTACACGCCCTGGGCGTGATGATGGAGAAGGGCTACGACGAAGCGCTGGCCGCGCTGCCAGCGCGCGCGTGCCGCCGTCTTCTCGATCGACGTCACGCAGGCCGACGATCACTCGCTCGAAGTCGGCCTCCAGTCGGTGTCGGAGGAGACCGGCGGGTTCTACGAGCGCTCGTTCCATTTCCCGGATCGGACCGTGCACCGCCTGGTCGGCGCGCTGGCCGGCCACTACGTCCTGCTCGTCGAAGCCCCCGGGCCCCGTTCGAATGGGAGGAGCTGTCAGTGAAGCTGGCCCGGCGCAGCGGGACGGTGCTGGCCCGCACGGCGACGCGGTAGAGACTGTCTACCCATTTACCGATTTCAAATAATTTCAAATTGTAAAATTGTAAATTGCCGCGCAGTCGTCCCCGCGCGCATTCAGCTGCGGGAAGGGCCGCCGTTCAGCAGGATCGACGCCGGGGCCTCGTCTTCGCGAACCGATTCGGCCGCTTGCACTGACGACCTTGATGGCGAAACCGCCGCCGCGGTCGCTTCATCAAGCGGATGATTCGCGCGGACGGTACGAAGCTGCGATTCATCCGTCAGATCGAGCCGGAGCGGAGTGAGGGAAACCCAGCCCTGCTCGGCGGCCCATCGATCGGTGCCTTCCTCGGCGCCTTCGATGGGACTCACAGTGAACCAGAAAAGTTCGCGCCCGAGCGGGTGCTTCGTCGGAACAATCTGGCCGTCGTAACGGCGCACGGAGGCGCGCGTCCACACCAGTCCTTTTGGCTCGCGCGGAAAATTCACGTTCACAAGCAGCAGATTCGATTCCGTCAGGAGTATGTCGAGCACTCGCCGGATCCACGGCTTCGAGGGACTCGTAATCAGGTTCCATTCCCGCCGGAGCGCTCAGCGCCACGCCGCGCACCCCGAGCAGCGCCGCCTGTTTCGCGGCGGCAAGCGTGCCGGAGTGCCAGATGGAATTGCCGAGATTCAACCCGATGTTGAGCCCCGACAGCACCACCTCCACGTGCTCCCAGTGATACGCGCCCAGCGCCACGCAGTCGGCTGGTGTGCCGTTGACGCGAAAGGCGTTGAGATTGCCGATGTGCGTCGGTCGATACGAGAGAGGGCGTGTGGCGGTAATTGCGTGCCCCATCGAAGATTGCTCCACGTCCGGCGCAACCACACGCACGGTGCCGAACTCTGACGCCACCTCGGCAAGCACCGCGATTCCAGGGCTGTAGATCCCGTCGTCGTTCGAGACGAGGATGCGCATCAATACACCGCGTTATGCAAATCGTCGGCCGAATGCAGAATCGGCGTAATTCTTGGAGAGGCCTCCCGCGTGAGAGTATCGCTCTTCTACAACGAGCATGCGGGCGACGGCGTGCCGCTCGACCATATTCGCGACGCTATCGAGCAGCGTGGCCACGAGCTGGTTCGCGTCGTCGAAGCGGCACGCACCGATTTGGAGCGATTGCTCGAGGAGCGCCCCGACATCGTTGTCGCGGCGGGAGGCGACGGCACAATCGCTCATGCCGCGCGCCTGCTCGCGCGCCAGGGAATTCCGCTTGCGATCCTGCCGCTCGGTACGGCAAACAACATCGCGAAGAGCGTCGGGATCACGGCCTCGATCGACGATCTCATTGGTGGCTGGGAGACGGCCGGGCGCCTGCCGCTCGACCTTGGCGTCGCGGAGGGCGTCTGGGGCCGGACGCACTTCGTGGAAGCGGTCGGGGGCGGGTTGATTCCCACCGCGATTGCCGACATGAACAACGCGAACCGATGACGATGAACTTCCCGCACGTTCGAAAGTGGCCGGAGCTGTTCGAGCGTTCAGCGAGGTGCTCTCGCGGCTCCAGCCGGGCGAATGGACGATCGTCGCGGACGGCGCTCGAACGACTGGGGAGTTTCTTCTCGTCGAGGTCCTCAATATCCGCTCGATCGGCCCAAATCTCGTGCTTTCGGCCGACGCCACCCCGTTCGATGGTCTGTTCCGGGTCGTCATGGCGGGCGAGGAACACCGTGAAGAGATCGCCCGCTACCTGCGGGACCTGCTCGAGGGACGCGACGACCGACCGCCCTCGCTCACATCGCAGTGCGCCCGGCAGGTGACGCTTCAGGGCACGACGGACATCCATGTGGATGACCAGGTTCTTCCGGCCTCACCGAGCCGAATGGTGTCGATTCGCGTCGAGGCGGGCGCCCTGGAACTCCTGGTATGAGAGGCGCCTTCGGACCGCCTCGTTGTTATCGATTGACCCAGGGCGTCGCGTCGTAGACGAGGAGGTCGGCCTGGTTGTCGCTTTCCGTCATGAAATACGCGCGCATCGAGCCGTTGCCGAGCGGTTCCATCCAGAACGCGTTTGTGCGTCAGTGCGAGAGCCGGGGTTCCAGTAACGGCTGCCTTCGTCGATAGACAGATAGGCAGGCGATCTGATGTTCCTGTGACGAGCAGGGCACAGCGCACATTTCAACGAGCTCCACAGTTGCCGAATGCGATGCTGCCCAATGCCGCCGGTGCAGCCGCCGTCCACCGCCGCACATTTTGCTGCCTCTGCTCCTCCCCCTCTCTCTGTACTCAGCCCCTTGATGAGAAGCGTATCCTCGTGCCGTTCATCTAGCCCGTCTAGATGAGTGGAGGGGGCAACGGTGGGTGCATCGAAACCGAGCAGCGCGCCGGTGAACGCCCCGGTGAACCTGGTGCAGGGCACGCTGCACATGCTGATCCTCAAGACACTCGCCCTCGAGCCGATGCACGGCTACGGCATCGGCGTCCGCCTCGACGAGATCAGCCGGGGCGTCTTTCAGGTCAATGCCGGCTCGCTCTTTCCGGCGCTCCGCCGGCTCGAGCGGGACGGCCTGATCAAGGGCAGCTGGCGCGCCACCGAGAGCAACCGCCGCGCCAAGTACTACTCGCTCACCGCGTCCGGGCCGCGCCGCGCTCAAGCGCGAGACCGAGGGCTGGGAAGTCCAGGCGTCGGCGATCGCCCGGATCCTGCGCGCATCGCCGGGAGAACGGTCATGACGATCCTGCGCCGCATTCTCGCCGGGTTCGTCGCGCTGGTTCGCCGGCGGACAGTGGAACGGGAACTCGACGAAGAGGTGCGCGCGTATCTCGAAGCCGCGATCGACAGACCATATGCGCCGCGGTATGACGCGCGAGGAGGCGGCTCGCGCCAGCCGCGCTCGCGATCGGCAGCCTCGAAGCGGTCAAGGACCACACGCGCGACGCCGGCTGGGAATCGGTCGTCGACGGCTGCTGGCGCGACGTCCGTTACGCGATCCGCGCGCTCCGCAAGGCGCCGGTGTTCGCCGCGGTTGTCGTCCTCTTGCTCGGCGCTCGGCATCGGGGCCAACACCGCGATCTTCAGCGTCGTCAACGCCGTCCTGCTCCGTCCGCTGCCGGTCGACGCGGCCCGCCGACCTGGTCACGCTGGCCGCCGATGGTCCAAGCAGCGGCGAGCGCGCGTTCTCGTACTCCGCCGTATCGGCGGTTTGCTGCCGAGCGGCGCTGCGATCGCCGCGGCCGTCGCCGCATCAGCAGCCGTTCCGGGACGCGGTGTCGTTCGACGCCTCGCCGCGAGCCGGCCGACCTCAAGTGGGTATCCGGGAATTACTTCACGGTGCTCGGCGTGGTGGCGGCGGCCGGACGCATGCTGCTGCCATCCGACGATCAGCTGCCGCCGGCTGCGCCGGTGGCGGTGCTCAGCGATGCGCTCTGGGCGCGCCGCTTCGGACGCGATCCGTCAGTTGCTTGGCCGCCGCTTCAGCTTCAAGGCCGTCGGATTCACCGTGGTCGGCATCGCACCGCGCGGCTTTTTCGGTGACACGGTCGGCGAGGCGCCCGACCTCTGGCTGCCGATGACGACGCGGCCCGCAGCGCCCGATGTCTGGACAGGCCACAGCACGGACTGGCTGCGGATTCTGGCTCGCCGAAAGCCCGGCATCACGATCGATCAGGCTCGGGCCGGCCTCGAACCGATCTATCGAGTCGATCCGCGACGAAGCTGCCGCCGCCATTCGGAACCCCGAGTTCCGCGACCGCGATGCTGGCCAATCGATTAGGCCGTGGAGGAGGCGCCCGGAGGGTTGCCGATGCTGCGCGAGCGCCTCTCGGCCCCGTTGACGATTCTGCTCGGCGCCGTCGGGCTGGTGCTGCTCATCGCCTGCGCCAACGTCGCCAACCTCATGCTCGCGCGCGCCGCCGTCCGGCGGCGTGAGACGGCGGTGAAGCTGGCGATCGGCGCTGGTCCGGTTCGACTGATCCGGCAGCTGTTCGCGGAGGCGTTGGTCGTCGCCGGAATCGGCGGCGGCCTGGCGCTGTTCATTGCCGCGTGGTCGGGCCCGATGATCGTGACGCATCGTCACTCGGGGCGCGCCGATTCCAGTGACGATCGATGTTGCCCTGGATGTCCGCGTGCTTGTCATTCGCGCTCTTCCTGTCGTCGACAACCGCCTTGCTGTTCGGGCTAGGGCCGGCGATTCGGGCCACGCGCGTCGATCTGCTGTCCGCGCTGAAGGCCGGCTCGCCGGGCGCGCGCGCGCGGGCGCTTCCGTCTGGGGCGCGTCCTCGTCGTCGGGTCAGGTCGCGCTGTCGCTGTCCTGCTGATCGGCGCAGGGCTGTTCGTCCGCAGCCTCATCAAGCTCGAGGCGATTGACGCCGGGTTCGATCCCGATGCGGTGCTGTTGTTTCAGCTCGCGCCGACGCAGCAGGCGTCGCTGACCGAGCGCCGCGAGATCTACCGGCAGCTGGTGTCGCGCGCCGAGAGCGTGCCGGGTGTCGCCGCGGCCAGCGCCTCGGCCGTCAGCCTGTTCATGGGTGAATCGTGGGGCAACGTGATTTCGGTCGATGGATACCAGCCGCCGCCCGGCGTCACACAGCGAACCTTCGTCAACGCGATTACGCCGCGCCATTTCGACGTCATGCAGACCGGTATCCTCCGCGGCCGGAGCTTCGGCGCGGAGGATCACGAGACGGCGCCTCGCGTCGGCATTGTCAACCAGACGTTCGCGCGGCAGTTCTTCGGCGACGCCGATCCCATCGGCCGGCGGCTCGGTCTCGGCGCCCAGCCTGCTTCAACGATCGAGATCGTCGGCCTGGCGCGCGATGCCAAGTACCTGGATCTTCGCGAGAAGCCGCGTCCGATGTTGTACTTGCCGTTCACGCAGCACGGTCAGCCGCTGCCCGCGCTCGAGGTCCGCATCGCCGGGGACTCCGACGGCATCGGCGTCGACGCTGCGGCGCGAGTTGGCAGCGGTAGACTCCCGGATGGCGATCGTCCGGGACATGACACTGCGCGGCCAGGTCGACTGGTCGCTTGCGGCGGAGCAGATGATCGCGAACCTGTCGGCCATATTCGGCCTGCTCGCCCTCCTGCTGGCGGCAGTGGGACTCTACGGCGTCGTGGCGTACCTCACGGCGCAACGCACTGCTGAAATCGGGATCCGCATGGCGCTCGGCGCGGACCGCGGTGATGTCCGCCGTCTGGTTCTCGGCGACACCATCAGGCTCGCCGCTGTGGGCGTCGCAATCGGGCTTCCCGCCGCCCTGGGTGGTGCGCGGCTGTTGGCGGGTCAGCTGTACGAGATTGGACCGAACGACCCGCCGTCGCTGGCCATCGGCATCATCACGCTGACCATCACCGCGCTCGTCGCCGGTTATTTGCCGGCGCGGCGGGCGGTACGGGTCGACCCGACGATCGCGCTGAGAAGTGAGTAAAAGACGCGCAATTTACAATTTGAAATTTCAAATTGTAAATTTCAGAACCGTGAGATTCCTCAGCTCGTGGGCGATTGGAGGTAATGCCGCCGCCAGCGGTTGAGCTCCTTGATCTGGTGCCGCACCGCGTCGATTTCTTCACCCAGCGACTGCCGGGCGCTCTCCTGGTCGGCGTCGTCTTCGATATGCCGCTCGATCGCGGCGATGACATGCTCGGCCTTCGACGACAGCTGCTCGATCTCCAGCGGCGAGTACTCGGTCGCGGGAATGCCGGGCACGCGTGCCAGCGCGTCGACGAAATCCCGCACCAACCTCCTGAATGCCCGGCCCGACCCGGTGTTGGTGACGACATCATGCGCCGCGGCCGAAGCGGTTTTCAGAAGATCGGAAGCGCCCACGAGGAACAGTGTATACCTGACGATGGAATTTAAGATTTAAGATTTCAGATTTAAGATTTCAGTAATTTCAGATTTGAGATTTTCATTCAATGGGACGTCGCCGAATCTTGTCGCCGAAATCTTAAATCTTAAATCTCAAATCTGAAATTCCAGCTTCGAGCCGATCGAGGACCGACTGGCGGTGGCTCTGCGTGTGGAGCTTCAGGCAGTCGGCCTGCAGCCGGACCTGGTCGGGCGACCGCCAGGTCGCCGCCCGGCGGCGCAGGTACGCGCGGTACGCGGATCGGCAGACCAGCTCGCCGAGCGGGGCGACCGGCGCGAGCGCCGTTTCCAGCACGGTCTTCATCCAGCCGAGCACGCGGCTTGGCCGGAACGGCAGCGATGCGGCGTCCGCCGCGTGAAAGTTGGGGTAAAAACGGAACACGAACGGATTCTTGTCGAGCAGCTGGAGGAAGACATCTCGTCCGATCAGCGGTTTCAGGTGGATCACCTGGCTGGCGGCGAACAAATCCTGCTGCTCGAGGACGAGCCGGGTGTCGGCGACGACGAAGTTGGCGCAGACGATTCGACGGCTGCCGCATCAGCTTCGCGAGAATCAGGACAGCGACCGTCGTGCTCCAGACGCGGCGGCCGCGCGTGACGATGAACAGGTCGAGGTCGCCGGTCCCTTCGAGATTCAGGTGCGCGATGCTGCCCGACAGCGCCACCATCCGCACGTTGGGGAGTGCGCAGACGAGCTGCAGGAGGAGCCGATGTCGGCGGAGGAACGTGCGGCTGCGCGACTCGCGGCGCCGCCGCTCCTCGATGAGATCGGTGCGGCCCTTGGGGAAAAAGAACCCATCGCGGAACTCGATCGCCTCCTGCAGCGGCGCGCTCCCGTTGTAGGTGGCCAGCACCTGCGACGGCGTCTGGATCGATTCGATGAGCGTCTGCCGCAGTTGCGCCAGCGTCAGCGGGTAATCGAACAGCGAGGCATAGACGACGCTGCGCGCGATGGCGAGCTCGTCGCTCGTCAGGCCGGCGGTTGGAATCGCCGGATGCCGGAGGACCTTGGCGGCCGCCCTCATGTCGTCGCCATCGCCGCGGCCGGCGCGGGGCGCCGCGACGTGGCCCGCGCCAAGACGCCGGCGCAACCGGCCGTGAGCAGCGCTTCAGTCGCGAGCGTCGACCACGCCGCCCCGTTCAACGACATCGCCGGGATCCATCGCGCGTTCAACGCGACGTTGAAGACGAGCGCCGCCAGGCACAGCGCGGCGTACGCGCGGTGCCCGTTCCACGCGATCAGCTGATACGTCAGCGCGTAGTTCAGCGACATCAGCGGAAAAGCCGCGGCGAGCACCTGGAGTGCGGGCACGGCGTCCGCAAATGAGGGTCCGTACAGCGCCGGCACCAGGCGGTCCGCGGCGAGCCAGAGTGCAACCGCCGCCACGATGCCGAACGCCGTCAGCGCGCCTGCCATTTGAACGAGTGGACGGGGATTCGCCGCGCGGACAAGGCGTGGAAGCATCACCGCGAGGAGCGCGGCCGGGAAGAGCCGGAGCGCCTCGACGATTCGGAACGCCGAATTGTAGAGGCCGACGGTTTCCGTGCCCTGCCACGCCTCCAGCAGGAACACGTCGATTCGGAAGTACAGCGCCGAGAGCAGAATGCCGGCGCCGACCGGCGCCACGTCGCGGACGAATTCCGAAAGCGGCGACTGGACCGGGGGGCCAGGCGATGCAGTAGCACGTCCCATGCCGGCCGCGAGCCGCACCGTGTACACGGCGGTCGCGAGGGGAGGCACGACCATGGCCGCGGCCAGCGTTGCGGCGTCGGGCCTCACCCATAACGCGATGCACGCGGCGGCCAGCGTCCCGAGCCGCTGCCAGAGCGTCAGCGTCGACTCGATGTCGGTCCGCGACAGGCCACGATAGAAGTAATGGACGAACTCGACCAGGCCGGCCGCGAGATACCCGAGGACGAAGAGCATGATTGCAGGAGCGTGCCGCGACCCGTCGAAGGCGGCCAGGGAGATGGCCACGACGACGAGTGCGGCGCCCGCGAGGACGACGCGCACGCGCAGCCACTTCCGCAATTCGCACCCGGCCGCGTCAGGCGCGCGCGCGACGGCGCGGGCCAGGTGCATCTGCAAGCCCGAAGTCGCTGGCGACGACGGCCATCCATCCGATCGTCGTGCCGAGCGCGAACACGCCAAACCCCTCGGACGAGAGCCGGCGCGCCGCGACGATCGTCACGACGAAGAACGCGGCCTTGCCGACGACGTCGGACGCTGCCCGGTAAGCGACGAGCGCAGCCGTTCTCATCCAGCGATCCTTTTCGCGTGTCGAAATGGCTTTCCAGTGCCGTAAACGGCGACACGACGGACGGCGCGGGCCTCGGCAACGTGCCCAGCCCCGACAGCCCTCCGCGACGTGGAATTTCGAGCGATTGTTGGCGTCACGCTCGAATCCGACCTGTTTTGCGCCTGCGACCGGTATGCACCGGCCGTGCCTTGCCACGTGACGGGCGTGGCAAGATTCTTGGACACCGGTCACGGTCAATCCTATGTCTCTTGTCGCGGCGCCGGGCTTATCCTCCCGCGCAGCGCTGGCCCGCTCGAAAGCCGACAGCCAGGCGACCGTCGCAACCGTCGCGTGTGTCAGTCTCTGCGCGCTCGTGTTGGTTGCGCCGTTCGAGGCGCTGCGGCCGCTGGTCAGCTTTCCCGGTCAATCGCTGAGCACCGTCGAAGCCGCGCTGATCGCCGCGCTTGGTGCCTGGGTTCTCGCGCTTCTCGCGACGCGCACGTTTCCAGCCTGGCGGACGTCACTCACGTTACCCTGGCTGCTCGTCGTCGGCGCGATGCTTGCCGCCGCGTTGGCAGCGCCCGCGCACCGGAACAACGCGCTCAATATGGTCGGGCGCCTCGGATTGGCATTCGGAGTGTACCTGCTTGCCGTCAACGGCGTCCTCTCCGCGGCTCGGCTGCGGACCATCCTCATCGCTACGGCTGCCGCGGGCGCCGGGGTCGCTGTTCTCGCGGTGCTCGAGTATTTTGCCTTCGAACCAGCCCTCCGGTTTCTCGCCCTGTTCCGGCCCTGGGTTGCGCTCGCGGGATCCCAGATCCGCGCGAGCGGCCCGCTTCAGTATCCGACGATCGCGTCGATGTTTCTGGAGATTGCCTTCGCGTTCGCAATCGGGCTGGCAATCGACTCCAGACGCCGGGCCGCTGTCGTGATGTTTGGCGTCCTCGCCGTGGTCATCACGCAGGGAATCATCTTCACGTTTACTCGATCCGGCCTGATCACCGTCGCATCGACGCTGGCCGTGGTCGCGTGGTTGCGTTATCGGCGTGCCGGGTTCGATCGCGGCATGGCGGTCCTGGGAGTTGTTGCAGCCGTCTTCGCCGTGCAACTGCTGTCGTCGCGATCGGCCGAGTCCCTGCGTCTCAGGCTGACGACGGAGACGCTGGAGGCGTGGTTCCGGGCCGAGATCCAGGCGCCGGTTCGGCTCCAACTGGCGACGGGAAGCCGGTCGGCGGTGCCCGTTCGCCTTCGCAACACCGGTGGCGCGACATGGAACTCGTCGGCGCCACAGCCATTTCAGCTCTCCTACCACTGGCTGCTTGCCGACGAAGATATCGTTGTCGAGCTGGGAAGGACTTCGAACGCCATTTCCAGTACCCGTGCCGCCCGGGGCGTCAATCAGGCTCGACGCTCACGTCGAGGCGCCTCCTGAACCGGGTGAATACCGGCTCATGTGGGATGTGGAGCAGAGCGACCGACTCTGGTTCAGCACCGAACCCGAGGCGCCTCTCTATGTGACGCGTGTCGCCGTCTCAGGACCGGCGGTTGGTCCCTCGCTGAGGGCCTACCGCATGACGCTGCCGACCAGTACCGTGAGGCCCGGCCGGCTCGTGCTCTGGCGTGCCGCTGCCAGCCTGCTGGCGACGCGGCCGCTCGTCGGCGTCGGACCCGACAACTACCGGTTGCTGTACGGCGAGCATGCTGGCCTGTCGAACTTCGATCGCCGCGTGCACGCCAACAACATGTACATCGAGATGCTGGTCGGTGGAGGGATCATCGGGGGCGCCGCGTTCGCGTGGTTGTGCTGGGCCGCCGCCAGGCAACTTGCCGCCGCCGTGCGGGCATCGCGCGGCACGTCACTGGAGCCAGCGGTTGGAGCGATCGCCGCCGCGACGCTCGCGATCGCGCTGCACGGCCTCGTCGACTCGTTCCTCAGCTTCACCGCCACCTACATTCTGATTGCCGTCACGCTCGGTCTCACTGTCAGCCTCACTGGCACTCATCGGCACCCATGCGCATCGCATTTGACGGCACGACGCTTCGTCCCGGCCGCACCGGCGTCGGCTACTACACCGAGCACCTGCTGCACCACCTCGCGGCGCGGGCCGGTGACGATTCGATCGTCGTCATCTCGAATCGGCCGGTCGACACGACGCGCCCGCTGCCCGTCCAGCGTGCAGATCGCCAGCTCGTCGTGGCGGATCCCGCGGATGGTCTGGATGCAGACGCTCGCTCCGCGGATGCTGCGGCACGAACAGGTGGACGTCGTCCACTTCACCAACGGGATGGTGCCGCTGGCGTCGCCGGTGCCGACGGTCGTGACGATCCACGACATGAGCCTGACGCTGTACCCGCGCTACCATCCGGCGCGGCGCGTGCTGCTCAACCGGCCGCTGGTGGACGTCGCGGCGCGGCGGGCCGACGCCATCATCACCGTCTCGCACAGCGCCAAGCGCGACATCGTCCGCCTCTACGGGCTTGCCGCCCGAGCGCGTGCACGTCGTCCACGAGGCGGCGGCGCCGTCGTTCCGTCCCGTTCACGATTCGATCGAACGCGAGCGCGTGCGGCGGCGGTACGGACTCGCCGACCGGTTCATCCTCTACGTCGGCACGATCGAGCCGCGGAAGAACCTGCCGAAGCTGATCGAGGGGTTCGCGAAGCGGCGGAAGTCCGGCGATCTGCCGCATCAGCTCGTCTGCGCCGGCCCGTACGGCTGGCTGAGCCGCGACATCGAGGATCGGATCGAGCGGCTGCAGGTCGAGGACGCGATCCGGTTCACCGGCTACGTGCCGTTCGAGGATCTGCCGGCGCTCTACAGCCTGGCGGAGATGTTCGTGTTCCCGTCGCTCTACGAAGGATTCGGCCTGCCGGTCATCGAAGCGATGGCCTGCGGCACGCCGGTCGTCACCGGGCGACGTGGCCGCGCTGGCGGAAGTCGCCGGCGGCGCGGTCGAGCATGTCGATCGCCTCGATGCCGAGTCGCTCGGCGAGGCGATGGTCGGCCTCGCGCGCAGCCGCGAGCGGCGCGAGAACCTGTCGGCGCTCGGCCTGCAGCGCTCGCACTATTTCTCGTGGGACCGCGCGGCGCGCGAGACGCTGGAGGTCTACCGCCAGACCGTCGCCTCGGGCGGCGCGGCACCGGTACCCCGTTTCCGTCTATGCGGACGCGGCCGTCGAGACGGTCCCGTCGGCCGTCCCCATGTCGCCGCCAGAACCCCGAGCGCGCCGAGCACCCAGTGAACCTCGAGCACCCTGAGAACCCTGTGAACCCCGTGCCCCGCGTCCTCTTCGGCCAGGCGTACTTCCTGCGCTTCGACCCGAAGCTGTGGGACGCCGGGCAGCCGTACGCGCCGCTCGGCGCGCTGTATGCGGCGGCCGCCGTGCGGGCGCACGGGTACGACGTCGCGCTCTTCGACGCGATGCTCGCGGAGTCGGAGGCGAGTGGAGCGCGGCGCTCGACCGTCATCGTCCGCACTTCGCGGTCCTCTACGAAGACAGCTTCAACTACCTGAGCAAGATGTGCCTGCTGCGGATGCGCGCAGGCGGCGCTGACGATGATCGCCGCGGCGCGCGACCGCGGCGTGCGCCGTCATCGTCGCCGGCTCGGACGCGAGCGATCACCCGGAGCTGTACCTCGATCGCGGCGCCGGCAGCGGTCGTGATCGGGCGAGGGCGAGGTCACGCTCGTCGAGCTGCTCGACGTGCTCAGCCGGCGGACGATCAGTCGCTGGACAGACGTGCCGGGACTGGTCCTGCGCGAGCGCGGACGGCGCGATCATCCGGACCGGCCGCCGCGAGATCATCCGCGATCTCGACGCGCTGCCGCGGCCGGCCTGGGACCTGGTCGACGTCGAGCGGTACCGCCGCGCCTGGACGCAGCGCCACGGCTACTTCTCGATGAACGTCGCCACGACGCGCGGCTGCCCGTACCACTGCAACTGGTGCGCGAAGCCGATCTACGGCCAGCGCTACACCGCGCGATCGCTCGGACGCGCGTGGTCGACGAGATCGCCTGGCTGAAGGACACCTACCGCCCGGACCACCTCTGGATCGCCGACGACATCTTCGGCCTGAAGCCGGGCTGGATCGAGCGCTTCGCCGATCGATCGTCGAGCGGCGCGCGCGTGCGTGCCGTTCAAGTGCCTGCTGCGCGCCGACGGCGTCATCCGACGCCGATCGTCGCGGCGCTGCAGCGTGCCGGCTGCCGGACGGTCTGGATCGGCGCCGAGTCGGGATCGCAGCGCATCCTCGACGCGATGGAGAAGGGCACGCGTGTCGAGCAGATTGCCGCGGCCGCCCGGCCGCTGCACGCGGCGGGCATCGAGGTCGGCTTCTTCCTGCAGTTCGGCTACCCGGGCGAGACGCTCGACGACATCGAGCTGACGCTGCGCGATGGTGCGCGACTGCCGGCCCGACGACATCGGCGTGTCGGTGTCGTACCCGCTGCCGGGCACGCCGTTCTACGAGCGCGTGAAGGCCCAGCTCGGCGAGAAGCAGAACTGGGTCGACTCGAACGACCTCGCCATGATGTATCGCGCCACCTACGCCCCGGAGTTCTACCGCGCGCTGCACGCGCTCGTGCACGCGCAGTTCCGGGCGCGGAAACTCGGCGCGGCGCGACTCGCTGCGCGAGACCGCCGCCGCGGTCTACCACAGCCGTCCGCGCGCCGTGGCTCCAGCTGACGGTCAGGCGCCTGGCGCGCGACACGTCCGCGCCGCCGGTCATCATCCGTCCCGTGCTCACGCCCGCAGGCGGCCGCCATTCCGACGGATCAACCATGAACTCGGGGCTCGCGACGGCGACGCTCGTGCGGATCGGCGAGCTCACGAACCGGACCTTCGTGCTGCCCGTCCTGGTGTTCTTTCCGACCAGCCGCTGCAACAGCCGCTGCGTGTCGTGCGACTGGTGGAAGTCGAGCGGCGCGGACGACCTGACGCTCGCGGAGATCGCCGAGCTCGCCGAGTCGCTGCCCGCGCTCGGCACGCGCCTGGTGGTGTTCTCGGGCGGCGAGCCGCTGCTGCGGCCGGACGTGTTCGAGGCGGCGCGCGCTGTTCCGCGCCAACGGGCTCACGCTGCACCTGCTGACGAGCGGCGTGCTGCTCGAGCGGTGCGCCGCCGAAGTGGCCGCGGAGTTCTCGCGCGTCATCGTCTCGCTCGACGCGTCGACCGAAGCGCTCTACCACGCCATCAGGGGCGTGAGCGCCCTTGGCGCTGGTCGAGAAGGGCGTCGCGCGGCTGCGGCGGCTCGCGCCCGTCGATCCCGGTCACGGCCCGGGCGACGCTGCACCGCATGAACTTCCGCGAGCTGCCGCGGCTCATCGACCACGCGAGGGCGATGGCGCTCGACGGCATCTCGTTCCTTGCCGCCGACGTGTCGTCGTCGGCGTTCGGCCGCGGCGGCGCCCCGGCAGGCGCGCGGTCTTGTCGCTCGATCGCCGGGAGATCGAGGAGTTCTCGGCGATCGTCGAGCGCACGATCATCGACCGGGCCGAGCGACTTCGAATCGGGCTTCATCGCCGAGTCGCCGGCGAAGCTGCGGCGCCTGCCGCAGTACTACGACGCGCTCGGCCAGCGGCCGCCGCTTCCGCCGCGTCGCCTGCAACGCGCCGTGGATGTCGGCGGTCGTCGAGGCGAACGGCGCCGTCCGTCCGTGCTTCTTCCACGAGCCGATTGGCAGCATTCGCGAGGCGCCGCTGCGCATCGATTGTCGCCAACCAGCTTCCCCGGTTCCGCCAGATGCTCGACGTCGGGACCGATCCGGTCTGCGGCCGGTGTGTGTGCTCGATGAAGGTCGGCTGGAGGAACCTGCCGTGGCACTGACGCGTGGCCGGACGACACGCGGCGCGCGTTCGACAGCGTGGCGGCGGACTATCACCGCTCCAACGCCGAGAACGTCCTGCTTGCGCGGCATGCGGCGGCGATGGCTCGCTGCGGTGCTGCGCCACGTGCCGCGCGGCGTCGCATGTGCTCGATCTGGGCTGCGGTCCCGGCACCGACGCCGTCGCGCTCGCCGCCCGCGGCTACACGCGTGACCGCGATCGACGAGTCGCCGGCGATGGTGGAGGAGGCGCGCCGGCGTGTGCAGCGGGCCGGCTCGCGCGGACCGCGTCGACGTCCATCACCTCGGCATCGAGGCGCTCGACGTGATGCCGCCGGCGTGCGTCGACGCGGCGTACTCGAACTTCGGCCCGCTGAACTGCGTCGACGATCTCGAGCGCGCAGCGCAGGTCGATTGCGCGGCGCCTTCGGCGCGGCGGCCTGCTGATCGCGTCGGTCATCGGACGGGTGTGCCCGTGGGAGATCGCGCTGTACGCGTCTCGCGGTGATCTGGCCCGGGCCCGCGATCCGATTTGCGCGCGGCGAGCGTGCCGGTCCCGCTGAACGGCCACATCGTGTGGACGCGCTATTACACGCCCGGAGAGTTCGAGCGCGCGTTCCAAGCGCGCCGGGTTCAGGCGCGTCTCGCTGCGGGCGCTCGGCCTGTTCGTGCCGCCGCCCTACATGCAGGCGTTTGCCGAACGGCATCCGGCGCTCGTCCGCGCGCTCGAACGTGTCGACGATCGCGTCGGCGCGTGGCCGGGGTTGCGGAACGCCGGCGACCACTTTCTGATCGTGTTGAGCAAGGACGCGTGAAGCCGGATCCGTGGCTCCCGCGGTTCGTCTGTCCGGACTGCCGGATGCCGGCTCGCGGCTCGGGCGAGCCAACGAGCGGATGCGGGGGAGTGCACTGTGCCCTGTGCGGCACGACGTTCGAGCAGCGCGGGCAACCTGTGGCGGTTTCTCGACGAACGCCCGCGAGCGGACGGCCGCGGCGTTCGTCGGCGCAGTACCGCGCCGTTCGCGAGCGCGACGGCCATCGCTCCACCGCTCGCGGAGTACTACCGGATGCTGCCGTCGGTGCCGCGCGATCACTCGCAGGCGGCCGAATGGCGGATCCGGCGCGAAAGCTATGCGCACCTGCAGGAGCAGGCGATTCCCGGCGATCTGGCTCGGCCCGATGCGCGTCCTCGAGCTCGGCGCCGGCTGCGGCTGGCTGTCGCACCGTCTGGCGACGCTCGGCTACCGCGTCGTCGCCGTCGATCGCCTGGACGACGAGGCCGACGGGCTGGGAGCGTGCCGGCACTATCCGATTGCGTTCCCGGCCGTGCAGGCCGATTTCGACGCACTGCCGTTCGAGCCGCACCAGTTCGACGTCGTCGTGTTCTAACGGCTCGCTGCATTACTCGAACGATCCGGCGGCGAGCCTGCGCGAGGCGGTCCGCATGGTCTCGGCCAGGCGGCGCGGTGGCGGTGATGGACTCTCCGATGTTCGCCGCGAGGCGCGATGGCGAGGCGATGGTCGCCGACCAGCAGCGCGCGGATGCAGACCGAGCACGGCTCGCTGAGCCGATCCGCGCGCGGCGTCGGGTTTCTGACGTTCACCGGAATCGAGCGCGCGTTCCGAACGCTCGGGCTTCGGAGCCGGTTCTTCCGATCGCGAGGACCGCTGGCGTGGCGGCTGCGGCGCCAGATCGGACGGTGGCGTCTCGGCCGGCAGCCGGCGGCGTTCGGCGTGTGGGTGGCCCAATGATCGTCCTCTTCAATCCCGCTGTCGACGACGCCAGGCAAGCAGCCGCTGCCGCTGTCGGTGCTGTCGCTGGCCGCGGTGCTCGAAGGACGCCATCCGTGGACGCTCGTCGACGGCAACGTGACGCGCGATCCGGCCGCGGGATATCATCGCGCACTGCTCTCGCGGCCTACCGGGTGCGCGACCCGAGGGTCGCGCTGCTCGGCGTCACCGTGATGCCCGGCCCGCAGCTGACGCAGGCCGTCGACGGTCTGCCGCAGGTGCGCGCCCGCCTGCCGC
The DNA here is from genome assembly GCA_963720005.1 of uncultured Acidobacteriota bacterium. Taxonomy (GTDB): domain Bacteria; phylum Acidobacteriota; class Vicinamibacteria; order Vicinamibacterales; family CAVVIG01; genus CAVREM01. The sequence goes on along the minus strand of CAVREM010000079.1, from coordinate 33,294 downwards.
ATGTGCCAATCGTCTGGGGCGGCTACTTCCCGACGCAGCACGCCGACACCGTGCTCGGCTCGCCGTTCGTCGACTTCGTCGTCCGCTCGCAAGGCGAACAGCCGCTGCTTCGGACTCATCGACGCATTGCGAGAGCCGTCACGCATTCCAAATTCCAAATTCCGAATTCCAAATTGCACTGTGCCAGGCGTGTCCTGGAAAGACGCCGCCGGCCGCGTCGTCCACAACCCGACCGGACCGATGATCGCGCTCGACGACCTGCCCGACCTGCCGTACGCGCGCGTCGACATGGACCGCTACATCCACCCGACGTACCTGGGCAAGCGGACGGTCGCGCACAACTCCTCGTTCGGCTGTCCCTTCTCGTGCAGTTTCTGCGCGGTCGTCGCGATGACGAACCGGCGCTGGCTGGCGCAGTCGCCCGGCGCGGATGGAGCGGGTCGCTGCGGCACCTCGTCGAGACCTACCGCGTGGACGCGGTGCAGATGCACGACATGGACTTCTTCATCTCCGAGGCGCGCGTCGCGGAGTTCGCCGAGCGGATCGCCCCGCTTGGCATCAACTGGTGGGCGCTCGGACGCATCGACACGCTCATGCAGTACTCGGACGCGACCTGGCAGGCGATGGCCGCGGTCGGGCCTGAAGATGGTGTTCTCGGGCGCCGAGTCGGCGTCCGACGCCGACGCTGGCCGCGATGAACAAGGGCGGCACAGGCCGTCGGCCCGCCTGACGCTGGAGCTGGCCGCGGCGGATGAGGAGCTACGGCGTCGTGCCGGAGTTCTCGTTCGTCCTCGGCGCGCCGCCCGATCCGATGGGCGACATGGCGCAGACCTTCGAGTTCATCCGGACGATCAAGCGGGTGAATCCGGCGACCGAGATCATCCTCTACACCTACACGCCGGTGCCGATGGACGGCACGCTGTACGCGGAGGCCTCCCGGCTCGGTTTCGCGTTTCCGCAGACGCTCGAAGAGTGGGCCTCCGACGAGTGGCGGCAGATGATGATGCGGCGCGGCGACGGCATCCCGTGGCTCGATGGTTCGATCCGCCGGCAGGTCCGCAACTTCGAGCGCGTGCTGAACGCGTTCTATCCAACCGTGACCGATCGGCGGCTGACGGCGCTCGCATCGCGCGGTCCTCAAGCTGGCGAGCGGCTGGCGCTACGCGCTGAAGGTGTACACGGCGCCGCTCGAGCTGCACGCGCTGCAGCGGCTGATGCACTACCAGCGGCCGGAGACGACGGGGTTCTGAGATGCACCTGGTGGATTCGCTGCGTCGGCTCGCGCGTGCGGCAGGGTCGCTCGGAACCCACGAGCCACTGCCGCCGCGCGAGGGCTACGCGCTCTGGGCCGACACGTATCCGCCGCGGCCGCACAACGCGCTGATGGAGGCCGAGCAGGCGATCGTGCAGCCGCTCATCGACGCCGCGATGCCGACGTGCGCCCTGGACGTCGGGACGGGAACGGGCCGGTATCTGGCGCTGCTGAAGTCCGCGGGCGCACGGCCGCGTCGTCGGCCTCGACATGTCGCTCGCCATGCTGGGCCGGACCTCATGCGAGGCGCCGCGTGCGTCTGTGGCGACGCCTGCCGGCTGCCATTCCGCGACGCCTCGTTCGACCTGGTGTGCTCGTCGCTGATGGTCGGCGATGTCGCCGACCTGGGCGCCTGGGTCCGGGAGGCGACGCGCGTGCTCGCGCCCGGCGGGCACCTGATTTATTCGGACTTCCATCCGTCGTGGGCGGCGCGGCGGTGGCGCCGCACTTTCAGGGATGCCGGGGGCCGCCGCCGCGAGCTTGCCTACTTTCCTCATCAGATCGAAGAGCATCTGGCCGCACTCGAGGCGTCGCCGCTTGCCGTGCGCGCGATCCGCGAGCCGCGGATCGCCGGATCGGCCCGCGCCGGTTGTCGCGGTCTTTCACGCGGTGAAGCCTGGCAGTCGCGCATGGTTTCAGCGCGGCCGTTCGTCGTTCGACGTTCGACGTTCGTCGGGCGGGGCTGAATGATGTTGCCGTGGGCGCAGCCGGTCGCGCTCGTCAACGCACGCGTGCTGACGGCGGAGGGGCTCGCGGCATCGCTCCGGTTCGGTTCGCGGATTCTGTCAATCGGCGAGCCGCCGCGGCGCGGCGACATGGTCGTCGATCTCGGCGGCGCGTTCGTGCTGCCTGGACTCATCAACGCGCACGATCATCTCGAGTTGAACCACTACGGCCTGCTGAAGCGGCGCGACCATTACGACAACGCGACCGCCTGGATCGACGACCTGCGGCCGGCGCTGCGCAACGATCCATCGATTCGTGCCGGGCAGACCCACCCGCTTGCGGCACGCCTCTTCATCGGCGCGTTGAAGAACCTCTTGTCGGGCGTCACGACCGTCGCGCATCACAACCCGCTGTATCGTGAGATCGGCCGGAGCTTTCCGGTCCGCGTCCTTCGCCGCTACGGGTGGGCGCATTCCTTCACGCTCGAACACCAGCCGGTCGGCGCACGCGGTGAACCGGGCGGCAGTGTCCGCGAGCGGTGCCTCTCGACGCCGGCAGACGTGCCTTTCATGGTGCACGCCGCCGAGGGCATCGATCAGGCGGCGGCCGAGGAGCTGTCCCGGCTCGACGAGCTCGGCTGCCTCCGCCCGAACACGGTCATCGTCCACGGCATCGCCATGACCGACCAGGATTGGCAGCGCCTCCTGGAACGCGGCGCGAGCCTCGTCTGGTGTCCGGCCTCGAACGATTTTCTGTTCGGACGCACCGCTGCCGTCCGCGCGCACCTGGATGCGAACGGGCATTCGTGGCGGCACATCTGCCTCGGCAGCGACTCTCGAATCAGCGGCTCGCGCGACCTGCTCGACGAACTGCGGATCGCGGCCGCCCGAGGTATTTCGGCAACTGAGCTGCTTCGCATGGTCACGGAAGCAGCCGCGAGGATCCTGAGGCTGCCGGATGCCGGCAGGATTGCGCCGGGGCTCCCCGCCGACCTCGTCGTGCTTCCGCCCCTGGCGCCTACCCCGGCCGACGCGCTCGTCCGATCCGCGCGACGCGATGTGGCGCTCGTCACGATGGGCGGCCGGCCCGTGCTGGGTTGTCCGTCGCTGTCCGCGGTGTTCGTGGCCCGGCGGACGCGTGCGCAGCCGGTCAGCATCGACGAGACGGAGCGATTGGTGTCGTGCCGTCTCGCGCACGCCATCGCGCGCTGTCCGATCGCGGAACCGGGCGTGGAGTGCCTGTCCTGATGGCTGCGCTTCACCCTGTCGGCACGACGCCGTACGGCCGGCTGGTGGGCATGTCTGCGGCGTTCGCCACCTCGAACCTCTCGCGCACGGCCATTTCGTTCGCCACGTCGCTCGTGATCGCCCGCGCGCTCGGCGTCGAGGACTTCGGGCGCTGGACGCTCTGCACCGCGTGGGCCGCGGTCCTGACGACGGTGGTCGATTTCGGGTTCGGCGTGCTGCTCACGCGCGATGCGGCCCGCGACGATCCAGCGACCAGCCAGGCGGTGGCGGTCGCGTTCGTGGTCCGGCTCGGTGTGCTGCTGCCGCTCGCGCTCCTCTTCGTCGTCGCGCCGTCGTTTCTCTCGCCGGATGCCGCCACGGCCGCGGGCCTCCGCATCGCGCCGTTGATTGCCATCGGGGGAGTGGCATACGGCTGCCTGGCGTCGGTCTTCCGGGCGTGGCCCCGCTCGCTGGTGATGACGCTCGGCATCGAGACCACCGGGGCGCTGGCGCAATGGGCTGGGGCGTGGTGGCTGCTGCAGGCCGGTCGGGGCATTGTCGATCTCCTCCTGCTCGCCGCGGCCGTGCAGGCGCTGCAATTCGTGGCGGCGGTGGGGCTCTGGCTGCGGGTCGCCGGCATGCGGATGCGGATGCAATGGCCATCGCCAGTCACGATCGTTCGAACGCTGCGCGATGCGTGGCCGTTCGCGGCGGCAGGTCTGATTGCGAACGCCCAGCAGCGGATCGCGCCGGTCCTGCTGGGCTTCCTCGCCGCGCCGGCGGCGGTGGCCGCCTTCGGTGTGGCCTCGCGCTTTGGCGGCCTCGTGCGGATGCTGCCACAGGCGGCGTTTGCGGGCGCGCTGCCGGTGCTGTCGCACGAAGCCCGGCGCGCCGCGTCGGACGCCGTGCGGGCACGGTTCGATCGAGCGCTGCTGGCGTTCGCGCTGGCCTCAGCGCCGATCGTGATCGTGTTCGCAGCGCCGCTCGTGTCGTGGACCTACGGCGAGGGCTTTGCGGGTGCCGTCGTGCCGCTCGTCTGGACCGGCATCGGGCTGGTGCCCACGCTCGTGAACAGCGGGCGGAAGGTGTACTCTCTATGCGTCCGGCTTCGAGGCGGTGGCGGTGAGGTGGAGCGCCGTCGCGCTCGCGCTGCAGGCGGCGGCGTGCGCGGCCCTGATCCCGCCGTTCGGCGCGACAGGCGCGGCAGCCGGCCTCGCGCTGGGCGAGGCGGCGGTCTGGTGGCCCCTACACAAGGCTGGCATAAAGCCGGGTGAACTCGGCGGCGCTCCAGTCGGCATCGTGGGCGACAGCCCAATCGTGGGCTGAGGACGCCAGCCGCCGGCGGGCAGCGGGATCGTTCAACAAGCCGACGATCGCATCGGCCAGTCCGCGGGGATCTGCCGGCGGCACCGCACGCGCGGAGAGCGGCGTCCAGTCGGCGACATAGCCGACCGAGGTGCCGACGACCGGCACGCATGACGCCGCGGCTTCGAGCGCCACGACCCCGGCCGCCTCATGCCGTGAGGACAGTACGAACAGGTGAGCACGGCGGTAGAGCGCTGCGACCTCGTCGCTCGGGAGAGGGCCGTGGAACGTGACGCGATTGTCGATTGCCAGTCGCGCGACCGCATCGCGCAACGTGCCGCGCATCGTGTCCTCGCCCGCCAGATCGAGATGGACGTCGCCCACTTGATCGACGACGATGCGAAGGGCTTCGATGAGTGTGCGATGATCCTTCACCGGGTTCAGGCTCGCGACGTTCAGCAGGCGCCAGGGAGGTCCGGCGGGTGGCTGCGGCGGCGGTGTGAAAACATGTCCGTCGACACCCAGCGGGATCACGACGGGTATCGTGCCGTGCGCGCGAGCCAGCCGCTCCATGTAGGCCGTGCACACGGTGACGCGTGACGCCAGCTTCAGCGCGGCTGAAACAGCCGTGCGCTGGCGCCACCTGATCTGAAGGCCGTAGTCGATCTCGCGGATGGCCGAGAACTCCCCGCTGTCGCAGGTCACGACCGACGGGATGCCGAGGCGCCGCGCCGCGGCCGCCGCGGCGAGACCGGCTGGAAGCGCCCAGTATCCGTGGACGACATCGAAGGGGCCGTCGTGCTTGAGCGCCGCCAGGAGCGCGGTGTACTGGCGTACCGCGCCGGCCGGTCGCCCGAGGTCGCGGACGATGGCGCCGAGCAGCGGATACGAACAAGGCTGCTCGTGGTAGCGAAGCGCGTACACGAACACGTCGTGCTGCCGGGCGAGCCGCTCGATCAGCCAGAGCACGGCGGGAATCACCTTTTCGCGGCCGCTCTGATCGACGCCGCCGGTCACGACGAGGGCGATTCGCACGCGCGGCCATTCTTCCACACAACGGCCGTGACCGTCCTGCACGTCAATTTCGACTTCGCCCCGACGCTGGCCGATCCCGACGAGCTGCTCGAGCAGTACTCGACGTTGACCGGCTGGAGCGAGGCGCTCCTCGAGGCGGGCGCCGACGCCGTCGTCGTGGTGCAGCGCTTCCATCGCTGCGCCACCGTCACGCGCAACGGCATCGAGTACCGTTTCGGCCGTGTGCGGCAGGCGATGCCGGCCCATCTCGACGCGGTCGAGATCGCGCACGTGAACGGCCTCGGCTTCCCGATCCGGACGCGGCTGCTGCGCGCGGCGCTGCGGGCGCGCACGCCGATCGTCGTCCAGGACCATGCCAGCGGCCCGCCAGGCTCCGGTGCTTCGCGCACGGTGCGGCGATGGGGCCTCCGCGCCGTCGACGCGTTCCTCTTCACGGCGGCAGAGCAGGCTGCTCCGTGGCGTGCGGCTAACGTCATCCGCCGCCAGCAGCCGGTGTACGAGGTGCTGGAGGCCAGCACGACGCTGCGTCCAATGGCCCGCGCCGCGGCGCGCGAGGCCAGCGGCATCGAAGGATCTCCGGCGCTGCTCTGGGTGGGCCGGCTGAACGCCAACAAGGATCCCCTGACCGTGCTCGCCGGATTCGAGCGGATTCTCGCGCCGCATCCCGACGCGTCGTTGACGATGGTATTCGGATCGGACGAGCTGCTGCCGCACGTGCAGGCGCGGCTTTCCGCATCGCCGGCTCTCGGCCGGCGCGTGCGGCTCGTCGGCTACGTGACGACCGCCAAGCTACCGGCCTATTACAGCGCGGCCGACATCTTCGTCCTCGGCAGTCATCACGAGGGCAGCGGCTACGCGCTGATCGAGGCGTGTGCCTGCGGCGCGGTGCCGGTGGTGACCAGCATCCCGGCATTCCGCGCAATCACCGGCAACGGCGCGCGGGGCTTGTGGCCGCCAGGCGACGACGCCGGCCTGGCGCATGCGCTGCTCGAGGTTGCCGGGCGCGATCTCGGCGCGCTCCGTGCCGACGTGGCGCTCCATTTTGCCCGGGAGCTCAGTTGGGCGGCGGTCGGCCGCCGCGCCCTGGACATCTATGCCGAGGTGAGGGCTCGGAAACTCAGAAGCTGAGAAACTGAGCTCCTTAGTTCCTCAGCTGGAGAACTTGGTACACTACGTCACGTTGGCAACCAACGCGCTGACGCCTCTGACCCTGGCGAGCATGTCGCGATGCGGAGACGGACGTCTCGCCGGCCACGACCGCGTCGTCGAGTCAATCTCTATCGACTCCCGCACGTTGACCGCCGGCGCCCTGTTCGTCGCGCTCAAGGGCGAGCGCACGGATGGGCACGACTTCGCCGCCGCGGCGGCCGCAAGGGGCGCGTCTGGTCTCCTGGTCGAGCGCGAGCTGCCGATCGATCTCCCGCAGGTCGTCGTGCCCGATACGCTGGCCGCGCTGACCGCATGCGCCCGCGCCAGACGGCGTGACTTCGCGGGCCCGGTGGTCGCGGTGACGGGGAGCAACGGCAAGACCACCACCAAGGAGATGATCGGGGCGATCCTGACGGTCCGCGGTCCGTCGCTGCTGACGAGGGGCAATCTGAACAATCACATCGGCGTGCCCCTCACGCTGCTGTCGCTGCGCGCCGAGCACACGCACGCGGTTGTCGAAATGGGCGCGAACCATCGCGGCGAGATCGCGCACCTGATGTCGATCGCCCAGCCGGGCATTGGCATCGTCACGAACGCTGGCGCCGCCCACCTCGAAGGGTTTGGCTCGCTGGATGGTGTCGCCGAGGGCAAGGGAGAGCTGTTTGCCGCGCTGCCGCGCGACGGCGTGGCGATCCTCAACGCCGACGATCGCTACGCATCGCGCTGGCGTTCGCTCGCCGCGGGCCGCCGGATCGTCACGTTCGGTCTCGACGATGCCGACTATTCCGCCCGCAAGGTGAGATCCTCGCTGGAGCAGGGTGTGCCGCGGGTCGAGTTCGACCTCGTCACCCCGGGCGGGACCGTCCGGATCGAGCTGGCGCTGGCGGGAATGCACAACCTGCGGAATGCGCTCGGCGCCGCCGCGGCGGCGCAGGCGGCCGGCGCATCGCTCGACGAAGTGGCCGCCGGGCTGGGCGCCGTCCGGCCCGTGAAGGGCCGCCTCGAATTCAGGCCCGCGGTCAACGGCGCCGTGCTCGTCGACGATTCGTACAACGCCAATCCGGGTTCGTTGAAGGCCGGGCTCGACGCGTTTCGATTCGTTTGCCGGCTCGCGGTGGCTCGTGCTCGGCGACATGATGGAACTGGGAACGGCCGCGGACGACCTGCACCGCGAAATCGGCGCCTATGCGCGGGAGTCGGGCGTGGAGCGCCTCCTGGCCGTCGGGCCGCGTGCCAAGCGCGCCGCCGACGAGTTCGGACCAGGCGGCGCCTGGTTCGAAAGCGTCGAAGATCTCATCACCGAGGCGCGCCGCAGCCTGCGTGCGGACGTCGCCGTGCTCGTCAAGGGATCGCGGGCCAACCGGCTGGAACGCGTGACGCAGGCGCTGGCGCCGGAATCGAACGAGGCATCGTGAGCACCTCACGGCGTGTTCGCATCACCGATCCAGCCCGCTTCGGCCGTGTCGCCGTCCTCATGGGCGGCACGTCGTCCGAACGGGACGTCTCGCTGAACTCGGGCCAGAACGTCCTCGACGGCCTCCGGCGGGGCGGTGTGCAGGCCGAACCGGTGGACGGCATTCCCGCGCTCGTCGCGGCGCTCGTCGAGAAGCGGTTCGATCGCGTGTTCAACATCCTCCATGGCCAGCGCGGTGGCGGGGAGGACGGCGTCGTCCAGGGACTGCTCGATGCGTTCGGCATCCCGTACACCGGCTCGGACGTGCTCGGGTCGGCCCTCTCCATGGACAAGATCCGCACCAAGCAGGTGTGGATGGCGATGAACCTGCCCACGCCGCGCTACGCGCGGCTCGGGCCGGCCGACGATGTCGCGGCGGCGGCGCACTCGATCGGCCTGCCGGTCGTCGTCAAACCGTCGAACGAAGGCTCGAGCGTCGGTGTCAGCCGGGTGAAGACGGAGGCGCAGCTGGCCGACGCCATTGCGCTCGCGGGGCGTTATCCGGGCGAGCTGCTGATGGAGGCGCTGATTGAGGGCGACGAATACACGGTCGCCGTGCTTGGCGACGAGGCGCTTCCGAGCATTCGCATCGTGCCCGCGGGGGAGTACTACGACTACCACGCGAAGTACATCGCCGAGACGACCCAGTACATCTGCCCGGGGCTCGAAGGCCAGGCGGAGGCCGAGATCGGCGTGCTCGCCCTGCAAGCGTTTCGCGCCGCCGGTTGCCGCGGCTGGGGCCGCGTCGACGTGATGCGCGACAAGAGCGGCCGCAATTTCCTCCTCGAGATCAATACCTCGCCCGGCATGACGAGCCACTCGCTCGTCCCGAAGGCGGCGCGCGCGGTCGGCATCGAGTTCGACGAGCTTGTTTGGCGGATTCTCGAAATGACGGTCGCTGGAGACTGACGACCGCAGAAGGTGCTGGGTGGCTTCGCTGTAGGGTGCTCCGCACTCACGCTTTAGGGTGCTTTGAGCTCACGCTGTAGGGTGCCTTGAACTCACGCTGTAGGGTGCTTCGCGCTTTCGCTGTAGGGTGCTGCAGCTTCGCTGACCGTGCTCAGAGACTTCGCTGCAGGGTGCTGATGACTTCGCTGCAGGGTGCGGTTTTCGCAGTCGCGCTGGGCGTGGCCGCTCTGGCCGCGCAGCAAACAGCCACGCCAGGTGGGATTCCGCCGCTCCAATATACGTGTCCGCACCACGCGGATCATGTGCAGGACATGCCCGGGACCTGCCCGATGCAGATGGAAGGGGCTCCCGACGGCATCTGCAAAATGACGCTCGTGCCGATCCGCATCGAGCCGGAGGTCTGGTACACGTGCCCAGTCCATGCGAACGTCCCGAACGTGCTGGGCCGCACGACCAGGCATGTGTCCCATCGATCGGCGACCCAAGGTGCCCGTGGGCGTCACCGTGCACTGGAGGTGCCGGCAGAGTCCCGATGAGAAGCTGATGGACCCGGGCCGATGTGGCGACGGTTCAGTCGAGAGGCCGTCCACCTGGTTCGCGCACATGGTGATCACAACCCGCGCCACGGTGGCATGTTCTTCATGGCACCGGATGCCTGGCATCACGTGGAAGGCACGTATCCACGGGCCGGCCTCTTCCGCGTGCTACTTCTACGACAATTTCACGCAACCGATTGCCGCCAAGGGCTTCGCGGCGCGGCTCGTTCTTCGAGAAGAGTTCGACACGGCCACCAATACGCTGAAAGAACTCGAGGTCATCCCCTTGAGACCCGGGTCAGAGATCAATACTCTCGACGCGACGCTGAAGGGAGACCGACCGCCGCTGAAGGTGACGGTGAAGGTGAAATTCGACCCCAACAGCCGCGAGCATCGTTTCGATTTCGGGTTTTCGGAGTACTCGATCGACTCGTCCAGCAAGCGGTAGCAGCACCCTACAGGCGAAGCCGCCGAGCACCCTACAGCGAAGCCTGCAAGCACCCTACAGCGAAGCCAGCAAGCACCCTACGGCGAAGCCACAAAAGCACCTTCAGCGAAGGAACCCAGCACCGTCGTCGTTTTGTCACCCCTGTGCCATCGTTTCTTCACATCGTCTAACGTCCAATGAAGTGTGACGAAACCGATCAAACGGCTGCTCGCCCTGGGCGCGCTGGTCAGCGTCAGTGGTTCGGGCTATGCGGTCTACACATCGCGTGAGATCGAGACCGCGCCGACGCTCGTGACGGCGCCGGTGACACGCGGCGCCATCGTCGACGCCATCAGCTCGACCGGCACGCTTCAGGCGGTCACCAGTGTCCAGGTCGGCACGCAGGTGTCGGGCACCATCGAATCGCTCGGCGCCGACTTCAATTCGATCGTCAAGCGCGGCCAGGTGCTGGCTCGGCTCGACCGTTCGCTCTTCCAGACCCAGGTCGAGCAGAACCGGGCGAATCTCGTCCGAGCCGAAGCGGACGTCGAGCGGCAGCGCGTGGCCCTGGAAGACGCGCGCACGAAGCTCGCGCGGGCCGAGACGCTGTCGCGCCAGCAGCTGCTGCCGCAGAGCGAGCTGGACGCCGCGTCTGTCGCGGTGCGCTCGGCCGATGCGCAGGTGCGATCGGTGGAGGCGCAGGTGGCGCAGGCGCGGGCGGTACTCAGGCAGAGCGAGGTCAATCTCGAGAACACCGTCATTACCGCGCCGATCGACGGGATCGTGTTGTCGCGGTCGGTCGATGTCGGCCAGACGGTTGCCGCGAGCATGCAGTCGCCGACGCTGTTCGTGCTGGCGGCTGATCTGGCCAGGATGCAGGTGCTCGCCAACCTGGACGAGTCGGACATCGGGCGGATTGCAAAGGGACAATCCGTGTCGTTCACGGTTGATGCGCATCCGGGACGGACGTTCGAGGGTGTCGTCGCTCAGATCCGGCTCCAGCCGCAGACCGTGCAGAACGTCGTGACCTACTCGGTCCTGATCGACGCGCCGAATCGCGACCTGGGGCTCAAACCCGGCATGACGGCCAACGTCACCATCGAGGTCGCTCGCCGGGACGACGCGCTTCGGGTGCCGTCGGCCGCGCTGCGGTTCCGGCCGTCCGGCCAGGCCAGCCGCGTGCCGCAGGTCTGGCGCTCAGAGAACGGCGAACTCACGCCGGTTGATGTCACGGCCGGCCTGAGCGACGGACAGTTCACCGAAATCGTCGCAGGCGGGCTGTCGGTGGGCGACACGGTCGCGATCCGTCAGTCCATGCCGGAACAGAGCGTCCGTCCGGCGGCGACCGGGTCACCGTTCCAGTTGATGCAGCCACAGATGCCGCGTCGTTGAGACCACGGAGGGGACGGAGCTAGACGGTTCAACACGGAGCCGCGAAGTCACGGAGTTTCACTGAGAAAGACGACGACGTAGTCGCGATCTTCTCTATATGAGACTTCGTGTCCCCGTGTCTCCGTGTTGAGCCGTCTACCTCCGTGGTCGTGATTCAGCTCCGTGACCCAGCAGCGCTAGTACTTTCGCTTCTGCTGCCTCACGATATCGAACTTCGCCGTGTCGGCGATCGCCATCACCGCCATCACGCCGGCCTGCACCGGATCGGAGACGACGAGATCGGCGACGTCGGGGACGCTGCCGGCCATGTTCAGCGAGATGACGATCAGGCCCTTGCCGCGCACTTCTTCGACGGCGCCGGGTGATCTCGCCGCCCATGATCGAGCCGGCGAGCACGAGCAGCCGGACGCGCGGCAGCCGGACGACCGCGCGGACGGCGCTGGCCAGCGCCTCTTCGCCGACCAGCGGAATCGTGTCGACCGAGATGCGCTCGCCGCGGATGTTGTGACGATCGGCTTCGGTGATGGCGCCGAGCGCCACCTGGCCGACCTGCGCGCCGCCGCCCATGATGATGATCCGCTTGCCGTAGATCTTCGAGAACGACGGCGTCGCCTCGGCGGCTGCCACGCCAGGCACGCGTCCGAAGACCTTCGACGATCGGCTCGATCGCGCCGTCGACCGCGAACTCCAGATAGATTTCCGCGTCGCGATCGAGGTGCGGAATGATGTCGACGTAGCTGATGTTCGCCTGACGATCGGCGAGCACCTTCGTCAGGCCGAACAGGATTCCCGGTTGGTTGGAAACGGTCGTGAGCACGGCGTACGCAGGCATCGCGGGACTTTAGCACGAGCACCCTGCAGCGATAGTGCGAAGCACCCTACGGCGATAGTGCGAAGCACCCTACAGCGAAGTCTCTCGCGAGCCAGCACGTCTGCGAAGCCGCAGCACCTCGCAGCGGTAGACTCCGAGTGCTAGACTCCGATCGCGATGGATCTGTTCGAATTCGTTCGCGGCTGCACCTTTGACGACTTCCTGCTGACGCCGCAGTGCGGCGTGCTGCCGCGGCGCGACCCGGACAAAGTCGATCTGTCGGCGCGCTTCACCGAGCATCTGACGCTCAAGCGGCCGCTCGTGTCGGCCAACATGGACACGGTGACGCGCGCCGCGATGGCGATCGTCCTCGCCGAGGAGGGCGGCATCGGCGTCATCGATCGCGGCTTCCGCGCCGGCGACATCGAGCCGCAGGTCGACGAGGTCGCCGCGGTCAAGCGCCGGCAGCACGGCATCATCGCCGATCCGCACAGCATCGGACCGGATCGCACGCGTCGCCGACGCGATTCGGCTGATGGAGCAGACCGGCGTCGGCACGCTGACGGTCGTCGACGGCGGGCAATCGGCTGGTGGGCCTGCTGACCGAGCGCGACGTCCGGTTCGTTCCCCAGGATTCGCTCGTGTCCGAGCGGATGACGCCGCGCGACGCGCTGGTCATCCACACCGGCCCGCTGTCGCTGGCCGATGCCGAGCGCCTGATGATCGCGCGCAAGATCAAGAAGCTGCCGCTCGTCGACGGCGAGGGCCGCCTGGCCGGCCTGATGACCGCCAAGGATCTGCTCAAGCACAAGCAGCACCCGTTCGCCACGCGGGACGCGCAGGGCCGGCTGCGCGTCGGCGCCGCGGTCGGTGCGGCCGGCGACTATCTCGAGCGCGCGGTGGAGGTGGTGCGCGCGGGCGCCGACGTGCTGGTCATCGACATCGCCCACGGCCACTCGCTGGTGATGGAGCGGGCGCTCGCCGAGATCCGCAAGCGCGTCGACGTCGATCGACGTCGTCGCCGGCAACGTGGCGACGGCCGAGGGCGCGCGGTTTCTGCTCGACCGCGGGGCGAACGCCATCAAGGTCGGCATCGGCCCGGGCGGCGGCTGCTCGACGCGCATGCACGACCAACTTCGGCATTCCGCAGGTCGAGGCGCTCGTGCGGTGCCGGCGCGAGGTCGACGGCCGCGTGCCGCTCATCGCGGATGGCGGCATCCGCCGCGACGGCAGCATCGCGCTGGCGCTGCTGTTCGGCGGCGACACGGTGATGCTCGGCAGCGCGTTCGCCGGCACCGAGGAGGCGCCGGGAGACGTCGTCTTCAAGTCGGTGCTCGTGCCGGAGTCGCAGAAGATCGTGAAGGTGCCGTTCAAGGTGTTCCGCGGGATGGCGTCGATCGGCGCCGTCCGCGACCGCCTCGACCTGGAGGACGCCGACCCGCGCGAGCTGGAGGCCATCGGCGCGGAGGGCATCGAGGTCAGCGTGCCCGGCCCGCGGCTCGGCGCGCGTCGTCATCCAGGAGATGCTCAAGCACCTCTGCTCGGCGATCAGCTACGGCGGCGCCACCAGCCTCGGTGACCTGCAGGACCGGTTCCGCAAGAATCCGATGGGATATGTCGTCAAGTTGACCGAGGCCTCGCGCACCGAGTCGTTCCAGCGCGTGAGGGCGGACCTCTTAGGTCCGCCTGCCGGCCTAGAGGTCCGGCCTGATCGCCGTCCTGGCGACATGACGCAACGCGACGGCGAACGCGGCGGCAGCGCTGAGGAGCGTGGCGGCGGCCACTTTCGGGTGCAGCGCCGCTGCGGTCGACGCGCTGCGCCGAATCGTTCGACCCCTCCAGTTGTGGCCGCGCTCGCCGCCGTCGTGAGGGACCGGCCCGAACAGGTTGTCCGGCCGTCCGAACACGGGCCGGTCGGTCTTCTGCGAGTCGAAGAGCGTTCGCTCCATGTACGCATCGGCCACGCGCGGCGCGAGCGACGACAGGCTCAGGAGCCGGCCGCTGCCGCCGACGATCGAGATCGCGGACCGGCCGTTCGGCCGCGGCCAGGATGGCGTCGGCGACGAGTTCCGGGGCGTAAACCGGGGGCACCGGCTGCGGCTCGACGCCGATGTGCGACCGTGCCTTGTCGAATAACGGCGTATCGATGCTCGCCGGCTTGATCAGCGTGACCGAGATCGGCGCCCCTTCCTCCTCCAGCTCCATCCGCAGCGCGTCGGTGAATCCCTTGATCGCGTGCTTGGCCGCGGAGTAGTTGCCCTGCAGCGGGATGGCGCGATCGGAGACCGCGCTGCCGACGTTGATCGAGCGCGCCGCCGTCGATTCTCAGGTACGGCACCGCCACGCGCGACCCGTGCACGACGACCCCAGTAGTTGATGTCGAACTGCTGGCGCATCTCGTCGAGCGACAGCTCCATCAGGCGGCCGTAGACCGCGACCGCGGCGTTGTTGACCCAGGTGTCGATGCGGCCGAACGCGGCCACGGCGGCGGCGGCGATCGCCTCGACGTCGCGCGGATTCGACACGTCGGCGGCGACGTGGATCGCGCGTCCGCCGCCGCGCCTGATGTCGCTGACCGCCTCGCGCAGATCGCCCTCGTTGCGGGCGGCCAGCGCGACCGCCGCGCCCTGCCGCGCGCGGCCTGCCTGGCGGTGACGAGCCCGATCCCGCTCGACGCGCCGGTGATGACGATGACCTGATCGCGAAGAGGCTTCAGCCTGATAGTCATGCTACTGACTCCATGACGCCGTGGAGCCGCTGCCAGAGATCCGCGCTCAGCGATTCTGGCGGCGGCTGCCGGACGATGTGAAGGGTGCCGCGTTTGCGGAGGACGTGAAACGTCGAATCGGCCGCTGGCGTCGCGCCAGAACCGCAGCGTGACCGTCGCGGCGCCGACACGCAGGTTCTCGAAGAGGAGCTCGGGCAGCCAGTCGGGCAGCGCCGGATCGACGATGAGCGTTTCGTACGGCGCCAGCGGCACGATGCCAGCCAGCGTCTGCGCGACGAGCGGAAAGGCGGTCGCGTTCCAGAGCTGCGGCGCGTTGGCCTGCGGGTACGCGCCCGGCGACGGGTGCGTCGCGCGCGCGAAGCCGCCGACGCATTCCGGAATGCGATGTTCGGGATAGAGCGCGGCGAGATCGAACAGCGCGCGCGCCAGATCGTTGGCCCTGGCGTCGAACCCGAAGCGCCTCAGGCCGAAGATCGTCGTCGCCTGTTCGACCGCCCAGACGGTGCCGCGGTGATAGCTCAGCGGGTTGTAGTAGCGGTGGTCGGACGAGAGCGTTCGGATGCCCCAGCCGCTGAACATGTCGGGCGCGAAGAGCCTGCCGACGACGGCGGGGACGTGGGCGGCGTCGATGATGCCCGTCGCCAGGCAGTGGCCGACGTTGGACTGGCGGCACGGACCGAGCGACTTGTCGGGATCCATCGCCAGCGCGATGAACTCGTCGCCCTCCATCCACCAGTCCCGATTGAAACGCGCCTTCAGGTCCGCGGCGGCCGTGAACCAGGCCCGGGCATCGCCGCGTGCGCCCGTCATCCAGCAGAGCACGCCCATCAACTGCTGCGCGGCGTACCAATAACCCTGAATTTCGCATGTCGCAATCGGAGGCGGCACCGGCCGCCCGTCGTCGTAAACGATCGCGTCGCCGCTGTCTTTCCATCCCTGGTTCTTCGTGCCCTTGCTCGATCGCGTCCGGTATTCGAGGTAGCCGTCGCGATCGGGGTCGCCGTAGTCGCGCGCCCAGTCGAGGATGCGGCGCGCGGTGTCCCAGTGCCGCCTGACGCAGCCCTCGTCGCCCGTCCACGCGTAGAGGTTCGCCAGGGAAATGACGTAAGCGAGCGGGCTCGCGAAGTCCGCGTAATACGCCGAGTACGGATTCAGGTTGAGCAGGGCGAGCGGACCGCGGCGGACCTGGTAGGGGATCCGGCCCGGCTCTTCGTCGCGCCAGTCGTCGACTCGATCGCTTTGCAGCCGGCCGAGCGTCGTCAGCGCCGCGTCGAGGCTCTGCCCGCGGTCGACGCACCCGGCCTGCCAGCCGGCGGTGATGGCGTCGCGGCCGAAGAATGCGGGGTAGAGCGGGACGCCCGCTTGAGGCGTCAGCCATTCGTCCGCTGATCCTTCGAGGAGGGGAAAGGACGCGAAGTCGCGGACGCTGTCGGCGATCGCTCCATCGACGAGGCCGTTTCGCGGCGATCGGATCTTCGTGAAGCCGCTGCGCCAGCGTTCCAGGAAGGCCGACCGGGCGTCCGCATCGGCGATATCGCCGCCAGGCGCTCCTCGCGGATGCGCGGCGAACCCGAGAGTGGCCGAGGCGCCAGGGGCAAGTGTCAACTGCGCCGCTGCCCCGTGAGGGACGTCCGGTACGGTGCGCCACGTCGGCGCCCGTCAGCGAGACAGCCGCGACGTACGGCAACTGCCTGTGCCGGTAGACGAACCGGATTTCATCGCCGGCGGGCTCGGATGTCGACTGGCGCCTGCTGCTCGCGGTTTCCGCGACTGCGCTTCCTGGATGTCCGCGAAGTCGGCTTCGAGAATCCAGGACAGCTCGAACGTCAACGGCGCCTTCGTGCGATTCGCAAGAACCGCCGTCGCGGACAGGCGATCGATGTGGACCTGGTAGGTCAGCGTGAGGTCGATGCCGCGCTGGGGAATCCCTTTCCGGTTGCGAGGCTCTTCGTCACCCGACTGGCCGCTGCCGCCGCCTTCGTAAACGGCAACCTCCGGATAGGAGTACACGAACTGCAGCAGGTCCGGGCGCAACCGCAGCGGCCTCGCACAGCCACGGGCGCTGGCCGTCGATTTCCAGCCGCACCGTGCTCAGGAAGCGCGCCTCGCGAAAGTAGAAGCCGGTGAGCGACCCTGGTCCACCGGCGTCGCCAGCTGCCGTGACGATGAACAGCGACGGACCCTTCCAGGCGCACAGAACGTCGTGGCGAATGAGCGCGCGCGTGCGTCTACCCTCGAATCGCTACCCGGGTGCCCGAAGAGCTTGGTGCGGCTTTCCATGGAGAACCCCCTCCAAGGCGAGGGTGCAAAAGAGCCTACCCGCGCCGTTTGGCGGCCACCTGGTGATAGTCAGGCATGTAGACCTTCAGCCCAAGCGCGGCCGTGTTCTTCGAATAGCCGGCGACCAGCTGGTCGTTATAGCGCTCCTGGAAGAAGTCGAAGGGGTCGCGCGGGTTCTCGTCGATCAGCTGCATGTCAGTGTCGGTCATGGTCAGCTTGCCGAACTTGAGCACGCCTCCCGAGTAATACATGTAGTTGGCGGCCGACGGATCGGGCGGCTTCAGCGCGGGCAGGCGGCCGGGGCCGTACCGCTGCACGATGCGGTCGCCTTCGACGCTGACCGACTGAAGGCGTCCTTCGATGGTCGGCGGCGGCAGCAGAGCGCCCGGATTGAGCAGGAAGTCGTCGCCGTCGATGCGCGCGCCGCGATCCTCGCGAAGCGTGATCAGGTTGTCCAGCTCGAGGCCGAACAGCGCCATCAGGCGCTTCGTCGGGATACCGAGCGTCTTGATCTTCGTGGGATGCAGGCGGAGTTGTCCGCCCGCGACGCTCGGTTCCGCGGTCAACGAGAAGGGCACCGGAACACCCTTGCGGAGTTCCCCCGAGACCTTCAACGCCCGATCCTCTGTCGTCACCTCGACGTCCCGCAGGGGCGAGCCCTTGTACGCAAACGTGTAGCGGTTCATCAATTGCGTCAGCGCCTTTGCATCGAGTGAGATCTCCGCCGAGTCGACGCGCACCTTGAACGACTCGCGGTCGTCGAAGACCGGCGGCCTGGTGGGCGACGTGCTGATCAGCTCGCCCCGAAGGTGCACGATGTTGATGACGGTCGTCGCATCGACGTGCAGCGCGATGTTCCGCATCTGCACCTGCACCGGGGTGGGAACTGCCGGCAGGACAGCGGGAGGTACCTGATGAGCACCGCGAGGACGAATACTGCCAATCCACGCATGGCGTAATGGAGCAAGCAGGATGCCCAACCAGGAAGTTGGAGAGTTAGTGAATTGGAGAGTTGGAGAGTTGGGAAGAACCTGAGAACCGAAGAGTTGGAGAGTTGAAGAGTCTTGAACTCTCCAACTCTCCAACTCTCTAACTCACCAACTTACTGTTGTGCTGTTTGTACCGCCTTCAGCAACGTGAGGTCCTGGCTGTCGACCGAGTATTCGGTGAACGGCTGATACATCTCGTCCCAGCTTTGCTCCGACCAGAACACCTCGAGGTGCGGGGCAGGGTAGGGCGGACCTCTAGGTCCGCCGTTCAGGTCGCCACGGAGAGGCATCCTGACGCGAAGGTACGTGCAGATTGTTAGGAAATACGCGATACCCACCGCGGTAATCGAATCCTTCCAGCCGTGTTGGGCGAGACATGACCGTCGGCGAAGAGCAAGGTCTTTGCCGGTCCCCGCGGACCCTGAGAGGTGCCCTACCTGACGCGGCGGCGGACCTAAGAGGTCGCCCACGAGGTCCGCCCTACGACGCGGTTTTGCGCTAGCATCCTTCGCGAAAGGCAGGGCCGTCATGAAGCCCCAGATGTGGACTCTTGCCGGTACTCGTGGTCGCGACCGTCGCGCTCGGCGCGCAGCAGGAATCGCCAGCGGCGCCGAATCCGCTGGGCCAGCCGCTCGTCGACGCGGCCGGGAAGGTGCGCGACGAGGCGATGCTGCGGACGCCGCTGCTTCCGGAGGATCGCAAGTACGCGGACCTCGACGGCCGGCGCATGAAGCAGGTCGTCATGGAGGTCGACGCGATCTCGCTGAAGGATCGCGACAGCGGCAACCTGTTCTGGGGGCGCAACGTCGGGACGGCCGGTCACGTGGCCACGCAGGACTGGGTCGAGGCGTACTTCCGCAAGCACGGCCTCCAGAACATCCATCGCATGCCGTTCGATCTGCAGCCGGTCTGGACGCCGAAGTCGTGGGACATCAGCTTCACGGGCGGCGGCCAGCACCTTCAAGCTGCCATCGGCACGCCCCGCGGCCCGCGCGGCATCGACGCCGCCTGGCGGCCTCGAGCTCGATGTCGTCTGGGTCGGCGGCGGCACCGACGCCGATTTCATCGGCCGCGACGTCAAGGGCAAGGCGGTGCTGATCCACGACATCCCGCTGCCCGGCGATATCCGCCACACCATCAGCCTCGAAGGATCGGTCGGGCGCGCGTTCGAGAAAGGCGCCGCGGCGGTCGGCATCGTGTTCGGCATCTCCGACAACTTCGCCATCTGGCAGGCGACCGCCGGACGCCCCGGATTCAATCTCGGGTACGAGGACGGGATGAAGATCCGCGAGCTGATCGGGCAGGGACAGCCCGTCAAGGTGAAGCTGCAGCTCGCCGCCGAGATGCGCCAGGGACTCAAGACGGCGAACGTCGTCGGCACGCTGCCGGGGCAGACCGACGAGGACATCACGATCCTCGCGCACATGGACGGCTACTTCCAGGCGTCGCTCGACAACGCGTCGGGCCTGGCGGTGATGATTGGTCTCCTCGAGCACTTCGCCAAGGTGCCGCGCGCCGAGCGGCGGCGCGGCATCCGCTTCATCGGCTCCGCCGGGCATCATGGCGGTCCGGGCGCCCGCTGGCTCCACGACAACCGCGACGACCGCTCTCGCGAAGACGGCGCTGGCGATCAACCTCGAGCACGTGGCGGCGGTGCGCACGCAAGGTACTGGGGCAACGCGCTGCGGATGACGACCGCCGTGTCGCCCATGCGCTGGTGGGTCAACGGCAGCCCGCGGCTGCTCGACATCTCGCTGGCCGCCTTCCGGCGGTTCAACGTCGGCATCACCGCCGACATGGATCCCGGAGCGTCCGGCGAGGCGGGATCGCTCGCGCGCGACGTGCCGATGATGCAGGTGATCACGTCGCCCGAGATCAAGCACACCGAGCAGGACACGCCCGAATGGGTGCCCTCGGCCGGCCTCGAACAGATCGCGCGCGCCTACGCGAAGATCATCGATGAGGTGAACAAGCTCGATCGGAAGGACTTGATGCCGGCGCAGGGGGCGCCGACGCAGGCGGCGCGGTAAGAAACCACTAAGGACACGAAGGTCACAAAGGGAAAACCGGTTTGGCTGACCGTCCTTTGGTCCGTCCTTTGTGGTTAGTTAAACGCGTTCGAAATCGAGATTCTCCGTCACGCGCGTGCCGTCGCGGCGGAAAGCATCCGCCAGCGCGCGGATGCGGCGCCTGGCTTCCGCGAGATCGTGGTTGTCGAGGTTGGCGTTGAGGAGATCGATGTACCACGGCAGCTTGGCCGGTTCGAGCACGTAGGTCGCCACGATCTCTCGAGCGATCGGCAGCGTCGTGTCCTTCGAGTTGTCGTGGACGTCGCGATTCGAGGCGCGGCGGAGTTTTTCGTATTCCTCGCTCAACAGACGCTCGAACAGATCCTGCGTGAACGGACCGACGTCGTCGAGCGACGCCCGCTTGTGCAGCCACTCCCACAGGATGCTCAGGCGGATCTCGCCGGTCGCCATGTCTTCCATCAGGTACAGCACATCGTCGTTGCCGAAGAAGTCGGCGGGCTTCAAGGCGGCGGCCTGCATTCCCTGACCGAAGGCGTTGCCGTACTGGAGGCCGACGCTGAGCAGGTCGCGCGCCCCTCGTTCGGTTCGCGGGGCCGGTGCGAGGGCCGTCAAGCCAGCGGCGTCGGCTTCCGTGTAGGTCAACGGCGGAAAGGCGCGCCCGAGCTGGTTCGCCGCGCCGACCTGCTCCCACACGGGACGGACGATGTGGACCATCTTCCAGTGGGCGACCCACTTGCCGCTGGCGCCCTCGCGCTGTTCGCGCTCGGCGCCGGCGACCGCTCGCTTCATTCCGTTCTCCACCCCGGCTGGGGATCCGACCGGGATGTTCGGTTCCATCCCGCCCTGCCAGAGCGCGAACCGTCCGAGGCGATCCGGCGTGTTGACGGCGCGGCGCACGCGGTCTTCGTAGGTCCGCATGTAGCTGTAGGTCATCGTGATGGCGTCGATGTTCGGGTTGACGAACCGTTCGTCCCACGCCATCGCGTCGGACACGCTGTTGATGTAGTCCCAGCGTCCGGTGTTGAAGCCGACGAACCGCGGCGCGAGCGCGGCCCGGATCTCCATGAGCTGGAAGCACGCCTCGATCTGTTCGACGAGCACATAGGCCTTGATCGATCCGGCCGGGAGGCCGAGCTGCCGTTCGAGCACGGAGAGGATCTCGTGCCAGACGGCCGCTTCTTCGGCCGTCTGGATCTTCGGCAGGTACAGCACCAGCGATGATCCGCGCGCTCGCAGTCGATGGTGGTTATTGATCACGAACAGCGTCGCATCGACGATCGAGGCGGAAAAACCACGGCCGTCCCGATGCCGGACCTGGCGATCGTCCAGGTGCAGGCCGCGGGCGCGGAAGATCGTAGTCGTGAAATCGAGCTGCGCGTTCCAGTCTGTGATCTGGATGCGGTTGTCGAAGAACTCCCGCGCCCAGGCGTTCATCTCGCGCGACACCTGTTCGGCGGCGGCGAGGAAAACCGGATCGCGATGGATGGCCAGCTTGAGGTTGCGCTGGTTGTCGAGCGACATCGTCGAGACCTGGCCGAGCGCATCCTCGCCGTCGAACATCCAGCCGTCGGCCCCGGACAAAAGGGCGTACGCCACGTTGCGGATGCTCGTTGCGGTGGGAACGTGCGGGCGCGCGGCCGGGCCAGTGCCTTGAATCCACTGGCGCTGGAGATCGGCGGGGATCTCGCTGCCCTCGAATTGTCCCGCGCGAGCGTCCTTGACCTTGATGCTCGTCCGGGCAATCGTGCTGGCCGGATCGAGAAACGCGATCGGTTGCTGCGTCCGCGCGCGGTCGGCCCGCCGCGCGATCCGCGCCCGCATGACCTCTTGCCGCGCGGTATCCAGCGGCGCCAGCGCCTCGAGTGCGGCTACCGCTTCAGGCGTCAGCACGTCGGGGTATGCGATTCGGACGTTCGAACGGAATTCGATGCCGGGCATAACGTCAGAGCATATCGTTTTTCGGCGGGCCTAAGAGGCCCGCCCTACAATGTTCCGTTCATGCCCCCGCGCGTTCCCTCACCGATGATGGCCACACCGGCGCCCGCCCTGCCGGTCGGCGACGGGTGGTCGTACGAAGTGAAGTGGGACGGCTATCGAACGCTGGCGTTGAAAAACGGGCCGCGCGTGCACCTGTACTCTCGCAATCTCAAGGACGTCACCGCCGTGTATCCGTCGGTCGCCCGGACCCTGGGAGAGCTCAACGCGCAAAGCGCCGTGGTCGACGGAGAGCTCGTGGCCGTCGACGAAGAGGGCCGGCCGTCATTTCAGGCGCTGCACCACCAGTCGGCGCACGCGGTCGTGTACTACGCCTTCGACATCCTGCAGATCGCCGGCCGCGACCTCACGCGCGAGCCTCTGGACGCGCGCAGGCAGCAACTCGCTGCAGCCGTCAAGGGCACCTCGATCCTCGTCTCGGAGCCGCTGCCCGGCACGCCCGCGCAGATCGAGCGCGCGGTGCGCGAGCTCGGCCTCGAAGGGGTCGTCGCCAAGCGTCGCACCTCGCGCTACGAGGCGGGGCGGAGGAGCGGCGCCTGGCTCAAGGTGAAGTTCAGCCGCCGGCAGGAGTTCGTCGTCGGAGGCTACAAGCCGGCGAACGCGGGGTTCGACTCGGTGCTGGTCGGCTATTACGATCGCGGGCGCCTGCATTATGCGAGCAAGGTCAGGGCCGGCTTCACGCCCCATTCCCGTGGCGAGATCATGCGCCGGCTCGCGCCAATCGGGCGGCGGACGTGCCCGTTCGTCAACCTGCCGAGCGTCAGGACCAGCCACTGGGGCGAAGGGATCGCGGCCGAGGACATGGCGTCGCTCGAATGGGTGAGGCCGGTGGTCGTCGTCGAGGTGGCGTTCACCGAGTGGACGCGCGACGGCAACCTGCGGCACGCCTCGTATGTCGGGATCCGCGACGACAAACCGGCGCGCGAAGTACGAAGAGAAACGTGATGCGCCGATCCTGAAAGGGTCGGCCTACAGATGCACCGTAGGCCCGGCCTTCAGGCCGGGCGCGGAAGGGACCAGATGGCATCGACACATCCTTTCACCGCGACTGTCACCTGGACCGGCAACCAGGGAACGGGGACGAGCACGTATCGAGCGTACAGCCGCAACCACGAGATTAGCTGCGACGGGAAGTCGGCCGCCATCGCCGGTTCTTCCGACCCGGCGTTCCGTGGCGACAAGACGCCGCTACAGCCCCGAAGATCTCCTGATCGCGTCGCTGTCAGCCTGCCACATGCTGTGGGTCCTGCATCTCTGCGCCGAGGCGAAGATCACGGTCGTCGAGTACGTCGATACGGCCTCGGGCACGATGGCCCTCAATGCAGACGGGTCGGGTCAGTTTTCGGAAGTGGTGCTGCGGCCGCGGATCACGGTGCTGGACTCCGGGCGAGAAGAAGATCTACGGGCGGTGAACGAGAAGGCGCACCGGTTGTGCTTCATCGCACGGTCGGTGAATTTTCCGGTGCGCCATGAGCCAACAGTGCGTCGTGCGCCAATCTTAAATCTGAAATCTTAAATCTGAAATTTCACGGTTTGTTTCGCGCGATCGTGACCCATCCCCAAAACGACTGCGAATTCTCTCCCCACGCGAACACCAGGACATCCTCGCCGCCTTTTCCCGCGAGAGATCCGTAGCGTAGAGGCGCGTCGCTGGCGGGCAGCTCCAGGGTGAAGTCGTCGAGGGTGGTCTCGTGCGTGAAGGTCACCGATCGGCGGCCGCCGGTGCCGGTTTCGGTCACCAGTGCCCAGCCGCGGCCGGGCTTCGTCGCGTCTGCCGATGGTGGGAGATCGATGGCGATCGTTGTCTGCGGTCCGCGCAGCGCGAGCTTGCCGTCCCGGAGCGCCATGCCGTCGATCTGGTCGATTGCGACCGCGTTGTACTCCCCGCGCACCGTCAGCGTCTTGGACGTACCGACGAGCGGCGCCCGATCGGCCGCGGCCCGGGCGCAGGCGACGAGGATCACGATCTGGACGGGCAGCAGCAGCAATCTGCGGTAGCTCATCGCGCGCATTGTACAAGACCGGCGACGGTGAGCAGGCGTTGCAGATCAGCGGGCAATGGCGCTTCGATGTGGAACGGCACGCCGGTCAGCGGATGCCGGATCGTCAGCCGCCATGCGTGAAGCGCCTGACGGGTGAAGGCGCGCAGCTCGTCGCGAAGCGCCGGATCGCCGACGTCGCGCCAGAGCGGCTGGCCGTACTTCGCGTCGCCGACGAGCGGCCAGCCAGCGGCGGCGAGATGCACGCGGATCTGATGCATGCGCCCCGTCACGAGCGTGCATTTCAGGAGCGCCAGGCCGACCGGCGCGGCGCGCGCTCGCCCAAGCCGCTCGTATCGCGTGATGCTTCGCGCACCCGTCGTTGATGAGGCGACGACGCGCCGGCGATCGCGGGGATCGCGGCGAAGACCGAGGTCGATCGTTCCGCGCGAAGCCGCCACGCGGCCGTACACGAGCGCGAGGTATTGCTTGTCGGCTCCATTCCCGGCGAGGGCGCGTTGAATGCCCGCATGCGCCCGAGCGCTTTTCGCGGCGACGACGATGCCCGACGTGAGCTTGTCGAGCCGGCCGACGATCGACGGACGGTCCGAAGCGCGCCATCCGCGGGCACGCCAGAGCAGCGCGTTCATCACCGTGCCGTCGCCGTGCCGGTAGGTCGGATGGACGACGATGCCCGCCTGCTTGTTGACCGCGATCAGGTGCTCGTCTTCGTAGAGGATGTCGAGCGCCAAGGTCCTGGGCCGGCATCGCGGGGCGGGGCGCGATAGCCTCGGGCGGCAGGACGACCGTGAGGACGTCGCCATGAGCCACCCGGGCTGAGGCGCGGCGGACGACCCGGCCGTTGACCGTCACGGCGCCTTCTCCGATCCAGGCCTGCACGCGCGTGCGCGTCGCATCCGGCAGGCCCGCGAGATGACGGCGGATCACGAGATCGAGCCGCCGGCCGTCATCGCCGCGGTCGGCCACGATCCGCCGCTCCTGGTCCAGCCAATCCACGACAGCGGTTTCAGTTTCTTTCATCGCCTCAACCACAAAGGACACAAAGGACACAAAGATAAGCCTGCGAGCGAGCGCGCGAGCGAGCCACGCGAACGGAGCGCGCCGGCGCCGCGGCGCGCGAGAGAGCGTGTTGGGGAGTCCGAGGGGCAAAGCCCCTCGGGTAAGAATGCTACGATCGACGCTTCGGAGTGACCCAACGTGACGTCCTGGGGTGCACAGCCGCAGCCAATCGGCGACAGTCGCTGGCGGTTTCCGCCGCCGGACCAGTGGCCTGATCAGGACGTGATTGCCGCCGGCGCCGATCTCGAGCCGGCCACGCTCCTCGCCGCGTACCGCCGGGGCATCTTTCCGATGCCGCTCGACATTCCCGAGCGGCCCGAGCCGCTGCTGGCATGGTGGTCGCCCGAGTTGCGCGGGATCCTGCCGCTCGACCAGCTGCGCTTGACGCGATCCCTCCGCCAGAGCGCGAAGCGGTTCGAGATCCGAGTCGACACCTGCTTCAGCGACGTGATCCGGGAGTGCGCGAACCCCGCCCGTCCGAGCGCCTGGATCGCGCCCGAGTTCATCGGCGCGTACACGCGACTGCACGAGCTCGGCTGGGCGCACAGCATCGAGGCGTTCGATCGCCAGGGCGTGCTCGCCGGCGGCCTCTACGGCGTTCGCATCAACGGCCTGTTCGCCGGCGAATCGATGTTCCACCTGCAGCGCGACGCCTCCAAGGTGGCGCTCGCGGCGCTGGTCGATCTGATGCGCGAGGCGCGCATGACGCTGCTCGACGTGCAGTGGCAGTCCGAACACCTCAAGTCGCTCGGCGTTGTCGAAGTGCCGCGGGCCCGTTACCTGGAGCTGCTGCGCGGGGCGCTCAGCGACACTCTAGAGGACGCCGAGGGAGCATCCCTCGACAAGCTCGGGATGTCCTGAGCGAAGTCGAAGGACAAAGGACGCAGAGGCGCAGAGGGAGGGATTTGATGGACCGGACATTCAAGCTGACGGGCACCGCGGTGATCGCGGCAGCCGCCTGGATGACGGCCACGACGCTGGCCGGTCAGGCCATCGTCGGCGTGCCGGGCAACCGCCAGCCGCGTCCGCCGTCGGCGGCGCGGATCGCACCGCTGCCCGAGGCCGAGTGGTCCGCCGAGCAGCGCGAGCTGGCAAAAGCCGCGGCGGATCCCGCCGTTCGAACGCTGTACGATTGCCGGCGCTCGTCCAGGCCGTCGCGCCGTACACCACTTATCTCTCGACGGAGTCCACGCTCGCACCACGCGTCCGGCACCTGTTGATCCTGCGCACGGCGTGGTTGTGCGGCAGCGACGTGTTGTGGTCGCGCTACGCGTCCGGGTTGACGCCCGACGAACGGCGCCGCGTGGCACAAGGCGTCTCGGCGACCGGCTGGAGCGACGCGGATCGGGCCCTGCTCAGGACCGCTGACGAGCTGTTCAAGCTGTCTTCGATATCAGCGGCCACATGGAGCGCCATCTCGGCAGCCTACGACCTGCACGGGCTGATGGACATCGTCGAAACCGTGAATCACTTTACGGCGATGGCGCTCCTGTACAACTCGATTGGTATCCAGGTCGAGGGCGTCCAAGCGGGGGACCCGGGGGACAACATCCGGCTGCCGCGCGAGATCGCGTACGCGATCGCCACGGGGCCACGAGAACCGGCGCTCCAGCAAGCGCGCGTGGCGCCGCTCGAGGGCACCGGCATCGCGGTTGGCCGCACGTTCGCACGGCACGAGCGTCTGAACGCGGCCCGGTCGCCGCGCGCGAACTTCATCAATCGCGTGTCCGCGCTCCAACCCCGCCATCGAGAGATGCTGATCCTTCGCACGGGATGGAACACGCAATCCGAGTACGAGTGGGCGCAGCACGTCGGCAGCGTGGGCCGGGCTCGTGACTATGGACTGGAGCCCACCCGCATCGCCCAGGGCGCCGATGCCCCGGGCTGGGATCCGTTCGAGCAGGCGATCCTTCACGCCGCCGACGAACTCTATCGCGACGCGATGGTGTCCGATCGGACGTGGAAGGAGCTGGCCGCGCGGTTCGACGCGACGCTCCTCATGAGCGCCGTCTTCACGGCCAGTTCGTACCGCGCGACGGCGATGGCGCTCAACGCGTTCGGCGTCCAGCTGGAACCTGGGGATGAGCGGTTTCCGAAGCTGCCCGGGCGCTGATCGCGATAGAATCCGCGTCGCATACATCCCTTTTGCGGACCTTCAGGTCCGCCCTTTACAGGAGCGAAATATGAATTGGAATCGAGGCCGATCGCTCGCCGTTGCGGCGATCGCGGCTACCGCCGTCGCGGGCGCCGCGGCCGCAGCACAGCAGCCGCCGCCCCCCCAAAGCCGGCGCCGCAGCCGATGGGATTCTTCATCACCAGCGCCGGACCCGGGAACGGCGCCAATCTCGGCGGTCTCGAGGGCGCCGACAAGCACTGCCAGACGCTTGCGGCGGCGGCCGGCGGCGGCAACCGCACGTGGCGCGCGTACCTGAGCACCCAGCCGGCGGGCGGACAGCCGGGCGTGAACGCGCGCGACCGCATCGGCACCGGACCCTGGTACAACGTCAAGGGACAGCTGATCGCGGCCAACGTCGCCGAGCTGCACGGCGATATCGAGCGCGACCGCAACAACATCCGCAAGCCCACTGCGCTCAACGAAAAGGGCGGCGAGGTCAGCGGCGTCGGCGACAAGGTGAATCAGCACGACATGCTCACCGGCTCCGACTCGCACGGCCGGGTGCTGCTCGGAGCGGCGAACACCACCACGTGCGACAACTGGACGTCGAATGCCGACACCAGCCGTGCCATGCTTGGCCATCACGACCGGCTGGGCGGTGCCAACGCCTCCTGGAACGCCGTCCATTTGAGCGCCGGCTGCAGCCAGGAGTCCCTCGTCAAGACCGGCGGCGCGGGCCTGTTCTATTGCTTCGCCGCGAATTGATCGGTTGAAGCCGACCCTTTCGATCGCGGAAGGCGTAGGCCGACCCTTTAGGGTCGGCGCCGCGGCGGTGCGGCCACAGCGGAGGTCATATGCGGAAAGTCTTCGCCATCGGGCTGTTCATTGCATTCGCGCCGCCGGTCCTCCTGGCGCAGTCTGGCCGGCCGTATTCGCCGCCACGAACACCCGACGGTCATCCGGATCTGCAGGGCCTGTGGGACGTCTCGACGATCACGCCCGTCGAGCGTCCGCAGGGACTGCCGGCCGTGCTCACGGGCGAACAGGCGCGGCAGCAGGAAAACCAGGAGAGCAATCGCGTGGCGAACGCCGCGCGGCCGAGCAACCCCGATCGCAGCGCGCCGCCGGCCGGCGCCAACGTCGGCACCTACAACAACTTCTGGATCGATCGCGGGTCTGAGGTCATCGTCGTCAACGGCGAACGCCGCAGCTCGCTCATCGTGGATCCAGCGGACGGACGAGTTCCGGCCCTCACCGACGAGGCGCAGCGACGCAATGCGGGTCGGCGAGGGACCGCTCAGCGACCGACTTCGGACGCCATCGAAAGTGCACCTGCCGGTGAATACGATGGCCCGGAGCTGCGGCCGCTGGCGGAGCGCTGTCTGATTGGCTTTGGATCGACGTCCGGTCCGCCGACGCTGCCCAACTACGGCTACAACAACCTCAAGCAGATCGTTCAGACGAAAGACTACGTGATGATCCTCAACGAGATGGTGCACGACGTCCGCATCATCCGCCTGAACAGGACTGCGCACCAGCCTTCCGCGATTCGCAACTGGTTCGGCGACTCGATCGGCCGCTGGGAGGGCGATACGCTCGTGGTCGAGACGACGAACTTCACCGACAAGACGCGCTTCCGCGGATCGAGCGAGGCCATGCGGGTCGTGGAGCGGTTCACCAGGGTGGCCCCAGACACGATTCTGTACCGGTTCACGATTGACGACCCCGCCACGTGGGTGAAACCCTGGACCGGGGAGTACCCGTGGGTGGTGAGCGACTCGACGCTGTACGAGTACGCCTGCCATGAGTCGAACTATGCGCTCGAGGGAATTCTTCGCGGCGCCCGGCTCCTCGAGAATGAGGGCGCCGGACCGCGTCGGTAGGACACATATGAGAATCATCATTGCCTTCGTCATCATCGGTTCGCTGGTGGCTGGAACGCACCGGATGTTCGCAGCCGAACAGTCTTCCAACGGCAAGTGCACCGAGCTGACGGCGCTGCGCCTGCCCGACGTGAAAGTGACGGAGTCGGTGGCGGTGGCCGCCGCCTCGAGCGGCGCCATTCGCGCGGCGCACTGTCGGGTGACCGGCGTCATCGGCACCGAGATCCGGTTCTCGCTCCTTCTGCCCGACAACTGGAACCAGAAGTTCTTCATGGGGGGCGGCGGCGGATTCGTCGGGTCGATTCAGAACTCCGCGCAGACGCACGGTCAATCTCGGGTTTGCGACGGCCGGCACCGACACGGGTCACCAGGGCGCAGGCACCGACGCGAGCTGGGCGTACAACAACATCGAACGGCAGGTGAACTTCGGCTATCTCGCGGTTCATCGCACCGCCGAAACGGCCAAGGCGATCATCGCCAGCTACTACGGTCAGCCGCGCGACGCGGAACTACTTCCAGGGATGCTCGCGCGGCGGCGGCCAGGCGCTGATGGAAGCGCAGCGCTTCCCGGCCGACTTCGACGGCATCATCTCGGGCGCGCCGGCCTACGACTGGACCGGGATTGCCGCGGCGATGATTCGGAACATGCAGGCGCTGTTTCCCGATCCGCACAAGATCGATGCGCTGATGTTCACGCCGGAGCTCCTCAAGACGGTCGAGACGAAGATCCTCGAGAGCTGCGACAAGCAGGACGGCATCAGCGACGGCGTCATCGACGATCCGCGGCAGTGCAAGTTCGACGTCAACGCGCTGCCACTGACGACGGCGCAGAAAAACGCGCTCAAGGTGATCTACGCGCCCACGGTGAATCCGGACGGCGAGCTCTACCCGGCCCAGCCGTTTGGCGGGGAAGGGCAGACGGCCGGCTGGCCGACCTGGATCACCGGCGTCAAGCCGCCAGGGGCAGGCCAGGCGCCGAGCCTGCGTTTCGCGTTCGGCACCGGGGATCGTCAAGTTCCTGGTCTTCAACGATCCGAACTGGGACTACAGCAAGTACAACTTCGCGAGCTGGAAGAAGGATTCAGCGCTCGCGGCGAGCTTTCTCAACGCCACCAACCCCGATCTGAGCGCCTTCAGCTCGCGGGGCGGCAAGCTGATCCTCTGGCACGGCTGGGCCGACCCGGCGCTGACGCCGCTGGCCAGCATCCGGTATCACGAGCAGGTGTACGCGCGCGACCCGAATGCCGCGAGCTACTTCCGGACGTTCCTGATGCCGGGCGTGCTGCATTGCGGCGGCGGCGCCGGCCCCGACACCGCGGACTGGACCGAGGCCATCGTCCAGTGGGTGGAGCACGGCAAGGCGCCGGAGCGCGTCGTCGCGACGAAGATGCAGGGCGCCCAGGTGGCGCGCAGCCGCCCGCTGTGTCCGTATCCGCAGAAGGCTGTGTACAACGGCTCGGGGAGTACCGACGACGAGAAGAATTTTTCCTGTCGTAAGCCGACCTAGGTCGGCATGAGGCCGGCCCCTTCAGGTCGCCGCATGGAGGGAATGACGTGAGCTACAAACTGACTACCGCACTCGTGACCCTGGCGCTGGGTGTCGGATATCTCGCCGGACGGGAAATCACGGTCGCTGCACAGGGACAGCGCGTGCTCGAGATCCGGACCTACGTGACGCCCGACAAAGCGGGCCTCGATAACCTGGTCACGCGGATGCGCAGCGAGGGGAAGATCTTCGATCGGCTCGGCATGAAGAGCGTGATGTTCTCGACCGCGACCGAAGCGCCGCAGTCCGAGAACACCTTCGTCTACATCCTGTCGCACGAGAACCGCGAGAAGGCGAAAGAGAACTGGAGTGCGTTCGGCAAGGACGCCGAATGGGCGAGCTGCGCAAGACGGCGGCGCCGACGGGGCAGATCAAGATCACGTCGCTGTTCGTGACGCCCACCGACTTCTCGCCGGTGAAGTAGGCGGACGGTTACCCCGTTGAACGTCTGGCAGCGCTGGCTGCGCGAGCCGCAGATACTGCTCCTGCGACGAGCGCTGTTCCAGATTCACCTTTGGACCGGCGTCGCGGTAGGCCTCTACGTTGCGATGATCTCGCTGACGGGGAGCATCCTCGTCTACCGCAACGAACTGTACCGCGCGTTCTCGCCGCAGCCGCGCCTGGTCGGGACGACGTTCAGGACGTCGGCGCGCCGCTGCCGCTCGACGATCTCGAGCAAGCCGTGCGGCGCACGTTCCCGGACGCGCGGATCGTCGTCGTCGAACCGGGCCCTACCCCGAATCATGCCGCCGACGTCACCCTGGAGCGTGACGGTGAGCGTACGCGTCGGGTCGTTCACCCGGCGACCGGCGCCGATCTCGGGCCGACGCTACCGCTCGGCTACCGAGTCAGCGCCTGGATGCTCGATCTCCACGACAACCTGCTCAACGGACCGACCGGGCGCCGCGTCAACGGCATCGGCGCGCTCGCGCTGCTGATGCTGTGCGGCAGCGGCCTGATCATCTGGTGGCCCGGTGCCGCACGGTGGCGGCGCAGCGTGCTCATCGACACGGGCTCCAACTGGAAACGCCTGAACTGGAGCCTGCACAGCGTGCTCGGGTTCTGGTTTTTCGCGTTTCTCCTGATGTGGAGCCTGACCGGCGTTTACCTCTCGTTGCCGGACCAGGTCTCCGCCCTGCTGGACTACATCGAGCCGTTGGACGAGGCGAATCCAGTCGAACGGGTCGGCGACCGGATTCAATACTGGCTCGCGTACCTGCACTTCGGCCGGCTGGGCGGCCGCGGGATTCCGGGATGCGGGCGAGGCCTGTGCGATTCGATCACGAAAGCGACGTGGGCCGCGGTCGGTGTCGTACCCGTGCTGATGGCCCTGACCGGCGCGGTGATGTGGTGGAATCGCGTCGCCGGGCCAGCGTCGCGGCGCTGGCTTACTCTTCGCTCTCGCCGCCGTCTTCGTTCGGCGACGCCGGCCGACTCGACTGCCACAACCATCCGCTGAGTGCGAGCGCGGCCAGGCCGACGGCGCCGCGCTGCGCCCAGCGCGTCGCCGGAGACTTGTCGGGCGCGGGCCGAACCCGCCGCCGGGTGCGGCGCTCCTCGACCGGAATCCATCGCGCCAGGTAGACGAAGGTCTCGGACGCGCAGATCGGGCACTGCTGGAGTTCGTGGATTTCCTCGCAATCGAGGCACAAGCGGGCATTGCGGAGCTGCACGCTTCCAGTGGTACTCGCGCCGGCCCAGATTCACGGAGTGGCACACAGGGGGTGCCCCGGCGCCCGACTTCTTCGAGTCTTCGCGTTGCGTTTTGTGTTCGCGTCGCGTTTAGGAGCTACCGTTCGACAAAACGATAGCTGGCGTGGCAGTCGTAGTCGATGCCGTGACGCCGCTTCAATTCCTGGATGTAGTCGAGGGTTCGTTTCGTGTGCGGGCTCGCGACGCCGTCGCCGAGCGGCTCGCTGGTATGCAGCAGGATCTCCTCCAGGCAGCTGTCGATGCTCATGCGCTTGTGGATCGCGAGATCGCGCAGCAGGGCCGCGAGGCGCTTTTCCAGCCGCACCGGGACGTCGACGCGCTCGATCTTCAATGGCGGTCCCGCATTGGCAGCCGATGGCCGAACGACAGCTCGTACCCGTGGAGATCGCGGATCGTGAAATCGCGGAGTCCCCACGGGCGATCGCCGGGCTCCTCCACGATGTCGACACCATTGGCCCGCTGAAACTCGAACAGCTCGTCGGCGGCTGCGCCGACGCTGTACGAGCCGTCACGTTCGCCAATGACCACGTAGACCGAGCAGCCGGCCGGGTTGGGTTCGCCCTGTGCGAGAAAGATCTGCACCTGGTGCGTCTCGCCCAGGTTGACGCCCGCGAGCGTCGGCGGGTCGCCCCAGGTGAAGCCGAGGCTGAAGCCAAGCTGCTTCGTGTAGAAGTCGACGGCCGCGAGCACATCGCGGACCGGCAGCGTGGGGTGCAGTTGCTCGCAATCGAACA
>CAVREM010000078.1:0-84827 GCA_963720005.1 uncultured Acidobacteriota bacterium | reverse complement strand
CGTCACGCCCTCTTCGTCTCACGTAAGCGCCCTTACCTCGACTGGGCCAATCAACCGAGCGACGGTGACCTCGAGCTGACCGACGAACTGTCGCGCCAGAAGAGGACGGTGTACTTCGTTCCAGAGACGACGGATGAGCCTGACCGCGAGGCTCTGCTTGCCGAATTCTGGGAGGAGATTTTTGCGGCCGAGTTGAGCGCATGGGTACTTGACGAAGAACGCTGGCCGCAGCCGCGAACGCGGCAGATCTTCGACGAGTGGTTTGACGTCGAGGTGAATGACGCGGTCTACGATCTCACGCCGGAGGAGCCGCTCACGCAGGCCCAGGTCGATCTCCAGGACCTGGCAGAGGCATCGGCCCAATGCGCGCTCTGTGGGCTCGAGGTCGACGACACAGAGGGCCGTTGGGCCGGCTTCAAGGTTGCCGATCGAGCCGACCTGGATGTTTTCCAGGGCCGCGTGTTTCCCCTGCCAATTGACGATGAGGAAGCTGTCCTCTGCATTGTCACCCCCGCCAATTCAGAGGAGGCGCGCGCCGGTGAGGATCTGTTGGTGCGGGTGTGCAGCAGCCGATGCGAAAAGGCTGCTCGGAAAATCGTGCCGAGGGCACTGCGGGACTGGTCGCGGCGCGTTCATGCCGTGAGCCGGCATTCAGGCTGAGACCCGTCTGAAATCTTAAATCTTAAATCTGAAATCTTAAATTTCAGATTACTGAAGCAATCCAATCAGCCGTCCCTGCACCGCGATGAACGACCACAGCAGGATCGACACGAGGCCGGCGGGCTTCAACCACACCGGAGCCTCGTCGCGCCGTGCGGCGATCGACCGCACGATGAAGGTCAGGATGATCGCCACGATCAGGAGCTGCATCTTCAGCCAGAACTGATCGCTGTAGTAGGCCTTCATGGGGGTGCCGAGGACCTGGAGCGAGCCGGTCACGAACATGCACGCGAAGCCGCCCAGCAGCCACGGCTGCGCCGAGCGCACCACGTCGGACAGCGGTTGCCGCCTCATGCCGCTGCCGAGCAGCCGCAGGTCGACCACCAGCAGCGCGCCGATGAAGACCACCAGCGAGAGCAGATGCATGACGTTGATGGAGGCGACGGTGTATTCAGACCCGGCGCCGAAGCCTAACGATTCCAAGTACTGAAAGAAGGGAAGCATGGAAAGCTACTCCCAGGTCATCCAGTTGTAGGCCGTGATTCGACCGAAGATCACGACTCCTGCCCAGAGCACGATCGACAGGGCGCCGGCGAGCTTGGCGCCGAACGGCGGGCGATTGGTCGTGTCCCAGACGGCGACGGTCTTGTACGTCGTGAAATGGAAGTACAGGGCGTTGAGGCCGGCGAACGCCATCAACACCATCTTGGTCCAGAAGAACACCTTGCCGTAATAGCGCAGCGGCTGACCGTAGAACAGGATCGCGCCGGTCACCGAGCTCGCCACCATCGTGAACATCTGCCAGGGGAACAGCTGCTTCTGGACCTGCGACAGCGGCGTGCGCTTGAACGCCCAGCCGAGCAGCCGGAGGTCCATCATGACGATGAGCCCGGCGAAGAGCGCCATGCTGACGGCGTGCGCGGTCAGCAGGTACGGATACCCGAAGACCGATTCCCGAATCGCGATGCTCGACGGCATCGCGTCGATCCATTCGAACCAGCTGCGAATCACGATGGCTCCTTGATAGGGCTGAGGGCAGCCCTCAGCCCTAGCCCTTAGCCCTTCGCTTGGGTGTGCAGCGCGGGTCGGCGTCGCGATACATGGTGTGGCAATTCTCGCAGGCGCCGGCGACGTCGTTCGTCGTGTCGCTGGCCAGTTCCTTGTTCTTCGACTGCGCCGCCTTCAGCATCGCCTCCGACGCCTTGCGCAGGTCCGCGACAAACGGCGCCCAGTCCTTCTGGTCGATCGGCACCGGCTTGCCGTTCTGGCACAGCCGGCCGCGAACCTCGAGCAGCCGCGCCGATTCGTTGAGGGCGATGGCGGCGTTCTCGACGACCTGCCAGCCGGTGTAGATGCCCGAGAAGGTGGAGCTGGCCCCCGCGCCTTCTTCCTTCTTGCCGAACGTTTCCGGATCCTTCGACTGCACGTCGAACAGGATGTTGGCGTTGGGGAACAGAATCCCGCGCATCACCTGCGCCAGGTTGCCGACCGGCTTCGCGGCAGTGGCCTGCGGCGGCGGGGCGGGTTTGGGCGGAGCCGTGGGCTTGGGTTTGGCGCCGGGAGCCTGGGCCGACGTGGTCACGGCCAGGACGGTCACGATACTCACGATTGCTAGGAGTCGCATACGCTCTGCTCCTTCATGGGGACCGAACGAAGCATCATATTATACGGGGCACGAAATTTCCGGCTGGGCTGCTCGTCGGCGGGCTATGGAAGGCACCCTATCGTAGGCCGACCCTTTCAGGGTCGGCTCGCCGCTTGAGTCGCCCTACATCGCTCACGCAAATACCCTCGCCGCGAACGCGCGCACCGCTTGATTGAACGCTTCAGGTTGATCGAGGTTGCACGCATGACCGGCGCCGGGGATGGTCGCCACCTCCGCCCGGCGCGCGGCGCGGGCGAACCTGGCCGCGCTGGCCCGCGGGCCGGCGTCGCGCTCGCCATTCAGGATGAGCGTCGGCCCCGGGTAGTCGGCCAGCAGCAGCTGGAAATCACGGCCCGCCATTTCGGCGAACGCCGGGCCGAGTGACTCGGGATACACGCCGGCCTTGATCTGCTCTTCGGCGACGTCCGCGAGCGCGGGCGAGAACAGCCGCCGCGTTCGTTCTTCCGCCCGCTCGCGCGTCTGCTTCAGCCAGCCGCGCCGCATCGCTCCGCCGACGATCCGCAAATACAGGCCGAGGGCTCCCATGAAATTACGGCTCGCGCCCGAGATCACCAATCCAGCGACCCGCGTCGGGTCGCGGTGCGCCAGATCGATCGCCACGTAGCCGCCCAGCGAGGCCCCGACGACGAGCGCCCGGCCGCCCGCCGCGCCATCGATCACCTCGCCAAGCGTCCGCGACGCCGCGGTGAACGTGAACGGTTCGCCGGCGCGTCCGCCATGGCCGGGCAGGTCGGGAGCGATGATCCGGTACCGGTCCGACAATCCCCTGAGTTGTGGCAGCCACATCTTGCGCGTCACCACCGACCCGTGCACCAGCACGATCGCCGGCGCGTTGGCCGGCCCGGCAATGTCGACGGACTCGTGAAGCGCCACGGCGCGAATCGATGCCTTTCGATGACCGCGCTGGTGTCACCACGCGCCTCATCTGAAGGAAACAGAGGTCGTCAGCAGGATCTGGCGCGGCGCACCGGGGCTGGCCAGCTCGAGGTCGCCCTCCGAGTAGTACTCGTTGTTGAACAAGTTATGTCCAGAGACCGTGAAGCGCAACCTCCCGCGGCGATATGTCGCCGCCGCGTCCATCAGTGTGTAGGCATCGAGCAGGAAGGCGTTGTCGCGGTCAACCACCACGTCGCCGACATGCTTCACGTCGAACGTGACGTCGACGTCGCTCCGCGGGCGGATCAACGCACCCCAGTTGACCACGTGATCCGGGGAGATCGGCAGCCGGTTGCCGGTCAGCACTTCGTCGCCATCCTCCGACTCGATGACGAAGTCGCCGAACCGGTTGTGGTAGAAGGAGGCGTTCAAATACGCCGACAGCTTCGGGGTGACGGCGTAGCTCGCGCCGGTCTCGACTCCCTTGGTATCGCTGCTCGCCGGCGTTGGTCGGGATGAAGAAGGCACCCTGGCGCGTGTCGAGCACGACGCCGGAGTGGCTCATCCAGAAATACGTGGCCTCGAGCGCCAGACGGTTCTGCATCAGGCTGGCCTTGAGGCCTCCCTCGTAGTTGTCGATGTCTTCCGGCTGCAGGTTGAGCGGCACGTCCGCCGGGATGAGCGAGCCTGGCCGGCGCGGCGGCAGGAAGGCGTGCGAGTAGAGACCGTAGACGTTGACGGCCGGCCGATCCGTGCTGGCGCCCGCATCGACGAGGCGATAGGTGGCGCTCAGCTTCGGGCTGAAAGCGCTGAAATCGGTCTCGAGCTTCGCACCGCCGTCGCGCGTGTTGTCGAGATCCAGCCGATCGTAGCGGCCGCCGGCCGAGAGCACGACGCGCGGCATCGGCTCGAAGAGATACTGCGCGAACAGCCCGGTGGTGCCGAGGTTGTAGACGCGGCTGTTCGCATCGTGCTGCCACTCGGAGCGCGGCGGGATGACGGGGTTCAGGTAGCTGATTGTCCACCCGAACAGGTCCTCGTCCGTGAAGATGAAATCGGTGTCCAGCGATCCTTCGATGTGCTCGTACGATCCGCCGACCGTGAGCGTCCCGACCTTCGGCTTCAGCTCAAACCGAAGTTCCTGGAAGAACACGTTCTCGTCGAGTTTCTGGCTGAAGGGGTACTGCGTCACGGTGTTGGCCGCCAGGTCGAATGGCGAGCCGATGAAATCGCCGTCGTCGACGAACTCCTGCAGCACGTCGCGGTACCCGAAGACCTCCGTCAGGCGCGCCCAGGAGGAAAGTTGCCGGTCGTAGTTGAACGTCAGCCGCGTTTCGTCCTGGTTGTAATTGGGCCCTGGGATGTTGAAGTTTGAAAACCGATCAAAGAGCGGGTCGATGTCATGCAGGAGCCGTCCGTCGATGTGTGGCTCGTTGGTGGGCGTGCTGTTCTCGGAGTCGACCCGGTTGAGGCTGATGCTCCCGAACGAGCGCGAGTCGGGACTGAACGTCAGCTTCCCGAAGACTGCCGTGTTGCCGACCGTGTAGTCGTCCGTCGTCAGATTCTCGAAGTATCCGCTGTTCTGCTCTTTGCCGACTGAGACGTAATAGCCGCCCCAGTTGCTGACCGGCCCGAACACGCGGCCGATCCCCTTCAGCGTCGCGAACTCGCCCGTCGTGAACTCGACGTTGCCCTGGTGCCGGGGCGTCGGATCCGCCGTCCTCAGATTCACGGACCCGCCAATCGCCGTCCGGCCTGTACAAGGCCGAGTTTGGACCGCGAACCACCTCGATGCTGCTCGCATCGTTGATCGTCAAGCCGACCACGCGCGCAGAGTTGCCGGAGTTGGCCTGGGGAACCCCGTCGATGAGGAGCAGCGTGTTCGTGAACTCGTTGCCGGCGCGCGGCAGCCCGCGCAGCAGCACGCTCTCGAAGAGCCCGAGCTGGGTGCTGACGACGACGCCGGGAACGTTGGCGATCGCCTGGGTCAGAGTCTGATCGCCGCGGGTTTCGATCGTCTCGCGGTCGACGACGTTGGCCTGCCCGGGGACGTCACCGATACTCAACGGCGTCTTGGTTGCAGTCACCTGGACGCGGTCCATGAAATTGGGCGTCGGGTCGAGTGCGATCGCCACGATATCGCCGCCGGCGCGGACATCGGTGAGCCGCTGCCTGAGGAACCCTGCGGCCTCCACCGTCAAAGCGACCGGTCCAGCCGGTGCGTTCTCGATCGTGAACCGCCCAGTCCCCGACGTCGTCGCGGTGAGGTTCGTTCCCTCCACCGTCACGACCGCGCCGGCAACCGCCGCTCCGGTCGTCCGCGCGAGCACGGTTCCAGTGATGACATCACGCCGCGCAGTCTGAGCGATGGCCGGCGTTTCGAGTGCGAGACCCATCAGGAGAAGAGTGAGTGTGCGCATCTGGACGGTTGATCGTATGTGAATCGCGGGAGGGGGTGGTCTGAAGAGTTCCTGAATTGTTAGTCAGAAAACGGTATCAAGGACGCAGAGGGAGCAGAGGACGCAGAGGCGCAGAGGCGCAGAGGCGCAGAGGCGCAGAGGCGCAGAGGCGCAGAGGCGCAGAGGCGCGGTATGATCCGATCGTCAGGGGATCGTATGCATACCAGGTTGGTGGTAGTCGTGCTGGCGGCGGTTGGATTGGGAGTGTCGCTGGCTGCGCACCATTCGGTGGCGACCTCTTATCGCGAGAACGAGCGCGTCACCATCGAGGGCGAGCTCGTGACGCTGATCTACCGCAACCCGCATTCGTACCTCCACGTGATGGCGCCGGACCGGCAGCACCAGCCGCGGCTGTGGGCGATCGAGTCTTCATCGGGCCAGCAGCTCCGGCAGAAGTTGTCGGCGGCGAGCCTCGTGCCGGGCGATCGCGTCATCGTCACCGGCGACCCGGGCCGTGACGAAGGAACGTGGCGCATGCGGTTGCGGACGATCGTCAGGCCGCGCGACGGCTGGCGTTGGACCGAAATTCCGCGGAGCAGGTAGGCCGACTCTTAAGTAGGCCGACCCTTTTAGGGTCGGCATGAACAGACCATGTCTACGGGTGCAGTGCTCGTCGTCGAGGACGAACAGAAGGTCGCGAACGCGCTCCGTGAAGGCCTCGAGAGCGAGGGCTACGCGGTCGCAGTGGCGTCGACTGGCGAGGACGCGTTCTTCCGCGTCAGCACCGAGACCTTCGACGTCGTGCTGCTCGATCTCACGCTGCCGGGGCGCGACGGGCTCGAGATCCTGCGCGCGCTGCGGCAGAGAGGTCCAGATACGCGCGTGTTGATTCTCACCGCGCGCGACACGCTCGCCGATCGCGTCAAGGGCCTGGACAGCGGGGCCGACGATTACCTGGTGAAGCCGTTCGCGTTCGCCGAGCTGATTGCGCGCATTCGTGCGCTGGTGCGGCGCGGCCGTTCGGTGGAGTCGCCGCGGCTGGGCGCCGGGGACCTGCAGATGGACCTGTGGACCAGGAAGGTGACGCGCTCGGGCCGGCCGATCGAGCTGACGGCGCGCGAGTTCGAGTTGCTCGAGTTCCTGCTGCGGTTCGAGGGACAGGTGGTCTCGCGCGAGACGCTCGCCCGCGAGGTGTGGCAGGAGCGCGGCCG
Source organism: uncultured Acidobacteriota bacterium (assembly GCA_963720005.1). Taxonomy (GTDB): domain Bacteria; phylum Acidobacteriota; class Vicinamibacteria; order Vicinamibacterales; family CAVVIG01; genus CAVREM01. Next base: position 78,015 of record CAVREM010000078.1, on the reverse strand, counting down.
GACGCCGACGCTCGACAACGTCATCGACGCGCACGTCGCGCGGCTCAGGAAAAAAATCGACGCCGAGCCCGGGGTGAAGCTGATTCACACCGTCCGCGGCGTCGGCTTCGTGGTTCGCGAGGAGGCGGCATGAAGGCTTGGCGGCCAGCGCTCGGTGTTCGCGCACGGCTGACGCTGTGGTACGTCGCCGCAATGGTGATCGTGCTCACGGTCTACGCGGCGGGGGTGTTCGGATTCGTCAGGCGCAGCGTCTCCGACGCGCTCGACGCCCGCGTCCGCAGCGACTTCACCTGGGCGGTCGAGATGTGGGAGCAGCGGCCGGACGGCACCGTCACGTGGTTTGATGGCGACGATCCCGCCAAGGCCGCTGACTTGCACCAGGACGAGGACAACCCGTGGCTGCAGGTCTGGACGCCGGAGGGCGAGCTCCTCTTCCAGACGGCCGTCGCCCGCCGCAATCCGCTGCCGCAGAGCGCGGCGCTCGCCGCCCAACCGCCCGAGCACATCGTCAGCGTGGACGACCGCGGCCCGACGTTCCGGGTACTCAGCCGGCCGGCCCAGGTCGGCGGCAAGCCGGTCGTCATCCAGGTGGCGCGTTCTGACGGCACGATGCGCAAGGAGCTGCAGGAGCTGACGATCTTCCTGGTCCTCGGCCTGCCGTTCGGTGTCGCGGCCGCCGGGCTGGGCGGGTATGCGCTGGCTCGCGGCGCGCTGGCGCCCGTCACCCGGATGGCGGTCCGCGCGCAGTCGATTACCGCGGCGCGCCTCAACGACCGCCTGCCGGTCGATCACCCGCATGACGAGCTCGGGCGCCTGGCGGTCGCGTTCAACGAGACGCTGGAGCGGCTCGAGCAGTCGTTCGAGCAGATGCAGCGATTCACCGGCGACGTGTCGCACGAGCTCCGGACGCCGCTGACGGCGATCCGCACGGTCGGCGAGGTCGCCCTCCGCGAAGCCCGCAGCCCCGATGCCTATCGCACGACGATCGGCAGCATGCTCGAGGAAGTCGACCGGCTGACGTCGCTCGTCGAGCGGCTGCTGACGCTGTCGCGCGCCGCGAGCGGCCCGGCGCATCTCCAGACCGAACGCGTCGACCTGGGGGAGCTTGCCGACGAAGTGGCGGGGTATCTCGGCGTGCTGGCCGAGGAGAACGGACAGTCGATCGCCGTCCGGCGGTCGCCAGCCGCGGTCTGCGATGTCGACCGCCTGGTGCTGCGGCAGGCGCTCGTCAACCTGGTGGACAACGCGATCAAGTACAGCCCCGCCGACAGCGAAATCGCGATCCGCACCTTCGCTGTCGGATGCCGACGTCGTCCTCGAAGTCCGGGATGCCGGAGCTGGAATCGCTCCCGAGCGCGGCGCGCTCATCTTCGACCGGCATTACCGCGCGAACGCGGGCGGCCGCGGCGCCGGCCTCGGCCTGGCGATCGCGAAGTGGGCGGTCGAGGTCAACCGCGGTCAACTCACGTGGCAGCCGGCGACCGGCGGCGGCAGCGTCTTCCGCATGACCCTGCCGCGCGCGACCACCGGCGGCGCCAGCCGCGCGGCGTGACGTCAGCGCCGATCGTTACGCGCTCAGGCCGTAACCACTGTAGGCGTCGAAGTCACGAAGTCACGCTACCGGCCTGAACGCCGGGCCTACCGGCGACGGATATCGTCCAGCGGATGGAACGAGCTGTCGTTGTCGCGGAATTCCTGTGCGGCGGTATAGAAGCCGGCGGTGTCAGCGTGATCGTCACGAGCTTCGTGCCCGGGTTCTCCCAGAACCAGCCGTGAATCCCTGAAAAGGGCGCCGTGTAGGTGCCGTGCGCCGCGGGCATCTGCGCCTTGTCGAAGCTTTCCGCGTAGCCGGGCGGAGCGCCGTCGGGCTCGCTGTGGAAGTCGTAGATGACCGGAGCCGGTCGCGGTCCACGAGTAGACCATCGACGCCGCCCTGCTCGAGCCGGTACTTGAACTCGACGAACTCGATACGGCCCGAGCTGAAACGTCGCCGTGTTGGTCTTGTAGGCCGTATCCTGGCGCGTCGATCGCGCCCGAGGACGCACCGGCCAGATCGGTCAGGCCGAAGAGGCGGCCCGTGCCCAGCGGGTCGATGCCGTATTCGGCGGGGAGCACGGCGGTGACCAGGATGATGCGCGGCCGCGACCGCCGCGCCGGCCGTGGCGAGCAGAATCTTGCGGACCGGCGCCGGCGTGACACCCCGCCCGCCCGGGCGCTGTCAGCCGCGCGCAACGAAGTAACCGGCGAGCTGGTAGCCCGCGAGGACGAAGCCGGCCGTCATCAGCAGCGTGTTCGTGACGAACGCGTAGTTCATGAAGCTGCTGCGCGCGCGCCACGACGTCAGCAGGATGAGGACGGCGGTCAGCGCGAGCATCTGGCCGATCTCGACGCCGACGTTGAAGCTGACGATGTTGGTGACCAGCCCGTTCGAGGAGAGGGTGAACTCCTGCAGCTTGGTGGCCAGGCCGAAGCCGTGGAACAGGCCGAAGACGAGCACCGCCACCTTCGTGTTCGGCCGCACGTGCAGGACGCGCTCGAACCCGCCGAGGTTCTCGAACGCCTTGTAGGCGACCGACGCGCCAATCACGGCGTCGACGAGGTACGCGTTGGCCCGGATCCCGCCGAGCACGCCGGCCAGCAGCGTGATGCTGTGGCCGATCGTGAACAGGCTGACGTAGAGCACCACGTCCTTCAGCCGGTACAGGAAGAAGATCACGCCGACCAGGAACAGCAGGTGGTCGTAGCCGGTGACCATGTGCTTCGCGCCGAGGTACAGGAACGGCGCGATGGCCGGACCCTGGATGCTCTGCACGAACGTCGCGTTGCTGCCCGTCATCGGATGGGCGAGACCGGGCGTGCAGACGGCCAGCGTGCCGAGCGAGGGCGAACAGGGTCCGGACGGCTGCTCTGCTCATTGCACCCGCGCGATGGTCGGATCGTATTTGGCGTGGCAGTTGCGTGCAGACCGCGTAGATCTCGGCGCCGGCGTCGAACACCGCATCCGGATCCTTGGCCTCGGCCGCCTTGATGGCGGCGGCGCCGGTGTCGATCATCGCCTGCGAGATCCGCATCCATTCCGCGTCCTTGGCGCGCGGCACCATCATCAGCAGGTTGCCTGCCTCGGTGACGGCGACGGCGGCGTTGCGCACCGCCATCCATTCCTCTTCGGTCTTCGGCCGGATGTGCTCCTCGCCTGCCGCGGTGATGATCGTGCCGACCGATCCCCAGATCACGTCGGCCGCTGGGATCGATGAACGCCTCCATCAGCAGCGCGGTATCGGCGATCGGCTTGAACGGCGGCGGCTCGTTGCCGCCGCCCGCAGGCGGAGGCGGCAACGACGGCCGCGCGCGACGGACCAGCGAAGCATGTTCATGGTTGCTCACAGTTTGGCGCGTGCCGTGTAGAGGCGCGTGATGCCTCTCGAGTTCTCGGTCCACGCGAAGACCAGCTCGCCCTTCGCGGCGGCCATCCGGGGGAACTGTGTACCGAATCCGAGGGCGATGTCGGCCGGCCGCGACCGTGCGCCGCTCGGGCTGACGCGTCCGGACCTTCAGCTGCGACGGTCCCTTGCCGAACTCGATCCACGACACAGCCGCCGAGCCGTCGGCGAGCAGCTCCACCTGGACGCGTCCCGTCGATCCCGCGTCGTCGACGCGGACAGGGGCGCCGAACGTCCGGCCGGCGTCGGACGAGAACGCGATGTAGGCGCGTCCCTGCCCGGCCTGCATGGTGAACCACGCCACGGCGACGTCCTTGCCGCGGGCGGCAATCGCGGGGCCGTTCACCGGGCAGCCGTTGATCTTCCAGCCGTCGCTGGTGCACCAGAACGGGCGCCGACCAGGCGCTGCCATCGAGCCGCGTCACGTAGATGTCGCGGATCTCGTCGGCCGTGCGGCCGCGGTAACGCGACGATCGGTCCGTCCGCGGTGTTGGCGGCGGCCGTCGGACAGCAGTCGCACACGCGCGGCGCGACCAGCATGTCGCTCTTTCGTCTGACGGGGATCGAGGTCGCGGCGCGCAGCGTCATGTCGCCCTTGCCGCCGAACGTCTGGCGGCCGTCGAGCCAGACCAGTCCAACGCTCGTGTACCGAAGTTGAAGAACGACGCGAACCCGTGCTGCGTCTTCGTGCCGTCGCGGTGGGGACTGACGGGCGCCGACCAGGTCTTGCCGTTGTCGCGCGACGTGGAAATCTTCAGATCGTACGCCTCCGGATCCGGCCCGTTCATCTCGATCCAGTGCGCGACCAGCGATCCGTCCGCGAGCGCGCGAACCGAGGGCACGTCCGCGAAGTTGGTGATGAGGTGTTCGCTCGGCCATGACGACGACCGGCGCGGACCATCCGGCGGGAAGGCGCTCGGCAAACTTCAACGCCGTCTTCTCGCCGGCGCGCTCCAGCCAGCTGAGGAGTGTCTTGCCGCCGCTGACCGTGATCTGCGGCGACGCCGAGTCTCCCTCGGACGGCGCCTTGAGCGTTTCGATGGTGAAAGCCGGGCGGGATGCCTGCTGCGCCGGCGATCGCGCCCTGGACGAGAGCCAGCTGCGGCCAGCAACCCCGCCGGCGAGCCCGGTTACTCGGATCTTTCGCATGGCTCCAACGGTCTCATGCTAGCAGAACTCGCGCCGGGCACGGAGGTTGCGGAGGTCACGAGTAATGCAACCACGGAGACGCGGAGCCACGGAGACGACACGGAGAAGACGACGCGTGCGACCGCGCCCGCGTAGCGGGGCGCCGATGGTGAAGGGCTCGTGAAAATGCAAGCCGATCGTTCCCGAGGCTTGTATTTTCACGCGCTCCTTCACCCTCGGCGGCCGGCTGCGCCGGCCGCGGTCGCACGCCAGTGTTTTCTCCGTGTCGTCTCCGTGTCCCCGTGGCTCCGTGTGTTGCATTTCTCCGTGGCCTCCGCACCTCCGCGTGCTCGACATGCTAGACTGCCGCCGCCCATCACCATCGAGAGGAGCCGCCCGTGAAGCACACTATCCGTCGCCGGACTCTCGCCGCCGTCCTCCGTCGGTCTGCGCCGTCACGCTGACGCTCACGGCGGCGGTCCCGACCGGGCGGCCGGAAGACGTCGGCCTGTCGTCCGAGCGGCTGCAGCGGATCAACGGACGTCGTCCAGCGCTACATCGCCGCGAAGGAAATCGCCGGCGCTGTCACAGTCGTGACGCGGCGCGGAAAGATCGCGCACTTCGAGGCGCAGGGGATGATGGACCTCGAGTCGAAGACGCCGATGCGGAAGGACGGCATCTTCCGCATCGCGTCGATGAGCAAGCCGGTCACCGGCGTGGCCATCCTGATGCTGGTCGAGGAAGGGAAGATCCGTCTCAACGATCCAGTGTCGCGCTTCATCCCCGAGTTCAAGGACACGAAGGTCGCCGTCGCGAAGCCGGGGCCCGAAGGGTCGGCGCCGGCACCGACGGGCCGGGGCCGCGGCGCGGCGCCGCAGGAAATCACGCTGACGCCGGCATCCCGGCCGATCACGGTACGCGACCTCCTGACGCACACGTCCGGGCTCGCCAGCGGCGGCGCGGGTTCACGCGAAGCCAACCGCATCGCCCCGCGGAATCCGAGCGAGAACCTCGCCGCGCATGTGCCGAAGCTGGGCGGCGCGCCGCTCGACTTCCAGCCCGGCACCGAGTGGCGCTACAGCGCGCTCGCCGGCATCGACACGCTCGGACGGATCGTCGAGATCGCTTCCGGGCAAACCTTCGATCAGTTCCTGCGCCAGCGGATCTTCGAGCCGCTCGGCATGAAGGACACCGGCTTCTTCCCAACCGACGATCGCCTGCCGCGGGTCGTGTCCCTGTACGGCCGCTCGCCCGAAGGTGTGCTCACGAAGGAGGAGACCCCGAGTTGGCTGGCGACGCGGACGTTCTTCTCGGGCGGCGGCTGGCCTCTGGTCGACGCCCGAGGACTACACGCAGTTCGCGCAGATGCTCGTCAACGGCGGACAGTTGAACGGGAAGCGCCTGCTCGGACCCCGCACCGTCGAGCTGATGGCGTCGAACCACGTCGGCGACCTGTTCGCCGCGGCAGGCGCTGGACGCCGCGGCATGGGCTTCGGCCTGACCGTGGAAGTCGTGATGGATCCGATCGCCGCCGGTCAGCGGCGTTCGGCCGGCAGCTTCGGCTGGGACGGCGCCTTCGGCACCCACTTCTGGGTGGACCCGAAGGAACAGATCGCCGGCATCCTCATGATCCAGCGGTCGGTCAACGCCGCCCTGAACCGCGATTTCGAGAATGCGGTGATGCAGGCGGTTATCGACTGACACTGCCGTTCGTCGTTCGCCGTTCGGTCGTTCGTCGTTCGTCGGCGCTCGACGAACCTCGAACGATCGTGATCCGCGCGATCGTACGAACGTCACTTTTCTTTGCGTACCTCGCGTTACCAAGCCGCCTGAACGCGCCCCCATCCATCGAGAACTCTTCGACGATGTCGAACGAGACGTCGTTGAGCACCTGGATGACGCGCCGCAGCTGGTAGGTCCGTCCGTTGGAGGTCACCGGTGACGTGGTGAACGTGATCGCCAGCGGGCTCTGCCAGCTCGCGACGCTGATGAGCTCGGTCTGATCCGCCCGCCGCTCGACCACGGCCAGCATCTTCGTCTCGGGATCGAAGCCGAGCGTGATGCGGTCCTGGGATTTCTTGCCGCCGAGGTCGTTCTCGATCACGCCGCTGATGAAATTCGATGCGCCGGTTTTCGTGAAGGTGGCGGTGCCGGTTCGCGTGCCGGCGCTGAGCGGCGGGAACTCGCCTCCGAGGTATTCGAACGTCCAGCGGCCGACGAAGTAGTCGGCGCGCTGCTCGACCTGTGGCTGGATCACCTCGGCGCGCGGACGGCGCTGCAGCTCGATGGTGACGGGGAAGCGGTGCGAGGCCACCGAGACCGTCCCGCCGCCGGTCGCCTTGTTGCCGTCGATCATCAGGTCGGTCGTCAGCGCAATGTCGCCCAGCTTCGAGTCCGATCCGGTCTCGACGACCAGCCGGTTGCCGGTGAGCGAGATCTTGCGGATGGGCGTCTCGGCCGTTCCACCCGCGTTGACGACTCCCGAGTAGACGTCGCCTTTCTTGATGATGGAGATGACGAGCGCGGTTTGGGTGTCCGGAGCGGACCGCATTGTGCCGCGCCACGCGCCCGCCAGTGGATCGGCGGGCGCCGCCGGCGCGCCGCGCTGAGCGGATGGCGCCGCCGCGAGAGCGGCCATGATCGCAATTACGCTGAGTAGGCGTCGCATGAAATCTTCCTCGTCACGGCGGGCCTGAAGGCCCGCACTACAGGCGGACCTAAAGGTCCGCCCTACTAGCGACCTGGTCGTCTTTCTATAGCTTCTCCAGATTCGCTTTTGCCTGCGCGTTCCCCGGATCCAGGGCCACGGCGCGGCGGAAATGCTCGAGCGCTTCATCGCTCTGCCCGAGGGCCCGGAGCACGGCGCCGAGATTGTTGTGCGTCTCCGCGTGATTGGGCCGGAGCGCGACCGCCTTGCGAAAGTACTCCACCGCTTCCTCGAGGCGTCCTCGCGTGGCGAGGAGCGTCGCGACGTTGTAGCTGGGCGGCCGCCCAGTCGGGCTTCAGGCGCGCGGCGGCGCCGTAATGCTCGATCGCGGCATCGAATCGGCCCAGCAGGGCGCTGACGAACGCGAGATCGTTGTGGTAACCGGCGTTGTCAGGGTTCGCCGCGACGAGCATCGCATAGCCGTCGGCGTCCTCGAGCGAGCGTCTTCGGCCGCACGTCGTTGAACAGCGCGACGCGATCGGCGTCGGTCGCGGTCGACCACCTGCAGCCACAGATCGCCCATCTCGTCGGTGGAATTCTGCCCGAAGATGACCCGCCGCGGCGGCCGGTCCGGGTTGCGCGGGTTCGCCTCCGAGTTGTCGTAGGTGTACAGCATCCGGATCGTCGTGCCCTTCGGGAGGGCGACCGGCGCCGCGAACCGGTAGACGTCCTGCCAGTTGAAGTCCCAGTCGTCGATGCGCAGCAGCCATCGGCGCGTGCCGTCGGGAAGATCGGCGGTCGCGCGGATCTCTCTCGCGCGGTAATGGGCGTGCGGATGAATCGCGAGCAGTTCCACGTCGACCGGCAGCTGATAGGCGTCGGCGATCAGGTACTGTTCGCCCGGCCCGATGTCGATGTTCTGCTTGCCGAGGCGCAGCGCCAGCGGCGTGCGCGTCGGCGCCTCCGCCGTGAAGTAGAACGCCGACCCTCGGGCGGATCTCTTCGGGCTTGCCGGTCCGGCGCAGATGCATCTGCAGCACGAGATCGGTCCCGGGTGCCAGCCGCCACGCCATCCCCGGCGCCGAAGTCATCGGCGACTGGCCGGGCGTCCAGCCCAGGAAATAGCCCGTCGGGATAGCGGGCGCCCATGCTGATGGCGCCGTCGTACCCGGGCAGTCCGATCCTCCGCGTCCAGCTCGCGTGAGGCCGCCGATTGATCGAGCGGATGTTCGCGTGATGGATGGCGCGTCCGCCGGGACTGAAGTCCACCGCGGCGACGTACTTCTCGCGCCGTCCAGTGGAACCGGGATCGCGAAATTCCGGAAGATGTCCGGGCCGTCGGCGGCGAGGCGTGTACGGGTTGTCGAGCGTGACGACGAGGTCGGGCGGTCCGAGCCGCCACTCCGCCGGGCGCATCAGGCCGGGCTGATCCCCTCGCCGCGCGGCATTCCAGCTTCCACCCACTTCGCGATCGTGCCGATCTCGTCGTCGCGTCAGTCCTCGCGCTCCGACGAAGGGTCCGCCATATCCGGGCGCGGGCTTCCACGGCGGCATGTATCTGCCGCGCCGTCGCATCGGCGATCGCGCGGCCGCGACTCCGGGCGTCGTCGTAACTCTCGAGGCTGAAGGGCGCGATGTCGCCAGTGCGATGGCAGCCGACGCACTGACGCTGCAGGATCGGTTCGACGTCAGAGGTGTATGTCGGTGCACCCGCCTGCGCAGCGCTGGCAGGCGTGGACCCACCCAGCCACACCGCGCTGCACATCCCGATCGACGTTGTTCTCGGCCGACTCATCCGATGTTGGCGAGTGTACCACTGGCGACGAACGTCGACATCGTGGCGCGTGACACGATGCCGGCGCTTACGGCTGTGACGTCGCGCGGCCGTTCTTCTTGTGCGCGTTGAAGAACTCGAACATGCCCGGCAGGTTCGGCGCGACGACGCCGCTGTGGCTGCCGCCGGGGACTTCGATGTAATTCACCTCGATGCCGAGCTCCTTCGCCCGCGCGACCATCGCGCGCGAGCCCTGCACGTTCGACCGTCGCATCGTCGTCGCCGTGGACGACGAACTGCGGGATGTGCCTGATGCGCTCGAGCGTCGCCGGCGTGCCCGATCCGGCGAACGGCGCCGAGCGCCGCCCAGATCTCCGGGAACTTCGGCGCGATCTTCCAGGTGCCGATCGCGCCCATCGAGTGGCCGCATCAGATAGATCCGGTTCTCGTCGATCCGGTACTGCTGCCGCACGAGCTGCAGCACCTGCATGACGTCTTCCTCGCTCGCTCCTGCACGCGGCGCGTGATCGGATCGGCCGGCGGATTGCCGAGGCCCCATCCATACGAGCCGTCGACGCGATAGCCCGAGCGGCGCCGCGACGATGTAGCCGTGCTGTTCGGCGAGCTTCGGCATCACGCCGTCGTAGCCGGTGAAGAACGAATCCTCGGTCCCGCCGAGCCCGTGCAGCGCGACGATGAGCGGGAAGGCCGCGCCTTGCGAGCCCGGCTTGTAGCTGGTCGGCACGTAGAGGCGATACGGCATGATCTCGCCGGCCGACGCGAGCAGGTAGTGGCGCTTGAAGTCGCCGGTCTGTGCCGCGAACGGATTCTTGCCCGCGCGCACCGCCGCCGCGGTCGCTTCCGCCTCCGCGAAATCGTGATCCGGATCGAACGTCCGCAGCTCCAGCCGGCCGCGGTTGACGTTCCGCATGCGATCGATCGGGAAGAGGATGTCGCCGCGCAGCGCCTCCGGCGCATGCCGCGCGTCGGCTTCGAGCCGCGAGACGAGATCGTCCAGCCCCTTGCGCACCGCGATCGCGAGCGTCGCGCCGCCGAGCGCGCGCGTGCCGTCCGCCACGTCGATGTGCAGCTGATACGTGCCGTCCGGCACGCCCTGCAGATCGAGCTCGAACAGCGACGGCGATTCGCGCAGATCGCGAGCCGACGCCGTCGATGCGCGCCGAGATCCTTGACGACCTCGGCCGGCGGCCTGTGCACCCTGCGCCCTGTGCCGGCCGTGTCCGCAACGTCGCGTGCGCCGTCAGCGGGCGATCGAGCTGAATCGCCGGCGTGTAGATCTGTTCGAGCCGGACGGCGTACGGGCTGCGTCGAATCGACGACGACGCGATCGCTGCGGATGACGAGCGAGTTGGCGAAGTCGAGTGGCGTCGGTCCACTCCCGGCCGGCGAGCAGCGTCGTGCCCTTGGCGAAGAGCCGCCGGAGCTCGCCGATCTGCCCGAGGCGGGTCGCTTCGGCGATCTGCCGATCGATCTCGTCGATCTGCGCCTTGAGCTCTCCTTGCGGCCTGACCGTCGCCTTCTGCGTGCTGTAGCGCACGCGCACCGACGAGAGGCTGGTGAGCGCCTGGGGAGCGGCAGTCGCCGGCAACAGCAGCGCAACGGCGGCCAGGACGATGATGCGTTTCATTGCGGTCTCCTGGAGTTGGGGGAGCATCCCCGGATGACGGGGACATGGTAGCAGGGTGCCGGGTGCTGGGTGCTGGGTGCCGGGTGCCGGGTGCCGGGTGCTGGGTGCCGGGTGCCGGTGCCTCGAGCGGTCGGCTAGCCGGCCTCTAGCGTCGCTTCGCCGGCGGGCCGCGCTTTCGTGACGGCTGGCGGGAATTCAGGAGCTCGCGGGCGGAGATGGGCCAATCGTGGCCGCATTTGCGGCAGCACCAGCTCAGAAGCACCGACAGCCCGGAGACGGTCGTTTCGACGGTGACCGTCCCCACCGCCTGGCACGACGCGCACCGGGCCGGGACGCGGAGATTCAGCCGATCCCTGGGCACCTCGGCAGGCTAGCACAGCAATAAGACGGGTTTTGCACAGACAGATGGGGTGCCGGGGGCTGGGTGCTGGGTGCGGGTGCTGGGTGCGACGGCACCGCCGCACCTTGCACCCGGCACCCTATTGGGCTACGTAGTCGACGTCGACGGCTAGCGGGTATCGCTTGGGCGCCGGGATCCCGAACTCGTCGGGTGGGGCCGGGACCGCGGTCACTTCGAGCTTCGAGCCCGCGGGGATCTCGATCGACTCCTGCAGCCAGTAGCGGCGATACCACTGCGGCTGCGCCGCGCGGAGGCGGAGCAGGCTGACGCGGCGGCCGGACGGGGCAACCGCATCGATGACCACCGATTCGTAGGGCTGATCGAAGCTCGGACGGAGCGCGACGATCCGCGCGCCGGACTTCAGCGTGCCCGTGAACTTCCGCTCGCCGCTGCCATTGCCCTCGCCCGCGGCAAACGAAAACCCTTCGATCGATCGGCCCGACAGCGGCGCCTCGGTCACGTAGAGCCCGATCGTGCTGCGGTCGCTCTTCACGTTCTGCTCGTCGTTCCAGTTCTTCTTGTAATGCAGCTTCAGCGTGAGCCTGGCGCCTGCCGGCAGCTTGAATGCGGCGCCGTTCGGCGCGGCGATCGCCGGCTCACCAGGCGACCAGGCCGCGAGCACCGGTCCGTTCTCGAGCGCGATGATGGCTTCGCGCACCATCGAGCGATCGCCCGGCAGGAGGTCCACCGCCTTGACCCACGTGTCCTCCTTCACGCCCGTCGCCAGCGTGACGGTCGCATCGTCCTCGACCTTTCCCGCGGGAAGCGAGTGCTCGGCCGGCATCTGGATCTTGATGTCGGGTGGGCCTGCAGCCCAGTCGTTGGCCGGACCCTCGTAGGTCGGCGACGTGACACCCTGGACGTCGCCAAAGATGAAGGTCTTCTCGTCGCCGCGCGGCGTGCCCCCGACAACCCAGCTCAGGAGGATGTCCAGCTCCTTGGTCGGCAGCATGTGGCCGCCCTTGACCGCCGGACCCATCGGGTCGGCGTACCACGGCGGCATCTTCTGCGCGATCAGCGCTTCGCGGATCGACTCGGCCCACGGGACCGCTGCCAGGTAGTCGACGAGCGACATCGGGGCGGGTCCGCCGGCGTAGTGGCACGTGCCGCACCGTTCCCGCAGGATGGGGAAGACGTGCTGGTTGTAGTTGTACTTGGAGGTGATGCCCTTGTGCGCCTCGGTCGTCCGACCGCTGAAGGCGACCATAAGGACAACGACCACGACGAGCGCCGAGGCGGTGCCTATCGAGGCGAGCGCCGGGGCGCGGCGGACGAGGTTAAGGCTTCGCCGCATACGCTGTTTTAACCGCCGCGATCGCCGCGGCAAAGTGGTTGAAGGCCTCGGTGATCTTTTCCTGGTTGCCCATGTCGCCGTACATGTCGAGCTGCCACGCAGCGAGCACCGTCCGGCGGATCGCGTCGGACGCCTGGGCGCGCCGCGCGCTCGGCACTTCGTTGAGGTAGTTCTCCAGCGCCAGCGCGATGTCCTTGCCCAGCATCGTCGGCTGATACACGAACCCGAACTGGCTGCCCTGCACGAGCTTCTGCACCTCGTCGCTGCACATCCCGAGGAGGTTCAGCAGCGCCTTCGAGTTCCTCGGCAGCGAATCGGACAGGAGCAGCGCATCGGTGCGCGCCATGTTCGGTTCGCAGTTGTCGAGGGCGGGTACCGCCGGAATCACCGGCTGAGGCGCGGGTGCCGCAGCCGCTGCGGTGGGGGCCGCCGCACCCTCAGTGGCCGTGCTCGTTACAGTCGGCTTGCTCGTCGAAGCACCCGCCGTCGTCGTCGCCGAAGAAGCGGACTTGCCCGCCGAAGCACCCGCCTCGTTGTGTTAGCAGGGGCGGGGGCGACATCCTTTGAATACTCGACGAACGCGAACGTGAACGGCTGCTCGGGGCCGTCCTTGGTCATCCTGACCTTCGCGACCATCGTTGTCGCCGCGTCCTTCGACGGCCGCTGGTCACCCTTCAACGTCGCCTCGAGCGTCTTGCCGTCGCGCGACAGGCGCAGTGGGAACGTCGCGACATCCTTAGGCGCCTTCGTGGCGGGATCGATCGCCTGGAGCACGACGCTGCCGCTGAACGCCTTCGCGTCGATCGGCTGCGTGTAGTTGTCGAAAAAATACGCGCGGAACTTCCCGGCACCGGGGTAGGTCCCCTCCATGTGGTGCCACTGATCCTGTGCCATGTAGAAGATCCCGCCGTGCCGCGGATTGTGATCCCCGTGGGCGCGAATCTGCTTCACCAGCGCGCGGTCCGAACCATCCGCACACTTGCCGGGATCCATCAGCTTCTGATCCGGACTCTGCTTGCACGTCCAGTGAAGCGTGACGACGACCGGTACCATCTCGCGGCGGCGGTCGACGGGGCAGATGCCCGGCTTGGCGGCGATGACCACCGGATGATCGGGACAGGAATAATTCAGATCGGTATCGATGCGCGTCGGCTCGAGCGGCATCTTGCAGAGGCGGCAGCTGCCCGGCTTGTCCTCGAGCACCTCCGGATGCATCGGACAGGTGTATTGCAGCGGCGGGAGCTTCGCCTGCGCTTGTGCCGCGTGAACGTGAACGTCCAGGTGAACCGGTGCGAGCGACGCGCCGGCAAACAGGACGAATGCCGACAACGCCACGGCAATGGCGCGTTTGGCGTGCATATGGCTATTTTACAGAAGAATGACGCCTCGAGCCCCGGCGCTGTCGGCGAGTGCCGTCAGCGCGTCGTTGACCTGATCCAATGAATAGGTGCGATGGACGAGCTCGCGCAGCTTCAACCGTCCCTCCTGGAACCACGCGACGAGGCGGCGGATGTCTTCGGGCGGGCGTCCCGAGCCGTAGGCGGAACCGACGAGCCGCTTCTCCTGCATGACGAAGGGGAACATCTGGACGGTGCCGACGGCGTCGACCCGCGACAAGCCCGTCAGCACCACGGTGCCGCCCTTCCGGGTGGCCGCCAGGGCGTCGGCCAGCGTCGCCGGTGTGCCGACGGTATCGAACACGAAGTCGGCGCCCCGTCCGCTGGTTAGATCGCGAACAGCGTCGGCCAGTTTCGGAGGCGACTCGATCGTGTCGGTTGCGCCGAATTCCCGCGCGATTGCGAGCGGCGCCGGCCGCCGATCGATCGCGATGATCGGTGCGCATCCTGTAATCGCGGCCCCTTGCACGACGTTGAGGCCGACGCCGCCGGCGCCGATGATGGCCACGCTCGAGCCTCGCGTGGCGCGTGCGGCGGTAATCACCGCGCCGACGCCGGTCACGACCGCACAACCCACCGTCGCCAGCGCGTCGAAGGGCACGTCAGGGCTGACCAGGACCGCTCCCTCCTCGGCACGACCGCGTGCTGCGCGAAACAGGCGGTGCTCAGGAAATGCGCGACGTCCTGACCGCGGGCGCGAAGCTTCGTGCCGCCCGACGGCAGCTTGTTGCGATAGGTGGTGCGATCGAGCCGCTCACACAGGACCGCGCGCCCCTCGAGGCAATACGGGCAGGCGCCGCATGCCGGCGCCCAGCAGAGGACGACGTGATCGCCGAGCTTGACCTGCGTCACGCCGTCGCCGACATCGCGCACGATGCCGGCGCCCTCGTGTCCGAGGACGATCGGCGTGCGAATCGGCCAGTCGTCGTGGGCGGGATGGAGATCGCTGTGACAGACGCCCGCCGCCTTGATCTCGACCAGTACTTCACCCGGCCCCGGCGGCGCGAGCTCCACTTCTTCCACAGACAGTGGCTGGCCGCGCTCCCATAACACGGCAGCGCGGGTGATCATCGCGGGCTGCCGTTCGCCGTGAAGCCTGTTCGTCGTTCGCACGTTCGTCGAGCGTTCGCCGACGAACGCCGAACGATCTGAGAGCTCGCGAACGACGAACGGCAAGTCATGGGTCGGTTCAGTAGCCCGGCTTGGCCGTTCCCTTGGCTTTCGCCACTTCGAGGAGGTGCGGATAGAACTGGACGAACGTGCGCTCGACGGCGGTGTGCTTGGTGTGGCACTCGATGCAGCCCGCCTCGCGCTGGCCGGTGAGCGGCGCCGCGACCTCGCGCAGCGCGTTGGCGCGCCCGAACTCGTAGTACGCCCACCCGTTCGGGAGCTTCGCGTCCTTCACCTCGGCCTCGAGCGCCACCATGGCCGTCTGAAACCGGCCGGTGGTGTTCGGGGCCGTGCCAGTGCCGGACGCGCGGATCTCGAGGATGAAGACGGTGCCGTCCTTCCAGGTGCCGGTCTGCATGAAGTGCCGGTACGACGAGGGGTTCACGAAGACGTTGGAGAAGTTCTGCGGGGCGTTCTGCGCACCCGGTCCCCGTTCGGCGTCGTAGGTCAACCCGAGGCCGGCGCCAAGAAACGGCCACTCGCGATAGTCCGTCGGCCGCACCAACTGATTCCCGTCTTGATAACGCGGACCGTCACCCGCCGGCTGTTGTCCCTGCAACGCGCTGACCGCGACGAGCACGTACGAAAGCGCAATCGTCGCGCCGATCGTCCTTTTCATCCTGAACTCCTGCAGCGTGTCCTATGAGGATACCGGAAGGCGACCCTAAACGGGTCGCCCTAGCACAGTCTCCGTCAGATCCCTGCCAACCCGACCGCGTGGCGCGCGAGGTATTCCACCCTCTCCCCGAAGTTCGCGAACCGTTCGTCGTTGGTCTGTCCCCGCTTGTAGCGGTAGTAGATCTGCTGGATGACGACGGCGATCTTGAACAGCGCGAACGTTTCGTAGAAGCGATGCCGGACACGTCGCGCCCGGTCCGCGCCGCATAGCGATCGACGATCTCCTGCGCGCGTGAGGTACCCCGGGCGGTGCGTGACGGTCGTCAGCGCGTCGCGCTGCGACGGCGGCGCCGTCGGCGCCCAGTAGGCGAGCAGGATCCCGAGATCGACCAGCGGATCGCCGAGCGCGCTCATCTCCCAGTCGAAGACGGCGACGAGGTGCCCGAGGTCGAGCGGATCGAGCAGCACGTTGTCCAGCTTGAAGTCGCCGTGCACGACCGACGGCGGCTCCGGATCGGGCGGGACGTGCGCGATCAGCCAGTCGGCGAGCGCATCCATCTCCGGCAGTCGTCCAGTCTTCGAGCGCTGCCACCGTTCGGTCCAGCCGCGCACCTGCCGATCGACGAAGCCGGCCGGCTTGCCGAGCGCCGCCAGCGGACCGTCGCGTGACGTCCAGGCCGTGCAGATCGGCGAGCGTGTCGATGAGCGCCTCGCTGACGCTGCCGCCGCGCCTCGGGATGATCGCGCAGCGGCAGCGGCTCCTCGCTGCGCACGACGACGCCGCGGCGGCGCTCCATGACGTAGAAGACCGAGCCGACGACCGCCGCGTCCTCGCACAGCAGGTACGGCCGCGGCGCGAGCGGGAACACCGGGTGGAGCGCCGCCAGCCAGCGGTACTCGCGCGCCATGTCGTGCGCCTTCGGCGGCACCGGGCCGAGCGGCGGCCGGCGCAGCGACGAGCTCCGCGCCGCCGAATCGAATCAGGTAGGTGAGGTTCGAGTGGCCGCCGGGAAACTGCGAGACCTCCATCTCGCGCGCCAGATCGAGTCCCTTGATGTGCTGAACCGGCAGGTGCAGCCGCAGGTAGGTTTCGAGCGACTGTCCAATCGAGCTGTTCGCCGGTCCGGACCTCTCGGGTGTCTCCGAGCACGGCGGGTACACTATCATGCGCTCCATGCCACTCGCCGCCACCGACCCGATCGCACGCGCTCGCCGCGCAGCTCACGGCGTTCATGGACGAGCACATCTATCCGAACGAAGAGACGTTTCACCGGCAGATGGAGCAGGGCGATCGCTGGCAGCCGGTGAAGATCGTCGAGGATCTCAAGCCGAAGGCGCGCGCCGCCGGGTTGTGGAACCTGTTTCTGCCCGAGAGCGAGTACGGCGCCGGGCTGACCAACGCCGAGTACGCGCCGCTCTGCGAGATCATGGGCCGCTCGCCCGCGTTCGCCGCCGAAGTGTTCAACTGCTCCGCGCCCGATACCGGCAACATGGAAGTGCTGGTCCGCTACGGCAACGCCGAGCAGAAGCGCCGCTGGCTCGAGCCGCTGCTGGCGGGGGACATCCGCTCCTGCTTCGCGATGACCGAACCCGACGTCGCTTCGTCCGACGCGACCAACATCCGATCGCGGATCGAGCGGCAGGGCGACGACTACGTCATCAACGGCCGCAAGTGGTACATCTCCGGAGCCGGCGATCCGCGCTGCAAGATCGCGATCTTCATGGGCAAGACCAGCCCCGAAGCGCCGCGCCACCTGCAGCAGTCGATGATCCTGGTCCCGCTGGACACGCCGGGCGTGACCATCCGCCGCATGCTGTCGGTGTTCGGCTACGACCACGCCCCGCACGGGCACGCGGAGATCACCTTCGAGAACGTGCGCGTCCCGGCGAGCAACATCCTGCTCGGCGAAGGGCGCGGGTTCGAAATCGCGCAAGGCCGGCTGGGGCCGGGCCGCATCCACCACTGCATGCGCACGATCGGCCTGGCGGAGCGCGCGCTCGAAACGATGTGCCGGCGCGTCCTGAAGCGGACGGCGTTCGGCAAGCCGCTGGCCGAGCAGGGGACCATCCGCGCCGACATCGCCGAGTCGCGGATGGAGATCGAGCAGGCGCGGCTGCTGACGCTGCGCGCGGCGCAGCTGATGGACACGGTCGGCAACAAGGCGGCGCGCCGCGAGATCGCGATGATCAAGATCGTCGCGCCGCGCGCCGCGCTGCGCGTCCTCGACCGCGCCATCCAGGCGCACGGCGCGGCCGGCGTCAGCGACGACACGTTCCTGGCGTCCGCCTGGGCACATACGCGGACGATCCGGCTCGCGGACGGCCCGGACGAGGTGCATCGCGAGGCGATCGCGAAGGAAGAGCTGAAACGATACGAGGACGCAAAGGGAAGCTGAGGACGCAGAGGCGCAGAGGCGCAGAGGCGACGAACGCCGAACGAGACGGAGATGTATGCGAACGACCGCCCTCGATCCTTGTTGCTTCTGAGCCGCCGAGCTTGGTCGCGCCAGAACCGACCGAGTCCGCGCCGGCGGCATTCACGGTCGTGGAAGCGTCGATCGCCGACATGCAGGCGGCGATGAAGGATGGGCGCGCGACGTCGCGTTCGATCGTGACCGAGTATCTGACGCGCATCGCCACCTACGAAGACCAGCTGCACGCGGCGCTGGCGGTGAATCCGCGCGCGCTGCAGGAGGCCGACGAGCGCGATCGCGAGCGGGCGGCGGGGAAGATTGCGGGGGCCGCTGCACGGCATTCCGATCGCGGTCAAAGACAACGTCCACACCACCGACATGCCGACGACCGGCGGCGCCCTGGCGTTCGCGGGATATGTGCCGCCCTACGAGGCGACGCTCACCGCCAACCTGCGGGCCGCCGGCGCGATCATCATCGCCAAGACCGGCATGACCGAGCTCGCCAACTGGGTGGCCGGCGCGCCGACGCCGATGCCAACCAACTACAACGCGGTTGGCGGGTTCGGGTTCAATCCCTACGATCCGCGGCGCGATCCGCGGCCGACCGCTGACGGCCGGCCGGTGCTGTCGACCGGCGGCTCCAGCTCGGGTATCGGCACCGCGGCGAACTTCTGGGCGGCCAACGTCGGCACCGAGACGTCCGGATCGATCCTCAGCCCGTCTAATCAGAACATGCTGGTGGGCATCAAGCCGACGGTGGGCCGGGTCAGCCGCTATGGCGTGATCCCGATCACGGCGGACCAGGACACGCCCGGTCCGCTCGCGAAATCGGTCGCGGATGCGGCGGTGCTGCTCGGCGCGCTGGAAGGTGCCGCGCCCGACGCCAACGATCCGGCGACCAAGGCGTGCACGCCACCGCCGGCGCGCGATTACACGCGTTTCCTGCGGCGCGAGGGGCTGCGTGGCGCGCGCATTGGCGTCCCGCGCGCCTTCTTCTACGACCGCACCGAGGTGCCCGGTGCCTCAGAGCCGCGAGGCGGGCTGACGGCGACTCAGGCGACGTTGATGGCCGAGGTCATCGACGTCCTGAAGCGCGAAGGCGCGTCCGTGATCGACCCGGCCGATATTCCGAGCATGATCGACAAGGATCCGCAGCAGAACTATGCGCTGTGGGGGATCTGCTCGGGAGCCAACAACGCGCGCGGCAACGATACTGACTGTTCGATCGCGTTCAAATATGGACTGAAGCGCGACTTCAACACATGGCTCGCCTCGCTCGGACCGTCGGCGCCGGTGAAGTCGCTCACCGAGCTGCGCGAGTGGAACACGGCGCACAAGAACGCCGGATCGCTCAAGTACGGGCAGTCGAACCTCGACATCTCCGATGAGATGGACGTCGAGCGCGACCGCGCCCGCTACGAGGCCGACCGCGCGAAGGACATCCGCCTCTCGGCGACGCATGGCATCGACGAGGTCATGAAGTCGCAGCGTCTCGATGCGCTGCTGTTCCCCGGCGGCAGCGGCGCCGCGCTCGCCGCACGGCCCGGCTACCCGACGGTGATCGTGCCGGCGGGCTTCGTGCCCAACAATCTGCCGACCGCGCCTGCGGGATTCAACCCGAAACCGTCGCCCTACGGCGCCGCCTTCACCGGCCTCGCGTGCAGCGAACCGAGGCTCATCGAGATCGCGTACGCATTCGAACAAGCCACGCAAGCGTCGGGTTCCGCCGGATCTCGGCAAGTAGACAGCAGCGCCCGCGGCCATGCCGAGCCGAGCCACCTCCGCGCTTCGCGTTTTTATCGCGAGGCGAGGCATCATTGCGTAAGCTGGTTATCGGCGCAGCGGGCGGGGCGGGGCCCCGCCGCCATTGGAAAAAGTTGACAAGATGCGACTAATTACCTGCCTGTTTGTTTCATTAATCGGCGTCACGCTTCACGCTGCCGACTGGCCGCAGTGGCGCGGCCCGCAGCGCAACGGCATCTCCACCGAAACCGGACTGCTGACGTCCTGGCCCAAGGAAGGTCCGCGCGTGCTGTGGACCCTCAACGGCCTCGGCGAGGGCTACTCGGCTGTGGCCGTCGCGGGCGGCCGCGCCTATACGCAGGGACAGCGCGGCGGGCGTCACTACGTCACCGCGATCGACGTCAACACCGGCGCAAAGGTGTGGGAGACGGTGGCCGGCGGCTCGTTCAACGAATCGCGCGGCAACGGGCCGCGCGGCACGCCCACGGTCGACGGCGCACGCCTCTACACGCTGGCACCCGACGGGATGCTCGCGTGCCTCGACGCAGCCAGCGGCAAGACGGTCTGGTCGCAGAACATCGTGCAGAAATTCCGCGGATCGGTGCCGCCGTGGGGCATCAGCGAATCGCCGCTCATCGACGGCGACCGGCTGATCGTCATGCCCGGCGGCCGCGACGGATCGCTCGTCGCGCTCAACAAGGCCGACGGCGCGCTCGTCTGGAAGTCGGGCACCGACGGAGCTGGCTATTCGTCGGCCGTCATCGGCGAGTTCGAAGGCGTGCGGCAGATCGTCGCCATGAACGAAACCGCCGTCGTCGGTGTGCGAGCCGACAACGGCCAGCAGCTCTGGCGGTACACGGATGTTTCGAATCAGACCGCCAACATCGCCACGCCGATCGTTTCCGACGGCCGCGTCTTCGTTTCGACCGAGTACGAATCAGGCGGTGCGCTGCTGAAGGTCGGCGCGAAGTCGGCGTCGCAGGTCTATTTCACGCGCAACATGCGCAATCACTACTCCACGTCGGTCCTGGTCGACGGCGTGCTGTACGGCTTTAACAGCAACATTCTCACGGCGATGCGCTTCGACACTGGCGACGTACTCTGGCGCAACCGGACCGTCGGCAAGGGCTCGCTGGCCTATGCGGACAAGCACCTGTACGTCCTCGGCGAGGATGCGATCCTGGCGCTGGTCGAAGCTCGATCGGACGAGTACCGCGAGGTCTCGCGATTCTCACTCAAGCAGAGCCGCTATCCGACCTGGGCCCCGCCGGTCATCTCGGATGGCCGGCTCTACGTGCGGAACCAGGACAGTCTGTTCGCCTACGACATACGTGGAAAGTAGCCAGGAGGATTTCGACGCGGAGACGGCGCGCCGCAAGGCGTCGCAGACACGGACAACCCAGCAACAGTAGCGGCGGACCTTCAGGTCCGCCGTCTCCGACCGAAGGGCGGGGCTTTCAGGTCCGCCCTTTTCTATTTCACGTCCACCTTCAACGGGCTGAGCATCGCCGTCGGACTCGTCGCGGCGCCGATCGGGACCGGCGTCGACACGAAGTGCTGATAGACGGTGATGCGATGCTCGGTCGCTTGACGTGACGGCTCGAACGAGAAGCTGGTCTGTCCGCTGCCGCTGAGGGCGATGCGATAAGCGCCCTGCTCGCGCGCGAAGTCGGCGAAGCCGAACGCCACGGCGCCTCGCGCGTCGAGCAGGTGGCCCCACCCGGACGCGGCCCGGCCCGTCGGCGAGCTCTCGTAATCGCCGAGCGTCCCACCCTCGCTGCCAGTGCGCACCATCCAGCCGGCGGGTCCTTTCTGATTGACCGTCTGAAGCAGGACTGCCGTGTCCGTGGCGTTTCTGAACGCTCCGTACGTGCCGTTCTCGGTTCCGAGGTCCCACGTCCACGGCAGCGCGCCGAATGCGAGCGGGCTGTCGAAGGCGAGCGCACGGATTCGACGGGAAGGATCCTGAACGACCGCCGACATCTTCAGCCACGACTTGCTGTTCGGCATCTCCATCGTGATGACGAACGGCGCCGCGTCCGCCTGGCCGAGCGGCAGGCGTCCCGCATAACGAAGCACGACCCGGAGCGGTCCGCGCTTCACCACGTCGAGCTTCAGGTCCTGCGCGCTCGACAGGTCGTGCGGGGTCCCATTGGCGTCGGTCACGGAAATCCCATTCCGGCCCGTGCCGATGAAATTCATCTTCACGTAGTTCGCCGCGAGCACCAGCGGCGAGCCGGTCCGGCCGAACCGGATGTTGCCGACCTGGATGGCATCAGCGTCCTCGGTCACCGACAGTCCGCGTCCGGCCGGGGCAGCTGACTTCACGTCCGCACCGAACTCGAGCACGTAGCGCCGGCGTTCTGCCGGCCCGAGGCTGACGTTGAAATCCACGCTCAGCGCTCGCACCGAGCCATCGTCCCAGGTCGTTTCGGCCGTGAACTGCGCAACGACGTCTTCGGTGACCTTCAGCCGCGCGTTCCCCGCGTCACGCAATGCGCCGCGCGGCAGCTCCACGCGCGCCGTGACCGGATACTCGGTCCGCCGGATGCCAGCGGTCTCGCTGACGTCGATCTGTGCGCGTCGAAATGGTTCCTTGCGCAAGAGGAAGCGCAAGAGTCGGCACAACCAGCATGATCGCGAACAGACAGTAGCGGCCCCCAGTGGAAAAGCGCCTGCGGCCATGCCGAGCCGAAGAACCGGTTTTTATCTGAGGCGAGGCATCAGCGTAAGTTCGCGCCGGGGGTGGGGCCCCGGCGCAAGTGAAAAAAAAGTTAGCCGAGCGTTTCTTGTTATCCATAAGGAGCGAGACCGAGCAAGCCTAAGGGCCTGCACTATCATTGGCGGGCCTAAGAGGCAGGCGCTGCCTTTGCCTCAGTCTCCGTGCTCTCACCTTCCTGCCTTACCCGCCCTTCCTGCCTTACCCGCCCTATCCGCCTTACCTGCCCAGCGTCATTGCACGACACGAATGCAGTGATTCTCGCTGTCGCTGACGTACAGCGCGCCGCGGTGCAGCACGACGGCGTGCGGCCGCGCCATGGCGCACTTCATCGGATCGCCATCCGGACCGTTGCCGCGCTGGCCGGTGCCGAGCACGGTCGCCATCGTCCCCGAGCGCAGATCGACCCGGCGGATCGCGTGGTTCTCGGTGTCGACGATGTACAGCGACTGATCCGGCGCGTAGGTAATTC
Source organism: uncultured Acidobacteriota bacterium (assembly GCA_963720005.1). Lineage (GTDB taxonomy): Bacteria > Acidobacteriota > Vicinamibacteria > Vicinamibacterales > CAVVIG01 > CAVREM01. The sequence continues at coordinate 55,151 of CAVREM010000078.1, read as the reverse complement.
CTTTCGGGCCGTTGAACGTCGCCGTGAGCGCCGGACCGCCGTCGCCGGTGAACCCGGTCTGGCCGGTGCCGGCGATGCGGGCGAGACGGCGGGCGCGTGGATCGATGCGGAAGACGGCGTTGCCCTCACGCAAGCACGAGATAGATGTTGCCGGCCGGATCGGTGTCGATCGATCGCGGACCGTTGAGCGGCGTGCCCTCGAGCGGCGCTTCGTCCGGCGTGGCGCCCTTGTCGCCGGTGCCGGCAAACGTCGAGATCGTGCCGCTCTTCATGTCGACGAGGCGGACCCGCTGGTTGCCGATATCGCAGACGAGCAGGTTGCCGGCGGCGTCGAACGCGATGCTGTGCGGCTGCCGCAGCTGCGCCTTGGCCGCTGGTCCACCGTCCCCCGAGAACCCGGCCACGCCGGTGCCGGCCACCGTCGAGACGCTGCGCGTGCGAGCGTCGACGCGGCGGACGACGTGGGCGTCGCGCTCGACGATGAAGAGGTTGCCGGCCGCGTCGAACCGGATTTCGTGCGGCGCGCTGAACGAAGCGGCGAGCGCTGCACCCCCATCGCCCGCGTACGCCTTCTTGCCGTTGCCTGCCAGCGTCGTCACCCGCATCGACGACAGGTCGAGCCGCCGCGTGCACCCGGTGTCGTACTCGCAGTAATAGAGCGCGCCGTCGGCGCCCGCGATGATGCCGAACGGATTGCTGACCGGCGTCTTCAGCGCATCCTGCTCGACCCAGAGGTTGTCGTCCGCGCCCGCCGTCCGCCCGATGCCGGCGACGGTGCGGACGGTCTTCTGCTGCGCCGACGCGACCCTCGCCGCGGCGACACGACGCGGTCAGCGCGAGACAGAAATTCGCGTCGAGTCTGTTCGACTCCTGCAGGTCCGCGCCGACCCTGAGAGTGTCCGCCGAGCACCTGGCACGCACCGAGCACCCTACGGGTCGCACCCTGCACCCTAGCAGGTCCACCCAGCACCTCAGCGTTCAGCACGGCAGAAAAGTGAACGCCAGAACGCCCATCGTGAACCACAGCGCCGCAAAGATGAGCCGGTAGCCGAACATCAGCCGGAAGTCGACGCGCGCGATGCCGGCGCCGATGACCGCCCAGAACGGCGTGATCAGGTTGCCCATGTGATCGCCGACGCTCAATGCCAGCAGCCCGCGCTGCGCGCTGACGCCGACCAGCTTCGCCGCTTCGACCGTCACCGCGCCCTGGATCGCCCACTGGCCGCCGCTCGTCGGGATGAAGATCGCGACCGCCGTGCTGATCAGCGCGATCAGCAGCGGGTAGGTGTACGCCGTCAGGACCGGATCGAAGATGCGGACGAGAAATCCCCCGACCGGCGTGAACTGGATCACTCCCGCGAGCCCCGCGTAGACGTGATACATGAGCACGATCGGCCAGCAGAGCGCTACCGCGTGCTGCGTCGCCTTGGTGAAGTTGTGGACGTTGCCGTGCAGGACGAGGCCGAGCAGCAGGACGATCGTGTTGACGGAGTTGATGTCGAGGCTGAGGTTCCTGACGAAGAAGTGATGGTAGATCCAGCCCGCCAGCGCGAGGGCGAGCGGAACGATCACGATCGGGTTGTACTCGAGCCGCTGCGCGAAGGTCCGCGCGCCCGGCGGCGTTTCGTCCGTCTCTGCCGAACGATCGCTCTCGACGACCCGGGCCGCCTGCGGGAACTCCGAGACCTGCCGCGGTTTCTTCGGCATGAAGACGACGCCCACGATCACCACCGCCGCCATGAAGGAGGGCACCAGGATGAGCGCCGCCGGCGACCAGATCGTGGTGGTGAGCGGCATGACGCCGGCCTGCTGCTCGAGGAAGTTGCCCGGCGTCGCCATCAGGAGCGGCGCGCTGCCCGACAGGCCGAACTGCCAGATCGCCCCGCCGCCCGCCAGCACCGACATCAACCAGAGGAAATCGATCTTGATGCCCCTGCGCTCGGCCTGCGTCGCGAAGTGGATGGCGATGACCGGCGACAGCGCGATCGACAATCCCCAATTCAGGTAGGCGACGAATCCGCCCGCGACGACCGCGAGCACCATCACCTGCGCCTGGGTGCGCGGCAGACGCGACAGGAAGATCACCGCGTTCTTGAACGTCGGCGTCGCGCCGAGGATGAGGCTCAGCACCAGGATGAGCGTCATCTGCATCGTGAACTGCAGCAGCATCCAGAGGCCGCGGTAGTACGCGTCCATGGTCGCCGTCAATCCGGTGCCAAGGCCCAGCGACACGCCGAAGAGGATGACCAGCAGGATGATCGACGTCGTGATCGCATCGGGGACGATGCGTTCCATGACGTCGGCCAGAGCGTCGACCCAGTGATTCTCGCGCCGTGCGGCCACAGGCGGACCCGACGGGGCGGGGCGTGATGCGTCCTTTTTCGGTGGAGATACTGTGGTCGGCACGGGCGGCATCATAGTCCATCGGCCGTCCGCCTGTGCTATCTTCGCGCCGGTCACGGAGGCGAAACATGTTGAAGAAAGCCGTCGCAGCCGCCGCGTTCGTTGGGATGGCGTCGTGGGTGGGCCTGGCGCAGGACGCGAAGTCGGTGATCGGCGCCGCGTCCGCGGCGATCGGCGTCGAGCAGCTCAGGACCGTTCAGTATTCCGCCACCGGCTTCGACTTCGCCCTCGGCCAGTCGTACAACCCCGACTCGCCGTGGCCGAAGTTCATCAACAAGAGCTACACGCGGTCCATCGACTTCCAGGTGCCAGCGTCGCGCGTCGAGCGCGTCCGGCTCCAGGGCGAGAACCCGCCCCGCGGCGGCGGCCAGCAGCCGGTGCGCGGCGAACAGTCGCAGGCGCAGACGATCATCGTCGACGCCAACACGCCGTGGGTGCAGCAGCTCGAGCTCTGGATGCTGCCGCACGGCTTCCTGCGCGCCGCGTCACGGAGCAACGCCACGGTCAAGACGCAGACGGTCAACGGCAAGCGCTACAACGTGCTGTCGTTCACCGGCCAGAACAAGGCCGCGGTCAACGGCTACATCAACGATCAGAATCTGGTCGAGCGCGTCGAGACGTTGATCGACAGCCCGATCCTCGGCGACATGCCGTTCGAGGCGGTGTATTCGGATTACAAGGACTTCGCCGGGGTGAAGTTTCCGACCCGGATCGTGCAGCGCCAGGGCGGCCATCCGATTTTCGACTTGACGGTCAGCGACGTGCGGCCCAACGCACCGGTGACGATCCAGGCAGCGCAGGGACGAGGTGGCGCGGGCGGAGGAGGGGGCGCGGCCGGCGGCTGCGCAAGCGAGCGGGACGCCGTCAGAGAAGCTCGCCGACGGCGTTCACCTGATTCTCGGCGGCTACGCGAGCGTCGCGGTTGAATTCAAGGATCATCTGGCGATCGTCGAGAGCGGGCAGAGCGAAGCGCGTGGGGAAGCGGTCATCGCGGAGGCGAAGCGTCTCGTGCCGAACAAGCCGATCCGCTACATCGTCAACACGCACCATCATTTCGATCATTCGAGCGGCCTGCGGCCGCTCGTCGCCGAGGGCGCGACGATCGTCACCCACCAGATCAACAGGCCGTTCTACGAGCGGGTCTTCACGGCGCCGCGCACGCTCAATCCCGACCGGCTGGCGAGATCGCCGCGGAAGCCGACCTTCGATACGATGACCGACCGGAAGGTCCTGACCGACGGCAACCAGACGCTCGAGCTGCATCACCTTCGCGGCAGCGGCCACAACGAAGGCATCATCGTCGCGTATCTCCCGAAGCAGCGGATTCTGATCGAGGCCGACGCGTACAATCCGCCCGCCGACCCCGCTGCCCCGTTCCCGATGCCCGCGAGCCCGTACACGGTCAACCTGCTGGAGAACATCGAGAGGCTCCGCCTCGACCCCGCGCGGATCATCGCCGTTCATTACCCGGCCGACGGGCGGGTCGTGACGAAGGAAGAGCTGATGAAGGCCGCCGGGCGAAGCGGGTCGACTTCGCAGTAAATCAACCACAGAGGACACAAAGGACACAAAGCGCCTTGGGGTATTCCTTTGTGTCCTTGGTGTCCTTTGTGGTGATCCGTATCTCGTAGCACGCCGCGAGCCTCCGGAATGCGTTTCTGCGCATTACCCACCGGAGGCTGGCATGATCACCAACACCCTCGCGCTTGCGTGGCGTGACGCGAAGAACTACGTCCAGGCCCAGGTGGCCGTTCGCGTCCCGGGGATCTACTGTCCGTCGCTGTTCGGCCACTACGGGGTCAACAGCGCCTGCAACCTGCGCTGCTCGTACTGCTACGTCCACGAGCCGGAAACCTACCCGAAAGGCTTCGCCGAACACGGCCTGCCCCTCGAATGGGCAAAGAGGGTCCTCGAGCATCTGCGGGAAGAGTGCTTTTCGGTTCGGTTCCAGGGCGGCGAGCCGCTGCTGTATCCGCACATCGTCGAGCTGGCGCGATATGCGCGCGAGGAGCTGCGCTTCCGCAACGTGAGCATCATCACCAATGGCCTGCCACTCGCCCGCCACCCGGAGAAATACCGCGACCTGCTCCGGCACCTCGACATCGTCACGCTGAGCATCGACGGGACGCGCTTCACCGAGTACCCGGACGAGATGGCGGAGCTGATGGCGTTCCTGCCGGCGTTGAAGAAGATGTGCGCGGAAACACGCACGGGTTTGACGAGCAACTACACGGCGACGTGGGAGGAACTGGCCGACCCGGGACAGATCGAGCGCCGCATTCTCCAGTACCAGCAGTGGATTCCGTACTTCTACATCATGCCGGTGAGGAAGGTCGGGAAGACGCCGCTGCCGCTGCTCCGCAACGCGCAGATCCTCGGTCGCAAGTACTCGCTCGGCTTCTACGGCGGACCCGACTATCCCGTAGTCGAGAACGTGAAGTGGTACAAGCGGCACTGCAACCCGAAGCTGAAAATCAAGGCGATGGCGGATGGGGGCCTGTTGTACCCGTGCGAGAACCACTCCGGGACGATTGGATCGCTCGTCGATCACTCGATCCGTGAGCTCTGGACGAATGACCTCCAGCGCTTTCCGAACGCGTCGTGCATCGGCTGCGGCAAGCAGCGGTTCCGCCTGCAGGCGTTCAGGCGTCTCGATCGGCAGGCGCTCTTCCTCTGGAAGAAGTGGCGCGGCACCCTGGATTGGAGTGGGACGACGGGTTCCGATGTTCCCGGCGGTGGAGGCAGCGCCGGTCGTCATCCGCCTGCAACCTGTCCAGGGTGAGCCGTCGTGTGGCTTGCGCTGATCGGCTGCGTCGCTGCCGCCACGCTGCTCGCAGCTGGATACATCCGTCCTCGCTTCCAGCAGCCGCTGCTCCGGGCCGGACTCAGTGCTGATCTGACCCACGCCATCGTCAACGGGGCGCTGCTCGATCTGCCGATGGCGTTCATCCTCCGGGCCGCGGCCGCTGGTCTTCTGAACGCGATCGGCACGCCCGGACTTCTCCTCCTCGCCGATGCGCCGCTCTGGCTGCAGATCGTCGTCTTTCTGTTCGTGGGCGACTTGCTCAAGTGGTCCATCCACGTGCTGCATCACCGCGTTCCGTTTCTGTGGCGGCTGCACCAGGTCCACCACTCCACTCGGCAGATGGACGCGCTGAGCCATGCGCGATCGCATCCGCTCGAGTTCCTCCTGAACCGCGTGCCGTTTCTCATGCTGTTCGTCGTCGTGCTCGGCATCGACGCGCGCGTGATCGCGTGGTACTCGGCGATCGATCTCGTGCAAGGACTGTGGGTCCACTCGAACACACGCCTCCGCACGGGGCCTGCTGAAATTCGTGATCGCCACGCAGGAGTTCCACCACTGGCATCATGCGAACGACCCGGCGGCCATCGATCGGAACTTCGGCGGCTTCCTGTCGATCTGGGACTGGCTGTTCGGGACCGCCTACTGTCCGTCAGAGCGCGAAGTGCGGGCGTTCGGTGTGCCCGGCCTCGAGCCGTCGCCGCGCTACAGCGATCACCTGCGGATGCCCTTCAGCTCGCGCGGCGCCCACGTGGCCGAGCCTGGAACTTCGCACACACGCCGCCGTCTAAGTCGAACGGGAGGTGTGTGACGTGAAAGCGACTCTCAGCCGGTGTTCTCGCCGTTGCCGTCGCGCTCGCGGCCGCGTCCGCGCGGCCGCGCAGCAGAAACCTAACTTCTCGGGCGACTGGAAGATGAACCAGGTCAAGAGCGACTTTGGCGCCGCGCCGGCGCCGGACACGTTTACCCGCAAGATCGTCCACGCCGAGCCGTCGATCGCCATCGACGAGGAACAGGCGACACCGATCGGCTTGCAAAAGACCTCCCGGAAGATGACCACCGACGGCAAAGAGTCCACCTTCGACGCCGGCGGCGCTGAGGTGAAGGCGACGGCAAAGTGGGACGGCAACTCGCTGCTCGTCGTCTCGAGCGTTCCAGCTGCTGGCATCTCCTACAACGATCGGATGACGCTGTCCGACGACGGCAAGGTCCTCACGAGCGTCGTCCGCGTCGATACGCCCGGCGGAGCGGTCGACGTGAAAGTCGTGTTCGAGAAGCAGTAACAGCTCGGCCGCGACTACTTCACGACGAACCGCCCTTCGGCGCGGCGCTTGGGATCCTGGATGCCGGCTTGACCCGCCGGGAGGCCAAGTGCGATCGGGTTGTCTCCGACGGTGAATCGATAGGTCCCAGGTCGGATCGGTACCAATGAGAAGGAAGCCGTTCCGGCCTGGTCGAATTCGATGGCCCGAAACACCATTCCCTGAAGATGAACCTCAATCCCTGCGATCGTCACCACGCGGAGGTGCGAGTTCTGGAGCAAGTCGGACAGCTCGAGCCGCCAGTCCGGATCACCTTCGCTCGTGACAATGAATCGATAGTATTTTCCTGTCAGCAGCTGAAACTCAGTCGGCGAGACCACAGGGCCTGAGGGCGTCGTCGTGATCGACAGACGGAGGTCCACCGGTGGGAACGCGGCGAGGTTGCCACCTGCCTGCGCATGCACGGGCCGCATGCCTCCCTGTAAGGCGACCCACACAAGCACAATCGAGATTCCGGCGATTCGCGTCATAACATCGATCCTTTCGTCAGGCCGGAGCCATCAGCCGGCCAGGGCGGTCATCGCGGGGACGCCGGATTATGCCCGGGACCGGCCTCTTCGCGTATCCTGTCCCATCGGGGGTCAGGTCACTGATGAAGATCATTCTTCCGTGGGCCGTCCTCATCGCGACCGCAGCCGTGGCCGAGGCGCAGCAGCCGGTACGGCTGCTCAGCGCGGCGTGCACGGCCGGCACCGAGCAGGTGACCGAGCCCAAGACCGGCCGTACGTTCCTGCTCGACTATCCGTGCGACCTGAAGGCAGGGGAGAAGGTGACGTTCATCCTCAGCCTCCACGGCGGCGGGTCGAGCGGCACCTGGCAGCGGCGCTACTTCCCGGCGTTCGAGCAGAAGGAGAAGCACCGCCTCGTCATTGCCGCGCCATACTCGCCGACGCGCCGGTGGTCGGAGCAGGACGACGCCTACCTGCAGAACGTCGTGACGATGATCGTCGACGCCGTGGGGCGCAACAACGTTCAGGCCTTCTGGCTCGCCGGCCACTCGCAGGGCGGCATGACGTCGCGCCGCATCGTGTGCACCGACTTCTTCAGGACCAGGGTCGACGGCTTTCTGAGCCTGTCAGGCGGCCGCCTCGGCGGCGCGCCCGGGCGACCTCAGGACGCCGGACGGCCGCGCCAGGCGAACGAGACCGCCGAAGCCGCGGCAGCCGCCGCTCCGCCGCAGGCCGCGCAGCCGGCCGAGCCGACCTGCGACTTCTCACACATCTTCGCGATCGGCCAGCACGAGATCGTGTCGCTGCCGGCGACGTCCGCGTGGGCGCAGAAGTCCGGCTGCGGCGCGCGCGTCAAGCGCGACGACGTCGTCGACGACAAGCCAGGCCTCGTGCACGACGGCAGCCGCCAGAATCCTGCGTCGAAGTCGTGGGGCCGTTTGCCGCGCCCCGGCACCGCCGAAGTGTTCGTCTATCCCGGCTGCCGCGACGGCAAGGTCGTCGCCGATGTGATGCGGATGGACAAAGGACACACGGAGGGCCTGGAGCCGCGCGTCACCGAGGAGCTCGTGAAGCTGATGGCGTCGGCGCGCGGTGGACGGTTGCAGCAGACCGCTGACGTCCGGTAAAGCCGGACGCTAACGTACGCGACCTTCGTAGGGTCCGGCTTCAGCCGGACCTTCCTTGCAGCTCGCTTCTCATCTGCTGCCACGCGTGCCGCGCCTCGTCGACCGATCCCTCATCTTCGATCGTCGTGATGTCGCCGGGATCGCGGTCGAGGGTGACGGCCTTGAGCACGCGGCGCATGATCTTGCCGCTGCGTGTCTTGGGCAGCATGCTGACGAAGTTCAGCTCGCCGATGACTGCGATCGGTCCGAGCTCGTGGCGGACGGTTTCGATCAGCGCCTTCCGGAGCTCGTCTGACGCCGTGTGCCCGTGCTTGAGGAGCACGAACGCCGAGATCACCTCGCCGCGGAGCTCGTCGGGCCGGCCGATCACGCCGCACTCGGCGACGGCGGGATGCTTGAGGCACGCGCTCTCGACCTCGATCGTGCCGATCCGGTGGCCGGCGATCTTGATGATCTCGTCGGCGCGCCCGGCGAACCACACGTAGCCGTCCTCGTCGATGTGCGCGGAATCGCCGCTGTAGTAGACGCCGCGGATCGGCCCCCAGTAATCGTTGCCGTAGCGTTCCGGCTCGCCCCAGATCGTCGGCGTCAGGCCGGGGAACGGGCGCTTCAGCACCATGATCCCTTTTTCGTTCGGGCCGCACGGCTGGCCATCCATGTTGACCACCGCCGCCTCGATGCCAGGCAGGGGAATGGTGGCGGAGCCGGGTTTGATCGGCAGCAGGCCGAGGCCGTACGGGTTGCCGAAGACCGGGCCGCTCGTCTCCGTCTGCCACATGTGATCGACGACCGGGATGCGGCCGCCGAAGATCTTGTTCTGCAGCCAGTCCCACGCCGGCGGGTTGAGCACTTCGCCCGCGCAGAACACGCGCTCGAGCCGCGAGTGATCGATGCCCTGCAGCGGACCGTCGCCGTAGCGCATCAGCGCGCGCACGGCCGTGGGCGAGGTGAAGATGCCAGTGCAGCCGAGCTCCTCGACGACCGCTCGCCAGTTCGAGTCGGCCTGCGGAAAGTCGAGGGCTCCTTCGAAGACGACGGTCGTGCAGCCGGCGAGCAGCGGACCGTAGACGATGTAGCTGTGCCCGACGATCCAGCCGATGTCGGAGGTCGACCACCAGACGTCCGACGGCCGCAGCGCGAACATCCAGCGGCCCATGCTGTGGACGTGCACCTGGTACCCGCCGTGCGTGTGCACCGCCAGCTTCGGCCTCGCGGTCGTGCCCGAGGTCGCGAGGATGAAGGCCGGCTCGTTCGACTCCATGGCCGTCCAGTCGCTCGACTGTCCGCTGCCGCGCGCCAGGAAATCAGCCCAGCTGATGTCGCGCGCCCCCTTCGGGGCTGGCTCGGATGTCCGATCGAGCACGACGACGTGCTCCACTGATTCGCCGCCGGTCACCAGCGCGGCGTCGACGATTTCCTTGAGCCGGACGTTCTTGCCCTTGCGGTAGGTCGCGTCCGCCGTGAAGACGAGCCGCGAGCCGCTTGCGGCGATGCGATCCGACAGCGCCTTTGCGCCGAAGCCGGCGAAGACCACCGAATGAATCGCGCCGATCCGAAGCGTCGCGAGCATCAGGACGACCGCTTCGATCGACGTCGGCATGTAGACCGTGATCCGATCGCCCTTGCGGATGCCCATCCCGCGCAGCGCGGCAGCCGTCCGCTTCACCTCGTGACGCAGCTGCGCGTAGGTGAGCACGCGCCGTTCGCCGCGCTCGTTCAGGTAGACGAGCGCGGCACGTCCGCCGTCACCCGCCTCGACGTGCCGATCGACCGCGTTGTACGAGAGGTTGGTCTGCGCACCGACGAACCACTTGAAGGTCGGCGGCGTCCAGTCGAACACCTTGTCCCACGTCCGAAACCACGGAAGGGCGCTGGCCGCTTTCGCCCAGAACGCGTCGGGATCCCTGCGCGCATCCTGGACCCAGCGATCGACGATCGGATTGACGAGTGTCACTGACGCCCCTGTCCCGCGCCGGCGGCGGCCGTCGTGGGCGCGGCGCCGGAAACGCGAATCACGCCGACGCCGTTCTCGATGGCGATCGTCGTGCCGAATGGTTTCGAAAGTCCCTGCAATCGCTGGAGGATTCGCTGCGCCACCTCGGGCGGCGCGGTCCGCGGGATGCCGAGGTCCGACAGCGGGCCGTTGAAGCCGCCCTCCATCGGATGGAGGCGGACTTCCTGCAGGCGTCCCTGGTCGAACCGGCTCAACGCGATGACGCTCTCGAAGTTGACCTGCCGCCAGCCGGCGGACGCCCGCACGTCGCTCGCCGGATCGGTCGAGGCTGCAGGCGGCGCGCCGCGTCCGCCCTGTGGCCACGACCCGCTCATGATCGCGGCGTCCATGTGCTGCCACTGGTAGAAGAACTCGCCGAGGCCGTAGAAGATCGGCTTGCCCTTGTAGATCTCGATGCCGCGCAGGACGTGCGGGCCGTGGCCGACGAACGCGTCGGCGCCGTTGTCGATCGCCTGGTGGGCGAGCTCGATCAGGAAGTCGGGCGTCTGGTCCTCGAACAGCCACTGCTGCGCGGTGATCGGCCCCTGGTGCGCGTGGATGGTCGTGACCAGGAAGTTCGACAGCGTCTTGCCGTTCCGGATGCTCCGCAGGATCTCGCGCAGATCGTTGCGGTCCATCTCGAAGCTCTTCGTGCCCGGCGTCCCGACCTTGTACCAGATGCCGAACAGCTGGACGCGATCCGGCGTTTGATCGGGCGGCAGCCTCACCGTATTCGTCGTGCCGGGCGGCGCGGTGTACACGGCCGCGCGGACCTTCTTCAGCGCATCGAGCTGCTCGGCGGTGACGTGGTGGAACGTCTCGTAGTTCAGCGCGTTCAGGCCCGGCCGTCCGCCGACGTTGCCGCTCTGGTAGCTCGCATTCGCCTGGGCCGTGTTGTGGGGCGTGTGCATGCCGACGATGGCGATTCGGCCTTTCGCGGTGTCGAGATAGGCCGGCGCCCGCGCGTCCTCGAGGTTCCGCCCGGTGCCGGCGTGCACGATCCCGGCGGCGTCGAGCTGCTCGATGGTCGCGAGCATCCCTTCCTTGTCCGAGTCGAAGATGTGGTTGTTGGCGCGGTTCATCAGGTCGAACCCCATCGCCTTGAGATCCGCGGCCACTTCCTTCGAGCCCATCATGCCGCGCAGCGGCCCCTCGAACCGCGGCAGGTCGCTCAGGTTGCCTTCCATGTTGCCGACCGCGATGTCGGCGTCGCGAATCAGCCGGATCGCGTTCTGGAACGCCGGCTCGGCGCGCATCGAGGCCGGCCGCTTGATCATCACGTCGCCGACCGCGGCGACGGTGAACGGGCCGGTGACTTTCATCGCGAGCTCGCGCGCCGCATCGCGCGGCGGGGCGGGCGGCTCGCCGAAGACCTGGCCCGACTGGAGGTTCTGCCCGCGGACGGCGAGCCCGAGCAGCGCCACGAGCGCGATGGCAATCGATATGAGCGCGCGCATGATGTCCTCCATCGTGACATCCGGCGTCGTAGCGTCCGGCTTTAGCCGGACGTCCAACCGTCCCGGACGTCCAAAACGTCCGCCTAAAGGCGGACGCTACGAACAACGGGAGTATAGACTCTTCGCGGTGAGGTGATATGAAACGGTTGCCATTCGTCCTGGCCCTGGTTCTCGCCAGCCTGGCGCGATTCGACGGGCTGTCGTCGCCCGACGCGGCGGCGCAAACCACGACTGCCGCCGACGGCACCGCGCGGGCGGTGACGGCGGCGAACGCGTTCCTCGCGACGCTGTCGCCCGCGGAACGCTCGAAGGTCCTCCTGGAACTTCGGCCCGATCTGCAGGCGCGCTGGTCGAACCTGCCGACCGGCACCGTGATGCAGGTCGATCGCGAACGATCGAAGACTCCGCTGCCGCGCAACGGCCTGCGCCTGGGCGATCTCTCCGCCGCGCAGCGCGACGCCGTGCAGGCGCTGCTGCGGGCAACGCTCAGCGCCGACGGCCTCCAGAAGGTCAACGACATCGTCAGCAGCGACGAGGAGCAGGAACGCCGCGCGGCGCCGAGCCGTCCACCGACGGCCACGGTCAGGTTCGGGCGCGCGGAATACTACGTGGCGATCCTCGGGACGCCGTCGCCCTCCTCCCCATGGATGCTGCAGTTCGGCGGTCATCACCTCGCGATCAACCTGTCGTTTGCTGGCGCGAACCGCACGCTCGCCCCGAGCCACCTCGGCGCGCAGCCGGCGCTGTTCACGCTCGAGAGCCGGACCGTGCGGCCGCTCGGCGACGAGGTCGACAAGGCGGTAGGCGCTGTTGAATGCGCTCGACGCGAAACAGCGCCAGCAGGCGACGTTGGGATACGCCGTGGCCGATACCGTGCTGGCCGCCGGCAGCGACGGCAAGACGATCGAGCCGGAAGGCGTCCGTGCGTCCACGTTCACCGCGGCACAGCGCGAGCAGCTGATGTCGCTGATTGGCGAATGGGTGCGCGTGGCTGACGATGCCGCGGCGTCGGCGCGGATGAAGGAGATCGAGTCGACGCTCGGCGAGACCTACTTCGCCTGGAGCGGGCCTCCGACGAAGGAAGGCGGCGCGTATTTCCGGATCCAGGGGCCTACCGTGGTGATCGAATACGCCCCGCAGGCGCTCCAGACTCGCGGCCCTGACGGCGCCCCGGAGCACATCCACACCATCTATCGCGACCCGACCAACGACTACGGGCGGAAGTTCGCGCGGCGGTGACGCGATGAATCGCCTGGCCGCTGCCGTCGTCGTCGCAGCATCGATCGTCCTGGCGGGCGCGCCCGCTTCGGCTCATCGCCTCGACGAGTACCTCCAGGCGATGCGGGTCGACGTGCGCGCCGACGGGATCGTCGTCGAGCTCGATCTCACGCCTGGCGCTGCCATCGCGCCCGGCATCCTCGCCGCGCTCGACCCGGACTCCGACGGGGCGATCGATCGCGCCGAACGCGACGCGTACGTCGCCGGCGTGATCCGCAGCCTCGACGTGACGCTCGATGGCCGCCGCGTTGTGCTGGCTGAGGTGAGCCGCGACTTTCCGTCACCAGACGAACTGCGTGCGGGCACCGGCGTCGTCCGCCTGATCCTCGAAGCCGAGCTCGTGCAGTCCAGCGGCCCACACCGGCTGGTCGCTGACAACGGCTATCGACGCGACGTCGGCGCTTATCTCGCCAACGCGCTTCGGCCCGAGTCCGACGCCATCACAATCACCGCTCAGCAGCGGGATCCGCGACAACAGACGCTGACAATCGACTACGTGGTCGGCAGGCCGCTGCTGACCAGAGCCTCGTGGACTGCGGCCGCAGCCCTGCTGATCGCCTTGAGTTTCTATCGGCGTCAGAGGACCCTCGGTGTTACCTACAAGTAGCTATTTATGGCGGAGTTTGGGCTTGGGATGGGTAGTCTTCTGCCCACGGGGCCGCTCGGGATGGTCGCGGTCTTCAGCGCGACCGCGAGGCTCAGGCAGACGGTGCAGGGGCGGATACCAGCCGCTAATCACGTGTTCCATCACGTCGAAGTCGGATCTTCGCCGATCAATTTGTCCCGGTTTCTTGCGCTCCATGGCTCGGCGCCCGGTTCTGGTGCATTACGGGTGCCACGGCGCATGAACCTGCCCATGGCACAGCCATTCGCCGGAGCTGTCTGAGTCAAACCGTGCAGCGGAGCAACGGGCGGGCAGTCTCCGATCTCAACTGTTCTCCGTTGCTCCGCTTCTCCTTCGTCCGCCTGAAGGCGGACACTACTCGCGTCCCCTCTTCCTTCGCGCCGTAGGCGCTTCGGCGCGCGAGAGCCCGCCTTCGCGCCGAAGGCGCTTCGGCGAGGTCTCGCCGTAGCTTCAGCGGAGGCGGAAGCGTGTCGGGGAGTCCGAGGGGCGAAGCCCCTCGGGTAAGACTAGAACTCGAAGCGCGCCCCGATCGACGCGGTGAACGGACGCCCGACGGCCGGACCGAAACCGGGGCCATACAGCGAAACCGGCTGCATGAACCCGGTGGGCGACGTGGCGCGGCTTTCCTCGGGCCGCAGCGTGAACGACAGGTTTTCGGTGTTGAACAGGTTGTAGAAGTCGACGTAGATCGCGGAGCACCCGGCGGTCGAACGCGAAGTTCTTCGTGACGCGCAGGTCGGTGTTGAAGAATCGTCCGCTGCGCTCGTCGATGCTGCCGTCGGCGTTCACGACGAAGCCATTCCGCTGCGAGTTCACCTCGGCCAGCGCACACCCGTTCGGATTCAACGCGCCGATCGCGGCGGCGTTGCCGCGAACGGCGAACACGGCGGCCGGATCGACGCCGGCGCACAGTCGATCGGAGATGCTGACGAACCCGTCGCCGTTGCTGTCGAAGCCGGTCGTCGGCGTGTAGGGTCGCGTTGACGCGAGCTGGACGATCGGCGAGACCTGGAAGCCGCGCCCAAGCTCGATGACGCCGCTGGCGACCACGCGGTGCCGCTCGTCATGCCGCGTCGGTCCCCATTCCTCGTCGTTGAACTGGACTTCGGGCCTGATCGCGACGCCGTTGCCGCTGTACGACGCGGTCGGCTGGCCGCCCCATGCGCGCGAGTTCGCCAGCACGTAGCTCACCGACAGCGTCGTGTTGCCCGCTCGGCCGCGCAGCGTCGTCGTCAGCGAGTCGTAGTTCGACTCGTTGGTCGTGCCGATCATATTGATCTGGCCCAGCCGGTTCACACCGAGTCCGGCACGCACGAACGCGGCGTCGAAGTAGCGGGAGGTCGCGCCGGCGACGCACCGCGCGTCGGATGGCGTCGAGCCGGAGAAGGTCGGATCGCAGACCGATCGGATCTGCGGGTTGATCACCTGCACGCGCCCCTCGTCGAAGCCGTCCGTGTGTACGTAGTCGCTCGAGAGTACCCAGGCATCGCGCAGGATCTTCTCGAAGCCGATCGAGAACTTCTGCACATAGGGATCTGACGCGTCGGGATCGTTGATGCGGCCGAACGATCCCGCCGGGAGGGCGCCGAATGTCGGCGCCGGAGGCGCGGGCAGCGGGTCGACGCCGTAGCGGAAGTTCGGCAGCTGACCGCTGCCCGACGTTGGTGTTGGTGAAGCCCATGACCTGCGCGTAGAACTCGGGACCGCTCTGCGTCATCGAGAAGAGCGTCAGGTTCTGGAACAGCTGGTCGTAGAACAGTCCGTATCCCCCGCGGATCACCAGTGACGCGTCGCCCATGACGTCGTAGGCAAAACCGAGGCGCGGCTGAAACTCCTTCCAGCCCGGGGTCGTTCGGGCCAGCTTGTCGGCATCGCTGGTGATCGCGCGCGCGCGTGGATCATCGAGCTGCCGGAGCAGGTCGATCGTCCGGTTGTTCGTTTGATCGGGCAGCAGGCCGATGTTGGCGTCCCATCGCAGGCCGAGGTTCAGTGTCAGGTTGCGCCCCACGCGCCAGTCGTCCTGCGCGTAGAACGCGAGCTGGTGGAAGGTCTGATCGTGCGATGCCTCGCCGGCGAAGTAGTTGAGCAGCCGGACGGCGCCCGGCGTCGCGAACCCCTGGGGATAGCGCGCGGTGTTGGTGGTGATGACCGACGGATCGTCGAAGAACGTCAGCTCGTAGCCGAACGCGCCAAAGTAAAAGTACCCGCCGAGCTTGGTGTGGATGTAGTTGGTTCCGAACCTGAACCCGTGGTTGCCCCGGAACCACGAGAAGTCGTCGCGGAACTGGAACTTCCGCACGGTCGTCTGCTGGGGCGTGTTCGGCGCCGGTCCAACTCGCAGGCCAGGCGTGCTGAAAATCCGGATCGGGTCGTCGGTGACCTGGAGAATCTCGTTGTTGAAATCCTGGAAGTGGAAGGTGAAGTCGTTCAGCCGGTTGCCGCCGAGCGAAAACGTGTGCTTGCCGACGAAGTCGTAAAGGTCGTTGGTGTTCGTGCTTGCCGCCGCTCAGGTCGGTCGTCGCCGGGTTGGCCACCTGATCGTTGGGCTGACGAGTTGTTCTGCGTCGAGAACCGGTACATCAGGTTTTGCCGGTCGTTCAGGCGCTGGTCGACCTTTCGCCGTCAGCAGCGTGTCGTCGTAAGGCGTCGGGATCGACGGCGACCGGATTCGAGCCGGGAATTGCCGCGAGCTCGTTGAAGATCGCCTGCGATCGGATCGGTGTCGCCGACGTCGGCTCGTCGAACCGCTCGAGCGCGCCGAAGAAGAACAGTCGATCGCGCAGGATCGGACCGCCGACCGAGCCGCCGTACTCCCTCCGCTGGAACGGCGGCTTCACGGCGCCTCGATCCTGGAAGAAGTCCTTCGCGACCATGTCGTCGTTGCGGAAGGTGAAGAAACCGGAGCCGCGCAGCTCGTTGGTGCCCGACTTGCTGACGACGTTCACGACGCCGCCGACGGCGCGGCCGGCTTCGGCGCTCCAGCGGTGCTGCAGGACCTGGAACTCCTGGACCGACTCGTAGGCGAAGTTCTGCAGCAGGCTGCCGACGACGTTGTCCTTGTTGTCGCCGCCGTCGACGTTGACGTCGAGCTGACGCCCGTCGCCGCCGTTCATCGCGAAGTTGCCGACGCGCGTCTTGGTCGGATCGAATCCGCCCGCCGGGCGCGCCTCGGGCATCGTCATCGCCAGGTTGGCGAACGTCCGGTTGAGCGCGGGCAGGTTCGCGATGTCGCGCGCCGTGACGACGCCGGCGATCTCGGAACGCGTCGTGTCGATCGAGCGGCGTCGCGCCGCTGACCGAGCACCTGCTCGGTGATGCCGCCGACTTCCAGGAGCAGATTGAGCGTCTGGCGGGTGCCGACGGCGATCGGCGACGTTCTCGCGGACCGCTCGCTTGAATCCTTGCAGCTCGGCCGAGACGTTGTAGCGGCCGGGCGGCAGGAGCGTGATCACATATTCGCCTTCGGCGTTGGTCAGCGTGCTCCGCAGGAATCCGGTTTCACGGTTTTCCGCGCTGACGGTCACCCCGGGAACGATCGCTCCACCCGAATCTTCGACCCGGCCCGTGATTTCGCCTGTTGTGGCCTGGGCTGCGGCGAGCGACGGAATCAACAGCAGGACCAGCACCGCGGACATCGTCCAGCGATTCATGAGGACCCTCCTGACGCGGGCCTGTATGCTCGGCGTAAACGCCGCGTAAACGGCAGGAGATTACCACCGATGCAAGCATGCGGGCCTTAGATGCTAGCACGCTTCAGGCCTGTGGGGCCGGCGCTGGGTGGCTCAGCGGCGCTCGATCCGGATCCCGCCGTTGCGCGTGACGGCGCGGACGCGGGCGCCCCCCGAGCCCAGGGTCGTCCTGAGTCTGCGGTCGAGCGTCCCGGTGATGGTGACCGGAAAGTCGACCCGGACGCGGCCGTTGACGGTGCCGGTTTCGAGCTCCGCCGAATAGCGCTCGGGCACCAGCATCCGGACGCCGCCATTCCGGGTTTCGACGTCGAGCCCGGCGCCTTCCCACCTGTCGCCGGTCAAGCGGATGTCGAGGCCCGCCGTTGGTCGTCGCGCCGCGGATGTCGCCGCCGACGTCGGTGAGCGACACGCCGCCGTTGGTCGCGCGGAACGTCGCGCTGCCGCGGAAGTCTTCGATCGTGATCCCGCCGTTGTTGGTGTTCAGCGACGAGCCGCGCGTCTCGAGGGACGTCGATTTGATAGCTCACGTTCCAGGACTCGTCGCGGCCGGTTCGGGACCGCTCGCGCGGATGCGGCCGCCGGTTTCGACCCGCACCGCCTCGGCGAGCGCCCGGGCGCGCGATTCGCTCTCCGCGTACGCGGTGATCTGCGCGACCACGCGGATGTCGGTCCGGTCCCAGCCGCGGACCCTGATCCCGCCATTGCGCGAGGCGTCCACGTCCAGCAGGCCGCTGCCCGCGAAGGTTTCCTCACGGGTCTCGCAGTGGACCGCGCGCTCGCGGCCGCCGCTGAAGAAGCGATCCCGGCAGTCGGTGTTGGGCTGGGTGCGGGCTTGTGCGAATCCGGTCACGGCCGTGGCGGCCAGGGCAAGGGTCAGAAAGGCGCCGCGCAGCATGGTGTCCTCCGCCAGCTTTGACGGGGTCGAGCCCGCTGGCGTTTACTACCGCTACGCGCCGGGCCTGAGAGGCGCCGGCCTACATGTACACCAGGCCGACCCTTTTGGGTCGGCGCATCCGATGGCTTTTCGACTCGCCGTCCTGTCGGCCCTTCTCACGATTGGCGTGGCGCCCGCGTCATCGGCGCCAGACGTGCGCAGGCGCCATGTCGTTCAATTTCGCGCCGCTGCAGGTCGGCGGGGCAGCCCAGGTGAGCGCGGGCGGCAGTGCGGCGGCGGCTTCGGTTGCAGCCGGCTCCGACCGTTTGTTCGGCGCGATTTCCTCCGGATTGAGGTTCTCGGAGCTCGATCGACGAGTGGCACACGTCGCGCTGGCCGTCGGCACCGATCAACCGTTGACCCTGGACAATCGCCTCCATATTTGTCCCGTCGCGACGGCCACGTACGCGCGGCGGCAGGGCAGTGCCGCCGCCGGCGCAGGCGGTCACGTGACCTTCGGCTGGGTCGCTCGCAATGCGGCGGATCTGATGATCGTGCCGTCAGCAGCGCTCGGCGTGCGTCACCTGCCAGACGGCGCGCCCGACGCGCCTCCGCTGGAGCATGCCGTCGAGATCCAGGCGGCGGTCGGCTTCATACTGAGAGGACGCCTCGCCGTCACGCCGCGCGTGATGTTCGCGCGCAGCCGGCCGGCGACGGTGGCGGTGGAGCTGACATTCGATGCCCGATAGCCCTGACGACGTGATGACCGTCCAGTGTCCCTACTGCGGCGAAGTGGTGGACATCTACCTCGAGCCCGACGTCATGGGGACGCTGGTGCAGGACTGCGAGGTGTGCTGCAACCCCTGGAAGATTAAGGTGCATGGGTACGGCGACGCGCGGTGGCTCGAGGTGACGCGCGCCGATGGCTCGGAGTGAACTGGGACTAGGACGCAGAGGGAGCAGAGGACGCGGAGGCTGGAGGTGCAGAGGCGCCGAGTCAACGGCTGCGGGAACTGACTGCTGACAATACCCCTAAGCGGTCGATCGAAATGAGGGTCGACGAAGTCGCAGGGACGGTCACCGCGGACACCGCTTCACGAAGCGGCGTGAGAGACGCCAGCAGATCGCCGCAGTCGTCCGGGACTTTGAGGAAGTCGTTTCGGTCTGGCCTCGACAGCAGGTCGTCGACCGAAACGTTCATCGTCTTCGACATCTTCTCGAGCGCGTCTCCCTTGTGGCGGCCTTCAGGATGGCGGCGGAGATACTCGCCTTCCCGGTAGTTCAATCCGAACGCATAGCAGGGAAAGTAGCCTTCGCACTCACCCGGGATGCCGGTCATCGCCCCGATCCACGCGATCTCGTCGGCTGCCGCGCTGGTCCGATGCTCGTCGTGCAGCTTCCAGATCACTTCGTGACGGACGTGCCACTCACCGGCCGGCTCGCTGTAAACGACGAGCTCGTCGTGTCCATCCAGCCAGATCTTGAAGATCGGGTTGTCGGTCCGCTCGATCGGAATCGCCGCAAGCACCTGCCTTGAGCGCTTCCAGCCACGCGAGCGCCGCCTTGCCACGCGCTTCTGCACTCGCGCATCCGTCAACTCTCGCGCGCGGGCGTCGAACGCTGTGACGCGTGCCTTGAAGACAGCTGGTCCTCGAGCGTCGGCTGCCGCGAGCTGCAGCAACAACAGAATCAACATGAATCCAGCTTAGATTCTGTTTCGGGTTTTCGTGGCGGTTCACTTTTTGCGCTTTCGTGGCGCTCGTCGGTAACCCGACGCCTCGTCTCACTGCCCCGAGTATCCTCTTGTTCGGAGAAGGGTTGGCGCGGCGCCCGCCGGCCTTCGCGGCCATCCGGACGCCGTCATTGTTCGCCTCGCTGGACGGGCCCGCCATCAGTTCGTCGACGCCGACTTGTAGCGGAGCTCCTGTCCAACTACCTTCGCGGGATCAGCGCCCTTCTTCGGACGGAACTTCTGGACGCGTCCGTTGAAGACCTCCGCGAGATACAGGTTGCCTTCCTGATCCACGGTGATCGAATGCGGCCCGTTGAATTGGCCTGGCTGCCCGCCCGGTCCGCCCCACCCGTAACAGGTACTTTCCGTTCAGGTCGTACTTGACGATGCGGTTGGTGCCACCGTCAGATTGCCAGAGGACCTGGTCGGTCGTAATCACGTGCGCGTACGGCTGCGAACGGATGCCCGTGGTCCACATGTCGAGGAACTTTCCGTTCTCGTCGAACACCTGAATGCGGCGATGGCCGCGATCGACGACGAACAGCCGCCGATCGTTGCTGATCTGGATGCTGTGCACGGTGTTGAACTCGTTGGGTCCCGGGTTGGCAGGATCCTTCGGCGCCTCGCCCCAGTCCATCAGGAACTTCCCGTCCTTGTCGAACTTGGCGACGCGCTTGCCGCCGTAGCCGTCGCTGATAAAGAAGGTGCCATCGGGCAGCCACGCGATGTCGGTCGGCCGGTCGAACAGGTTGCCGCCGTCGCGACCCCTCTTACCCTTTGTGCCGAGCGTCTGCACCAGCTTGCCGTCGTAGGTGAACTTGTGGATGACGTGCAGCTGATCGTCGATGACCCACACGTGCTTCTCGGGGTCGTACGGGCTCATCTTGATCTTGTGCGGACCGCGGCCGCAGGGCGCTTCGAACAGCTGGTCGTGCTGCGGCCACCATTGCACCATGTTGCCGTCGCGATCGACGACGTAGAGCACGTGATGCATCCGGCGCTGCCAGCCGCGCTTCTGGCCGCTCTGCTCGCAGGTTGCGCTCACGCCGTCCTCGTTGCCGGTCGCATTGCCGCGCGACGGATTCAGCATGCTGTACGGCGTCCACGGCTTCGCGTTGGGTGGCAACGGCAGCTCGCCGCGCATCGCAATCCAGACGCGATCCGGACTCTCGGCGTAGATGGCTCCCATCGAGCCCCACGTCCAGCCTTCGTGCTTGACGCCATCCTGGGCGTCCTGAAGCGGCTTCGGCCAATCGGCGACCAGCTCGTACGGTCCGTACTCTTCCTGTCCTCCTTTTTCGGTGGGCGGTGCCGCCACCTGCCCCGTGGTGGCCGCCGCGGTTTCGGAGTTGTTCGCGGGAGCCGCGCAGCCCGCGATGACCACCCCAAGCGTCAACACCATCGTGACGGATCGACTGAGAGGTTGCATGAATCAGTCTCCCTTTCGCGCCTTCCGCGCCACACGTGGTTGACTGGCTGGTCATTGAAGAAAATGACCAGCTCGACGTTAGAGAATTTGGACAGCGGAATTCTACTGCCGTCTCGCCCGTTGAGCTTGCGGTTTCGCGGATCCGGAAAAGCACGGTTGGGGCTATGCTCTGGCCGTTCGCCACCGACCCGGTGTCTGCATCGGCATATCGTCCCGGAAGAGCCCACACACGCTCACCGGACGAAGGAGGTTCTCATGCTCCGCCGTTGTCCAGGGTTGCTCACCGCGTGGCTCCTCGTACTCATTTCAACGTCGGCGCTTCGCCCAGGGTGGTCGCTCGGAGATCAACGGAACCGTGTTCGATTCGGCCAAGGCCGTGATGCCTGGTGTCACGATCACGGTGATCGATGAACGCACCGGCCTCGAGCGTACCGCTGTCTCGGGTGGGGAAGGACGGTTCCTCATCCCGACACTCGTGCCGAGCACTTACACGATCAAAGCCGAGCTGCCGGGATTTCAATCCACGACGCAGACCGGCGTTGTGCTGAACGTCGGCCAGGAGCTGACAGTCAATCTGACGCTCCAGATCGCAGGCGTCCAGGAGGCGTTGACGGTCACCGGACAGTCTCCGCTGGTGGAGCCGACGTCGAGCCGCATCGGCGCCAATATCACCAACGCGGAGATCGACGCCCTTCCGGCCGCCGGACGCAATCAATTGAGCCTGATGCAGGTCGTGCCGGGACTGACCCCAAGCCTGAATCCGGGTTCGTTCGAAGGCGGCCAGTACAACGCGAATGGGCAAGCGACCACGGCAAATTTGTTCCTGGTTGACGGGGCGTGCACGACAACGACGATCGCCGCGGCGGATCGCAGGGCACGCAGGCGCGGGTGACGCTCGACACGATGTCTGAATTTCAGGTCCTCACGCATCAGTACAGCGCCGAATACGGCGGCTCCTCGGGTGTCGTTGTCAACGCGGTGACGAAGAGCGGCAGCAACCGCACGAGCGGCCGCATCTTCGAGTACTTCCAGGACGATTCACTCAACGCAACGGACTATTTTCTGAAACAGCGGGGTGAAAAAAACCCGGCATCTGGCAGCAACGTCTTCGGCGGGAGCGCCGGTGGTCCAATTGTGAGGAACAAGGCATTCTGGTTCGCGAATTTCGAGGAGACGCGGATCAGAGAAGCGGCAAATCTCGAGTTTCCGGCCAACGCAGCCCCCCTTGCCGTTTCCTACTCCGACACGACGCGATTCACAGGACCCAACACATTCCTGCGAGGCGACGTTCAGTTGAACAACAACCACCACCTGAGTTTCCGGTGGGTTCGCGAAGCGGTCCTGACGCTGAACGACGAGCTGCAGGGCAACGCCAGTACCCTCAGCAACGCCACCTACGAGAACGACGCGGGCGACCAGGTGTACAGCTTCTCGTGGACGTCAGTATTGGGAAGCAACGTGACCAACGAGGTCAAGGTGGGGCATGTGCGGGAGAGCCTGCTGCAGGGCCCGCGCGTGTTCTTCGACGACGACTGGCACTTCATCGGGCTCGGCGACCGCGAGCAATTCGACATCGGGTCGATGAACTCGCATCCGGACTACAACACGGGCAACCGCAACAACTACAACTCCGACTTGATCCGGTCGCTCACGATCGACGATGCCTTCACGTATTTCAAGTCGGGATGGGGCGGCGATCACACGTTCAAGATCGGCGCTGCGTGGGGCAAGTTCGGAGCGTTCCCACAGGGCATCGGCGCGAACCTGATCGGTCTGTACTCGTTCCCGACCAACACCGCGTTCAATCCGTCACTGGCCACGACCTATCCGTGGCGGTTCCAGATCCGGCTGGGCCAGATCGACTTCGACCAGGACGATTGGAAGGTCTTCACCTACCTGCAGGACAAGTGGCAGCTGAATCGGAAATTGACGCTCCAGCTCGGACTGCGGTACGACCGGCAGGACCTCACGCCGACCGTGACAGATGCCTTCGCGCCGAGGTTCGGCCTCGCATACGACCCGAAAGGCGATGGCAAGACGTTGATTCGCGGCGGAGTCGGCAAGTTCTACAATCTGCAGCCGATCGCCATTGAGGCGACCCTTTTATCGCAGGCGGTGATCGGCCCGGCGTACGTCTACGACACAGGGCAGATCACGTCGCCGGCGCAGACCGGAACCATCCCGACCAACGTCTGCCTCCAACCGGGTGGCAATGACGGACTGGCCCTGATTGGTCCCGATTGCCAGGCGTTCCTGACGAACGAGCGCGCGCGCGTCAACGCGGGCGGCTACGTCAACGATCAGCCAACGCTCGACGGTCCCGATCGGCGGCTGCCGTATCTGTGGTCATACAGCTTCGGCGTCAAGCGCGAGCTGATCAGCAATCTCGCGGTCTCCGTTGATTACGTCGGCAACCGCGGCAAGGATCAACTCGGAACCATCGACATCAACGAAGGCCCGGTGGGTCCCAACGGCCGGACGGTGACCCGGCTCGGCCCGGACGTCTTCGACCCGACGGGAGAGCTGATTCCGCCCAGCGCCCGCTCCACGGCATTTCGGCGCGTGCTGCAGTACCAGTCCAGGGCGGATCTCGATACCGATTACGACTCGATGGAAGTGGCCCTCGAGAAACGGATGTCCAGCCGCTGGTCAGGGCGCATCAGTTACACGCTCGCTCGAGCGCGTGACGTGGGCGCGCTCACCGACGATTTAAACCCGCGCGGCGATTACGGCCGTACGAACTTCGACAACCGGCACGCGTTCGCGATGTCCGCGAACGCCGACGTGTGGCGCGGATTCGGGGCCGGCATGGTGTTCCGCTACTACTCGGGCTATCCGATTAACGAGACGATCGGATCCGACTACAACGGTGACAATGACAACAACGATCGGCCGATCACGGGCGTCCACGATCTGGCCCGTCCGATTCTTTCCCCGCTCGATTCGACAGGCCGCGCGATTCGGAACGGCATCGATGGTGAGAAACAGGTGCTCCTGGACGGACGCTTTCAGTATGTCTGGCGCATTCAAGCGCGCTACCAGGCAGGACTCTTCCTCGAGCTCTACAACCTGACCAACCAGGTGAATTTCGGCAACGCCACAGGGAATCGAAACTCGAGCAACTTCATGATTCCCGTGACGGCGGGCGACATGCGGACGACACAAATCGGCTTCCGGTTCACGTTCTGAGTGATGTGACGAGGACGCAGAGGGAGCAAAGGACGCAGAGGCGCAGAGGACGCACAGACGCGCGGCGAGCCTGTGCGCCTCGTCACTCGGCACTCTGCGCTTTGCGTCCTCTGCTCCCTCTGCGTCCTCGTCTAGAATGTCCCCGTGCTGCTGGACCTCCGCTACGCGTGGCGCGGCATCCGCAAGGCACGCGGCTTCACCGCGGTCATCCTGCTCACCCTCGCCCTCGGCATCGGCGCCAACACCACCATCTTCAGCATCGTCCACGCGATGCTGATCGAGCCGCTGCCGTACCGCGACGCCGACCGGCTCGCGTTCATCTGGCTCGGTTACTCGCGCGGACCGATCTCCGGTCCCGACTTCCGCGACATCCGCGAGGGGACCTCGTCGTTCTCGGAGCTTGGCGGCATCTGGGCGAGCGGCACGGTGGCGCTCAGCGGCGATGGGGATCCCGAGGAGCTGCGTACGTCGTTCGTGACGACGAATTTCTTTCAGCTGCTCGGGGCCGAAAGCGCGTTCGGCCGAACATTCAGGGAAGACGATGGCCGCCCCGGCGCGCCGCCGACCATCCTCCTCGGATGGGATCTCTTCACCCGGCGATACGGCGGCGATCCGTCGATCGTCGGCCGGCAGATTCTCGTCAACGACGAACCGACGACGGTCGTCGGCGTCATGCCGCGGGCCTTCCGGCTGCTGCTGCCGCTCGACTCGGGCGTGCCGGATCACATGCAGGTGTGGCAGCCGTTCTGGCCCGAGTTCGAGACCGGGCCGCGCGGCAACCAGTTCATGCGCGCCATCGGACGGATGCGTCCTGGCGTCACGATCGCGCAGGCGCGCGCCGACGTCGACGCCGTCGCCCGCACGATTGCGGGAGAGATGGGGACCGACGCGCGCGTTCACGACGGTCGGCCTGCAGGCCGACGACACGCGCGAATTCCGCGGACCGCTGCTGTCGCTCTTCGTCGGCGTCGGCATCCTGCTGATGATCGCGTGCGTCAACGTCGGCGGCCTGCTGATCGCGCGCGCCGCCTCGCGCCGCAAGGAAACGGCGCTGCGCCTGGCCCTCGGCGCGAGCCGCGGCCGGCTGCTGCGGCAGTCGCTGGTGGAAGGATTGCTGCTGGCCGTGCTCGGTGCTGCCGCCGGCATCGCTGCCGCCTACGTGTCGCTGAAGCTGCTGCTCGCGCTCGTGCCCGAAGCGCTCGGCCGACTGACGGCCTCGGACCTCGACGCGACGGTCTTCTTCTACACCGCCGCGATCTCCTTGATCTGGGGCGTGCTGTTCTCGCTGGCGCCCGTTGCCGAGGTGTTCAGGACGACGCGGCGATCACAGCAGCTGCTCGCCGCCGGCACGGGGCGGCTGTCGTCGTCGCCGGTCCGCTACCGCACGCGCGGGACGCTGCTCGTGGTGCAGATTGCCTTGAGCGTCGTGCTGCTCGTCGGCGCGGGCCTGCTGGTCCGCGCGTTCGTCGAGGTGCAGCGCATCGACACGGGATTCCGCGCCGATCGCCACTTCACGTTCCGCCTCGCCTTGCCCGGAAGCCGCTACGAGTCCACCGAAGCGGTGGTCGCCGCTGATGGACGCCTCCGTGAGCGGCTTGCGGCCATTCCCGGCGTGAGCAGCGTCGGCGCCATCAGCCATCTGCCGTTCGACGATCTGCCGAACTGGGGACTCACCTACGCGATCGACGCGGCAAAGCCACCGAGCGGGGGAGGGGTGCCTCGCGCCAACACGCGTGCGGTGACGACCGGCCTGTTCGAGACGCTTGGCGTCCAACTGCTCGAAGGCCGGTTCTTCACTGACAACGAGAGCTTTCCGAACATGGTCCTGATCGTCGACGACCGGTTGGCCGAGCGCCTGTGGCCGGGGCAGAGCGCCGTCGGCCAGCGGCTGCGCATCGGCCAGGCCGGCCCGGATCGCGCCGGCACCGTCGTCGGCGTCGTCCGCCATCTGAGGCTTCGCAGCATCGTCGAGGACCTGACGCCGCAGATCTTCGTGCCGTATCGCCTCTGGCAGCGGAGTCCGATGGCGTACGTCGTCAAGACTGATCGCGATCCGGCCTCGCTCACCGCCGATGTGCGCAGTGCCGTTGCCGCGGTCGACTCGCGCCTGCCGATCTACGACGCCCGGACGCTGAACACGTACGTCCGGGACGCGCTCGCGATCCGCCGCTTCACGATGCTGCTCGCGGCGGCCTTCGCGATCGCCGCGCTCGTCCTGACGTGCGTCGGCGTCTACGGCGTCCTTGCGTACGCCGTCGCGACGCGACGCCACGAGTTCGGCGTCCGCCGCGCGCTCGGCGCCGGCACGCCGCAGGTGCTGCGCGAAGTCTTCCGCGAGGGTCTCGTCTTCACGCTGATTGGATCCGCGGTCGGCCTGACCGGTGCGGCGCTGGCCGCCCAACTCCTGCAGAATCAGCTCTACGGCGTCCACCCCCGCGACCCGATCGCCTACGGCGCCGCGATCGCCCTGATCCTCGCCGGCGCGCTCCTCGCGTGCTGGATCCCCGGCCGCCGCGCGACGGCGGTCAGCCCGATGGATGCCCTCCGGGCAGAGTAGCGTCCGGCTTTAGCCGGACGTCTCCGGGCAGAATGGGCGGCTTTAGCCGGACGTCGAAATTCCGGACGTCGTAATATCCCCGCCAGTGCAAGCGATCGAAACAGCCGGCCTGACGAAGCATTATGGACACGGCTCGCGGCGCATTCATGCGCTCGAGTCGCTCGATCTCGTCGTCCGGTCAGGCGAGGTGTTCGGCTTCCTGGGTCCGAACGGAGCCGGGAAGAGCACGACGATTCGCCTCCTCCTCGGGTTTCTCCATCCGACCGCCGGCAGCGGCCGCGTGCTCGGCCTCGACATCGTTCGCGACAGCGTGGCGATCCGTCGACGCATCGGATACCTGCCGGGCGGCATCGCGCTCTACGACACGCTCACCGGCGAGCGGCTGCTCGACTATCTCGGCGAGCTGACCGGCCGTCCGCCGGTGCGGCGCCGCGAGCTGTGCGACCGGCTGGAGCTGTCGCCGTCCGACGCTGAAGCGCCTCGTCCGCGACTACTCGCGCGGCATGCGCCAGAAGATCGGCATCGTCCAGGCGCTGCAGCACGATCCCGAGCTGGCGATTCTCGACGAGCCGTCGGAGGGCCTCGACCCGCTGATGCAGCGGGCGTTCTACGAGATCCTCGACGCGCTCAAGGCCGAGGGGCGGACGATTTTCTTCTCGTCGCACGTCCTCTCCGAGGTGGAGCGCGTCTGCGACCGCGTCGCGATCGTCCGGCAGGGAAGGCTGGTCGCCCTGGAGGAGACCGCCGTGCTCCTGGCGAGACGGAAGCGGAACGTGCAGATGCGTTTCTCCGGGGTGCCGCCGCGGCTGGACGGAGTGCCTGGCGTCTCGGCGGTCGAGCGCAGCGACGGACTTGCAGGCGGGCCTGAAGGCCCGCACTACCTCCGATGCCGGGTCGAGGGCGACGTCGGTCCGTTTCTCGCGGCGATCGCGGGCGCCGGCGTCGAGGACCTCACGATCGAGCCCGCGCGCCTCGAGGAGGCCTTCCTCGAGTTCTACGACGAGGCGGCCCCGTGATGAACGTCATGAACTGGACGCTGTTCCGTCAGACGTGGCGGTTCCAGCGGGTCCGGCTCGCGCTCGTGTCCCTTGCGCTTGCCGTCTGGGGCTTCCTGCTCCCGGTCGTCTACGCGCGCTTCGGCTCGCAGTTCTCGGCGCTCCTGAACAGCGGCCTCATGCCCAAGGAGTTCGCCGAGTTCGGCGGCGGGGATATCTTCAGCTTGTCGGGTTCGATCGCGCTCAGCTTCATCCATCCGATCGCGATCATCCTGACGTCGGTCTTTGCCGTGGGTTTCTCGTCGGCCGCCGTCGCCGGCGAACGCCAGAAGGGCACGCTCGAAGTGGCCCTCGCCCGGCCGATCTCGCGGCAAGCGTTTTACCTGACGCTTCTCCTGGCGTCGTTCGTCTTCGTCGGCACGACCATCGCGGCGCTCCTTGTCGGCGGCGTGAGCGGGTCAGCGTTCGCAGGCGTCGCCGGCGAGCTCGCCTTCGGGAAGCTGCCGCTGCTGTGGCTGAACGGCGTGCTCCTGTTCGGCGCGTTCGCCGCCATCGGCCTGGCCGCGTCGGTGTCCTTCGATCGGTTCCCGCCGGCCCTCGGTTGGCCTCTCGGCATCGTGATCATCGATGTACGTCATGGAGGTGCTCGGCTCCCTCTGGCCCGCTGCGGAAAAGCTGCGGCCGTATTCGCTTTTCTATTACCTCAAGCCGAAGCCGATCCTGACCGGAGCGGCCGAGCCGATCGACCTGGCCGTCCTCGCGTTGGTGATCCTCGTCGCGATGGGCTGGGCGCTGGTGGTGTTTCCCCGGCGCGACCTTGCCGCGCCGAGCTAATCGATCACGAGATTTATGATTTAAGATTTCAGATTTAAGATTTCCGGAAAGGAACTGCCAGTCAGAAGTTCGACAATCTTAAATCTGAAATCTAAAATCTGAAATTTGACGAACACTTCGAGAAGGAGCGCATTATGGATCCGACTCGCCGCAAGATCCTGAAAACCGGCGCCGCAGCGACCGTGGTCGCCGCCGCCCCAGGCGTCTTCGCGCAGCAGGCAGCGTCCAGCGGCACGGGCAAGTTCTACGCGAGAGGCCCGGTCCGGATTCACTATGAAGAATCCGGGTCCGGCTTTCCGCTGATGCTGATCGCCGGCGGCGGGCTGAACTCGACGATCGCCGGTCTGCGGAACCCCTTCGACGCGATCGGGGAGTTCAAGAGCGAGTACCGCTGCATCGCGGCCGACCTGCGCAACGCCTACAGCGGTCAGTCGACCGGCCCGCTCGAGGTCGACCGGCCCTGGGACTCGTTTACCGATGACCACATCGGCCTGATGGATCACCTCGGCATCGACAAGTTCATGGTGATGGGCTTCTGCATCGGCGGTCCGTTCATCTGGAACCTCCTCGAGCGCGCACCCAATCGGGTCGTCGCGGCCGTCCTCGCACAGCCCAGCGGCTCGCGCCCGGAGGCGCGCGACCTCTTCTATGAAACGAACATCAAGGGCTGGGGACCGGAGTTCGTGAAGCGCCGTCCCGAGATCACGATGGAGACCGTGGAGAAGTTCCTGACGAAGATGTATCGGACCAATGCCGACTTCGTGTTCACGGTGACGCGCGACTTCGTCCGAAATTGCCAGACGCCGGTGCTGATCCTGCCCGACGACATCCCCGCACATCCGTACGCCGTGGCCATGGAAGCCGCGATGCTCGCGCCGAAGGCCGAAGTCAGCATGTTTCCCTGGAAGGAGCCGCGGGAGCGGATCCCGCTCGCGGTGCGGCAGATTCGATCGTTCCTGCGGGCGCATCGACCCGCGTAGGACGCGGGTCTTCAGGCATCAGGGCCGTCACAGCTCGAAGGTGGCGACGACCGGCGCGTGATCCGGGACGAGCTCGTCGGCCCTTTCCAGCGGATTCTCTCCAATCGAGTCCAGGCGGCCGGCCGCGTCGATGATGCTGTCGACCTGCGGCAGCCGGCGCTTGTTGTCCGGCCCGAGCGGGAAAAATTCTTCTGACGCGAAGATCTGATCGATCAGCTCCCCTCGGCCGCGATGGACGCGCGAGAACCGCCGCTCCTCGGCGATCGCGGGCGCCAGGTTGAACAGCCGCATGCGGTCTCCCTGATCGGGCCGCTGGAATCCAATCGTACCGATTTCGCTGCCTGGCGGGCCGTTGAAAATCAACGAGGTCTGCGCCTCGGGGACGTCGTTGACATCGCCGAGGATGAGCAGCGGCCGTCGGTCCGCGGCTTCGAGCAATCCGTTCGCCTCGATCCGCAGGGTGACGGCTTCGGCCATTCGCCGGCTGAGCGCGATGCCCGCCACCTGTGCGCGCTCGGTTTCATCGCGGGGGGCGAAGCTGCTGCCGCCCGGCCGCGGAAAGCTGAGGAGTTTGCTCTTCAGGTGCGTCGTGACGACGTCGAGGGTGACGCCGTCCTTGGCGACTCGGATGCGCAGGGCGCCGCGTCCCATGCGGGTCAGCGGAACAGCGTCCCCGTTCGGCGTGAGATCCTGGATGTGCAGCGCCGGGCCGGGAGGGAAGTCCACGGTATCTGCCTGCGTGACGATCGCGAGCTGCGAGAGAAAGCAGACGCGAATCCCACGCTGGTCGGGAAAGACCGAGATCGCGCGATGCGGGTAAGTGCCGCCGAGCGCGTCCTGCAATTCCACCAGCGGGCCTTCGCCGCCGACCTCCTGCAGCGCCACGACGTCGGGATTCTCCTGGGTGATGATCGTGGACAGCACCAAGAGCTTCTGTTGGAAGACGTGGAGCTCGTCTGCGTCACCGGGTGACGGCGTCAGCAGATTCTCGACGTTCCACGTCATCACCTTGAAAGGCATCGCAGATCGTCTCCCGTTTCGAAGTCAGCCTCAGCCCCAGATACCCAGTGCGCGCCGGACCGCAACGAGCTGGCCCACATGGTAGGCCGCGTGGTCGGCGGCGAGCAGGATAGCCCGGAGATACGTCTGGTGTCCCTTGCCAGTCGGCACCGTCGCGGTTAGATCCCCGACGTCGCGGGCAAGCCGTTTCAATGCCTCGCATGAGCGGACCGACGAAGCAATGCTGTCGGTCCACGCCTTCTCGCTCGGCGGTGCCGGGTCTTTGGGCCAGTAGTCGTCGGGCCACTTCATCGTGTGCTTGTACGCGCTGTTCACGCAGAAATCGAGAATGTCTTCCTGCGCGGTCCGGATGTGCTCGAGGAGCTGCCACGGCGAGTGCTCGAAGCCGGCCGCGCGGGCGCCGCGCTTGTCGGGCGGGATGCCGGCGACAGCCTTGTCGAAGCCGACGTGCGCCTCTTCCCAGTCGAGGACGCGCGCAAGCTGATCGCGGAGAGCCGTGCTCGATTCGCTCATGGGGAACCTCACTAACGTGGCGGACCTTCAGGCCGCCTGCACGTAGGCAGACCTTCAGGTCGGCGTTGAGGCGCCCCTTACGTCGCTCATTTCGGCCGCAGATCCGGTTCGGTCTGGGGCCGCGGCAAGCGTCCGGCGCGCGACAGCGCCACGGTCTCGACCAGCGCCTTCGCCGCCGCGCGAACCTCGCCCTGCACGGCGGTATCAGCATCGAGGGCGTCGTGGCTCGTCGCGTACGGTTCGTAGTAGCCGATGTAGCGGTCGATTCCTCCCTGCGGCATGGCCGGTACGAGCTCCATATCGGTAAGCCAGTCGCTCAGCGATCGCCGCAGCGTCTCGGCGCCGACGACATCGCCGTGGACGACGACGGAGAAGACGCGGCCGGCGAGATGCCGGGGGTAGTGCCACCCATTGAGCTCCAGGGCTTTCGCCTCCGCTGGCTTCTTGCCGTGCGTCGACGTCTGATCGGGATTGCCGCCGTCCGCGCAGACGAGACGGTCCATCATCAGCTTGAGCACGCTTGGTGCCTGATACCAGTACACGGGCGTGATGATCATCACGCCGTGGGCCGCAACCCAGCGGGGGTAGAGCTCGTTCATCCAGTCTTGCGTCTGGCCCAGCGCGTGATTGGGGTAGCAGGAGCACGGCCAGTGACAGAGCGGCATGGCGGTGGACACGCAGGCCTTGCAGGGAAGAATCTGGCGGCCGTACTCGGCGTTCAGCAGGCTGAGATCGAGGAAGTCGCAGATCAGGCCGGCCTGTTCCACCTCTTCGCGGGCAAGCGACGCCAGCCGGAAGGTCTTCGGCATCTCGCCCGGGCACGTCTGATCGTGCCGGGCCGCGCCCGACACCAGCAGCACGCGGCCTGGACGTGTCGTGTCCTTCTGTTCGCGTTCGGCCTGCTGAATCCGATCGCGCGTTTCGAGCCACTCGATCGGCAGCTCGAACTCGGGGTCGGCGAAACCGGGGCCGGCCTTCCGGGTGCGCGGGCTCTTGTGGTACTCGTCGTAAGCCTTCCAGGCAACCTCGACGATCTCGGAAATCTGGCGATCGACGTTCTGGAAGAGCGGATCGTCAAAACGTTGGCGCAGCCGGCGCTCGAATTCCTCGCGCGTCAGCTGCACGTCTACCTTGCCCTTTTCTCACCTGTATCGCCATGCCATGACTATAGAGACTTGTCCACACACCACAAAGGACACCTTACTTTGTGTCCTTTGTGTCCATTGTGGTGATGAAACATCGCTCGAGAGAACTGGACACCGCTCTAACTGCGCCTCCGCAGCATGACGTGCATCGCGCGGGCAGCCCACCGTGAACGGAGCAATGATGATGGACGAATCTTGCGCGCGCACGACCTTTCGCGGACCGTGCAAGCTGTTCGCGGAGAGCCCTCGTCGATTCGCTCATAAGAGGCTGTATCAAAACCCCCGCTACGGCATCCCCTATAATTGCAGCTGTGCCGTGGCTCTAACGGCTGGCTCACGCCTCGGCCCCTATCACGTGACCGCCCAGATCGGTAGTGGCGGGATGGGCGAAGTTTACAAGGCGCGCGACACGCGGCTGAAGCGCGAGGTCGCCCTGAAGATCCTGCCGGACTCGTTCGCTACAGATCACGAGCGACTTGCGCGGTTTCAGCGTGAAGCGGAAGTCCTCGCCTCCTTGAGCCATGCCAACATCGCAGCGATCTTCGGCCTCGAAGAGCAAGCAGGCACCCGTGCGCTGGTAATGGAGC
Source organism: uncultured Acidobacteriota bacterium (assembly GCA_963720005.1). Taxonomy (GTDB): domain Bacteria; phylum Acidobacteriota; class Vicinamibacteria; order Vicinamibacterales; family CAVVIG01; genus CAVREM01. Next base: position 22,150 of record CAVREM010000078.1, on the reverse strand, counting down.
TTGTTGAAGGGGAGACGCTCGCAGAACGCATTGCGCGCGGACCAATTCCACGAGACGAAGCGCTGCCGATCGCACGGCAGATCGCGGAGGCGCTCGAAACGGCGCACGAACAAGGCATCATTCATCGCGATTTGAAGCCCGCGAACGTCAAGGTGCGACCCGACGGCACGGTGAAAGTGCTGGACTTCGGGCTGGCCAAAGCGCTCGAACCGGTATCGGCGGGGGGCATCGACGCGACGGCCTCGCCGACCATCACCTCACCCGCTCTGATGACAGGTACTGGGGTGCTGCTCGGCACGGCCGCCTACATGAGCCCGGAGCAGGCCAGAGGCCGAACCGTGGACAAGCGGAGCGATATCTGGGCTTTCAGTTGCGTGTTGTACGAGATGTTGACCGGCCGGCCGGCGTTTGGCGGCGGCGCAGTCACCGAAGTGTTGGCCCGGGTCCTCGAGCGCGACCCGGATTGGAGCGCGTTGCCTCATGGTCTTCCGCCTGGCATCCGACGCCTGCTCCGTCGCGGTCTCGAAAAGGAGCGCAGACGGCGCTTGTCGGACATTGCGGATGCGCGGCTCGAAATCGATGAAGCGCTGTCGGGCCGCGAAAGCGACGCGCCGGCGGCCGTTCAGCCGGCCGCCCCGCGGCGGATTTCGATTCCGGCGGCTCTGATACTGGCGTTCGGAGTCGCGATCGCCGGTGCCTCGGCGGCCGCCTGGCGGTACATCGGCGCCGGGCCGAGGCGCTGAGGAAACGCGGTTCGAGGTGGCGCCGCCGCCCGGCACGATGTGGGCGCCGTCGCCGGTCGCTTCTACCGCGCAGCTGGTGCTGTCCCCCGACGGCCGGCGCCTGGCCTTCATCGCCGCAGCGAGGCGTGGCGTGCCCCAAATCTGGATTCGCGCGCTCGCTTCGATTCAAGCGCAGCCGCTCCCGGGCACCGATGGCGCTTCGTTTCCCTTCTGGTCCCCGGACAATCGCTCCATCGGATTTTTCGCCGATGGCAAGCTGAAAAAGATCGACACCAACGGCGGCACGCCGCAGGTGCTCGCTAACGCACCGCTCGGCCGGGGCGGCAGCTGGAATCGGGACGACGTGATCATTTTTACACCGGCGCCGCCGAGCGGCATCTGGCGCCTGCCCGCGGCCGGCGGTCCTGCGACGAAGATGACGATGGTGGAGCCAGATTCAGCCGCAACCAACCACGTCTGGCCCCAGTTTCTGTCCGACGGCCGGCGCTTCATCTTCTATCAGCGCAGCAACACACCGGAAAACCAGGGCATTTTTCTCGGCGAGTTGGGTTCGACGGCGACGACTCAGATCCTCAGAAACGACGGCATGGGTGTGCTGGCAAGCGGGCATTTGTTCGTGGTTCGCGACGGAACACTCTTCGCGCAGCCGATCGACGAGGCCGCGATGCAGCCCCGAGGCGATCCTGTCCGAGTCGCGGATCACGTTGGCTTCACGCTCGGGACGACTGGCTATTCGCCTCTGTCGGCGGCTGGCGCGACCGTGGCGTACGGTCCCGGCGTCCGGCTGCTGACGGCGCTGCAGTGGCGGGATCGTTCCGGCACGCCGGTCGGGCCGGTGATCGCTCGCGGCGTGTACCGATCGCCGCGGCTCTCGAACGACGGTCGCCAGGTCGTCCTGACCGTGCTCGACGAGCAGGCCAATAGCCCGGACATCTGGATTTTCGAGCTGGCGCGCGGAACGTTCGCGCGCGTCACTTCGGATCCGGCGACCGACTGGTTTCCAGTCTGGGCGCAAGATGGCGACCGGGTCTTTTTCGGTTCCGCGCGCACCAGAGCCACGAGCCTCTTTCAACGGCACATCACCGGCAACGCCCGCGAAGAGGCGCTCGCCACGCCTGAATACGCCAGATACCCGCTCGACGTGACGAGCGACGGACACCTGCTCTTCCAGGAAGGGAGAGCCGACGGCTACGACCTGGCGATGCTGAACCTGGCGGAAAAGGGGACGTCGACACCGCTCCTCGCAACTCCGTTCAGCGAAGTGCAGGGGAGGGTCGCGCCCAACAATCGCTGGGTCGCGTATGCCTCCGACGAATCCGGCCGTTTCGAGGTCTACGTCCGGGGCCTTGCTGCCGGCGGCCGCCAGTGGACCATTTCGCCTGGCGGCGGAATGCAGCCGGAGTGGCGGCATGACGGACGCGAGCTGTTCTACATTTCGCGCGATCGGAAGCTGATGGCGGTTCCGGTGACCACCGACGGCGAGACGTTTTCCGCGGGTGTGCCGACTCCACTGTTCGACGTGGACATGCCGGAGCCGAACGCACCGTATCCGAACGACTACGCCGCGAGCGCTGATGGCAAGCGTTTCCTGGTCAACACGCTGGTCGATCAACCGAGCGGGCCGTCGTTGGCGGTTGTATTGAACTGGGGGAAGCCAGGACGTTGAAGTGCTGGTCTCACCGCGCGATGCGGCGCGTTTGAGGTTCGGTTTCCAGCCGCTCTATCACCAGACCAGACGCGGATCCTGCGCGAGATGACCTCGCCTCATGAGCTCAGCTAGTTCGAGCCGTCAACAACGCATCGGCAAACGATTTACGGCCACCCTGCGGAAGAGCCCGAGCACGGGGGGATGGACCTACGTCAAATGGCCTCAGTCGGTCGCGTATTTCGGCACCCGCGGCCTGGTCAAGGTAAGCGGGACTGTGGACGGCCACCCATTCCGGAGTTCTTTCATGGCGTTGGGCGACGGGACGCACATGCTGCCGATCAAGGCCGAAGTGCGCAGGGCCATCGGCAAGGAGGCAGGGAAGCGCGTCACCGTTCATCTCTCGAAGCGGATTGGATGACAGGAAAGCGCATCGCTCATCTGTGGTAGTTTCCGCGGCGATGCGGCCGCAGTCCACAACCGCTCAGCTGATTTTCTGGCCCGCGCTGATTGCCGGTCTCGGCTGCCGCATGTACGTGGCCCTCACCGACGATGGCATCTACTGGCCCGACGAGATCCACCAGTCGCTCGAGCCGGCCCACCGGTTGGTGTTCGGATATGGGCTCATCGCGTGGGAGTTCGTCGAGGGCGCGCGGAACTGGGCGTTTCCCGGTTTCGTCGCCGGACTGATGCGCGCGTCCGCGACGCTTGGGGGCGACAGTCCGCAGATCTACCTGCTGGTTATTCGGTTCGTCTTTGTCGCGATGTCGCTCGCGACTGCCCTCGGGATCTACCGGCTCGCCAGGGCCTGGCGGGCATCCGAGGAAGCCGCTGCTGCGGGAGCTGCGGCCTGGGCCCTCGCGGCGCCGTCGATCTACTTTGCGCACCGCGCCATGAGCGAGAATGCCGCAACGTTCGCGGCGGTCTGGGCGGTGGCCTTCCTGCTCGCGCCGCAGGCTTCCCGCCGATCCGTCTGGTTGGGCGCCTCGCTGCTCGGCCTGTCAGTCCTATTCCGCATTCAGATGGGCATTTTCGTGTTTGGCGTGCTGGGCGCCCTCGCGGCGCGCAGGAACTGGCACGTCCTGCTCGAGTCTCTCGCAGTCCTCAGCGTGTGGGCCGTCGCGTATGGCGCCCTCGATGCGCTCGCCTGGAGTGACGCGCCTGGCGCAGTGTACGGCGGCTGGTTTCATTCGGCACGTCTGTACTTGCAGTTCAACCTCATTGAAGGGCGTTCGGCTCAGTTTGGAACATCGCCGCCTGGCTACTACGTCGAGTTCATTTTCAGATCGATGCCGATCATCGGAGTGTGTCTCGCGATCGGCCTCCTGATCGGACTTCGATACGCCCCGGCGCTGTCGGTGCTGGCCCTGCTGTTCCTCGCCGCCCATTCCGCAATTCCGCACAAGGAGTTTCGTTTCATCCTGCCGATGCTGCCGCTGGCGATTGCCGCGACCGTGACGAGCGTCGACGCGATGCGACGGGTGCCGAGGCTGGCCGGCCTTGGACTGCTGCTGGCCGGAGCGGTTGCGTCAGCGGTCACGTTTCACTCGTTGACGTGGGGTGATCTCGGACGCCCGGATCATCCGGACGCGCAGAAGAGCGCATGGGACGCCTCGGGACCGGTCAACCGCCTGCTCCTCGCGGCGCACAGGCAGCGCGACCTGTGTGGATTGCAACTGGACATTCCTCAGGCTTTTCATGGGGCGTCGAGCTACCTGCACCGGCCGGTTCCGATCTACCACATCGCCGCGGAGAGTTCGGGACTTTACAACTACTCCATTACGGCTGCGGGAACGGGACTTCCTGTCGTGGCTCGTGATCACGAAATGGAACTGATCAAGGTCCAGAACACCCGCTGCAGGCCGGATCACCGTTACGACTGGCGCCTGCGGTGAAACCAAAATCAACGGGTCAAGGGCGATCTGACAGTCGGGCAGCTTCGGGTTGTCGGGTGCATTGAGCGGGCTCGGCGGCGCCGGAACCGGCGCATCCGGATCGAGTACTCCAACGCGCTTGTGTACCCACAGGACTTGATACGCGCGGCTCGGCATCGGCGCGAGATCCGCGTCGCACGCGAAGTTGTTGAAATGGAGGTTCACCAGGTAGAACCGCGTTTTGAGGCGCCGCACGAGATTGAGGAACCGGCGCTCGTCCACGCCGTGCAGCTCCATTGGCATCTGCTCGATCCGGTCGAGCACCCTGTCCGGCGTCGCCAGCAGCGAGTCCCACTCCGCCCCTTCGATGTCGATCTTCACGAGCAGCCGCCTGGCGGTGTCGCCGTTCCTGGCGATTTGGTTTGCCACGGTGTCGAACCGGTTTCCGTCGACGGTCTCCGTTCTGGTCCGACGCACTCGTCGTGAAACACGAACAGTCCCTTTTCACATTTGGGGCGCTCCTCCGTAAAACAGTCGGTACTGGTGGACCGGTACGTTCAGCTGACGGGAGACCTGGCATCCCCAGTTGTCTTCGGTGTCGATGCCGTACGAATAGGCGGTCTGGATCCCCTGAATCAGGTTCCCGCACATCAGGTATCCGCCGTCGTTCGCGCCGCCGTATCGCTTCAAGTCGCAATTCTTGAGCGTGACCGGCTTCAGCTCTTCGAACAGGGCGACACGGACCTCACGGGCGCGCGCAGCCCTCCGTTCCGGCGAGTCGCATGCGGCGGCAGCGAACAACGCCACCCCGACTACCGTCAAAGTGACCGACCGAAGCGGTGTCATGGGTGTAACTTGCAGGTCTCAGGCGATGGGCCGTTCTGGCGCGTGACGGGTATCTTAACGCCGGACTGCGCATCCAGCCCCATGGCGTATTGTTCTGCTAGACTGCTGAGACGGAGGGCTGAATGTTCCGAGGATTCCTTTGCGCAGCGCTCGTCGCGCTGCCCGCCCTGGCCACCGCGCAAACCCGCGCCGTGACGTTCCACGAGGACGTGGTGCCGGTGCTCCAGAAGAATTGTCAGTCATGCCATCGACCGGGCGAAGCGGCGCCGTTTTCGATGCTGACGTACAAGGACGCGCGTCCCTGGGCGGCGTCGATGAAGCGTGCCGTCGTGAGCCGGAAGATGCCGCCGTGGCACGCCGATCCGTCAGTCGGCCACTTCGCGAACGACCGGCGCCTGGCGCAGGAGGAAATCGACACGATCGCCCGCTGGGCCGATGCCGGTGCGCCTGAAGGCGATCCGAGGAAGGCACCCGCTCCGCTGACCTTCCTCGAGGGCTGGAACATCGGCCAACCCGACAAGATCCTGGAGATGCCGCAGCCGTTCAGCGTTCCGGCCCAGGGGACGATCGATTACCAGTGGATCGTGATGCCGATGGGGCTCGACAAGGACACCTGGATCGAGGGAGTCGAAGTGCGCCCCGGTGATCGGACCGTCGTGCACCACGTCATCGCGTTCTACCGCAGGCCGGGATCCAAGTGGCTGGTCGATGCGAAGCCCGGGATCCCGACGCCGAAGGGCAGCGGCGACTCCGAGGCCGGCATGTCCGACGGCGCGATTGGCGGCTACGTTCCTGGTCTACCGGCCGCGCGGCTTGCTCCAGGGCGAGCCATCTTTCTCCCGGCGGGATCGGACATCGTCCTCCAGGTGCACTACAACGCCACCGGCAAGGCCACGACCGATCGAACCAAGGTCGGCATCGTCTTCGCGAAAAAGGACGTCGTCGAACGATCGTTTCAAATCGGCCTTGCCGACCCGACCTTCGTGATCCCGCCCGGAGAGGCCAACTATCCGGTCAACGCGGACATCACGGTGGACACGGACGTCCGCGTGCTCGGCTTCACGCCGCACATGCATCTGCGCGGGAAGTCGTTCGAGTTCCGCGCGGTGTTCCCGGACGGGACGCGCGAGGTGCTGCTGCGGGTGCCGAAGTACGACTTCAACTGGCAGCTGACCTACGACCTGGCCGAAGAGCGGGTGTTCCCGAAGGGCACGAAGTTCGAGGCGACCGCCACCTTCGACAACTCGGCCGACAATCCGTTCAATCCCGAATCCGAAGGCCTCGGTCCGCTTCGGCGATCAGACCTGGGACGAGATGATGGTCGGCTTCATCGACATCGCGATCAAGCCCGACATGGATCTCGCGAAGCTCATTAAGATGCCGCCGCGCCCGACCGGCGCACAGTAGTCGGTAGTCTGTAGTCGGTAGTCTGTAGTCGGGAGTCGTAGTCGAGGCGAGTCGGCTGCTAGGGCGGGCCTCTCAGGCCCGCCGATATCACGACCCGGCGTGGATGCGCCCCTCGAGAGGCCGACGGGCGAGGATGCTCGTGCTGCGCCGCGTGAAGCTCGCGCGGAAAACCGCGGCCTCCGGCGGGACCTGCCGACGCCCGCGTCGATTCACATAACTTCAGCCGGGCGGCCAAACAGGGAACACGACGGGCATCTCCCATCGGCCTGCGGCAATCACGATCGACGCGGCACCCTGGCCTGCGGCTCGCGGTTTACAGTCTTCGCTGAAGCGGCCCTAAGGGGCCGCCCTACTTCGCTATCGCGCGAGTTCCACCTTCGCGTCGACGACGCTTCGGTGGACAGGTCAACGCGTCGCCGCACGAGCATCCTCGCCCGTCGGCGGGCGGCGCCATCCGGCCGTCGCGTTTCGCGCTACTTCAGCAGATCGATTCCTGAGATCAGGGTTTCGTGTTTTCGCGTTTTCGTGGCGAGCTCTGTTTCGTGCTTCCGTGGCTAGCCGTTTGGGTTTCTTCGAGTCTTCGAGTCTTCGCGGTTGCATTTTCCGACGCGAGCGCTGCCGGTAGCGTCTTCCTGGCTTCGGCGACTGTTGCGTATCTCTCAGAGGGATTGGGTGCAAGGCATCGTGCAAGCCCCTCCCGAACGCGTAGTATTCGCCCATGGCCGTTCGCCCGAACACACCCCTCACCGGACCCTCGACCCAGGACCTGGGGTTCGGCCCGGTCGTCTCCGATGCCACGCGACGGCGGTTCCTCAATCGCGATGGCACCTTCAACGTCAAGCGCACCGGCCTCAGCTTCGTCGAGTCGCGCTCGTTCTACCGCTACCTGCTCGACATCTCGTGGCCGCGGTTTATCTCGCACGTGGCGTACTGGTATCTGGCGACCAACGCGATCTTTGCACTCGCCTATCTGGCGTGCGGTGCGGCGGCCCTGGACGGACCAGAGGACTACGGCGCCGGCTGGCTCGGCGATCTTCTTTCGGCGTACTTCTTCAGCGTGCAGACCCTGGCCACGATCGGCTACGGCCGCATCTCGCCCATCGGCATTCCCGCCAATCTGATAGTCGCGATCGAATCGCTGGTCGGTCTCGTCACCTTCGCGTTGATTACAGGGATTGCTTTCGCACGGTTCTCCAGGCCGCGGCCCGCGATCCGCTTCAGCGACTACGCCGTGGTCGCGCCGTACCGGGGCATTACCGCATTCATGTTCCGGCTGGCCAATACGCGCGACAGCGAACTGTTCGACGTCACGCGCCGACGTCTCGATCGCCCGCCGGCGCAGCGGCGGGCCCATCAACGAACGGGTGTTCGAATCGTTGAGCCTCGAACGCGCGTCGGTGACCTTCTTTCCGCTGACGTGGACGGTGGTGCACCCGATCGACGGGGCGAGCCCGATGAACGGCCTGACTTTCAAGGACCTGACCGATGCCGATGCGGAGTTCCTCGTCCGGCTAACGGCCTACGACGAGACCACAGGCCAGACGGTGCATGTCCGCAGCAGCTACAAAGCCGACGAAGTGAAGTGGGGCGTGAAGTTCGTGAACATTATCGACCGGGATAACGCCGACGGCATCATCCGAGTGGACGTCACGCGGCTCGACGAGCTCGAGCCTGCCGCCCTTCCAGCCGGAAGTCCTGCTAGTTGAGAAAGGTCGGTCAGCGCGGGACTGGAGCGACGGGCCCGAGGGTACTTATCGAACCAGTCGAGGATCTCGCGAATCACATCAGGGAGCTGGCCGGGGGCGTGACCGCCGTCGAATAGCTTATGGCGCTTTTGACATTTAGGGCCCCGCACACGGGTCCCAAAAAGCGTTGCGAAATTAACGCGTGGCGCGTCCTGACCGTGAACAGCCCTTCGCATTGAATCGCGGTGCTCGCGGATCAGATGCGCCGTCGGTTCCAGTTCGAGTCAGTCCTCACCGGTGTACCCGCAGACACCCATACGCGGTGAATTTACCACCGGCGATAACATGTCATCGCCGCAATCGTGGCTTGATCCATGCGCCGAGCAGCAGAACCCTTTCCCCTCGTACAGGCACTGCGTGCACACGGCCGTCGCGGCCTTGCCGCACGCATCACAGGGCCACGTTGGCGGCTCATTGCGAGCGGCGAGTCGGACGGTATCTTTAGATGAAGCGTTGACACCACCCAACAAGCGGACCACGAGTTCGGTACTTGAGCCAAAGTCGTAGACGTAGTCCAAATGGTCCCCCGGACCAACCGCCTCGCTGACCTTGGTGTTCATGCTGATCTTCCGATGCGTTCTAGTGGAGAACTCGCTCATGTGACCGCAGCATTCCAGCCAGATGCGTCGAAGGAACCGGTCGACGTCCTTGAGCTTCCCGTCGCGCTTCACCGCCACGTGGAGCCAGAACGTCGGAAGGCCGCGCGCCTCCGCTCCCAGCAACAGCAGGGGCTCTGCGACTCTACTAGAACCGGCGCTAGCCTGGGCGGGCATGCAGTCTCGAACGTGCGCGAACATCGCCGCCTTGCCCTTCCGAGCTCCGCACGCTTGACAAATCCCGAATGAAGTCTGCTTCGCCATTGCAGGCGCTTGTGTATTTGCGAGTCCTAACGCATTGCCGCTCAGCCGCGAGCCGCACGGGAACGCGCCTTCGATTTGGCCTTGCGCTTCGCGCGGCTCGTCGGCTGCAGCGGCCTGTTAGCCGGCGTTGTCGTACGAGAACGACTCAGTGGGCGATGTGCCGGAATACCGCTGAGCATGCCTTCCGCGCTGATGTCCTCATCGACGTCAGGCCAATGAACGCCGTGGCCGTCGCCAATGAGCTCCCAATTCGCGCGTTGCGCTGGCGTCGCATCGGACAGCCGCCATGACCATGCCAGGGGCACGCTGATGACACGCCCGTCGACCAACTGAGCCGTGATCGTTTCGTCCGTGACCACGACGTTAGCAATACGTGACTTAACGCTGACCGCAGTGCTCATGCCATGCCTCGATTGTCGCCGGCTCGTGGTCGACGACCAGACGACGAATCTCATTCAATTCGCGCGGACTGAACCCATGGTTCCATGCGAGTGCCACGGGCGCCAGCCAGAACTTAGCGTGCTGCCGGTCGCGCCGCACGTGAACGTGCATGGGTTCGTTGCAGTCGAAACTGTAGAAGAAGAACCAGTATGGCCCCGGAATCCCAGGAATCCTCGGCACGTCAAATCGCTCTCCGAGCGGATGATCTCAGGGTCTCACCAATCCGCCAAGTCCGACTGACTAATATTCATTAGACCGCTTCACACCCGCCGCAGTGATCCATCAAGTCGGCGAGGCGCCCCACCGCCTTGGAACCCGTTCTGAGCGCGGATTTAAGACGCCGGCTCGATCCTTAGCAACGCCGTCTCGCCGCCGGTCGGGCCGGCGGCGTCGTCTTCCACGAGCACGTACAGGAATCCGTCAGGCCCCTGCCGCACGTCGCGGACCCGCTTCTTCAATTCCGTCAGCAGCGATTCCCTGCGAATCTCCTGTCCTCGACTGTTGAACACGATCCGGTCGAGACGCCCGGTCCTCGAGATGCGGCCGCGCTGCAGCCCGCCGACGAAGACATTGCCTTTCCACGCCGGGAACTGGTCGCCGGTATAGAACGCGATGCCGGTGATGGCGATGGACGGCACCCACACGACCAGCGGCTGCTCGAATCCGTCCTGCCAGACCGTCGATGACGTCCGGGCGCCGCCGTAATCGCGCCCGTAGCTGACGACCGGCCACCCGTAATTGCGGCCGGGGAGAATCACGTTGACCTCGTCGCCGCCCTGCCGTCCGTGCTCGGTCGACCAGAGCGCGCCGGTCTGCGGATGCACGGCAATCCCGACCTGACTTCGGTGGCCGAGCGAATAGATCTCGGGCAGGTATCCGGCCCGCTTCACAAATGGATTGTCCGGCGGCACGCTGCCATCGTCGCGCAGCCTGAGAATCTTGCCGCCGTACTCGCGCGGATCCTGCGCGCGGATGTCGTCGGCGGTCGTCGTGACATACAGCGAGCCATCAAGGCCGAACGCCAGGCGCGACGAAGCGGCCGTGGTCGGGTTGTTCGCGACGAAGATGTCGGTGACATCGTTCAGCGACGTCCCGTCGAAGCGGCCGCGGCTGACGGCCATCGTGGCGCGCCGATTCCCGAGCGGCTTCATGTAACTCAGGTACACGAGCCTGTTCTCGGCAAACTTCGGGTGCAGCGCGACGTCCATCAACCCCCACAGGCTGACGATCTGCACGGGCGGCGCGCCCTTCACCGACTTCGGATTCGGATGGGCATTGCTCCCCGCCGAACCTGAAAGGCTCGGCGCGCCGACGACTTTCAGGCCGCCGTCCCGTTCGGTCACGAGCATGCTCCCGTCGGGCAGCAGCGCCAGCGCCCACGGATGCGCAAATCCCTTCGCGACCACCGTCACGCGAATCTTGTGTTGTTCGGCCGTATCGAAGACCTGCGGCTCGTTCGGCAGCGCGACCGCGTCGACGCCCATCGCACCGGCCGGACCGGGATTGCGCCGCGGAGGTCCAGCTTCAGGACCCTGCGCCGCCTTGCTGGGCGGAGGGCGTGCTGGCCAGCAGGAAGAGTCCGAGGACGACCGGGTGTCAGGCAGCGAATCGTGAATGTTCGAAGCGTGGGGATCATAGGTGTCAAGCAGTGAATCGTGAATGATTCGTGAACGTCTACGGCGCCGGCTCGATGCGCAGCACCGCGCCTTCGCCGGCGTTCTCGACCATTTCGTCCTCGGCGAGGACGTAGAGCAACCCGTCCGGTCCCTGTCGAACATCCCGGAACCGTTTCTTGAGCTCGGTCAGCAGCGACTCCCGGCGCATCTCGTCCCCGCGCTCGTTGAACACGATGCGTTCGACGCGCCCCGTGCGGTCGATCTCGCCGGTCCGCATGCCGCCGACGAAGACATTGCCCTTCCACGCCGGGAACCGATCGCCGGTGTAGAACGCGATTCCTGACGCCGCAATCGACGGCACCCAGAAAATCAGCGGCTGTTCCATCGACGCGCGCCACGGCACCTCGGTGACCCAGGGCCCCGGGTAGGTGCGGCCGTAGCTGACGACGGGCCAGCCGTAGTTGCGGCCTGCCACGAGGATGTTGATCTCGTCGCCGCCGTTGGGCCCGTTCTCCGTCGTCCAGATGGCGCCCGTTTCCGGGTGCACCTCGATGCCGACGTTGCTGCGATGACCGAGCGTGAAGATCTCGGGCCGATACCCGGGCCGATCGACGAACGGATTGTCGGGCGGGACGCTGCCGTCATCTTTCAGGCGCAGGATCTTTCCCGCGATGTCGTTGGGATCCTGGGCGCGGTTGCCCGCCGCGCCTTGAATCGTCATGTACAGCATGCCGTCCTTGCCGAAGGCGATCCGCGTCGTGCCGCTCGCGTTGGGTTGAGCGACGAAGAGTTCCTTGACGTCCTGAAGCGAGTGGCCATCGAAGCGTCCGCGGGCGAGCGCCGCGGTCGAACGATTGCCGTCCATCGGCTTCGAGTAGGTGAGGTACACCAATCGCGTTTCGGCTGAATCGCGGATGGACGGCGACGTCCATCAGGCCATTGAGGCCCACGGCAGAAACCTGCGGGACGCCGGAGACCGGCGACGCGTCCAGTTTTCCATTCCGAATCACTCTCAGCCGCCCTGGCCGCTCCGTCACAAGCATGCGTGCCGTCGGGCAGGAACGCAAGACCCCAGGGATGCATCAATTCCGTGGTCAGCGCGATGACCCGAATCCTCGGCTGTTCGGCCGTTTCCAGAATCATCGGGTCCGACGGGGAGTGGAACGCGCGGTGTGCGGAGCTGGTTGCAGCTCGGGTCGAGCGCACCGCCGGCACACGGCTGCGCCGGCGGGTTGGCCGCCGGCGGACTCTGTTGTGCGGATAGAGCGACGATGACGAGACGGGGCGGCGGCGATGCCCCACAGAACGGCGCGCACGGATACGGTTCATATCGCGCTCCGAGCCGACACGGATTGTCTTCAGGCTGTGGCGCTTAGTATATCCGTTCGCGGGCGGGGGGAGTTGTTCTGCCCCACGCGCGCTGCGCGGGGCAGACGGGGATGCGCTTACTTACAAGTCTCGGCAACCACCTTCACGGATTCGACCTGCACGATCGGCGGACGCAGCACCTTCGGATTCGCTGAGGCACCGTCCGACGGGGCACTTGGCTGCTGCACCGGCCCCGTGACTTCCACCTTCTTGTTCACGTTGCTCGCCCACTCGGATTGCTGCCCTGCGAGCACGTACATCGCCGCCGATCCACCTTCGACATTGTTCAGCACGTAAGCGGTATTGCCATCGGTCGTCTTGGCCTCGATAACGCAACCGCTTAGTGTTTCCTTGGGCGCCTGCTGCTTCTCCTGTTGTTGCGCTGGCGCCTGTTGTTGCGCTGGCGCCGGCTCCTGCGCAGACACGCTCACCAGGCCGGCGAGCGCGCATGCGGTTAGCGTCGAGGTGACATATCGCAGCATCTCTGCTCCTTTCTAGAACAGACGGGCTGAGGGACCAGCCCGTTGGCTTCGATGGAGCACTCTCCCTGCCAGGGAAACATGCTGATTTCAGGAATGCTTTCCAGTCGAGATGCTCTCAAGCGACATACACACCGTGCAGAATCTTCCGTGTGGCCAAGCTCCGCCGCGAGGCGTTTTGATTCGTCGACCGCAACTCCGGCTGAGGTATGCTGTCGCACTTTTCGGCTCTTACTGAGGAGGCGAACGATGTTTGGATCCATTCGCGGTCTTTTCCTCCTTGCCGGGTTTGCGATCTCAATCGTCAGCTGCAGCGATCGTTCACCGGTCGCTCGGCCGAGTTTGCTGACGGATGGTGCAAGACCATTCCCGGGCGCATCGGCTGCGCCAGGGAATGGACGGCGGACGAGTTTATACGGCGTGTTCGGTGCGGTCGGAACCGAGTTGCTTTACGAGCGTGTTGTAGAGCCCGAGAGTGAGGAACGTTGGTGCTTGGGCTCTTTCGTCTCCCCGGTTCTCGACTCGGACATCAGTTCTCGAGCGACCTGGGTCAGGAGGTTGTCGGCGATCTCTTCCTCGGCGAGCGATTTGCCTAGAAGCGCGGCGACCTCCGGAAGGCCAATCTGGCCAGCCATCGCGCGGGCCGTGCCGTAGGCGGAAATCTCGTAGTGCTCCACTTTCTGCGCTGCCGCAATCAGCGCCAGATCGGCGGCGACATCGTCCTTTTCCTTTCCCTCTTCGATGACCTCGTTGCCCTCCTCGAGCAGACCCGCCATCCCCTTGCACTCTTTGGCTTTCGGCTGCGCCCCCAGCAGGGTGAAACACTCCTTCAGGCGTTCGACCTGCCCTTTCGTCTCTTGCGAGGTGGTTCTCGAAAGCCAGCTTCAGGCGGCCAGCCGTTGCCGCCTTGGCGATCTTGGGCAGCGCTTTGACGAGCTGACCTTCCGCGCTCAGGAGATCGCGCAGTTCTCCGACGAGAAGCTCTTCAATCATCTCGGGCTCGGTGGTGGTGCTCGTCGACCTGTCGTCGACGCGCAGCATCGCGTGTGACCTCGCCGGCCGAGAGATCCTGGAAGGCGGGCGCGTCGACGAATTGCCAATCCTCACCCTTGTTCCACGGACCGCGAACGTCGATCTCGCCGTCTTCCCCTTCACCCGTCGAATCGTTGAAGAACTGGTCGACCAGGCCAGGAGTCGGCGGAATCTTCCCGATTGAAAAACGCGGCTTGTTGAGGCTCTCGAGGGCCGCGGTGAAGGCCTTCATGTGCGTGATCTCGCGCGTCATCAGGAACTGCAGCGCGTCCTTCGTGCCGGCGTCCGTGGTGAAGTTGATCAAACGCTCATAAACGATCTTGGCGCGTGCCTCTGCCGCGATGTTGCTGCGGAGATCGACGTCCAGCTCGCCGGTGATCTTCAGGTAGTCCGCGGTCCATGCATTGCCCATCGAGTTACACAGGCTGACCCCGCCGCCACCCGCGATGGCGATGAGGGGGTCGGCCTCTGCACTGTCGCGATCGAACTTCATCGGCTTGAGGTGCAGCCGGGCGAGCGCGCCGACAATCTCCAGGTGGCTCAGTTCTTCGGTGCCGATGTCCATCAGAAGGTCTTTGCGCTCCGCGTCGTCGCAATTCAGCCCCTGAATGGAATACTGCATGGCCGCAGCCAGCTCGCCGTTCGCGCCGCCGAACTGCTCGAGAAGCATGTTCCCGAATCTCGGATCGGCCTCGTCAACGCGGACCGTGTACATCAGCTTTTTCACGTGGTGGTACATTTACCCTCCTTCAACATTGGGCTAGGCGTTTACTCGAGCTCCCGACGCTCTTGCTCGAGCGGAATCAGTTCAGTGTGCGCGGGCGCTCGGTCTTGCTGATGCCAACTGTGGCGCGTCGTTGGCCACCGTGTTCGCCCTACCGTGTGACCGTTCGCTCGATGAGCTCGAGATCTGCTCGGAGATCACGTCCGAAAGCTCGCAGTCAGTCGAGGGCAGCAACGGCTGCAAGAAGGGAACCGTCCGATTCGAATGGGAATGATGCTTGCTTTTTTGTGGACGCGTCGTCGCGGCGGTGCCGCTTGCTATCATCAAGTCGTCGCCGATCACATCGAACTGTTGAAGCCCATGGGACAAATGCTTGGCGAATAAGACCAGACCTCTTCGGCGCTCGGTTCTGATCGCGTTTCTGCTCATCTTGATCGTCGGGGCGATCCTCGTGTCGCTTGCGACCAGAATGACGCCGCATGTGCGCGATCGGGCGATTGCGGCCCTGAACGAACGATTTCGCAGTGAGGTCGAGCTCGACTGGCTGCAAATCTCCACGTTCCCACGCCCGGAAGTCAGCGGGGGAGGGCTGACCATTCGACACAACGGCCGCACCGACGTGACGCCGTTGATTCGGATCGAGTCGTTCTCGGCGAGTGCTGGCTTGTGGGGCATCATGCGCTCGCCGTTGCGATTGAAAACCGTCGAGTTGGACCGCCTGGAGATCAGCATCCCGCCAGGCGGCGTTCGCAATGCGGACGGCGAGCCTTCTGGCGCGGAACCGACGACAGGTCCAACTGCGGCTTCGACGTCTTCTGTTTCCGTTGCCTCGCGGCTCGTCGTCGACCAGATCGTGTCTCGAACGGCTCGCCTGGAAATCGTCCCGCGCGATCCGAGCAAGCTCCCGCGTGAATTTCAGATTCACCATCTTGTGATGCATGGTCTCTTCGATGCCGGCGGTGCCCCGTTTGAAGCCGCGCTCACCAACCCGCAGCCGCGGGGCGAAATCACGACCCAGGGAACCTTCGGGCCCTGGCAAGCCGACGAGCCGAGCCAGACGCCGGTCCGCGGCGAATACGATTTCAATGACGCCAATCTCGACACCATCAAAGGCATCGGCGGAACGCTGACCTCGCACGGCGCCTATTCCGGCGTGCTCGAGAGGATCGAGGTCAAGGGCGAGACGGACACCCCCGATTTTTCCATCGATCTCGCCGCGCAGCCGGTTCCTCTCAAGACCACATTCCACGCCATCGTCGACGGCACCAACGGCGATACGCGGCTCGAGCGCGTCGAGGCCCGGGTGATCGAGACACTGATCGTGGCCCACGGCGCCGTCGTGCGAACCAAGGATGTGAAGGGACGCCGGGTGGCGCTGGACGTGACGATCGACGAGGGCCGGATCGAGGATCTGTTGAAGCTCGCGGTGAAGGCGGGGAAGCCGCTCATGACCGGGCAGGTGCGCTTGACGACGAAGTTTCTGCTGCCGGCGGGCGATGCCGATGTCATCGACAAGCTGGAACTCGACGGAAGGTTCAGCCTGAACGAGGCGCGGTTCTCCAACGTGAACGTGCAGGAGCAGATCAACACCCTGAGCCAGCGCGGCAAGGGAGAGACCGCCAAGGGCGGCCCCAGTGTGGTGTCCAGCCTCTCAGGGACGTTCCGGATGCGGAAGACCACCCTTACCTTCGCCGATCTGTTGTTCGCCGTTCCGGGCGCCGTCGTGCAGATTGCCGGCACCTACGATATGAAGCGTGAGCTGCTTGATTTTCGCGGCGACCTGCTTCTCGACGCCACGCTCGAGAAAACGACGACCGGCTGGAAGGCTGTGGCCGCAAAACTGGCGCAGCCTCTGTTCCGCCGGCCGGGTGGCGGTTCGAAGCTGCCGATCAAAATCACCGGGCCGCGCGAGAAGCCCCAATTCGGACTGGATGTCAGCCGGGCGATCAGTCCAGGGTAGGGCGGACCTCTTAGGTCCGCCGTGTAGGGCGCACGACCGTAGGGCGGACCTTCAGGTCCGCCGGAGATGCGGGCCCAAAACGACGGGATCCATACTCGCTTGTGTTGACGCAGTTCCGTCGCGAATCCGTAATCCGGTGGCCGGGCCCCGCTGCGAGGACCGCCGCGACCGCGTGACGCGAGCTCCGTGAGCTCGCGGATCCCCAGAGTCTTCTCGCGGGGCCGTGGATCCTGAGACGGCCACCTCCAACGGCTTCGCGCCAGAACCGCGCCAACACAAGTGCGTAGCCTTCCTTCGATCGCTCCTCCGCGGCGCGTAATTTCGGGATCACCGTCGAGTTCTGATCTCGAACAGCGTCGCGCCGGGGCATCCTCATTTCCTCCGACAACCAGATAGACGCGGAGTGGCCGCTCGATTGCACAGCCGCCGGCACCCCCGCGTCCGACTGTCTTCCCGTCAACACAATCCGATCGTTCGCGGACCGCGTAGTTGGAACAGCCTGGCCGTGGAAGGAGGCGCCAGATGAAGCTCAGGAACATTCTTACAGCCACGCTGCTGCTGACGGCGCTTGGCGCGCCGGCGTTCGCTGACATCGTGACTGATTGGAATGCCGCCGCCCTTGATGCGATTCGTGCCTCGCGGACATCGCCGCCAGTGGCATCGCGCGCCTTGGCCATCCTGCACGTGTCCATTTACGACGCTGTCAACGGCATCTCACGAAGGCACCGCGAATACCTCGTTCGAAGCGCGGTGCCAGCCAGCGCGTCCCCTGAGGCTGCCGCCGCCGCGGCCGCGCATCGAGTGCTGATCACATTGTTCCCGGCCCGTTCGGCCGACTCTGATGCGCTCCTCGCAACCACGCTGAGTACCGATTCGACAGGGTCCTCAACGAGATGCCGGCGTCGCGTGGGGTGAGTCGGTGGCAAGCCAGATCCTGGCTGCGCGGGCGGACGACGGGGTCGATGCCGTCGTTCCTCCTCCTTCTGGCAGCGGGCCCGGGTCCTGGGTGCCGACGCCCCCCGGCTCAGCCCCGTACTTGTTGCCGCAGTGGGGAATGCTCGTACCCTTCGGGATGACTTCGAGCGACCAATACCGTGGTGCCGGTCCGCCGCCTCTCGACAGCGCCACGTGGGCTGCGGATTACAACGAGGTGAAAGCGCTCGGCGCGGCAGTCGGGTCGTCGCGCACCGCGGACCAATCTCAAATCGCGCAGTTCTGGGCTGACGGCGCCGGGACGGAAACGCCTCCCGGCCATTGGAATCACATCGCGCAGGGCATCGCCGCGATGACTGGGCTATCCCTGGAGCAAAACGCCCGGCTCTTCGCGCTGCTGAACATCGCGATGGCCGACGCCGGCATCTGCGCGTGGGACGCGAAGTACACCTACCACAACTGGCGCCCCGTGACAGCGATTCGTGCCGGCGACACTGATGGCAATCCGGCCACCGCGCCCGACGCGACATGGTCGTCCTTCATCGCGACCCCTCCGTTCCCGGATTACGTGTCGGGGCACAGCACCTTCAGTGCGGCCGCGGCGACGGTGCTGGCGCTGTTCTACGGCACCGACGACTTCGCGTTCATCGCGGGATCCGACGCCTTGCCCGGGATGTCCCGGAGTTTCGCGAGCTTCAGTGCCGCCGCGGCGGAAGCGGCGATGAGCCGCATTTACGGCGGCATCCACTTCAGATTCGCGAGCCAGGACGGCTTGACCGCCGGAACCCAGATCGGCCGATGGACCGTTCAGGAACTACCTGCAGGCCGAGGGAAATCGATCGAGAAATTAGAATCTATGTCAAAACCAGCTGACCTGCGCCGCGAGCGAGCGCGCGAGCCGCCTTCGCGCTTGAAAACACTAGCGCGCTATGGCGGCCAAGGCGGAGCGGGCCGATTGTGAAAGGGATCTTGCGCTTGCCCGCCGTAGCCTCGGCGAAGGCGGGAGAGAGCGTGTTGGGGAGTCCGAGGGGCGAAGCCCCTCGGGTAAATAATCAGTCAGAACGTCATCTGCACGCCGAACTTCACGATGCGCGCCTGCACGATGAAGGTCGGCACCTGCCACGTCGCCCCGTTGGTTCCGTACCAGTTGTTCTGCGTGAGCACAGTGTCGGCATTGAGCGCGTTGAACAGATCCACCATCGCGTGGACTCGCGTGTTCCTGCCCATCGAGAAGATCTTCCCGAAGCGGATGTCGAGCTGGTTGAGGCGCTCGCCGTACATCGTGCCCGGCTCGACCAGGTTGACCGTGGCCGTCGTCGCGCCGGAGAGATCGCGGCCGAGCGACGGAGAGATTTGCGCGTTGCTGAACACGGCGTTCGCGGTGACCTGCGGTCCGGGGACACTCTGCAGCGTCCCGGCCACCTGAATCTGCCAGGGCAGTGTGTAGGCGCCCAGCAGCTTGAGCTGCGTGAGGTACGGCGTCTCGGTCCGACAGAACCGGGATCCGTTGTTGGCGCCGATCTCGGGGATGTCGTCCACGACGTCGCAGTTGTCGTTGAGCGTCTTGCCGGTGCTCAGGCCACCCTGCAACAGCAGGTTGTTCTGGAGCCTGGCGTTCACCGTGAAGTCGAATCCATTCCACCGCTCGATCTGGTCGCCGTAGTTGGCCGACGAGGTCCTGACAGAGTCGATCTGCCCGACTTTGGTTCGTTGCAGATCGTAGAGCCCGCAAATCCGCTGTCCGCCTCCGTCGGGCAGCCGTGAATCGCGCGGCGCGTCGACGCAGTAGTGATCGAAGTCGGACGGTCCGACCAGGAAGTTGTCGGTCACTTCGAGGTTGACGTAATGACGACGGAAGTACGCGCCGCCGACGGAGATTCTCGGCACGAGCTCGTGCTGGACGCCGGCCGATACTTCCCAATTCGCCGGGCGGACGCCCCAGCCGAACGCGAACTCGTCGCCGTACCGGCTGGTCGTGCCCGGCTGGCCGAAATTGACGTTGCTGCTCGGCCCAAGCTCGCCGTTCAGGGCGTGGTTCATCGGATCGCCCTGGACGATGAAGTCGCCGTTGTCAGTCCACGAGCGGCCGTTCGTGAGATTGGTTGTCACCGGCGTGACCGGACGCGCCGGGGCGCTCGCCAGCTGCTGGATGTAGCGGCTCACGCTGGCCTTGAACGCCGTTTTCCCGTTGCCGAACAGGTCGTACGATCCGCCGACGCGCGGCGAAATGTCGTGCCATCGGACGACCGTCTTGCCCGGGAACGTCCGCGACACCGGAAAGAACTGGCCCGGCGGCTGCACGAGATCGGGGTAGTCGGAGGCGAGATAGTCGTAGCGCACGCCGGCGTTCACCGTAAAGCGCCCGAACGTCGATTGATCCTGCGCGAAGAGCGCCAGCTTCGGGTTCAGCCGAAAGGTATTGGAGTAGGGCAGATTCCAGTAGGTGACGCGCGTGGGGCGGCCTCCCGTGACGAGGTAGCTGACGTTGCCGTTGTTGTGGCGCCCTTCCATGAGCTCGCTCGCGTAGATGTAGGCCAGTCCCGTCTTCAGCGCGTGGCTGCCGGTCACATAGGAGACCGACCCGCGGGCGTTGTAGTTCCGCACGTCCTGATGCAGATACACCAGCGACTCGACCGCCGCCGTCGAGATCGCGCGGTACCCGATGCCGCCATTCTGTTCGACGATCGTCGGTTCGGTCGATGAGGCCTGCGGCTCACGATCGAGAAGCTGCGAGCTGAACGAAGCTCCCGCCTCGAACAGCAGCCGGCTGGTCGCCGGCATGGTCCAGGTCCCCTGGACGAGATGATTCGGCCGGATCTCGTACGACGAAGCCTCCGGCGCGCGCGTCGCCCCCACGAGGAAATGGCACTGGCAGCCGCGATTGAAGTCGTAATAGAACGAGAACTTGTTCCTCTCGCTCGCCTGCCACGTCAGGCGGATGTTCGCATCGTGGGTGTCCTGGTCGTCGACGGCCTGCTGTCCCTGGTCGAAGGTGGGCGTCCAGGCCGCCGGCGTCGTGTTGATGAACATGCCTGCGACGTAATTCTCCGTGCCGATCGTGCCGTAGGCGACGTGGAACCAGAGCTTGTCCCGCACGATCGGGCCGCCGAGCCCGGGGGCGACGTTCCACAGTTGCTTGATGCTGTTCGGTGCGCGCAGTCCACGCGCCTGCAGGTCGGCGGAATAGTTGTCGGATTGGAGGTCGTCTGTCGAAAAGTTCGCCGCCAGGCTGCCGCGAAACGTATTGCCGCCGTCTTTCGGGATGATGTTCACGCGGACGCCGCCGAGCTCCGATTCGGCTGATTGCGCCGCGACATCCATGACGATCTCCTGGACGTTGCCGTCGGTGAAGTTGATCGTCGAGATGCTCTCGTTGTCGAGGTTCGTCACCGACATGCCGTTGATCTGCAGCGTCTGATCGAAACGGCGGCCGCCGTGGATGGCGAGCTGCGTGAACGCAATACCGGTCGCGCCGCCAACGTCCTGCGTCTGCTGGCCGCCGGCCGACGCCAGCACCACGCCCGGGATGAGCGCCCCGAGGTTCCCATACGTCTTTCCGGTCGGGATGGCATCGATGACGTCGCGCGACATCACCGCCTGCTGCCGCACGTTCTGCGTGTCGACGATGGGGCTCTGCCCCGAGACGGTGACGGTTTCCTCGATGCTGCCCACCCGCATCTCGACGTTGACCGGCGCGGTAAACCCGGTGGTGAGCTCGATGCCTTCACGCCGGACGCTCGCGAAGCCGGTCAACCCGAACGCCACCGTGTAGACGCCAGGGGGGAGTTCGATGATCTTGTATTGGCCGCTCGCGTCGGTCGACGCGGTGCGGACTTTCTCGATCAGCGCGGGGCTGAATGCTTCGACGGTCACCCCGGGGAGCACCGCTCCCGTAGCGTCCCGCACCGTTCCTGCGATGCTGCCGGTACCCGTCTGCGCGCCGGTTGCCGAGGGGAAGAAGATCAGAAGGGCCGCCGCCGCGAGACCGAGGATCCAGCGATTCATCGTGTCCTCCAGCCTGATGTTGTGCGCCGACGCGGAAGTGGCCGCACAGTAGCACAGCCCAGTTAGACGGACAATGTGCCGATTTTGGGGTTTCCGCCAGCCTCAGATTGCCTATAACTGCTGCCAACGGGGAGGGGATATCGTTTATCATCGGCACTGCGGGTAGGCCGACCCTTTTAGGGCCGGCACGGTGTATGGCTGCGCACGAGCCGCCTATGGAAGTCATAAAACCACGGTTCGGCGCGAGGAACGCGCGCCTGTTGGCGATTGCCGCCTTGATGGGGGCGTCGACGTGGGCCCTCGCCGCCCAGGAACGTCCTCAGGACATCAAGCCGGGCGACGGCCTGAAGCATGCCCGCGGTGAGCTGGTGTCGCCGGTGTTCGAAGGCTGGTTCCGCGACGAATCCGGGACCTTGATGCTCTCATTCGGCTACTTCAATCGAAATTACGAACAGGAACTCGATATCCCGAC
>CAVREM010000077.1:0-6471 GCA_963720005.1 uncultured Acidobacteriota bacterium | reverse complement strand
GCCGCAGCAGGCCTGTTGCTGCTCGCCGCATGCGCGAACGTGGCGAATCTCTATCTCGGCCGCGTCGCGAGCCGCTCGCAGGAATTTGCGGTGCGTGTCGCGCTCGGCGCCCGACGGTCGCGGATTCTCGGACAGATGCTCACCGAGAGCACGTGCCTCGCCCTGATCGGCGGCGCACTCGGCGTCGCGTTCGCGTATCTCGGTGTCGGCGCGCTCCTCGCGCAAGGCCCGCCGGATATGCAAGCGCTCGCGGATACGCGGCCCAAGCTGCCGGTGTTGGCGGTGTCCATTCTGGCGAGCGTCGCGACCGGCCTGGCCTGTGGTTGTCTGCCCGCATGGCAGGCGTATCGGAAGGATGCCCGCGCCGTACTACAGGAAGGCGCGCGCGGCACCGTGGGCGGCGACGCTGCGACCATGCGACAGGCGCTGGTGAGCGTCGAGCTGGCACTCAGCACCGCCCTGCTTGCCTCGGCCGCATTGTTGTTGCATAGCTTCGTCAATGTGACGCGGGCGGATCGCGGGTATGAAGTGAGGCACGTGCTGGCGCTCGAGCTTTCGCCCGGCGGTCAGCGCTACGCGACAGGGCCGCAGCGGACGGCGTTCTACCAAGGATTACTCACTGAGATTCACGCGCTCCCGGACGTGCTCGCAGTCGGCGCCGTGAACAGCATGCCGGCGCTCGGGGAATCGGGCACGCAAGCCATTTTTTTCTCGACCGACACGGACTCCCCAGGGTCTCGCGCTGCAACGTCCCGTCGCAGGCCTCCGCAATGCGACGCCGGGCTACTTCACCGCGAGCGGCACCGCCTTGCGTGCCGGCCGCGCCTTCACCGAACAGGACGTCACACCGGTAGCGGTGATCGGCGAATCGCTCGGCCGGCGGCTCTGGCCGGGAGACACGCCAGCGAGCCTCGTGGGTCGCACCCTCCGCCAGGGGACGGTAAACGCACCGGACATCACCGTGGTCGGCGTCGTCCAAGACGTGCGGCCTGGCGCACTCGACCGCGATCTGCCGCCGCAGCTGTATCGTCCCCACCATCAAGCGCCGAGCGGACGCATGAGCGTCCTCGTGCGCACGGCGCAGGATCCGTCGGCCCTGAGTGCATCGTTGCGCGATCTCGTGAGGCGGGCCGATCCGACCGTGCCCATCGCCGCGATGCGCACGATGGAAGAAATCGTGTCCGTGTCGCTGGTTCAACGACGGTTTCAGATGGTCCTGACGTTGTTGTTCGGAATCGTGGCTCTGCTGCTCGGGGCGGTTGGCGTCTACGGCGTCGTGAGCTATACGGTCGTGCGTCGGACGCGGGAGATTGGATTGCGGCTCGCGCTCGGCGCGACGCGTCAGGAGGTCATCGGCTGGGTCTTCTCGCGCGGCATGCGGCCGGTTGTCATCGGCGTGGCCGCCGGCGTGTTCGGCGCGATGGCACTCGCGCAGACGATGCGTCATCTGCTGTTCGGCGTTGGGCCGCTGGATCCCGCCGCCTTCGGCGGCGTCGCGCTCGTGCTGCTGATGGCCGCGGCGCTCGCCTGTTATCTGCCGGCCCGACGCGCCGCAGAATTGGATCCGCTCACCGCCCTGCGGCAAGACTAGGATTTGTCTCGGCAGCGCAGCTTCGGCGTCGACTGACCCTGACCATCGCGCTCGCGGCCGCCTGATCTGTCATCCTGAGACAGTTCGATGATACCCTCCGGCGCGCGGCGACATGAGAAGACCATCCTTCCATTCGATCGGCCAGCGAACGAGCCTCAGCGCGACGCTCATGGTTGGGATGCTCTCCATCGCCGTCCTTGCCGGACCACCCCAGAACCCTGCCCGCCGTGCCTTGCAAGGCGGGGGCCGCCAGGCTCCGGTCGACTTCACCACGCAGATTCGCCCGCTCCTTTCAGATCGCTGCTTCCGTTGTCACGGGCCAGACGCCGGCAAACGGAAGAGGGAGCTTCGCCTCGATCTGCCGGCCGGCACATTCAAGACGCTGGACGATGGATGGGCAGTCGTGAAGCCTGGCCGGCCGGAACAGAGCGAGCTCGTGCGACGGATCTACGCCGAAGGACGACGACCTGATGCCGCCGCCCGAATCGAACTTGTCCCTCTCGGACGCCGAGAAGGCACTCCTTCGGCGCTGGGTCCAGGAAGGTGCGGACTACCGGCCTCACTGGGCCTTTCAACCCGTGCGGTCCCGGCCGTACCCGAGCCCAGCGGCTGGCGTGAGCACGAACCCGATTGACGGTTTCATCGCGACCCGACTCGCCGCCGCGGGGCTTCGCCCCTCTCCTGCCGCGTCGCGCGAAACGTTCATCCGCCGCGCGGCACTGACGCTGACCGGCCTCCCTCCGACTCCGGACGACATCGACGGGTTTCTCGCCGACGGTTCGCCGGCCGCCTTTGAGCGCGTCGTCGATCGGTACCTGGCATCGCCGGCGTATGGCGAGCGCATGGCCATGGACTGGCTCGACCTGGCCCGCTACGCGGACACCTACGGCTACCAGGCGGATGTCGAACGCGACATGTCGCCCTATCGCGATTGGGTGATCCGCGCGTTCAACAGCAACCTTTCCTACGATCAGTTCCTGACCTGGCAACTGGCCGGGGATCTGCTGCCTGGCGCCACGCGCGATCAGCGCATCGCCACGGCGTTCAACCGGCTCCACCGCCAGACCAACGAGGGTGGCAGCGTCGAGGCGGAGTTCCGCACCGAGTACGTGGCGGATCGGGTCAACACCTTCGGCACCGCCATGCTCGGCCTGACGCTCGAGTGTGCCCGCTGTCACGACCACAAGTTCGATCCGATCACCCAGCGTGACTACTTCTCGCTGTTCGCGTTCTTCAACAATATCGATGAATCCGGACTGTATTCGCACTTCACCAACGCGACGCCGACGCCGGCGCTTCTCTTGTGGCCGGCCGGCAGTGTCGAGCGCCGCGATCGGATCGCCGCGCGAATCGCCGAAACCGAGCGGCACCTGAAGGCGCTGGCGCGGTCAGCGCGCGTCCCGTTTCAGCAATGGATCGCCCGCGCCCCGCAACTACACAGGCCGGCCCCGATCGCACACCTGTCGTTCGATGCCATCGACACCGACATCACGACCAAGACCGACACGACACCAGATCGGATCGCCGCGCAACCGGCCACGCTGCAGGACGGTCCGCAGCTCGTGCGGGAATCCGCCTCGGGCACGACTGGTGCGCTGCGGTTCAGCGGCGACAATGGGGTTGTGCATCCCGGGGCCAGGCGCTTCGGCCGCACCGATCCGTTCTCGCTGATGATTCGACTGATGCCGACCGAGCGCCAGCCGCGCGCGGTCGTTCTGCATCAGTCGCGAGCCTGGACTGATGCCGGCAGCCGCGGCTACGAGCTGACGCTCGACGACGGCCGGCCGTTCTTTGGCCTGATTCATTTCTGGCCCGGCAACGCGATCGCAGTACGCGCCACGCGCGCCCTTGCACTGAACCAGTGGTCGCGACTGACGATCACCTACGACGGATCGAGCCGCGCGGCGGGCATCCGGATGTACCTCGATGGCGCGCCGCTCGCCACGACGGTGGTGCGCGATCGGCTCGTCAAGGACATCACCTACCGCAAGGAGGCCGGCGATCAATCCGACCAGCCTTCGTTGACGCTCGCGGCGAGGTTCCGCGACAGCGGCTTCAAGAACGGCCTGATCGACGATCTGCAGGTCTTCGACGTCGAGCTCACCGCCGCGGAAGTGGCCGGCGTCCCGTTGGGCAACAACGCCGCCGCGTTCGCGTATTTCCTTGCCCGCGAGCATCAGCCATCCATCGATGCCGTCAAGGCACTCCAGCAACTACGCGTGGCTGCGAACGCGCTCGTCGCCGACGTTCCGGAAATCATGGTGATGGAGGAGATGCATCCGGCGCGTCGGACGCATCTGCTCAAACGCGGGGCCTACGACGCCCCAGGGGACGTGGTCACGCGGAACACACCAGCGAGCCTGCCACCGTTCCCGGCCGATCAGCCGCGCGATCGGCTGGGCCTCGCGCGCTGGCTGACTTCGCCGGCGCAACCGCTCGCGGCACGGGTCGTCGTCAATCGTGTCTGGCGCATGCATTTCGGCCGCGGCATCGTCGCCACGCCCGAGGACTTCGGCAGCCAGGGCAAGCTGCCGACGCACCCCGAGCTGCTCGATTGGTTGACGGATCGCTTCATCAAGGACGGCTGGGACGTGAAAGCGCTGCACCGGCGCATCGTGTTGTCGGCGGCGTTCCGCCAGTCCGCAGTCACGAGCGCCGAGGCGGCCGCGCGAGATCCGGACAACCAGCTGTTGTCCCGATGGCCGAAGACGCGACTCCTGGCGGAACAGATCCGCGACAGCGCGCTCGCCGCCAGCGGGCTCTTGAACCGCACCATCGGCGGACCGAGCGTCAAGCCGTATCAGCCGGCCGGGCTGTGGGAGCAGGCCGGGACCGGCAAGGTGTACCGGCAGGACGAGGGGGTGAAGCTCTATCGCCGCAGCCTGTACACGTTCTGGAAGAGAACCGCGCCACCGCCGTCGATGACCACATTCGACGCCATCACGCGCGAGGTCTGCGTCGCCAGACGCGAAGCGACGGTCACCCCGCTGCAGTCGCTGGTGCTGCTGAACGATCCGCAGTTCGTCGAAGCATCGCGGACGCTCGCACAGCGCGTGCTCGCGCGCCACCCTCGGAGTACGCGCGATCGGATT
Organism: uncultured Acidobacteriota bacterium; assembly: GCA_963720005.1. GTDB lineage: Bacteria > Acidobacteriota > Vicinamibacteria > Vicinamibacterales > CAVVIG01 > CAVREM01. The sequence continues at coordinate 1,788 of CAVREM010000077.1, read as the reverse complement.
CGCGACGCGTTTCGCGCGCTCATCGGCCGGTTCCCCGATGACCGCGAGGCCGCGATCCTCGAGCGGATGTTCGACGAGCAGTACCAGAGCTTTGCGCGGCACCCCGCCGATGCCCTGAAGTACGTGCGTGTCGGCGACTCCGCGCCCGATCCCTCGCTGGCGGCCGCCGACCCTGCGGCCCTGGCCGCAACGACTGCCGTGGTCAACGCGCTGATCAACTTCGACGAGTTCGTGGTGCTGCGATGAGCGAAGATTTCACGGGAGAGCGCGGGCACTGCCGCTGCACCGGAGCGGCGCCTGCGTCGGGGTTGTCGCGCCGGATGCTGCTGAACCAGATGGGGATGGGACTCGGTGGGCTGGCCCTCGCCGATCTCCTGACGCCCGTGCGCATGCTGGCGACCCGGATGGAGGCATCCGCCGGGTCAATGGGCCAGGCAGCTCGAGATCGCGGTGTGCTCAACGGCGAGCTGCACGTTCCCGCAAAGGCGAAGCGCGTCATCTATCTGTTCATGGCCGGCGGCCCGTCGCAGATGGAGACCTTCGACTACAAGCCGATGCTCAACCAGCGCAACGGCGAGCAGCTCCCGGATTCGGTGCGCCAGGGCCAGCGATTGACGGGCATGTCCGGCAACCAGTCGTCGTTGCCACTGGCGGGTTCGCTCTTCGGGTTCAAGCAATACGGCGCCAGCGGCGCGTGGGTCTCGGATCTCCTGCCTCAGACCGCGCGCATCGTCGACGACCTCTGCATTGTCCGATCGATGGTCACCGAGGCGATCAATCACGATCCAGCGATCACGTTCTTTCAGACCGGATCGCAGATCGCCGGCCGTCCCAGTCTTGGAGCGTGGGTGCACTACGGTCTCGGCAGTGATACTGAGGACCTGCCGGCGTTCGTCGTGTTGATCACACCCGGCAAAGTCGACCAGCCGCTGTACTCACGGCTGTGGGGCAGCGGTTTTCTGCCATCACGCCACCAGGGCGTGCAATTTCGCAGCCGCGGCGATGCCGTCCTCTACCTGCCCAACCCCGACGGCGTCTCTCGCGAGAGCCGTCGCATGCTCCTCGACCGGCTGAACGAGCTGCACGACTACGAGGCGGCGCGTGCCGGAGACGCCGACGTCGACGCGCGCATCGCGCAGTACGAGATGGCGTATCGGCTGCAAGCCAGTGTCCCCGGCGTCATGGATCTCGCGAACGAATCGGAGGAGACGCTGTCACTCTATGGTCCCGACGCGCGGAAGCCGGGAACGTTCGCCGCGAACTGTCTCCTGGCCCGCCGGCTCGCCGAACGCGGCGTCAAGTTCATCCAGCTCTACCACCAGGGCTGGGATCAGCACGACAACCTGCCGAAAGGGATCGAGCGCCAATGCCGGGAAACCGATCAGGCGAGCGCCGCCCTGGTCATGGACTTGAAGCGCCGGGGCATGCTCGATGACACGCTGGTCGTGTGGGGCGGCGAGTTCGGCCGCACCAGTTATTCGCAAGGCAAGCTGACGGCCACCAACTACGGACGCGATCATCATCCGCGGTGCTTTACCGTGTGGATGGCCGGCGGCGGCGTCAAAGGCGGTCTGTCCTACGGCGCGACCGACGACTTCGCCTACAACGTGACCGAGCGCCCCGTGCACGTCCACGATTTCCACGCGACGCTGCTGCACTTGCTGGGCATCGATCACGAGCGCCTGACCTACTTCCATCAGGGCCGCCGATTCAGGTTGACCGACGTCCACGGCCAGGTCGTGCGCGCGCTTCTGGCGTGAATCAGCAAACGATCGTGAAGTAGGTCTA
>CAVREM010000076.1:0-31975 GCA_963720005.1 uncultured Acidobacteriota bacterium | reverse complement strand
ACCATCGGCTACCCGCTGCTGGTCAAGGCGGTCGCCGGCGGCGGCGGCAAGGGCATGCGGACGGTCCTGGATCGCGCTGATCTGGCGACGGCGGTTCGCGCGGCCCGGTCCGAAGCCGGCACCGCGTTCGGCGATACCGCCGTCTATCTCGAGCGACGGCTTTCGCGGCCGCGGCACGTGGAGGTGCAGCTCCTCGGCGATCACCATGGCAACGTGCTGCCGTTCGTGGAGCGCGAATGTTCGATTCAACGGCGGCACCAGAAGGTCGTGGAGGAAAGCCCCTCGCCCGCGGTGACGCCGAACATCCGTCAGGCAATCACCGCCGCCGCGGCATCGGTGGCCCGCGCTGCCGGCTACACCAATGCAGGAACCATTGAGTTCCTGCTCGACGAGGACGGCCGTTTCTACTTCCTGGAAATGAACACGCGGCTCCAGGTCGAGCACCCGATCACCGAGATGGTGACCGGCGTCGACCTGGTGCGGTGGCAGATTCGCATCGCGCGTGGCGAGCGCCTCGACCTCGACCCGGAACGCCTGCTGACGCCAAACGGCCACGCGATCGAGTGCCGCATCTACGCGGAGGATCCGGACAACAACTTTCTGCCGTCGCCCGGCCGGATCGTCGATCTTCGCTCACCGGCCGGCCCCGGCATCCGCGATGACAGCGGCATCGCCGCGGGACTGGACGTCCCGATTTTCTACGATCCGCTGATCTCGAAGCTGGTGGCGTGGGCCGAGGATCGCCCGAGCGCAGTCGCTCGCATGCGCCGCGCGCTCGGCGAGTATGTCGTCACCGGCATCAAGACCACGGTCCCGTTCTTCCGGTGGCTCCTCGATCAGCCCGAGTTCGTCTCGGGCCGGTTTCACACGACGTACCTCGATCAGGTGATGGCGGACCGCGTGGGGCGGCCATTTACGCCTCCGGACGACAGGGTCGAGGACCTGGCGGCCATCGCCGCGGCCGTGCAGACGATGATCGCGGCGGAATCGGCGTCGGCCCGGCCGAACGGCGCGGCGCCAGCCCCTGGCCGTCACTGGAAGGTCAAGGCGCGCACGGAAGGGCTGCGTTAGGGACACGAGATGCAGTACGCCGTCGAGGTCAACGGACGCGTGCGCCAGGTCGTCGTCAGGCGTCAGGACGGCAAGTGGGTGGTCGACGTGGACGGACGCGTGTGGACGGTCGACGCTGTCCCGGCGGCCGGGCATGCGTTGTCGTTGCTCGTCACGGAGACGATGAAGGCCGGCCACGACGACCAGGGCCGACTGTCCGGGTTTGGCCGCACTCTCAGCCACGAGGTGACCCTGGCAGGGGACGCTGTGACCGGCCTGATGAATGTCCATATCGGGCCGAGTGTCGTGCCGGTCGCGCTCAATGGACGCCGCCGTTCTGGCCGAAAAGAGGAAGGGGCGCTTTCCGGCTCGGGCCCCCAGCGGCTGCTCGCCCCGATGCCCGGCAAAGTCGTCCGGGTGCTGGTGAAAAAAGGAGATCCGGTCCGCGCGCGGCAGCCGATTGCCGTCATCGAAGCGATGAAGATGGAAAACGAGCTGCGCTCTGGGCGTGACGGCGTCATCGCCGAATTACCGGTGACCGGAGGGCAGTCGGTCGAAGCCGGCACGCTGATTGCCGTTGTGAGCAGCGCCAGCGACGCGAGTCACTCAAGTTGATGCGCAAGACGATTCGATACGTCCGACTCAGCCTGATGCTGACCGTCGCCATCCTCGCGGCGGCGGTCGTCAGCACGCTGACCATCGACGTCGGATGGCTGCTCCAGACCCCGGCCCAGCGCTACGCGTCGGACTACCTGAAGCGCCCCGTCGCCATCGGATCGCTGCGCCTGCACGTCTTCAGCGGCCACTTCCTGATGGAAGACTTCTCGATTGGCGGGCTGCACGAAGGCGACCGGCCCTTCCTGACCGCCAAGCGGCTGTCGATCGCCCTCGACTGGTCGACCGTCCTCACCCAGCCGGCGACGATCACGATCCGATCCGTCGAGTTCACCGACTGGCAGATGCTCGTCGAGAAGTGGTCGAGCGGCCACAGCTTCCCGAAGTTCACGCGCGATCGGCAGGAGCCGGCCGAGCCCCGGAAGGGGCCGAGCCGCGTGAAGATGAAGTTCCTGCGCGCCTGGCGCGGCGAGTTCGGCTACGAGGATCACTCGTCGCCCTGGTCGGTTGTCGCGCGCAACATCGATCTGAACATGACGGACTTCCCGACCTACCACGGCGAGGCCGCGTTCCACGGCGGCACGGTGGTTATTCAGAACTACCTGCCGATGTGGGTCAACATGAAGACGCGCTTCCGTCTCGACGGGAGCCTGGTCCACCTGCAGCAGCTGGCCTTCGACACCGACGGCTCGCAGAATACCGCGGTCGGGGTGGTCGATTTCAGCCGCTTCCCGGAAATGACCTACGACGTGAAATCGCGCGTCGACTTCCAGCGCATGCGCGAGATCTTCTTCCACAAGGAGAACTGGGCGCTGTCCGGCGACGGTCATTTCACGGGGACGTTTCATCTCTTCAAGGGCGGGCACGATCTCACCGGCACGTTCAGCAGCCCGGTGGCTGGCGTCTACGATTACCGCTTTCCTGAGCTGTACGGCTCGCTCCGCTGGACGCCGAAGTCGTTCGAAGTCACCGACGCCGGGTCGAAGCTCTTTGGGGGCGACGCGCGCTTTGCGTACTCGATCAAGCCTCTCGGGACGCCGGGCGGCGCGACCGCGCGGTTCGAGACGTCGTACTCGGACGTCGATCTCGCCGAGCTGACCGACTTCTACGATCTGCGCGGTCAGCGCTTCGCCGGACGCGCCTCGGGCGAGAACCTGCTCGAGTGGCCCAACGGCCGGTTTCACGAGAATCAGGGCGGCGGCCACCTGACGGTGGCGCCGCCGCCCGACATGCTGCCGATGACCGCCGGCCTGCCGCCTGACACGGGCGAACTGCCGCGCGAGTGGGGTCCGTTCGCGCCGCCGCCGCTGCCTCGCCACCTGCCGATTTCAGGTGAGCTCACCTACCGCCTGGCGCCCGAGCGCATCGAGCTCGAGGCGGGGCGGCTCGCGACCGAGCAGACGCACGTGCGCTTCGACGGGACGACGGCCTGGGGCGCCGACTCGTCGTTTCGATTCCACGTCACCAGCGGCGACTGGCAGGAAAGCGATCAGCTGCTCGCCGGCATCATCACTGATTTCGGATCGCCGACCCGCGTGGTGACGTTCGGCGGGCGAGGCGAGTTCGACGGCCTGATGACGGGTGCGTTCCGTCAGCCGCGCGTCGAGGGGCTGTTCACTGGAGAGAACCTGCGCGCGTGGGACACCCTGTGGGGCTCCGGGTCCGGGCGGATCGTCGTCGAGAACAGCTATGTCACGGTGCGCGACAGCTCGATCCGCCTCGGCGACTCGGAGATCCGCGCGGACGGACGCTTCTCGCTGGGGTACCCGCGGCGCGACGGCGGGGAAGAGATCGATGCGCGCTTCCGCGTCACGCGCCGCGATCTCGTCGGCGTCCGGCACGCCTTCAAGATCGACGACTATCCCGTGTCCGGCCAGCTGTCTGGCGAGTTCCACCTGACCGGTGAGTACGAGCGGCCGATTGGATTCGGCTCGATGACCATCGAGCAGGGCACGGCGTATGCCGAGCCGTTTGAAAAGGGCGCGGCGGCGCTCCGGTTCGACGGGTCGGGCGTGAGGCTCGACGGTGTGACGCTCACGAAGTCGACCGGAACGGTGACCGGCGCCGCGTTCATCGGCTGGGAAGGCACGTACTCGTTCGACGCGATCGGCCGCCGCCTGCCGGTGGCCCAGATTGCCGCGTTCGACTATTCGCAACTGCGACCCACCGGCACGGTCGAATTCTCCGCCGGCGGAAGCGGCACATTCGAGAGCCCGCGCTACGACGTCAAGTTCCGGATCGCCGATCTCACCGTGTCGAGCGAGCCGGTCGGTCAGACCAACGGGACGCTCGCGCTCCGCGGCAACGAGCTGAGCGGCGAAGTCGAGGTGACCTCGTCACGCCTGGCGATTACCGGCACCGGCCGGATTGCCCTGACCCCGCAGGCCGACGCGGAGCTAGCGTTCCGCTTCCATGAAAGCTCCCTCGATCCCTACGTCCGGCTGTTCATGCCGACGCTGTCGCCGTACACGACGGCAGTGGCCAGCGGATCGCTGCGAGTGGTGGGCGAGCTCGTCGATTTCAATCACCTGCTGGTCGACGGCACCGTCGACAGCGTGGAGATGCGGCTGTTCGACTACGAGCTGCGGAACGGCGGGCCCATCAAGCTCGCGCTCGATCAGAACGTCATCCGCGTCCAGGAGCTGCAGCTGGTCGGCGAGGACACGCAGCTGCGAATCGCCGGCACGATCGGCCTCCAGGATCAGCGGATCGCGTTGCAGGCGCTTGGCGACGCGAACCTGGGGATCCTCCAGGGCTTCTTCCCGAACGAGATGCGCGGCTCGGGCCGCGCCGAGCTGACGGCCGCGGTGAACGGTCCGTTGTATACGCCCGAGTTCTCCGGGACCGCCACCATCACCAACGGCCGCATCCGCCATTTCTCGATGCCGAACGCGCTCGATGCGATCAACGGGGTCGTCCGCTTCGACTCGCGGGGCGTTCGGCTGGACGATGTCACGGCGATGATGGGCGGAGGGCGCATCCAGTTCGGCGGCCGCGTCGGCTTCGAGGGCTACATGCCCGGCGAGCTGAACGTCACCGCGCGCGGCGAGGGCCTGCAGCTCCGCGTGCCGGAAGGCGTCCGCTCCGTCGTGGACGCGGACGTGTCCGTGCGCGGCAACTTCAAGGCGCCCACGATCGGCGGGACCGTGACGGTCCGCAACGCCATCTGGAACCGCCGCATCGATCCGACGGCGGGGCTCTTCGACTTCGGCTCGGCGGTGGCAGCGGCGACCGGCGAACCGGCCGCGGCGGCTGTACCGGTCCGGTTCGATCTCCAGCTGATCGTGCCGGCCACCCTCCGGATCGAGAACAACCTCGCCCGGCTGGTCGTCAGTGCGGACATGCAGCTGCGGGGGACCGCGGAACGGCCGTTGCTCTTCGGCCGCGCCGAAGTCGATCGCGGCGAGATCCTGTTCGAAGGACGGCGCTATCTCGTGACGCGCGGCGCGCTCGAGTTCAACAACCCGGCGCGGATCGAGCCGTTCTTCGACGTCGAGGCCGAGACGCGGGTGCGAGTGCCGGGGGAAACCTACCGCGTGATCATCAACCTCACCGGCACCACCCAGAGCCTGGTGCCGCAGTTCACCTCCGATCCGCCGCTCGCGTCCGACGCCGACGTGGTGGCGCTGCTCTTCAGCGAGGTCCGGCGGGAAGGCGACGCCGAGCTGAATCCGCCCGCCGCAACCCGAACGAGCGGCAGACCGACATCCTGACGACCCGTGCGACCCAGCTCCTTGCCAGCCCGGTGTCGTCGGAAGTCGGCCGGGTCGTCGAGCAGACCTTCGGTGTCGACACCTTCCAGGTGACGCCGTCCCTCTTCGATCCGTACAGCCAGACGACCGCGACGCCGCGCATCAATCCGTCGGCGCGTGTGACGATCGGCAAGCGCGTGTCGGATCGGGTTTACCTGACGTTTTCCCGCAGCCTCAGCTCGTCGTTTAACGATCAGCTCCTGCTCCTCGAGTACGACGAAAGCGACCGCCTCTCGTGGATCCTCTCGCGGAACGAGAACGACACGTATTCGCTGGAGGTCCGCGTGAGGCACACCTTCTGATGTGCGCGCGCCTGAAGGCCCGGCCGGCGCCGGCCACAGGAACGCTGCTTCTGCTGCTTCTGCTCGCCCCCGTCCCGGCGGCTGCCGACGTCGCCGAGTATCTCGGCAAGCCGATCGCGTCCATCCGCCTGCAGATCGAAGGCCGCCCCGCCTCCGACGAACGCCTCCGCCGGCTGATTCAGTTGAAAGACGGCAGCCCGCTGACGATGCTCCTGGTACGCGAGACGGTCGCCCACCTCTTCAGCCTCGGCGAGTTCGAGGACGTGCAGGTGGACGCGACGAGCCGCGGCGACGGTGTCGATCTCGTCTTCGAGCTGGCGCCCATTCACCCGGTGACGCGTGTGCTGTTCACCGGCATCGCGGGCGTGCCCGGCGCGGACGAAGGACGGTTGCGAAGCGCCGTGCTGGATCGGTTCGGCGCGTCGCCGTCGCCCGGACGCGCGCAGGACATCGCGCGCCTGGTCGAAGGCGAGCTGGGGCGGCGCGGCTACCTGCACGCGCGGGTGACGCCTCGCCTGGAGCTCGAGCACTCGCCCGACCGCGCGACGCTCGTCCTCGGGGTGGAACCGGGCGCGCGGACCACGATCGGCGCCGTTGACGTAATCGGCGCCCCCGGTATCCCCGAGCGCGAGCTCCTCGAACGGCTGGGCATCACGCCCGGCGGTGTCTACCAGCCCGAGCTGCTCGCCACGCGAATCGAGAACTACCTGCGCGATCGTCGCGATCGCGGCTACTACGAGGCGCGGCTCGCCGCCCTGCCGCGCTTCGCCGACCAGGATCGCGTCGTCAACCTTTCGCTGGATGCGGTGCAGGGACCGCGCGTCCGGATCGTCTTCACCGGCGAACAGCTGCCCGGCGACGTCCGCGACCAGCTGGTGCCCGTCGCGCGCGAGGGATCGACCGACGAGGATCTGCTCGAGGACTCGACCAACCGGATCCGCGACTATCTGCATGCGCAGGGCTACCGAGACGCCAAGGTCTCGCATCAGCGATCGCAGGACAACGGCGATCTGGTCGTCAACTTCGCGATCGAGCGCGGCCCGCGCTACCGGCTGGCCGCGGTGACGCTGGAAGGGAACCAGTTCTTTCCGTCGCTGGTGCTCGAGCCGCAGCTGCGCCTGGGCGCCGGCCAGCCCTTCGACGGCGCCCGCCTCCAGGCCGACGTGTCGGCGATCCAGGAGCTGTACCGCCGCCGCGGCTTTGCGTCCGCCGAGGTCGACGCCGTCGTCGAGCGGGTCGCCAGCGGCGCTGGCGACGCCGACGTGGCCCTGGGCATCCGTATCGTGATCGTCGAGCACGCGCAGACGATCGTCGAATCGGTCCGCGTCGAGGGCAACACGGCCATGTCGGAGGTCGAGCTCACCGCGGGGCTTGGTTTGAGGCCGGGCGCCGAGTTCTTCGCCACTCAGCTGGCCATCGATCGCGACGCCGTCCAGGCGAAGTACGGCAACCTCGGCTTCCTGCACGCGACGGTCGAGAGCGATCCGGGCCTTGCGGCCGATGGCCGCAGCGCCAACATCGTGTTCCGGGTCCGGGAGGGCCCGCAGATCTTCGTCGAGCACGTCCTGGTGGTCGGCAACCGGCGCACGCGCCCGGAAACGATCGAACGCGAGCTGCAGATCAAGGCCGGCGACGCGATGGACCAGGACGCCGTCGTCGAAACGCAGCGCCGGATGACGGCGCTCGGTCTCTTCCGCCGCACCCGCATCTCGCAGCTCTCGCACGGCGACGAAAACCGGCGCGATCTCTTGATCACGGTCGAGGAAGCCCCTCCGACGACGGTCGGCTACGGCGGTGGGTTCGAGGTCGGACCGCGGATTCAGGAAACCGACGGCGTGGCGGATGAGGCGCTGGAGTTCTGGCCGCGCGCGTTCTTCGAGATCACGCGCCGCAACCTGTTCGGCAAGAACCGCTCCGTGAATCTGTTCACGCGCGTCAGCCTCCGGCCGCAGGATGAGAGCTCGGCCCACGGGTTCAACGAGTACCGCGTGCTCGGCACGTTCCGCGAGCCGCGCGTGTTCAACACCGCGGCGGATGCGTTTCTCACCGCCGTCGTCGAACAGCAGCATCGTTCGAGCTTCAACTTCGCACGGCGCGGGTTCAACGCCGAGTTGGTCCGGCGGTTCACCCCCGCCTTCAGCCTGATCGGCAGCTATCAGATCAACGAGACCGAGCTGTTCGACGAGCAGATCGATAAAGAGGATCAGCCGCTGATCGACCGGCTGTTTCCGCAGGTGCTGCTGTCGTCATTCACCGTCGCGGGCATCCACGACACACGCGACGATCAGCTGAATCCGTCGGGCGGCCACTACCTGAGCGCGAATGGTCAGGTGGCGGCGAAGGCGATCGGGTCGGAAGTCGGCCTGCTCAAGTCGTATTTCACCGCCCAGGGGTTCCGGATGCTGCCGCGGACGACACGGCTGGTGTTCGCCGGGAGCGCGCGGCTGGGCATGGCGACCGCGTTCGCACGCGTCCCGGACGCCGCGGCGGACGATCCCGAGCTACGGGCCGGCGTGCAACTGCCGGCGAGCGAGCGCTTCTTTGCCGGCGGCGACACCACCGTTCGCGGCTTTGCCCTCGACCGGCTCGGCACGCCCGAAGTCATCGATGCCGACGGATTTCCGATCGGTGGGAACGGTGTGGTCATTCTGAACGCCGAACTGCGACTGCGGCTGATGCGCAGCGTCGGCCTGGTCGGGTTCCTGGATACGGGCAACGTGTTCAAGCAGGCGACTGACCTCGATCTGGGCCGATTGCGCAGCGCCGCCGGATTTGGTGTGAGGTTCCAGTCACCGATCGGACCGATCCGCGTCGATCTCGGATTCAAGATCAACCGCCAGGAAATCACGCCCGGACGTCTCGAGGACCTGAACGCCTGGCACATCTCGCTGGGACAAGCGTTCTGAGATCATGAAATTTAAGATTTCAGATTTAAGATTTAAGATTGCCAGATTTCAGATTGGTGCCAGATTTCAGATTGGCGTTGGGCTGATCGCAGTCCTGCTGTCGGCGACGCCGGGCGCCGAGGTGTTGGACCGCGTCCTGGCGATCGTCGCAGGCGACCTCATTCTCCTGAGCGATGTCCGCGCGGCGCGCGAGTTCGGCTTCGTGACGATCGAAGGCGCCGAGCCGGACGCGCAGGCCCTCGCGCGTCTGATCGACCGGGCGCTGATCCTCGCGGAAGTCGAGCGATTCGCGCCGCCAGAGCCCGATGCGGCGTCGGTCGACAAGGGAGTCGCCCTGGTCCGCGAGCGCTTCTCATCGCCACAGGCGTTCGCCGCCGCGCTCGCGCGAGTCGGGATCGAGGAGCGGCACCTGCGTGAGTACGTGCGCGCAGGATCTGCGGATGAACGCGTACCTGGATCAGCGCTTCACCACCGTCCCGCCGCCCGAGGAAGAGATCGGCCGGTACTACCGGGAGCATCCCGAGCTGTACACGCGGAACGGCGTGCTGATGCCGTTCGAAAGCGCGCGGTCCGAGATCGTCCAGGTCCTGGCGGCACAGGGCCGCCGCGCGCTGGTGAACGACTGGGTGGCCGGCCTTCGCCGGCGCGCCGACGTCAGGATGGCGGAGCAGAGATAACGCAATTTGGAATTTGGGATTTGGAATTTGGAATGTGTTACGAATTCCTAATTCCTAATTCCTGATTCCAAATTACGCAGTTCACGATCGTCCGGCGACCAGGAATTGTGTGAGCTGCAGGAGATTGAACCCTGAGTGGCTGACCACGGGGGCGACGATGGATCGCCGCCGCAGGTAGATGACGGCCCAGAACATCCCGAGCAACCCGGTGACGACAGCGACGTCGACGCCCTGGATCATGTGGCCGGCGCCGAATCCGACGCTCGCCACCACCACGCCAACCACCGGCCCGCCGAGCCACTGCTCGAAGCGCCGGAGCAGGAACGCGCGCTGAATCTCCTCGCGAATCCCTCCGGCCACCACCAGCACCACTGCCATGACGGCGGCGTTCTGCGGCGTCGTCAGGAGATCCTGCAGCGGATTTTTCTCTTCGGTGCGAAGCCACGGCGCGAAGCTCTGGATGAGGAGCAGGGCGGTGAACGCGATGGCGAGAGCGGCGAACGACAGCGGCAGGCCGGCACGCGCCTCCTCACCGATCGACCGCCGGCCGAAAAACACCTCGCGCGGACTTTCGCCGTGAGAGCGCAGGAAGAAGAGAATGAGACCAATCAGCAGCACGGCGTCGACGAGCGACAACGCCGCGACGTAGGCGAGGTTCAGGCTGCCGTCGGGGTTCTGCTGGTTGAAGCCCAGAGCGGTGAACGTCGCCAACAGCGCGAACTGCGTGGGGAAGTCGGAACACACGATCACTTCGAGCAAAGCGACGATGCGCTGGGAGGGCTCGATCCGAGCGCGGGGCTCCGGGCTCGGGGCTTGCGATTCGGACAGCGGCTCGAGGCTCATACCGGCACGTCAAGCGTACCCTGTGCGAGCCTCGAGCCGGGAGTCGAAGTGGCTAGATTCTGACCTTGATTGTCACTGGCTCCGTGAGGCGCAGCGTGAGGGCCGCGCCTCGGCCGAGCCGGACGTCCTTGCCGCGCTGCGACATGACGACCGCCGTGCCGGCGCCGCCGCCGGCCGCTCCGCCGATCACCGCGCCCTTCTTGCCGCCGACGATCCCGCCGACGATGGCGCCGCCCGCGGCCGGCGCCGCGATCTTGAGCGCATCTTTTTTCTTTTCAGTCGGCCCGCGGCGCGCCACGGTCGAGGTCTCGATCTCGGTACCGCTCGTCGGATTGCGCCGGCGTGAGCGAATCGAACCGCAGCGCGAGCCGCGACGTCCCCGAGACCTTGCCCGCACGCTCCGCGTCGGTCACGACGCCATGGACGCTGCTGCCCTCGGCAAGCGCGGTGACGCCTTCGACGACGACAGGCTTGGTGAGGTGCGCGCTCACGCGGTCCTCGACGCTGCTCGTGTCGGATCCGATCGACGTGTCGAGCGCGACCGGCAGCGTGGTACCGGCTGGCAGGACGACTTCGCGCCAGCGCGGTGCGTCAGCTTCCCTGGCGGCCGCCGTCGCCGCGCTCTTGTCGTTCGATTCAGACGCCGCAGCCTTCGCGGCATCGCTTCGCTCGTCGAAACCGGAACTGGCCGATCCCTGTTCGCACGCAATCGCAAGCGCGGCAGATGCGATGCATATCGCTGCTCGTGTCAGCACACGCATTGTGGTCCCTCCAGAGGAGCTTCGACCCCCGAGGGTGCAAAGTCACCGCCAGCTGAAGTGTTCCAAAAATACGCAGATTTAACGGTAAGATGAGCTTGCACAGACGAGCCATGGCGCTCAGAATGCAAAAATGACATGGTTGCCGGCGGAGGGGCGCCTCGTGAGCGTCGCCGCAAACGAAATCGTCCGGTCGGATACGACTGCAGCGGTCTCCGAACGCGTGCTCATCGTCGAGGACGACGGCGCGGCGCGCGTGGGGTTGGAACAGCTGGTCAAGAGCTGGGGCTTCGTCGCCGAGTCGGCCGTCGACGGCGAGGACGCCCTGCAGAAGGTCACGAGTTTCCGTCCATCGATCGTCATTTCCGACCTGGTGATGCCCCGGATGGACGGCTTGGAGCTTCTCCGCGCCCTCCAGTCCCAGGGAGCTGACGTCACGACCCTCCTGCTCACCGCGCAGGGCACGGTCGAAACGGCGGTCGAGGCGATGAAAGAAGGCGCCTACGACTACCTGACGAAGCCGGTCGACATCCAGCGGCTGAAGATCCTGCTCGACAAGATCGTCGAACGGCAGGAAACGCTCCGCGAGGTGAAGGCGCTCCGGCGCCAGCTGCGCGAGCACGGCACCTTCGGGCCGATGATCGGCAACAGCCCGGAGATGCGGAAGATCTACCAGGTGATCGAGCAGGCCGCGCCGACCAGCGCGTCCGTTCTGATCACCGGCGAATCGGGCACGGGCAAGGAGCTCGTCGCGCAGACGATTCACCAGCTCAGCCCGCGCGGGCCCTTCCCGTTTGTCGCCATCAATTGCGCGGCGATTCCCGAGACGCTGCTCGAAAGCGAGATTTTCGGCCACGAAAAAGGCGCGTTCACCGGCGCCGCCGATCGCCGGCAGGGGTGCTTCGAGCTCGCGGATCGCGGCACGCTGTTCCTCGACGAGATCGGCGAGATGACGCCGACGACGCAGGTCAAGCTCCTGCGCGTGCTGCAGGAGCGCCGCTTCCGCCGCCTGGGCGGCCGCAACGAGCAGATTGTTGACGTCCGAGTGCTGGCCGCCACCAACATCGATCCGCTCGAGGCTGTCCAGAAGGGGAAGCTGCGCGAGGATCTGTTTTACCGGTTGAATGTCTTCTCGTTCCGACTGCCGCCGCTGCGCGAGCGGAAGGAAGACATGCCGCTGCTCGTCCAGGCCTTCATCAACGAGTTCAACACGCGCAACCAGAAGTCGGTCGCCGGCGTCGACCACTTGACGATGCGCATGCTCGAGCAATACATGTGGCCGGGGAACGTCCGCGAGTTGCGCAACGTCATCGAGCGCGCGACCATCCTGTCGACCGGCCAGTTCATCGAGCCGCGGCACCTGCCGCCGATGCTGACCAACGAGCCGGCGCCCGAGCATCAGCCGCAGCTGTCGCTCGGCCCGGGCACGACGGTCGAAGAGGCTGAACGGCGGCTCATCCTGATGACGCTCGAGCACACCCGCGACAACAAGACCCGCGCTGCGGAAATTCTGGGCATCAGCCTGAAGACCCTCCACAACAAACTGAACAAATTGAGGCTGCGACCGAATAAGAAGGAGTAGGGGTACCCCCAGCCTCCACTTCCATGCGTCTAGGCATCAAGGGCAAGCAGGTCCTCGGCGTCACGCTAATCGTCGGGGCGGTCGCGGCAGGCCTGAGCATGATGCACTTGGCGAGGCTCGCGTCGGTCAGCCTCGTCGAGCTCCGCTCCCGTGCCGAGTTGGTCGCCAACGCCATCTTCCAGCGCGCGCGCGAAGCCGTCCTGGCCGATCGCGATCCGAAGCAGGCACTGAAGAGCGATCCCGGCCTGCGCTCGATTCTCGAGTCGAGCATCTACGCCAAGAACGTCTCCTTTGCGTCGATCGTTGACACGACGGGCGTGGCCGTGGTCCATGGCGATCGGAGCCAGGAAGGCCAGCAGCTGCCGGCGGCGGGCGGCAACCTCGAAGACCTGATCAACAGCGGCGCATGGACGCAGCTCTACACTATCTACAACACTGAGGGGACAACGTACGAGCTTCGGCAGCCGCTGCTCCTCGGCAATACCGAGTTCGGGGCGATCCGGATCGGCGTGTCCACGCTGCTTCTCCGCAACGACCTCATCACCGGGCTCAAGAACGCCGTTGTGCCCGCGCTCGTGGCGCTGGCGGTCGCGGTGTTCGCGGCGATGGCGCTCGCACAGGTCCTGCTGCGGCCGATTCACGTCATCCGCAGCGGCCTGACCCGGCTCGGCAAGGGCGAGTTCGGCGTCCGGCTCGACCTCGAGGCGGACGACGAGTTCCGCGAGCTGGGCACGTTCTTCAACACCGTCAGCGCGCGGTTGTCAGCCGACCGGTCCCAGATCGCGAACCTGGAGTCGTCATTCGAGCACCTCGAGGACGCCGTCGCGATCATCAACCCCAGGGGCGAGGTGTTGTTCGCCAACGCAGCCGCCGAGCACCTTTTTCCAGGCATCGAGGCGGGGCAATCGTTCGACGCGCTGATGCCTGGCGACCACGCGCTGCGCCGGCTCGCCGAAGAGACGCTCGTCAGCCGTCAGTCACGCGGACCCATCCCCGCCTCGTTCGGCACTGGGCGCGGCGAGCAGGGGGAGCGGTTGATCCTCACGCATCCGGTTCAGGACGCAACCGGCGCGCTCGTCGGCATCATGCTGATCGTCCGAAACCTCGAATACCTCAGCCAGGTGCAATCGACGCTGCGCTACTCGCGCAAGCTCGCCGCGCTCGGACGCCTGTCGGCCGGCGTTGCGCACGAGGTGAAGAACCCGCTCAACGCGATGATGATTCACCTGGAACTGTTGCGGCAGCAGTTCCAGCCGACCCCACTGATGCGCCGGGCCGCGGCGCGCGAAGCGGCCGCCGCCGTCGTCGCGCCCGCCGCGCCCGAACTGGATACCGCCGACGCACTGTCGCACGTCGACGTGATCGCTGCCGAGATCAGGCGGCTCGACGAGGTCGTCCAGGGTTTCATCAAGTTCACCCGGCCGGAAGATCTGAAGCTCCAGTCGGTGTCGCTCGGCGATCTCTTCGCGGAGGTCGTGCCCATCCTGCGGCCGGAAGCCGATCGAGTGGGCGTCGAAGTCGTCGTGTCATGCGACGGCGCGCCGCCCGTCAACGGCGATTCGGCGATGCTGCGCCAGGCCTTCCTGAACCTCGGGCTCAACGCCTGCCAGGCGATGCCGGGCGGCGGCACGCTGCGGATCGATTGCGAAGCGGCGCGCAGCCGCCGCGTGCGCGTATCGTTCACGGACACTGGCGTCGGCATCAAGCCCGAACACCTGAAGAAAATCTTCGATCTCTACTTCACGACCAGGGACAAGGGGAGCGGGATCGGTCTCTCGATGGTGTATCGCACGGTACAGATGCACGATGGTGAAGTTGAGGTAGAGTCGACTCCTGGGATGGGAACGACGTTTCGGCTGCTGCTCCCCCAGGCATGACGATGGCGAGGGTCCACCCAGTCCTGACGATTTGTGCCGTCGTGACGTTCGCGATGGCGGCGGCCGGCTGCAGCCGGCTGTCGGCGCGATCTGCACCCGAGCCTCCGCCGCCGCTCGACGTGCCGGCGCCGCCGCCGCGCGTGGTCGAGACAGCGGACGCCGAGCCTCCCAATCCCGGGACGCTCGTGGACGCTCCGGCCAGCGGCGCGCCTTCGAGCCGCAGACGCCCGCGCGTGTGGAAGCGCCGAAGCCTGAAAGCAAGAAGCCGGAATCCGCGCCCCCGCCGGCGCCGGTGACCGAGGTGCCCCCGGTGGCGCCGACCGAACCGGCCACGCCGGCCACCACACTGCAGACGACCCCGCCCGAAAAGGAAGCCGCGCTCGAGCAGGAGATCCGCGTCAAGCTGGATCGCGCGATGCGCGACCTCGACCGCGTCGATTACAAGAACCTGCCAAACCCTGCCAAGCAGCAGTACGACGAGGCGAAGCGATTCGCGGAGCGGGCAGATGAAGCGATTAAATTCGAAGAACCTCGTCTTAGCCGGGGCTCTCGCCAATAACGCGGCGATTATTGCGGCTCAGCTCGCAGGCCGCTGACACCTTCGCGCAAGGCGCTTCGGTGCCCAAGGAGAAGCGCGCTACCCACTGGCGAGCACGGCGTTCCCCAAACCCAGCTGTTCCTCGAGTAATCCAGCCGTTTTCCGGCCTTTTTCGCCTGCACAGCGTGGCACTTCGCTTGCTCCTTACGGCGGCAACCTCGTTCCTGTCGCAACCTGCGGCGGGAACACGATCCCACCGTAAACCCTGCCTGTGCACCACGGGAGGCGGTCGAAAGACAGCCTCCCACCTGCCATCCTTCGCTCGCGCGAATACGAAGCGAGCTACGGATGGCAAGCCACGCCTTCGCTCGCCCGGCACCCTGAACGAAGCACCCGGCACGAAGCACCCGGCACTCTGCACGAAGCACCCGGCACGAAGCACCCGGCACCCTTTTTCAACAGATGTCCACATCTTGCGAGTGACCTAAAAGAAAGGCACAATATCTTGTAGGATCGCTGTTGACAAACCCGACGCTCGCGCGCATATTTATCGGCCGTAGCGCGACCGGGTCTTCATCGAGAACACCCCAGCTTCTCGTGACGGGGGCGCCAATCCACAACAGACAGACGGCCACGCTCAGGGCAGGGCGGGGTCGGGCGTTCTCCGGCGATCCCCGGAGCGAATGGGAGTTGAAACATGAAGGAGCGCGCTGCGTTTCAGGCCGCCAGTGCCGGCCAGCAGACGGTCGAGACCGGCGGAGCCGCCTCGTCGTACGTCGAGGCAGAGAAGCCTCGGACGAAGAAGGCGGCGGGCCTGGCCTTCCCGCGTTTCTTCACGGAGCCCGGCACCGACCCGTTCGACGAGATCGAGTGGGAACTGCGGGGCGCGCTGATCGGCAACGAGCGCGGCGAGGTCGTCTTCGAGCAGCGCGACGTCGAGATCCCGAAGTCGTGGTCGCAGCAGGCCACCAACATCGTCGTCTCCAAGTACTTCCGCGGGCAGATTGGCACGCCGGAGCGCGAGCACAGCGTCAAGCAGCTGATCGGCCGCGTCGTCGACACCATCACCGAGTGGGGACGCTCGAACAAGTACTTCGCGAGCGAGGAAGACCTGCAGGCCTTCAGCGGCGATCTGAAGCACATCCTGGTGTATCAGAAGGCGGCGTTCAACAGCCCGGTGTGGTTCAACTGCGGCTTTGAAAAGGCGCCGCAGTGCTCGGCGTGCTTCATCAACTCGGTCCAGGACACGATGGACTCGATCCTGTCGCTGGCGCGGACCGAGGGGATGCTGTTCAAGTTCGGGTCGGGCACCGGCACCAACTTGTCGCCGATCCGCTC
Source organism: uncultured Acidobacteriota bacterium (assembly GCA_963720005.1). Classification (GTDB taxonomy): domain Bacteria; phylum Acidobacteriota; class Vicinamibacteria; order Vicinamibacterales; family CAVVIG01; genus CAVREM01. Next base: position 15,737 of record CAVREM010000076.1, on the reverse strand, counting down.
GGCGCGGGAGCTGCTCGCGGGCGGCGGCACCGCGTCGGGACCGGTGTCGTTCATGAAGGGCTACGACGCGTTTGCCGGCGTGATCAAGTCGGGCGGCAAGACGCGACGGGCGGCGAAGATGGTGATCCTCGACGCCGATCACCCCGATATCGTCGATTTCATCAACTGCAAGGTCGAGGAGGAGAAGAAGGCCTGGGCGCTGATTGACGCCGGCTACGACGGGTCGTTCACCGGGACGGCGTACTCGTCGGTCTTCTTCCAGAACTCGAACAACAGCGTCCGCGTGACCGACGACTTCATGCGCGCCGTGCTCGACGACAGCACGTGGGAAACGCACGCGGTGCTCGACCAGTCGAAGGTGATGGACGTCTACAAGGCGCGCGACCTGATGCGCCTGATCGCCGAGGGGACGCACGTCTGCGGCGATCCGGGCATGCAGTTCGACACCACCGTCAACGAGTGGCACACCTGCCCGAATACGGATCGCATCTACGCCAGCAATCCGTGCTCGGAGTACATGTTCCTCAACGACTCGGCGTGCAACCTCGCGTCGATCAACCTGATGAAGTTCGTCAAGGTTGTCGGTCAAGATCCCAACAATGTCGAGTTCGACGTCGCGTCGTACAAGGCGGCGGTGCGCACGCTGATCACCGCGCAGGAAATCATCGTCGACAACGCCAGCTACCCGACGCCGGCGATCGAGAAGAACAGCCACGCCTACCGGCCGCTCGGGCTCGGCTACGCCAATCTCGGAGCGCTGCTGATGTCACGCGGCGCGCCGTACGACAGCGACGCCGGCCGCGACTACGCGGCAGCGCTGACCGCGCTGATGACCGGCGAGGCGTACGCGCAGTCGGCGCGGATCGCCCGCGACTGCGGCGGGCCGTTCTCCGGCTACGAGAAAAACCGGGAGCCGTTCCTGCGGGTGATGCGCAAGCACCGCGACTCGATGCGCGACGTCAACGCGCGCAATGTCCCGTCGGATCTGTACGGGGCCGCGCGCACATCGTGGGACGATGCGGTGGAGCTCGGCGAGCTGCACGGCTACCGGAACGCCCAGGCGACGGTGCTGGCGCCGACCGGGACGATCGGCTTCATGATGGACTGCGATACCACCGGCGTCGAGCCCGACATCGCACTGGTCAAGTACAAGAAGCTGGTCGGCGGCGGGCTGATGAAGATCGTCAACCAGACGGTGCCGATGGCGCTGAAGCGGCTCGGCTACACGCCGGCCCAGGTCGACGCGATCGTCGAGTACATCGACGAGCACGAGACGATCGAGGGCGCGCCCGGGCTCAAGGAGTCGCACCTGCCGGTCTTCGACTGTGCGTTCAAGGCCGCCAAGGGCCAGCGGTCGATTCACTACATGGGCCACATCAAGATGATGGGCGCGACGCAGCCGTTCATCTCCGGCGCGATCAGCAAGACCGTCAACGTGCCGAAGGAAGCCACGGTCGACGAGATCATGCAGGCCTACATCCAGTCGTGGAAGCTCGGGGCGAAGGCGATCTCGATTTACCGCGACGGCAGCAAGCGCACGCAGCCGTTGAATACGTCGAAGGACAAGACGGCCGCAGACACCGTGTCGCGAAGCCGTGGCGAGCCTGAACCGCGCCCCGGTCCGCCGGAAGCTGCCGGATGAACGCCGCGCGATCACCCACAAGTTCGACATCGCCGGGCACGAGGGCTACATCACGGTCGGGCTGTTCGAGAACGGCCAGCCGGGCGAGATCTTCCTGGTGATGGCGAAGGAGGGCTCGACGATCTCGGGCTTCGCCGACGCCTTCGCGCAGGCGATTTCCTACGCGCTCCAGTACGGCGTGCCGCTGCAGGCGCTGGTCGACAAGTTCAGCCACGTCCGCTTCGAGCCGTCCGGGATGACGCGCAATCCCGAGATCCGGTTTGCGAAGTCGATCGTCGACTACATCTTCCGGTGGCTCGCGACCAAGTTCCTGTCGCCGGAGGCGCAGTTCCACGCCGGCGTGAACGGGCGCGATCTCGACGAGGCGAACGGCCACGGCCAGCTGACGAAGACCGCCGACGCCGTGAACACGTCGCAGGCGGCTGCCGCGGCGCCGACGCCCTTCTCGACGATTCAGAACCAGGAAGACGCGCCGCCGTGCTCGACGTGCGGCTCGATCATGATCCGCAGCGGCGCCTGCTACAAGTGCGTGAACTGCGGGAATACGTCGGGGTGCGCATAAGCTCGGGGCTGGGGCTCGGCTGCCGCTCATAGCTCGGGAAGCGAGCGCCGGGACTCGGAATCTTCAAAGGCGGGTCCTAACGGACCCGCCCTTTCTCTGATTGGTAGGCCGACCCTTTCTCAGAGTGTGGGCTTCTCTAACAACTCTCGAACAATTCGCGTCCACTCATCATCGAGCGCGCCGGTGGCTGGTTCGACGCCCGCCTGGCGGTACCGATAGCGCGCATTGTGAGAGGATCGCCTTCCTTGCGGTGCAGGTAGGCGTGAACCCTCGCACCGTCGGCCCCGCTGACGTCCTGGGCGATTCGATGCGCCTCATCCCAGTCGCCCTTTGCGTCGTGCCACAGGGCTCGCAGCAGCGGCGGGAGCGGAGGTGCGGAAGCGGCGGCGAGCGTCTGCCGGAATTCGTCGAGCGTCACGGTGCAATCCTAGGCATGCGCATCAGTTGGATCCGGCGCATCATCCCGCCGGCAACGAGACTCAGCGGTTCACCACTACTGATCCATCGAGCATCGCTGCGAATGCCACCCGAGCGCGAGCACCCTACAGAATCCATCGAGCACCCTACGGGATCCACCGAGCACCCTACAGGATCCACCGAGCACCCTACAGGATCCACCGAGCACCCTACACGATCCACCAGCACCTTCTTCAATCCGTGTGTTACATTCCCTTCGCCATTTTCGAAGGAGTGAGCGTATGAAGCGACTGCTGTGTTTCCTCTCCGGGGCTCTGCTGGCGGCGTCGAGTGCCGCCGCGCAGCCGCCGGCTCCGGGTCCTGTCGGTCTCGCGCAGGGACTGCAGAACGCCTACAACCAGCTGAAGATGAACGCGACGCAGTCGGCGGAGAAGATGTCCGAGGCTGATTACAACTCCAAGCCGAGCACGATGCCTGAAGTACGGACGTTCGGGCAGCTCTGGGGGCACCTGGCGCAGGCGCAGTTCGGCCAGTGTTCCGCGGCAGCCGGCGTCCCCAATCCCAGCCAGGGCAAGCAGCTCGAGCAAGAGCTGAAGACCAAGGCCGAATTCGTGAAGGCGCTGGCCGACTCGTTCGCGATCTGCGACAAGGCGTTCGCGGCGCTCACCGATCAGAACGCGACCGAGTTGGTGATGCAGGGCCGCGGCCAGATCGCCCGCGGCGCGCTGATGGCCAACATCATCGCGCACGGCAACGAGATGTACGGCGTCTCGGGCGTCTACCTGCGTGCGAAAAACATCGTCCCGCCGTCCACCGAGCGGATGGGCGCGCGAGGCGGGCAGGGCGGGGGGCAGCGAGGCGGCGGGGGACGCGGCGGACGGTAGGGGTCGGACGCGGACGAGAACCCCTGTAAATTTACAATTTACAATCGTAAATTGCCGGACGAAAAGGCCGCCGCCCTGTGAAAAGGGGCGCCGGCCTTTTTCGTTCAACAGCGCGCCGGTTTTTCGTGAACTTTACTACGAACATCTTCGTATTGACGCTACGAAGGACCTCGTAGATAATCGCCGACCATGCCGCGCCGCAAGCCGACCGACGCCGAGCTCGCCATCCTGCGCGTGTTGTGGGCGCGCGGTCCCAGCACGGTCCGAGAGGTCGCGGCCGTCCTGGGGCGCGACGGCGCTTACACGACCATCCTCAAGCTGCTCCAGATCATGGCCGACAAGCGCCTGGTCCGGCGCGACGAGTCGGCGCGCACGCACGTCTACGCCGCGGCCTTTACCGAGCACCAGACCCAGCGGCAGCTCGTGTCGGACCTGCTCGACCGGGCCTTCGGAGGGTCGGCCTCCAAGCTCGTGCTCCACGCGCTCGAGGCCCGCAAGGCGACGCCGGAGGAGCTCGCCGAAATTCGACGTCTCTTGGACCAACGCCGGGGAGGCACGTGATGACCGCACTGATCCACGTCGCGGGTTGGACGCTCGTGAGCTTTCTCTGGCAGGGGGCCGTCATCGGTGCAGCCGCGGCGGTAGCGCTCCGCCTGGCACGCCGCGCCACAGCCTCAACGAGATATGCGATCGCGTGCGCGGCTCTTGGCGCGATGCTGGTGACGCCAGCGATGACGGCGTGGTGGCTGCAGTCGCCTGACCGCGCCGCCGGCCGGATGACCGTCGCCGAACGCAACGTTACCGGCGCGTTCGCTCCGGTGACGCTCGACCAGCAGGCGAGCCCGCGCGCCGAACGTCCCGTTCGCTGGACGACGCCGTCTGGCCGACCTGCTTACTGGTTACCGCTGCTGGTGGCGCTCTGGCTCATGGGCGTTGCCGCGCTGACCGCGCGAATGGTATTCGGCTGGCTCAGGGTCCGTCAGCTTCATCGCGCATCGCTCGCCATGCCGCCCTCCCACTGGCAGTCGACGGCCACTCGCCTCGCGGCGTTCCTCGGCATCGGCCGCCGAGTGCACGTGGCCGAGTGCGACCTCGTCGACGCGCCCGCCGTTATCGGCTGGCTCCGGCCGGTCATCGTCATGCCGGTGGCGGCGCTCGCGAATCTCACGCCCGCGCAGGCCGACGCCATCCTGGCGCACGAGCTCGCGCACATTCAGCGGCACGATTACCTCGTCAACCTCGCCCAGACGATCGCCGAAACCCTGCTCTTCTATCATCCGGCCGTGTGGTGGCTGTCCGGCCGGTTGCGAGTCGAGCGCGAGCACTGTTGCGACGACGTGGCGCTGTGCGTGTGCGGCGACGCAGTCGAATACGCGGAAGCACTCGCGGCTATCGAAACCCGGCGCGCGGTCCCGGCGTTCGCACTGGCGGCCGCCGGCGGACCCCTGGTACACCGGATCAGAAGGATCCTCGGCCCGACGACGCCGGCATCATCGTCCATCGGGTGGGTCGTGGGGCCGGTCCTTGCCGCGGTGCTGATGGTTGGAGCGGTGGGCTTCGCACAAGTGCAGCCGGCCCCACCGCGTCCGTCCGCTCCCGCCGCGCCTCCCGCACGCCCCGCCCTCCCGACGCCCTGCGCCGGCCGCACCTCCCGCACCCGCGGCCCCGGCTCAAAGCGATTCGGACCTGTCGTCCGGGCGCGAGTTCCGGATGCAGTCGAGCGACTTTCTGCGCAAGCACGAGGTCCGCGGCCGTGGCGCCATCACCTTCTCGGACGATCTGACAGACGTGGTCGCAATGGCCGACGGCGCCTATCTGACCATCCGCGATCGGAACTGGTTCACGCTGCGCAGCATCGAACTCCGGGGCGAGCGGGGCAGCATCACACGGAAGTTCTTCATCTCCGGCGCGGAGCAGCCGTGGGATCCCGAAGGACGGCAGTGGCTGGCCGACCGGCTGCCCTCACTGGTCCGACGATCCGGCTTGGCGGTCGAGTCGCGAACGCGGCGAATCCTGAGCACCAGCGGCGTGAACGGTGTGCTGGACGAAATCAAGCTGCTGGAGTCCGACTACGTCCGCCGGCTGTACTACCGCGAGCTGTTCAGGACGGCGCCGATCGATGCTGCGACGGCCGCGCGTGTCGTGGCCAGCGCCGGCGACACCATTCGATCCGACTTCGAGCTGCGCCAGACGCTCGAGGCCGCCGTGCCATTCGTGGCGGCAGATGCGACTGCCGTGCGCGCGTACGTCGACGCGACCGGCTCCATTTCGTCCGATTTCGAGCATCGGCAGGCCCTCGACGCCCTTGCGAAAGCCACCGCCCTGAACGGTGTCGCGATCGAGCACATCGCGCGCTCGGCCGCCCGAATCGGATCGGACTTCGAAAAACGCCAGGCGCTTTCACAACTGGTCGAAACCTCGTTAGACGGGCCGGAACGCCGCAAGGCCATTCTCGAGGCTGCCGCAACGATTGGCTCGGACTTCGAGTGCGCCACCCTCCTGATCGCATTCGTGGAAAGGCAGGCGCTCTCCGGTGATTCGAGCGCCGCCTTCTTCGACGCGGTCGCGACGATCGGGTCCGATCACGAGCGCGGCCGGGTCCTGAAGGCCGTGGCGCGGCGCCAACCCCTGCCGCCTGACGTCTTGCAGGGTGTCTTCCAGGCCGTGCGCACCATGCAATCGGACTTCGAGCAAGCAGAGGTGCTGCTGACGATTCTCCGGGCCCATACCATCGATACGGCCGCCAGGCCCGACTTCATCGCCGCGGCCGACACCATCCAATCCGACTACGAGCAGACCCGCGTCCTGGCGGCGCTCGTTCGCGCCGAGCGGCGGTAGCGCCCTTAACCGAGGGGCTTCGCCCCTCGGACTCCCCGACACGCTCTCTCGCGCGCCGCTGCGTCGGCGCGCTCCGTTCGCGTGGCTCGCTCGCGCGCTCGCTCGCGGCGAAGTGGCTCCCGACGCGTACAATGACGGCATGCCAGTCATTGGACGTCTGCGCTACCTCGAAGCGGCCGCGGGCGGTACCGGACGCCCGAAGGGCACGCTGCTGCTGATACACGCCTTTCCGTTGAACGCGAGGATGTGGGAACCGCAGCTCACGCTGGCGGCCCACGGCTGGCGTGTGATTGCGCCGCAGCTCCGCGGTATGGACGGCGGCAGCACGGATCAGCCAGCCACCTCGATGGACGATCACGCGGCCGACATTATTGATTTACTCGATGCGCTTCACGTCGAGGAGACGGTCGTCGGCGGGTTGTCGATGGGCGGCTACGTCGCGTTCGCGATCCAGCGCCACGCGCCGCGTTACATCCGGGCGTTCGTGCTCGCCGACACCAGGCCGCAAGCGGATACGCCCGAAGGGGTCGAGAGCCGCCGGAAGATGCTGGCGCTCGTCCGCGACAAGGGGCCATCGGCTGTCGCCGATGAAATGATCCCGAAGCTCCTCGGCGAGCACACGCGCCGCACGAGGCCGGAAATTGGCGAGCAGGTACGCAACCTCATCCTCGCCAGCTCGGCCGAAGCGATCGCGAACGCGATCACGGCGCTGATGACGCGACCCGACTCTTCGCCGCTCCTCGCCTCCATTCACGTGCCCACGCTGATCATCGTCGGCGAGCAGGACACGATTACGCCGCCTGCGCTCAGCGAGCAGATGTACAAGGCGATCAAAGGCTCCGAGTACATCGTCGTGCCGGACGCCGGGCACCTCTCCAACCTCGAGCAGCCCGACGCCTTCAACGCCGCGCTCGCGCGCTTCCTCGAGCATCGGGTATAGTCCCTCAGCACCCATGAAATTTCAGATTTCAGATTTCAGATTTCAGATTGGCGTAGCGTGTGCCGCAATCGCACTGGCCGTCTCGGCGGTCGCGGCACAGGACAACACCACCCGGCTGCTCGACGAGTCGCTCGACTTGTACGTGCGCGACGGGTTGGTGTATTACCGCGCGCTCAGAGGCGATCGCTCCCGCCTCGACCGGTACGTCGCCGCGATTGCCAGCACCGACGTGGCCGGGCGTCCGCGTGAGGATCAGATCGCGTTCTGGATCAACGCCTACAACGCGATCGCGCTGAAGACGGTCATCGATCACTATCCAATAGCCCAGCGATCGAAGGATACCCGGCGCGCAGCATCAGGCAGATCCCGGGCGCGTTCGAGCGCGACGCGCATCGCGTCGCCGGAAAAAGCGTGACGCTCGATCAGATCGAGCAGACGATCCTGGCCGGGTTCGGCGACCCTCGCGTCTTCCTGGCGCTTGGCCGCGGCGCAGTCGGAAGCGGCCGCCTGCGGAGCGAGGCGTATGCCGCCGCCACGCTCGAACGGCAGCTCTCCGAAGTCGCGAACGAGTGCGCGACGCGCGCGCAGTGCGTGGAGATCAACAAAGGCGCGAACGAGGTGCGGGTCAGCTCGATATTCTCCTGGAGGGCGAAGGAGTTCGAGGCCGTCTACGCCGACAAGGCCGACAAGGCATTTGCCGCCCGCAGCCCGATCGAACGCGCCGTCCTTGCGCTCATCGCGCCGCGCATGCTCACCACCGAACGCGAATTCCTCGAGCCGAACCAGTTCAAGATCGTGTACCTCCCGTTCGACTGGTCCTTGAACGATCTGACCGGCCGGGGAGGGCGGCTGAGTCAATTTGGACCTCGAGCTCAGAGACAAAGTCGCCATTGTCACCGGCTCCAGCCGGGGCCTGGGCCTGGCCTGCGCGCGGGCGCTCCTGGAAGAGGGCTGCCGTGTGACGATCTGCGCACGCGGGCAGGAGCGGCTCCTCGCCGCCGCGACCGAATTGCGAGGCATCGAGAGCGCCGGCGACCGGGTGTTGCCGCTTCAGGCCGACGTTTCGACAGCGGACGGGGTCGAGAAGGTGATGTCGGCGACGGTCGAGCGATTCGGAGGCCTCGACATCCTCGTGAACAACGTCGGCCTGGCGAGGGGTTCTACGGTCGTCGACACGTCTGATGCCGAATGGCAGGAAGCCATCGATCAAACGCTGATGCCCGCGGTCCGCGCCTCCCGGCTGGCGGTGCCGCACCTGCGGCGGCGCGGCGGCGGCTCGATCGTGATGATTGCCTCGATTTATGGGCGGGAATCAGGCGGCCGGATGACTTACAACGCGGTCAAGGCGGCCGAAATCAGCCTCGCGAAAGCCATGGCGCAGCAGCTGGCGCGCGACAACATCCGCGTCAACAGCGTGGCGCCGGGCTCGATCTTGTTTCCGGGCGGTTCCTGGCATCGCCGCCAGCAGGAGGATCCGTCGGGCATCGCCGACTTCGTCGCGCGAGAGCTGCCCTTCGGGCGGTTTGGCCGCCCCGAGGAGGTCGGGGCGGTCGTCGCGTTTCTCGTCTCGCCGCGCGCGAGCTGGATCAGCGGGGCAAGTGTGCCCGTTGACGGCTGCCAGTCACGCTCCCTGATCTGATCTGAGGACGGCTTTCGTCGATGGGGCGGGAACTCGTGCGGGCTCGGCCGCCCGAGCCGGCTGCCTGGCGCCCGGTGGCGCGGCGCGAGACTCGAACACGTACGGTGACACCTTCGGGATTGTCGTGGTCGCCGGCGTCGTGCTCGCCGGTCGTATCTGAGTGCAGGAAGAATCCTCGGCGCCGCACACGCGGCTCGCATACATCCATCTTCAATCCTCCTTTACGCTCCTCTTGGGAACGGTATCGGCGGCAGTTCGGCAGAATAACAGTCAAGTTCCCACTGGTAAAGCAAAAAGCAGTACCGATCCGACAACTTCCCGCGGCGACAACATCAGAAGTGGGCGTCGCGACGCGAGCGTTGGCGAGTCGGAGAGTGAGTGAGTTGGTGAGTTGTGGCGTTGGTGAGTTCGTGAGTTGGTGAGTGGTGACACGAACTGGTGAGTTGACACTCCGAACTGGTGAGTCACCCATCTTCGACGCCACGACTGTGCAACTCTCCAAGTCCTGAATTCTCTCCAACTCCTGAACTCGCCGACTCCGAACTCTCCAATTCGCCAACTTTCAAACTCACTAACTCTCCAACTCACCCCATTCTCCAACTTGATTGATTGCACTTTCACCTCTTGATCGCCCCCCTCCAGACTGCTAGGATCGCGACCCATGACGGACCGGGAGCGGCCCACAACCAGCGCTCTGGCAACACGTTCGGGCCGAGACGGGGCGCTGGATGCGGCCCTGGATCGCCTGGCGCCAGGGCGCGTCGTGGATCGGTCCGATACCCCCGACCTCCATGTCACCGCGGTAAGGCGGCTGCCGGCATTCGCCGCCACGTACGCCGAATTTCCATCAGTCCTTGATCGACGCCTCTGCCAGGCGCTCGCGACCCGAGGCGTGACGGCGCCGTACACCCATCAGGCCGCCGCGATTGATCACGCGCTCGGCGGACGAAATGTCGTCGTGATCACGCCGACTGCGTCCGGCAAGACGCTCTGCTACAACGGCCCGGTCCTGCATGCGATTCTTCAGGACCCTTCGAGCCGCGCGCTATATCTCTTCCCGACCAAGGCGCTGGCCCAGGATCAACTGGCCGAACTGCAGGGGCTCTGCGAGATCATCGACCGGCAGAGCGACACGCCGATCGGCGTCTTCACCTACGACGGCGATACGCCCCAGGACGCGAGGCGCACGATCCGCGCCCGGGCCCACGTCGTCCTCAGCAACCCCGACATGGTGCACTCGGGGATCCTTCCGCACCATCCGAGGTGGGCGAAGCTCTTCGAAAATCTCCGTTACGTCGTGATCGACGAACTGCACGCCTACCGGGGCGTGTTCGGCAGCCACCTGTGCAACGTGCTCCGCCGGCTGCGCCGCATCTGCCGTCACTACGGATCGAACCCGGTGTTTCTCTGCTCGTCCGCGACGATCGCCAACCCGCGAGAGCTGGCGGAACGGCTCACCGAGCGCCCGTTCGAGGTCGTGGAAAAGAGCGGTGCGCCGCGCGGTGAGAAGTTCTTCGTCTTCGTCAACCCGCCGGTCGTCAACCACCAGCTCGGCATCCGCCGTTCATACCTGAGCGAGACGCGGCGCATCGCGTCGGAATTCCTCAAGCGGAACCTTCAACTCATCGTCTTTGCGCAGAGCCGGCTCTCGACCGAGATCCTGACGACCTACCTCAAGGACGATTTCGAGGCGACGCCCGGGGCCGCCGAGCGGATTCGCGGGTATCGCGGCGGGTATCTTCCGAATCGCCGGCGCGAGATCGAGAAAGGACTGCGCGAGGGGACGGTCCGTGCGGTCGTGTCGACCAACGCGCTCGAGCTCGGGATCGACATCGGCGCGCTCGACGTGGCCGTGATGGCCGGCTATCCGGGCACGATTGCCGCCACCTGGCAGCGTGCGGGCCGCGCCGGCCGCCGCTCCACCCGTTCGGCGGCGGTGATGGTGGCCTCCAGCGCACCGCTCGATCAGTTTGTCGTCCGCCACCCGTCGTATTTTTTTGACCGCTCTCCCGAGCGCGCGCTGATCGATCCCGACAACCTTCACATCCTGGTCGATCACATCAAGTGTGCCGCGTTCGAGCTGCCCTTCACGCCGGGCGAGGTATTTGGCCGTCACGACCTGCAGGAAATCCTGGCCGTTCTCGCCGAGCAGGGGCTCGTGCACCGGAGCGGCGGCAGCGCCGATCCTGATCAGCCGGACGCCTCGCAGTGGACCTGGACGAGCGAATCGTACCCGGCCGATGCGGTCAGCCTGCGGTCGGTGTCGTCGGACAACTTTGTGATCGTCGATACCACCCACGAGGCGCGCGTCATCGGCGAGACCGACTTTACCAGCGGGCCGGCCACGCTCCACCCCAAGGCGATTTACATCGTCGAAGGCGCGCTCTACCAGGTGGAACGGCTCGACTTCGAGGGACGCAAGGCGTTCGTCCGCGAGATCGATTGCGACTACTACACAGCCGCCATCACCTACACGCAGGTGACGATCCTCGACACGTTCGAAAGCGATGGCGGCCTTGGACCGACGGACGACCATCCGGCGGCGCGCGCGAGGGCGGGGCCCCGCGCGCATCTGGAGAAGTCCACGTCGTCTCACGCGTCGTCGGGTTCAAGAAGATCAAGTTCTACACGAACGAGAACGTCGGCTCGGGCGACCTGGATCTGCCCGAGCAGCAGATGCACACGACCGCGTACTGGCTCAGCATTCCGGCGGAGGTCATGGCGGCATTGCCGTACGCCGCCGACGACAGGCGGGACGGCGTGGTCGGGTTGTCGTTCGCGCTCGGGCAGGTGGCACAGCTCCTCCTGATGTGCGAGCGCCACGACATCGGTCTTTCAATCGACGCTGGCGATCCGGACGGCTCGAGCCCGCGGATCTTCATCTACGACAACTACCCCGGCGGAATCGGCTTCAGCAAGCCGCTGTTCCGCATGCACGACGAACTCCTCGAGGGCACTCGCCGCCTGATCGCCGAGTGTGAGTGCGAGAACGGCTGCCCGGGGTGTGTCGGGCCCGTTGGCAATACCGGACCGCTCGCCAAGTCGGCAGCTCTTCGCATCCTCAACCTGCTGACGGCGGCCATGCCGGCGCTGGCGGAAGAGAGTTCGCAGGTGCAGGCGTCATGAACCTGGCTGATCGAGTCCGCGGGGTCCTGAAACCGCCGACAGCCGCCGAACCGGCAGCTTCCGTCCCCCGCGGAGGCGGAGGAGGCGTCGAAGAGGTCACCGGGGGCGAATGGCGCTCCCATGCTGGCGGACGTCATTTCGTCGTCGAACGCCGCATTGATGCCGGGGAGCGCCACGGGCGGACGAGTGTGGGCGAACTCGCAGCCGCGCTCGAGGCCAACGCCGCGTACACTTCGCTCCTGACGTGCGGCGCGCCGGCCCGGGCGCCGTTCGTGTTCCTCGACCTCGAAACCACCGGGCTCAGCGGCGGCGCGGGCACCTATGCCTTCCTCGTCGGCTGCGGATCGTTTTCGAACGACGGTTCGTTTATCGTCCGACAGCACCTGATGGTTTCGCCTGCTGACGAGCGCGCGATGCTGCGAGCGGTCGCCGGTGAGTTCGAGCCGGCCGGCGCGCTGGTCAGCTTCAACGGCAAGTCCTTCGACGCGCCGGTTCTCGAAACCCGCTATCTGTTCCATCGCCTGGCGTGGCCGGCCGGAACCCTGACGCACGTCGACGCGTTGCATCCGTCACGCCATTTCTGGGGAGAGGTCGGCGGCTGCTCGCTGGTCGTGCTCGAATCGCAGGTGCTCGGCGCACGGCGCATGGCCGATGTGTCAGGGATGGAGATTCCGGCGAGGTACTTTCAATTCCTGCGTACGGGGGACGCGCGGCCGCTGGGCGCCGTCCTCGAGCACAACCGGCTCGATCTGTTGTCGCTGGCGGGCCTGACCAGCCGTCTTGTCGAACTGGTGGCGGCCGGGCCGTCTCGATGCCGGAGCGCCCAGGAAGCATTCGCGCTGGGGCGCATCTATCGGCGCTCGGGTCTCGATGCGCGCGCGCACGACGCATTCGCCCGTGCGTTCGAGCTGGCGCCGGCCGGGTGGTCACATGTGCGCACGGCGGCTCTGCACGCCCTCGCGCTCAGCGATCGGCATGCACGTCGGTACGAGAATGCCGCGGTCCGGTGGCAGGCCCTGGTCGACGCCCCCGACTGCCCGGCGCTCGTGCGGCGTGCGGCCGCCGAAGCGCTGGCCATTCATCATGAACACCGCGTCCGGGATCTGCCCGCCGCCCGGTCGTTCGCCCTCAAGAGCCTGGATAGTCCTGGAGGTCCGGCATGGCGCGACGCCGTGCGGCGCCGCCTGACCCGGATCGATCGGAAACTGGGGGAGGATATCGGCCGGCGGGCCGGGATCGACCCGACCGATTCAGCTGCTGCTGGACGCGGCTCCGGGCGATTAGCGCGCCGCGGCCGCTTCTTTCTTGCCCTTGGTGACCTTCGCGGCCTTCTTGCGGCTCTCCGACGTCTGCGCGCCGAACTTCTTCGTGAACCGCTCGACGCGGCCCTCGGTATCGATCAGCTTCTGGCGGCCGGTGAAGAAGGGATGGCAGTTCGAGCAGATTTCCAGGTGCAGCTCCGGCTTGGTGGAGCGGGTTTTCCAGGTGCTGCCCGCACGCGCACCGCACGTCGACTTCGTGATACTTCGGGTGGATCGTGGGCTTCACAGCGAACTCCTAGGTACTACCGGGAAAACCCTATTATACAGGGCTTGAGGACACGGTTACTTTGCGCCACGGACAACCTGATCGGCGGCGATGCGGCCGACGTCCAGATGCTGCAGCTGATTCGGCGGGCCGCGCAGCCGCTGTTCCGAAAGGCGCCGCGCCTGCGGTCGCTGGCGCTCACCGGCCTCGATCTCGCCGCGCGCCCGGTCCTGCTGTCGTTCCGGCTCGGGCGCCCCCCTCGAACGACTCGGGCGCCGCGGCGCTCGAAGGGCAGACCGCCGCCTTCAACCGCGCCGCCGAGGACTACTTCGCCGCGTATCCCAACCCCGAGCACTTGCTCGGCAAGCCGTTCTCTGAGCCCGAATCGCTGTCGCGGCGGCTGATCGATCTCGGTGTGCTGCTGTACGGCTTGCGCCTCAGGCCTGGCGACGTGGTGCTGGATCTCGGCGCCGGAACCTGCTGGGTCTCACACCTGTTCAACCGCTTCGGCTGCCGGACGATCGCGGTTGACGTGTCGCCGACCGCCCTGGCCATCGGCCGCACGATGTTCGAGCGCGACCCGCAGACCAACTGGACGCTCGAGCCGGCGTTCCTCCCGTACGACGGCCAGACGCTGCCGGTCGCGGACGCCTCGGTTGATCGCGTCGTGCTCTACGACGCCTTCCATCACATTCCGAATCCCGGAAGGCTTCTGCGCGAAATGCGCCGCGTGCTCAAACCCGACGGCATCGTCGGCATGTCGGAACCAGGACGCGGTCACTCGACGAGCCCTCCCAGCGTGGCGGAAACGGCGGCCACCGGGGTCCTGGAGCAGGAGCTCGTGCTCGAAGACATCGCGGACCAGGCGATCGCCGCCGGGTTTGCCGCCGCGCACGTGATCGCCGATACGCAGGCCCCGCTGCTCGAACTGGACGCGCGGCAGCTGCGCCGATTCATGGGTGGGCGCGGCTTTGCGCGATACTGGCGGAACCTCTGCGCCGAGCTGGACGGACACCACTACATCCTGCTGTTCGCCGCCGATCCGCGGCCGACCACGGCCCGGCCGAAGCGCCTGCAGGCGGTCATCTCAACGACGGCCTTGCGGGGCGACCTCAGAATGCGGCCGGGAGAGCGCGTGCACCTTGTGGTCGAGCTCCATAATGCGGGCGATACGACGTGGCTCCATCAGGCGAATGAGCCGGGCTGGACCAGGCTCGGGGCGCACCTCCACCGTGCCGATCCGGCAAGATCGCTTATCGATTACGACTGGTTCCGTGCGCCCCTACCTCACGATGTAGGGCCCGAGGGCGGCGTCCGCCTTGACGTGCAGTTGCCGCCGATCACCGAAGCCGGCGACTATCTGCTGGTATTCGATCTGGTCATCGAGGGGTCAGCCTGGTTCGCCGAACGCGCGTCCCTGACGCTCGACGTCCTCTGCCGCGTGCGTCTTTAGTCGGCGGTCAGGTGTCGTTCTGACTCTCGAGACTAGCGATTATCGACTGTTTGCGGGCTGCACGAGCGCGCGACCTGAATGGCGATGAGCCCTTCGCCGTTGCCGCGTTCCTGCTCGAACGCATAACAGCTGCGGCCCAGCCAGGTGCTCACAGAGCCAACGGAATCCACAGGGTGCCGCAGCAGCGTGATCTCCGCCTCTCGCGCCTCGCTCAGCTGGTGCAGGACCTCGGCAGCCTGCTCAGCATCGGCGACGACGAAGAAGCGGCGCGAATCGGCCAGCGACGCGGCCGCCTGGTCGAGCCACCAGAGGTCCGTGACGACCGGCCGTCCCGGCGCGGTTTCGTACTCGATGAAATCGACCAACCGCGCGTAGGTTTGCTTGGCGCCGCGAAGCTCCTTGTAGGACGAACGCTGTAGCCACGCGCTGCCCGCGGCCAGGATGGTCACCGCGAGGATCGGCACGGCGCGGCCGGCAGCGCTTCGCGGCGTGGCGCTTTCCCCCTGCCGCGTTTTCCGCCGGCGGGTTCCCAGGAACCTGACGACGTACGCGAGGGTGTCGGTGGCAAGAATCGTCATCGGCAGATAGACCAGCAGCAGATAGCGGGGAGCCCATTGCGCGCCGCCATCGTTGGGCGCGGAGAGAAACACGAGCGACGCGGTGATGAGCGCCACCGCGAGCAGGAACGGCCGCCCGCGCCGTGCTGCTC
>CAVREM010000075.1:0-20143 GCA_963720005.1 uncultured Acidobacteriota bacterium | reverse complement strand
ATCGCCACTCCGGTGATTGCCGTCGCGCGAGGGTGTGCCCAGCGCGCGGTCGGTAGCCCGGCGTTCCGTGCATTCAGCGCGTCGGCGATTTCAAGTCTCACCGCCGACGCATCCCCCAGGCGATCCTTGCGGTCTTTGTTCAGGCAGTGCCGCAGCACGCGTACGATGCCGGGTGGAGTTCGCCTTGGAAGCGACTGCCAGTCCGGCTCGCGCGTCGTGACCGCTGCCAGCGTTTCTCCGACATCACGTCCCGGGAATGCCCGACGGCCGGTGAGCATCTCGAAGAGCACGCAGCCGAACGACCACAGGTCCGAGCGCCGGTCAGCCGGCTTGCCGCGCGCCTGTTCAGGGGCTATATACGCGGCGGTGCCGACAATCAACCCGGCCGCGGACATGTCGGGATTGCCACCCGGCGCACGCGTTCGTCGCTCGGAGCGACCTCGGGCTCGAGTCGACCTTTGCCAGCCCGAAGTCGAGAACCTTCACCGTGCCATCGTCTCGGTACCGTAATATTCGCCGGCTTGAGATCGCGGTGGATGATCCCGTGCTCGTGCGCCGCCTCGAGCGCTTCGGCGATCTGGCGAGCGATCGACAGCGCCTCCACGACAGACAGGGCGCCACGTGCGATACGCGAGCGAGCGTTTCACCGTCGACCAGTTCGAGGACAGAGCGCGTGAACATCCGCCGTTTCCTCGAGGCCGTAGATAGCGGCGATGTTGGGGTGGTTCAGCGACGCCAGGACGTGCGCTTCCCGCCGGAACCGCGACCGGCGCGCGGGGTCGATCGCATAGAGCCAGCGGGATGACTTTGAGGGCGACGTCGCGATTCAGCTTGTTGTCGCGCGCGCGGTACACCTCGCCCATCGCGCCGGCGCCGAGCAGATTGAGCACCGAGTAGTTCGCGATCTGCCGACCGGTGAGAATGACGCTCGATGGTGCGGAGGGGCCGCCACTGGACGCGATTGCGGCAGTCTGCCATGCCGGCGCGTCCATGAACGTACCGGCATGCGCGTCGGCCTCGATCAACTGTGCGACTTCGCTTCGCAGCTGGCCATCGCCTGCGCACAGCGTCTCGATGAGCGCGCCGCGCTCATTCGGCTGGCGTTCGAGCGCTGCGTGATAGATCCGTTCGACCCGCCGCCAGCGTTCTGCGTCCATTGCCTGGGCCGGTCCTTTCTGGCGTCAGCTCGCGATACAACCACGCGCGGGCCAGACTCCATTCGCGCTTCACCGGTACCTCGGGGAAATCTTCAAAAGCTCCGCCGTTTCATCGACGCCCAGTCCGCCGAAGAACCGCAGCTCGACGATGTCGCTCTTGCGGAGATCGAATGCGGCCAGCCGCGCCAGCGCCTCGTCAATGGCGAGGAGCTCGTCGGGCCGGTCCGGCATGAGGATTCCGGCTTCGTCGAGCGAGACGTGCGTGACTCCGCCGCCGCGTTTCCGATAGTTGGCGCGGCGCGCATGATCAATCAAGACTTGTCGCATCAGACGCGCGGCCACGCGGAAGAAATGGGAGCGGTCCTCCCACGTCGCATTCTGCCAATCGATCAGCCGAAGGTAGACCTCGTTGATGAGCGCGGTGGGCTGGAGCGTGTGGCCCACGCGCTCGCGTCGGAGATAACTGCGGGCGAGGCGAGACAATTCTGCGGCGACCAGCGGCGTGAGCTTCTCGAGAGCGTTCTCGTCGCCGTCGCCCCACGCGCGAAGAAGCTGCGTCACCTCGGACGGAGACGATCTCATGGCAATGATGGAGTGATTGTAAACGTGTCGGCTCGCGCCGCGAACACACTTCTCACGGCGGTTTCCAGACTTCCGTGTCGATTGTCGGGCGACGCCATGGAGGGCAGCACACCGGGGAAAACGGGAAAGGGTCGATTCATCACCGTGTGTTGTGGCGGAACCAATCTCGTAACATCCACGTAAGCGCTCGTGGGGCCAACGAGAGCGGCCATCGCGATCAGGGAGCCTGTGTGGGAGTCGACTCACTCTTCCAAGACATCCGCTACGCGGTACGGACCCTCCGGCGGGCGCCGCTGTTCGCTGCGACGGTCGCGGCGACCATGGGACTGGGCCTCGGGCTGTTGGGCTCCGCCTTCACCATCCTCAACGCCTACCTCCTCAAGCCCATCGACCTGCCCAACCCGCATGCGTTGTACTCGCTGAGTTGGGACACCGACACCACGCGCCGCCAGCGGTTCACGCCTGGCGGACTATGAGGCGCTGCAACCGGAGGCACGCCGCTTCGCCGGACTGGCGGCCGCGCAGGACGTCACGGTCATGCAGGACGCTGTCTCCACGCGCGGCCTGCTCGTGACCGGCAACTACTTCGAGCTGCTCGGGGCGCGGCCGGCCCTCGGGCGATTGCTGAGACCGGATGACGCGGCAGCTCGCGGCGGGGTGGCGGTCGTCGTGCTCTCGCACCAGACGTGGCGCTCCCGGTACGGCTCGAATCCAGCCATCGTCGGCCAACGAATCTCGCTCGGACGTCAGCGCTTCGAGGTCGTCGGCGTCGCGGAGCCGCATGCGTCTCTGCCCGGCCAGGAGCTCGTGAGCTTCTGGGCACCACTGACGATGGCGGGCGCGTTTCCGGGCGATCGATCCATGGTCCGAGCCAGACGCCGCGTCGCTCGTCGTCGTCGGGCGCCTGCGACAGGACGCGACCGCAGCGTCGGTGCGTGCGTGGCTCGAGGTGTGGCTGCGTCAGCGTTTTCCCGCGCCGTCCGATGCGGCGCCGGTGGCCGTGCGCATCGACTCGCTCGCCACGCGCATCCCTCTCGACGGGGTGACGCTGACCATGTTCGTGTTCATCATGTCGGCGTTCGGCCTGGTGCTCCTGGTCGCCTCCGCGAACGTCACGAACCTGATGCTGGCGCGCGCGCTGGCACGACAGCCGGAAATCGCCGTGCGCCTGGCGCTTGGTGCCAGCCGGTGGCGGGTGGCGCGCCAGTTGATCGTGGAGAGCCTGGTGCTCGCCGTTCCGGCGGCCGCGGCGGGGC
This sequence comes from uncultured Acidobacteriota bacterium, assembly GCA_963720005.1. Taxonomy (GTDB): domain Bacteria; phylum Acidobacteriota; class Vicinamibacteria; order Vicinamibacterales; family CAVVIG01; genus CAVREM01. The sequence goes on along the minus strand of CAVREM010000075.1, from coordinate 17,148 downwards.
TTGCCCTCATCATCGTCACGGCTCGCGTGTTTCCCGCCGTCATCCTCGCCACGTTTCCCGCCAGCGTGGTGCCGGTCGAGAACATGCTGGTTCCACTCGATCCCGACTGGCGCGTGATGGCGTTTCTCGCCGCGGCGGCGGTCCTGTCCGCGGTGCTCATTACGCTCGCACCCGCCGGGCGCCTCGCGGGTATGCGCCTGGCTCACGCGTCGCGAGGCGAAGCGTCTTCTGACGCGCGTGGGTCCCGTCTGCGATCGGGACTGGTGGCCATGCAGATCGGCGCATGCGCCCTGTTTCTCGTCGGAGCGGTGGGACTGCTCGATGAGTCGTCGCGTCTCGCGAATCCGCAGCCCAATCTCAGTTACGAGCGGGTGTCGCTGATCGGCATCGATCCGAAGGTGCGAGCCGCGGTCGCGACACGCCTTGCGTCCGAGGCTGCGGTCGAGCAGGTCGCGGTGGCGTGGAAACCTCCGCTGATGGCGGGACCGCTGCCCACAACCCGGGTGACGGCATCGGCCACGAGCATCGCGCAGAATGACCGGCTACACGGCCGTGTCGCCCGAGTACTTCACGCTGTTCGACATTCAGATCGTGCGCGGGCGCACGTTCACGCCCGCTGAAGCCGCCGCGGGAGCAGCGGTGGCGCTCGTCAGCGAAGCGACGGCGGCGGCATTGTGGCCGGGGCTCGACCCGCTCGGGCAGACGCTCGACCTTGCCGCGGTTCCCGAGGGACGTTCCGACCGGCGACTGCCGCGTGGTCGCGTGCGGGTCATCGGCGTGACGGAGGACGTGGCCAACGGCAATCATCTTCGACGGGATCGATGCCAGCTGTGTCTATTTCCCGACAGACGTGCAGGCCGCTCACGGACATGTCGTTGCTCGTCCGGGCCCGTACCGATGACGTCGAGGTACTGCGGTCGGCTGTGACGACCGCCGTGAAGGAGGTCGCGCCAGAGACGCCATTTCAGGTGTTCCCGATGCGAACGCTTGTTGGCCTCGCCGTCTGGATCTTTCAGGCCTTCTCGGTGGCCGCGTCGTTACTCGGCATCGTCGGCCTGCTCTTCGCGTACTCGGGGACGCATGCCGTCGTCTCGTTCCTGGTGGCCCAGCGGACACGCGAGTTCGGCGTCCGGATGGCGCTCGGTGCCAGCGCCTGGCGGATCGTCCGGGGGATGCTGGTCGAGACGTCTCGCACCGCCGTCGATCGGCCTTGCCGCAGGGTTGGCGGTCGCGGCCGGCCTGATACGTCTGTTCAGCGCTTCAGCCGCGATCCTGCCGGACTTCGGTGCCCGTCCTTTCGTGGTGGGCGCCGCGATCGTGCTCGTCGCGACGGCCGTGGCCGCGCTGTTGCCGCTGCGCGGCGCCGCGCGGATCGATCCCGCGCAAGCGCTTCGAACGGAGTGACGCGGGCGACGACGGCGACGGCATCGCCAGTGTGATTCTCATTCTCAACATCGAAGCGATGCTGCGCGTGCGTCCGAAAGGGTGCTACGGTAGTCCCTTCACGACCGGTTTGATGCATGGCCTCGATCGCGGTACGACGTCGGATGATCTGACACTCGCCTCCCTGCGGCGGTTCCTGCTCGTCACCCTGATCGCGGGCGCCGCGGGCATGGGCGTCGAGCTCATGTTCATCGGTCATGTCGAGGACCGGCTGCAGCTCGTGCCCGTCGTGCTGCTCACCGCCGGCGTGGCCGCGCTCTTGTGGCACGCCGTGCGCCCCGGCGCCGCGAGTGTTCGCGCGGTTCGCCTGCTCATGATGCTGTTCGTGGGGAGCGGGGTGCTCGGCGTCGGACTGCACTACCGCGGGAACCACGAGTTCGAGCGCGAGATGTATCCGACGATGGCGGGCGTGGAGCTCGTGCGCAACACCCTGACCGGCGCGACGCCGGTACTGGCGCCCGGTTCGATGGCGCTGCTGGGCCTCGTGGGGCTCGCGGCGGTTCACCGGCTCTCTCCGGGGCATCGGGGCGCTCCGGCTACGACGAAGGAGGAGGAATCATGACTCTCAGGCAGATGGCGGTGGGTCTCGTCGCAGCGTCGCTCGTCGGCCTCGCGTCGCTGCCCGCCGGCGCGCAGGTCGGCAAGCCGGTCACGATCGTGGACGCCAACGCAGCGACCGATCAGCAGCTCGCGGCCATTCCGCAGCTCACGCCCGGCACTCGCCAAGGGCATCGTGAGCCGCCGGCCGTTCGCGTCGATCACCGAGCTCGATGCCCTGCTCGGCCAGACGCTGTCGGCCGAGCAGCGCACCGCCGTCTACAGCCGCCTGTTCGTGCACCTCAACCTGAACACCGCGACGCGCGAGCAGATCCTGTTGATCCCGAACGCTGGCAACCGGATGGTGCGCGAGTTCCAGGAGTATCGGCCGTACAAGGCGCTGGCGCAGTTCCACCGCGAGATCGGCAAGTACGTCGACGACACCGAGCTCGCGCGGCTCGAGCAGTACGTGTTCGTCCCCATCGACCTCAACACGGCGACCGACGCGGACATCCAGACGATTCCGGGCATCGGTGCGCGGATGCTCCGCGAGTTCAAGGAGTACCGCCCGTACAAGGCGATGGAACAGTTCCGCCGTGAGATGGGCAAGTACGTGGACGACAAGGAAGTGGCGCGGATGGAGCGCTACGTCATCATCAACTGAGCATCGGCAGTGGCATGACTCACGGAATCACGCACCATGCGCCTGCGGCAGCCGGCCTCGTCCTGATTCTCTCCCAGCTGTCTCGCGCGCCACCTGAAAATGCTGTGAGGCTTCCCGTCGAGCGCCCCGTCTCGGTCCTGATTCCGGTACACCCCATCCGCGAGGAGCCCCTCCGCTACCCTCGCACGCGTATTGCCACGCCGGTCCGGATGGAAATGAAGGGCGACGCGGGCGTGTTTGGGGGAACCGCGGCTTCTCTTCCAAGCGGCCGACGTCTTCGCGTCCGTTGGCAGGGGCATGACCGCTGCGACCGACGGCCGGCGATTCCTGCATGGCGATGCCGGTCGAAGGTGCGGCGCGATCGCCGTTCGTGTTCGTCCTGAATTGGCAGAATGGGCTTGGACGACGCGCACCGTAGCGCGTCGTTGGTCCTGGGTGCTTAGTCCTTGGTTCTGAGTCCGTCCTGGGTCCTCTGTCCGTCCTGAGTCCATAGTCCGTCCAGTGGTCAAAGATGCTCGGTCCGCAAGCAGGACCATGGACGAGGCACCGGGGACGGACCAGGGACCAGTGGACGGACGAAGCACCAAGAACTAAGGACGAAGGACTGACGTGCGGCTCGTATAATCGCGCGAGCCGCTCTACCGTGCCGCTCACACCAGGCACTCGCCTCGGACCGTATGAAGTCATCGCGCCGATCGGCGCGGGCGGCATGGGCGAGGTCTATCGCGCGCGCGACACGAAGCTGGATCGCGACGTCGCGCTCAAGATCCTGCCGGAGGCGTTCGCTGCCGATCCCGATCGCCTGGCGCGCTTCGAGCGCGAAGCGCAGGTCGCTCGCGTCGCTGAACCACCCGAACATCGCGCAGATCTACGGGCTCGAGGAATCGCGACGGCGTCGCACGCGCTGGTCATGGAGCTGGTCGAGGGCGAGACGCTCGCCGAGCGCATCGCGCGCGGGCCGATGCCGCTCGACGAGGCGCTGCCGATCGCGCGCAGATCGCCGACGCGCTCGAAGCCGCGCACGAGCGCGGCATCGTCCATCGCGACCTGAAGCCCGCGAACATCAAGGTCACGCCCGACGGCACGGTCAAGGTGCTCGACTTCGGTCTGGCGAAGGCGCTCGAGCCGCGACGCGGCGACGGCACGGTCGACGCGGCCGATGTCGCCGACGATCACGTCGCCGCGATGACGCAGCGCGGGCATGATCCTCGGCACCGCCGCCTACATGAGCCCGGAGCAGGCGCGCGGCAAGCCGGTCGATCAAGCGCGCCGACATCTGGGCGTTCGGCTGCGTGCTCTTCGAGATGCTCTGCCGGGCAGGCAGGCGTTCGACGGCGACGACCGTCTCGGACGCGATCGGCGATCTCTTCACGAAGGAGCCCGATCTGGAGCGCGCTGCCGCCGGCCACGCCGCCGCCATCCGGACGCTGCTGCGGCGCTGCCTGCAGAAAGATCCGCAGAAGCGGCTGCCGCGACATCGGCGACGCGCGTTCAGCTCGACGCTCGGAGCCGACGCAGCTCGTTGCTGAGCTGTGCTTGCTCGGCGCCTCCAACAGTTGCGCCATGGACGAGCGCATGCGCGCCATGTCGCTGGTTGGCGACCGCGCTCGCGGCCGTCTGCGCTGGGAGCCGTCGTCTCATGGGCGTTCATGCGCAACGCCACCCTCGCTGGCCGTGCAGACGCGCTTTCAGTTTCGACGATTAGGCCTCATCCGACGCAAACGCATTTTCTCCGCGGGTTTGCATCGCGACTTCGTCATCGCCGACGGCACCCAGTTTTCGTCGCTGTTCCCGGATGGCACCACAATACCATGCTGGTCCGGCGCATGCGATCGACTTGACTCCAAAGCGATGCCGTGGAATTTATAGTCCGCTATCGCGCCCTTTTTTTTCGCCGGACAGTCGAGACCATCGGGTTCTTCGCGCCAGCGATGAGCTTGAGAAAAGATTTCCGTCGACGGCGGGCCGGCGATTCCTATCCCGTTTTCCAGGTGTGCCACGCGGCGCGACCTGGGGACGGACGACTTGATTATTTTCGCTACCACTGATCCGGTCACCGGTCTCATCAGCGTGCCGGCTCGGGTGGCAATACTCCAAAGTCCTGACCAGTCTTGATCCGAAAAAGGGTGATCAAGATCATCTGTTTCCGTCCATGCTTCCGGGAAATCGCGCCGTGCTGTTACACGGTGCGGCCGGTAATCTGGGCCCGTTTCTCATGCGAAAACAGTCTCCTCGCGGTGCTCGACCTGACTACCGGTCAAACGAAGACGCTCGTCGCGGCGGCACTCACGGGAGCTACGTCGACACGGGTCATCTCCTATACGCATCGGGCGGAAGCCTTGCGTGCTGTTCGCTTCGATCCCGATCGGCTGACGGTGTCCGGCGATGCTGTCTCGATTCCCGACCAAGTCAGGACATTGAACAGCGGCGCAGCCCAGTTTGACGTCTCCCGCAGTGGCACTCTCGTGTTCATGCCAGGAGGTGAGGACGCTGGAAGCGTCGCGCGGTCGCTCGTCTGGGTCGATCGAAATGGTCGCGAGCAGCCGATCGCGCGCCCCAGGCCGCTCGTATGCGCTCCCGCGTCTGTCACCGGATGGGAAGCGGGTGGCGCTTGGACATCCGCGATCAGGAGAACGACATCTGGATCTGGGATCTGGAGCGCGAGACGTTGACGAAGCTGACGTCGAACCCCGGGGCAGACGCCTGGCCTATCTGGACGCCAGATGGCACACGCATCGTGTATATGTCCTCGACGAGACGGGCTCGCGCCAAACCTGTTCTGGCAGCCTGCGGACTTCACCGGTATCCGGAACGCCTCTCGACGAGCGCGGTCCCCTCTCAAGCTCCGCATTCGTTCACGACGGACGGGAAAAGCCTCGTTGTTCAGATACCGGTTCCTGGCAGTGGTAACGACCTGCACGTGATGGCGATGGACACGCTGCTGGAAGGAAAGCCGGCCACTGGAAAGATGGAGACGCGCCCACTCCTGCACTCAACGGCCTCTGAGGCCGCGGGCGAGATCTCTCCGGATGGCCGCTGGATCGCCTATTACTCCGACAGTTCAGGCAGAAACGAGGTATACGTCCGGGCATTCCCCAACATCGAGAGCGGCGGGCAATGGACGATTTCAACAGCTGGCGGCACGCGACCCGCGTGGTCGCGGAACGGCCGTGAGCTGTTCTATCTCGACCTGAACGGCGCGATGTGGGTGGTGCCCGTTCAGACGACGCCTGCCTTCAGCGCCGGCAAACCGAGGAACTGTTCGACGCGCAGTGGTGGACGGCACAGAGCGGCCGAACCTACGACGTGACCGCCGACGGCCAACGGTTCCTCGCGATCAAGGATCCATCGTCAGACAGTGAAAACCCGCGCCCCAGACGTTCGCCGTCGTCCTCAACTGGGTCGAAGAGCTGAAGCAGAAGCTGCCATAGAATTTGCTGCGCATGGCCATCGGCCCCGGATCTCGCGTCGGTCCGTACGAGGTCACCGCCCTGATCGGCGAGGGTGGCATGGGCAAGGTCTGGCGTGCGCACCACGCGGCACTCAAACGCGACGATGCGCTGAAGGTATTGCCAGACGCCTTCGTCGCCGACCCGGAGCGGCTGGCTCGATTCCATCGTGAGGCGCAGGTGCTTGCCTCGCTGAATCACCCGAACATCGCTCACGTCTACGGCTTCGAAGAAGCGGACGAGGCGAAGGCGCTGGTGATGGAGCTCGTCGAGGGGCCGACGCTTGCCGACCGAATCGCGGAAGGAGCGATCCCGCTTCATGACGCGCTGTCGATCGGCACTCAGGTTGCCGAGGCGCTCGAAGCCGCACACGAGCAGGGAATCGTTCATCGCGACCTCAAGCCCGCGAACATCAAGGTCCGCCCCGACGGTACGGTGAAGTACTGGACTTCGGGTTGGCCAAGGCGATGGAGGGTGAAAGCGGACGCTCCGAAGGGCGTAGTGTCCGGCTTCACCGGACCTCACGCTGTCGCCGACGATTACGACCCCGGCCATGACGCAGGTGGGCGTGATTCTCGGCACTGCGGCGTACATGAGCCCCGAGCAGGCGAAGGGACGCCCGGCGGACAAGCGCAGCGACATCTGGTCTTTCGGGTGTGTGCTCTACGAGATGTTGACCGGCCGTCGCGCATTCGATGGCGAAGACGTCGGCGACACACTCGCGTCCGTGATCAAGAGCGATCCGGATTGGTCTCTGCTCCCGTCGGATCTCCCGCCAGCGGTTCGCAGGCTCATCGAACGCTGTCTTGCGAAAGATCGGCGGAAGCGGATTGGCGACGCCGCCGCGGCGCAGTTCGTGTTGACCGAGCAGGCGGCGCTGATTGCGCCGGCAGCGGGCACGACGATGGGCGTGCGACCGCGGCCGCTGTGGAGACGGCTCGTTCCCGTTGCGTCCGCCGTCGTGTTGACGACTGCGACTGTCGGTTTCCTCGACTGGCGTTTCACGCCGGCCGAGCCTCGCCCGGTCGTGCAGTTCTCGATCTCGGGATCGGAGGGAACAGCGTTCACGAGTGGCCAGCCGGTCGCGATTTCGCCCGACGGGTCGCAGATCGTGTACACCGCCAACCTGCAGCTGCACCTGCGCTCGCTCGCGGATACCGATACCAGGCCGATCGCCGGGACACTCAATGCTGCAGGCGCGTCGCGGTACCCGGTCTTTTCCCCTGACGGAAAGTCGGTCGCGTTCTGGTCGCAGGGTGACAGGACAATCCGGAAGATTTCGGTGAACGGCGGCGTATCGGTTCCGCTGTCTGAAGTCTCCTTCCCAATCGGCTTGTCCTGGGATGGGGACTCGATTTTGTTCGGTCACGCAGGGGGAATCTCCCGCCTGTCTCCCAACGGCGGCAAGCCCGAGGTCATTGTCGCGCTGAAGCCAAGTGAGTTCGGCAGCACAGCCCGGATGATGCCGGGAGGCCGTGCCGTGATGTTCGGCGTGGCTCAAGGGGTGACGAGCGAGCTCTGGGATGCAGCCGAGATCGTCGTGCAGGACCTCGTCTCCGGCGAACGCACGGTGCTCGTGCGCGGCGGCAGCGACGCTCGCTATGTGCCGACCGGCCACATCGTGTACACAGTGGGCGGCGTGCTTCGAGCCGTGCCGTTCGAATCTCGAGAGATTAGAAGTCACGGGCGCACCCGTTCCAGTGGTTCTCGGCGTGCAGCGTTTGAGTACGCGGATCGTGAGCGGGCAGGCTGCTGCCAACGCGTATTACAGCGTTTCCGACACAGGCACGCTGATCTATGTGCCTGGGCCGACGTCGACGTTGGCCCGAACCGGCATCACGTTCATCGACCGCGCCGGGAACTCGAAGCTCACGGAGCTTCCGGGAGGAACGTACAGGCTTCCCGCGCGTGAGTCCAGATGGCCAGCGAATTGTGTACGGAACCGACGACAGCAAAGAAGCCGACATCTGGGTGTATCAGCTATCGGGCCAGGCTCAGCCTCGACGGCTGACGTTCGGAGGCGGTAATCGATTTCCGATCTGGTCGTCAGATGGCGAACGCGTCGCGTTCCAGTCCGATCGCGAGGGCAATGGCGGCATCTGGTGGCAACGAGTCGACAGTGGTACGGCCGAAAGATTGACGACGCCGGACGACAAGGAGGCATCTCACGTGCCGGACTCCTTTGCTCGTGACGGCAGAAGCTTGGCCTACACCGTGCGTACGGGAACGACGTCATCCATTTGGATTCTCTCGCTCGCGGACAAGAAAGCGACGGCGTTCTCCGCCTCGGCGACGAACGCGGGCAGCGCAGCCTTCTCGCCCGACGGTCGCTGGCTGGCGTACCAATCGACCGGCGGTGGAACAGCGGGCGTGCTGGTCGAGTCGTTCCCGGCACGGGGCATTCCCAACCAGATCGCCATGCGAGCAGGTGCCACTCCACACCACCCATTCTGGTCGCGCGACGGGAAAGAGCTCTTCTATGTGCCGGGACCGAACCAGCTCGCCGTTGTGAGCGTCACGACGCAGCCGGCGTTCTCGGTTGGCAAAGCGGAGCTGCTGCCGCGAAGTGTGTTCCTGGAGGGCGGGCCCAACGCGATCAGAAGCATCGACGTCCTGCCAGACGGCCGATTCGTTGGCATCCTCGATGTCGCCTCGGAATCGGGAGACATCACCTCACCGCGGATCAATGTCGTGCTCAACTGGCCGAGGAGCTGAAGCGCCTCGCGCCGACGCCCTGATCCGCGACGATTAGCCTCCTCGAGAAGATCGACGGTCGCTTCACACCGCGCGGGGCAGCCGCATGGCCTTCAGGCGATCGCCAAACCGTGGATCGCCGCGCAGGCTGTCCCACTGCGGTGCGACGGCGAGGTGCACGAGCGCCGGGTCGCGGAAGGCAATCGCCTGGTCCAGGCATTCGAACGCCTCATCGAGGCGGCTCGCTGCGCCGTACAGCACGGCACGCCGGAAGGCCATCTTCAGCAGGTGGTCGAAGTCCAGGCGCTCGCTCGTGATCTGATCCGCCATGAATCGCGTCATGCCGGCGAGGCCGGCCGCCGCGTAGGCGTCCTGTATCTGGGCGGTGACCTGCTTCAGATTCGCCAATGCCTCGTCGGGCACGCCAAACGTCACGGCGAGACGCAGGTTCTCTGCCACGAACTTGTCGATATCTTCCACCTTCCAATAAACACCGGCGAGGAATTCGCTGGCGAGGAGGTGTTTCGGATCAACGTCGAGAGCCCGCTGTGCCCAGACGAGCGTGTCGTCGTACTTCCGCTGATGCCAATACGACATCGCGATTTGTACCAGCACGAGCGCCGATCGCGGATCGCGCGCGAGCGCCTGCTGCTTGATCCGCAGGCCATCGTCGAGTCGCCCGAGCGCTTCCTGCAGCGATCCGTACTGGAGCAGCGCTTCCGTGTGATCGGGATTGATGTCGAGCGCGCGGCACAAGCTGTGTTCCGCAGCCGTCCAGTCCCACTCGCTGAGAAACAGGACGGTGCCGAGGGCGACCTGGGCATCCGCGGACGTACTGTCCATCGCCAGCGCGCGCAGCGCCGAGGCCTTCGCCTCCGCAAACGCTTCTTGATGTGGCACGGCGCGGAGCGCTGCCTGAGCGCACCGTGCGCGTGCCAGTCCCGCGTGCGCCGGCGCGTAGGTCGAATCGATCTCGACGGCGGCGCGAAACGCATCCACCGCATTCGGCAGCTCGAAGGTACGAGCCCGAGAGCAGGTGAGTGCGCCCGCGCCCCACGAACTCATAGAGCTCGACCGGGCGGGGCGCCACGCTCGGTGCTGGTGGCTCATCATCCGCCGCGACGCGGGTGACCGGCGCGATGAACCGATATCCCGACCGCGCCACTGTTTCGATGTAGGTTGGCGGCCGCTGGTCGTCGCCAAGCGCCTTGCGGAGAGCCGAGACGTGGACCGTGAGGATCCCTTCCTCGACGAAGGACTCCGGCCAGACATCCGCGAGGAGTTCGTCCTTCGTGACCAGATGACCCGGGTGCCGCACCAACGCGACGAGGACGTCAAAGGCTTTCGGCGAGAGCCGGACGACAGTGGCGCTGCGCAGCAGTTGGCGCTCGGCTACGTCGAGTGTGCAATCGCCGAAATGAAACGCTTCGCCGCTCGCCATCAGCTTTCGGCGAATCTTAGCAAAACCTTCGGGACGACCCTGCCGGCCAGGCGTCCACCGCTCGACATCGTGGACGGCGCCGCGCGCATCGTCGAGCGGGTGCTGCTCACTGAACGGGCCGCTGTTCCGTTCTGCACAGATCGAGGACGCGCGCCCGCGTACGATCCGACACTCCACACGACATGAAGCGAGAGTCGCCAATCACGCTGTATTCAAAATCACGCTGTATTCAAACGGAGCCACCAATGCATGCCTCGCTCACCTCTGTTGGCGTCGTCGGTGTCGCGCTGTTCGTTGGCTGTAGTCAGCCCATCACGCCAACCAGTCCGACGTCTCTCTCGTCCGCCAGTCTGTCCATCGCGTCGTCGGAGGCGAAAGTTACCGGCGCGGGTGTTCTCTCCAACGACCAGGAAGTGCCGTTCAAGGGCAGGTTGGAAGGAACCGCGACCATTACGCCGGGTACGCCTCCGTTTCTGTCTGTCTTAATCGAGGGCACGGGCAACGCTACGCACCTGGGTCGCTTCACCGTAGAAATCCCGCACGTCGTGAACACCACGAACAGGACCTCGACCGGCACCTACGAGTTCACTGCGGCCAATGGCGACACGCTCACCGCTGGCTTTACCGGACAAGCCACCCTAACGGCCCCAGGCGTTCTCTCCGTTGTAGAAACCGCGACGATCACAGGGGGTACAGGTCGGTTCGCCGACGCCACTGGGAGCTTTACCGTCGAGCGCTTGTTCAACCAGGTAACCGGCTTGACCACGGGTTCCTTCGAGGGGACTATCCCCTCGCCCGGAGCCGGCACGCCTTGAAACTTGATCGCCACCGGCAGCAACACGGCGTCGAGGCCGCGAAAAAGCTATCCGCTTTCGGCGAATCTTAGTAAAACCTTCGGGACGCCCCTGCCGGCCAGGCGCTAAGGTGGGCTCCTCTCGAAAGGAGTTGGCCATGGCACCGACGATGGAGCAGGAGATTCTTCAGCAGGAGGAACAATTGGCCGAGGCGAAGCGAGCGCTGGACCTCGGCGCGATCGATCGCATGTATGCCGACGACCTCGTGTTGACCGGCGTCATGGGCGAACCGACCTGCAGCAAGACCGCGATCATCGACGAGATCACGCGCGGCATCGCCGAGCGCGAGAGTGCGCGCGCGAGCGGGCGGCAGCTCGAGATGTCTGCCGAGAACGAGGACATGAAGGTTGTCAGGCACGGCGACACCGCCATCGCGAACTATCGGTTCGTCGTGAAGGTCAGCGGGCCGGCCATGAACGTGTCTCGACGGTACCGCGCGACGAACGTCTGGATGAAGCAGGACGGCCGCTGGCAGATTATCGCCGCGCATATGTCGTTCGTCCTGGACCGGACACAGGCAGCCATGCTCTCGGGCGAGGGGCGATAGGAGCTCCCATGTCTACTGAAACTGTTGACGCCGCATATGCGCAGAACATGCGCGAGATCGAGAAGCTGCACAGCCTCGATATCGCAGCGACCCTGTCGGGTGACCAGGTGGCACTCAGCACCGGATGGACCGATGACATCGTGATACTCGGACAAGGCGAGGAGCCCGGAGTTGGCAGGCAGACGATTCTCGAAGCCCGTGAGCGCCGCAGTGCTGCGCTGCCGGGGTTTCGAGTCGTGACCTATGCTCCGGACATCAAGGACGTCACGATCACCGATGGGTGGGCGTTTGAGTGGGGCACTTTCACCGCGGGCTACGTCGAGGCGGCTGGCGGCGAGGAAAAGCCCATTCGCGGAAAGTTGCTTCGAGTCCTGAAGAAGCAGGCCGACGGGAGCTGGAAAGTCGCGATCGGTATGTGGAACACATGACAGGGTCACCTCGTCACTCCCATCATCGGCTGATGGGGCTTGCATGATGCGCGGGTGACGAGGTAGAGTCCCATCAGCGACTGATGGGACTCACGAACACTCCCTCCGATCTGCTTCCGGGCACTCTGGAACTGCTGATCCTGAAAAGCCTCGGATCCGGCCCGAAGCACGGCTACGCCATCGTCGAACATCTCCGCGTGGCGTCCAAGGACATGCTCCATATCGGCGAGAGCGCGTTGTACCCGGCCCTCCAGCGATTGCTCTTGAATGGCTGGGCGAAGGCGGAATGGGGAGTCTCGGAGGCCAATCGGCGAGCCCGCTACTACCGATTGACACCCGCAGGCCGGAAGCAGCTTGCCGGCGAGCGCGAGGAGTTCGAGCGCATGGTCCAGGCGATCCAGTACGTCCTGGAAGCGACGTAGTGAGGAGGCTGGCATGGGCAAATGGTTACGTCGGTTGGCATACCTGCTCCGGCAATCGAGGCACGACCGAGAACTGCGCGAGGAGATCGAGGCTCACCGTTCGCTGCGCGCCGCGCACCTGGAGCGCGAGGGCCTGACGCCGCAGGACGCGAACGATGCCAGCCGGCGAGCGATTGGCAACGTGCTGCTGGCCCGCGAGGATGTCCGCGAGATCTGGGTCGGGTCGTGGCCCACGTTCTGGCAGGACGTTCGCTACGGCCTGCGCACACTCCGCAAGAACGCGTTGTTTACCGTCGTTGCGGTCGTCACGCTCGCGCTGGGCATCGGCATCAACACCGGCATTTTCACGGTCCTGAACGGCGTGCTCTTTCGCGACCTGCCGGCGCCCGGAGCGCACGAACTCGTCTCGATCGCGCAGACGGTCGAGGGCGGGCAGTTCACCGCGACAGCCGGATCCGACACGTTCACGGTTTCCGAGTACCACGTCTATCGCGATCGCGCGCAGACGCTCTCCGGTGTGCTGGCCCACTCCGATCCCAGGGAGACGACGCTCGGCGGCGATGTGCCGCAGGAGGTCCTCGGCGCGATCGTCAGCTGCAACTACTTCACCGTGCTGCAGAAGCCGTCCGGCGCTCGGGCGAGCGCTGATCGAGCAGGACTGCGAGCCCGGCGCGCCGCCGGTCGTCGTGCTCGGTCACGGCGTGTGGACCACAACGTTTGCCTCGGATGCGACGATCGTGGGACGCAGCATCGAGCTGGATCGGCATCAGTTCACGGTCGTCGGCGTCGCGGCCGAAGGGACATACGGCGGCTCTCCGATGAGAACCGCCTATTTCGCTCCGCTCAGCACGGAGCCGCTCCTGTGGCCGGGCGAGTCACGCTTCCAGGATGCGAGGACTCGCTGGCTGCACCTGATCGGCCGCCGCGGCGACGGGAAGGGCCTCGAGCAGGTGCGCGCGGAGCTCGCTGTCATCGCCGCGCAGATCGATCGACAGCAGCCCCCTCGGCAGACGAGGCTGACGATCGAACGGGCGAGGCCGATGACCGTTCCCTCCAACGTTCGCGGTGTGGCGACAGGCGCCGCGGCGGTTTTGATGGCGGCGTTTGGGCTGGTGCTGCTGATCGCGTGCGCCAACGTCGCGAATCTGCTGCTCGCGCGGGGGACGGCGAGGAGTCACGAGATCGCGATACGTCTCTCGCTTGGTGCGAGCCGCGGGCGCATCATCCGCCAGCTACTCACCGAAAGCCTGCTGATCTCGATCGCGGGCGGGCTGCTCGGCACGGTGCTCGCGCTGTGGTCGTTCCAGACGCTCGTGGCACTCGCACTGCCTACAGCGCTGCCTCCCGAGATCCCGGCGTTCACATGGGATCTGGACTTCAGCCCGGACGTTCGCGTGCTGCTCTTCGCGCTGATCCTGACACTCGGAACGAGCCTTCTGTTTGGACTGCTGCCGGCCCTGCACGTGTCCAAGCCGGATCTGAACGGTGTCATCAAACAGGAGGCCGCGGGCTCTGGCGGCAGCCGCCGCGGCGGACGGTTGCGGGGAACGCTCGTCGGCGTGCAGGTCGCGTTGAGCATGGTCTTGATGATCTCGACCGGGCTGCTGCTGCGCGGGTTGTACGCCACGTATACGATCGATCCCGGTTTCGCGTACCGCGACGTCGCGTTCCTGTCCTTCGGCACCGACTTCGGTCCTGACACAGTTGTGAACCAGCGCTTGATGGACCAGGTCGCCGCGTTGCCCGGCGTGGAAGCGGTCGCCTTTGCCGCGCAAACGCCGTTGGGAGAGTCGATGATGGGAGGCGCGATCCGCCTTCCAGGTGAGAGCAAGCAACAGGCGCGCTTCGCCGAGTTCGACCAGGTCACGCCGGGCTATTTCCCTCTGCTCGACATCGCAATCCTTCGCGGCCGCAACTTCACCGAAGCAGAAAGCGCGAACGCGCGGCGCCAGACCGGCACGCGCCCGGTCATCGTCAGCGAGACGGCGGCTCGCAGCTTCTGGGGGGACGGAGACGCGATCGGCCGCACCCTGCTGAGTGACGACATGAAGGGTGGCGACATCGCGCTGGAGGTCGTCGGCGTCGCGGCTGATGCGCAGTTGACCTCACTCGGCACGATCGTGCCGTACATCTACCAGCCCGGTTCCCCGGGAGGAGTGCTGCTGGTCAAGAGCCGCGCGGACTTCGCGGCGACCGCGTCGGGCATCCGTTCGCTGGTGCGGGCGAGCGATCCGAGCGTCGCCTTTCGGGTGCTGCCGCTCGAAGGCAACGTCGCATGGTGGCGCGGCGTCTCCAGCATGGTGACGACGCTCGGCGCGGGACTGGGCGTGCTGGCCCTCGTGCTGGCCTCGGTCGGTATCTACGGAGTCGTCTCGTTCGCGGTGAGCAGACGCTTCCGCGAGATCGCTATCCGGATGGCGTTAGGAGCGACGGCGCGCGACGCGCTCCGCACCATCCTTCGCCAGGCGTTGCGCCCGGTTGTCATCGGAGCCGTCATCGGGATCGCGGCCGCCGGCGCCGTGTCGCGCATCCTGTCGAGCGTCCTGTTCGGTGTGAGCCCCGCCGATCCCATCGGGCTCGGCGGCGCTGCGCTGCTGGTGTTCGCTGTCGCGCTTGCGGCAGGCGTGATGGCCGCCCGACCGGTGACACGCGCCGATCCGACGGCCACACTGCGTTACGAATAACTGCCGCGAGAACCGGCGTCTAGTTCGTCCCGGTGCTGCGGGGCGCGGTTCCACCGACGACCGCCTGCATGACCATATTCTCGAAATCGCGGAGGAACTCCTGATTCGAGGTCTGCGTCATCGCGACCGCAATCAGCTTCTCCTTGCGATCGACCCAGAAGTGCGTGCCGAACGCGCCGCTCCAGCCGAAGCTGCCTTCGGAGAGGAACGAGTTGCGCGCGACCGGATCGTTGACGACGCGCACGCTCAGGCCGTAGCTCTCTCCCTTCGGCCGTCCCGGCAGCGTGTCGGGCGCGAACACTGATCCCATCAGCTCGACGAGACGCGGACTGAGCAGCCGCACGCCATTCAGCTCGCCGCCGTTGACCAGCATCAGCGCAAACTGCGCGTAGTCGGTCGCCGTGCTGACCAGGCCGCCGCCACCAGAGAAGTAAACACCGTTCATGAAGTTCGGGTCGTTTGCCTGGCCGAAGGCCCTCAGGCGAGCGAGTGTAAAGCTTCACGAGCCGCGGGTTGCCGGTGGGGACGATGTAGCTGGTGTCCTTCATCTCGAGCGGATCGAAGATACGCTGCTTGACGAATCGATCGATCGGCATCCCCGACGCCACTTCGACGATCCGTGACAGCACGTCGAAGCCGGCGGCCGCGCTGTATGCCCAGCGCGTGCCGGGCTGGAACTCCAGCGGGCACCTTGCCGAGTCGCGGGATGTAGTCGGCCAGCGTCTCCTTCGGTCCGGCGGCGACGGCGCGATTCGCGAAGTTGCTGATCGTGCCGCTGACGACGCCCGAGGTATGCGTCAGCAGATCGCGGACCTGGACCTCGCGCTCGATCGGCACGGTGTAGTACCGCGGCTCGGCGGCGGACCGCCAGCCCTGCCCGCCGGTGCCGGACCGCCAGCCGCGCGCGCCCGGCGCCGCCGGCAGCGGCATCGCGACGGTCATGTCCTTCCACTCGGGGATGAACTTCGAGACGGGATCCTGCAGCCGGACCTTGCCTTCCTCCATCATCATCAGAATGGCGACGCCGATGACCGGCTTGGTCATCGACATGATCCGGAAGATGCCGTCCTTGACCATCGGCTTCTTCGTCTCGAGATCCATGACCCTTGCGCCTCGTGATAGCGCGATGCGTCCGTTGCGCGCGACCAGCGTCACCGCGCCGGAGAAGCTGCCGGCCGCGATGTGCCGCTGCACGAGCTCGGCGACGCGCTTCAGCCGCTCGGACGAGAGACCGACGTCTTCAGGCTTGCCGTCGGCGCCGCCGCGGTGAGCGGCCCAGCGAGAACCATCGCACAGGCCAGGATGAGAGCGGCGAATGCGGCACGAGCTGTCTTCAGCATGCTTGATGACCTCCGTCCCGCCTTCGCCCAGGCTCCGGCGTGGCAGGCGCGCTGATTGTAGTGCGTTCTCATCTCAGAAGCTCACGGTCAGGTTCAACCGCGCGTAGCGCGGCGGGTAAATCGCCGTCGGGTTGTTCCACGTTCCGCCCGTCGTCGTGTTGCCGGCGCTGTACTGGTACGTGTTGTTGTAGGTCGTCGCGTAGTTCGTGTTGAAAAGTTCTCGCCGTCCACGCCGACGTCCAGACGCGTCTTGCCGAAACGGAAGATCTTGGCCACGCGCATGTCAACCTGCGTGCGGCGATTGTCCGCGTACAGCCGGTGCTCGTTGTCGAGGAGAGTCACGATCGTGTTGCCTGCCGCTGTTCCGCCCGGCGGTATGCGGCCCAGCAGCTGTCACGACGACACTGTTGGGTACGGGCCAGTTGGCGACAAGCCCCAGTGGCGGCTGTGAGCGGATCGCTGTGCTCACCAGCACGTCGACGCGCGGAATGGTGTAACTGGCCAGACCGCGCACCGTCGTCTGGTATGGCGGCGTCAGGCGGCAGTCGCGCGGATCAGGGCTGTCGATCTTCACGACGGTCGCGCATGTATCGTCGATCTTGCGGCCGGTATTGGTACCGAGCTGGAGCGTCAGTCCCTGGCGCG
>CAVREM010000074.1:0-89251 GCA_963720005.1 uncultured Acidobacteriota bacterium | reverse complement strand
TCTTCGAGCCGTTCGCGCTCGATCCGGCGCGGCGGCGCCTGACGAAATCCGGCGAGCCGGTCGCGGTCTCGGAGCGCCAGCTCGACGTGCTGCTGCGGCTGGTCGCGCAGGCCGGGACAGATCGTCGCGAAGGACGATCTGATTACCGCGGCATGGCAGGACGTCGCCGTCGCCGACAACAGCCTCGAACAGGCATCTCCGCGCTCCGGCGCATCCTCGGCGACCGATCCGTCCGGCAGCTCTGTTCATCGAGACCGTCCCCCGGCGCGGCTACCGGTTCGGCGCAGCCGTCGAGCGCAAAGCGGCACGCGAATCCGACGCGGGACTCGACGCGCTGCTCGCGCCGCACCGGGCGTTCGTCGAAGGCCGGGCCGCCCTCGAAACGCTCGAAGCCGGACAGATCGTCCGCGCGCTGGAGGTCTTCGAGGGCGCGGTCGCCGCCGTGCCGGAATACGCGGCCGCGCATCGTCGGCCTGGCGAACGCCTGCCTGATGCGGTTCGAGACGACGCGCGCCGATCCGGCGCCGGACGGCGCTGCGCTGGCGCGCGCGGTTCATCACGCGCGCGACGCCTGCCGTCTCGATCCGGCGTCGGCCGAAGCCTGGGCCACGCTCGGCTTCGTCCTCGGCCGCACCGGCCATCGCGTCGACGCGCTCGCGGCGGCGAACCGCGCGGCGGCGCTCGAACCCGACAACTGGCGGCATCACTTCCGCCTGGCGTACGTCAGCTGGGGCGAAGCGCGCCTTCGCGCGGCGCATCGCACGCTGGCGCTGCTGCCCGAGTTCCCGCTCGCGCACTGGCTGGCGGCGACCGTCTACGTGGCCCGCCAGGCGCTGGACGAGGCGGAGCGGGAGCTCGCCGCCGGCCTGGCCTCCGATTACTGCGCGCAGCGCGAAGGTTCGGCGCGGTGGCGCTGCACTGGCTGCGCGGGCTCGTCCACCTCGCGCGCGGCGACGACGATCGGGCGCTCGCGGAATTCGAGCGGGAACTGGCGGGCGAGGGCGCCGGCCACATGTATTCGCGCGAGTGCTGCGCGAATACGTGGTACGCCATCGGCGCGCTGCGAGCCCGCCAGGGCCGCGCGCAGGAAGCGGTCGACGCGTTCGGACAGGCGCTGGATCGGGTCGCCAGCCATCCGATGGCGCTCGCCGCGCTGAATCGGGACCCGATCGGCGCACGCGGATTCGCACACCCTTTCGCTCGCCGGCGCGATCCGGCTCGCGCTCGGTGGCGGCCCACGCCGGCGGCGGCGCGGTCCGTCGGCCGATGCGCTCGCCGCCGCGGACGACGGCAACGCCTTCTGGCTGCTGCCGGTCGAGCCGATCCTGCACGTGACGGCCCGTGCCGACGTCTGGGCCGAACCGCTCGCCCGCCTCAGAAGCCGCGCCGCCTGACGAATTCAGGGTTTTTCAGGACTCCCGACAGGACTTCCTCCCGTCGCGGGCCGCACCATGGCGGTCAAGGAGGATCGTCATGAACACAGGCTCACTCGTCCGTCGCGCGGCGCTTCGTCGCAGCCCTGACGCTCGCCGCTGCGATCACCAGCGTTCGCGCAGACGCTGCCGCCCATACGCCCACAGCGCCGACCTCTCGGGACCCCGGTTCGGCCTCACGCTGCTCTCCGACGGCATCGTCGACAAGCTCGCGGAACGGCAGATCACGGTGACCCGTCCCTACGTGTCGCAGTTCGGCTGGCAGTTCGAGAAGCAGTTCTTCACCAAGGACAGCGGCGTGACGATGGTCACCGAGTGGGTCGGCCTGCTGGGCGGGCTCGAGCAGAGCGTCGCGCTCCCGAGTTTGAGCTGGCTGGTCGGCATACGGACTCGCGACGGGGCGGAATTCGGCATCGGACCGAACATCACCCCGGCAGGCACCGCGCTGGTGTTCGCGACCGGCATGACCTTCCGGACCGCCGCGGTCAACGTGCCGGTCAACGTCGCGGTCGTTCCTTCGAAATCCGGCACGCGCGTCAGCGTCATGACCGGATTCAGCCTCCGGCGAAGGTAAAAGATGAGTCTATTCACCACAAAGGACGCTAAGGACACAAAGGTCGATATTTGTCTGACTTTCTGTCCTTGGTGTCCTTCGTGTTTCCGCATTGCCTCATCAATATCATTGTCACGCTCCGGACCGTCCTGACACTACAATCAGGAAAGCGTCGCGCGAATCGAGCCATGGATTTTTCCGACCTTCGCCACGCCAGGGAGCGTCTGGGCCTCTCGCTTCGCGATATCGCCGAGCGCACGAAGATCCGCACGAGCATCCTCGGCGCCATCGAGAACAACGAAGTCGACCACCTGCCGCCGCCAATCTTTACGCGCGGATTCGTCAAGGCATACGCCCGCGAGGTCGGTCTCGATCCCCAGGCGTTCGCCGAGACGGTTGCAACGCCGCAACCGCTGGCCGCGGCGGCCAGCGACGTTCGTGCGATTGAAAGCGCGTTCGAAGATCGGTCGGAACGGTACAACCTGTCAGAGCGCGAGACCTCGAGCCTGGTCACCGCCGCGCTCATCATCGTGGCCGGCCTGCTGTTCATCCTGACCGATCCGTGGAAGTCGTCGACCGACAACACGGCCGCGGCGGAGGCGACCGCGACGGACGGAACCGCCATCCATGGCAGCGGTGGCGACGACCGGGGCAAACCGTCCGCCCGTTGCTCAGGCGCCGAACATGCGCATCGACCTTGCGCCGAAAGGTCCCTGCTGGATCGAAGCCACGGCCGACGGGGAGCGCGTGATCTACAGGCTGCTCAACGCCGGGGATCGCTACGCGATCGAGGGATACGAGGATCTCGTCCTCAAGGTCGGCGATCCCGCGGCGCTTGGTCTTCTCGATCAACGGTTCGAAAGGCCGCCAGCTCGGTGCTGCGGGCCAGCCGACGACGGTTCACATCACGCGCGAGAACAGCCGCAATTCTCGTCGGCTCGTAGCGATCTGTCACACCAGGCGCGACACCCGCCGCAAACTTACGCGGATGTCTCGCACTCGGATTCGTGTCCTCGCTCGGCATGGCCGCAGGCGCTTGATAGTCCTCTGATGGCGACCGGTCGTCGAACTCCATCGACATGAATGGCTGCCAGGTGCCGTCCTTGCCGCGGACGCGCGAAGTGAGGACGCGATGGTCGTCGCTCTTGAACTCCATCACGTCCTGATACGTGCTCATCGTGCCGTCATCGGCCATGCTGGGGCCTTCCGACGTGAGCGTGAGCACCCGGCCTGACGGATCGAGCTCGCCGTCGTAGATCCACATGTGGGTCATCATCGAACCGATCCACGTCCCGACGAACCGCTTCGTGTCGGGGTTGTAGCCGAGCGTCATGATGGACGTCATCGGACCTGCTCCGGGCATTTCGCCGCGGGCCTCGCCGACGACCCACAAATCGCCGATGCCGCGGAAGGTTTCGGTTCCCGTGACGTCGTGGGCAGGCTGCCCGGCCGCGGCCGGGACGTTCGTCTTGTAGGTCCATTCCCCCAGAAACGGCGGAGCCATTGATGCTCCTTCTGCGGCTCGGCAACAGTCGGCGGGGTGCAGCAGTCGTATCGGGCTGGCTCATTGATGTCCTCCTTCGACGATGCGTCAGATAGTCGATCGAAGTCACCGGAATCGACAAGCACGGCGGTTGGCATGTAGCGTCGCTTCAGCCGGACGTCATGACGTCCGCCTAAAGGCGGACGCTACGGCGTCGGCAGGCCGGTCATGAACCGCCACCTGACGATACCGATTGTCGGAATCCACCGTGAGGAAGCCGGCCGCGCGCAGCCTGGCGAGCACCTGCTGGGTGGTCATCTCGTCGAGGTCCCAGAACCGCGAGGCCTCGCGGACCGTCACGCTGGAGGCTGGGGGTCTCCTCGAATTCTTCCCGGATCCGCTGCGTGAGCTTTATAGCAGGACGAGTTCCGGCTGCATGATCAGAACCCCGCGCCCGATGCCGGGCGAAACAGCCCCTGCGGCGCTGGCGGGGCCAGCCTGGAACGATGTTGGCGCCTCTCAGCGCCCATTCCGACTCGCCCGAGCCGCGGCGGCGGCGCCTGCTGCACGGCCTCGAAGTACACCAGCGCCGATTCGTGGTCGAGCGTCGTGCGCAGCAGGCCGACCTCGGCCTCGAGCAGATCTCGCTGCGCCTGCGTCACCAGGAACGTCGTCGACAGCCCCACTTCATAGCGGCGCTGCTCGACGTCAAGCCGCTCGCGGGCCAGCGTCGCACCGGCGCGGGCCGCGTCCATCCGCTCGGCGGCGCTCCTGAATCTGACGGCCCGCACGCCGGACGGTTTCGGCGGCTTCGAGCCGGAGGCTCGCGATGCGCTGCTCCACCTGCCGGCGCTCGACCTCGGCCCTCGCCGCGCCCGCCTCCTCGAAACTGCGGCCCAGCGCATAGTTGACCGTGACGCCGACGCTCCACGCCGGGTAGTCCGGGCGTGAACGCCTGGCCGAGCGCGTCACCAAAGCCGCGTCGCCGCGTGCCGGTGATCGTGCCGGGAAATCCTCCTGCGCGCAGGAACTCGGTGCCGGCGAGCCCGCTCCCCCGGTAGGACAGCTCGACGCGAACATCGGGCAGCTTCTGGTTGTTGAACAGCTCGACATCCGTGCGCGCGTTCTCCAGTTCGTGGCCGGCGCGCGCCAGGTCGTAGCGCGCCCTCGAGCGCTCTCGACGACCGCCGCCTCGACGTCCGGCAGCGCGCCGGGCGCCGACGGATCCTCGACCGGATCGAGTCGCACCTGCCAGAACGAGGCGTCGGACGGCTGCATGATCAACCGCCGCAGCCGATCCTCGGCGTCCTCGGCGGTCGCGCGCGCGTCGATGAGGTTCTCGCGGCGCTGGGCGACTTCAGCCTGCGCCTGCACGAGATCGATCGGCGCCGATCTGTCCGGCGTCGACGCGGATGCGGTTCTGGCGGGCGAGCTCCTCCGCCAGCTCCAGCGATCGCTGCTGGACGTCGACGTTGGCGAGGCCGCCTTCAACGTCCAGTACGCCTGCTTGACCGCCGCGACCGTCTGGACGATCGACTCGCGGAACCTGAGCTCGGAGCTCTGCTCGTTGCGCTTCGCGATGATGTACTGATGACGGGCCGGATCGATCGCGCGATCGCGCAGGAGCGGCTGCGAATACGCGAACAGCATGCCCGATTGCAGGCTCGGGTCGAAGCTGGTGATCGGGCTATTGGTCGTGGTCCGGGCGGTGTCCCACGAGACGCTCCACGCGCCGGCGCCCCACGGCGCACGGCCATGGAAACCCGAGGATGCGAACCAGTCGTCGACGTCGACGCCCTGCTCCCCGGAGAGCAGCGTCGACGGCGGCGTCACGATGCTCGACCGACCGAGCGTGGTCGAGAGCATCGGGACATACGCCGCGCGGGTCTGCGCCGTTCGTGCCGTCTCGACTTCCCTTTCGAGCCGGACGACGACGAGATCGGGATTGTTGTCGATGGCACGGCGCACCGCATCGTCCAGCGTCAGCTGATCGTCCGCGCCTCGGCGGCCGGTTGCTCGCGGCCCGGGGTCTGCGCCGCCGCCGAGTCCGCCGCGAGGATCGCGAACCCGACCGCGATCAGAACCGGTGCCGTTCAGGAACTTCGTCTCATACGATCTGCCTCCGTGAGTTCGGGTGCTCGCGCCGGTTCGGCATCCTGTTCCGGCACGACGGCGGCGCGCGTGCGCGCCACCAGCATGTAAATCGACGGCACGACGAACAGCGTGAAGATCGTCCCGACCGCCATTCCGGTCACGAGCATCGTGCCGATGCTGTTGCGCGCGCCCGCGCCGGGACCGGTCGCGAGGACCAGCGGGAAGTGACCGACGATCGTCGCGGCGGTCGTCATCAGGATCGGCCGCAGCCGCGTGCCGGCCGCTTCGACGATCGCCGCGAGCTTGTCGCGTCCCCTGCTCCTGCAGATGGTTGGCGAACTCGACGATCAGAATGCCGTTCTTCGCCACCAGCCCGACGAGCGTGATGAGACCCGACCTGGCTGTAGATGTTCAGCGTCGTAAAGCCGAGAAACGAGAACAGCAGCGCGCCGGCGACCGCGAGCGGAACCGAGCCGGCCAGGATGATGAACGGATCGCGGAAGCTCTCGAACTGCGCGGCCAGCACCAGGTAGATCAGGATGGCCGAGAGCAGGAACGTCGCCAGAAACCGCCCGCCCTCCGTGCGCAGCTGCCGCGACTCGCCCGCGAAGTCGATCGTGAAGCCGGGCGGGACGATCGCCCTCGCCTCGTTCTCGAGGAACGTGAGCGCCTGGTCCAGCGGGACCGGCGGCGGGATCACGCCCTGGATCCGGACGGCATTGAGCTGCTGGAACTTCCGCAGCTCCCGCGGCTGGGCGCTGGTCTGCAGGCTTGCGAACGTCGACAACGGCACCAGCCGGCCGTCCGCTCCGGTGATGTACATCTGCGAGAGCTGATCGGCGGTCAGCCGCTCGGTCCGCTCGACCTGCGGAATCACCTTGTAGCTGCGTCCCTGGTTGCTGAACCGGTTGACGTAGTTGCCGCCGACCAGCGTCGCCAGGTCGAGACCCGCCTGGCTCAGGCTGACGCCCTGCGATCGCAGCTTGTCGCGATCGAAGACGACCTCCGCCTGCGGCTGATCGAACTTCATGTCGGCGTCGGCGAAGATGAACAGGCCGCTCGCGAAGGCCTTGCCGACCAGCTGTGTTCGCGATCTCGCGAAGGCGTTCAGGCTCGCCGGCCGACGCAATCACGAGATCGACCGGGAAGTCGCCGCCGCCCGGCAATGACGGCGGCACCAGCGGGATCGCGCGGATGCCAGGTATCTGCGCCAGCGGCCGCCGCGAGCTCGATGAGCAGCTTGTCGGTGGTCCGCGTCCTCTCGCTCCACGGCTTCGTCACGAAGCCGCCGAACCCACCGGTCGGATAGGTCAGCTGGAAGATGCCCGGCGGTCTCCGGGAACGAGCGGTAGACGTCGGCCACCTGCTCGGCGAACATCCGCGTCTGATCGAGCGTGGAATTGGCGGACGTCTGCAGGATCGAGAACACGACGCCCTGGTCTTCGCTCGGCGCCAGCTCGCGCTGCGAGAACATGTAGAACGGCACCGTCAGGAGCGCCACGATCGCCCAGAGGACCAGGACGACCGGCCTGTAGCGCAGCGTGCCGGTCAGCGTCCGGGTGTACGCCTCGCGCAGGCGGTCGAACCGCCGGTTGATCCAGCCGGCCAGGCCGCGCTCGCTCTGGCCGGCGCGCAGCAGCTTGGCGCCCATCATCGGCGAGAGCGTGAGCGCGACGACGCCCGACACGATCACCGCGCCGGCCAGCGTGAACGCGAACTCCCGGAACAGCGCGCCGGTCAATCCGCCCTGGATGCCAACCGGGGCGTACACGGCGGCGAGGGTGATCGTCATCGCGACAATCGGCCCGACCAGCTCGCGCGCCGCCTCGATGGCCGCCCTGAACGGCGGGGTGCCGCTCCGCAAGTGACGCTCGATGTTCTCGACCATCACGATCGCGTCGTCCACGACCAGGCCGACCGACAGGACGATGGCGAGCAGCGTCAGCAGGTTGATCGTGAAGCCCGCGACGAGCATCAGGAAGACCGCCCCGACCAGCGAGATCGGAATCGCCACCACCGGGATGAGGACCGACCGGAACGATCCCGAGGAACAGGAAGATCACCGCGATGACGATGATCAGCGTCTCGCCGAGCGTCGTGAGCACCTCGTCGATGGCGTCCTGGATGTAAGCCGTCGCGTCGTAGGGAATCCGCGCCTGCATCCCGGCCGGCATGTCGGCCTGGATGAGCGGAATCTCTTCGCGGACCTGCCGGATCACCTCGAGCGAGTTGGCGGTCGGCAGGACCCAGATGCCCATGAACACCGCCGTCTCGCCGTTGAACCTGACGTCCTCCTCGTAGTTCTCGGCGCCGAGCACCACGTCGGCGACGTCGCCGAGCCGGACGACCACGCCCTTGTCTTCCTTGACGACCAGGTTCCGGAACTCCTCCGGCGTGCTCAGATCGGTGTTGGCGATCAGGTTCATCGAGGTCATCGAACCCTTCGTTCGCCCGAGCGCCGAGAGGGAGTTGTTCCGGGCGAGCGCGTCGCGCAGCATCGTCGGCGAAATGCCGTGAGCCGCCATGAGGTCCGGCTTGAGCCAGACCCGCATGGCGAAGGTCCGATCGCCGAGGATGTCGGCGCGCTGGACGCCGGCGATCGCGCTCAGCCTCGGCTGAACGACGCGAATCAGGTAGTCGGTGATCTGGTTCTGATCGAGGTCCGGCGACGAGAAGCTGAGGTACATCGCCGCGAACTGCGTGTCGGCGTTCTCGACCTCGATGATCGGCGCCTCGGCCTCGGGCGGCAGGTCGTTCCGCACCTGCGCCACCTTCGACTGGATCTGCGTCAGCGCGTCGTTGGTGTCGTAGTTGAGGCGGAGGTGGACGGTGATCGTGCTCAGCCCCTGCGTGCTCGCCGACTCCATGTAATCGATGCCGTCGGCGCTGGCGATCACCCGCTCGAGCGGCGTCGTGATGAAGCCGCGGACGAGGTCGGCATTCGCGCCGATGTACGCCGTCGAGACGCGGACGATCGCGATATCGCTGCGCGGGTACTGGCGGACGCTCAGGGCGCGGATCGACTGGAGGCCGGCGATCAGAATCACCAGGCTGACGACGATCGCGAGCACCGGGCGCCGGACGAAGATGTCGGTGAACCTCATCAGCTGTTCTCCGGTTTCGGCGCGGGGCTGTTGGCGGGCCGCACCTTGTTGTTGATCACCACGGCCGCGCCGTTGCGCAGCTTGAAGACGCCGGAGGTGACGACCTCGTCGCCGGCGTTGAGGCCCGACGCGACTGCGATCTGATCGCCGCGCGCCGGCCCGAGCTTGACGAACTGCTGGCGAACCCCCCGGTAGGTCTGGCCCGCTTCATTCGTGAGATCGGTCACCACGAACACCGAGTCGCCGTAGGGGGCGTAGAAGATCGCCGACGCCGGGACCGACACGACGGCGCTGGCGGCGCCGAGGGTCACTTCGGCCTGCACGAACATCCCGGGCCTGAGCCTGCCATCCGGGTTGGCCAGCGTCGCCTGCACCTGGACGTTCCTGGTCGCTTCGTCGACCACCGAATCGGTCGCCGTCACGCGACCGGTGAAGGCCGTTCCCGGCAGGGTGTCGGCGGTGATGCGCACCGACCTGCCGGCGCGCATCTGTCCGGCCGACTGCTGCGGCACGCCGAAATTGACGTAGATCGGATTCAGGGACTGAAGGCCGACGAGCGGATCGCCGGCAGAGAGGTACTGCCCGAGATTGACCTGGCGGAGTCCGAGGATGCCCGCGAACGGCGCCCGGATCGTCTTGCGATCGATGGCGGCTCGAATCTCCCCGACCCGGGCATCCGCCTGCCGATCCTCGGCCGCCGATCGATCGAACTCGGCCTGGGAAATGACGCGCTCCTTCAGCAGGCCCTGCACGCGATCGAAGTTGACGCGCGCCAGGTCGCGCTGCGCTTCTGCGGCGGCCAGCTGCGCCCGCTCCTGGCGCGTATCCAGCAGCGCCAGGATGTCTCCCGCTCGAACGCTCTGCCCCGACTCGAACGCGATCCGCTCGACCGTCCCGGGCAGGTCGGCGCTCACCGTCACGCCCTGCACGGCCGCGGCCGTGCCGATCGCGGTCAACGTCGACGGCCACTCTTCCCGCTCGGCGACCACGGTCGTCACCGCTTCGGGCGGCGGCTGGAACGCCGCGCCCTGCGCGATCGCCGCTTGAATCTGGCGGAACTTCACGACGCCCAATCCCGTGACGAGCACGGCGGTCATCGCGAGCATCAGGATCATTCGCTTCAACATGGGTACCTCCTCGTTTTCCGTTCGTCGTTCGACGTTCGACGTTCGTTCTGATGTTCGTCGACGACGCTTCGACAATTTCGCGCATCGAGGTGGCGCCGAACAATCGGGCATGCGCGCGATGCGGGCCTCCGGCTCGCGCGCGATACTTCAGGCTGTCGTCCGGGCGAGCAGGATCTCCGTCTTTCGACCGATGAGGTCATCGGCCGGGCGGACACCTGGAAACGGCCACCGGGTGCGGTGGATAATCGGTGGAGGAGTGCACCGTGAACTCAGCCGGAAGCCAGACCGTGGACGTCGAACAGGCGGGTGCCGCGAATCCGAGCGCGAACGCCGTCGCCTGGCCGATGTGACAGCCTCGAACGATCCCGACGTGCTGCGCGCGGCGCTCGTTCGGGAATCGTGCGAGCGGCGCCGGGCCGAGTGCCGCGCCAACATGCAGACGTTCGTCGCCAAGCTGGCGCTCGATCTGCTGGTGCGCGAGCCCGACGTCGAAGGATTCTTCGGCGCGCTGACCCGGACGATGGTCGAAGAGGGCGAGAGCCACGCGTGCGCGCTGTGGCTGCTCGACGAAGCCGGTCAGCGCTGCGAACCGTGGATGGCCTACGTCGGAAGATCGACTTGCTCTACCTCCGCATCGACGCGCCGGTCGACGCGCGATCGGCGAGACGTGCCTCGCTTCCCGTGCGAGGTGATGGCCAGCCATCTGTTCGACGTTCACGCCGGGCTGGACGCAGACCATCGAGTATCGCGGCGACGATCCGCGGCTGCCGACGGCGGTCCGCGACTTCAGCCGGCTGAAGCGCTGGGACGTCACGCTTTCGCGCCGCTCGTGATCGGCAGCGCGCACGCTCGGCTGGATGACGCTTGTCGCATCGGGCGCCGCGGCCAGGAGGACCATTGGTGGCGCGTCGCCCTGCTCGAAGCGATCGCCCGTCAGGCGGCGCTCGCGCTGCATTACAGCCGGCTCGTCGAACTAATCGCCTCGAAGAGCGGCGCAAAGCGACCCTTGACGAACGCAACCGGCTGGCCCGCGACATCCACGACAACCTCGCGCAGGGGTTTGCCGCGATCCTGATGCAGCTCCAGGGCGCGCAGCGCGAGGCGGGCGCCCTGCCGTCGACCGTCGCCAAGGGCATCGACACAGCGATCGATCTGGCGCGTCTGCACCTGACCGAAGCGCGCCGATCGGTTGGCGCCCTCCGGCCAAACGTCGCCAGCGCCGAAGACATCGCCACCGCGCTGAAACGGCTGGCCGAGACCGGCCGCCGGACGGCCAACATGCCGATCGAGCTGGAAATCGACGAGATCCCGCGCCTCGGCGACGGCGTCGAGCGCGAGATCGTCGGCATCGCGCAGGAAGCGCTGACCAACGCCGTCCGCCATTCGCGCGCGCGCCGCATCACGATTCGCGCCGTCGACGCGTGCAGTCCGTCGGCTTGAGGCTGTCGTCACCGACGATGGGCAGGGCATCGTCCGCGACGCGGCGACGTCGGGATTCGGGATGACGAGCATGCAGGAGCGCGCCGATCGGATCGGTGCGTCGTTGACGATCGTGACCGCCCCGCGCAACGGCACCGAGATCGTCCTCGCGTGGGATCCGTCTTCGCTGCCGACGCAGGTCCATGCCGCCAGCTGACCGTAGTGTCCGCCTTCAGGCGGACCTGAGAGTCCGGCTAAAACCGGACACTCCGATGGCGGTGCCGCCCGCGCAGGCGTGCTGCTGGTCGACGATCACGCGCTGTTCCGGACCGGCGTCGCGAACATCATCAACCAGGAACCCGACCTGCGCGTCGTCGCCGAAGCCGGCAACGGCGTCGACGCCATCGAGGCGTACCTGCGCCATCGTCCGGACGTCACGCTCCTCGATCTCCGAATGCCGGTGATGGAAGGCGTCGAAGTCGGTTCGCCGGATCCGCGAGCACGACCCGGCAGCCCGGGTGATCGTGCTCACGACCTACGACACCGACGACGAGATCTCGCAGGCGCTCAAGGCCGGCGCGAAGGCGTATGTGCTGAAGGACATCGCCGCGGACCAGCTCGTCGGCTGCATTCGGGACGTGCTGGCCGGCAAGACCTACATCGCGCCGGCGGCGGCGGCCAAGCTCGCCGAAGACCGTCACGCGCGTGCAGCTGACCCCGCGCGAGCTGTCCGCGCTCAGGCTGCTGGCCGACGGCAAGGCCAACAAGGAAATCGCGAGCGAGCTCGACATCAGCGAGCGCACCGTGAAGACCCACCTCGAGCACCTGTTCGCGAAGCTTGGCGTCACGAGCCGCACGGAAGCGGTCAAAGTGGCGACGCGCCGCGGCCTGGTTCGTCTCCAGTAAGCTCATCGCGGAACCGCCGGGCTCTCACCGGCGTCTCTGAACTACATAGCCAGTCGATGTCACGAAAGACGGTCGCCGATCGTCTCTTCATCAAACGTCGATTGGGTGCTGACTCGTTCGACCACATCGCGGAGGATCTCGTGCTGCAGATCACCCCATGGGAGCGCGCGGCGCTTGAACAGCTGGCGGACGGGACGCCGACGGGCGTCCTGGCGGAGCGTTTCGGAACCAGCGAAGTCGATCTCGAGGCTCGGTTGTCGACCCTGTTCGCACGGATGGGCGTGCTCGGGCGGGCCGAGGCCGTCGACGCGGCGTTGCGTCGCGGACTGGTTACACGGACCTCACATTCCAGCGAGAATTGACCCCGTCAGGGCCTAGCCACCTGAGTCGGTCGGCGTCCCCCGGTACTCCACGGCCGCGCAGCGCGACGGCTGTTGCAACGTGTTACAAGACATCGGCGATGCCCGGACGGGCCGGACCGGACGGTTACTCAGGGCCGCGTAGTATATTGGCGCGCGTCGGACTCTCGCAGGAGGCTCCATGCAGCCAGCTCGTTTGTTCCTGATCACGGCGGCAGCCGCGTTGGTGCTGACGGCCGGCGTCGTCGCGCAGCGGCCGGCCTCGGCCGGCACAGGCACGCTCTCCGGAACCGTGACGGCCGATGCCGGCGAGGTAAGGGCGCTTCGCGTGAAGGCGCGCAATACCGCGACTCGTACCGCCTACACGGTGTTCACCGTGAAGGGCCGGTATCAGATCCACAACCTGCCAGCTGGCCCGTACGAGGTGCAGGTCGTCGAAGAAGCGTTCGAATCGCCGGTCCAGAAGGTGCAGCTCGCCGCCAGCCAGACCGCCACTGCGAACATCGGCGTCAAGCAGCACGCCGCATTTGCGCGCGGCGCCGGCAACGCCGGATTCGATCGCGCAGACCGAGTTATGGCGCGACGCCGCAGGACAAGGCGGATCTCAGCCAGGTGGAGCTTGTCGACTTCGACACGCTCTATCCACCCAGTCCGGCACGCGAGCTGATGGTCCAGCACTGCTTCCCCTGCCACGGCGTCTCCGGCTGGCACGGTCGTCGGCTGAACGAGGTCGGATGGCGCCGCGTCGTCAATCGCATGTTCGCGAAGGACGGGCGCGTCGCCAACATGGCGGTGGGCGTCCCGCAGGTTCCGTACGGCCGTGTCTCGGAACAGCAGAAGGAAGAGATCATCAAGTACCTGACGGCAACGTTCGGACCCGGCTCGAAGGTGCGCGACTTGAAGACCGATCCGCTGGTCCGCGATGAGCAGGCGTTGAGCACCGCGCTCTATGTCCAGTACGACCTCAAGCGGTCGGTAGCGGATCGCAAGTTTGCCAACGGCCAGGCCCCATCCCTTGGCGGCCACTCCGCGCACGCCAGCCTGGCGAACCCCGGCGTGGTCTACATCTCGGGCAACTCGTCGAACTCGATCCTGCGCGTCGACACGCGGGATCCGAATTACGACACGCGCACCAAAGAGTTCTGGATCGACAATCCCGGCAACGTGAACACCACACCGCACGGCATCGTGGAAGTGAACGGCAAGATCTGGTTCACCGAGCTCGCCGGCGATCGCATCAGCACGCTCGATCCGAACACCGGCCAGTTCCAGCGCTACCGAATCCCCACGGAAGGCGGCGGTCCGCATTCGCTGTGGAACGACTCGAAGGGCAACTTCTGGTTCACGTATTTCGCCGCCGCGGGCAAAATCGGACGCTTCGACTCCAAGACCCAACAGGTCCGCGAATACGACTTCCCCGATTTCAGCGGCTACGGCCTCGTCGTCGACAAGCAGGACCGCGCCTGGGCCGTCGGCCTGAACACGCCGGTGGTGTACGGCTACGACCCAGCGGCCGACAAGTGGACCACCTACAAGATCACGTCGCCCGCGCGCCGGGTCGCGATCGATTCGAAGGGAATGGTCTGGGCGTGCGAGTACTTCGGCAACCGGATCGCGAGGATCGATCCGGCCTCCGGCAAGGTGACCGAGTACCAATCTGCCGCTCAAATGGGGAAACCCGTACGACCTCTGGCCCGACGCGGAAGACAACATCTGGGTCGAGAACGCGGTCTACAACTCCCTGGTGAAGTTCGACCCGCGGACGACGCAGTGGACCTACGTGCCGTTCCCCGACCTCGGCGCCCATACGCCGAAGCTCGATCGGGACAAGGAAGGCGCGTTGTGGTTTACCCTCGGCGCGTCGCCAAAAGGGCTGGCCGCGTTCAAGCCCAAGGGCAACGTCCGGTCCGGGAGCGCGTCAACGGGAGCCCAATAGACACACCACGTGGCAGGGGGCCGAGGTGGTCGGCCCCTTTCAACTCCTGATCATCCGGTCATATGATGCGGCTGTGACGCTTCGCCTCGCTGCCTGCGGCTGTGTGGTCGCGCACACGCTGCTCGTCGCCCAGGTTGATACACGCCTCGACGGCGCGCGAGTGTCGCGCATCCTTCAGCAAGCCGACACGCAATCCGAGGCGATGGATCTCGCCCGCGAGTTGACCGACGTGTATGGTCCGCGCCTGACCGGCTCACCGTATATGAAAGCCGCGGGCGACGTCGTGATTCGACGCCTCAAACAGTGGGGCGTCGACTCCGCGCGATTCGAGCGCTGGGGACCGTTCGGGCCAGGCTGGACCTCGGACCGTTTCGTCGCGCTGGCGGTTGCGCCCGCGGCATTTCCACTTCAGGCCTACCCGAAAGCGTGGACCCCCGGCACAGCCGGCGAGATCGTCGCCGAAGCGGTGATCGCTCCTGTTCACGACGAAAAAGACTTCGACCTGTACCGCGGGAAGCTCCGGGGCAAGTTCGTCCTCACGTCGCGGCCCGCTGACGGACCCACTGCGGGTCCCCTCGAGTTCGCGCGGCGTCGGATGGCCTTCTTCGTCGCCGAGGGAGTGGCCGCGCTCGTCGAGCCTGGCGGCACGGGTGGCTCCGTCGTCGTCACCGACGGGCGGCTGCGCGACGATGCCGCGTTCGGGGGCAACGGGTTCTATCCGTGGCCCGATGCCATCGCGGCGCAGGTCGTGATGGCGACCGAGCAGTACCAACCGGATCGCCCGCATGCTCGAGGCCGCGATTCCCGTCACGCTCGAGATGAACATCGCGAACACCTATCACACGGCGGAACCCGACTCGTTCAACATCATCGCCGAGATACCAGGGACCGACCTTCGCCAGGAAGTGGTGATGCTCGGTGCGCATTTCGATTCCTGGCACGGCGGCACGGGCGCCGCCGACAATGCCGCCGGTTGCGCAGTGGTGCTCGACGCGATCCGAATCTTGAGGGTGCTGCGACTGGAAACGCGACGCACCGTGAGGCTGGCGTTATGGACCGGATCCGAGCAGGGGCTGCTCGGGTCGCGGGCGTACGTGGCGGGGCATTTCGCCGATCCGACCGTCATGCAGCTGAAGCCGGAGCATGGGCTGGTGTCGGCCTATATCAACATGGACGGCGGAGGCGGCCCCATTCGCGGCATCCAGGTCCAGGGAAACGACGCCGCGGCTCGTGCGCTGGAACCCTGGCTGGCATCAGTAAAGGAACAAGGCGTCGCGACGCTGAGCCTGGCTACGACCAGAACCAGCGATCACGCGGCGTTCGACGCCGTCGGGCTTCCGGCCTTCGACCTCATTCAGGATTCGCCCGATTTCGCGGCGACGCGGCACTCGAGCGCGGATACCTACGATCGTCTCGCTCGCACCGATCTCGTCAGGAATGCCGCGTTGGTCGCCTCGTTCGTGCACTACCTCGGCAACCGTGACGGGCTGATGCCGCGAAAGCCGTTGCCGCCGCCGGACGCCAAGGCGGCGGGCCCGTGGTCGCCCGGTCGCTGACGCGACCGGAATTTACGATTGTAAATTTACAATTGTAAATTTCGGACTACTCGCATCACTGAGTAGCCCCTGTTGCCCGAGCGGTATTGCCCTTTGGACGCAGCGAGGCGAGGCCGGACGGGCGGCCGAGCGTGAACCAGAAGTTGCCGCTCCTGTCGCGATCCATCTTGGGCGTGTGCGCGCCAAGCTCGGGGAACGGATAGTAGGTCCACTTCTTCGTTGCCGGCTCGAACTTCACCAGCGAGTTGTAGACGGCGTTCTCGACCCAGATGTTGTCGTCCGCGTCAGGCCACAGGTCGTACGGGTTGCCGTACTTCAGCGGCAGGTCGTATTCGGTCACCTTGCCGGAGTCCGGATCGAGCATGGCGATCTTGTTGCCGAAGTACTCGCAGACCCAGACCATGCCCTTTTGATCCATCGTCACCCGCCGCGCGGGCACCGAGATCGGTTGTGCTCCTTGAAGCTTGTCGGTCGCCGGGTCGTATCCGATGATCGACGGGCGTGTTGAGCGAGACCGCCCAGACGCGGTCCTTCTTGTCGGTGACGATGCCGTAGCCGCTGAAGCTCTTTTCGACTGGATATTCCTTGATCTGTCTTGGTCTTGGAGTCGAAGCGGCCGATCTTGCCGGCGGCGGCGAAGTACGTGTACCAGAAGTTGCCCTTCGAGTCCGGCCACACCGAGTGCATGCCGCCGCCCTCGGTCGGAACCTCTCCAACGCTCGATCTGGCCGGTCTTCGGGTTGAGCTCGGACATCCGGTCCCCGGTCAGCTCGACGAAGTACAGGTTGCCGTTCGGCAGGTCGAACAGGCCGTGCGGCTGGACCATGACGTTCTGCGGCGTTGTCGATGCGCCATTCCCTCGTCCGCTTCACCGGATCGAGAATCCTGGTGTCGACGGCGACGATCGAGCCCGGAACGATTGCCCGACATGTAGACGACGCCGGATTGGCGACGCTGACCCAGGCCGAATGCAGCGATCGGGTCGGCGGACCGCCATAAGCACCCGATCTGCTCGAACGCCGCATGGGTCGGCGGCGGCACTTCGGTACTGCACGTACATCGCCTGGCCGAGCGCCTCTTCATCCCTGACGACCGTCGATCTTCAGATCGCGCGGCTTGGATCCGGGCCCGAAGTTCGCGGTCAGGTACTTGATGATGCTTTCGACCTGTTCTTTGGCACGTGGTCGTAGGTGGTCTGCGGCACGCCCATGCGCTCATTCCGGCGACGCGGCCGTCCGCGTCGAACATGCGCTGCACCGCGCGGCGCCACTGCGCTTCGCTGCGCGGCCCGCTGCGATGCCATCCGGTCGGGCCGTGGCAGGTGAAGCATTCCTTCACCATGACGTCGCGCGCCGGGCTCGGCGGATACAGCACGATCGAAATCCAGCAGTTCGACGACGGTCCCATCGGCGGTACACTCGCGTCGCCCCGTAGTTCGACTGTGCCGCTGCCCCGGCCGCTCCGGCACCCTGCGTGGTCACCTGCTTGTACTTGACCATCAGGTTCGCCGTTTGTCGTGCCGGCCGACGTGACGTGACAGTCTGGGCCGGCCCCTCGAACTCCTCTTCGACAATCGCCACGGAGTACCTGCCAGCGGGAAGGCTGGGAATCTGGTAGCCGGCCCTTCGTGGTGAAGACCGTGTAGGAGATCCGTTCACGGTATCGGTTGCCTTGACCCGCAGCGCCCGAACCTCGCCGCGGTCGGCGGTGACGGTGCCCTGAATCCTTCCGCGTGGCGGGCTGGTTCTGGGCGCTGGTCGTCACGTTCAATAGACCGACCAGGCCCGCGACCGCCGCCACCACGGTGAATACCGCGAGCTTGCCAAGCCTTTCATGCGAGTCCTCCAGAAGTGCCGGCCAGTCTACTTTTTTTCACTGGCGCTGGGGCCCCACCCCCAGCGCGTTCTGACGTTGATGCCTCGCCTCCCACCTTCGCTCCGAACACTCGCGAGCTACGGTGGGCAAGCGGACGTCCCTTGGCCACCGTAGCGCGAAGCGCGAAGGTGGCTCTGGCATGGCCGCAGGCGCTTCTAACTGTCCCGCCTTTTCCTGCGTTTCCCGCCCTACCTGCCTTGCCTGCCCCACCCGCCCTTAGATATCCGCCAGGTAGTCGAGCTGGCCGGTGCTGTCGCCGAACTGGTCCATCGGCAGCCCCAGCTTGTCGAGCAGCGCCACATACAGGTTGCTGAGCGGCGTGTCGTTGGCGTATTTGAGGTGCCGCCCGCCCTTGCAGCGTCCCCGCCCCGCCGCCCACCACCAGGATCGGCAGGTCCAGATGGAAGTGGATGTTGCCGTCGCTGATCCCCGACCCATACACGAACACCGAGTGGTCCAGCAGCGACCCATCCCCATCCGGCGTGTTGCGCAGCTTCTCCAGGAAATACGTGAAGTGCTGCATGTGATACCGGTTGATCTTCGCCAGCTTCTCCAGCTTCACCGGGTCGTTCTGGTGATGCGAGCACGCATGGTGCCCGTCCGGCACCCCGATCTCCGGATACGACCGCCCGCTCACTTCCTTCCCGATCATGAACGTCGCCACCCGCGTCAGGTCGCACTGATACGCCAGCGCCAGCAGGTCGTACATCAGCTTGCGCGTGCGCGTCGAACGTCTCCGGAATCCCCATCGGCTGCGCCACCACCGGCAGCTCCCGCTCACTCTGCCGCTCCGCCGTCTGGATCCGCCGCTCCACGTCCCGCACCGCGTCCAGATACTCCGTCAGCTTCCCCTGGTCGCTCGTCCCCAGCGTCCGCGTTCAGCGCCGCCACTTCCGCCGTCACGAAATCCAGAATCGACCGGTCCTGCTGGATCCGCGCCGCCCGCGTCGCCGCGTCCGTGCTGTCGCTCGCCCCGAACAGCCGCTCGAACACCGCCCGCGGGTTGTTCTCCATCGGCAGCGGCGTCGTCGGCGTCCGCCACGCAATCGTGTTCGCATACGCGCAGCTATACCCCGCGTCGCACGCCCCCAGCACTTCCACCGAGTCCAGCGCCAGCTCCAGCGACGCCAGCTGCGTCTCCTGCCCCAGGTGCTGCGCCACGAATCTGGTCCAGCGACACCCCCGCCCGGATGTCCGGCCCTTCGGTCTTCTTCACCCGCACGCCCGTCAGCCACGTCGCCGACGCCCGCGCATGGTCCCCAATCCCCTCGCCCGGCGCCGGCACCGCCGGCTTGTCCGCCAGCCCGCTCAGCACCAGGGTCTGCGCCCGGAACGGCCTCCAGCGGCTCCAGGATCAGCGGGAACTCGAACCCCGTCCCGTCCCCCTTCGGCGTCCACATCCGCATCTCCACGCCGTTGGGCACATAGATCGCCCCCAGCCGCTTCACCGCCCGCGCCGCCGTCGTCCGCAGCGCCGCAAACGCCGGCACCATCCCGTCCAGCAGCGGCAGCGCCACCGACACGCCCAACCCCCGCAAGAACGTCCGCCGCGGCAGTGCCCGCTTCGTCGCGATGTTCATACACGCCTCAATGCAAGTTGGTGAGTTGGAGAGTTCAGGAGTGAGAGAGTTGAAGAACTCTCCACCTCACCAACTCTCTAACTCGCCAACTCTCTAACTGTCCCCATAAACATTACTCAAATCGTGGTTTGGCCGGCTGTGACAAGTTGTCACAACCCGCCGCACCTGACGAAGATACGCCGGCTGTGCCAGAATCATGCAAAATTTACGGGGGCAGCAGCATGAATTTTCGAGCGTTCCTGCCGGTCGCTCTGCTCCTCGGCTGCATCGCCCTGCCGGCGGCCTCGCCGCGGGCTCCCGACGGGAAGCCAGTCGTCCGGTTCCTCATCGGCAGCCGCGGGGCGTTCAACCAGCTCGGCTTCATCCGGGAATACGGCCGCGCCCTGCCAAACATCGACCTGGTTCCGGTCGAGAGCACGCGCGGACCCGGCCGGCTGATTGAGATTCAGCTCGGCGAGGCCGACGTCGTGATCAATGCGTCGCAGGCGGCCTTCCTGGCATTCTCGGGACAGCTGCGCACCGCCCCCGAGCGGTTCGATCAGCTTCGCGCGATCACGACGCTCGGCGTCGTCCCACTTCAGCTCGTCGCTCGAGCACGGTCGGGCATCAAGTCTGTCGTCGACCTCCGCGGGCGCCCGGTCAGCCTCGGCATTCCCGACGGCGAGGCGTACCGTGCAGCCGTCGCCGTGCTGGAGGCGTTCGGCGTCGATCCGGCATCGGTGTCCAACCGCTCGCTTCCCGCGGAAACGGCCGCCGTAGAACTGCAGGCCGGACGGATCCAGGCGATGTTCGTCGTCAGCAACTACCCGGCGGAAGCCGTACGTGAGGCGATCGGGGCGCAGTCATATCTCGTGTCGATCGATGGACCGCCAGCTGACCGGCTTCGCGCCAGAAGCGGATTCCTGTATCCCGCGTACATTCCGGCCGGCGCCTACCCCGGACAGACCACCGCGATCCGTACGCTGGGCATTCAGAACCTCCTCGTCACACGGCGCGATCTCGCCGAGCCGCTCGTGTACGAGCTGACCAGGCAATTCTTCGTCGCGCTGCCGAAATTGTCGGCCCTCGTGAGCTCGCTGCGGCATCTGGACGTCGATCGAGCTTCCGCCACGTCAATTCCGCTCCACGACGGCGCAGCGCGCTACTACCGCGAGCGGGAGTTGTTCCGGTGATTGCCCGGCTCGCCTCGTTCGTCTCGACGCGAATCACGTGGGTGCTGGCGGCCGGCGTCTGCGCGTCGGTGGCGCTCGTCGGCTTGTTCGCATTCCGCGCCGTGCGCGAGTGGGAGCGGACGGCGACGCTCCTTGCCGAGCGGCACGCCCAGGAGGCCGCCGATCTGCTGGCGCTCGCGTTGACGCGCGACATGCGCGGCGCGCAGGAATCGGTGCTCTCGAACTCGGACTGGACCCGGCCGATGTCCGACGGCTCGTACGACTTGAGCGGCCTCGTCGCCAGCGCGTTCGCCCGCTTCCCGTATCCCGAGCTGTTCTTCGCCTGGACCGGCCGGGGATCCGACAATGCGGTGGAATTCCTGGTGCGCGCCGACCGCATCCCTCGCTGGCTGGGCGAGGTCCCGACCGAGGATCGCTTCCCCGTGCTGGTCAAAGCCGCGCCGCACGCGGCCCATCCGATTCTCGCGCGCGTGATGAAGGACGTCGACGACCGTCGTCTTTTTTCAATCTTCGATGTCTCGATCGACGGCGTCATGTATCAGGTCGTCGCGCGGCTGCAGTATCGCGACGGGTTCCGCGAGGAGCCGCTGGTCGTGTTCGGGTTCATGGTGAATCGCAGCTGGGTCCGCGAGCACTACTTCCCCGTGATTGCCAGACAGGTCGCGCGCATCGCCAGCCCCGACTCGAGTCTCGTCTACTCGATGCAGCCGGAGAGCGAAGCGCACCGCACTGACGCGGCTGCGGTCCCGAAAGGCCAGCGTGTCGTACCGATGACCTTCTTCGACCCTCACCTGATCGCGGCGGCGCCGCCGCCCGATCTGCTGGTCGAGAACTGGATACTGCAGGCGCTGCTCGATGACGATGCCGCGCTGGAATCAGCGCGTACCGGCGCCGGACGAACGCTGCTCGTTGTCGCAATCGCCGGAACCGTGTTCGCGCTCGGACTCGCGCTGACGCTCTACTCGATCCGATCACACGCCAAGCTGGCTCAGCTCCGCGCCGATTTCGTCGCCACCGTCACCCACGAGCTCAAGACGCCGGTCGCGACGATCCGCGCCGCCGCCGACACGCTCGTCGCAGGCCGGGTGAGCGACGGCGAGGGGGCCCGGCGCTACGCCCAGCTGATGGTCAACGAGTCGAAGCATCTCACCCGGCTGCTCGACAACCTGCTCGCCTACGCGCGGATCGCCGACACGACCGAGGTCTACTCGCTCCGCCCGATCGCGGTCCAGCAGCTCGTCGAGCATGCCGTTCGCAATGCCCGTTCCCGACTCGAAGCCGCGGGCTTCGTCGTGAAGCTCGATATCGCCCCCGACCTGCCGGCCGATCGAGGCTGATTGGACCGCCGTCTGCCTCGTGCTCGACAACGTGATCGACAACGCGATCCGCTACTCGAAGGACACCCGTTCGCTGACGATTCAGCGCCACGCGCGAGAACGGCTCGATCCGGATCCAGGTGGCGGATCGGGGCATCGGCATTCCTGCCGGCGAGATCGCGCACGTCACGCGCCGGTTCTTCCGCGGCCGCGGCGCCGGCACCGGCGGCAGCGGCCTGGGGCTCGCGATCGTCGAGCGGATCGTCAGCGACCACCGCGGATCGCTGTCGATCGAAAGCGCCGTCGGCGCCGGCAGCACCGTGACCATCGATCTCCCTGCCTGTGCCGACGCGGCATGAAGCGCCGCATTCTGATCATCGAAGACAACGCCGGGCTCGCCAGCGTGCTCGCCGACAACCTCATCGTCGAAGGGTTCGACGTGCAGACCGTCGACGATGGCGACCTCGCGGTGGCGAAGGCGCGCGAATTCGCGCCCGACCTGATCCTGCTCGACGTCACGCTGCCCGGGAAGGACGGATTCGAGCTGTGCGGCCTGCTGCGCCACGGCCGCGCGCACGCCGATCGTCATGCTCACCGCGAGAAGCCAGAAGGCCGATCGGATTCGCGGGCTGAAGCTCGGCGCCGACGACTACGTCACGAAGCCGTTCGATCTCGAGGAGCTGCTGGCACGCATCCACGCGGTGCTGCGGCGCAGCCGCCCCGACGTCGAGCGGCTGACGCTCGGCCAGGTGACGATCGACTTCCGCACGCTGCACGCCTGGGCGGGCCAGCAGGATCTGGAGCTGACGCATCGCGAGTTCGAGCTGCTGCGCTATCTCGCCGAGCGCCAGGAGGTGGTCGTCGATCGCGACGAGCTGCTGCGCGAGGTCTGGGGCTACGCCTCGGCGCCGCACACGCGCTCGGTCGATCAAGCGATCGTCCGTCTGCGGAAGAAGATCGAGCCGGATCCGCAGCATCCGGTGTTCATCCACACGGTGCACGGCAACGGCTACTGTTTGACGTTGAGTGCGAAGCCGCAGGAGTAGGCCGGGCCTCTTAGGTCCGGCGATGCATCGGTTGGGCCGGCAAGCGCGGCGGACCTGAGCAGGTCCAGCCCTACGAGCCGGCTGACCGAGGTCCGCGCTACGTTCCTTAGATATCCGCCAGGTATCGAGCTGGCCGGTGCTGTCGCCGAACTGGTCCATCGGCAGCCCCAGCTTGTCGAGCAGCGACACATACAGGTTGCTGAGCGGCGTGTCGTTGGCGTATTTGCAGGTGCCGC
Source organism: uncultured Acidobacteriota bacterium (assembly GCA_963720005.1). Classification (GTDB taxonomy): domain Bacteria; phylum Acidobacteriota; class Vicinamibacteria; order Vicinamibacterales; family CAVVIG01; genus CAVREM01. The sequence continues at coordinate 66,056 of CAVREM010000074.1, read as the reverse complement.
CCGCCCTGCAGCGTCCCCGCCCCGCCGCCCACCACCAGGATCGGCAGGTCCAGATGGAAGTGGATGTTGCCGTCGCTGATCCCCGACCCATACACGAACACCGAGTGGTCCAGCAGCGACCCATCCCCGTCCGGCGTGTTGCGCAGCTTCTCCAGGAAATACGCGAAGTGCTGCATGTGATACCGGTTGATCTTCGCCAGCTTCTCCAGCTTCACCGGGTCGTTCTGGTGATGCGAGCACGCATGGTGCCCGTCCGGCACCCCGATCTCCGGATACGACCGCCCGCTCACTTCCTTCCCGATCATGAACGTCGCCACCCGCGTCAGGTCGCACTGATACGCCAGCGCCAGCAGGTCGTACATCAGCTTGCGCGTGCGCGTCGAACGTCTCCGGAATCCCCATCGGCTGCTCCACCACCGGCAGCTCCCGCGTCGCTCTGCCGCTCCGCCGTCTGGATCCGCCGCTCCACGTCCCGCACCGCGTCCAGATACTCCGTCAGCTTCCCCTGGTCGCTCGCCCCCAGCGTCCGCGTCAGCGCCGCCACTTCCTCCGTCACGAAATCCAGAATGCGACCGGTCCTGCTCGCATCCGCGCCGCCCGCGTCGCCGCGTCCGTGCTGTCGCTCGCCCCGAACAGCCGCTCGAACACCGCCCGCGGGTTGTTCTCCATCGGCAGCGGCGTCGTCGGCGTCCGCCACGCAATCGTGTTCGCATACGCGCAGCTATACCCCGCGTCGCACGCCCCCAGCACTTCCACCGAGTCCAGCGCCAGCTCCAGCGACGCCAGCTGCGTCTCCTGCCCCAGGTGCTGCGCCGCCATCTGGTCCAGCGACACCCCCGCCCGGATGTCCGGCCCTTCGGTCTTCTTCACCCGCACGCCCGTCAGCCACGTCGCCGACGCCCGCGCATGGTCCCCAATCCCTTCGCCCGGCGCCGGCACCGCCGCCTTGTCCGCCAGCCCGCTCAGCACCAGCGTCTGCGCCCGGAACGGCCTCCAGCGGCTCCAGAATCAGCGAAACTCGAACCCCGCCCCTTCCGCCCTTCGGCGTCCACATCCGCATCTCCACGCCGTTGGGCACATAGATCGCCCCCAGCCGCTTCACCGCCCGCGCCGCCGTCGGCCGCAGCGCCGCAAACGCCGGCACCATCCCGTCCAGCAGCGGCAGCGCCACCGACACGCCCAGCCCCCGCAAAAACGTCCGCCGCGGCAGCGCCCGCTTCGTCGCGATGTTCATAACTACGACCTCCGATGCGCAGTTGGTGAGTTGACGCAGTCTCTACTGCGTCTCCTGTTCCACCTGCGTCTGTCGATACTGAAATGGCGCGCTCGCCACTATTCCCTGCACGATCGCCGACCAGCGGTTCTCGTGCGCGGCGCCGTCGCGCAGGATCTGCCGCACGACGGGCATGTCGTAGTACTCGACGCCCCGGCCGAGCGCATAGGTCATCAGCTTCTCGGTCACCGTGCGCACGAAATCCTGCTGCCGTGTCAGCAGCAGGCGGCGGAACTCCGCCGGACCGTCGAACTTCTGACCATCGATCAGCGTCCCCGACGCATCGATCGGCGTCTTCGCTTCGGCATCCACGGTCCGGCCACTTGCCGACCGCATCGAAGTTCTCGAGCGCGAACCCCAGCGGATCCATCTGCGCATGGCAGCTCGCGCACACCGGATTGGCGCGATGCGCTTCGATCCGCTCCCGCACCGTCGTCGGCTTGAAGCCGCCTTCCCCGTTCTCGCGCAGCGCCGGAACGTTGGGTGGCGGCGGCGGCGGCGGCGCGCCCAGCAGATTCTCGAGCAGCCATTTGCCGCGAACCACCGGCGAGGTCCGATTGGGATAGGCCGTCACCGTCAGCACGCTGCCGTGGCCCAGCAGGCCCGCCCGGCGATCGTCGGGATACGGCACCCGGCGGAAATGGCTGCCGTAGACGTTCGGAATGCCGTAGTGCCGCGCCAGCCGCTCGTTCAGGAAGGTGTAGTCGGCCGTCAGCAATTCCACCACGCTGCGATCCGACCTGCAGCTGGTCCGTGAGGAACAGCTCCGTCTCCTTCGACCAGCGCCTCGCGCAGGTTGTCGTCGAACTCGGGGAAAAGATCGGCGTTCGGCGACGACGTGCGCAGGTTGCGCAGCCACAGCCACTGGCCGCCGAAATTGGTGACCAGCGCCGACGCGCGCGGATCGGCCAGCATGCGCCGCACCTGCCCGGCGAGCACCGCGGGCTGCTTCAAGCGCCCCTGCTCGGCCACGTCGCAGCAGTTCGTCGTCGGGAATGCTGCTCCATAGGAAAAACGAGAGCCGCGACGCCAGCTCCAGGTCGCTGACCCGTGCCGGTTGCCCGGGCTGTCCTGCCGGCTCCTGCTCGACGCGGAACAGGAACTTCGGCGACACCAGCACCGCTTCAACCGCCCACTTGATCCCGTGCTCGAAATCACCCTTCTCCCGTCCGGCCGCGTACGCCTGCAGCAACGGCTTCAGGTCGGCGTCGGTCACCGGCCGACGGTAGGCGCGGCGCGCCAGGCCCGACAGAATCCGGCGCGCACAGGCAGCTTCGTCGCGCGCCGTCGCCGGCTCGCACACGAAGATGCGCTCGCGGGTCGCCGCGTTCTCGGGCACCTTGCCGTCGTAGGGGCCCACGATTTGAATGTTGTTGACCGCCGCATCAATCGGGTAGAGCTGGTAGGCGAATGCGGTGGGCGGCGGCGGCGCGGGACGCCCGTCGCGCGGCAGCTGCTGCTCGACCGAGCCGACGAAACTCACCGAGACGAGGCGCTGACCGCCTTTGACGGGCACGCGGACTTCGACCGGCGCTTTGCCGCTCCCTCCGCCTTTCGACGCGTCGATGGTGATGCGCTGTACCAGCGCGCGATCGAGCCGGACTTCCATCTCGTGGACGCCGCGGATCTGCCCGCCGTCGAGATTCCGCGAGAGGTCCACCTTGATGACATATTCGGCGTCCAGCGGGAAGTGGTGGCGGACAGCCAGGCCGCCGCGCGAGCCGAACGGCAGGTCTTCGCTCATCCGCGACGTCTGCAGCAGCAGCGGCGACACTTTATATGTTGCGGTCGTCGGCCGCAGCGTCGCATCACCGAGCGCCTGGCGGCTGATCTTCGCGGCGGCCAGCATGTAGCGCTCGAGCAATCCGGGCGAGACCGACAGCACGTCGCCGATGTTGTCGAAGCCATACCCTGAATCGTCGGCCGGCAGCAGTTCCCGGCCCTCGACTTCAAGGCCCAGCAGGTCTCGAACCGCGTTGGCGTACTCGGCCCGATTCAAGCGATGCACCGGCGCAGGGCGGCCCACCCGCGGTGCCGCGGCGGCCGCGCGGTCGAGCGCGGTCTCGAGCGATTCCACCCACTGGCGGAGCGTGACCGCGTCGGGACGCGGCATGCTGACCGGCGGCATCGCCCCGCTTCGCACTTTCCGGACAACCTTCTCCCAGACATCCGGATGCTCGGCCACCGCGTCGATATTCAACTTGTCGAGCAGCAGCGGCGCGCCCGCCGGCGTCTGCCGCCGCTCGTTGTGGCAGGTGACGCAGTAGCGATTCACGAGCGCCTTTTCGGACGAGACCGACGGCGCCCCTGAGGCCGCGGCCTGGGTGGCCTGCGGGGCGGCCGCCTGTCCAGCTGGTCACGGCGACGCCGACCGACGCGAAGAAGCCGGCCAGGATGACCGCCGTCGCCGCTCTCAACACCTGTGTGGTCTTCACGTGAATCGCCATTACTGTTTCGGCGGGGTTGTGCCCGCGTCGTTCTTGTTCTCCACGTAATTCGTGATCCCGAACCCGAGCTGCGTGCCGGCGTTGGGGTCGGCGCCCAGCTTCCGGAGCAGCGCCGACGCTTCGGGATACCTGAGGAACGTGCCGCTGTAGAAGTGGCCGTCAGCGACGCGCAGCGCCGTCTGGTCGGCCCAATTCGTCGCGTTGATGTTCGCGCCGCGCTCGACCAGGAACTGAATGACCTTCAACGCTGCGTGATAGGTCGCTCCGTGGAGCGCCGTCTCGCCGAACTCGTTCGCCGCGTTGATATCGGCGCCCATCTCCAGCAGCAGGCTGATCGTCTCGATCGCCTGCTCCTCGGTCCACGTGTAGTACTTGATGAACGTGAACATGTCGGTCGCCTGGCGCTTGCCGAGACCGGCGGCGAGGATCAATGCAGTCGTGCCGCTGTCGGCGGCCCGCTTCGTATCGGCGCCGCTCGCCGCCAGCAGCCGCAGCATCTCGGGATTCACCGCCTTGGCCGCCAGCATGAAAGCCGTGGCGCCGATCTGCGCGAGCCGGCCGGTCTGCAGGTCGGGGTTGTACGGAACGAAGGTCGCCTGCATGCGGAGGGGCATCTCGAGCCGGGCGTTGATGTCGGCACCGCGTGCGAGCAGCGCCCTGGCCACCGCCATCTGACCGGTCAGCGCGGCGCAGTGGAGCGCCGTGAACCCGGCCTCGTCAGCGTTGACGTTCGCGCCCTTCTCGATGAGGTGCAGCGCCACCGCGTCGTTGAACTTCACGATCGACACGATGAGCGGCGTCATCCCGTCGCCCGCCGTCTGGTTGATGTCGGCGCCGCTCGCGAGGAGCGTCTTCACCGATTCCAGATCGCCGGACATCGCGGCATGGAGCAGCGGCGTGAACCCGCCCTCGGGCCGCGGCGGTTCGCCGTCGCCCTCCTTCGGCAGCTGCGCGACGGCAACCGCCTGTCCTTTGTAGAGCAGCTTCGGCTGGCCGTCTTCCTGCGTCCCGTCGGCGCGCCGCTGCATCTGGCGCGCCGCGTACGCGTTGCCGGCGCCGGCCTTCCCGCCCACTTGCGCGCGGGCGTTGACGTCGGCGCCGGCCGCGAGGAGCTCGCGCGCGACGTCCGGGTGGCGCTCCGCGGCGGCAAACATCAGCGCGGTGTCACCGGTCTTGGTTTTCGAGTTGGGATCCCCACCGTTCGCGGCGAGCAGCTTCACCGACGCGGCGCTGCCGGCGCGGGCCGCCAGCATCATCGCCGTTTCGCCCGACGGCCGGGCGGTGTTGGGCTGTGCGCCCGCCTTGAGCAGCCGCTCGATCATCGCGCTGCTGCCGTTGACGGCCGCCAGCATCAACGGTGTGACACCGAGTTCGTTGGCCAGGTTGGCATTGGCCCCGGCGGTCAGCAATCGATCGGCGATCTCCAGAGCATCCCAGTGCGCGGCCCAGGCGAGAGGCGTCGCGCCATCCGGCTGTGGCGCGTTGACGTCGATTCGTTGTTCGAGGAGCTTCGTCACCGCCGACCAGTCACGGCGCTGGACGGCGTCGGCGATCCGGGACTCCGCCGCCGCGGACGAGGCAAAGACGAGCAGACCGGCTACTGCCACCGCGAGAACGCTTCCGGCCCGCCGATTGGTCTCAGGCTTCCGCACAGTTGCTCCCCTCCGTCGTAGTGTCCGGCTTTAGCCGGACTTCGATCGTCCGCCTGAAGGCGGACACTACACTGCCCGGCCAAGACGTAGACCCGCTTCTGACTACGTTACGCTCGGGCCTGTCCAAGGTCAACGCCGGCAACATGATAGAACCGCTGAAAACCCCTGAGAAATCGGCCGCTGCCACGATTTTCACCCTCGGCACGCCGTCCTCCTCGTGGTCGCTCACCGAGGGATGAACTTCTGGACCCGTCGACCGTCGAGTGTCTCAGCCACGAAGAGGTTGCCTTTCGAATCGATCGCCAGGCTGTGCGGCGATTCAAACTGTCCGCCCCACCGCCCGCGGCGTCCGAACGTCGAGACCACCTCGAGCGACTCGCGTCGCAGCGTGTGCACGCGATGGTTGCCGCCGTCAGCGAGGAAGATGTAGGCCTGCGCCGGGTCGGTCGAGAACGCAATGTCCCACGGCGTGCCGCCGACGACGCCGTCGGCGAGCTTCGCGTTGATCAAGGCGTCCTTGACGAACGTGCCGTCCTTGCGGAAGACCTGGATCCGCTGGTTGCCGCGGTCGCAGACGTAGACGAGCCCGTCGTTCGCCATCGCGAGACAATGGGGCGTATCGAACTGCTGCCGCGGCGGCGCGCTGCGGTTGAACGCCGGCATCGGCGCGTCGTCCGGCGGCTTGCCGAAGGCGCCCCAGTGACGTTTGTACGCCCCCGTGTTCACGTCGAAGACGATGACGCGGCGATTGGTGTAGCCGTCGCTGAAGTAGACCTCGTTGGCTTTCGCATCGACGGCGACGTCAGTCGGCTGACCGAGCAGGGTCGTGCTGTTGCTCCCGGCCGTGCCTTCGCCGAACTTGCCGAACTGCCGGAGGAACTTTCCGTCCGGCGTGAACTTCAGGATGTGCGCGTTGTCGGTGGTCGCACGCGACTTGAGGTCGTACGGCAGGCCGCCGCCGAATCCGACCCAGACATTGTCCTGAGAGTCGACGTACAGACCGTGCGCCTGCGTGCCCCAGTCGTACCCGGCGCCGGGAGCGCCCCAGTTGCGCACGAGGTTACCGCTCTGGTCGAACGCGAGCACCGCCGGGGTCTTCTCGGCGCCCGTCTGACTGTTCGGCCGGTGGACGATCCAGACGTTGTCGCGCGAATCGACCGCGACGCCGACGACGTTGCCGACCAGCCAGTTGTTCGGCAGCTCCTTGGGCCACGTGTGATCCCATTGGAACGCCGGCACACGCGGGGCAGCCGGTTTCGACTGCGTCGACGCCGCTTGCGGGCTCGTCGCGGCCATCAGGCAGCCGGCAAGCCACGCCGAAATGATTGAGGCACGCCTCATCGTCGCTCTCCCTCGCCGACGCGGCGCCCGCCAGCGCGGCGCCAGAATGTAAGCTAACTGGCCGGGCGGCCCGGTGGTGTGACGTTTTGTAACAACGAATGCATGAGTCGGTAGTCGGTAGTCAGGGTCGGTAGTCAGCAGTCGGTAGTCAGCTGTGCGAGTCGGCGTACGCGCCACGGAATCGTACCGACTACCGACTACCGACTACCGACGTACCGACTACCTCACCAGTCGACCTGCACGCCGAACTTCAGCAGCCGCGCCGTCAGAATCTCCGTCGGACGCAGCCAGACCGCGCCGTATCCAGCAATCGACCCGATGACGGCGCCGGAGTTGGTCAGGTTGTAAATGTCGAACCGCGGCGTCATCCGCAGGGTGCCGAAATTGATGGGGCGGCTGAATCGGAGATCGAACTGGTTGTAGCGATCCTCGAACTGGACGTTCGGCTCGAGGATGCGGATGACCTGGGCGGTCGTGTTGGTCAGCGGACGACCGAGCGACGGCTGGATCTCGAGCGTTCGAGTACGAGCGCGTCCCCGCCTGCGGCAGACCAGGGGCCCCGAGGTACGTGCCGGCGAACTGGAAATCGTAAGGCAGCGGATACGAGACCTGGAACTTGTACTGGGTCTGGCCCTCCCACGGCATGTAGTAGTGGCAGAACTGCGCCGGCACGTCGGGCACGTCGCAGTTGTCGTATTCGGTGTTGCCGAACGAGACGCCGCCGTTGACCAGCCCCCCGCGGCCGAAGCGCCACCGCATGCCGACGTCGATACCGTTGAACACCTCGGTCTGGGTGCCCGTGGGCGCGCGGATCACCAGGTTGTCGAACTTGCCCGCGCCGCTCTGATTGATGTCGTAGTTGCCGCAGACCTGGTATCCGCCGCCGTCCGGCAAACGCGAGTCGCGCAGGCGCCGTGACGCAGTACTCCGTGTAATCCGCACTCGTCACGGCGAGATTGTCCGTGACGGTCTTGTTGCCGTACCAGCGTGCGGAAATACCCGACCGTCAAGCCGAATCCCGGCATGACCTCGTGCTGGACCACCGCCGAGATCTGCTTGTTCCACGGCCGGACCTGCCAGCCCTCAGTGACGTCCTGGGCGTAACGCGTGGTAATGACCGCGGTGCCGAAGTTCCGGTTCAGGTAAGGCCCGCATTCGCCGCTCTCGAGCGGGTTGGTGAGATCGCAGTCGGGAACCCAGTCGCCGTCGCGGTCGGTCCAGCTGCGATTGGTGTGCGCGACGAGCGCGTTGGCCGGGTTGGTCAGCTTGGTGAGGCCGGTCGTCTCGTAGTTCACGTACCGTCCGAACGAAACCTTCAGCGCCGTCCGGCCGTTGCCGAAAAGATCATAGGCGGCCGCCGAGCCGGGGGCTGATGTCCTTCCAGTTCGGCACGTCGTAGACCGCCGGGAAACTGATCGGCCCGAGGAAGCGGCCGCCGGGCCGGGTCTGCGCCGGGTTATACGCGTTCAACCCGTCGTAGCGGACACCGAGATTGAGCGTGAGCCTCCCGAGCGTCCACTGATCCTGCGCGTAGAGGCCGAGCATCAACTGCAGCGTGCCCTGCTGCCGGTGCGGGTACGCGCCCAGCTTCAGCTCGACCGGCGCTCCCTGCCGGATGATGTACTGGAAGTCGTAGAGCGGCGCGACGTTGCGAATCTCCGAATTGCCGTGCATCGTCTGCATGCCGACCTTGAAGTTGTGCGATCCGGTGATGTACGACATCGACGCGCGCGTCTGGTACGCGTACTGATTGCCCATGTCGCCGTACTCGGTGTCGCCGACGATCGTCGTCGACACGAACCGCGAGCCATAGGCCACCCCGCTCGTCTGGTCGAACACCGGAATCGCATCGCCGGTCTCCGGGGGCACGCCGTTGAACTGCCGATCCTGGCGCAGCGAGACGCCGGCCTGGAACAGCAGGCGATTGGTCGCCGGGTAGGTCCAGGTGGCCATCCAGTTGTTGTTCGGGTAGACGTGGAAGTCCCACGCGGCCTCCGGGTTCGTGATGAAGTAGCTGTAGCACCAGCAGTAGTCCTGCACGTTGCCGTTGAACGCGATCTTCTGCTTGGTCGTGGCCTGCTAGGTGAGCCGCAGCGCCGCGTCCTTGGTGAACCGGTCGTAGATCGCCGGCCGGCTCGTGTCGGCGCGGTAGAGCGGCGGGTTCGCCGCGCGATAGATTTTTCGGGGACAGTGCCGCCTGGTTCGCATTGAAGTAGACGCCCGCCAGCTCCTCGACGCTGCCCCACGACCGGACCGCGCCGTAGAACCAGAGTTTGTCCTCGCGGAGCGGCCCGCCGAACCCGGCGCCGACGTCGTAGATCTTGCGGACCGAGCTGGCGGCGCGTCAGCCCGCGCGCACGCAGCTCATCGCTCAGGTTGCTCGATCTGGAAGCTGTTGTTGGTGCCCTCGAGGTTGAAGCTGCCGTGGAACTGGTTGCCGCCGTCCTTGGGCACCATGTTGGAGTTGAGGCCGCTGCTCTCGCGTTTCCGCGGAGGCGGCGCTCGTCTCCATCACGATTTCCTGCACCATCATCTGGTTGAACTGATTGCGCGACGCCAGCGACACGTTGTAGGCGGAGCTCAGCTTCATGCCGTCGAGCGTCCGGATGCCGTTGAGCGACCCGTGGATCTGCGCGAACCCGAACACCGGCTCGCCCTTGCTCCCGCCCGCTTCGCCGCCGCCGAGCGCGCCGGTGGTGAGCGCACCGAGCGTGACCGCCGCGAGCGCCTGCACGCTCTTGGACGTCGGCAGCGCGTCGAGGATCTCGCGCGTGAGCACGGCCTGCGATCGCACGTTGGTGATGTCGACGACCGGACTCGACCCGGTCACGGTGATCGTCTCTTCGACGCCGCCCGGCCGCAGATCGGCATCGACGGTGGCGGTGAACCCGGTATTCAGCTCCAGCCCCTCACGACGCACCGTGTTGAAACCCGGGAGGGTGAAGCTCACCGTGTAAACCCCCGGCCGCAGCTCGGTGATCTGGTATCGGCCTGACGCGTCAGTCACAACCGTCCGGGTTTTTTCGATGAGCGCCGGGCTCGAGGCCTCCACCGCCACACCCGGCAGCGCCGCCCCGTTGCGTCGCGAACCTCGCCGGCGATCGCGCCGGTCGTGGATGACTGGGCCGACAAGGGCGACGGCACGAAGATCACGAACGCCGACAACAGGAACAGCACGGCTGCCTTCAGAACGGCTGTGCGCATTGCCTCCTCCAGATAGACACTGACGGCCGATTGAGTCGATTGGCCGCATACATTACCACCCTGATACGCAGCCGACACGTGCCAGAGTTCATGTCCAGCCGATCTCAGTTGTCACAATCTGTAACAGCGTCCGGAAAGTTGAACGGTTGTCCGGACCGCGGCAAATCGACCAAAAGCGCCGTGTTATCTGCCTGGAATGCGGATGGACCAGGTGTGCCCTGATGGTTGGCGTCGCGCTCGCCCTCGTCGCGATGCCGCTTCTCGAATCGGCACACGGCCAGGCGGGCCGTCCGGCCGCGAAGCCGTGGACCGCTCCACGGACTCCCTGGGGCCATCCGGATCTGCACGGGATTCTGGTCCAACGCGACGACCACGCCTTTCAGCGTCCCGCGGAGTTCGCGAACAAGCCCGTCCTGTCCGACGAATCAAGGTAATCGAACGCTTCCCGCGCGTCGATCGCGACACGATCGACTACACGAAGGGAATATTGCAATGGAGGGAATGCTGCGTGGTGCTCGTCTCGAAGAAGGAGATCAACGCTGATCCTGATGCTCCAATCTTAAATCTGAAATCTGAAATCTTAAATTTCACGTTCTCTCTCTAACCCGGCAGCCGATACGCGATGTACTCGCCCACGTAGTTGCCACCGCCGATCGCGAGGACGATGTACTGCTTGCCATTGACCAGATAGGTCATCGGCGAACCGGACTGCTGCGCCGGCATGTACACCGCGCCGACATCCTTGCCGCTCGCCTTGTCGTACGCGCGCAGCATGGCGCCCCGCGTACCGGTCGACGTCGTCGTGATGCCGCACTCGCCGCCGATGACCAACGTCCTGGTGACGACCAGTCCTGCCAGACCTGCGCACGGCTGGCCCGTACGAAGCAGCGTCAGCCCTTTGAGCTTCGCGTGATTGCGCACGTTGTCGGGCGTCTCGCCGTGCGCAATCTGCCAGAGGATGTCGCCACGATCCAGGTCAATCGCCGATATCCGGCCGTACGGCGGCTTGGTGAGCGGCAACCCTTCGACGTTCAGACCACCAAGCCCGCCTTGTCCAAGTCCGCTGTCGGGATTGCCCTTGAGATACCGCATGTCGGACTTGCCGGGATCGGGATTCGGGATCAGATCCCACAGGTAGAAGCTGGCGCTTTGCGACGGCACATATATGACGTGCGTCTCGGGATCGTATGCGCCGCCCGGCCAGTTCGTGCCGCCGCTGCCCGCGCCGAGCGACAGCGTCCCCTGCGTGCCACCTCGGACGGCGAGGCTTGGAGGCGTGAAGATCGGACCGCGCTTGTATCGCGACGCCACCTTGAGCGCCGCTTCGCGGAGCTCGGGGGTGTAGTCGACCAGATAGTCGTCGGAATATCCCTGCCGGTCGTAGGCCGGCGGCCGCGTCGGAAACGGCTGCGTCGGCGCGTACCATTCGCCGGGGACGTCACCTTTCGGCACCGGCCGTTCCTCGATCGGCCAGACGGGCTCGCCGGTCGCGCGATCGAATACGTACAGGAACGCCTGCTTGCCCGGCTGCGCGAGAGCCTTGACCGGTTTGCCGCCGACGGTGATGTCAGCGAGGATCGGCGGGCTGGCATTATCGAATCCCCACAGCGGATGGTGCACGAGCTGGAAGTGCCATTTCCGCTTGCCGGTGTTCACGTCGACGGCCACGACGCTCTCGGCGAACAGGTTATTGCCCGGCCGGTGGCCGCCGTAATAGTCGCTCGTCGGCGTCTCGATCGGCAGGTAGACGAGGCCGAGCTCCGGATCGGCGGCCATCTGCGTCCAGACCCCGTTGTTCCCGTTCACGGCCCAGGAATCTTTCTCCCAGCGTCTCGTTGCCGAACTCGCCCGGCATCGGAATCGTCCGGAAGATCCACAGCCGTTTGCCGGTGCGGATGTCGTACGCGTGGACGAGGCCTTTGGAATTGTTGTGCGTCGTCGGCAGGGTGCCGCTCTGCTCCGAAAACGCGGAGCCGACGACCACGACGTCGCCGACGATGAGCGGGGTGTTGTTGACGCCGATTTCTCCGGTCACCGGCTCTATCTTCTGACCGCCGCCGACGATCACCGGCTCCTTCAGGTCGACGCGTCCATCTTTGCCAAAGCCGCTGACGCGCGAGCCGGTCCTGGCATCGAGCGCGACGAGTTGGTAGCCGATGCGTGATGTAGAGAATCCGCGCCTCTTTGCCGTCGCTCCAGTACGAGAGGCCGCGTCCGGACAGCTGCCGGGGTCCTGCGTTCCCGCGCGCGCCCTCGTCTTCGCCATGCACCCAGCGCAGCTCGCCGGTGGCGGCGTCGAGCGCGACGACGGCGCGGCGCGTCCCGGCCGTCGCGTAGAGCAGGCCGCCGGCCATGAGCGGGGTGCCCTCGAGCTTGAACTCGGGGCGCGGACCGAGATTGTCGGTACGGAAACGCCACGCCAGCTCGAGCTTGCTGAAGTTCCCCGCGTCGATCTGATTGAGCGGCGAATAGCGGGTGTTGGCCAGATCGCCGCCGTAGGTGAGCCACTCGCCGGCGGCGGTCGAGGGACCGCCGGGCACGGCCGCGCGCGCGCCGAAGGCACCCGCGAACAGCAACACCGTGAGCGCCGCTTTATGACGAATGCGGAACATCTGAGCTGCTCCTTTATAGGGGCTGGGGCTGGAGGCTGGGGACTGGAGACCAGGGGTCATGGTAGACCCCCAGCCTCTAGCCCCCAGCCTCCAGCCCCTACATCGCCAACGACCTGATGTAATTCACGACATGCCACATCTCTTCGTCGGTCAACTTCCCTTTGTATGTCGGCATGTGGAACTCGGGACCGACGCCGTCGCGGATCACGAGAAAGATCTCGCCGTCGCTCGACCCGTGCTGCCACTCGCTGTCGGTCAGGTTCGACGGACGGCCGCCGTAGGCGGCCATCGCGGCGGCGAGGCGGCCGTTGCCGAGGCCGTTCGGTCCGTGGCAGTTGCCGCACAGTTTCGCGTACAGCGCCGCGCCGGCCTTGATGGATTCAGGCGTTCGCGCGATCGCGTTGATCAGCTTCTCCCCCTCGGCGTGGCGATGCGGCCCCTGCGGGTGTTCCTGCATGGCCGCGGAAGCGGTGACGAGCCCGAGGCCCACCAGCAATGCCGTTCCGATCCACACGAGAGGTCTGCACATCCGGGCAGAAGAGCCGCTAGAAAATGGCCATCGGATTGAGCGGCGATCCGGTACCGCCCGGGGTTGCGATCGGCCCGGCGACGAACATGAACTCCCACCGCTTCAGGCGCGCCGCGGTCGCGGCGAGCGCCGCGAAATCGGCATTGTCGATGATGTTCATGCCGAGCGCGACGAGCACGTATTTGTGGAGCGGCAGCGTGTGGTTCGCGACCTGACCCGCCACGTCGAGCGTCCCGTCGGTACCGACCAGCGCGACGTCCCTCGCCTTCAGCCAGGGCGCGACCGAGATGTCGAACCCCGAGGTCCGGCCGGTGGTCCAGCGGCCCGTATGCAGGAAGATGGCGTCGCCGGCCGAAATTTTCACGCCGGCCTGCTTCTCCCACGCTTCGATGTCCTCGGTGGAGACCGGCGTGTTCGGTTCGAGGGCCTGCACCCCTTTCAGCCGCGGGATGTCGATCAGGACGCCGCGCGTCACGACGCCGCCCTGCAGGTTGTGGATCCCGAGCTTCTGACACCCGCGCTCGTTGACCATCTGCTTCAGCGGGTAGCCGTTGTAGATCTTGCCGTCGTAGTCGCCGTGGCACAGCGCGTCGATGTGCGTGAACGTCGACCCGTGGAACGCCAGCATCTGATCTTCGGTCGTGAAGCCGACGTCGAGCATGTTCAGCTTGATCTCGAGGTGGGCGCCGGCGCCTTCGGCTTTCGCCTTGGGTATCAGTTCCGGTCGGTGGGACAGCGACACGACAGTGGCCGTCCTGGCGAGGGCGACTGCCTGCTGGCGCTTTGCCGGCGTGATCAAGTTGATCGTGCCGAGCTCGTCGTCCTTGCCCCACCGTCCCCAGTTGTTCGCCTCCTTCATCCAGCGATCGACCTGCTCGCCGGTGACGGGAGTCCGCGACGATTTGGGAGCCTGCGCGCCGAGGCCAGCGGCGCACAGCACGCCGAGCACGCACGCCGATAGCAGTCCACCCAGCTTCTTCATGTTGCTCCTGGCGTTGTCCGCTTGCGTCCCGACGGTATTCGCGACATATTCCGGGCGGGGCATCCCGCCTCGCTGCGTTGCTCATCGCTCACTTATGCCCAATAAGCTCGCTCTTCGCGCCTTGCACGGGCGCCGCGCCCGGACTTATGTCGCGAATCTCCGTCCGGGACACTAGCTGGCGCCGAGCTTGCGCAGCACCGCGACGGTTTCCTCGCGAACGACGCTGAAACCCACGCCGTCGTCGCGCCGGGCCACGTCGATCGGCGATCGGCCGGCCTTGTTCTTCGCGCTGAGATTGGCGCCCCGTTCGGCCAGGAACGATATCACCGTGTTCATCCCGAGCGCGGCGGCGGCGTGCACGGACGTATCGCCGGCGGCGTTCGGACGATTGACGTCCGCGCCCAGCTCGATGAGCGTCCGCAGCGCGTCGATGACGAGCCGCTCCTCTTCGGGAGGGATTCGCGTGGCGACGGCGAACGACTCGGAGTTGTACGACGAGAAATCGCGCCGATCCTTGATGAACGCCTCGGTGCCGCTCGCACGGCTGTAGCCGGTGCCGGCCGCGGCCATGAGCGGGGTGGTCCCGTCGCGCGCGGTCAGGTGCACATCGGCGCCGGCCGCCGCGAGCACGCGGATCATGTCGAGCTCGAGAAATCGCGCGGCGAGCCACAGCGGCGTCGCGCCGATCCAGCGCTCGAGGAACGCGAAATCGTGGCTCCAGCGCCTGACGGGCGTCCCCTTCGTGACGCGCGCGTTGGGATCGGCGCCGTGCGCGAGCAACGCTCGAACGAGGGGTACGCCCGCGCCGGGATCGTCGTTCTTCACGCCGCGGTCGCGCAGCGTCCCGCGCAGCACCGCGGCGTGCAGCGCGGTGTAGCCGAGCGGCGCCGCCTTGGCGTCGGCGCCCTGGTCGAGAAGGAACGCCGCCAGCGTCCCGTGCCCGCTGTGGGCGGCCACGATCAGCGCGGTGTTTCCATCCGCCTCCGTGTCGTTCACGTTGGCGCCTTTCGCGACGAGCATCCGGGCCGATTCGGTGTCGCCGGAGCGGGCGGCAAACATGATCGGCGTGCTGCCGCCGAGCGGCACCTCTTCCAACGGGGTGTCGGCGGCAGCGCTGCCGGCCGATCGATTGCCGCCCATGTTGTAGACCAGCTTGCGCGTCTCGGATCGGAGGTGGATGTTGGCGCCGTGCTCCAGCAGGATGCGCGTGACCGCGGGATGCTTGTTCACGATCGCCCACATCAGCGCGGTCTGCCCGCGCGTGGCCTCGCGGGCGTCGACCTTGGCACCCTTGGCGAGCAATGCCGTGACGCCGGCTTCGCTTCCGGCGCGCGCGGCCAGCATCAGCGCGGTTTCGCCGCTCTCGAGGCTGGCGTTCGCGTCTGCGCCGGCGGCCAGGAGTTTCTCCACCAGCCGGCCGTTGCCGGCCGTCGCCGCCATGACGATGGGCGCGACGCCGAGATCGTTGACGACGTTGGGTCTCGCCTTCGCGGCCAGGAGACGGTCGACCAACTCGACGTCTTCCCAATGGACGGCCCAGTGCAGCGCTGTCGCGCCATCGGGCTGGGCCGCGTTCACGTCGACGCCCTGCTTGATGAGCGTAAGAGCGCGAGCGCGGTCCTGCTCCCGCACGGCGTCGATCAGGCGCTGGTCGCGGCGCACCGCCGCGGTCCGATCCTGAGCGGCGAGTGGCAGCGCCGCCAGCAGCAGCGCGACGGTCAGGGTTGCGCGGAGCACGGGGTGCACAGGGTTCACAGGGCGCACAAGATGTTGGATGGGTGGTCAATTTCAGATTTCAGATTGGCGTGACATCGAAGCGACCTTGCAATCTTAAATCTTAAGTCTGAAATCTTACATTTCAGTTCCCAGGATGCTCGACGCCGTGAGATCCAGCGGTCCCGTCGCATCGTGCAGCCGCTCGACGCGCATCCCCAGCTTGTGGAGCACCGTCGTGTGGAGGTTGGCCAGCGGCGTGGTGCCCGGATACTTCAGTGCCGCCCTGGCTTCTCGACGTCGCCGAGGAGCACGAGCGGCAGGTTCTCCGGCACGTGGTTGCCGTTGCACATGCCGGCGCCGTAATAGATCACGATGTGGTCGAGCAGCGATCCATCGCCGTCCGGCGTGTCGCGCAGCCGCTTCAGGTAGTACGCGGCCTGCTGCGCGTGATGGACGTTGATGCGCAGCAGCTGCTCCTGGCTCGAGGCGCTGCTCTCGTGAGAGAGCGGGTGGTGGCCGCCCGGCGCGCCGATTTCCGGGTAGGTCCGGCTGCTGAACTCGCGACCCATCATGAAGGTGATGACGCGGGTCAGATCGCTCTGATACGCCAGCACTTGCAGGTCGAACATCAGCCGGGCGTGCTCCTCGAAGGTCGCGGGCACGCCGGCAGGCTCGTCGAAGCGCGGGCAGCTCACGACTACTCTGTTCTTCGCTGCGCTGGATCCGCCGCTCGACGTCGCGGATCGACTCGAGGTACTCGGACGAGCTTCGATCCGTCGCCCGGTCCGAGCCGCCGCTGCAGCAACGCGACCTTGGCGCTCACCGAGTCGAGGATGCTGCGGTTGCGCGCCATCCGCGCCTGCCGGGACTGGACATCGGTGCTGCCGCCGTCGCCGAACATCCGCTCGAACACGACGCGCGGATTGTGCTCCATGTGCAGCGGCGTGGTCGGGCTGCGCCAGCTGATGGTGTGGGCGTAGGTGCAGCTGTACCCGCCGTCGCAGGTGCCCGCGCCGACATCGCCCGATTCGAGCGACAGCTCCAGCGACGCGAGCTGGGTTTCGCGGCCCAGCTCGTTGGCGATCATCTGGTCCAGCGACACGTCGGCATGGAACTCGTTGCCTTCCTGGCCGAACGGCCGCGGGATCGCACCGGTGAGGTACTTCGTCGAGCACCGGCCGTGCACCGCGCCGCTCTTGCGGTTTCACCCGTCGCATTCTGGGTGAGCCCCGACACCACCAGGAGACGATTGCGGAACGGCTCGAGCGGCTTGAGAATCGGCGAGAACTCGAACCCCGCGCCGTCGACCGCCGGCGTCCACTTGTCGATGACGACGCCGTTCGGCACGTAGACGACACCGAAGCGCTTGAGCGGCCGCGCCGGCGTCTTGCGCGAGGGCGGTGAACGCCGGCACCATCCCGTCGAGCAGCGGCAGCGCGATCGACGCCCCGAGCCCGCTGCAGCATCGTCCGCCGGGGAATCGCCTTCTTGGTCACGATCATGACGTGGCCCTCCGCATGCGAAACGGCGTGCTCTTCACGATTTCCAGCATCGAGCGATGACCATCGGTAGTTGTCGGCCGCCGCCTGCCGCGAGATGCGGCGGACGACGGGCGCATCGTACGATTCGAGTCCGCGGCCGGCGGCGTAGGTCAGCATCTTCTCGGCCACGGTGCGCACGACCTGCTCCCGGCGATCGAGACAGGACCCGTCGCAGTTCCGCTGGCCCGGAGAACGCCGTACCGTCGACGAGCACACCGGACGCGTCGATCGGAGCGTTGGCATCCAGCGTGCGCCACTTGCCGACCGCGTCGAAATTCTCGAGCGCGAAGCCGAGCGGATCCATCGGCGCATGACAGTTCGCGCACATCGGATTCTCCCGATGCTGCGCCAGACGCTCGCGGACCGATCGCGGCTGCCCGTCGGCGCCGGCCTCGGGGGGGAATGGCGGCACGTCGCCCGGCGGCGGGGGCGGCGGCGTGCCGAGGATGTTCTCCAGCACCCACTTCGCCCTCAGTACTGGCGACGTCCGATTGCCGTAGGACGTGACCATCAGGACGCTGCCCATTCCCAGCAGCCCGCCGCGCCGTTCGTCGGTCGAGGGTCACGCGCCGGAACCGGCTGCCGTAGACGCCCGGAATCTGATAGTGCTGCGCCAGCCGCTCGTTGAGGAACGTGTAGTTGGCGGTGAGCAGCTCGAGGACGCTGCGATCCTCGCGCAGCTGACTCTCGAGAAAGAGCTCGGTCTCGCGGATGAACGCCTCGCGGAGATTCTCGTCGAACTCGGGAAACACGTTCGGATCGGGCGCCTGGCCGTGCGCGGCGCGCAGCTGCAGCCACTGGGCGAAGAAATTGTCGACCAGCGCTTTCGAGCGGTCGTCGGCGAGCATGCGCCGAACCTGGCGCTCGAGCGTGGCGGGTTCGCCGAGCTTGCCGCGTTCCGCAAGCGTGAGCAGCTCGTCGTCGGGAATCGAGCTCCAGAGGAAGAACGACAGCCGCGACGCCAGCGTGAGGTCGGAAACGGGATGGATTCGCCCCGCCGCAGCCCCCTCAGGATCGTTCTCGATGCGGAACAGGAATTCCGGATCGATCAGCAACCGCTCGAGCGCAGTCTCGATGCCGCCTTCGAAGCCTCTGACCGCACGTCCTTCACGATAGAACTCGATGATCGGATCGAGGTCGGCGCTGGAGACCGGACGCCTGAAGGCGCGGCGCGCCAGGGCCGTCAGGACCTGGCGCGCGCAGCGGTCTTCGTCAGCCGCCGCAGTCCCGGGACGGCAGCTGAAAATCCGCTGCCGGCTCTGGGTCTGGCCCGGCCCGGCCGGATTGTAGGGTCCGTCGATCGTGATGCTCTCGAGACCGGGCCCCTCGGGCTTCGACGAGGTGTCGGTGATTTCCGTGACCGTCGCTCCGTACTCTCGGAGCGGCGGCTGCAGAATGCCCTCCGGCGCCCACGATTTGCCGACGAACGACACGCCGACCAGGTGCGTTCCCGCAGTGACGTTGACCGTGAGCGTCAGATGCGCGTCGGCGGACGTGCGGTAGTCGTCCCACTCCTGCGTCGGGAAGCCCGCGCCGCCCGCCGCCATGAACGTCCCCGAGAAGCTCACCGGCGCCGGCTTACCGGCTTGCACGCCGCCAATCGGGAAGCGCTGCAGCCGCACCCCGTCGAGTCGCACATCGAGATCGTGTGCCTCTTCGAGGTTGACGACGTACTCGTAGACGCTCTTCTTCAGCTTGATCCGCAGGTGGTACTCGCCGTCGAGCGGAAAATGATGCCGCACCGCGAGGCCGGCGCGCGATCCGAACGGCAGATCCTCGCTCATGCGATCGTTCTGCGTCTTGTTGATCGGCACGACGTAGATCTTCGAGGTATAGCCTGGCCCGATCGACGGATCGCCGACCGCCAGCCGGCTGATACGGCGTGCCGCCGACATGTACCGTTCGAGCAGGGCCGGCGAGAGGGTCAGGTTGCCCGCGATGTTGTCGAAGCCGTGGCCGACTTCGTCGGCGGGCAGCAGCGCCGGTCCGTTGATCTCGAGCGCCAGCAGATCGCGAATCGCGTTGACGTACTCGGCGCGATTCAGGCGGTGCACCGGAACACGGCCGGGATTCGGCGACGCGGCTGCCGCGCGATCGAGCTCCGACTCGAGATAGGACGCGAATTGATCGATGCTCGCCGCATCGGGGCGCGGGCGGCCGACCGGCGGCATGATGCCGCCGCGGAGTTTCCACACCACTTTTTCCCAGGTCTCGGTCGCGTCGCTGACCTTTGACAGATCGAGGGATTCGAGCGACAGGCCGGCCGTCTTCAGACGGTCGCTGTGGCACGAGGTGCAGTAGCGTCGCAGCAGGAGCCGGTGCGGCGATTCAGCCGCGGGCGAACCGGCGCCCGGTACGGCCGGTCGGCAGGTCCGGCAGGTCCGGCAGGTTGCGCCGGGGGCGAAGCAGCCGAAGCCTGGCCCCCGCCCGCCTGGGCCCGGGCAGCCTGCAGATGGATCACGCCATTGGCCCCTGCCAAGACAGCGACCCACGCCAGGACGACCTTTGAAAAGAAGGACATTACTTACTAGGCGTCTCTCGGTGCCTCGATCATCGCCCTCGAAGGCGGCAGTCAGCAATGGTAGGACACCCCCAAACGGCTGTCAAAAAACGATGCGACAACGACTTGCGGGGATTGTACAAAGGACCCGAGAGGGCCAAGTGTCACGAGTTGTAACGGAGGAACGCTGGCCGCGTTGTCGCGTCACCTGCCGGTCGGTATACTGGCGGCCGTCTCCGCAGCCGGCTCGCCAACCCCCCGACCCCTAGTGAGATGCGCCGAGAGACGCCGACTCCACGCCTACCTGTCTTCTGGCTCACAGCGTTGGCTCTTGCCGGAATGGTCAGGACGGCCGGGGCCTCCGCCGATCCCGTCCCGCCAAAGGAACCGCTTCAGTGCTGGTGGCGAACAAGTACCGGCGCGGTCCGCATTGCTGAGCCGTTCGCGCTGGTCCTCACCTGTGCGATTACCAAGTCGAGCAGCCAGCACGTCGTCGTCGATCAGGCGAAGCTCGGCCCGGATGCGATCCCGTTGTCGCCGTTCGAGGTGATTGGAGGCGGTTCGCTCACTGAATCGCAATCCAGTGATCAGACCTTCTTTCAGCGCGTCTACCGGGTTCGGATCCTCACCCAGACGATCGGCGCGGACATCCAGATTCCGTCGATCGTCGTCAGTTACCAGCTCGAAACCGCATCGCCGTCGGGCGGGCAGGCGCGCGGCATCGAGCGGCGCCACGAGCTGCCGGCGCTGCCGATGCGGGTGGTCTCTCTCGTACCCGCTGAGGCTGACGACATCCGCGAAGCGGCGATCGACACATTCGCAGCAGTAGACGATGCGGCCTTTGGCGCGTCGCTGTACAGCACGGCCGGACTGGTCGTCATGGGCGTCGGTGCCATCGGCGTCGTCGTGGCCCTTGCGGCCGGACTCAGAGCGCGCCACTCGACAGACGCCGGTCCTGGTCCGCTCGAGGATCGGCAGATCCTGCGCCATGTCGGTCGTGAGTTGCAGGACATTCGCGCGGCCCGAAATCAAGAGGGATGGACGCCCGACCTGGTGGCGCGCGCGCTCGCGTCGACCAGGGTCGTCGCCAGCTACGTGACGCGCCGGCCGCTGTCCCTGAGGACCGTCGAGGCGCACGGGCAGGTACCCGAGGGAGCACTCGTGCACAGTGATCGCCACGGCCAGCGAACGGTAATCACTTCCACGCTGACCGCTGCCGCTCTTCACGTGAAGCAAGGCGACGAGACGCATCGGACGGCCGTTCGCGAGGCGCTTGCCGGGATGACACACGCGCAGTACGGGCGCGAGAAGCGGGCGGACGCTGCGCCGCTCGACGCCGGATTGGACGCGGTGTTGGCCGCGTTCGACGACGTGAAGCGCGAGCGCGCGTGGACGACTCGCCTGCGGGCGGCCGCCGCGGCACGCTACCGCGCCATCAGGATCCCGTGGTTCCGCTGACGGCGCTCGTCGATCGGCTGCGCGCCGACGTGGCGGGCTGGCGCCAGATCGACATTGGCGACCTCCTGTTCGCACATCGCACGGACGCCGCCGGCGGGGCGGTCGTACTCCTGGGCCTTTCCCTGATCATCGTGTTGTGGCGGTTCACAGGGAGGCGCGCCGCCGATTCGCACGTCGTCCTGCCGGCCGTCGTGGGTCCGCCCGCGCGTTCGCGCGGCCGCGCGCTGCGGCACGCACCATTCGTGCTGGCGATGACGGCGATCCCGTTTTTTGCCATCGCGCTGGCCGACCCGCTCGTGGCGGTGGCCCGAACGACTGCGTCGTACCCCGGTCGGCGCATCGCGCTGCTGATTGATGCGTCGTCGAGCATGATGGTGCCGTTCGCGGCCTCGCGATTGCGCAACGGGTCCAGCAACGACGCCGCGTTCCTCACGACGATCGCGGCCGCCGACGTATTCGTCCGCCAGCGGAAGGCGGGACCGTACCGCGATCTGATCGCGGTCATCGAATTCGGCGACGAGGCGTACGTCGTGACGCCGTTCACGACCGATTACGACAACGCCCTGCTCAGCATCTCGCTCATCGGCGACTGGAGCGAGTACATGCGCTTTCCCGATGGCGGAACCTCCATCGCGCGTGCGATCGATCAGGGAACCGGCCTGTTCAAAGCCTTCGACTTCCTCGATGCGGCCGGCAACGCGATGGTGATCTTCAGCGACGGCGAGGATACGCAGGTCGCTTCCCGCGGCAAGCAGCTCGCGGAGGTGCTGGCCGGCGCGGTCAAGGCGAAGATTCCCGTATACCTCGTCCGGACGAGCAGCGGCAAACGGCTTGGAGACGCGGTGCCCGACGCGATCTGGAAGCCGGCGGTCGAGTCGACCGGCGGCCGGTTCTACGCGGCCGCGCAGGAAGCAGATGTCGTGAGGGCGATTCGCGACATCGACGCCCGCTCGACGGGCACGATCGACGTCAACGTCTACACCACGCGTGAACCCAGGTTTGCGCCGTTCGCGCTGATTGCGGCGGCGCTGTGGATCGGCGCGCTTGGCCTGAAAGCGACCGCGCCCTTCTTTACGCAGTTCCCCTGAAAGGCGATTCCATGCGTGTCGTACGCAACGTTGTGGGTGCTGTCGTCGTCATCGGAATCGGCGCTGGACTGTGGGCGGCCGGTCAGATCCAATCCCGGCATGCAACCGCACGCAGGGCGTTCCTGATGATGCGCTACGCAGCGCCCATCGAGGAGTACAAGCGCGGTCGAACCCATTGAGGGTTTCCTTCCCGCCACCTCGCGCGCCGACCTCCAGACGCGCCGCGCGGAGTCTCGGTACTGGCTGCAACGGTACTCGTTACTGGCGCGCCCGTCGGACCGCGAGCGGGGCGACGACGCGGACGTCCCTGCCGCCGCGCATCTGATGGTCATCGCCAATGCGGCGTACCGCGAGATCGGCGGGACATTAAAAGAGGAAGCGCCAGTCGAGCGGCTGGAAAACATCGCCCGGCTCTACCTGGACGTCCTGGAACGCGACCCCGAGCGCATCGACGCCGCGTACAACTATGAATTCATCATCCGGCGGCGGGACGCCCTGACGCGCGACCGTGCGGCGAAGCGCCGGCCCAATGCACCGCCGGCAGGACCGCGCGCGGAATCGACCCTGCACGGGACGCCTGGCGCAGCGCCGGCGCAGACGAATATGGGCGATTTCAAGGTCATCGTTCCGCAGCGTCCCGAGGAACGCCGCGCGCAGCCCGACGCCGGAGCCGGCGCCGCCAAGGTGCGCAAGGGATGACGAATACGATCGAGCTGGCCGAGCCTGCGTACGCCTGGCTCTTCGCGATCGTCGCGGTGCTGGCGCCGCTCCTCGTGCGGAAAGCCGTCCTGTGGCGCCTGGACGCCCGCGCGATGCGTACGCGACGGATTGTGCCGGTCCGCGAACGAATTTCACTGCTCGGTCCGTGGCCGTTCTGGGTCTGCGTGCTCGGCGCAGTGTCGCTCTCGATCCTCGCGGTGGCGCGTCCACAGGTGAAGATCGCCCGCCCGCAAACGCCAGGCATCGATCTCATCGTGCTGCAGGACGGTTCGGCCTCGATGCACGTTCGGGACGTGGGTGCGACGAGATGGCAGCGCTCGATGCAGTTCCTGCGGGCGCTCACCGAATCGATCCAGTGGACCGACGATCGCATGGCCCTGGCGCTGTTCGCGCGCATTGCCGCTCCGCAAATCCGCCTGACACGCGACCCGAACACCATCTTCTTCTTTCTCGATCACCTCGATCGCCAGTCGCCGTTCCCCCTGGCCGATGACGCGACGTGGGACACGAACATCGAGCTCGGCCTCTACTGGGGCATGCGGCTTCTCGAACGCGACGAGGAATTGAACGGCGCATCCGACAATGCCAAGGCCTTCGTGCTCGTCTCGGACGGCCAGGCGTGGAGTGGGGAGGTCGAGGCGGCGCTGGCACGCGCGCGCGATCGGCGAATCCCCATCTTTGTGGTGGGAGTGGGCACGCAGGCAGGCGGCATCATCCCTGAGCCGCCGCCCGATCCGTTGGCCCCCGCCCGCGCCGTCAGCGCACCCATTCGATCGACGCTCGATCGGCCGGCGCTGCAGGCCATTGCCACAGCGGGGCGCGGCTGGTACTACGACCTCGGCCGCCAGGGCGACGCAGGCCTTGCCGCGACGATTGTCGATCGCGCCCGGAGAAGTGCCGGGGCCAGCGGGGTCGAAGAGACGGCCGAAGACCTGTACTGGTGGTGCCTCGCCGGCGCGGCGGTCTGTCTCGGGGCGAGCGCCCTTTTCGTCCGGGCTCGAACCGAAGCTGTCCTGCAGTCGATCGGTGCTGCTGTGGCCCTGGCCGCCGTCCTGTCCGTGATCACGTAGACCGCCGCCAATCCCCTCTTATCTGGCCGGCCACTGCCACCTCGGCGGGTCGTCGTCGCCCGCGACCGAGGTCTGGCCGAACGTCTTCTCCAGCATGATCGAGCGGCACGCGGGCTGCGATTGCAGCGCGTCGATGAGCGTGCCGGCATGGGATACCACCAGCACCTGCGATCGGTCGGCGGCTTGCGCAATCAGCCGGCCCAGCGCCGGCAGCAGGTCGGGGTGGAGGCTCGTTTCGGGCTCGTTGAGCACGAGCAGTCCCGGCGGCCGCGGCGTCAGGAGAGCCGCGACCCACAGCAGGTATCGGAGCGTGCCGTCGGAGAGCTCGGCGGCCTTCAGGGGACGCAAGCAGCCCGTGCTGCTCCATTTCGAGATCGAACCAGCCGCTGCCGTAGCGCACCGCGACACGACTTCCGGGAAAGGCATCGTCGACGGCCTGATCGAGCGCAGCCGAATCGCCGATCTCGCGGATCGTCTGCAGCGCCGCGGCCAGGTCCGAACCGTCGTGGCTCAGCACCGGCGTATGCGTGCCGATTTGCGGGCTGCGTGCCGGCGAGGTGGCGTCTGCCCGGAAGTGATCGTAGAAGCGCCAGGCGCGCATCTCCTCGCGCAGCATCAGCATCTCGGGCGTATTCCGCGGATCGGCGCAGTGCGTCATCATGCTGTCGAAGCTCGCCAGCTGCTGCGTGACGATCGTCCACTTCCCGTCCGCGTCCGCGCGCCTTGACCAGCCCGACCGCGGCGCTCGACGAGCATCGCTGACGGCCGCAGGGTCATGCCGTTCCAGACGCACTCGCGCTTGATCTCCGGATCGTGCGCGAACGGCTGCGCGCATCGGAGGCGTCGGCAGGCCGAGATCGATCGCGTAGCTGAAGTCGTCGGTGGCGAAGCCGAGCCGCAGGCTGACCGGCCCCTTGCGGAGCGACGCCCTGCACCGGCTGCTCGCCGCGCAGCACCGCGCGCGAGAACTGCTCAGGCCCGGCCCACAGCGTCGACTGCAGGCCGCCCTCGCGCGCGAGCGACGGAATGACCCGGCCCTGCGCCGTCTCGGCGAGCAGCCGCAGCGCGCGGTACAGGTTCGACTTTCCGCTGCCGTTTGGACCGGTGACGAGGTTGAGTCGATCGAGCGAGAGGACGAGGTCGCGAAGCGAGCGGTATCCGGCGACGGCCAGCGTGTTGAGCATCGGGCAGGATGATCCCAACACAGTCGGTAGTCGGTAGTCGAGAGTCAGAAGCTCGAGAGTCGGGAGTCGAGGAGTCGGGAGTCGGAGTCGGAGTCGGAGCGGAGTCGAGAGTCGAGCACGACTGCCGACTACCCACTCCCGACTAGTGACTACTGACTCCGCGACTCCGACTCGACTACCGGCTAAGTCTGTTGGACCGACAGCTTCTTCAGCAGCGTGTCGTCGCTGAGCATCTTGCCGGCGCCGATGACGACGCAGGACAGCGGATCGTCGACCATCTGCACGGGCAGCTGCGTTTCGTCGCGGATGCGCTTGTCGAGATTGCGCAGCAGCGAGCCGCCGCCGCACAGCGCAACGCCGCGATCGTAGATGTCGGACGACAGCTCCGGCGGAATCTGATCCAGGGTCTCGCGGATAGCGCGAAGGATCGTCTTGAGCGGCTCGGCGAGCGCCTCGCGGATCTCGGCGTCGGTGACCATGACCTTCACCGGCACGCCCTTGCTCAGGTGCCGCCCCTTGACCTCCATCGTGAGCGGCTTCGTCGAGCGGCGTGGCCGATCCGATCTCCATCTTGATCGCTTCGGCAGTCCGCTCGCCGACCAGCAGGTCGTGGCGCTTCTTCATGTAATGGATGATCGCTTCGTCCATCGCGTCGCCGCCGACCCGTACCGAGCGGCCGATGACGACGCCGGTCAGCGAGATGACCGCGATGTCGGAGGTGCCGCCGCCGATGTCGATGATCATGTTGCCGGCCGCGTCGGCGATCGGCAGACCCGCGCCGACGGCGGCCGCCATCGGCTCGTCGACGAGGTACACCTCGCTGGCCTTGGCGCGATAGGCGGAGTCCTTCACGGCGCGCCGCTCGACCGGCGTGATCTCGGTGGGCACGCCGATGAGCACCCGGGGCCGGAACCAGGCGCGAATCAGCTGGTGGGTCTTGCGGATGAAGTGCGCGAGCATCTTCTCGGTGGCGTCGAAGTCGGCAATCACCCCGTCCTTGATCGGCCGGACGGGACGAAGATGGCCGGGACTGCGTCCGAGCATCTCCCGGGCGGCGCCGCCCACCGCCTCGACAACGCCGCTCACGGCGTTGAAGGCAATGAGGGAGGGCTCGTTCAGGATGACGCCGCGTCCTTTGGCGTAGACGCAGGTATTGGCGGTGCCGAGATCGATAGCGAGATCGGTTCCGAAGTGCGTCAAGGCCATGGCGATGCCGCGCCCATTGGCAAGGAGCATTCCAGGTGCGACCTGATGTCGCAGTGAGCGATCACGTCACGGGCGGATCGATTCGATTACGGAACGGGATCGGATCGAACAATCCTGTTGTTTAGCTCGTCAGCGCGCGGCGGGGACAGGCGGCGCGGCGGGGACGATCTGCGTGCCGGTGTATCCCGCCTGGTCGAGCTTCGCCTGCGCTTGTTCGGCCGCCTCCCGGGTCTTGAACGGGCCAGCCAGGACCTGCTGCCAGCCGTCGGAGTTCCGCTGGCGGACGGGTTGACCAAGCGCTTCCAGTTCGGCCGCGACCTGCGACGCGCGTGTCATCGTGCGAAATGATGCGACGACGATCTCGAACGCCGCGGGCGGACCGCTGGCCGGCGGCGCCCCTGGTTCGGTCGACGAGGGAGCGGGTGACGTCGCGGGTGAAGGTACAGGCGCAGCTGCGGAAGTCGCCGGACTCGGGGCCGGGGCGTTGGACGGCGGCGCGGCCGCAGGCGGCGGTGCACCCGGCGCGGGCCGGTCGGCCGGTGGTGCAGCCGGCGCGGCTTGCTCGGCCGGCGGTGTCGAGGCGCTCTGGCCCGACGGATACAGGGCGCGGACGCCGAACCACGCGGCCCCCGCGGCGACGACCACCACCGCAGCGACGAGGAGAAGCCTGCTCCGCGGCGGTGCGGGTGTTTCAGCCCCAGCCGCTCCGCCGAACGCGACGGGCATCTCCTCGAGCGGCCCCGGGGCCCAGGGGTCCCCTGCCTCTCTGACCGATGGCGCCGCTACCGGCGCCACGACGGTTGGCGCCACGACGGTTGGCGCGCGACGACGCGATTTGGCGCCGCGACGGTTGGCGCCGCGACGGTTGGCATCGCGCCGCTTCGCGCGGCCACGGCAGGAGGAACGGTCAAAAGGCCGAGTTCGGCGGCGGCCGCGTCGACGAGCGGTCCGCCGACCGAATGCGCTTGTTGTTCGTAGGCGGCCTCGAGCGCGCGATCGCACAAGCAGATTGATCACCCGCGGGGTGCCGCCCGACAGCCTCCAGATGGCAGACAGCGCTTCGGGCGCGAACGTGACCGCGCCGTGCGACGAGGCCGCGCCGTTCCGGGCCACCGCAAGCCGGTGATCGATGTACTGCGAGAGCTCGGCGATCCCGAGCGGCTCGAGCCGGACGTGCCGCGACACGCGCTGCTTCAGCTGCCGCAGTTCCGGCCGCGACAGCACGGCGTCGAGGCTCGGCTGGCCGACGAGCACGATCTGCAGCAGCGTCCCCGCGGTGTCGTGAACATTCGAGACGAGCCGCAGCTGCTCCATCACGTCTGGCTGGAGGTGCTGCGCCTCGTCGATCACCAGGACGGCGTGGGCATGCAGCGGCACGAGCGCCAGCAGGAATTCCTGGAGCGCATGAACCAGCTCGTGGCGCGTGATCGGCGCCAGCCGGGTCCGATCCTTCGAGATGACGCCGAAGTCCTGGAGCATCTGCTTCAGCAGCTCGTCGCGTTCGAGCATCGGGTCGTGGATGATCGACAGGAAGGTCCGGCGCTCCAGCTTCTCGACGACGCTGCGGCAGAGAAGCGTCTTGCCCGTCCCGATTTCGCCGGTGACCACGACCAGCGGCTCGCGCCGCTCGAGCGCGTGGGCCACTTGTTCCCGCGCCGCCGCGTGCGACGCGCCGTCGAAGAGAAATCGCGTGTCGGGGGCCAGGCTGAACGGCGGCTCGCGAAAACCGAAGAAGACCTCGTAGCCTTTCACGCGCGAGGACCGATCGCTGCTCATTCGGGCTCCAGTGTACCGAACCGGTTGTTCGATCGCTACAGCTGTGTTGCCGGACAGCTGGCACCTTTTCTGCTCTGACTTCTGTGGCTCTGCGGGCGGACACCACAGCCGCTCGTGCAGGAGCAAAGGAGACCGACCATGAGAGCCGCGATTTGTAATGCCCTGAAATATTCGAGCCTCGCAGCGGTCATCGCCATCGCCGGCGCCAGCGTTGCGGCGGCCCAGGAACGTGTCACCTGGACCGAGCAGGCCAACGTGGCCGTCCGCGGCAACACGCTGGAGAAAACGCGCGGATGCGACGGATGCGGCGATGCCGGCGCAACGTCTACGCAGGTGATTGAGTCGAACGGCGGGTACGTGGAATTCAGGATCCCCGAGGACTGGACCTACCTGGTGGCCGGACTGGCCTTCCGCACGCGCGGCACCCGGTTCGAGGACATCGAGTTCGGCATCCGGTTCAACGGCAACGGCTCGGCGGACATCGTGGAGAGCGGCCGGTACATCGGCGGCGACACCGATTACCAGGCCGGCGACACGTTCCGCATCGAGGTCGTGAACGATCGGGTGCGCTACCTTCGGAATGGCGACTTGATGGCGACCAGCCGGAGGCGGCCGACGTATCCCCTCGCGTTCGACGTCACGCTCGGCACCGTCGGCGCCTCCGTTGCGAACGCGCAAATGGGCGCGGGGAGAGCCGACGACGTGGCGGGGCTCGACGACCGCGACGAGTTCCGCACCCTCGATCGCAATGACGACGGCGCCATCACGCTCCGGGAATGGAGTGGCAACCGGCGCGCGTTCGACGAGCGCGATGCGAACGGCGACGGACGGATCACCCAGCGGGAGCTCAACGCGTTCTATCGGCGGGACGACGTGGCCGACGATCGCGACGTCGCTGGAACATCCGGCGAGTTGATCCCCGTCAGCGCCAGGGACCGATGGACCGACACGGGCCTGACCGTTCGCGCCGGCGAGTCGATCACGTTCGAAGCGGACGGCACCATCCAGATGAGCGGCGACCGCGGCGACACGGCCAATCCGGCAGGCTCGCGACGGAGCGCGCCCGAAGCGCTGGTCCGCAACTCGCCGGCCGGCACGCTGATCGCGCGCATTGGCAACGGCGCCCCGTTCGCGGTGGGCGCCCGGCGGACGATTGCGCGGGCGCCGGCAAACGGCCGCCTCTTTCTGGGCGTCAACGACGACTACCTCGACGACAACGACGGGGAGTTCAGGGTGATGGTGACGATCGACCCGCGATAGGATCCACAAGGACGCAGAAGGAAGATCTACAGGGCTTACGTTTGTGTCCTTAGTGTCCTTAGAGGTCGAACAGAGTTTTAACTAGGCCGGGACGCGAGCCGGGCCACGACGTCAATGAGGCGGCCGGGATCCACGGGTTTCGGCAGGTGGATCTGGAAGCCGGCCGCCTGGGCTTCCAACGCGTCCTCGCGGCGGGCATACGCCGTGAGGGCGATCGCCGGCGTCTCAATGCCCGCGGCACGGAGCGACTGCATCAGCGCGTAGCCGTTCTCCTCGGGCATGCGGATGTCGGAGATGAGCACGTCCGGGGGGTCGGCGAAGACCTCGCGACGAGCGCGCGCGGCACTCGGGACGCCTTCCACCACCGCCCCCGCGCTTTCGAGCATCGTCCGCAGCAGTTCGCGCGTGTCATCGTCGTCTTCGACGACCAGAATCCGAACGTCCTCGAGCCGCTGCCGGGCCACGACAACCGGGGCGTCGCGTTCTGTCTCGAGCTTCTGCCCGAGTACTGACGGCTCGTGGATCGGCAGCCGCACCGTGAACGTGGCGCCCCGCCCTTCGCCGGCACTCTCCGCGTAGACGCTGCCGCCGTGAAGCTGGACGAGGTGCCGGACGATGCCGAGGCCGAGGCCCAGGCCCGACTGGCTTTGCGATTTCGCGTCGGCCTGACGGAACCACTCGAACACGTGAGGCAGGAACTCCGAGGAGATGCCGACGCCCGTATCCGAGACCGAGAGAATGGCCTCGTGGCTCGCCCGCACGAGGTGCACACGAACGCGGCCTGACGGCGGGGTGAACTTCACCGCGTTCCAGGCCAGGTTCCAGACCACCTGCTCGAGCCGTCGAGGGTCGCCGAGGACGGGCGCCCGATCCGACAGGATCGTTTCCACCTCCACACCCTTCGCGGCGGCCTGCGGACGCACGGCATCGAGCGCGGCCTCGACGACGTCGCCCAGCCGAACGGCTTCGCGCGCCATCCGCAACCGGTTCGCCGCGATGCGCGACACGTCGAGGAGGTCTTCGATCAGCTGACGCTGGGCGCGGGCGTTGCGCTCGATGACGTCGATGCCGTGCCGGATCCGTTCGGGCGGCAGCTGCTGCGCTTTCAGCATGTGCGACCAGCCCAGGATCGCGCTGAGCGGCGTCCGCAGCTCGTGCGAAACGGTCGCGAGGAAATCATCCTTCGACTGGTTGGCCGCCTCGGCTTCGCGCCGCGCCGCCTGCTCCTTGGCGACGAGCTCGGCGAGGTCGTTGCCCATCGCGTTGAACGCACGGCCGAGCGCGCGCACTTCCGAGGGACCGGCGAGTGGAATCGGCCGATCGAAGCGGCCGGTCTGCAGCTGTCGGGCCGACATCACGAGCCGTCTCAGGGGCGACGAGATCCAGTGGGCGGCGACCAGTGAAAGGATGGCGCCGGCGAGCACGAACCATGCGCCTCTCGCCACCAGATCGGCGCGCAGGCGGGCTGCTGGCGCGAGCGCTTCGTCGTAATCCACGCGCGCGACGATGCACGCTCCGGCGAGCCCGATCAGCGGCCGGAAGCTCTGGATGGCGCGGATCCCGCGGTAGTCGACGCCCTGGACTTCCGTGTCACCGGACGCGCAGTGCGCGAGGATCTCCCGCGCCGCATCGGGCGGCGCCACCCGCGAAGCCCCGGCACGCGGCGCGGTCAGGAACTGGCCGTCGGCGTCGACCAGGAACACCTCGCCCGCCAGATCCGAGTCCGGCCGGCGCCCTCGAACAGCGCCCAGACATCCTGATGTCCGAACTGCGTCGTGAGCGACGGCATCGTCAAGCGTCGCCGTCATGACGTACTCGATCGCACCGTCCGCCTGCTTGACGATGCGGGCGAGCGCATCCCCGGGCGCCGCACCCGGAGCGACCGCAGCCCCGGAGCGGATGATGACGCGGTTGCGATACGTCAACAGCACGCCTTCGGCTCGTTCGCTGACGCGAAAGTCGCTGACCAGCGTGTCGACGCAGTCGGGTGCCCACGCGAGGCGGCCGCGTCCCGCCGGCTCACCGCAGAGCGACTGCATGCTGGCGAGCAGTCCTTCGGCACGCTGCTGCCGCAGATTGAAGAGCTGCGTGAGCGACTGCTCTCGGGTTTCGGTTGCGAATACGACGTCGCGCCGGGCGTCGGCTTCGAGGCTGGCGCGCGACGACGTGTACGCAGCAGTAGTCAACGCGGCGGTCGTGCCGATGATCAGACCAACGAACGTGAAGACGAGCTGGACTGACAGCGGCACAGTCCGGATCATGCAACCTCCCGCAGACCTCTGCGGCAGTCAGCTGCCCGGACTGGGATCGGGGCAGGCCCTACTATTCTAGGAAATGAAGTCTCTGAGCTGGCTCAACCGTTGTCAAGTTACAAGAATTGCGCGTGAATCTACGTGAATGTGATCGCCAAAAGTGCTTAGCGCCAGCGGAAGAGCTTCAGCGCGAGCGCAAAGCAGACGACGAGTCCAGGCCATCAGCGTCCCCAGCTGGGGCGCGAGCTGGACGAGACCGGCGCCCTGGAGCATATGCGCCCTGAGCGCGTCGTTGACGGCCGTCAGCGGCAGCGCGCGAATCAACGGCTGCACCGCGCCCGGAAAGCGCTGCGACGAGAAGAACACGCCCGACAGGATCCACATCGGGACCTGGACCAGGTTCATCAGCCCTGATACCGCCTCGATGGTGCGCGGACGCGCGGCCAGCAGCAAGCCGATCGCGCTGAACGACAGTGAAGCGATGACGCAGATGACGATCAGATCGAGCGATGCGTCCGCGGACCGGCACGCCGAACGCCAGCACGCCGAACCCTATCGGCACGCCGACCTCGACGCCGAGAATCATCATGCGCCAGAAGAGGTACGACATCAGGTAATGCGGTCCGCAACATCGGCGTCGCGACCAGGCGCTTCATGAGCTTTCGCCGGCGCGAATCGACGATCGAAAACCCGAGCCCCCAGAGCGCGTTGCTCATGATGCCGAGCCCGACCAGGCCGGGAACGACGAAGTCCACGTAACGGCTGCCGGGCTCGCGCACCAGTTCGTCGCGCGCCGGCGCCGGATCGACACGGCCGGCCGCGCGTTGAACCGCGCGATCCACGAGCAGCCGCGCGGCGCGTCCGTCCGGGTTCGTGTCGTCGTATCGGTAGACGATCCCGTGATCGGGGGCTGGCTGAGCAAACAGCGCGGCCTGGCCATTGAGCGAGCATCTTCTGCGCGGCCGATTCGTCGAACAGCTGCACTGACAGGCCCGGCTCCGCTTCGAGCGCGCGGGCGACCTCGGCCGACGACGTGACGACGGGCAACGACTCGACCGACCCGCGGCCGAACGCAATGCCCAGGGCCGTCGTCAGCAGGATCGGGAAGAAGACCGCCCAGAACACCGCTTCGGGCTCGCGGGTGAACTCGCGCACACGCGCCAGGATCAGCTGCCCGAGCGAGTACGAGGTCTGCGCGAGCGTACGGACGGGCGGCGGCTATTCATCGCGGAGATGCCGGCCGGTCAGCGACACGAACACGTCCTCGAGGCTTGCCGAATGCGTGCGCAGCTCGCTGATCGGCGTCCCCTGCTCGCGAAGGTGCTCGAGGAGCGCCGGCAGGACGCGGTGGAGCTCGCCGGCCTCGATCGTCACGCCGCCATTCTGCGGCACGAGCGGCGCGGACGCCCGTCGATCCGCTTCAGCGAACGCCAGATCGACCGCCGCGGCCCCGTCGCCGGCCGCGAACTCGATGAGGTGGCCGATGCCAATCGAGGCGATCAGCTGCGCCGGCGTGCCCGAGGCCGATCACCTTGCCGTGATCGACGATGGCGACGCGATCGCAGAGCCGTTCGGCCTCCTCCATGTAATGCGTCGTCAGGACAATCGTCCGCCCCGATCGCTTGAACTCCTCGATGAGATCCCAGAGCTGGCGCCGCGCCTGCGGATCGAGGCCGGTGGTCGGCTCGTCGAGGAACAGCAGATCGGGGTCGCCGACCAGCGCGATCGCCAGGGCGAGACGCTGTTTCTGCCCGCCCGACAGCGACACGATGCGCGCGTCGCGCTTCTCCTGGAGCTGGACCAGGGCGATCAGTTCGTCGGGCGAAGGACCAGCAGCGTAGAAGCTGCGGAACAGCCGCAGCGTCTCGACGACCGTCAGCTTGTCGGCGAGCTGCGTGTCCTGCAGCTGGATGCCGAGCCGCTGGCGCAGCTGCTCGGCATCGGAGGCCCAGCGCAGGCCGAGCACCTCGACGTCGCCGCCGTCCGGCACGGTGAGCCCTTCGCAGATCTCGATCGTCGTCGTCTTGCCGGCGCCGTTCGGACCCAGCAGCCCGAAGCACTCGCCGGCGGCGACGTCGAGATCGATGCCGTCGACGGCGACGACGTCCTTGTATCGCTTGCGAAGATCGCGGACCCGCAGCGCCTGCGGACCAGCGGACATCCCATAGTATGGATCTGAGGATTTCAGGATTTGAGGATTTCACCAAATCTGATCTCAAGATCCTCAAATCCTGAGATCCTCAGATCCTCAGATCTCACGATCACCTGGGCATCCGCACCATCGGGAAGATGGGCGGCGCAGTTCCCGTCTCGAATCTCCGCGACCACCTCGAACCCGTGTCGCCGATACAGCGGTACGCTTCGCGGGCTCGTCGACTCGAGATACGCCGGCAGGCCGTCGCGGTCGCACCGGGCGGCGGCGTGCTCGAGGAGCACCGAGCCGTAGCCATGACCCTGCTGCGCCGGCGTGGACGCCGATGAGCGGCAGATACCAGTGCGGTCCGGCCGGATGGTGGCTGGCCATCTGCTCGAACAGCGAGAACGCGGTGCCGAGGCGGGCCGGGTCGACGCTCTCCTCGAGGAGGGCGCCGAGCGCCGCCTCGTCCGGATGGGCGCCCGGCGGCAGCCAAAGCGCGGCCGCGCCGCCGTCCGCCGGCGATCTCCGCGTGCCGCAGCCGATCGCGCTCCCGCCGAACACTTCGACGAACCGCGGGAAGAAGCGCCAGGTACTGATCGTCGTCCGGATACAGCCAGCGCGACGGCGGATCGGCGGCGAACGCTCGCGCGATGATGTCGGCCAGACGAGCGCGCCGATCGGCGGACGCCGCGACGGTGATGGTCGGTTCGAGAAACGTAATCATGAGGCACGCTCCTGTTCCTCGAGCGAGGCACGCGTCGCAGATGTGTTCGATGTGCCGGTGGTCGGTGCCGCAGCAGCCGCCGAGCACCGTGAGATGGCGCGAACCGCTCCCGCAGGCGCCGATACCACCGGGCGAGGTCGACCGGATCACCGGCATCGAGCGTCGTCGCCTCGTCGAGCTCCGCGTGGCTGCACGTCGACGCATTGGCGCGGATGCCGCGAATGCGCGGCCACCCAGGCCGACACCGGCCGCCAGCGCGCCGGCGAAATGCGACGGGATGGGCGCAGTTGATCATGAAGTACTGCGCGGCTCCATCTGTCTCGCCGTCGACCGCGGCAATCGCCTCCGCCAGCGTTTCGCCGCTCGGCAGCCGTCCGTCGGTTTCGACGGTGAACGAAATGACCACCGGCAGGCCCTCCGCCTGCGCGGCGCGCACGATGCCGATCGCTTCGCCGCTGTTGGTCATCGTGATGGCGGTGGCGAGATCGGCGCCGGCCGCCGCGAAGACGCGAATCTGCGCGGCGTGATAGGCGCGCGCCGCCGCCGGGCGTCATCACCGCATCTGGCCGATAGCCGTCGCCGCGCGGTCCGACGCACCCGCTGATCACCATCGGCGATCGCTCCGTTTCCAGCTCGCGCCGCAGGTCGTGCAGCAGATCGATTGCGGCCCGATTGGCCGCCGTCGAGCTCGCGGGCCGAGTAGCCGAGCCGCGCGCCCCAGTCGGCGCTGGCCCGCCAGGTGGCGCTTTCCAGCACGAACCCGACGCCGCGCTCGCGCGCGATCGAAGCGTGGCGCGTGTAATACCGGCGCAGCGCCGTCGATGCCCTGCTCGCTGCGCAGCAGGTGAAACGCCGCGAAACAGGGCAGGTCGAACCCCTCCTGGTAAGATGAGCGTGGTCTCGATCCCGCCGTCCGTCAGGAACAGGCCGCCGTCGAGCTGCGGTAGTCGCGATCTGCTGTTTTTCATGGCACCACCTTGTCTGATATAGGCTTACGGATCGGACCACCCGCCAGGCATGACCGCGGACGCCGGATTGCTTGCCCGATCCGCCACAGTCTAGGCAGCTCAGGAACTCAGGAACTACGAACAAGGAACAGTTCCTCAGTTCTGAGTTATGGACGCTCTGCTGGATCTCGTTCGCGCGATGCGCCTGTCGGGCGGCGTCTTCCTCGACGCCGAGTTCACCTCGCCGTGGTGCGTCAGCTCTCACGTCGGGCCCGAAGACTACGGCGCGTTCCTGCCGTCGCCGGCGCATGTCATCGCCTATCACTACGTGACGGAAGGCCGTCTGCTGCTCCGGGTGGGCGGCGGTCCTCCCGTGTCGGTCGGCGCCGGGGAAATCATCCTGCTGCCGCGGAACGAGCCGCACCAGCTTGGCAGCGGCCCGAACGTCCGCCCGGTCAGCGTCGACCATCTGGTTCAGCCGGCCACCGATGGCCGGCCGCCGCGCATTGTCTATGGCGGCGGCGGCGAGCGGACGCGGATGCTGTGCGGATTCCTCGGCAGCGATTCGCCGAACCCGCCGATCGCCAGTGTCCTGCCGCCGTCGCTCACGCTGGCCGTCACGGAAGCGGCCGCGGGCGCCTGGATCGAAAGCTCATTTCGATTCGCCGCGCAGGAGCTCGGCTCGGGATCAGGCTCGCCGACCGTCCTGGCCCGGCTCGCCGAGCTGCTGTTCATCGAAGCGGTCCGCCGGCACGTCGAGTCGCTGCCGGCGCAGGAACATGGATGGGTCGAAGGCCTGCGCGATCCGATCGTCAGCCGGGCGCTGGCGCTTGCTCCACGGCCCGGGCGCGCATCGCTGGACCGCCGACAACCTCGCACGGGAGGCGGGCGCGTCGCGCTCCGCGTTCGCGGAACGCTTCAGCGACGGTCATGGGAGAGCCGCCGATGCGCTATCTGGCGCAGCGGCGGCTGCAGTTCGCCGCGCAGAAGCTCGAAGAATCCCAGCGAGGCGATTCGCGCGATCGCGCTGGAAGCCGGCTACGAATCAGAGGCCGCGTTCAGCCGCGCGTTCAAGCGCGCCTTCGGGCGGCCGCCGGCGGTGTGGCGGCGCGAACAAGTCGAGCGCCGCCGCGCCGTGCCTTGACGCTGCCACCTCGTTCCGTCATGATCCGCCCTCCAATCAACGTCTCGCTTGCCTGAAGCCGGGCCTGAAGGCCCGGCCTACAAGTCGGAGGTCTCATGGCGACAGCGCCGTTTGCGGTATTCGTCGCGGCGACGCTGCTGATCCTCGCCGTCTTTGCGGCGGTGGCGCGCAGCGCGCGCGGGAACCGGGTCGTCGATTACACCCGAGTCAATCGCCTGCGGCTGCAGTTCTTCGTCGGCCTGGCGGTCCTCCTTGTGCTGTTTCTGGTCTTACCCTCCGACGCCTCCCCTATCCCGTCGAAGCGCGCACGCCCGACCGCGTGGTCAACGCGGTCGGCAAACAGTACGCGTGGTCGCTGACCGATGGCGCCGGGCCGACGCTTGCCTCCTGGGATCGCGACTTCTCTCCGTCGTCAACGTGCCCGCCGGCACGCCGGTCGAGTTCCGCGTCACGACGCTCGACGTCAACCACGGCTTCAGCCTGTACGCGCCTGACGGCCGACTGGTCACGCAAACGCAGGCGATGCCTGGCTACGTGAACCGGCTCCGCGTCACGTTCGACCAGAGCGGCACCTATACCGTGCTGTGCCTGGAATTCTGCGGCATGAGCCATCACCGGATGCGAGCCGTCGTCGAAGTCCGGTAGGCGAGAGGAGCACGTGATGGCGCAGGTTGCTGCCGACGTCGATGCCTATCCTGTCCGCCTGAAGCGCTTGACGCTCACGTGGGTGCTCGTCGCCCTCGTGCTGTTCCCGGTGCTCGCGGTCCTCGGTTTCGTGATGCGAGTCGTGCAGGCCGGCTACTTCGCCGGCGCTGCCGCCCGAGTGGTTTTACGCGGTGATGACGCTGCACGGCCTCGGCATGGTGGGCCTGTGGTTCGTCGCCGGCATGGCCGGCATCAGCCTGCTGCTCGCGAAATACGTCCGACCGACGCTCGGCGTCTCGTGGATCGCCTTCGGCGCCACGCTCACCGGGGTCGTGCTGCTGCTCGCGGCGACGCTCATCGGCCGGCTCGGGGTCGGCTGGTACTTCCTCTACCCGCTCCCGTTCCATTCCGGCGGCACCTGGCCGCCGTGGGCGACGGCGATCGCTGTTCGCGGCGCTCGCGATCATGGGCGTGGGCTGGACGCTGTGGGCGGGCGATCTGCTGTGGGCCATCGCGCGTCGTTACCGGCTGTCCGACGCGCTGGGTTGGCAGTATCTCGCCGGGCGCGACACGCCGGAAGTGCCTCCGATCATCATCATCGCGACGGTGAGCTTCATCGGCGTGCTCGCCGGCCTCGTTGCCGCCGTCGTGATCCTGACGCTGGTCGCGATCGAGCAGCTCGACGGCAGCTTCACCAACGACGCGCTCCTGATCAAGAACCTCACGTTCTACTTCGGGCACATGCTCGTGAACATCACGATGTACTTCGGCGTCGCGATGGTCTACGAGATCATGCCCGCCTACACGGGCAAGCCGTGGAAGACCAACCGGCTGGTCGCCGCGTCGTGGAACATCGTCCTGCTGCTGGTGATGTTCGCCTACCTGCATCACCTCTACATGGACTTCGCGCAGCCGCAGTGGCTGCAGGTCGCCGGACAGCTCGCGTTCGTATTTGATTTCAGTACCGGCGGCGGTCGTCACGATCTTCAGCACGCTCGCGCTGGTGGCCGGATCGAAGATGCGCTGGACGCTCCCGCCGACGCTGCTCTATCTGGGCGTCATGGGATGGGCGATCGGCGGCGTCGCGGCGGTCATCGACTCGACGGTGATGGTCAACAGCCGGTTTCACAACACGCTGTGGGTTCCCGCGCATTTCCACACGTACTACGTGATGGGCGTGGTGCTGATGATTCTCGGCGCCGTGTTTCACGTCGCCGCCGACCTCTCGAAGCTGCCGGAAAGCCGCCCGCTGACACGCGCGATCGTGACGACCGTCGGCGTCGGCGGTTACGGCTTCCTGCTGATGTTCTACCTGGCAGGCGTGGCGGGCGTCCCCCGCCGCTATCGCCGTCTACCCGGACGAAGTCGCGCGAGGCATCCAGTACGCGAACGTGTCGCTGCTGTTCATCACAGTGCTGCTGCTGGGCGCACTGCTCTACGTCTGGGAAGCGGGCCGGCGATGCGTTCGCGCATTTGGCATGTAGTGCGGGCCTTCAGGCCCGCCATCGCCTTCGTCCTCCTCCTGCTGACGCTCGCCGCCACGTCAGCAGCGCAAACGGATCCGCGTTCGGCAGCCGCCCGGACGAAAGCCGTCTGCTCAACACGCCGCTTCCTGACATCATGCTGGCGACCGCCGGCGGCGCGAGATCCCGCTGTCGTCGCTGAGCGGCGGAAAGCCGCTGGTGCTTGGCTTCGTCTTCACACGCTGCGGCGGCGTATGCTCGCCGTTCCTGCGGTCATGGCGCGCCGCAGATCGCACGCTATTCCGTCGTCCGGCTCGTTCCATCGTCTCGTCCTGAGCTTCGACCCACGCGATTCGGCCGCCGACATGAGGGCGCTCGCCGCAGCACGTCGAGGCCGCGAGCGATCCTGACTGGACGTTCGCGATCGCAGCGCCGGACGATGTGCGGAAACTGGCGGAGGCGACTGGCTTCTGGTACGAGCTGGGACGAGGCACGCCAGCAGTTCGATCACCCGGCGATGCTGGCCGGTGTTCGCGACGGCCGGCTCGTGCGGCTGCTGGTCGGCGGATCGATCGGCTCGGGCCGATTGAACGAATTGGTGCGCGAGGTGTCGGGAGAATTCGTGGCGAGCTACCCGCTGCCTGGCCGCGTGCGCTTCCGCTGCGTGCAATTCGATCCTGCCACCGGCCGCGTCACGCTCGACTGGGGGTTCGCGCTGCTGCTGGTGCCCATGGCCGTGGCGGCGGCCACGACGCTGCTGATGTTTGGTGCGGGGGCTCGACGACAAGAAGTCGGAAGTCTGAAGTCGGAAGTCTGAAGTTGTAACAGTTCAGCCTTCTGACTTCACACTTCAGACTTCAGACTTCCGTCTACTTCTGCCCTGCGATCGACGGGTGCACGTAGCCGGCCGTCAGCACGCGCTGCGACGGGCGGAAGCTCAGGTAGTCGACGTGATCGGGAATCGTCGACCAGCCGTGCGGCACGCCCGCCGGGATGATGATGATGTCGCCGACCTTCACTTCCCTGGTCACCACGTCGGGACCCATGATGCTGCCGCTGCACGACGGGCCGTTGAGCGTCGTCGTCACCGCGGCGTCCGCCGCGGACTTGCGTCCGTTGACGATGCGGCCGCCGGTCACCATCGTGCCGGCGCCTGAAATGATGTAGTAGCCCTCGGTTTGCGAATCGTGGAACAGCCCGGTCGGCGTGCCGGCCGGAGGCGGCGCGCTGGCCGTCTCGCCGCACGGCTCGGCAGGCGCAGCCGCTGCACCACCTCGCCCTCCGCCGCCTGCAGCTGCCGCTGCGCCGCCCGCGCGTCCGCCGCCCGCAGCCGCCGGCACCGCCGGCCGCGCCGCCACCGGTCGCCCCGCGATGGATGACGCCGACCGCGAAGTTCTCGTGGCCGATGTCGAGCACCCGAATGGTCCGGTCAGTGCCCGTCTGCTTGTTGACCGTGTCGACCTGTTCCTTGGTGATGTAGGTGGCAGCCTTGTTCTGCGCGACCAGCACGACCGGCGCGCAGACCAGCGCCGCCGCGATCGCTGAGAGGACCTTCATCTTCGGCATGCTCATCTCCTTAAGCAGCGAAAACCGCTCTGGGCTGAATCGCGCAATTATGAATTAGGAATTTGGAACCAAACCGGTGTCTTCCGTGTGAAACATACACCCGCAATTACGATTACTGAATCTCAATCTCGGCGATCGGCTTCGTCCGGTCAACGCAGTTCCCCGTTTCGTGGCTCCACGACGTGGTCGTGAATCCCCGGATGCCCATTCCCGATCGGATGTTCCGTCGAGATGAGGATGAGCTTCGGACGCGGCCTCACGCTCTCTCGTCGCACATGCCGCGGTGATGACGCTTTGGTTGCGCGCCCGCCTTGTCCTGCTTATCCTCATCCGACATGGCCACGGGATCCTCGCGGTGGCAGCAGATTGAGGAGCTTTATCATGCCGCGCTGGAGTGCGACCCCGGCGATCGCGCTGCACTGCTCGCGCGGGCCGACCCGGATCTCCGCCGCGAAGTCGAGTCGCTGCTGGCCCAGCGCACGGCCGACATCGCGCTGAACCGCCCCGTTCTTCAACCGCCGGCGGGATTGCTCGACGATCTCTGGGGCGCAGGTTGAGGCGGGTAGGCAGTTTGGTCCCTACCGGATCGAGTCGACGCTTGGCGCCGGCGGCATGGGATGTGTCTATCGGGCGTCGGACACCCGCCTGCATCGGTCGGTGGCCCTCAAAATCGCGCGCGAGGGGTTCGGCGACCGGTTCGGCCGCGAGGCTCGGGCCATCGCACAACTGAATCATCCGCACATCTGCACGCTGTACGACGTCGGCCCCGACTACCTGGTGATGGAGCTGGTGGACGGCGAGACGCTTGCCGCCCGCCTCGCGAGGGGCGCACTGCCCCTGGACCAGGTGGTTCGCTTCGGCGCTCAGATGGCCGACGCATTGGCCGCCGCACACGCCAAGGGCATCGTCCACCGCGATCTGAAACCGGGCAACGTCATGCTGACGAAGGCCGGAGTGAAGGTCCTCGATTTCGGGCTGGCGAAAGCCCAGACTGACCCGACCGTCACGCGAAGCCATGCGGTCCTGGGCACGCCCGCTTACATGGCTCCGGAACAACAACAAGGCCGCGAAGCAGATGCTCGCACGGACCTCTATGCCCTGGGACTCGTGTTTCGCGAGATGGCCGTTGGCAAGCAGTCCGAGAAACTGCAGGGCTTCCCACCACAGTTCGTCCACGTCGTGACGCGATGCCTGGAACCGGATCCGGCCGACCGCTGGCAGGCGGCGAGCGACGTCAAGAAAGAACTCGAGTGGGCTGCCATCAGCCAGCCCGCACCTGAGATCGCGGGGCGGTATTCCTCACGACTCGCATGGGGCGTCGCCGCGCTCGCCCTCGCCGGCATGCTCTCTGTTGGTGTCCTTTTCCTCCGACGGGAATCTGCAGCCACACTCGGACCGACGCAGTTCACACTCGCATTCGACAAAGAAATACAAGCGTACCGACTTGAGCACGTTACCGGTCCCTTCCCCC
This sequence comes from uncultured Acidobacteriota bacterium, assembly GCA_963720005.1. Classification (GTDB taxonomy): domain Bacteria; phylum Acidobacteriota; class Vicinamibacteria; order Vicinamibacterales; family CAVVIG01; genus CAVREM01. The sequence goes on along the minus strand of CAVREM010000074.1, from coordinate 24,148 downwards.
ACCGGTGACTCCCTTGTATTCAGCGGCGTCGGTCCCAACGGGGGGACCTCGTTGTGGATCCGTCCGCTCCAGTCAGTCGAAGCCCGCCACCTGCCCGGTACCGAAGGCGCGGGCCGGGTCGCCTGGTCGCCCGACGGCAACTCGATCGCCTTCTACGCAGATGGGAGGCTGAAGAGGTCAGCCCGCATGGAGGGCCGCCGCAGACCATCGCGGCGGTGCCCGGATTCCAGGAAGGCGCCTGGGGACCTGACGGCGACATCGTCTTCCGGCCTGACAATCGGGTAGCCCTCTTTCGTATCCGCGAGTCAGGCGGATCCCCGCAGCCACTCACGACCCTCAACGCGTCCCTGACCGAGAACTCCCATCGCTTTCCGGAGTTCCTACCCGGTGGCCGTCTGTTCTTTTTCGTGAGTCGGTGCAGCGAGAGGGCCAACAACGCACTCTACATCGGGTCGCTGGATTCGCCCGGAAGTGGTCCGCCTGATGCCAGCGCAATCCCGGGTTAGTTATGTGCCGGCGGCCGGCGGGCGCCCGGAGATGCTCGTCTACTACAAGGACGGTGTCCTTGTTGCCCAACGTTTCGATTTGGAAGATCGAAGGCTCATCGGAGAGCCAGCGCCACTCTTCGAACAACTGGGTTACAACGCCGCCTCCATCGAAGCCAGGTTCAGAGTGTCCGCGGATGGCAGGGTCGTCGTCGTTCAACACGGTGAACCTTCGCATACGAGATTCGTTTGGTTCACTCGCAGCGGAGAAGAGGTGAGTGTGCTTGGTGTACCGGCCGAGAATACACAGGCGCGCATTTCAGCCCAGGGAGACCGGGTGGCCTTTTCACGACCCGACCCGCAGACTGGCAATCGGGATGTGTGGTCCATCGAAATCGGACGTGGCATCACATCGCGCCTGACGACCCACGTGGCCAACGACTGGTATCCCGTGTAGTCGCCCAACGGCCGGCAACTCTTGTTCGGTTCGGATCGGGACGGGGGATCGAGAATGTGCCCTACCTGAAGACTTCGATGGATCCTGGCAGCAGCGAGTCACCGCTTCTCTCTCTGCAGGGTTCTCCGCGTGACTGGACGGCGAACGGCCAATGGATAGTCTACGGAGCGATCCGGAGATCTGCTCGTGGGTCCGGCCTTGGCCGTCGTTGAATCGTTTCCCTTCCTCGCGACGCCGGCTTCCGGAATCCAACCCGCGCTTCTCGCCCGACGGCGGATGGATCGCTTACACGTCGAATGAGGGCGGGCAGCGCGAGGTGTACATTCGCCCGTTCTCCGGCGCAGCGGCAGGGCCTGCGGGAAAGCGCCAGGTCTCACACAATGGCGGAGACTCCGCCGTGTGGGGACCCTTCGGTCGCGAGATTTTCTACGCGTCCCTCGATGGTTCGATCTTCGCGGTAGACACGCGTAATCTGGGACAGACCGACACTCTCCCAACCCCTGTGCGGTTGTTTCGGGCATGCGCGCAGACCGAGCCTCCAAATCTTGAAACGCTCGGGAGTCCGTTCGATACGCGCGACGGTCAGAGGTTCCTGGTGACCTGTCGCCTGGAGCCTCCGGGCCGATTCACAGTCCTGATGAACTGGACGTTCCCGGCGGGCACACGATAACCATGTCCTGTCAGACGAGGGTCTTCTGTCGATGCCCTAGGTAGGGGCCGCGCTGATGAGCTACACGAACGTGGCCCGCAGCTGCTCGTGCACCGTGCGGCCGACGCGCGCGACGATCTCGGGCAGCGCCTCGACGTCAGCTCGACTCGTGTGGAAATTGACGATGCATGCGCGCAGCACGTAGCGGCCGCCGATGACCGCGTTCGAGACGAACGCCTCGCCTCCACGCTGCAGCCGATCGAGCAGTTCGCGATTGAGCGCGTCAAGGTAGCGCTCGGTCTCAGGCCTCCCGGCCTGCGGCCGAACCTCGAGCGGGACGAACCGGAAAGTCGTGATGCTCAGGCTCTGCGTCGACGAACTCCAGTTCGGCGTGGCTGCGGACGGCCTCGGCCATCGCCTGCGACAGCCGGATATCGTCGCCAATCATCCGTCGATAGCCGGCCGCGCCGACCTGCCTCAAGGCCAGCCAGACCTTCAGCGCGCGGAAGCCGCGCGAGTTCTGCGGACCGTAGTCGACGTAGTTGGTCGCCCGCTCCTCGAAGTGGTAGTAGGGCGGGTGGTAGGCGAACGCCGCGCGGAGCGCCTCCGCATCGCGCACCAGCGCGCAGCCGGCCTCGAGCGGCGCGTACAGCCACTTGTGCGGATCGACGGCGACTGAGTCGGCTACCGTCAGCCCGCGCAGGTCGTCGGGCGCTTCCGGAACCGCGGCCGCGAAGCCGCCGTATGCCCCGTCGACGTGGAACCAGGCGCCATGCTCGCGGCACACCGCGGCCATCTCGCGCAGCGGATCGACCGCGCCCGTGCTGACCGAACCTGCCGTCCCGACGACGATGCCAGGGCTCGTCGCCGGCGGCGGCGTCCGCTTCGATATGGCGGCGAAGTGCCGCCACGTCCATGCGCAGATCGGCGTCCGTCGGAATCCACCGGATCGCCGAGGTGCCCAGGCCGGAGATGTCGGCGGCCTTCTGGATCCAGGTGTGGGTTTCGGCCGAGGCATAGACGCGAAGCCTGCGCTCCGCTCGCCGCCCACTCCCTGCTCGCGCAGCGCCGCTCCGCCCTTCGCGGCCCGCGCGGCGAGGAAGCAGACGAAGTTCGCCATGTTGCCGCCGCTGACCAGCAGTCCGCCGCAATCCTCCGGGTAGCCGACGAGCGACGCGATCCATCGCACGGTCTGCGACTCGATCTCGGTCGCGGCCGGCGACAGCATCCAGGCGCCGACGTTCGGGTTCACGGCCGCCGCCAGGAAGTCGCCGAGGATGCCGATCGGCGCGGGCGGCGCCGTGATGTAGCCGAAAAACCGCGGGTGGCCGTTCAGGAGCGAGTGATCGAACAGGAGCCGCGCCGTCTGTTCGACGAGCTGCGCCGGATCGGTGCCCGACTCGGGCAGCGGGCCCGTGAGGCCGAGCGCCTCGCGCACCTGCGAAGGCGACTCGTCATGCGCGTCACCGGCCGCCGCGGCACCGATTCGAGAAACGCGGCGAGCTGATCCACCAGCTGGTGCCCGAGCGTCCGGAACGTCTCGGCGTCGATTGCGAGCGGAGCGACGCGTTCTTCCGTTTGCCTCGCCATCTGCGGATCCCTTCGAACAGATCGGTTTCCTGGCGTTCGTCCGCCGTTTACGGTGCTGAACGACCCGATAGAACGACTGCGAGCCCCACAGCGCCTCGTGCAGCGTCCGGCGACAGCTCGCTCAATTTCTCGTAGGCGGCCATCTGCGATTCATGACACGAGACCGCCCGCCACACGCTCGGCCAGTAATCTCCGTGTGTCGATCCGAGTTGTGATCGCCCAGTCAGCCCATGGGACGGTCTGGCGTTCGACGCCGTCGACCGTCGATGTCAGCTTCTTGAACGCGGACTGATACGCCGACCACGTCGATTGCGGCCAGGCAATGTAGTACAGCTTGGCGACCGCATGAGGCCGGGTGCCGTGCGTCGCCCTCCGAAGCAAACATCGGATCGGCGGCGGTCACGATCGCCGCGGACGTGAACTGCGAGATCGCGATGTGGTCGGGATGGCCGTACGCGCCGTCGGGCCCGAACGTGATGACGACGTCGGGACGGACTCGCCTGAGATGTCCGGCGATGGCCGCGGTCGCGTGGTGCGGGCTCCGCGCGGTCCAGTACCGATCGGCATAATCGAGCAGCGGCGACATCGCGCAACTCCCAGCTCGGCCGCCGCGCCGTCGCAGCTCCGCTTCGCGAATGCTCGCCGAGCGCCGCGGGCCCGGGATGCTCCGGATGACCGGGCGGAAACGTCTTGATAGCGCCCGCCGTCGCCGCGCGTCGCGGTCAGCAGCGACACCTCGCATCCTTCGGCCGCGTACTTCGCCAGCGTTCCCCCGACTCCGAGCGACTCGTCGTCCGGATGCGCGAGAACCGCCATCAGTCTCAAGCGCACGCATGTGCCAGCCACTGATTCTATGCGCGGGCTGAACCGCCGGGGCCGACGTCGTCGGTCTTCCGGTGGAACGGCAAAATAAACCGGACGTTCGGCCATGCGGCGGCTGCCGCGCCCGCCGTAGGTATCTATAGAAGGACGTGCTGGGCATTCAAGCGCCGGCAGCCATCGAAAGGACAACGCCATGCCGAACTCCCGTGCGAATGCCCTGGCCGATCGCCTCGAAAAAGGCGCCTCCGCGCTTGTCTCCCTGGCCAGCAGCCTCACCCATCAGGAGTGGCAGACGCGCCTGCCCAAGGATGGCCGCAAGGTTGGCGTCGTCATTCACCACGTCGCCAGCGTCTACCCGATCGAGATTTCGCTGGCGCAAACGCTGGCCGGCGGCAAGCCGGTCGAGGGCGTGACGTGGCCGGGCATCCACGAGATGAACGCCGGGCACGCGAAGGATAACGACGGCCGTCACGAAAGAGGCGGCCATCGAACTGCTGCGGAAGAACAGCGCCGCCGCCGCGGCCGCGATCCGGGCGCTGAGCGATGCCGAGCTCGACGCCGCGGCGCCGGCGTCGCTGTATGAGGACGCGCCGATCACCTGCCAGTTCATGCTCGAGGATCACGCCGTCCGCCACAGCTATCACCATCTCGCGCTGATCCGTGCGGCGTTGAAGCGTTAGACAACGGAGGCGGCGGAGAAAACGTATTAACAATGGAGAATCGACGCAACGGAGACACAACAACATAAGGGAGACCCATGCCGATTCGGATCGTCTGCAGTGTGTTGACCGTGTTGCTCGCATCGGGACAGTCGCCGCCCAGCAGCACCGGCCTCATCGACGCAGCCGTTCGCCGCCGGGGCCCCGCTCACGCTGACGCCGAATACCAAGGTCTACGGCAGCTTCCGCTTCGCGGAAAGCCTCTCCTACGACGCCGAGCGCGACCTGTACGTGGCGAGCCTGAAGCTGACGCTACCCGGGTACGCACCAACTGGATCCGCCACTGGCTGCCTCGCGCGTCCATCAGCTGCATGTAGTCGACGACTTGCCCCGAATGCCCCCCGTCTCAACCGCAACGAGCTGTGCGGCATGCGGCGGCCGGGACATCCTGTGAGTCCGACGGACGACGGACTATTTCCACGGTGGATCGCTCGGATCCCCTGACGGCGCGGTGACAGCCGCGTCCGAGTGCGATCGGCGGGCATCCGCAACGGCCTGGTAGACGCTGGGACCACCCCACTCGGACAACCGATGTCACTCGGCGAACGCTGCGGCGCCTTGTAGCCTGAGCGAACCGTCGCTCGGTCTTCGACACCGAGAGTATCCGCTGGTTCGAATTGGGCGCGGCAGACCCGGGTCGGCGACCAGACTCGCGGCGGGCCAGCGGCCAGCGACGTGCGCCGAGTGCGGACGAGGCTCAACGACCTCGAGGCCGCCGCGGACGGTGACGTACGTTGGGCGGAAACGGCAGCTCGAATCGCCTCCTCCCAACGGCGCAGCCATTGCCGCCTCGTTGCGGCCGGTCGGATCAAGGTTCCGCCGCACCAGGCCTATGCGTCAGCGTCCGCAGCGCGCCGCACATAGCGTTGCGAGCGACGATCGTTGCCGTACGTGCCGATCGACGATCGGCACGGCGGCGCGCGAACCCGTGTTCCCCAATGCAATGGCGATTGAATCGCGAAGCCCCGCTGGTGCGGAGCAGCGCCGCCTCAGCCAGATATTGGACCGCACGATCGCCGCCGATCCGGCCAAGGCCGAACGCCGCGTAGCGCCTGGACCTCTCGTCGACGGTCGCGTCCTGAAGCACGGCGGCGATGAACTCTGCATCGTCGCGATGGCCGATCGTGCGCCAGCGCCTGACCATCATCGGCGCGCGTCCCACGTTGCGGTGCGAAAGAGATTCTTCAAGTGCGCCCGGCTTCCGGCCGTTGCCATCCGGCCAAGTGCAGCGATCGCGGGGAAGTCATACTGATCCTCTGCCGCGAATCGGGCGACCACCGAGACGAGGAACGGCGGCGCGCTCTCGATGATGGCGGCGCGGGCTTCGTAACGTTGAATCCGTCGGATCCGTCGGCGGCAGCCAGCAGCGGGGCGAGAACCGCCTTCAGGTCATCTTCCGTCGCCGCGGCGACAGTGAACGTCAAGGTACGCTCGAAGTCTGCACCGGCGACGGGGTCAGTTTCTTTGTGTCTCGGCGGCGGCGGCGGGGTCGGATCGTTTGGCGCGACGGTCGATCGGGTAATACTTCCACCGGACTCCGGCCTTGCCAGCCGCCGTCAGGCTCGTACTGGCCCGGCTGTCAGGTCGTAGTCCTTGAGCAGCGTACCTGAACGACGTGCTCTGCCCGGGCGGAAGCAGTCGGCGGATGATCGATCATGCCGCGCCGACCGCTGCGGATGCCCATGACCCGTAGCGAGCACCCGAACGATGTTCGCTGGCACGCGCTTCTGGACACCGGCGACCGTCATGCGGACGTTGCCGTAGCCGGCTGAAGTATCCGACCGCCTCGTCGCCGACGTTGCGGACGTCGACGATGACACGACAGGTTCGCCGGCCAGGTACCGCGTCTTCTCGAGGCGGACGTCGACCTCCACCTGGGCAAACGCCGAACTGGCGGCCAGCAACAGAAACAGGCAGTACCGAGGAAACTCTGGGCATCGTTGACGCTGCCAGATCTGTCGACACTGCTGCCGACCCGAAAGTTCCGCGACTTACACTTTTGGGATCCGAGGCCGCTCGCCACGATCTCCCTATCGGCGTCTACAATGATCGCAAGAATGGCTCGCTCGACAAGAGCCGCGGAGTTTCTCGCCGTATCGCTTGTCATCCTTCCACTAGCCCCGCGTGTGGCGGAGGCCTGTTCTTGCTACGAGAACCCTCCGTGTTCGGCCGTCTGGCGGGCTGACGCCGTCTTCGTGGGCACCGTCGTTGAACGAGTGCGGGAACCGGTCGGCGGCACGATCGAGCTGGACTGTGCACAATGTCGCGGTCAATCAGCGGCTGCACGGCTCGGTCGACCCCTTCATCACGCTGGTAGGCGCCGCGCGACCGACCGCCGAACAGATCGAGGCGTCGAAATCGGCTGCCATCCCCGACTGACATCATGTCGACGTGCGACTACAACTTCGAAGTCGGGCGGCGCTATGTGATCTACGCGACAAAAACCGCCGAGGGCCGATGGACGACGTCGATGTGCTCGGGCACGAAGCCGATCGAGCGAGCCGCTGCTGACCTCGAATACATCTGCCGAATTCCTGGCAGCGGCTCCCATCGGCCGGGTTTACGGCAGCATCGAAAGGATTATTTCGCACGACTCCGCCGAACAAGGGATGCCTGCCGCGGGCGTTCGCGTCGAGCTTATCGGCCCGACAGACCGTCTGATAGCGATCACAGACGGCGCAGGGAAAGTTCGATGTCCGAGTGCCGCCAGGTGATTACACGATTGCGCCGGTCGTGCCACCGACGATTCGGGTGTACGGTGCCCCGTTTCAGACGTCTGTCGCGGCTCGAGGATGCGCTCCAGTGCAGTTCGGCATCATTTCGAACGGCCGCGTCGAAGGACGTGTGCTGCGGCAGGATGGACTCCCGGTCATACGAGCACAGGTCGATGTCATCCCCGCAGATCTCGCTTCCGACCAGCGGCCAGACGTCGTGATGTTGTCAGACACGACCGATGAGAATGGGCATTTCCTCGTCGATGCGATCCTGCCTGGCCGGTACGTCGTGGCGATCAACGCGCGGTTCGGTCCAGGCCTGGATTCTCCGTACGCTACGACTTACCTCCCGGGCGTCAATCGCGAGAATGCCGAAGTGATTGACATCGGCGACGGCGAGCACAAGTCGGGAGTGACGATCATGGTCAGCCCGCTTGCTGAAACGATGGTCTCCGGAACAGTCGTCCTGGATGACGGCCGGCCGGCGGCGGAGGCGGACGTCTCGGCCAGTCTTGTCGACCATCGGGGAACGTCGGTGAGTTTCACGAAGACGGACAGCAGCGGAGCGTTCCAGCTTCGCGTGCTGGCCGGAATGACCTACGTCATCAGCGCTGGCGTGCGATTACGGGATGCTTACCGACGATCCGAGACGATCGGTTCGTCGAGCAGCCTCAGGAAGGATCTCGTCCTTTCCATTCGTCCGTAAGCCGCACTGAAGCCGGACGCTACGGGAATGGGTTATCCTGTGCACCGCGCGTGCAGGACGCGCCCCGTCCGCGGGAAGGGATGCTCCCACCTGCCGTCGGCTTCGAGACCGGCCATTCAGCCTGACGAACCTCGCCCGTCATTCGCGGACAACGGGCACACCACGCTAGTGGAGGTGCGTCATGGCATCCGGACCCGACCGCGATCGTTCCCGCTTCGTCGAGCCGCTTCCGGCTCGCCCCAACCTCGAAATGCAGCAGAAGCGCGCCAAGGAGTTGCTGCGCGCCGCGTGGGACGGCGACGCCTCCGCGCTCGAGCGTGTTCAGGCACTGCATCCCAAGCCGCCTGCCGGCGAGGCGATGACGCTGGCCGATGCGCAGCTCGTGATCGCCCGCGGCTACGGGTTCGAGAGCTGGGCCGCGATGAAACGGAAGATCGATTCGTTCACGCAGACCCCGGTCGAACAGTTCGTCGCCGCGCTTCACGCGCAGGACGTCGAGCGCGTCCGCGCGCTGCTCGAAGCCGCACGCCGAGGTGCGCGCAGCCGTCAACGCGCCGATCAGCCATTTCGACAGCCGGCCCGTGATGCGCGCGGCGAAGAACCTGCCGCTGCTCGATCTCCTGCTGGCGCACGGCGCCGACATCAACCTGAAGACGGCCTGGTGGGCCGGCGGATTCGGCATCCTCGAGTCCGACCTCACACCGGACGAGGCCGCGGCGCTCATCGCTCGCGGCGCAACCGTCGACGTGTGGGCGGCCGCCCACCTGGACATGTTCGATCGCCTGCGTGAGCTGGTCGAGCACGACCCATCCCTCGTCCAGGCACGCGGCGGCGACGGCAAGACGCCGCTCCACTATGCCAAGACCGTCGAGATGGCGCGCTATCTCGTCGAGAAGGGCGCCGACGTGAACGCGCGCGACGTCGACCACGAATCGACGCCGGCGCAGTACCTCGTCCGCGACGCGCCGGACGTCGTGCGATATCTGATCGAGAAGGGCGCGACGGTCGACATCTTCATGGCGGTTGCGCTCCGCGATCGGCAACTCGTGGACCAGTGTCTGAAGGAGGATCCTGCCGCGCTCGACGCGAGAATCAACGAGGGAAAGTTCCGAGTCCGTCACGACGGCGCGCATCCGTCAACGCCAGAAGCCATCGGCGACGGGCGCGGCGACATCTACCGCTGGGTGCTCGGGCACTACATGACGCCGATCGAAGTCGCCTCTCACCTCGGATACTCCGACATCGTGGAGCAGCTGCTCTCGCACGCCTCTCCCACGCAGCGCCTGCTCGCGGCCTGCGCGGCTGCGGATCGGGCGGCGGCGGAGCGCCTCATCGCCGAACACCCAGGCATCGTCTCGCGCCTGACGGACCGTGAGCGCCGGCTGATCGCCGATCGGGCCTATTGGAACGACACCGCTGCAGTCGCCCTGATGGTGGACCTGGGGTTCGATACCCGGGCGATCGGCCACGACAACGGCGACGCGCTCCACTGGGCGTCGTTCCTCGGCAACGCCGAAATGGTACGCGCGCTGCTGACGCGCGATCCGGCGATTGGCGTCCGCGACGCCGGGTACGGCGCGACGCCGCTCGGCTGGTGCCTCTACGGCTCCTTATTCGGTGAGAAGAAGAAGACGCGGCGACTTCGTGGGAGTCGTGCGGCTGCTGGTCGATGCGGGTGAAGTCGTCGAGCCGAGCATGCTGCCGACTGGGCGCGACGATGTGGATCGAGTGCTGCGCGAGCACCTGACCGCGCGAAAGTAAGACTGCTGCCCGCGTCATCTTGGCAAACAGGCGCACTTCGAGGACAATCGCCCGCTAAATGTCACGAGGAGGACTTATGAAGCACAGCGTGCTCGTCTCGTGCGCGGCGCTCCTGCTCATCGCATCGACCGCCCCGTCAGTCGAAGCGCAGAGCATTCCGGCCGACATTCAGCCGCCGGCGGGCAGCGTCGCCTTCCTCCGGGGCCAGGCCGCCGGCACGCAAAACTACATCTGCCTGCCGACGCTCACCGCCCCCGCCTGGACATTCATTGGGCCCCAGGCAACTTTGTTCAACAGGCTGGGCGGACAGATCACGACACACTTCCTCAGTCCCAATCCGGCTGAAGCGGGAATGCCGAGGGCAACTTGGCAGAGCTCATTCGACACGAGCTCGGTGTGGGCGCGAGCGATCGCCGCGTCGACGGACCCGGCCTTCGTCGAGCCGAACGCGATCCCGTGGCTGCTGCTGCACGTCGTGGGACGGCGGAACGGCCCCACCGGAGGTCACGCCCTGACGCGCACGACGTTCATCCAGCGCTTGAACACGTTCGGGGGTGTTGCGCCAGCAACCGGCTGCTCCTTGTCCACGGACATCGGCAAAGTCGCGTTCGTTCCGTACCCGTGCCACCTACGTGTTCTACACGGAGAGGCCAGAGCGGTAACCGCGTAGAGTAGACTGTCGCGCATGATCAACCGCCGATCGTTTCTCACACGCTCGGGCCTCGCGGTTCCCGCGCTTGCCTCTACGCCCGCCCTCGCCGCGGCCGCCGACTGGACGGACGCCGAGAAAGCCAATGTCGCGGTGGTCACCGACATGTGCCGCGTCTGGACGGCGCCGGTCGACTTCGAGAAGGTCGGCAGCTTCCTGTCGGACGACTGCGTCTACCGCGCCACTGAAACCGCACCGCCCGTCAAGGGCCGGCAGGCCATCGTCGATTCCCTGAAGAAGATGCTGGGCACGGTGACCAAGGCCGAATTCGAGATCGTGCAGACCTTCGCGCGCGGGCCGATGGTCGTCAACGAGCGGTTCGATCGGTTCACGATGCCGCAGCGCAATTTCGAATGGCACGGCATCGGCGTGTTCATGCTGCGCGACGGCAAGATCGCCGAGTGGAACGACTATACGATAAACATGAAAAGCTGAGGAACTAAGGAGCTGAGGAGCTCAGGAACGTTTTCTCAGTTCCTCAGTTCCTCAGTTTCAATCGATAGGCCTTGGTGGCGGGATCCTGCTCGCGGTAGACGGCATGGCAGGCGCTGCACGCCGCGTCGACCCGTGCTGACGCCGCCTTCAGCGCCGCGGAATCGACGCTGCCGGCGCCGAGCGCGGCGTCGAGGCCGTCCATTCCATTCAACGCGTCTCTCAGCATCCGGACCGCATCGTCTTTCTGCCGATCGCGCCAGAAGGTGATGGTGATGGCGAGCTGCTCGCGGGCGCGCGTCAGCTGCGCCTTCGCCGATTCGTAGTCGGCGCCGGCAACCAGGTCCGTCACGGCGGCGTAGTTGCGGCCGGCGGCCTGCATGTTCTCGACGAACTTCTCCTCGGTGTAATTCCGGTAGGGATTTTTCTTCTGCGCGGCGGCTGTGTTCCCGACGGCCAGTGCGATGGCGAGGGTCCCGACCAGTTTGACCGCGAGCGGCATCGCTCTTAACGTTCCTCAGCTCCACAGCTCCTTAGCTTCCCAGCTGCTGCATCAGACCGTCGTGAGCCGGTCGACCTTGCCGGTGCTGTCGCCGATCTTCTCGGCGTCGACTCCCATGAATTCCAGCATGCTCACGAAGAGGTTGGTCAGCGGCGTCCCCTTCGCGTAGCGGATGTAGCGCCCGCCCTTGAGGCCGGCGGCCTGCCCGCCGACCAGCGCGATCGGCAGATCGTCGTGGAAGTGCGTGTTGCTGTCGCTGATGCCGGTGCCGTAGAGGAACAGCGAGTTGTCGAGCATCGTGCCGTTGCCCTCTCGCAGCTTCGACAGCTTGTCGACCAGGTAGGCGAACTGCTGGAAGTGGTACTCGTTGATCTTGTGCAGCCGCTCCAGCTTGGCCGGTTCGTCCTGGTGGTGTGACACCGGATGATGCGAGTCGGCGACGCCAATTTCCGGGTACGAACGGCCGCTCACTTCCTTGGCCAGCATGAACGTGCTGACCCGCGTCAAGTCGGTCTGGTAGGAGAGCGCCAGCATGTCCATCATCAGCTTGGCGTGCTCGGCGTAGTCGCTCGGGATCCCGATCGGCTGCTCCACCACTGGCAGCTCACGCGAGTTCTGGTGCTCGGCCATCTGGATCCGCCGCTCGACGTCGCGGATCGAATCGAGGTATTCGGTGAGGCGCGCCTTGTCGTTCGGGCCGATCCGCATCCGCAGCCCCGCCACCTGCTCGCTGACGAAATCGAGGATGCTGCGATCCTGCTCGATGCGCGCCAGCCGCGCGCCGCGATCGGTGCTGCCGCTGGTGCCGAAGAGGCGCTCGAACACCGCGCGCGGATCGTTCTCGATCGGCAGCGGCGTCGTTTCGTTGGCCCACGCCACGGTGTTGGTGTAGGCACAGCTGGCGCCGCCGTCGCAGGAGCCGAGCATCGCGTTCGACTCGATGCCGAGCTCGAGCGACGCCAGCTGGGTCTCCTTCGCCAGCTGCTTGGCGGCGATTTGATCCATCGAAATCGAGCCGAAGACGTCGGCCCCCGACGTCAGTTTGAACGCAACGCCGGTGAGGAAGGTGCCGGCGGACCGTGCGTGATCCCCGCCGCCCCTGACCCGGTTGGCCGGTTCATCCGCGAGCCCGCCGCACAGTAAGACGCGATCCTTGAACGCCGCCAGCGATTGCAGTGTCGGCGGCATCTCCTTGAGCGGCCCCTCCGCTTTCGGGAACCAGTACGGCATCGACATCCCGTTCGGGACGTAGAAGACGCCAAGGCGCCGCACCGGCGCCGCGGCCGTCTTCGATTGCGCGGTAAGCGCCGGGACCATGCTGTCGAGCACGGGGAGCGCCAGCGCCGCGCCAATGCCGCGCAGCACGAACCGACGAGACAGATGCATCTTCGTGATGATCACGTGTGCTCTCCTACTGTGCAGCGGTCGATGTGGGTGCCGCGGCTCGCATCTGGAATTGATCGCTCTGGACGACGCCCTGGATCAGTGTCGACCAGCGGTACTGGTTGTCGCGCAGCGAGTGCACCAGCTGGCGGACCACAGGGGCATCCTCATAGCTGAGTCCGCGGCCGAGCGCGTAGATCATCATCTTCTCGGATACCGTCCGCACGACTTCGTCGCCGAGGCCGAGGAGCGCCTCGCGGAACGCCTTGGGACTGTCCACCTTGGCGCCGTGGAACTCGATGTCCGAATCGATGCGGGCGCCGCCGTCGGTCTGACGGAAGCGGCCGACGGCGTCGTAATGCTCGAGCGCGAAGCCGAGCGGATCCATCTGGGCGTGGCAGCTCGCGCACACCGCGTTGTTGCGATGCTGCTCCATCCGCTCGCGCAGCGCGGTCGGCTTGCCGCGCGGATCGTTCTCCTTCAGCGGCGGCACGTTGGGCGGCGGCGGGGGCGGCGGCGCGCCCAGCAGGACATCGAGGATCCAGTAGCCGCGCCGGACGACCGAGGTCCGGTCGTTGTATGACGTCACCGTCAGTACGCTCCCCTGTCCCAGCAGCCCGAACCGATCCTCGTTGGTCAGCGTGACCCGTCGGAAATGGTTCCCGAACACTCCTTCGACGCCATAGTGCTGCGCCAGCCGCTCGTTGAGGAACGTATAGTTCGCCCGCAGCAGATCCTGGATCGGCCGGTCGTCGCGGACCTGGCTCTGGAAGAACAGCTCGGTCTCGCGCGCCATCGCCTCGCGCAGCGTCGGATCGAACTGGAACTGCTGCGCCGGCTGTTGACTGCTGATGTTGCGGACCTCGAGCCACTGCCCGAGAAGTCGTTCAGGAATCGAGTGGATCGCTCGTCCGACAGCATCCGGCGGACCTGCTGCGCCAGGACGTCCGGTTTGCCCAGTTGCCGGCGCTCGGCCAGCTGCAGCAGCTCGTCGTCCGGAATGCTCTTCCAGAGGAAGAAGGAAAGACGCGACGCGAGCTCCAGATCGCTCAAGCGATACACGGCCCCGGGTTCGGTCGAGCGATCTTCTTCAACGCGCAGCACGAACTTGGGCGACGCCAGCAGCGCCTCGAGGGCGCGCGCGATGCCGGCGTCGAACGTTCTGCCGGCGCGTCCGTTGGCATAGATCGCCAGCAACTGGTCGACGTCGGCTTTTGTGCTGAATCCCCGGTACGCCCGCCGCGTCAGGTCGGTGAGAATCCTTCGCGCGCACGGCTCTTCGTCGCGGGCATTTGCCGGCTTGCACGTGAGAATCTTCTGCCGCGCTGGCGTGTCAGGGGACGTCCCGGGATTGAACGGGCCCGAGACCGACATGGTGTCGACCGCAGCGGCGCCGCCGCCGCCGATCTGATTGTTGACGCCGCGGCCAAGCCGCTCGAATCCGGGGATCGGCTCGTTTTCGACGAACGCCGCCGTCACCGTCCGCGTGCCGGCTTTCACTGGTACACGCACCGTCAGCGCATCGTCCGCGCTGATGTAGTGCTTGTGCACCTGGGCGCCGAGCACGTCGTCTTCCGGCACGGCGATGAGCTGTCCGGGATCGGGTTCCTTGTATTCGCCGCCGATCTTGAACCGCTTCACGAGCGCCCGGTCGACGCGCAGCTCGATGACGTGCTCGGCCATGATGCCGTTGATGAGGCCGTCCTGATCGCGCGTCAGGCGCAGCTGGAACGCATACTCGCCGTCGAGTGGAAACGTGTGCTTGACGGCGAGACCGCCGAACGAGGCGAACGGCATCTCCTCGCCCATGCGCAGGTCCTGCCGTGTGCCGATCTCGATCTTGTAGCGGGTCGTCGCCGCGCGGTTGTCCGCTGTCGCGAGCGCGACGCGGCTGATCTTGGTGCCCGCGGTGATGTAGCGAGCCATCAGCGCCGGGGTGATCGACAGAACGTCGGCGTTGTTGTCGAACCCGAACCCGGCCATGTCGCTCGGCAGCAGCTCCGAGCCATTCACCTCGAGGCCAATCAGGTCGTAGACCGCGTTGATGTACTCCGCGCGGTTCAACCGGCGCGACACGACGCGTCCTGGCTTCTGCTGCCGGCGCGCGTGCGCGTCGAGAGCGTTTTCGAGCGAGACAACGAATGCCTCGAGCGCGGCGGCATCGGGACGCGGACGGCCGAGCGGCGGCATCTGCCCCTTGCGCAGCTTGCGGACGACCTTCTCGAGCGTTTCGGCGTGGCTGGAAACGTCGGCGGGATCGATGGTTTCGAGCGAGAGGTTGCCGAAGTTCTCCTTCATCCGCTCGTTGTGACAGCCGACGCAGTACTGTCGAAAGACACCCGGCGACGACGTCGGGGCGGTGGCGGTGCTGCGATCTGCGCCGCGCGAACCGTCGATTGAGGATCGACGGCCATCCAGATCATGGCCGTCAGGGCCATGACGGCCACCGTCGTCAACAGGGTCAGCGGGCGTCCGAAAGGCTGGCGCATACGGCTTCCTTCACTGAGCGGAACTCATCCGCAATCTTAGAGGTGTCAGGCACATAGCGCAACTTCTTACCTTTTCGCCGTGAACCTTTTCGGACCCCGACCAATGCGGTAACATCTCGCGTCACGTGCGCTTACCTGAGATTGTGAACATGAGGCAAAAGCTCGCCGGTTCAGCTAGTTTGGCGGCCTTCATGCTCGTCCTCGCCGGGAGGGCGGCGGCAGGCGCGGACGACCCGCGGATCGTCGACGCCATGGCGCGACAGAATCGCGATGCCGTGCGGGCGCTCGCCAAACAGGGGGTGGACGTGAACTCCCGCGCCGCCGACGGCACGACGGCGCTCCACTGGGCTGCACACTGGGACGATCTCGACACCGCCGCCTTCCTGCTGAAGGCCGGCGCCAAAATCGATGCGACCGATGATCACGGCGTGACCGCCCTGTCGCTGGCGGCTGAAAACGCCAGCGCCGCCATGGTCGAAGCGCTGCTGAAGGCCGGCGCCAACCCGAACGTGGCGCAGGAGAGCGGGATGACGCCGCTGCTCGATGCGATCAACGTCGGCAAGCCCGACCTGATCAAGCTGCTCATCGCGCACGGCGCGAACGTCAACGCCGCGACGATCAAAGCGAAGCTCACGCCGCTGATGTGGGCGATCGGCGATGGCCACCCGGAAATTGCCACGATGCTGCTGGAAGCGGGCGCCAACGTCCAGGCGGTGACGACGGACGGCTTCTCGGCACTGACCTTTGCGGCGCGCGCCGGCAACGTCGAGATCGGCAAACTCCTGATTGCCCGGGGGCTGCCGGTCAACGAAACCGGAACGGATCGCGTGCACGCGCTGCCGTACGCCGCGCTCAGCGGCCAGGATGCCTTCGCGCTGTTCCTGCTCGAGCAGGGCGCGGATCCGAACGCGACGCTCAGCGGCGTCACAGCGCTTCATGCCGCGTCAGGCGGCGCCGCCCAGTTCGTCGCCGATTGGCAGCGCGCCCGGAGCGGCGGCGTCGGACTCGGATCCGGGTTCAGCGTGTTCAACGCGGGCGGCGGTGGCGGACGCGGCGCGGGCGGAGGCGCCGGCCGCCTGCCGCTGATTCGCGCGCTGCTCGACAAGGGCGCTCGCGTCAACGAGCCGGTCACCACGTCCGCCATGGCGCAGAGCTACATCGGACGGCCGACCAAGGGCGCGTTCGAATCGTTCTCGTGCGGCACCGGTGATTTTCGCGGCGCGACGCCGCTCTGGCTCGCCGCTTTTGCCGCCAACGGCGGCGGCGGCACGCTGGATTTCAGCGGCGGGGACAATTCACAAGCCGCGGCCGCCGCCGGACCGCCGCGGAGCGGGACACCCGCGACCGCGGTGATCGAGGCGCTCCTCGCAGCCGGGGCCGACTTGAAGCTGACGAGCGACGATGGCACGACCCCGTTGATGGTGGCCGCCGGCCTCGGCCGCTGCACGTTCAATCCCGAACATCAATCGCGGCGGGCGCTCGCCGAGCGCCGAAGCCGCGGTCACGGTCCTGCTCGACGCCGGCGCCGACATCCATGCGGTCAACGAAGGCGATTTCACCGCGCTGCACGGCGCGGCGTACCGCGGCCTGAACGAAGTCATCAAGATCCTCGTGGACCGCGGTGCCAACATCAACGCCCGCGACTACCGCGGCCGCACGGCGTTCCGGATTGCAGAAGGGTCGAAGCAGTCGTTCCAGTTCCAGGCCTACTCGGATACCGCCGCGTTCATCAAGGCACTCGGCGCCGACACGACGCTCGGTGTCCCCGGGACCGTTCAGGAGCGCATGCGGGATATTCCAGCGGCGAAAGCGCCGTAGGAAGAACTCCGAAATTTACAGTTTGAAATTGTAAATTGTAAATTTCAGACTCTGACACGTCGCGGGGCACGCATCGATCCAGTCCAGGCGCGCCGCCGCGACTGACAAGAGCTCACCGCGGATGTCGCGCGTCGATGCTCCAACGACCGCAGCGATCCTCCCCGCCGCCAAACGTAATGATGTAGACGAAGCCGCCCCGCACGGGAACGGGTGTGCGCAGGAGCAGATAGTCCACTTCGTTCGGCAACCATCCGCTCTCGGTCTGCCGGTAGACGTATCCCTGATTGCTGGTGAACGGCAGCTGCGCGGCCGTGACCACGAGTTGACCGTCCTCCTGGATCCGGATTCTGGCGTACTCACGCAGGCCGGGCACGCCTTCAGGCGGACGGGGCAGATCCTCACAGGCGTTGTCGCCCGCTCGCGTCAGCGCGACGTCCTCGGTCCGCATGTTTCCAGCGGGCGCCGCGGCGGCGGACTGCAGCGTGACGACCAGAATCAACAACACGCTTCGTGGCACGGCGCTCGCTTTCCTTTGTGTCCTTGGTGTCCTCTGTGGTGAATCCCTTCCGCAAAGTCTAGTGTCCCGAGTTAGAGATTCGCTGACAAAATCCGGCGACCTTCGCGAGAATCTCATCGGCGGTTTTAGTCCAGACGAACGGTTTCGCCGAGGCATTGCTGATGGTCAGATACTCGCGAATCGCGGTTTCGAGCGCGCGCGTGCTGCGATGCGTGCCGCGCGTGATCTGTTTCTCGGTCAGTGTGGCAAACCATCGTTCGACCAAGTTCAGCCACGACGCACTGGTCGGCGTGAAGTGCACATGAAAGCGTGGATGCCGAGCGAACCACCGCCGAACCCGAGGCGTCTTGTGCGTCCCGTAGTTATCGAGAATCAGATGGATGTCGAGTGCCGAAGGGACCTGGTCGTCGATCGTGTCCAGAAACCGCAGGAACTCCTGACTGCGATGGCGACGGTGACATTCGCCGATGACGCGGCCCGTCGCCACATCCAGGGCCGCAAACCACGACGTCGTCCCGTGTCGGACGTAGTCATGAGTCCGCCGCTCGGCTTGGCCCGGCCGCAGCGGCAGAATGGGCATCGTACGGTCGAGCGCTTGAATCTGACTCTTCTCATCGACCGACAACAGCAGCGCGCGATCGGGCGGACTCAGATACAGCCCGACGATGTCCCGCACTTTGTCAATGAACAGCGGGTCCTTCGAGAGCTTGAAGGTCTCGACCCGGTGCGGCTGCAACGCGAAAGCCTTCCAGATGCGGGCCACGGCGGTCTGGCTCAGGTCGCACTGCTTCGCCAGGCTCCGCGTGGACCAATGCGTCGCGTCACGCGGCGTCGATTCGAGGGTCGTGGTCAAGGCGCGCTCGACATCGGCATCGGTGATCGTTCGGGGGACGCCAGAACGCGGTTCGTCGAGCAGCCCGTCCAGGCGCCGGGCGAGAAAGCGACCGCGCCACTTCCCGACCGTCTGTTTCGTGACGTGGACATCACGTGCGATGGCGGTCGCCGTTTCGCCGGCCGCGCCGCGCAGCACCAAGCGAGCCCGCAAGGCCAAGGCTTGGGCCGTTGTCGGGCGGCGGGCCCAACGCTCGAGCGTCTCTCGTTCATCGGCGGTCAGCACAATCGGGGGCACCGGTCGGCCTGTTCGCATCGGCGTGTTCTCCTTGTAGCCGAGTACGACAGTCGACCGAAACTTGTTTCGCGAATCTCTAACTCACCACACTAGAAGCTATCTCACAAACCAACTACCGTCGCGAGCGAGCGCGCGAGCGAGCCACGCGAACGGAGCGCGCCGACGAAGCGGCGCGCGAGAGAGCGTGTGGGGGAGTCCGAGGGGCGCAGCCCCTCGGGTAAGACTATGTCCGCATCCGGAATACTGGATCCAGCCCGGAACGCCGCGGACCGTGGGCGTCTGGCGCGTTGACTCAGGTCCCCTCCGTCTCTATAGTCTCCGCGAACTGCTCTCTGACGACACCTGACCGTTTGGCGCATTTGTCGAGGACATCCTCGAGGAGCCCAAGATGATCAACAGAGTTCGGCTCGTGGCGGTGGCGGCGTTCTTGTTCGCGGGCGCAGGGTCACTGTTCGCCCAGGCTACGGCAACCATCAGCGGTCGCGTTGTCGATCAGGCGGGCGCGGTGCTCCCTGGCGCGACCGTCATCATCACCAACACCGGGACCGGCGCAACGCGCGAAACGGTCGCCAACGCCGAAGGGCTGTATATCGTGCCCGCGCTCGATCCCGGCATGTATAACGTCAAGGCGCAGCTGGCGGGATTCTCGCCCCAAAGCCGCGACGCTATCGAGCTGATTACCGGCTCCAACTTGTCCGTGGAGCTCGAGCTCGGGATCGCCGCGCTCCAGGAAAACCTGACCGTGACCGGCCAGTCGCCTCTCGTCGAAACGACGCAGGCCACGCTCGCCGCGTCGATCCGCCAGCAGGAAGTCGTCCAGATCCCGATGATCAACCGCAGCATGTCGGCGATGATGTCGCTCCTGCCTGGCGCGCGCGAGGTGGGCGGCGCGGTGTCGGCGCATGGCACGTCGCAGACCTACGTGTCGTTCTCCGGCGGCGGCGGCCAGAACTACAACATGCTGGTCGACGGCATCGACAACAAGGAAGACCACTGCGGCGGCGCCAGCATCGTCTACAGCCTCGAAGGCATCCAGGAATTCCGCGTCGTCGCGACCGGCGCGTCCGCGGAGTACGGCCGCGGCACGACGAGCGTGATGATGGCGACCAAGTCGGGGACCAACCAGTTCCACGGCGGTATCTCGGTCTACGGCCGTAACCAGGACCTGACCGCGATCGATTACTTCTCGAAGCCCGAAAACGGAGGCACCGGCAAGCCGCCGTACAACCGCTATCAGTTCGGCGGGTCGTTCGGTGGACCGCTGGTGAAAGACCGGGCATGGTTCTTCGGATCGGTCGAGCGCGCGACGCAGGAATACACGGTCGTCCGCCCTGACCGCATCGTGCGCGAGCATCAGTACCTGGTGCCGCTGAACATCGGCCTCAAGCTGACCGATACGATTCCGCAGCCGTCGAAGGACCTGATGACGCAGGGCAAGGTCAACCTGCAGCTGGGACGTCCGCACGCCGCCTACGTGCGGTGGGCGACCCAGCACGGATTCGTCGAAAACGATTTCATCGGCAACACGGCGGCGATGCTGGACTACGCGCCGTACATGGATCACAACGAACAGAACCTGTGGAACCTGGCCGGCGGATGGACCTGGATCATCAACCCGTCGACCGTCAACCAGGTGACCGCGCAGTTCATCACCTGGACGCACGATCAGGATTACCCGGCGTGTCCGATCGCGCAGCCAGGCGGCTGCCTGTATCAGCGCCTCACGTTCCCGTTGGTGAGCGCCGGTCCGATCCACGCGTTTCCGAAATGGTACAACTTCGAGGACAAATATCAGATCAAGGACGATTTCTCGAAGCAGATCGGCCGCCACTCGCTGAAGACCGGCGGCGACCTGTCGCTGCTGCCGGTGTATGGCGGCATCTTCGGCGGCGGCAGCCCGGGCGCCATCAACTTCTTCCACGATCCGTCGACGATCGCCACCAATTCGAACGGACTGTACCCGCAGGGATTCCAGACGCCTGGCATCGTCCGCAGCATCACCGTTTACAGCGAACCGATCGGCGATTACGGATCCGACGGCAACTGGAACTTCGGGGCGTACGTGCAGGACGATTACCGCGTCTCGTCGAACGTGACGCTCAACCTGGGGCTGCGCTACGACATCTACGAGTACATGAACCAGCCGAACCTGGAGCGCAACCGCACCTACCAGGCGCTCCAGGCGATCGGCAGTCCTTACGGCGCGCTGCCGGAGACGGACAAGAACAACTTCTCGCCGCGTCTCGGCCTGGCCTGGGATCTCAAGGGAGACGGCACGAGCGTGGTGCGCGGCAGTTACGGCCTGTACTACATGATGCAGATCAAGAACACGTACTACCAGCGCAACTACATCGAGAAGGACACGGTGTTCATCAACCAGGTCATCGCGAATTCGGCGATTGGTTCGGGACCGCTCGCGAACTTCATTTACGGCGTGACGCCGATCTCGTCGGTCGCGCCGACGCCGGTCAACCCGACCAATTTCCCGGCCGGGGGCAACAACACGGGCTACTGGTACGATCCCGATCTCAAGGACGCACAAACCCACAAGTGGCATGCGGGCTACTCTCGCGTCCTCGCCAACGATACGGTCGTCTCGGCCGACTACACCCACGTCGTGCTGCAGAATGGCTGGCGCAACCTGAACATCAACCCGCTGCTCGACCACGACAACAATCCGTTGACGGCCCGCGTTCGTCCGCTCAGAGGAGACTTTCAGCGCGTCTTCAACGACCCGGCGCTGATGGGCGTGGTGAACATCGCGGCTTCGGTGAATCGCGGCAACTATGACGAGCTCGCGGTTCACTTCGAGCGGCGCTTCTCGTCCGATGCGTCGATGCAGGTCAATTACACGCTGGCGTCCGCCCGCGGCATGGGCGGATCGACCGACGGCGCCCTGCGCGTCGCGTCTCCCGCCCCGCAGACGCCGTCCACCACCGGAGGCGATATCTACGCCCCTTGGGAGTACGGGCCGTCGGCATTCGACGAGCGTCACCGGGTTACCGTCGCGGGCATCCTGAACCTGCCGTGGGGCTTCGACGTGTCGCCTTCGATGACGGCGGCGTCGGCGCGGCCGTACCGATCAGGTACAGCGGCGGCAACCCGAGCGGCGACGGCAGCCTGCAGATCCTCGGGGACGACGGAAACCCGGTCGGCATCCGCGCGGCCCGGGGAAAGCCGCTGTTCAACATGAACGCTCGCGTAACCAAGAACTTCCAGATGGGAGGGCCTTCGCAGCGGTTGGGTATCTTCATCGAGATGTACAACCTGACGAACCGTGCGAATTTCGGCAACGTCTACGGGTCGACGCGCGGAAACGTGACCTTTAATCAGCCGCTCGGCTATCTTGGCGGCATCGGCGCCGTGTCGACGATTCCGAATTCGTTCCAGATGCAGTTCGGGGCGCGATATAGTTTCTAGCGAATTCGCGATCAGTTTCTGATGTAGGGCGGACCTCTGAGGTCCGCCTTGAGCCGGGCCTAAAGAGGCCCGGCCTACTTGCACCGGAGGAACGATGCATGCGCGCCCGCTCGTGACAGGATGCCTGCTGGCGGCGGCAGGAGTCGTCTCTGTCCTTGCCGTCGGAGCAACGGCGGCACAGCAGCCGCAGGCGGCTCAACACGCTGGGGAGTACAGCCCGGCTGACATTCAGTCCGGATCCGTCGTCTACGCCCTGCAGTGCTCGCAGTGCCATGGTCCGACCGGGGATCAGGTGGGTGGCATCGATCTGCGGAGCGGGCGTTTTCGCAACAACGTCGCGAACGACGACGACCTGCGGCGCATCATCACCAACGGCATTCCTAACACTTCGATGCCCGGCCGCAAGCTCGCCCCGGCTGAACTGACAGCGGTCGTCGCCTACATCCGCAACATGCGCGACTTCAACACCACGGTCGTCAAGCTCGGCGACAGCGGACGGGGCCGGACGCTGTTCGAGGGGAACGGCTGCGGAGGCTGTCACCGGGTCGGCACAACCGGATCGCGGGTGGCCTCCGACCTGAGCGAGATCGGCAGCTCGCGGGCGCCGGCAGCTATCCAGCAGGCGCTGCTGGATCCGAGCAGCATGATGATGCCCATCAACCGGCCGGTGCGCGTCGTGACCAAGGACGGGCGCACGATCAACGGCCGCCGGTTGAATGAAGACACGTTCACGGTTCAGCTCCTGACCGATCAGGAACAGCTCCTGACGGTCCAGAAATCCGATCTGAAGGAGTTCAGCATCCTCACGACGGCGTCGATGCCTTCCTACAAGGACAAGCTCGGTCCGCCGCAACTCGCCGACCTCGTCGCATATCTCGCCTCGCTCCGTGGACCGGGGCGAGGGGCGGCCGGCGGCCGTCAGGGCGCGCCGCCGCCAGGGGCTGGCGCCCCGCAAGGTGGAGGCCGGCAGGGAACGCCGCCACCGCCGCCGCCCCTCCTGGACGCTGAAGCTGAAACGTTGGCGGCGACGCATTCGGAATCAATCAGGACTTGATCATCATGAGAAGACGATTACTGCTCGTGCTGCTGTTGTCGTCGATGGTTCCGCTCGCGCATGCAGGCCCAGGTCACGTACGACCGGCTGCTCCAGCGGCGAAGGAACCTCAGAACTGGTTGACCTACTCGGGCGGCTATTCCAGCCACCGCCATAGTCTGCTGACACAGATCGATTAGAACAACGTCAAGCGGCTCCAGATGCATGGGTCTTCCAGGGCGACTCCTCGCTCCAGAATTTCGAGGCCACCCCGACTCGTCGCCGACGGCGTGATGTACTTCACGCAGCCGATCAACGACGTCGTGGCGGCCGACGCGAAAACCGGCCGGGTGTACTGGATCTACCGGCACAACCTCCCGGCCGACATCAAGCCGTGCTGTGGATCGGTGAATCGCGGCGTCGCCGTGCTCGGCGACCGGGTGTTCTACGGGACCCTCGACGGCCAGCTGATCGCGCTCGACGCGAAGACCGGGCGCGAGCTCTGGACCAACACGGTCACGCCGAACTACGCCGACGGCTATTCGCTGACGATGGCGCCGCTCATCATCAAGGACAAGGTCGTGGTCGGCGTCGCCGGCGGCGAGTACGGCATCCGGGGCTGGGTGGCGGCGTTCGAGCCGGCCACCGGGAAGGAAGTCTGGCGGTTCAACACCGTCCCTGGACCGGGCGAGCCCGGCCACGACAGCTGGCCGAATGATTCGTGGGAGAACGGCGGCGGGCCGGTGTGGCTGACCGGCTCGTACGATCCCGAGCTCAACCTGACCTACTGGGGCGTCGGCAATCCCGGACCTG